>NZ_JAGGPA010000039.1 GCF_018614035.1 Streptomyces sp. ISL-96
GGGGTGGAGAGTGCGACGGGCTCCGAGGGGCGGGGTGGGTGTGCTATGGCGCTAGGTGGTCCGTATAGGGCAGGGGTACAGGGTGCGTAATCATGCAGTTCATTGCATGGTGATTTGTCAAAGCAGAATTCAGAATCGAAAATCATGAAATTCATTTTTTAGTTGTTCATTGATGCATTGGCATTGCATCATGCATTGCACATGCTGAGTCAATACCATGCGCAGGGCGCAGGGCGCAGGGCATGGGCCATGGGCCATAGGGGGTAGGCGGAGCGGGGGTGTGGGCTATGGGTATGGGTATAAGCCATATGTGCATAGGCATATGGGCCATGCGCTATGCGTGCATGGGTGCATGCACGCATAGGCATATAGGCATGGGCTTATGGGGTTAGGAGCTATGGACTATATGGCTATATCACCATGAGCTATGAGTGTATGGTTATAGGCGCATATGCATAGGTGCATAGCACTATATGACATAGGGTTATACGCATATGGGTGGTGCACCCCCGCTCACCCCCAGCGGCCAGCGGGGGTGGAGCCGCCACCCTTGGGAGGGGCCGTGATACCCAAGGGTGGCGGCAGCTTCAGTTGCCGTCAGCGTCGCTGTCCGGCAACGCCCGCCACAGTTCGACCGGAATGCCTTCCCGACGCTCCCCCTCCACGACCTCGTGCCACGCCTTCTCGGCGGCCTCTGCGTTGTGCTGGGCGACGTCGACGAGCACCTCGAAGCCGCCCATCACGCACGCACCCCCGTGTCGACCACGAACGCAGTCGGCTGGAAGAGCTGCACGTCTGCCCGCAGGTGGGCCAGGAACGCTACTTGGAGGTTGTCGGCGTACCGCTCACGCAGAAACTCCAACTCAAAGCCGGTACGGATACCGATGCCGAGCATCCGCCAGTCGGCGGTGTAGATCTCGGAGCAGTCCGTGCTCGTACCGACCGTGAGATTGGTCGGCACCTGCTTCGTGTTCAGCCTCAGGATATTGGCCAACGCTGCCGGAGGAGCCAGGTACGCGTTCTGAGCGTCCTTCAGCTTCGACAGCGACGTCTCCGAACGCGGTGCCTGAATCTGCGCGTTCGGCTCGAAGTTGTTGTTGCGAATCGTGCCCACCGCGTCGAGCCACCAGTCGTAGTTGGTGATCGCAGCGCCGTTCGCGCCGTGTGTCGTGATGGTGATACCCGACGCGTTGAGCACGCCCCTGGGCTCGGGTGCGGTGCCAGAGCCGCGCAGAGCGACGCGGTCCAGTTCCAGGGCGATCTGCTGCGCGAAGCTGTGGGCGATGATGCCCTCGGCGGAGGGGTCGGAGTCCTCGAACAGCTCCCTGGAGAGCTTGACCATCCGCGCCATGGAGTGCGCCTGGAAGGTGACGGCGTCGAACGCAAGGTCGGTGTCGGTGATCGCGGCGTTCTCGTTCCGCCACGCGGGCGTTCCCTCGCCGGTCAGCCGGGGCACCTTCAACGTCGATGACGTCATCGGGACGAAAGTCGCCCCCGCCTGCGCCACCCGCATCTGGTTGCGGGCCATGTCGATGATCGACCCTGCGAGCGGCGTCGGCACCACGTGTCCGCCCGCCGTCAGGGTGCCCTCGTTCATCGCCTTCCGCTCGGCGTCGGCTCCCTTCCAGTTGCCGGTCACGAGCCCCTTCAGGTACCGGTCGAAGCTGAGGTTCTCGGTGTCCGGGTCGCTGTGCCCGTTGCTCTTCATCCAGCGGCTGACGGACTGGCCCTTGGCCAGGGTGAGCGCGCCCTGGAGGCCGCCACGCGGTGCACCGTAGGCGGCGTACGACGCGGCGTCGATGCGGGCCCCGTCGCCCGATTCAGCGGCGTACCGGCCAGCGTTTACGGCGTCATGCGTCGCCGTCAGCGCGTCGATCTCGTGGTTGAGCTTCTTGATGTGGCCGAGGATTTCGGCGTGGGTGCCGCTGATGCACTTGACACGGCCCAGGTCGAAACCGATGCCCTGGCCGGCTTCGTCGATGATGCGCTTGAGCTCAGCCTTCTTGGCTTCCAGCGCAGGGAAATACGAGTTCATGGTGTGTCCTGTCTTGGAGCAAGCAAATGTGAGGCTTTGCTCCGGGGACGGACCACGACCTAATCCACCGGTTTTCCACAGCTACGGCTGCGCGGCGCCAATGGGCCGGAAAGCCGACCAGACCCGTTGAGCCGGTTCGCTCCCCCGAAGGAAAGCCACCGCTGTCCGCACCATGAGCGTTCGCGGCGGCTCCCTCCGATACGGAGATATTCGAATTGTACCCGAAAGAGGGCCCGATAACCATTCCTTCGGGCGGGGAAAATTTTTAGTCCTGGTCATTCTCCCAGTGCCTTACGGACCTCCTCCTCGGCCCTGCGGTGCTCCTCCATCATTTCGTCCCTAAGCCATTCCTGGATCTGCATCAGTTCGTCGAGCCGGGCATTGGCGGACTCCCCCGTGAAGTCGCCCCGGTCCGCGAGCGTGCCCAGTTCCTTTGCACGGGCGTCGATGCGATGGCTCAGCTTCTGGATCAATTCGGTTACGTCTGCGTTCATCGGTCAGGTCCTCTTCGTCGTGATCTTCGCTTTCGGCCGCGCGGTCATGGTGCAGCTAGGATCGTGCCGCCCAGTGATCGACAGCTCCAGGTCAAGCACGTAGTAAGGCGGCGGCGGACATTTCGTCGATGGTCGACCATGGGGGCGTCCAGCGCCTCGGCCGCTTCCGTTCCATTGTCTTCCAATTGCGTTCCCCCGTTCATAATGACCGATCGGTTTCGCAAGGACCCCGACCAGGGGCGAAAGGGGTGGTGGAAGTTCATCGGTAACGATCTTCGGACCTGAACCCTTCGGCGTCGATTTCCGATCTTCGGGGTTTACCAGTTTCGTCGGTACCTCTGTATAGGTTTGTCGTCCTCCCCTCTCGGAACCCTAAGAACCATCTACTGACAAATCTGGTGAACTAATCCCAACGCGCAGGGCAGTGATGTCGACACCGTCAGTGATGGTGTAGATCCAACGGGTCTTGTCGCCGTAGGCCATCTCGTCCACGGTCATCAGCCCCAGAATGTGGAGCGCCTGCAACTGGCGGTCCACCGTTGCCCGGGGCTTGTCCACCCGCTTCCTGATCTCGCCGGTGTGGCTGTTCGGGTTTGCCGCCACGTCTTCGAGCAGCGCCAGCCGCAGAGGCGGCATCGAATCCCGCGCGCACCGGATGGCCAGCCGCAGCGCGTCGGCGCGGTCCATGCCGACCGCGACCGCGCCGCGCACTACCTGCGTGAGCTGCTTGGCGAAGCGCGTCGGCATCTCCGGCGCGTGCGCGTCAATCACTTCCCCCCGGTAGTCGTACTCCACGCCGGTGCGGGCGAGCGTGACCACGTCGGCAGCGGCCAGCAGCCGCTGCGTCTCGGCTTCGTCGACCGTGATACCCGCGTCGGGATCGACCCCGGCCAGCACGCCGCCGACAGCGGCCGACAGCTCGGCGCGCATCGCGACTTCGTCGCCGGTGTTGCTGATGGCACGGTGTCCGGCCCCGACGCGGCCCTTGGTGGAGTCACTGCGGATGAGCACGAACCGGTCGCCCATGGTCGCTACGACGGCGTGGGCCGCGTCCCAGGCCGTCGTTACGGCACCGACCACCGTTATGCGGCCCCTCCAGGGCAGCGTCAGACCACCGTCCGTGCCCAGGTTGCGTTCCCAGTGGCCGTCGTACACCTCGCGGAGCGCGGCCAGCACCGTTGCGCGGGCGTCGCGGTTCGCGGAAAGGATCGAGGTGACGTCCTTGATGACCAGAACGCCGGCTGCCCCCATCTTGCGCAACAGCCCTCCGGTCGCCGCCTTGCTCCGCTCCTTCTTCGGTGAACCGGACAGCAGCGCCGCGTCCGATGCGATCGTGGACGTGACCGTGGCCCCCGCCCCCGCCAGCGCCTGCACCGTCTCGGTCTTGGCGTTGCCGGGGCCGGACACCACCAGGAGCCAGAGCGGGTCGCCATCCAGCCGCTCGACTGCCGCCGCCGCGAGGGTGGCGTTCAGGGTGTCCATGTCGTAGTCCGCGCCGAACCACTTCCGGAACACCGCGTGGGCCTCAGTGAGGGTGATGACCGCCTCCGCGTAAGCGGCCTGATGGGCCGTCGCGTCGCGGCCCGCATTGCAGCCCTTGAAGAGGCACGGCAGGTACTGGTGGTGCTGCGCGCACACGGGCGGAGTCACGTCGCCGCCCTCGGCCCGGGGGGCTGCACAGACCCCCACAAGGGCGTGCTGACCGTCTTGTAGTCGACCCGGGCCGCCCGGAAGAGCCGCCAGCAGCGCGGGCAGGGAAGGAGCGTGCCGGTGCCGAACAAGCTGGTCACCACCCAGCACGCACAGGCAACGTCCAGGTGGTCCAGCTCAGTGGTCACGCGAGCCGCCCCCACCGGCGAAATGACGACGGAGGAAGGGCTGCACTTGGCCTCACCGTCGTGTCGGCGGCGGGGGCGCTGGTTGTTGTCGTGCATGCGGTGGTGTCGTCTCCGTCTCTGGGTGGCGCCTCCGTCGCGGGTTCCGGGGGCTTCCGGTCAAGATCGCCTTTGTTCGTCGTGCTGAACACCCTGCGATCACTTAGGTGGATCTCTACGCGGCTCTTATGCGGCGGCGTCGCCGCGCGCGTTCCTGTCGAGCCAGCGCTCCACGTCGACCCACCGGTACCGCGTGTAACGGCCGACCTTGATCGACCGAGGTCCCTTCCCCAGGTAGCGCCACTGGCCCACCGTCCTCAGTGGCACACCCAGAAAGCGGGCCAAGTCCTCCGGCGTGGCGAGGCCGTCCATGCCCCCTGTTGCCATATCAATCTGTTCCGATCGTCTCACCTATCAAAAATGAAGCATCACCGTTCAAGAGTGCACGGCCGGATGGGACCTGTCAAGAGCGATGGGGCTGGCGTCGAGATGTGTTGCGTTGCTATCAAAAGCGAGCCACCATGGGGGCATGGCAAAGAACCCACTGGGTCCCATCGGTGAGAACGTGCGAGACAACGTGAAGCGCCTCAGGCAGGAGCAAAACCTGACGCTGGCGGAGCTGGCTCGTCGACTCTCCAAGATCGGCAGATCGATTCCATCTCTTGGTCTCTCGCGCATTGAGAACGGTGAACGGCGCGTAGACGCCGATGACCTGGTCGCGCTGGCCAGCGTCCTTGGGGTCTCCCCGGCGGCGCTGTTGTTGCCGCCCGTCGACCTCGGTGCCCCTGTGGGCCTCGTAGAGAACGAGGAGTACGCAGTGCCGTGGGAGCGCGCTTGGCGGTGGGCAACGGGTGACAGGCCCCTGCATGAGCCCACGGACTGGAACTTCGCCCGATGGGCGTCGGAGCGGTTGCAGTACCAGCTTCAGAACCGGCCGTACCTCACTAAGGAGGAGGTTCAGCGCATGACTAGCGCCGAGCTTGGAGTCAAATTCAGCCAACCCGCTCCACTGGATGAGAACGCCGACTACTCCGACCCGGACCCGATGGAAGAAGGTGACGATGATGGCCCAGGTGGTTGACCGGTGGCATCTGTCCCGGCCCAAGAGGGGTGCGACGCCCTGCGCCGAGCACAACAGCAAGACCCGGACGCTGGTGCCCAGTGCCGACCATGGCAAGGGCATGCGGTGGTCGGTCCGGTACCGCGATGTGAAGGGGCAGCAGAAGAAGGAGAACTTCGCCCGGAAGCCGGACGCCGATGCCCGTGCCGCTGCGGTTGAGACGGATCTGAACCGGGGCGAGTTCGTTGATCGCAAAGCCGGCCAGGAGACGTTCCGCGCCGCTGCCGAGCGCTGGCGAACCTCTGCCGTGCACCGCCCGTCGACGGCGGCCAGTGTTCGGCAACGGCTGGAGACCCACGTGTATCCGTCGATCGGGGACCGCCCGATAGGTCAGATCCGCCCGTCCGAGATACAGGCTTGGATCAAGGGCCGGTCGTCCGTGCTTGCTCCGGTGAGCTTGCGCAACACCTACGCGATCATCGTGACCGTCATGCGTTCGGCAGTGCTGGACGGGGGCATCCGGTCGTCACCGTGTGACGGCGTGAAACTTCCCTCCCGCCGTCGGACCGAGGTTGTGCCGCCCAGTGACGCGGCGGTGCGGGCGCTCATTGACGCCGCGCCGACCCTGAGGGAACGGGCACTGATTCTGCTGGCAGCGGCCTCTGGCCTCAGGCAGGGCGAGCTGTTCGGTCTGGAAGTGGATCACATCGACTTTCTTCGCCGTGAGGTGCGGGTTAAGCAGCAGCTCGTCTGCGTAACCGGCAAGCAGGCGGTAGGTGTCTACCTTGGCCCGCCCAAAACGCACGAGGCGACGCGCACGGTGCCCCTGGCCAAAGCGGCTGTCGAGGCTGTGGCGATATACCTCGCTCACTGTCCGGCGGCGGAAGTCGAGGTCTGGGACCGTACGGACCCACGCAGACCAGTGCAGCGCAAGGTGCGGTTGCTCTTCCCGAACGCCGCTGGCCGCCCCACCCAGCGCTCACCCTGGGCGCGGACATGGTGTGCCATCGTTGGGGAGGCGAACGCCGCCCTGGAGGCTGCCGGGAGCGTCGTGCGGGTGCCTGCTGGGACGACCCTGCATGACCTTCGCCACTACTACGCCAGTCTGCTGATCAAGCACCGGGAGTCGGTGAAAACCGTGCAGAAGCGACTGGGCCACTCCAAGCCGAGCATCACGCTCGACACCTACTGCCACATGTGGCTGGACGACGAGGACACGACCCGGGCGGCCGTGGAGGCGGCCCTGGGAGATGTGCCCCCGATGTGCCCGGAGAGGAGGGTGGGATGACCTTTTCGCAGGTCGGAGCCGTGCGGACCCCACTCAGGGCGGATAAAGGGTATCTGTACGAGCGAACGCCTGACCTGCACTCGTGCTCGAAACTGCGGGTGACCTGCTGAAACCGGCCTTGGCAGGCTCGGCCGAGGGGTGCCCCGAACGTGCCGTTCCCGGCGCCCGGTTCCACAATGGAGCTGTATCCGCCAACGAGGATGATCGTCATGAAGCGCATGCATCCCACTGGTCCGAGCCGCCGGGAAGACCACATCCACACGGCCCTGCTCCTGCTCGACGCGAGGATCTCGGGCGATCAGCAGACCGTCGACCAGATCAGGCGCGAGCATCCACCGGAGTTCCTGCTCGACGGGCTGCTGGAGGTCGGCGCCTGCCTCGCCCCGCCGACGTGGGGCGGCGCCCGACCCGAGCCGGAGCCGAGCTTCGAGGGCAGTGAACCCGGGGCCTGACATAGGAGAGGCGCCCGTCGGCGGAACGTTCCGTCGACGGGCGCAAGAGGGTTGTAAACCGGTCAGTGGATGATTCCGGTGCGCAGGGCTACCGCGACCATTCCGGCACGGTCGCCCGTGCCGAGCTTGCGTGCGATGCGTGCGAGGTGGCTCTTGACCGTCAGGGCGGAGAGGCCCATCGAGACGCCGATCGCCTTGTTCGACTGGCCTTCCGCGACCAGCCTGAGCACCTCGACCTCGCGGCCGGAGAGCTCTCGGTAACCGCCCGGGTGGCTCGGGGCGCCCGGGGGGCGGCGGTGCATTCGTGCGGCCGCGGCGCCGATGGGGGCGGCGCCGGGGCGGGTGGGGTGCCCGATGTTGTTGCGCGTACCGGTGACGACGTAGCCCTTGACGCCGCCCGCGAGGGCATTGCGTACGGCGCCGATGTCGTCGGCGGCGGAGAGGGCGAGCCCGTTGGGCCAGCCCGCGGCGCGGGTTTCGGACAGCAGGGCCAGCCCGGAACCGTCGGGCAGGTGGACGTCGGCAACGCAGATGTCGCGCGGGCTGCCGACGCGGGGGCGTGCCTCCGCGATGGACGACGCCTCGATGACGTCACGTACTCCAAGGGCCCACAGATGGCGGGTGACGGTGGAGCGGACGCGTGGGTCGGCCACGACGACCATGGCCGTCGGCTTGTTTGGGCGGTAGGCGACCAGGCTTGCGGGCTGCTCGAGGAGAACGGACACCAGGCCTCCTGGGGGAGTGGCGGAATCCGCCGGCTCGGGGAAGTAGCCGGGGAACCGTGCTGAAGGGTCATTGACTCCTTCGGCAGCAGTGCCGCTCTCCTTTAGGGAAAGATCACGATTTGGTGAGTAACAATTCGGGCAATTCGGACGCGTGATCGATCATGTGAAGAATTGCCGGACCGGCCACACGAAAGAGGGCGCGCCTCCTCGGCGCGCCCCCGCGTTGCCTGCTAAGGCGCCTGCGGGCCCCGCCGCTGCGGCAACGACACCACACCGGCACCGGCACCGGCACCTGCACCTGCACCTGCACCTGCACCGGCGTCCACGGAACCCGGCCCGTGGCCGGCCACCGGAGGCAGCCCGGCGATCTGCGCCAGCAGGTCGCACCAGGCCGCCAGATGCGCCGCCGTGTCCGGCACCCCGCCGCGCCCCTCGCGGGGCGTCCACGACGCCCTGATCTCGATCTGTGTGGCGGGCCTGCGCTCGGCCAGACCGCCGAAGTAGTGCGAGCCGGCCCGCGTCACGGTGCCGCTCGCCTCGGCGTACGACAGGCCGCGTGCCTCCAGCGCGCCCGTCAGCCAGGACCAGCTCACGTCGGGGAGCAGCGGGTCGGCCGCCATCTCCGGCTCCAGTTCCGCCCGTACGAGCGTCACCAGCCGGAACGTGCCGTGCCAGGCGTCGTGGCCGGCCGGGTCGTGCAGCAGCACCAGCCGCCCGTCCGCCAGATCCTCGTCGCCCTGTACGACCGCCGCCTCCAGCGCGTACGCGTACGGCGCGAGGCGCTGGGGCGGGCGGGTCGGGTCCACCTCCACCTCGGGGCGCAGGCGCGCCGAGCACAGGGCCTCGACCGCCTGGCGGAAGGCGGGCGGGGCGGAGTTGTTCTCCGCGCCGCTCCTGTCGTCAGCATCATCCGAAAGTCGTCCCTGCGCCGGAGCCATGCGGGGAAGAGTAGGCGGAACGTGGGCCTCGTGCAGGGAAGGACACCCGCCCCGCGACAACCGCTTCGGCCCGCGTGCGAAGATTTGGGCGTGAGTGCCAATGACCGCCGCCCCGTGGGCAGCCCGCAGAGCCAGACGTACGACTCGGCCTTCCTCAAGGCGTGCAGGCGCGAGCCGGTGCCGCACACGCCGGTCTGGTTCATGCGGCAGGCGGGGCGATCGCTGCCGGAGTACCTGAAGGTGCGCGAGGGCATTCCGATGCTGGAGTCGTGCATGCGGCCCGAGCTGGTCACCGAGATCACGCTGCAGCCTGTGCGCCGGCACGGCGTCGACGCGGCGATCTTCTTCAGCGACATCGTGGTGCCGCTGAAGGCGATCGGGATCGACCTGGACATCAAGCCCGGGGTCGGTCCGGTCATCGCGGAGCCGATCCGTACGCGGGCCGACCTGGCCCGGCTGCGGGACCTGACGCCGGACGACGTCACGTACGTCACCGAGGCGATCGGGATGCTCACGGGTGAGCTCGGGTCCACTCCGCTCATCGGATTCGCGGGCGCGCCTTTCACTCTCGCGAGTTACCTCGTGGAGGGCGGGCCTTCGCGCAATCACGAGCACACCAAGGCGCTGATGTACGGCGACCCGCAGCTGTGGGCGGATCTCCTGGACCGGCTCGCGGAGATCACCGGAGCCTTCCTGAAGGTGCAGATCGAGGCCGGCGTGTCCGCCGTGCAGCTCTTCGACTCCTGGGTCGGCGCGATCGCGCCCGCCGATTACACGCGCTCCGTGATGCCCGCTTCCGCGAAGGTCTTCGACGCGGTGGCGTCGTACGGCGTACCGCGCATCCACTTCGGTGTCGGTACGGGCGAGCTGCTCGGGCTGATGGGCGAGGCCGGCGCGGATGTCGTCGGCGTGGACTGGCGGGTTCCGCTGGACGAGGCGGCGCGGCGGGTCGGTCCCGGCAAGGCGCTTCAGGGCAACCTCGACCCTGCGGTTCTCTTCTCGACGCCGGACGCGGTCATGGCGAAGACGGACGAGGTGCTGGATGCGGCGGCGGGTCTTGAGGGCCACATCTTCAACCTGGGCCATGGTGTCCTGCCGACGACCGACCCCGACGCGCTGACCCGCCTCACGGAGTACGTCCACACGCGCACGGCGGCACGCTAGGCGCACCCCCGGGACGCCCTGCGGGCGTGAGGAGCGGGGTCTGGGGCAGCGCCCCAGTTGCGGGAAGGGGCGGGTCGGGGAAAGCCCGCCGCAGGCGCCCGCCCGCTACGTGCCCCCAGCCCGCACCGCCGCCACCGCCTTGCGTGCCGCCACCAGCACCGGATCCCACACCGGGGAGAACGGCGGGGCGTACCCCAGGTCCAGTGCCGTCATCTGTTCCACCGTCATGCGGGCGTGGAGGGCCACCGCCGCGATGTCGACCCGCTTGCCCGCCCCCTCCCGGCCCACGATCTGGACGCCGAGCAGCCGGCCCGTACGACGCTCCGCCGTCATCTTCACCGTCATCGGCGAAGCGCCGGGGTAGTACCCCGCCCGGCTCGTCGACTCGATCGTCGCCGTCACGAACTGCAGGCCCTCCGCCCGCGCGTCCTTCTCCCGCAGACCCGTCCGCGCGATCTCCAGGTCGCAGACCTTGCTGACCGCCGTACCGACGACCCCCGGGAACGTCGCATAACCGCCCCCGGCATTCGAGCCGATCACCTGCCCGTGCTTGTTCGCGTGCGTGCCGAGCGCGATGTGGCGCCGGCGGCCCGAGACCAGATTGAGCACCTCGACGCAGTCGCCGCCCGCCCAGATGTTGTCGTGGCCCACCACGCGCATCGACAGGTCGGTGACGAGGCCGCCGTACGACCCGACCGGCAGGCCCGCGTCCCGTGCGAGGGTCGTCTCCGGTTCGACGCCGATGCCGAGGACGACCACGTCCGCCGGGTAGGTGTCGTCGTCCGTGGCCACCGCCCGCACGTGGCCGTCGTCGCCCGTGAGGATCTTGGTGACCTCGGCACCGGACACGGTCCTGATGCCCATGCCGTTCATCGCCTCGTGGACCAGCCGGCCCATGTCCGGGTCCAGGGTCGCCATCGGCTGTTCGCCCCGGTTCAGAACGGTCACCTCGTACCCGCGAGCGACCAGCGCCTCCGCCATCTCCACGCCGATGTAACCCGCCCCGACGACGACCGCCCGCCGCCCCTTCGTCCGCTCCAGCGCGTCGATCAGCGCCTGGCCGTCGTCGAGGGTCTGTACGCCGTGCACGCCCGGCGCGTCTATCCCCGGCAGCGCTGGGCGTACGGGCCGGGCGCCGGTCGCCACGACCAGTTTGTCGAAGCCGGTCCACGACTCGGCGCCCGATTCGAGGTCGCGGGCGCGCACCCGGCCACCCGCCACGTCGATCTCGGTGACCTCGGTGCGGATCCGCAGGCCGATGTCGCGCGCGCGGTGCTCCTCGGGCGTACGGGCGATGAGTTCGTCCCGCGCCGAGACGGCTCCGCCGACCCAGTACGGGATGCCGCAGGCCGAGTACGACGTGAAGTGACCGCGCTCGAACGCGATGATTTCCAGCTCGTCCGGGCCCTTGTGCCTGCGGGCCTGCGATGCGGCGGACATGCCCGCCGCATCGCCGCCGATGACCACCAGTCGTTCCGCCGCTGCCATGCGTGTCCTCTCGGTCCGTATCGGTCCGTACAACTGAAAGACACGCTACGTCCGTGACGGTTCGCAGGCGGCGGGGTTACTTCGCTTCTTCCGGCTGCTCCGCGGGGTGCGGGACCACGGGCGCCGCTGGCGCCGGTGCCTGGCGCTGCGGCAGCCGGCCGCGCAGCAGCCGCCACAGCACGTACAGCAGGGCCAGCGCTCCGGCGAACGGCGCGACCGCGCCGAGCGCCATCGCGACCCACTTCAGCGTGGTGACGAACGCGTCCCAGCCGCCCCCGAGCGCGTCCAGGAAACCGGGATCGTCGTCCTCCTCGGCCCTCTCCTTCGCCTCGGGCTCGGAGAGTTCGAGGGTGATGGTCGCCATGGTCGTACGGTCCTTCAGCGACGCCTGCCGCGCGAGCAGGGCCTCCAGCTCCGTCTGACGGGTGCTCAGCTCGCCTTCCAGCATGACCACATCGCTGATCTCGGTGGCCCGGTCCATCATGTCCCGCACCCGCGCGACGCTCGTCCGCTGCGACTTGATGCGGCTGTCGACGTCCACCACCTGGTCGGTGACGTCCTTGGCGTCGGCCTTGCGGTTGAGGAGCTTGCCGGTGCCGGCGAGCTCCTTCAGCACGGCCTCGTACTCCTCCTGCGGGACGCGCAGCACGATGCGGGAGTAGACGTGGCTGTCGTCGATCAGCTCGGTGGTCTCGTTCCCGACGATGCCCCCGGCGTTCTCGGCCACCGTACGGGCCGTGGCGAGCGCCTTCGTGGCGTTGCCGACCTCGACGCTGAGCGTCGCGGTACGGATGACGTGGGTCTTGTTGAGCGGTGGCTTGTTCGCCCCGGTCGAATCGGCGGGCTTCTTCGACCCGCTCCCCGAATCGGCGTCGGCCACGCTGCCGGGCGCCCTCTCCGCCCGCCCTCCGCCCTTGGAGTCGGCCGCCGCGCCCTGGGCGCTGTCGCTGGTGGCCCCGGTGCCGCCGCCCGCGCTGCAACCGCCGACCGCGAGCGAAGCGGTGAGCAGAGCGGCCGCGAGGACCTTGGTGGAACGGTGCCCGGACCTACGTACTGCACGCATGTCGGCTCCCCCGAACGTCGTGGTGGGTGTTGCCGGTTCGACGTACGAGGCGGGGGAGGGGGTTGCCGTTTTCCGGTCCCGAAGCGGTCACGGTCAGGACTCTTTCCGGATTTGAGAGAGTGGACCCCATGAACGTGGAATCTCGTACGGGCCATGTCGTCGTCATCGGCGGCGGCATCTCCGGACTCGCCGCCGCGCACCGGCTCGTCCGCGCCGGCGCGCGCGTCACCCTGCTGGAGGCGACGGACAAGCTCGGCGGCAAGCTCCTGGTGGGCGAGATCGCGGGCGCGCCCGTCGATCTGGGGGCCGAATCGATGCTCGCCCGGCGGCCCGAGGCCGTCGCCCTGGCACGCGAGGTGGGGCTCGGCGACCGGCTCCAGCCGCCCGCCACCGCCACCGCGTCGCTGTGGAACCGGGGCGCGCTCACGCCGATGCCCAAGGGCCACGTGATGGGCGTACCCAGCGACCCGGCGGTGCTCGGCGGCGTCCTCTCCGCCGACGGCCTCGCGCGCATGCGGCAGGACCACGAGCTGGCGCGCACCGAGGTCGGCGACGACATCGCGATCGGCGAGTACGTCGCGGCCCGCCTCGGCCGCGAGGTCGTGGACCGGCTGGTGGAACCGCTGCTGGGCGGCGTGTACGCCGGTGATGTGTACCGGACGTCGATGCGCGCCGCCGTACCGCAGCTCTTCGAGGCGGCTCGGACGTACGACTCGCTCCTCGACGGAGTGAGGGAGATCCAGCGCAGGGCCGCCGGAAGCCGGCAGAGCGGGCCTGTCTTCATGGGGATCGAGGGGGGCATCGGCACTCTGCCCGACGCCGTCGCCGACGCCGTGCGGGCCAAGGGCGGTGACGTCCTGCTCCGTACTCCGGTGATCGGGCTGACGCGCGGCGCCGGCGGCTGGCGGGTGCGCACCGACGAGCGCGTGATCGAGGCCGACTCCGTCGTCCTCGCGGCCCCCGCCTGGGCCGCCTCCGCGCTGCTCGCCGCCGAGTCGCCCGCCGCCGCCGCCGAGCTGGCCGCCGTCGAGTACGCGTCGATGGCGCTCGTGACCATGGCCTTCCGCCGCCGGGACGCGGAGGGGCTGCCGGAGGGGTCGGGATTCCTCGTGCCGCCCGTGGACGGGCGGACCATCAAGGCGGCGACCTTCTCGACGCGCAAGTGGGGGTGGGTGGACGCCGCCGCTCCGGATCTTTTCCTGCTGCGTACCTCCATCGGGCGTTACGGCGAGGAAGAGCACCTGCACCGCGAGGACGACGAGCTGGTGGAGGTGTCCCTGCGGGATCTCGGGGGGGCCACCGGGCTCGCCGCCCGGCCCGTCGCCACCGAGGTCACCCGCTGGATCGGCGGCCTGCCGCAGTACCCCGTCGGCCACCCCGACCGGGTCGCGCGGGTGCGCGGCGAAGTCGCCAAGCTGCCCGGACTGCGGGTCTGCGGGGCGGCGTACGACGGTGTCGGCATCCCCGCGTGCGTCGCGAGCGGACAGCGCGCCGCCGACGAGATCATGCTCACCCCGGACCCGGCGCGGGGCACGGATCACGAGGCGGGAGAATAGGGACATGACTGATGCTCCGGAGACTGTGACATCCCCCCGAGGCCCGAACGCCGGCAAGAAGGCCAAGGACCTCAACGACGTCATCCGCTACACCCTGTGGTCCGTCTTCAAGCTGCGCGATGTGCTGCCCGATGACACTGCGCGCGCCGGCTTCGCGGACGAGGTGCAGGAGCTGTTCGACCAGCTCGCCGCGAAGGACGTCACCGTGCGCGGCACGTACGACGTGTCGGGGCTGCGCGCCGACGCCGACGTCATGATCTGGTGGCACGCGGAGACCGCGGACCAGCTCCAGGAGGCGTACAACCTCTTCCGCCGCACCAAGCTGGGCCGCGCGCTGGAGCCGGTGTGGTCGAACATGGCGCTGCACCGCCCCGCCGAGTTCAACAAGTCGCACATCCCGGCCTTCCTGGCCGACGAGACGCCGCGCGACTACGTCTCGGTGTACCCCTTCGTGCGCTCGTACGACTGGTACCTGCTGCCCGACGAGGACCGTCGCCGCATGCTCGCCGACCACGGCAAGATGGCGCGCGGCTACCCGGACGTGCGCGCCAACACGGTCGCGTCGTTCTCGCTCGGCGACTACGAGTGGCTGCTGGCCTTCGAGGCCGACGAGCTCTACCGCATCGTCGACCTGATGCGTCACCTGCGCGCGTCCGAGGCGCGCATGTACGTACGCGAAGAGGTGCCTTTCTACACTGGTCGGCGCAAGTCGGTCGCAGACCTGGTGGCGGGCCTCGCCTGAGCGGCGGCCCACCACCCCCGACCCGGAAGATCAGACGGCGGGCGCCGGCTCCTTCGCCACTGCCCGCTTGTCCAGCGACACCGGGTTCGGCTCCCGGTGCGGCGCGCACTGTGCGCGCCGCACCGGCGTCCGGCCGGTCAGGAGATACGTCTCCAGGTGACCGTTGACGCACTTGTTCGCGCCGCCGCCGATGCCGTGCGCGCCGGCGTCCCGCTCCGTGACCAGCACGGAGCCGGCCAGCCGCCGCTGAAGCTCCAGCGCGCCCGGGTACGGCGTGGCCGCGTCCCGCTCGGCGGCCAGGATCAGCGTCGGGGGCAGCTCACCCGGCTCCGTACCGACGTCGAGCGGCTGCTGGCGCGGCGCGCTCCAGTACGCGCACGGCAGGTTCATCCACGCGTTGTCCCACGTCTCGAAGGGCGCGCGCGCCGCGAGCAGGCTGTTGTCGCGGTCCCACACCCACCACTCGGTCGGCCAGGGCGCGTCGTTGCACTCGACGGCGGTGTAGACGGCCTTGCTGTTCTCGTCGTCGCGCATCGCCTCGGGCTTCGGCGAGGCCTGGTCGATGAGCGGCTTCGGGTTGCCCTTCAGGTACTCCGAGAGCGCTGTGGCGCGCATCGCCCAGTAGTCGTCGTAGTAGCCGGCGCTCAGCAGCGCCGAGTGGAGCTGGCCGGGGCCCACCTTGCCGCCCGCCGGTTTGCGGGCGAGCCCGGCGCGCACCTTCTCGTAGCTGGCGAGCACCTCGTCGGGCGTGGTGCCCAGGTGGTACGTCTTGTCGTGCTTGGCGATCCAGGTACGGAAGTCCCTCCAGCGCCCCTCGAAGGCGAGCGACTGGTCGAGGTTGTTGCGGTACCAGATCTGCTCCGGGTCGGGATTGACCGCCGAGTCGAAGACCATGCGGCGTACGTGGGACGGGAAGAGCGTCGCGTACAGCGCGCCGAAGTAGGTGCCGTACGACGCGCCCATGAAGGTCAGCTTCTTTTCGCCGAGCGCCGCCCGCAGCACGTCCAGGTCGCGGGCGTTGTTGAGCGACGTGTAGTGGCGCAGCGCGCTGCCCGCCTTGCGGGCACAGCCGTCGGCGTACGCCTGGGCCTGGGCGATCCGCTCCTGCTTGTACGCGTAGGAAGGGTGCGTCGGGGCATCGCTGGGCGCCTTGACGAACTCTTCCGGCTTCTGGCAGGACAGCCGGGCCGAGCGGCCGACGCCGCGCGGGGCGTAGCCGACGAGGTCGTACGCCGCGGCGAGCCGCTTCCACTCGGGCAGTACGCCCGCCATCGGGAAGAACATGCTGGAGGCGCCGGGGCCGCCGGGGTTGTAGACGAGCGCGCCCTGGCGGGCGTCGGGCTTTCCGGTCGCCCGGGCGCGGCTGACGGTGAGTGAGATCTGGCGGCCGCCGGGGTCGGCGTAGTCGAGGGGGACCCTGACGGTGCCGCACTTGATGTGTCCGGGCAGTCCCTCGGACTTGGGGCAGGCGCCGAAGGCGATGCCGGTGGCGGCCGCGCGGTGAGCGGCCGCCGCGGTGCCGCGGGTCTCGGGGGAGACGGCGGATTCGGCGGATTCGGCGCTGCCCGCGGGGGCGGCGACGAGGGCGGTCAGGACCAGGGAGCCGATCGATGCCAGGGTCCCGTACATCGCCAGTGCTCTCATCGCGTTCCCTTCGTACTGATGCATGACAAAAGGGATACTTGGTGGGGGAGTTGGCGAAGTAAAGCACCGGTGCGCGGTGTCGGAGTCAATGACCCTGATGAGTCGCCCTGCGCCTGAGGGCGAGGGGCGTCGGTCAGGAACTGCTGCCGCAGCTGGAGCCGGAGCTCGAACCGCAGCTGGAGCCGCCTCCGCCTCCGCTGCTGCCGCAGCTCGAACCGCCGGAGCCGCCGGAGCAGCTGGAGCCGCCGGACCCGGAGCCCGAATCGCTTGAACTGCTGCCGCAACTCGACTTGCCGGAGGCCGAGCCGGCGCACCAGAGCACGGCCGCGGCCGCGTAGGTGGTGCTGTTGGCGCTGTCCGGGGACGACGGCGTGGAGCGGGTGGTACGGGTGCCGCCCGGTGTCTGCCGCGCCGCCTTCCGCAGCCGTTTGCGGAGGAGGGGATCGGGCAGCGCCCGCAGGCCGTGTACCGCGACGAGGTGGCCCGCGCCGGTCCGGTCCGCGTGCGAGACGGCGTACGCGGCGGCTGCCGCACGGCCTGCCGGGGTGATGCGGTGGGCTGCCCTGCCCGCGTTGACGGCGCCGCACACGAGGCCCAGGACCAAGGCGGGCAACACCATGAAGATGAACGGCGTGAAGGTCACCACGACGCTCACCACGATCGCGACGGGCAGCCCGAGAACGCAGGCCAGTAGCAGGGTGATGCTGCCGGTACGCCACTTGCGGCTGGTGCGCGGCGGGATCATCAGGCCGCGGTGGGCGAGGCTGTCGCCGATGTCCTGCACCGCCGCGTTGCGCATCACGGCGTGCCGCAGGGTGTGCAGCGCGCCGTTGGGGGCGGCGGCGAGCTCGGCGAGTACGGCTCGCTCCACGGGGTCGTGGGCCACGGAGCTCAGGGCGGAGGCGACACCGGGGCGGCCGACCGCCAGGCGGCCGTCGGCGCACATCGCGGCCAGGGCGGCGTCAACGGTCCGGGAGGGGCCGCCGTTGAGGAAAGCGACCTCCATGAGGTCGTGGTCCTGGCCGGGGCCGTTGCCGGAGCCGCGGTGGAGGGCGGAGATGCCCCGGGTCAGGACGATGCATGCCGCGACCATGGCGAGCGTGATCAGCAGGGCGAGGACGGTTATGGTCATCGGCGCCTCACTTCCGGACGAGTGCGGCACGCGCCGCACGGACGAATCGGGTCGAACGGCTGGGAGGGCGCGCGGCCGCGCGGTCCTGCCACCAGTAGGTGAGCCGCCTGCGGGCGGCGTCGTCCTCGGGCCGGCCGGTGGCCAGCAGGTGCTCGGCGAAGTCGAGCGCGTCGCGCCGGTAACCGGCCGACATCGGGCGGGACTTGGCGTACGCCAGGAACGCGGCGCGGTATGCGGCCCCGAGGATCTCGGGGAGTTCCGGGGCCACCTTGGCCACGACGTCGGCCCGCTTCCCGGCGAGCGCGCGGCTCTGGACGCGCAGCCGCTCGCGGTCGAAGCCGGCTGGGACGGGGGTCCCGGCGACGAGCGCGGAAAGCAGCGCGGCCTGTGAGAGCGCGAGGCGCGTACGGGTGGCGGTGAGCTCCGTATCGCGACCGGCGCCGTGGGAGGAACGAGGCGCCGGGCCTTCGGCGGGCGAGTTGCCACCCCCGCGAGCTCCGCCGCGCGGAGGAGTGGCCGGGAGTGTCAGGGCTTGGCGGATCTTGGTCAGTTCGGCCGCCAGGGCTTCCTTGGAGGGGAAGTTGTCGTCTCGTTCCAGCAGGACGCCCGGGGGGTCCGTGCGGGAGCGGAGGTCCGTCAGGATGTCGAGGATGGGCCGGGTCACCGGGTGGGCGTGCGTGTCGTGCCACACGCCGTCCTTCTCGACTCCGCCCGCCACGTGGACGTACGCGATCGCCTCCACCGGGAGCTCGTCGAGGGCCGCCGAAGGGTCCTCGCCCCGGTTCACGTGGTTGGTGTGGAGGTTGGCCACGTCTATCAGGAGGCGGACGCCGGTGCGGTGCACCAGCTCGGCCAGGAACTGACCCTCCGTCATCTCCTCGCCCGGCCAGTTGATCAGCGCCGCGATGTTCTCCAGCGCCAGCGGCACCGGCAGGGAGTCCTGCGCGATGCGGACGTTCTCGCAGAGGACGTCGAGCGCGTCGCGGGTGCGGGGGACCGGCAGGAGGTGGCCGGCCTCCAGACGCGGGCTTGCCGTGAGCGGGCCTCCCGCCCGTACGAACGCTATGTGTTCCGTGACGAGAGGAGCGGCCAGGGCCTCAGCCGTCGCCGCCAGGTCGGCCAGGCGGGCCGCGTCCGGGCGGTCCGCGCCGCCCAGGCCCAGCGAGACGCCGTGCGGGATCACCGTCGTACCGCGGGCCCGCAGCCGGAGGATGGACTCGGGGAAGTGGCCGGGGCAGAGGTTTTCCGCCACCGCCTCCACCCAGTCGATCCCGGGCAGCTCCTCCACCGCTTCGGCTGTCTCCGGCCGCCAGCCGATCCCCGTACCGAGACGTCCAAGACGCTCCATGAGTCCCCCTCCGCTGCTTCGTGCAGGGGTAATGGCCCCGGCGGACGGCGCCGAATCCACAGGAGGGGACGTTCAGAGGTTGATTTGAGGTTACGGCGACGGTTCCGGGCGGTTCGTGTTGACCGCCGGGCTGCCGATCTCGCCCTCCGGCTGCGCGGACGGCCGCGAGGTGAAGGTCTGGTCGCCGGTCGGCAGGGCGGGCGGCGGCGACGGGACGGTGAACGAGTTGTCGGGCGCGGGCGGCCCGGTGGGGCTCGCCGTGGCCGCGCCCGCCGCCTCGTTCGCGATGGCGTCGAAGTCGACCAGCCCGGTGGCCTCCAGCATGGTGATGTGGTCGAGCACGGTCTGGTTCGCGTCGCTCGCCAGTTGCCGGATCAGCGCGTTGCGGGTGGTGTGCCGCACCTGGGCTACGAGGGCGAAGACCTTGCCGTGCGCGTTGCGCAGCAGATTGGCGAACTTGCGGTCGTACTCCGGACCGGTCGCCGCCGACAGCTCCCTGAGCCAGCCCTGCTGCTGCTCGTTGGGCTGATTCGGCAGCGGTACGTTCAGCTGTGCGGCCACCGTACGGGCCCGCTTGTCGAGGTCGGCGTGGCCGACGACCAAGTGGTCGCCGGCCTCCTTGATCGCCTCGCTGGGGGCGCGTTCGATCGCCTGCTGTCCGGCGGGCAGCTCCCACAGGCCCGCCAGCCGCACCTTCACCAGAAAGTCCCGGTCGGTGGCGGACAGCGGGCCCCACTGGGTCGCGACCGTGGACGCGTTGAGGTTGGCCTGACCGGTGCCCGAGCGGTCCGCGTAGGACCACACGGGGAAGGCGAGCGCGCCGATGGTGGCGACAAGTGCCGCGATGATGAGCGCTGTTCCGTTGATGCGTCGCAACAAGATGTCTCCCGGGCCGATGCGTTACACCGTCGAACCTACTTGCAAGTATTCATAGGTACGTGCGGTGCGGCCGAGGCGTTCAACGGCGTACGGGGGAAATCCCGTTCAGGAGCGCAGCGCCGGGTGGTCCGCGACGACCGTGCAGGAGCCGGGCGTGATCTCGGTGAAGCCCGCGTCCCGCACTATCGGCAGCCCGCTCGCGATGAGTTCGCGCCACCGTGCGGCGTCGGGCGTACGTACCGAAAGCGGGAAGCCGGCGGCCTGCCACGCCTTCCGCTGCACCTCCGTCAGCTCCCACCAAGCCAGTTGGGCCCCGTGACCCGCCTGTGCCATCGTTTTGCCCGCCGACATGTCGAGGTTCGGATTCAGCCAGAGAACCGAGCCCTCGGGAACGGCCGGGCCCGGCGGCCGCGGATCGTCCAGGTCCGTACCCGAGACCTGAAGCTTCGCCAGCACCTTGGGCCAGCCGTCCAGGGGTACGGGCGGGAAGACCCGCACCTCGGCGGCAGCACCGGTGACGGTGATCCCCGGCAGCGCGGACGCCTTGCGCCACTCCGCGCCGCGCGCCCGCCGCACCACCTTGCGGATCCGCGCGTCCTGCCAGAGCCGCATCGCCTCGGCCCACTCGCCGTCGCCCAGCGACCGCTCGTCGCTGAGCATCACCAGCACCGCGCGGGCCGCCGTCTCCAGGGCGTCCGTACGGGCCGGCGGATCGTCCTTCTCGATGTGGACGACCAGGGGCAGTACGAACTGCGGGGCTTCGTCGTGGGTGCTCACGCGGCCAGTCTGCCAGCCGAGGTTCTCCGGTATCTCAGCCCCTGGCATCTTGGCGGAGCGTATGCCTCCGGGTGAGGATGATCCGCATGAAGAGCGATCTTTTTGCCACAGAGAACATGGCGCAGCAGGCCACTGTCCCGGGGATGACCCTCCAGAACGCCAAGTCGGTGAAGTACGCCGTCAATGGCGAGATGCACGCGCGGCAGGGCTCGATGATCGCCTTCCGCGGCAACCTCCAGTTCGAACGCAAGGGCCAGGGCATCGGCGGCATGCTCAAGCGCGCCGTGACCGGCGAGGGCCTGGCGCTGATGGCCGTGCGCGGCCAGGGCGAGGCGTGGTTCGCGCACGAGGCGCAGAACTGCTTCATCGTCGACATAGAGCAGGGCGACGCGCTCACCGTCAACGGCCGCAACGTGCTGTGCTTCGACGCGACGCTCTCGTACGAGATCAAGACGGTGAAGGGCGCCGGCATGACCGGCGGCGGCCTCTTCAACAGCCTCTTCACCGGCTACGGCAAGCTCGCCGTGATCTGCGAGGGCAACCCGATCGTGATCCCCGTGACGCAGCAGCAGCCGGTGTACGTCGACACCGACGCGGTGGTGGGCTGGAGCGCCCAGCTCAACACGTCGCTGCACCGCTCGCAGTCGGTCGGCTCCATGATCCGCGGCGGCTCGGGCGAGGCGGTCCAGCTGATGCTCCAGGGTGACGGCTTCGTCATCGTCCGGCCGAGCGAGCTCAAGCCCGAGAAGCCGGCGAGCAGCTGACCCGGAGGGGCGGGGCGCGACTGCTCAGGCCCGGGCGGGCCTGAGTAGGGTCGTACGCATGGATGAGAAGAGCCCGCCGTACGCCGAGTGCGTGCTGTGCCGGAAGCCGACCGAGTACCCGGAGTCGGTCAAGGGCATCGTGTACTGCCCTGTCTGCGAGTGGCAGGAGGCGCAGCGCACGGCCTGCTCCGGCTGAACCTGCTCCGGCTGAACCTGCTCCTCCTGAAACCCGGTGGACAGCCTCCCGTGCGCCGGACGATCATCCGCAGCGTGACAGAACTGAGCTTCGTGGAGCTGGACGGCGCGGTCATGACCGCCCTGCTGGACCGGGACCTGGCCCGCGCCAGTGCCCGGGCCGGTATCCCCCTGACCGACTTCTTCCTGACCGACAGCGCGCTGTGGCTGTGGCGCTACCGCCTCGGGCAGATGGCCGGCGACCCCGCGCGGGCGAACTGGTGCGGCCGGCTCGCGGTGTGCGGTCCCGGCGGCGCCGTCGTCGGGCACGGCGGGTTCCACGGGCCGCCCGACGACCGGGGCATGGTCGAGCTCGGTTACGCCGTCGACCCCGCCTTCCGCCGCCGGGGGTACGCCAGGGCCACCCTCACCGAGCTCCTGCGCCGGGCCGCCGCCGCGCCGGGCGTGAGCACGGTGCGGGCGTCGATCCGGCCCGACAACGTGGCGTCCCTGGCCACCATCGCCGGCTTCGGCTTCACGGAGGCCGGCGAACTGTGGGACGAGGAGGACGGGATGGAGACGCTGTACGAAGTACCGGCCGCCCGCTTCCTCAGCGCTTCATGAGCTCGGACACCTTCACGAAGCGGTAGCCGCGCTCGCGCAGCTCCGGCACGATCCGCCGGACCGCCTCCTCGGTCACGGGCGCCGCGCTGCGCGTGCAGTGCATGACGACCAGGGAACCCGGCCGCACGTCGGCCAACACCTGCTCGGCCACGGCGTTGCCGTCGTTCGCGAAGGCGTCGCCGCTGACCACGTCCCACTGGACCGCCGTCACCTTCACCGGGGCCAGGGCGCGCAGCGCCTCGTCGTCGTAACAGCCGCCTGGAAAGCGGAAGTACGGGACGACGTTCCGCGCCCCCGCCTGGCGGAAGGCGGCGAAGGCGCGCTCCACGTCGGCGCGCATCTGCTGCGCGGAGACCGTGGGGAGGCCGTAGCAGGGGGACTTGAAGGCGTGGTGGCTGTACGAGTGGTTCGCGATCTCGAAGAGGGGGTCCCGCCCGATCGAGCGGGCCTGGTCCGGGTACTCCTCGGCCCAGCGGCCCGTCATGAAGACCGTCGCCGGGACCTTCAGGCTGCGCAGGGACGCGATCAGGGCGGGGTTGTCGAAGTGCTCGCCGCGTGCGGCGCGTGCTCCCTGGTCCGCCGTCATGTCGGCGTCGAAGGTCAGTGCGACGGTCTTGGTACGGGTGTCGGGGGCGCGTTCGAAGACGGGGGTGAGGCCGCCGGGGCCCGCGGCGAGGGTCGGAGGCGCGGCCCGTTCCGGCGCCGCCCGTTCCGGCTCGGCTTTCAGGGGGGACGGCGCGGGCGCGGGACGCCCCGGCGGCGAGGCGGGCCGGGAGGCGGGCGCGGTAGCGGTGCTCTTGCGCGGGGTGGTGTCAGTGCCGCCGCCGCATCCCGCGAGGGCCGCGCCGAGGACCGCTGCCGCCACCAGTCTTCGTACGATAATGATCACTCACGGAAAATATCCGATCATCCGGACATCAGGCGCCTACGGCACTCCGCCACGTCGAAGTCCGCCTCCGGGTAGTGCGGATCCAGCGCCTCCAGATGTTCGAGCAGCAGTCTGCTGATGGCCCAGTTCCGGTACCACTTCCGGTCGGCCGCGACCACGAACCACGGCGCTGCCCGCGTCGAGCAGCGCTCCAGCGCCAGCTCGTACGCCTCCTGGTAGGCGGGCCACAGTGCGCGCTCGTCGATGTCGCCCGGGCTGAACTTCCAGTGCTTGTCCGGGTTGTCGAGCCGCTTGAGCAGTCTGCGTCGCTGCTCCTCGTAGCTGATGTGCAGGAAGACCTTGACGACGGTGACGCCGTCGTCGGCGAGGGACTTCTCGAAGCGGTTGATCCGGCCGTAGCGGCGGCCGATCTCGTCGCGCGGCGCCAGCTCCCGCACCCGGGCGATCAGCACGTCCTCGTACTGCGACCGGTCGAAGATGCCGATCTCGCCCGGCTGCGGCAGCGCCTTCTTGATTCGCCAGAGGAAGGAATGCTTCCGTTCTTCGGCCGTCGGCGCCTTGAAGGCCTTGATCCGGCAGCCGGACGGATTGAAGAGGCCGATCACATGCTTGACGGTGCCCCCCTTGCCGCTGGTGTCCATGCCCTGGAGTACGAGCAGCAGGCGCCGCCGGTCGCCCGCGGTGCTCGCCGCGTACAGGCGCTCCTGGAGACCGGCGAGACGTTCACCCATGAGGGCGGTCGCCGCCACCCCGGCGGCCTTCGTCGGTGGCAAGCCCTCGGGCAGCCCCGGGACGCTCTCGGGGTCGTACGAGGAAAGGAGGACCGGCTCGCCCTCGGGAACGCGCAGCAGCTCACGCAGGCTCGCGGGCTCCGGCTGCTCCTTCGCCGGCTTCTTCGTGGCCACTGCGCACCCCTCGCCGGTCCGTCAGTTTCTTGTCGGCTCAGTCGTGGAACGGGCCCGTTACGGCGAATGTCGTACCCGGCGTGTAGCAGTTGACGTACATCGTCCCCAAGTCGGGCGAGAAGGTGACGCCCGCGAACTCGCCCCACTCCGGTTCCTCGGCCGTGCCGATGTTCTGCCGGTTGCGCGCCATCTCGTACACCTCGCCGCGCCTGGTCAGCCCGTACACGTGCTGCGCGCCGTTGCCGTCCTCGCACACCATCAGGCCGCCGCTGGGGGCCAGGCAGATGTTGTCCGGGGACTCGCCGGGCAGCTGGATGTCCGTGCTCGGGCCGAAGACCACGACCAGGGTGAGGCGCCGCCTGTCCGGCTCGTACTTCCACACCTGCCCGAAGTGGTCGGCCGCCGAGCCCTCCCGGCTGCGCGCGAAGCTGGAGACGAAGTAGACCTCCCTTTCGCCCCAGTAGCAGCCCTCCAGCTTCTGGGCGTGCGTGATGCCCTTGCTGCCGAAGTCCTGGAGCCGGATGGGCGTCTCCTTCGCCAGCGGGTCCGGTACGGGCACCCATTCGACACCGCGGAAGCTCGCGCCGGTCTCCTGGACCGCCGACAGGTCGGGTACGCCCGGAACGCGCATCGCCTCCAGGGCGCCGCCCGCGCGCAGCGAGCCGGTGCCGCCCAGCGGCCTGTCGGGCAGGAAGCGGTAGAAGAGGCCGAAGGGCCGCTGGAACGCGTCCTCCGTCTCGTAGACGATGCCGCTCCTGGGGTCGACGGCGATCGCCTCGTGCTGGAAGCGGCCCATCGCGGTGAGCGGGACGGCGCCGGTGCGGCGCCCGTCGACCGGGTCGACCTCGAAGATGAAGCCGTGGTCCTTGGTGTAGCCGTTGGTGCCGGCCTTGTCCTCGTTCTCCTCGCAGGTGAGCCAGGTGTTCCAGGGGGTGGGGCCGCCGGCGCAGTTGACGGCCGTACCGGCTATGGCGACGCGCTCTCCGAGGACGTTGTTGCGGGCGTCCACGGTGATGGCCGTACAGCCGCCCTTGGCGGCCGGGTCGTACGTCAGGCCCCTGACCGTCGGGACGCCGAGCTCCGCGGTGTGGCGGTTCTCGTGGTTACGGACGAGGTGGACGCGGCCGTGGTGGCCTCTGAAGGCGGCCATGCCGTCGTGGTTGCCGGGGACCTTGCCCTCGCGCGAACTCAGCGGCCTGCCCTCGCGGGAGAGGACCTTGTAGCGGAAACCTTCCGGCAGGTCCAGGAGGCCGTCCGGGTCGGGCACGAGCGGTCCGTAATCGCTGCGGCCCAGTCCCCGGGCGGCGGCGGTGCCGGCGAAGATGTCCGACAGTGATCCGGCGAACGCGATACCGACGCCGACGGCGCCCGCGCGGGCCAGGACTTCACGCCGGGATGCGTACGAGCCTGTTTCAGTCATGAGGTAACTCCCTGCTGGCGGACAGGAACGTGTGACCCGCACGTGTGTAGCACGCAAGCGATCTCACGTGAACCATGCGGGCCACAACACCTCAACCGCGTCGCCTGCGGACGCGTGTGCCCCGGATCAGACGAGTGACGCGCTCAGCGTGATCGTCGTACCCGCCAGCGCCTGGCTGACCGGGCAGTTCGCCTTGCCCTCCTCCGCCGCCTTGACGAAGGCGTCCTCGTCCATGCCAGGGACCTCGCCCTGCACGGTGAGGTGGACGCGGGTGATGCCCTCGCCCGGCACGAAGGTGACCTCGGCCTTGGTGTTGAGGCGGGTCGGCGGGGTGCCGGCCTTCGCGAGCACGTTGGAGAACGCCATGTTGTAGCAGCTCGACTGGGCGGCGGCGATCAGCTCCTCGGGGCTGGTCATGCCGTTCGGCTCCTCGGTCCGGGCGGGCCAGGAGACGGGGTGCTCGCCGATGCCGGACGAGTCGAGGGTCACGGTGCCCTTGCCCTTGAACAGGTCGCCTTCCCAGACGCTGTGTGCCTGACGCGTTGCAGCCATATCGAAAAGCCCTTCTCGCGGATGGTGATCCAGATCCAGGCCCAACTTACTGGGCGACAAGGCCCTTCGCGTCCCGCGCCAGCGCGGTCAGCCGGGAGATCGCCCGGAAGTACTTCTTCCGGTAGCCGCCGTTCAGCATCTCTTCACTGAACAGGCGGTCGAACGGCAGCCCGGAGGCCAGCACCGGCACCTCGCGGTCGTACAGCCGGTCGGCGAGCACGACGAGCCGCAGCGCCGTCGACTGGTCCGGCACGGCGGTCACGTCGGTGAGGCAGACGGCCCGTACGTCGTCCGTGAGCGCTCCGTAGCGGCTCGGGTGGACCTTGGCGAGGTGGTCGAGCAGGTGGGGGAAGTCGTCGAGGCTGGCGCCCTCGGTCGCGTACGCCGCCTTGGTGACCTCCTCGTCGGAGTACGGGGGAGGGGCCTCGGGCAGCCCGCGGTGGCGGTAGTCCTCGCCGTCGATGCGCAGTGGCCGGAAGTGGGCCGACAGGCCCTGGATCTCGCGCAGGAAGTCGACGGCGGCGAAGCGGCCCTCGCCGAGCTTGCCGGGCAGGGTGTTGGAGGTGGCGGCCAGCGCGACGCCCGCTTCGACGAGCCTGCGCAGCAGCGACGACACCAGCACCGTGTCGCCCGGGTCGTCGAGCTCGAACTCGTCGATGCAGAGCAGGCGGTGCTCGCTCAGCGTCCGCACGGTCTGCTGGAAGCCGAGGGCGCCGACGAGGTTCGTCAGCTCCACAAAGGTGCCGAAGGCCTTGAGCTCGCGGGGCGCGGGGGTGGCGTGCCAGAGGGAGGCCAGGAGGTGCGTCTTGCCGACGCCGTACCCGCCGTCGAGGTAGACGCCGCGCGGCGCGGCGGGCGCGGCGGGCTTCTTCCCGAACTCGAACCAGCGCCGCTTGCCCCCGCCGATCGCCGTCGCCCCGCCGAGACCGGCCGCGAAGGTGCTCAGGACCTGGACCGCCTGGGTCTGGCTGGGCTGGTTCGGGTCCGGTACGTACGTATCGAAGCGCACCGAGTCGAAGCGCGGCGGCGGCACCATCTCGGCGACCAGACGGTCGGCGGGGACGTGCGGCTCGCGTGCGCACAGGGACAGGGGGGCCGCTTCGGCTATGGGGGCGGACCCATGAGCGGCGGTGGAGGACGACACGGGGCTCAAGTCTAGGGGCCATGCCAGACTGCACGGCATGCGACGCCTGTTCCCTGTGACCGACGAAACACGCTCCGCCGCCGAAGGCGAGTGGGGGCTCGACGAGCTGGCCGACGCCTACGCGTATCCGAAGGAGCGCGGGCCGGCGGGAGCCTGGCTGCGGGCCAACATGGTCTCCACGCTCGACGGGGCCGCCCAGCACGAGGGCCGCTCGCAGCCGATCTCCTCCGACACCGACATGCGGATCTTCGGCACGCTGCGAGCGCTCGCCGACGTGGTGATCGTCGGTGCGGAAACGGTGCGCCTGGAGGGTTACCGTCCGGCCCGCGCCCGCGAGGCCTTCGCGGAGCGCAGAGCGGCGGCGGGGCAGGGCCCGGCGCCCGCCATCGCGGTGGTCAGCGCGAGCCTGAACCTGGACTTCTCCCTTCCGCTCTTTACGTCCCCCCTGGTCCCGACGCTCGTACTGACCGGCGCCACGGCTCCCCTCGACGGGATCCGCGCAGCCAGGGAGGCCGGGGCCGAGGTCCTGATCGTCGGGGACGGCGCCGTGGTGGAGCCGCCGCGCGCGGTGGAGGCGCTGGCGGAGCGGGGGCTCACCCGGTTGCTGACCGAGGGCGGGCCGCGGCTGCTGGCGCAGTTCATCGCGGCCGGGGTGCTGGACGAGCTGTGCCTCACGGTGTCGCCCATGCTCACGGCGGGCAACGCCCAGCGGATCGCCGACGGGCCGGGCGTGGCGGTTCCGGAACGGTTCGCACTGGCGTCCGTACTGGAGGAGGCCGGGTTCCTTTTCACCCAGTACCGTCGGATCTGACCCTCGTCGGAATTTGCCGTTCCGCTTAGCTTTCGCTGGGCACACTTATCTCACGCAGACCTCGTGCGGGCACGGGGAAGGATGGTTTCCGCAGGGGGCCGGCGGCGCCACCCAGAAGCGCCGGCCCAAGAAGAAGAGAAGGGCGCCCGTCGTGTTCACGAGCGTATTGATGATCGAGAAGCCCCTGTCGTCCGTCGACGTGGAGTTCGTCAGCACCCTTCACGGCGACGAAGGTGTCTCCTTCATCGTCCTGATGCAGCCGCGCGGCGACCAGGCGGACGTCCTCCTGCGCGCCATCGACGACGTAGCGCTGGGCCGGGTCGACGAAGCCGTCCGGGAGCCCGAGACGCCCCGGGGCGAGGAGGCGAAGCCCCTCGCGCAGCGCGGCCTGGAGGCGACCCTGGAGGCGCTGCGGGCGCGTGGCAACGAGGCCGTGGGCCAGGTCGTCGAGGAGCACCCGCTGGACCTGCTCAAGGCGGTCGTCGCAGAGACGGGCGCCGACGAGGTGATCGTTCTGACCGCGCCGCACTACGTCGAGGAGTTCTTCCACCGGGACTGGGCCTCGCGCGCCCGTCACAAGGTCGGCGTACCGGTGCTCAAGCTCTTCTCCCACAACGAATAGGCTGGGGCACCGCTCACACCGGGGCACCCGCTCCACGGGAGCACCGCCCACACGTCACACCTTGGGAGACACACGTATGGCACCCGGCCTTCCCACCGCCATGGACCGACCGCACTTCATCGGCATCGGCGGCGCCGGAATGTCGGGGATCGCGAAGATCCTCGCCCAGCGCGGCGCACGGGTCGCCGGCAGCGACTCCCGCGAGTCCGCCACCGCCGAGTCCCTGCGCGCGCTGGGCGCCACGGTCCACATCGGCCACGCCGCCGAGCACCTGGCGGACGACTCGACCTGCGTCGTCGTCTCCAGCGCCATCCGCCCCGACAACCCGGAGCTGGTCCGCGCCGCCGAGCTCGGCATCCCCGTCGTGCACCGCTCCGACGCGCTGGCCTCGCTGATGGGCGGCCTGCGGGCCATCGCGGTGGCGGGCACGCACGGCAAGACGACGACGACCTCGATGCTGGCCGTCGCCCTCACCGAGCTGGGCCTGGACCCGTCGTACGCCATCGGCGGCGACCTGGAGGGCCCCGGCACGAACGCCCGCCACGGCGAGGGCGACATCTTCGTCGCCGAGGCGGACGAAAGCGACCGCAGCTTCCAGAAGTACGACCCCGAGGTCGCGATCGTCCTCAACGTCGAGCTGGACCACCACGCGAACTACGCCTCGATGGACGAGATCTACGACTCCTTCGAGACCTTCGTCGGCAAGGTCGTCCCCGGCGGCACGCTCGTCATCTCCGCGGACCAGCCCGGCGCCGTAGAACTGACGTCCCGCCTCCGCGACCTGTCCACCCTGAAGATCGTCACGTACGGCGACTCCCCGTCGGCCGACGTACGCGTCCACAAGGTCACCCCGCGCGGCCTGACCAGCGAGGTCACGGTCGTCCTCGCCGGCCGCTACCTCACCTTCACGGTCTCGGTCCCCGGCAGGCACTACGCCCACAACGCGGTGGCCGCCCTGGCGGCGGGCGTGGCGCTCGGCATCCCGGCACACAACCTGGCCTCGGCCCTCGGCAAGTACACCGGCGTCAAGCGCCGCCTCCAGCTCAAGGGCGAGGTGAACGGCGTCCAGGTCATCGACTCGTACGCCCACCACCCGACCGAGATGACCGCCGACCTGGAAGCGATGCGAGGCGCGGCGGCCGACGCTCGCCTTCTCGTCGTCTTCCAGCCCCACCTCTTCTCCCGCACCCAGGAGCTGGCCACCGAGATGGGCCAGTCCCTGGCCCTCGCGGACGCCTCGGTGGTCCTCGACATCTACCCGGCCCGCGAGGACCCGATCCCCGGCGTCACCAGCTCGCTGATCATCGACGCGGCCCGCCGGGCCGGCGCCGACGTGACGGCGGTCCCCGACAAGGCGACGGTCCCGGACGTGATCGCGGGAATGGCGAAGCAGGGCGATCTTGTTCTCACGATGGGCGCGGGCGACGTGACGGACCTGGGTCCCGCCATCCTGGACAAGCTCAGCCTCGCCCGCCTGTCGAACTGAGGGAGCCACCATGTCGTACGACGTCGAGAAGCCCGACGAGCAGTGGCGCGCGGAACTGACTCCCGCCGAGTACGCCGTCCTTCGCCAGGCCGGCACGGAGCCCGCCTTCGTCGGCGAGTACACGGACACCAAGACGACCGGCGTCTACTCCTGCCGCGCGTGCGGCGCCGAGCTGTTCCGCTCCGACACGAAGTTCGAGTCGCACTGCGGCTGGCCGTCGTTCTACAACCCGAAGGACACGGACGCGGTCGAACTGATCGCGGACACCTCCCACGGCATGACCCGCACCGAGGTCCGCTGCGCGAGGTGCGGCTCGCACCTCGGCCACGTCTTCGAGGGCGAGGGCTACCCGACCCCGACCGACCAGCGCTACTGCATCAACTCGATCTCGCTGCGGCTGACCCCCGACGAGGCGGCCTGAGCTCCCGAGCTGTCTACCTCTGATCTCGCCCTTCACCACCGCCCTTCAGGGTGGTGGTGAAGGGCGTCTTCGAGGATGAAGCCGTACGCCGCGTTCGGCCGCTCCCGCAGCAGCCGCTGTCGGCTCCGTCCGTGCCGCGAGCTGTGCCTCGCCCGGAATCAACCGGCATTCGTACGTGTAGAGACTGATCGCCTGCTCGGCCACCGTGCGTCTCCGTACGCGGACGCAGCGTACGCGCGCCGCCCGCGGTGATGCCGCGCGACGCCACACCGCGACAAGTTGGCGCCGTCACTTCACTCAGTCCTCGTGTGCCCTCTGACCTGCGATGACGGGATAACTGTCACCAGCTGAACCTTGCCGCGCGCCACCTGTTGCGGCCTTCGGGCTTGCGAGTGGCGCCATTGTGGTGCCACTATGGAGTCATGGACCTCACGCCGTACGTCGAAACACTCCAACGGGAACTGGCGGTGGCCGCCGAAGCCGGGGGTGACGAAGCCCGCGAGCTTGCCGAGCGGCTGACCGCGCCGTTGGAGTCGGCCACCCGTCTGACCCTGCTCAATGTGCTGTCCGCCGCCATGGGCGAGATCACCCGTGAACTCGCCCCCGGCTCGGTCGACGTACGACTGCGTGGCCTCGACCCGGACTTCGTGGTGGTGCTGCCGCAGCACGAGGACCGGGGGGCCGAACCGCTCGACGCGCCGGCGCCCGCGCCCGCACCGGCCCCGGTCCCCGCCGACACGGACGAGGGTGGCACCGCCCGCGTCAATCTGCGCCTGCCCGCCCACCTCAAGACCCGCGCCGAGGAGGCGGCGGGCAGGGAGGGTCTGTCGGTCAACGCGTGGCTCGTACGCGTCGTGTCGGCCGCGGTCGACACGGGCGGCGCCGCCACCCCCCGTACTCCCGGGAAGACCCGGACCACCGGCCAGAGCTTCACGGGCTGGGTGCGTTAACCAGCCCCTCGGAACGGCTTCACCCACGCCACGTCCCACCAGCGGGGACGCCACGAACACCTCAGAGGACCCAAGAGGACGGGACAGCCATGCCTTCTTTCGACACTCCCCAGCCGATCTCGGTCAACGCCCACGTGGACGCGGGATCCCTCCAGTTCGCCGCGGCCGACCGCGCCGACACCGTCGTGGACGTAGCTCCCCGCGACCCGAAGAAGGACCAGGACGTGCGGGCCGCCGAGCAGACCGAAGTCACCTACTCGGGCGGCAAGCTGCGCATCAGGACGCCCAAGCAGCGCTACCTCTTCGGGCGCACCGGCACCGTCGACGTCACCGTCGAACTGCCCGCGGGCTCCCAGGTCGAGGCGACCGGCGGGTGGGCCGAGGTGCGCGGCGACGGGCGCCTCGGCGAGGTCCGCGTGAAGACCTCGTCCGGTGACGTCCGCCTCGACACGACCGGCCCGCTGCACCTGACCGCTTCCCACGGGTCTATCACCGTGGACCGCGTCGAGGGCTCCGCCGAAATCACCACCAGCTCCGGCAGCATGCGCGTCGGCACGGTCACGGGCGTCGCCGTCCTGAAGAACTCGCACGGCACCACCAGCGTCAGCGACGTCACCGGCGACCTGCGGGTCAGCGGCGCCAACGGCGACATCATCATCGAGCGCGCCCGGGCCTCCGTCGCGGCCACCACCGCGAACGGCACGCTGCGGGTCGCCGAAGTCACCCGCGGGACCGTCCAGTTGGAGACGTCCTACGGAGCCATCGACGTGGGCGTGCGCGAGGGCACCAGCGCCTGGCTCGACGTCAGCTCGGGCGCCGGGAGCGTGCACAACTCGCTGACCGCGTCCGAGGGCCCGGAAGAGTCCCAGGACACCGTCGAGGTCCGCGCCCGTACGCGCTACGGGAACATCGACGTCCACCGCGCCCGCGCCTGAGAACCCGCCTTTCACTCCGCCTTTCATTCCATTCCATTCATTCCAGCCTTCGATCGGGAGGGCCCCATGCGTTCATCTGTCATGCCCGCATCAAGGAGCGCCAACGGCCAGGAGCCGCCCGCCGCCGTCTCCGCCGTCTGCCTGCGCAAGTCCTACGGCGACAAGCTCGTCCTCGACGGGATCGACCTGCGCATCCCGGCAGGCACCGTCTTCGCGCTGCTCGGCCCGAACGGCGCCGGCAAGACCACCGTCGTCCAGATCCTCTCCACGCTCATCTCCGCCGACGCCGGCTCCGGCGACATCCGCGTCAGCGGCCACGACCTGTCCGCCGACCCGCAGGCCGTGCGCGCCGCGATCGGCGTCACCGGCCAGTTCTCCGCCGTCGACGGCCTGATCACCGGCGAGGAGAACATGCTCCTCATGGCGGACCTGCACCACCTCTCGCGCCGCGAGGGCCGCCGCACCGCCGCCGAACTCCTTGAGCGCTTCGACCTGGTGGAGGCCGCGAAGAAGCCCGCCTCCACCTACTCCGGCGGCATGAAGCGCCGCCTCGACATCGCCATGACGCTGGTCGGCAACCCGCGGATCATCTTCCTCGACGAGCCGACCACCGGCCTCGACCCGCGCAGCCGCCACAACATGTGGGGGATCATCCGCGAGCTGGTCTCAGGCGGCGTCACCGTCTTCCTCACCACCCAGTACCTGGAGGAGGCCGACGAACTCGCCGACCGCATCGCGGTGCTGAGCGACGGCAAGATCGCCGCCGAGGGGAGCGCCGGCGAGCTGAAGCGGCTCGTCCCGGGCGGGCACGTGCGGCTGCGGTTCGCCGACCCGTCCGCGTACCAGTCCGCCGCCGTCGCCCTGAGCGAGGTCACCCGCGACGACGAGGCGCTGTCGCTGCAGATCCCCAGCGACGGCAGTCAGCGCGAGCTGCGCTCCATCCTCGACTGGCTGGACTCGGCCGGAATCGAGGCGGACGAGCTGACCGTGCACACCCCCGACCTCGACGACGTGTTCTTCGCCCTGACCGGCGGAAGCGCAGCCAATGTCCCCAACCAGCCCAAGGAGAACGTCCGATGAGTGCCCTCTCCCTCGCCGTACGCGACTCGAACACGATGCTGCGCCGCAACCTGCTGCACGCGCGGCGCTATCCCTCCATGACCCTGAACCTGCTGCTCACGCCGATCATGCTGCTGCTGCTCTTCGTCTACATCTTCGGTGACGTGATGAGCGCGGGCATCGGCGGCGGCGGCGCGGACCGCTCCGACTACATCGCCTATATCGTGCCCGGCATCCTGCTGATGACCATCGGCGGCACCGTGGTCGGGACAGCGGTGTCCGTCTCCAACGACATGACCGAGGGCATCATCGCCCGCTTCCGCACGATGGCGATCCATCGCGGTTCCGTGCTCGTCGGGCACGTCGTCGGCAGCGTGCTGCAGTCGATCATGAGCGTGGTCTTCGTGGGCGCCGTCGCCGTGGCCATCGGCTTCCGGTCCACGGATGCCGGCGTCCTGGAGTGGCTGGCGGCGTTCGGGCTGCTCGTACTCTTCGCCATGGCGCTCACCTGGGTCGCGGTCGGCATGGGCCTGATCAGCCCGAACGCCGAGGCCGCCAGCAACAACGCGATGCCGATGATCCTGCTGCCGCTGCTTTCCAGCGCCTTCGTCCCGGTCGACGCGATGCCGGGCTGGTTCCGGCCGATCGCCGAGTACCAGCCGTTCACCCCGGCCATCGAGACGCTGCGGGGGCTGCTGCTCGGCACCGAGATCGGCCACAACGGGTGGCTCGCGGTCGGCTGGTGCCTGGGTCTCGCGGTGCTCGGATACTTCTGGTCGATCTCGAAGTTCAACCGCGACTCCAAGTAACCGACCGCCATGACGGCGCGGGCGGCGTACTCCGACACCACGTCGGCGTACGCCGCCCTGCCGCCGCGGTGCCGGGCTTCGGCTGCCCCGTGTCACTCAATGACGAGTTCGACCTCGATGTTGCCGCTGGTGGCCTTGGAGTACGGGCAGTAGGCGTGGGTCGCCTCGACCAGCTTCCGGCCCGTCTCGCCCGCCAAGGCGTCCGGGAGCTCCACGCGCATCACGACCGCGAGCCCGAAGCCCGTGTCGTCCTTGCCGATGGAGACCTCGGCGGTCACGGAGACGTCCTTGGTGTCGACCTTCATCTGGCGCGCCACCTGCCCCATCGCGCTGGCGAAGCAAGCGGCGTACCCGGCGGCGAAGAGCTGCTCGGGGTTGGTTCGCTGACCGTTGCCACCGAGGGCCGGCGGCATGGCGAGGGGGAGGTCGATGTGACCGTCGGAGCTCACGGTGCGGCCCTCGCGGCCATTGGCGGTGGCGACAGCGGTGTACAGCGCGTTCATGGGGTCTCCTCATTCGTCTGCGGGAGGCTCAAGAGTTGCCCATCATTAAATTGTGCACAATCTAATGATGGGCGACGGGTTACTCTGGACCCATGACGCCCGCCCCCACCACCGACCCGGTCCTCCCCGCAGTCTCCGATGCGGAACTGCTCCGCCTCGATCACCAGGTCTGCTTCTCACTGCACGCGGCCTCGCGCGCCTTCGGCGGCGTCTACCGCGACGCGCTCAAGGACCTCGGCCTCACGTACCCCCAGTACCTGGCCATGCTCGTGCTCTGGGAGCACGGCCCGCAGCCCGTCAAAGCGATCGGCGACCAGCTGCGCCTCGACTCCGGCACGCTCTCTCCGCTGCTCAAGCGGCTGGAGACGGCCGGCCTGGTGCGACGCGAGCGCAGCGCCGCCGACGAACGCTCCGTAACGGTCCGGCTGACAGAGGCAGGCGCCGAGATGCGTGAGCGGGCGCTGCCGGTGCCGCGCAGGATTCTTGCCGCGACGGGCCTCTCGATCGAGGAGATCCTCGGCCTTCAAGGGCTCCTGGGCCGCTTGACGGGCGCACTGGACGAGGCTCAGCGCCAGTAGTGCGTCGCTCCGCTGGGACCTGACCGGCGACCTGTGTTGCTACGGGCGGGCGGTGAGCGAGGGCTAGGCCGGACACGGGCTTCGATGTCTGCGCCGAGGCAGTGCGGTCAGCCGGCCACCGCCTCTATGAGGGAGAACGGTGCGGCCTCCGTGAGCGGGGTGACCGAGGTGATGGACAGGCCCGCGCGGCGGCACACGTCCTCGAAGTCCCTGCGGGTGCGCTCTCTGCCGCCCACGTTCACCAGCATGTTGAGGTCGCTCAGATAGGTGACTCCGCCGTCGGTGACGCCGGCGTCGGTGTCGACGATTTCGGGAAGCACGGGCTCCACGATCAGGACGAGACCACCGGGCGGCAGCACCTCACGGCAGTGGCCAAGGATGGTGACCGCCTGGTCGTCCGTCCAGTCGTGCAGGACGCTCTTCATCAGGTAGAGGTCCGAGCCCTCGGGGACCGTACGGAAGAAGTCCCCAGCGATCAGAGAGCAGCGCCCCTTCAGCCCGTGCCGCTCCAGCGTCTTCGGCGCCTCGGCCAGGCCCTGCGCCGTGTCGAAGACCACACCGGTGAGGCCCGGATGCGCGTCCAGTACACCGGCCAGGAGGGTTCCGTCGCCCCCACCGACGTCCGTGACCGTGGTGAACCGGCCGAAGTCGAAGGCGCACGGCAGTGCGGCGGCGGTCTCCGAGACGGCTTGGCTCATCGCCGCGTTGAACTCCGCGGACAGCTCGGGGTGCTGGGCGAGGTGGCTGAAGAAGTCTGTGCCGAACACGGCGTCGAACGCGATCTCGCCGGTGCGGACACTGTCGTCCAGGTGTTCCCAGGCGCGTACGATCGCCGGCTCGGTGAACATCCGCACGAACGACGTGAACGAATCGGGCCGGCCGGGGTCGAGGAGTGCGCCCGCGGCGGTAACCGAGAAGTAATCGGGGGCGTGTTCCTTCAGCAGGCCGAGCCCGGTCAGGGCGCGCAGCAGCCGCGTCATGGGCTGCGGTTCGGCTCCGGCGTCGGCGGCCACCTCGGCGGCCCGGCGGGGCGTATCGCCGATCAGCTCCACCACCCCCAGCCGGACCGCTGCGCGCAAGGTTTGCGCGGCCATGCTCCCGAACGCGAGCCGGACGATCAGATCGCGGTCGGCCATGCCTGCTGCTCGGACATCGGTGTTCGCCACAGGTGTCTTCCTTCTCTCGTGTGGTGGTACGTGCATGAACCGGTGTGGGCACGGGTCAGGCGGCGGACGTAGTCCTGCCGGCCAGGGCGCGCGGTGTGCACCCGGCAAGGGCCAGTACGTCGCGGTGGAGATGGGGCTGGTCGGCGTATCCGCACGCCAGGGCGACGTCGCTGGCGCTCCCGCCCGCGCGGAGTGCTCGGGCAGCATGGTCGAAGCGGACCAGCATGGCGGCCCGCTTCGGAGTGAGGCCGATCTGGGCACTGAATCTGGACCACAGCCGCTTGCGGCTCCAGCCGCAAGCCGCGGCGAGGTCACCGACCCGTATCCGGCCTCGACGGGCCACGATGGTGTCCCAGGCGGCGGCGACCTCGGGCGACATCGGCGGTGCCCCGGCCGCCCGCTTCCTGAGGAAGTCGTCCGTCAGCGCGAGGCGTTCCTGCCATGTCGTGGCGTCGGTCAACTGCTCGCGAAGGCGCCGCTCGTGCTGCCCCCACAGGTCGTCAAGACCGGTGACAGACCCGTTCAATTCGCGCGGGGAGACGCCCAGCAGCGCATAGGCAGCCCGGGGTGACAAGCACACTTCGACGCACTCGACGTGCTCGCCGCGGATGCGGGCCGGACCCGGCGACAATGAGGCAACGAGGCTTCTCATGGGCTGGTGCCCAGTGGCCCTCTCCACCGTGAGCGGGTCGTCCCCGAGCCCGATGACGACGATCACGGCGGGCTGGGGGAGCACCCGCATATCCAGCCCGGCGGCGACGCGGTCACGGAATCCGGCCATCCGGACGCCGTCGAGGGATGTGCCGCCGAGGGGGCGGGCGACCTCCCAGCCGTTCTCGGCATCGCGATCCGTGGGGGTGGGGGTGGACCCCACTTCGTGGCTGTGCATGCCTCTACCGTCGCCGACTTTCGGTGGTCCTGTCTTGGACGAAAGTTCCGTGGGTCCGACCCGGAGGGGATTTCAGAGCGTCACCTGGTTGGGGCGGCCCAGTTCCTTGCGGAAGAGGGTGAGGACGTTGTCGCCGAGGATCTTGCGGATGGTTGCCTCCGGCAGACCTCGGGCCAGCAATGCCTCGGTGAGCAGGGGCAGGCCGCGGGGTCCCTCGATGCCGGGAAGGGACCACGGGAAGCCGTAGTCGGGCTCGCAGCAGGGCGGGGTGATGTCGCCGATCACCTCCTGGATGAAGTCCGGGCCCAGGCCCACGTGGTCGGCGCCGGCGACCTCGGTGACGTACAGGATGTGGTCGGTCAGGCGGTCCAGGGTGCACTCGGCCGGGTCGTCGGCCAGGAACTCCGGGAGGAAGTTCACGCACACCGTGCCGCCGGTCGCGGCGATGCCCCGGATCTGGGCGTCGGTGAGGTTGCGGTGGTGGTCGCGCAGGGCCCGGGCGCAGGAGTGGGTGGCGAGGATGGGGCGGGTGGCCAGCTCGAGGACGTGGGCGACGCCCGAGGCACTCAGGTGCGATACGTCGAAGAGGATGCCCAGGCGTTCCATCTCGGCCAGGGCCTCGACACCGGCTGCGGTGAGGCGGCTTCCGGTGGCGTCCTCGCCGCTGCCGTCGGCCAGCGGCGTACGGCCCCATTGGGCTATGGAGGCGATACGTACGCCAAGGCGGTGGAAGGTGGGGACGAGTTCTGTGTTGGCGTCCATGCCGGGGGCGCTCTCCAGGGCCAGGACCAGGGCGATCCGACCCGCCCCCAGCGCCGCGTCGATGTCGGCGCCGTCCAGGCACAGCCGTACCTCGTCCGCGTTGCCCTCGGCCAGCGTGTGCGCGCACTCGATCATGCGCAGGGTCTCGCGGAGCGCGCCCTCCGGGCGGAAGTTGTCCTCGATGAAGACCGGCAGCACCTGGAGGTTCACCCCTCCCTCTCGGAGCTGCGGAAGCCACTGCTCCCGGAAGAAGCCCGCCCAGCGGCGGGGCGGGCGGGCGGTGACCGCCAGGAGGAGGTCGTTGTGGGTGTCGGCTACAACGGCGTCGTGGTGCAGTTCGGGAAAGGGCATGTGGGCGGATGTTACGCCGAGAGCGTGGTCCGGCCTTGGCTGTTTCAGGCTCTCGATCCGGGACCAGAACTCCATCGGCCGGCGCTCTCAGCCCCGCGCCAGACGAAGCGTCAGAATCTGGAAGGGGCGCAGGGTCACTTCCAGCGAGCCCCCATGATGGATTCCGTACGCCGCCGAGTCCGCCAGGGGCCGTTCCAGCAGGTCCGTCTCCGTCGCCGAGGTGACCGGGAAGCCGGTTCCGAGCGTCGCCGACGCCCGGCCGCCCGCCGCCTCATACAGGCGCACGATCACATCGCCGCTGCGGTCCTCCGCCAGTTTCACCGCCTCCACCACGACGCGGTCGTCGTCCGACGTGAGCAGTGGTTCGACAGCGGCGCAGGCGCCCCTGACCGTACGCTCAGGAAGGTTGATCCAGTGGCCCTCGCGCACCGCGTCCATGACCGTCGCGCCGGGCGCCAGCGCGAAACACAGGCGGTGGGTGCCCTGGTCGGTGGCGGGGTCCGGGTAGCGCGGGGCGCGGAGGAGGGAGAGGCGGACGGTGGTGGTCTGGCCGCCGTCCTCCCGTACGGCGCGTGTCACATCGTGGCCGTACGTCGAGTCGTTCACGATCGCCGCACCCCACCCCGGCTCCTCCACCTGGATCCAGCGGTGCGCGCAGATCTCGAACTTCGCCGCCTCCCACGACGTGTTGGTGTGCGTGGCACGGAAGACGTGCCCGAACTGCGTCTCGGCGGCCGACCGGTCGGCCTTCACATCGAGCGGGAAGGCCGCCTTCAGGAACTTCTCCGTCTCGTGCCAGTCCACCTCCGTCTCGATGTTCAGGACCTTCGCGCCCGAGTGGAGGGTGAGGCGTTGTACGGCTGTTGAGCCGTCGCCGAAGGAGCGCGAGACCGTCACCACCGCCCGGTCGTCCGTCGACTCCGTCAGGGCGATGCCGTCCACGTCCACCAGGTCCGTCACGTTGTGGCGGTAGAACTCGTCGATGTCCCACGCGTCCCACATGTTTGGGAAGTCCCGGTGGATCTGGAGGAGGTTGGCCGCCCCGCCCGGCGCCACCGCCTCCCGCCGCGCCCCGATGTCGTACGCCGATACCACCAGGCCGCGGCCGTCGACGACGATCCGCAGCAGACCGTTGGCGAGTTCGTAGCCGCCGGACTCGTGGCTCACAGCGGTGACGGGGGTGACGGGGTTGACGCGGGCAGCGGCAGAAGCGGAAGCCACCGCCGCGCCGCCCGCCGGAACTGAACGCCGGGCGTGCGGCGCCGCGTTGAAAGTCACCTCCGCCGAACCCTCGCCCGCCAGCACCCCCTGCGCCGCCGCCGTGATCGCCTCCAGCTCCGCCCGCACCCGCGCGTACGTCTCCCGCGCCTCCCGGTGCACCCACGCGATCGACGAGCCCGGCAGGATGTCGTGGAACTGGTGCAGCAGGACCGTCTTCCAGATCCGCTCCAGGTCCTCGTACGGGTAGGAGTAGCCGGCCACGCGCACCGCCGCCGTCGCCGCCCACAGCTCCGCCTCCCGCAGCAGCGACTCGCTGTGCCGGTTGCCCTGCTTGGTCTTCGCCTGCGAGGTGTACGTACCGCGGTGCAACTCCAGATACAGCTCGCCCGCCCACACCGGCGCGTCCGGATACTCCGCCTCCGCCTTCGCGAAGAAGGCGGACGGCTTCTCGACCGTCACCCTCGCGGAGCCCTCCAGATCCCGCAGGCGCTCCGCCCGCGCCAGCATCTCCCGCGTGGGGCCTCCACCGCCGTCACCCCACCCGAAGGGGGCGAGGGAGCGCGAAGCCCGGCCCTTCTCGCGGTAGTCGCGGGCCGCGTGCGCCATCTGGGCGCCGCCGAGGTCGGAGTTGTACGTATCGACCGGCGGGAAGTGCGTGAAGACGCGCGTGCCGTCGATGCCCTCCCACCAGAAGGTGTGGTGCGGGAACTTGTTGGACTGGCTCCACGAGATCTTCTGCGTCAGGAACCACTTCGAGCCCGACAGCTTGACGAGCTGCGGCATCGCCGCCGTGTAGCCGAAGGAGTCCGGCAGCCAGACCTCATTCGTTTCGATGCCGAATTCGTCCAGGAAGAACTTCTTCCCGTACAAGAACTGCCGGGCCATCGCCTCCCCGCCCACCATGTTGGTGTCCGACTCCACCCACATCCCGCCCACGGGCACGAACTGCCCGCTCTCGATCTTCTTTTTCACCTTCGTGAACACTTCCGGCCGGTGTTCCTTGATCCACGCGAGCTGCTGAGCCTGCGACATCGCGAAGACGAAGCCGGGGTGGGTGTCCATCAGGGCGACCATGTTGGAGGAGGTACGCGCCACCTTCCGCACCGTCTCGCGCAGCGGCCACAGCCACGCCGAGTCGATGTGCGCGTGCCCGACCGCGCTGATGCGGTGCGCGGACGCGTTCGCGGGGGAGGCGAGGACCCCGGCCAGCTCCGCGCGGGCGGGGGCGGCCGTACCGGCGATGCCGGCCAGGTCGACGGCGTCCAGCGCACGCTCGACCGCCCGCAGGATCTCCCAGCGGCGCGCGTCGTCGGTTGCGAGCTCGGTCATCAGCGAGCCCAGCACCTCCAGGTCCTGGACCAGCTCCCACACCTCGCCCTCGAAGACCACCAGGTCCATCCGCCCGACGCGGTACAGCGGATCGTCCGACGCCGTCAGCCTGTCTCCCTCGTACGTCGGCGTATGGCTCGCCAGCACCGGATTGGACGCGGCCTCGACGTACAGCAGCACCTCCTCGCCGCCCTCGGCCGGGTCACCGATCCGCACCCAGTCGTTGAACGGGTTGAGGGCTTTCACGGCCTCCCCGTCGGGGCGGTAGACCAGGCCCTCGCACTGGAAGCCCGGCATCTGCCGGTCGAAGCCGAGGTCGATGACGGCCTCGACGGTACGGCCCCGCCACTCGGCCGGCACCCGCCCCGTGACCCTGAACCACGTGGTGCCCCACGCCGGGCCCCATGCCTGCCCCGCCGCAGCCGGCTCGTACACGGCGGACAGGCCCTCCGCGACCGGGACCGGCTCGCCCGGGGCCTCCCACTTCTCGATGGTCATCGGCAGCGGCCGCGAGCGGACGGCGGGCTTGACGCGCTCGGTGAGGACGCGGCGCAGGCGGTGTTCCACGATGCTTCGGTCGTCATGCATGAGTGACTCCGATGGTGTGGGGCAAGGCGGGACGGCACGGCACGGCGGCGTACTCCCTCTGTGCCCTCAGGCCGGCTGGAGCAGATCCCAGCGGTTGCCGTACAGGTCCTCGAAGACGGCGACAGAACCGTACGGCTCATGGCGTGGCTCCTCCAGGAAGCGGACGCCCGCCGCCGTCATCCGGGCGTGGTCGCGCGCGAAGTCCTCGGTGTGCAGGAAGAAGCCGACGCGCCCGCCCGTCTGCCCGCCCACGCGCGCGAGCTGCGCGTCGTCCTTCGCGCGGGCCAGCAGCAGGCCCGCACCTCCGTCCGTGGACCCGGGCGGGCGCACCACGACCCAGCGGGAGCCGTCGCCCCGGTCGGTGTCCTCGGCCAGCTCGAAGCCGAGGGCGTCGGTGTAGAACGCGATGGCGTCGTCGTAGTCGCGGACGACGAGGGTGACGAGGGCGATGTGCGGCATGGGTTTCTTCCTTCCCCGGCCCGCCCTTTCCCGAACGGGATGAATTCGCGCGCCGAGCGGCACCATGGCTCCATGGAACCGCGCCACCTCGTAGACCGCGCCCGCCGCCTGATCGCCCCCGGCCGCCGCCGCGTCCTCGGCATCGCCGGCGCGCCCGGGGCCGGCAAGTCCACCCTCGCCGCGTACCTCGTCGACCGCCTCGACGGACTCGCCGTACTCGTCCCCATGGACGGCTTCCACCTCGCCGGCGCAGAGTTGGAGCGCCTCGGGCGTACGGGCAGGAAGGGCGCCCCGGACACCTTCGACGCCGCCGGATACGCCGCCCTCCTCGCGCGCCTGCGCTCCCCCGAGACGCCGGACACCGTCGTCTACGCGCCCGCCTTCGACCGGGCGATCGAGGAACCGGTGGCGGGCAGCATCGCCGTACCGGGGCCGCAGGACGTACCGCTCGTCGTCACCGAGGGGAACTACCTGCTCCTCGACGAGGGTCCCTGGGCGCGGGTTCGGGACCTGCTCGACGAGGTGTGGTTCCTGGAGGCCGACGAGGAGGAGCGGGTACGCCGCCTCGTCGACCGGCACGAGAGGTTCGGCAAGTCCCGCCCGGCCGCCGAGCGCTTCGTCCACGCGTCGGACGAGGCCAACGCCCGCCTCGTCACGGGGTGCCGGCACCGCGCCGACCTCGTCGTCACTTTCGCCCTGGGCGCAACCCCGCCATCGCCTGGCGAGGACACCGCGCGCCCGGCAGGATGAGGCCATGTCCTCCGCGCCCGCGTCCGCCGCATCCGCTCCCGCCCCCGCGCCCTTCACCGCCGACGACTACCGCGCCCGCATGGCCCGCGCCGCGCGGTCGGCCGCCGACGCCGGTCTGAACGGCGTACTCGTCGCGCCCGGACCCGACCTGGACCACCTCACCGGCTACCGCCCCACCGCCACCACCGAACGGCTGACGATGCTCGTCCTGTCCGTCGAACAGGACCCGGTCCTCGTCGTGCCGACCCTGGAGGCGCCGGACGCCGAGCAGGCCCCCGGCGCCGCCGCACTCACCCTGCGCGACTGGACGGACGGCAAGGACCCGTACGCCGTCACCGCGCCGCTCCTCGACTTCGACGGCCGCTTCGCGGTCAGCGACAACACCTGGGCGATGCACCTGCTCGGCCTCCAGCATGCTCTGCCGGCCACCTCGTACGTATCGCTGACCGAGGCCCTGCCCATGCTGCGGGCCGTCAAGGACGCCGCCGAGCTGGCCCGCCTGGAGGCCGCGGGCGCGGCCGCGGACGCGACGTACGAGGAGATCGTCAAGGTCCGCTTCTCGGGGCGGCGGGAGAACGAGGTGGCCGCGGAACTCGCCCACCTCCTCACGCAGTTCGGACACGAGCAGGTGGACTTCACGGTCGTCGGCAGCGGCCCGAACGGCGCCAACCCACACCACGAGGCCGGTGAGCGCGTCATCGAGGAGGGCGACATGGTCGTCCTCGACTTCGGCGGCCTCAAGCACGGTTACGGCTCCGACACCTCCCGTACGGTCCATGTCGGCGCCCCGAGCGCCGAGGAGCAGCGCGTCCACGACGTCGTACGGGAGGCGCAGCAGGCGGCGTTCGAGGCGGTGCGGCCGGGGATCGCCTGCCAGGAGGTGGACCGGGTGGCGCGCGCGGTCATCACCGAGGCGGGGTACGGCGAGCGGTTCATCCACCGCACCGGACACGGCATCGGGGTGACCACGCACGAACCGCCGTACATGATCGAGGGCGAGGAGCAGCCGCTCGTACCGGGCATGTGCTTCTCCGTCGAGCCCGGCATCTACCTGCCGGGGCGCTTCGGGGTACGCATCGAGGACATCGTGACCGTGACGGGGGACGGCGGGCGCCGCCTCAACACGACGGCCCGCGAGATGGCCGTCGTCGGTTAGCGCTTCGGGGGGAGGTGTCAGCCGTTGGCGGGGCCCAGTACGACACACGACTCCGGCGGCAGGCGCAGCAGCCCGTCCGCCACCGGCGCGTCCACCGGCTCCCAGGCCGCCAGCACGCGGCTCAAACCGTTGCGGCCGAGGCCGATCGTGGCGGGCTCCTTCGACAGGTTCACCGCGACGCGGATGTCACCGCGCCGGTACGCCAGCCAGCGCGCGCCCTCGTCGTACGCGACCTTGACCGCCGCCAGGTCCGGGTCGGCGAGGTCGGGCCGCTCGCGGCGCAGCGCGATCAGCTCGCGGTACCAGGCCAGCACGCGCGCGTGCGGCTCGTTCTCCCGCTCGGACCAGTCCAGACAGGAGCGTTCCCTGGTACGCGGGTCCTGCGGGTCCGGGATGTCCTCCGCCGCCCATCCGTGCGCCGCGAACTCCCGCCTCCTGCCCTCCCTTACGGCCTGCGCGAGCTCCGGATCGGTGTGGTCGGTGAAGAACTGCCAGGGGGTGCGTGCCGCCCATTCCTCACCCATGAAGAGCATGGGGACGTACGGGCCGGTGAGGACCAGGGTGGCGGCGCAGGCGAGCAGACCGGGGGAGAGGGTGGCGGAAAGGCGGTCTCCCAGGGCCCTGTTGCCGACCTGGTCGTGCGTCTGGGCGTAACCGAGGAAGCGGTGCGCGGCGGTTTTCGTGCGGTCCACGGAACGTCCGTGGGTGCGTCCCCGGAACGTCGAATACGTGCCGTCGTGAAAGAACACCTGCGTGAGGGTCTTGGCGAGCGCACCGAGGGGAGCGCGGGCGAAGTCGGCGTAGTAGCCCTGGGACTCGCCGGTGAGGGCGGTGTGCAGAGCGTGGTGGAAGTCGTCGTTCCACTGAGCGTGCAGACCCAGGCCCCACGACTCGCGCGGAGCAGTCGTCCGAGGGTCCCCCAGATCCGACTCGGCGATCAGGAAGAGCGTCCTGCCCAGCTCGCCGGAGAGCGTGTCCACGGCCGTGGAGAGCTCTTCCAGGAAGGTCAGCGCGCGCGTGTCGGCGAGGGCGTGGACGGCGTCCAGCCGCAGTCCGTCGATGCGGTAGTCGCGCAGCCACGCGAGCGCGCTGCCGAGCAGGTACGCGCGTACCTCGTCGGACCCGGGAGCGTCGAGGTTGACGGCCGAACCCCAGGGCGTGTGGTGCGTGTCCGTGAAGTAGGGGCCGAAGAGGGGCAGGTAGTTGCCCGAAGGACCGAGGTGGTTGTGGACCACGTCGAGCACGACGCCGAGCCCGAGACCGTGCGCCGTGTCGACGAAACGCTTGAGCCCTTCGGGGCCGCCGTACGGTTCGTGCACCGCCCACAGGGACACACCTTCGTACCCCCAGCCGTGCGTTCCCGGGAACGGGCAGACGGGCATCAGCTCGACATGGGTGACGCCCAGCTCCGCCAGATGGCCGAGCCGCCGGGCGGCCGCGTCGAAGGTGCCCTCGGAGGTGTACGTACCGACGTGCAGCTCGTAGAGGACCGCCCCCGCCAGTGGTGTGCCGCCCGGCCAGTCCGTCCGCCACTCGTGGGCGTTGTGGTCCACGACGGCGCTGAGACCGTCGGGCCCGTCCGGCTGCCGGCGCGAGCACGGGTCGGGCAGGACACGGCCGCCGTCCAGGGCGTAGCCGTAACGTGCCCCTTCACCCCCGTCGGCGTCGGCCGTCCACCACCCGTCCCGCGCCGGATCACGCTCCATGGCGTACGTCCTGCCCGCCAGCTGAAGCTCTGCCTGCCCGGCCTTCGGCGCCCACACCTCGAACAGCACTGGCGGCCCCTCTCGTCGACGATGCCGCCAACCATGGTGCGTCAGCCGGGCGTGATCCGCCGGTAAATCGTCAGCTCCAGGTCATATTGATCGCGCGCTCGAAATTGACGTACCCGGCGCGCTCGAAGGCCTTGGCCATCGGAACATTGGCGAGGTCCGTCGCCGCGCGGATACGGGGCACGTCCTGGGCGGCGAGGACACGCGTCCCCTCGGCGAGGATGTCGTCGATGTAGCCGTGGCCGCGATGGGCGGGCACGACACCGATGTAGGCGATGGTGTGGTGGTAGTTGTTGCGCGCCGGTACGACGAAACCGACCGGACCGCCACCGCCCGGGAGTTCGGCGATCCGCCACCACTCGCGCGGTGACGTGTAGGCGGCGAACTCCTCCTCGTACTGCAGATCGGCGGCCTCACGCGCGCTGAGCCCCGACGCCAGCTCGCTCTGGCTGTGCGCGTCGAGCGTGCCCTCCAGGACCAGCGTCATCAGCGCGACGAGCTCCTCCCGGTCTTCCGCCGGACGGAACGTCAGCCGGCCGGCGGGCTCGGGGAGCGGAGTGCCCGGGCGCCATTCGAGCCGCAGGCGCTCGACGAGCAGCCGCGCCCCGGTCTTCTCCAGGACCCTCATCCGGGCCTCGACCACGTCGCGGGCCACCGCGTCGTCGTGCCAGTCGGGCGGAACGAAACGGCCGTACTCGGGACGCGGCGCTCCGGCCGGGAGAACGGCGTCCGACGCCGTCTCCAGAAGGCGCAGGCCGATCTCGCCGCGCTCGGGCTCCGCCAGCGTGTCGTCCAGGTCGAAGAAGTCGAGAGCGCCCGGCGGGTCACCGGCCCTGGAGGTCCACCAGGAGAGGCGGGCCAGTACCCGGTCGCCGCGCAGCGCCACCCACATCCACTCGGGACGGCGGCGGCCGGTGGCGAGGTCGTCCGCCAGCTCGTGGTCGAGAACGTACGCGAGCCGGCAGAAGAGACCGAGCTCCTCCGGTCCCGCGAGCGGTCGTACGATCAGTTCCTGGTCCTGCGGTATGGCGGTCAAGCCGTCCCCCTGTGACGTGTGAGTCCGCAGACAGTAACAATCATGATGCGGCTCCGGGCACGGAATCAGTCCGCGCAGGTCAGGTCGCAGGTCAGGCCGTACGGGATGACCTCTTCTTCTGGACACCTGAGCCCGCTCGGCCCGACAATCAGCTCTGTGACGTCCTCCTTCGAGTTCCCCACGTATCCCGCCCGGCTGTCCGACGCCGAGCGCGACCGTGTCCTCGGGGTGCTCAGAGAAGGCGCGGCCCAGGGGAAGTTGTCGCACGACACCTTCATGCGCCGGATGGAACTCGCCCTGGTCGCCCGCCGCTCCGACGAACTGGCCGTACTCACCTCCGATCTGGAGACCGAGAGCCGCTGGGCGCGGGGGCTGTTCAGCGCGGTGGAACGGGCGTCGGCGTTCACGGTGGGGCTGCGCAGGGCGTGGCAGTCGGAGCGGCTGCCGAAGCTGCTGTTCCCCGAACCGGGTCCGTACCCGCTGAGGATCGGGCGCGATCCCGCGAACGGACTGCGGCTCAGCCACGACACGGTCTCGCGCGTGCACGCCGAACTGTCCGTCCAGGGCGGCAGGTGGATCCTGCGCGACCTCGGTTCGACCAACGGCACGTCCGTCAACGGGCGCCGCGTCACGGGAGCCGTCCTGGTGCGGGACGGGGACCAGGTGAGCTTTGGACGGATGAGCTTCCGCCTCTCCGCGCGCTGAGTTCCAGTTGATTCTCACGGTCGACCGGGTGGTCGGGGTTGAGCGACCCCAGTTCTAGTGCCGCATCAGGCAACGCTCGCCCTGTCAACCACTTCACGTAGCCGTTCGTCGGCGGCGTGCTTGTTCCGCCAGATGATGTAGCGGCGGATCATGCTGCCCTGCTCCTTGTGGCTGGCATGGTCCGTGCCGTCCAGCGCGAAGTAGCGCAGGGCGGTGAACTGGGCCTCGATGCGGTTGAGCCAGGAGCTGTTGGTCGGCGTGTAGGCGAACTCGACGTTGTTGGCTGCGGCCCAGTCGCCGACCCGGGAGTCCTTCTTCGTGGTCAGGTGCGGGGAAAAGTTGTCGAGCACGATCGCGATCCGGACCTCGGGCGGGTGGAGGCCGCGCAGGTAGCGGCAGAACTCCAGGAACCTCGTGCGGTGCTTTCTCGGCTTGATGTGGCCGTAGAGCTGGTCCTTGCCCAGGTCGTAGGCGGCGAACAGGTGCCTGACCCCGTGCGGGCGGGTGTAGGTCGCCCGACGGCGGGGCCTTGGCTCCCGGTCGGGGTCCTTGTGCTTCCCGCCGCGCTCGGCCCACTGCCGGCCCGGGTGCGGCTGGAGGTTGAGCGGCCGAACTCGTCAAGGCAGAACACGACTTCGGGCTCGCCTTCCTCGGGCATGACCTCGCCGTCGGCGATGGCGTAGAGGTGCTCGACGCGGGCCTTCTTGGCGGCATAGTCGGGGTCACGGGAGGTCTTCCAAGTCTTCATGCGTTGAAACGAGACGCCCTCCTCGCGGAGCAGGACCCGAAGGCCCTCGTGGCTGATGTCGTCGACCACCCCCTCGGCGACCAGGAAGTCGGCCAGCTTGGCCAGGCTCCAGGTCGAGAAGGGAAGGCCGTGCTCGGCCGGCTTGGACTTGGCGATCTTCTTGATCTCACGGCGTCTGGGAGGGTGAACGTCTTGGGCCGGCCGCCCTTGTACTTCGGGTAGAGGGAGTCGAAGCCGCCGGCGTTGAAGTTGTGGATCACGTCCCGGACCCGGTCTGCGCTGGTGAACGTCACCTCGGCGATCTTCGCCACGGGCATGCCCTGCGCGGACAGCAGCACCATCTGGGCCCGCCGCCAGGTCACCACCGACCCGGTGCCCCTGCGGATGATCCGCAGCAGCCGCCGACCCTCGTCGTCATCGATCTCGCGGATACGTACTCGTTCGGCCACCAGCACAGCGTGCCGGACGCGCGCCGCCGGAGTGGAATCCGGACGGCGCGTCACCTCAGCACAGCACAAGGGTCACTGATGCGGCGCTAGCCGAGATTCAGAACCTCATCGTCCGCGTGCGTGCCGAACTCGGCGACGCGCACCTCCGCGATCTGCTCGTACCGGCTGATCCGGTCGGTCCACTCCGCGTCGACACCGAACGCCACCTGCGCGAAGCCCACCCGGCCGACGGCCTCGGCCAAGCCCGGATCACCAGGGGCCAGCAGCCGCACCGGCGCGTCAAGCGCCACGGTGTGCGGCGGCACGAAGTACTCGTCCGGCAGAACGGTGCGCGCATGGACGAGCGCGCCGACAGCGACAACCGAGCCAGCCCCCAACCGTGCGCACTGCAGAACCGTCGCCGTGGTCGCCACATAGACGCACCTGCCGACCTCGCAGCCCAGCAGCGTGGCATGCGGCCCCACGAAGACGTGGTCGCCGACAAGCACCGGCTGATCGCCAGCGACCGCAGACCCGCGCAACACCGCGTTCTCGCAGATCACCGCCGCCTCCCCGACCTCGATCCGAGACCCCTCGGCATCGAGCACCGCACCGTACATCACCCGCGCCCTCGGCCCCACGTGGACATTACCGACCAGCGTGGCCGTCGGGGCGACGTAGGCGGTGGGATGGACCTGCGGTTCATGCCCGCGATGCCGGATGCGGATTCCCTGCGTTTCAGCGATCATGAGCGGATTCTCGCCCGACCGACCGCGAGCATGCTGGCGGTTTTCAGACATCGCGTTCGTCGCAGCTCAGCTCAGCTCAGCCCGCCGTGCCGAGTCACGGGCCGGCCCGCCCCGCTACTGCTGGTGCAGGCCCCGTCCGGCGAGAGTGAGGAAGGCTTCGCCGACCGCCTCGGAAAGCGTGGGGTGGGCGTGGATGTGGCGGGCGACGTCGGAGGGCTCGGCGTCCCAGCCGACGATCAGCTGGCTCTCGGCGATCATCTCGGAGACGTTGGGGCCCACGAGATGCACGCCGAGAACCTGCCCGCCACGCGCGGCGACTACCTTCACCACGCCGCCCTGACCGTGCACCATGCCCTTGGCCACAGCGGTCAGGGGCATGGTGTTGACCACGACGTCGTGATCGCGGCCCCGTGCCTCCGCCTCGCCCAGACCGACCGACGCGGTCTGCGGCGAGGAGTACGTGACCCGGGGAACCGCCGCGTAGTCCACGGGCGGTGAGGCGAGGCCCGCCAGCGTCTCGGCCACCAGCAGGCCCTCCGCGAACGAGGCGTGGGCCAGACCGAGCGACGGCGGTGGCAGGAGGTCACCGACCACATGAATGCCCGGTACGGCCGTCTCCAGCCGGGACCAGTCGGCGGGCGCGACGAAACCGCGCTCGTCGGTGGTCAGTCCGGCCGCCGCCAGGCCGAGCCCGTCGGTCACCGGGGCGCGGCCCACGGCGACCAGCAGCCGCGCGGCCTCGACCGTGCGCGTCTCGCCGCGCGAGGTGCGGACATTCGCCCGTACACCGCTCTCGAGCACGGTCGCGTCCAGCAGCCGCGCGCCCACCCGCACGTCGATGCCGCGCTTCTTCAGGCCCCGCGTCAAGTGGCGGGACACGTCCGCGTCTTCGAGCGGTACGAGCCGGTCCGCGGCCTCGACCAGGGTGACCTCGGCGCCCATGGAACGGTGGAACGAGGCGTACTCCACGCCGATCGCACCACCGCCGAGCACCAGGACCGACTGCGGCAGTCCGGGAGCGAACAGTGCGTCGTCACTCGTGACGACGCGGTTGCCGTCCGGGTCGAGGCCCGGCAGCGTACGCGGACGGGATCCGGTCGCAAGGACGATGCCACGGCGCGCGGTGAAGTTGCCGCCACCGCCGCCACCGCCGCCACCTTCTGTCCGTACGCTCCGGGGACCGGTCAATTCGGCGTTCCCGTGAACGACTTCGACGCCCGCGTGCGACAGGTGTGCCTCGACGCCCTTGTGGTTGCGGGACACGATGTCGTCCCTGGTGGCAACGAGCGCCGGCCAGTCCACCGACTCCAGTGTCGCCTTCACACCCCACCGCTCCCGCGCCTCCGCGATGCCGTCGACGAGTTCGGCGGCGTGCAGCATCGCCTTGCTGGGAATGCAGCCGCGGTGCAGGCACGTGCCGCCCACCTTGTCGCGCTCCACCAGGACGACCTTCAGGCCGAGGGACGCGGCGCGCAGGGCGGTGCTGTAACCCCCGGTGCCGCCGCCGATCACGATCACATCGGTTTCATGAGTCTCAGTCATGGCCTCACCCTCCGCCCGCTCCTTGCTATGAGTCCAAGGCAATGTTTCTCTGACTCCCATGCACAGCCTTTATGGGAAAGGGAGGGGTGGCGGATGAGCCTGCGGCAGATGGAGTACTTCCTCACGGTCGTCGAGGAGGAGTCCTTCACCCGGGCGGCCGAGATCCTGCACGTCACGCAGCCCGCCCTCTCCCACCAGATCAAGGCCCTGGAGAAGTCCGTCGGCGGGGCGCTGCTGGAACGCATGCCGCGCGGCGTACGGCTGACGGTGATGGGCCGCGCCTTCCTGCCGCACGCCGAACTCGCCGTGCGCAGCGCCGTCCAGGCCCGGCGCGCCGCCAGGGCGGCCGCCGGGGCGGAGGGCGGCGAGCTGCACATCGCCACCGTCCACTCCGTGGCCGTCGGCATCCTGCCCGACGTCTTCGCCCGCTGGCGTCGCGAACACCCTGGCGTGGCCCTGGTTCTGCACGAGTACGCGACGACCGAGGCACTGGAAGAGCAACTGGAACGGGGCGTGGCCGACCTGGCGGTCGGGCCGGCCCCGCCGCGCTCGTGGCAGGGCCCGGTGGTGCCGGTCGGGGAGGAGGAGATTGTCCTGGTCGTGGCCTTCGACGACCCTCTGGCCGGTCGTACGTCGGTACGCCTGTCGGAGCTGGCCGACCGTACGTGGGTGCGGTGCGCGATGGAGGCGGTGATCGACGGGCGGCAGTTCCTCGACTGGGCCTGCGCCAAGGAGGGCTTCGCGCCGCGCACGGCGGTCCGTACCGAGCACACCTCGACGGCGGTGCGGATGGCGGCGGCGGGGGTGGGGGTGGCGACCGCGCCGTCGCACGTGGTGCGGGGGGCGGTGGGGGAGGACTGTGTGGTGCTGCCGGTCGACCCTCCCTGGCGGCGCGCCCTGACGGTCTTCTCCCGCGTCGAGCTCACCGGCGCGGCGGCGGCGTTCGCCGGTCTGCTGTGCGATGCGTGGCCGCACGGGAAGCCCCGGGATCCCTCGGTACGGGCGTACGGGGACTGCACCGCGACGTCGTGACGGCGGAGGCATTCTTCCCCACCCCGCCCCTTCCCGAACTGGGGCTCCGCCCCAGACCCGGGTCCTCAAACGCCGGACGGGCTGGTTGGTACCGCACGCGGCACGTCCGGCCGTGCTCTGCGGGCCGTGCTCGCCAAGGGGAATTCAGCCCGTCCAGGGGGTCCCTCCCATGCCCTCAAGGCTATGGGGGAGTTTGAGGACACGCCCGCAGGGCGTCTGTGTGGTCTGGGGGCTGGGGCTTGCCCCCCATCGCGGCGGAGCCGCAAAGTGTCACAGCGGGAAGGGGCGGGGTGGGGAACAGCACCGCAGGAGAACGCCCTTACGCCCGCTCCTGCGTCAGGAGCGACACCGGACGTTCTGCGAAGAGGTCGGCCACTCGCACCGCCCCGGAGTAACCCCGCCCCGGAGCCAGCACATCCCCCCACACCCCCTCCGGCAGCACCAGCTCCGTGTCCCGCCAGCCGCCCGCCTCCGCCAGCCGCAGCGACAAGCGCGTGACGGCTGTCACCGCCTCCCCGGAGCGGCAGAACGCCACGCAGTGGCCGGCCGCCGGGCCCACGGCCGTGAGCGGCGTGTACGTGCCCGACTCGCCGAAGACGTCGGGGCGCTCCCGCCGCAGCCCCAGCGCCGCCACTGTGACGGCGTACTTCTCCGCAGACAGGCCCTCCTCGCCGGCGGCGGGCGGCGTGAAGTCGACCGGACGCCGGTTGTCCGGGTCCACCAGGGCGCAAAACTCCCGTTCCGTGCCCTGGTAGAGATCCGGCACCCCCGGCATCGTCAGATGCAGCAGCGCGGCCCCGAGCATATTGGCCCGTACGTACGGACCCAGATCCCGCGCGAACTTCGCCACCGTCTCGAACGGCGGCCCCGCGGGACCCGCCGCCACGAAGTCGGCCACCGCCTGCTCGTACACCGCGTCCTGCTCGGTCCAGCTGGTGTGCAGCCCCGCCTCCCGTACGGACTTCAGCAGCGCGGCCGTCAGCCGCTCCCCGTCGGGCTCCCCGAAGCCGAGCGCGGTCTGCCAGGCCGTCCACGCGAGGTGAGCGTCGGGGGCGGGGACAGGGACCGAGGCCAGCCCCGCCAGCAGCCGGGCCCAGCGCTGCGGGCACTCGGACAGCACTGCGATCCGCGCGCGTACGTCCGCGCTGCGCTTCGTGTCGTGCGTGGACAGCACGGTGCCGGTGGCCGGCCAGTCGCGGGCCAGCCGCGCGCAGAAGGCGTGGAAGTCCGCCGGAGCCGAACTCGGCGCCCCGGGATCGCCGCCCACCTCGTTCGCCGAGAGCAGCGGCGTGTACCGGTAGAAGGCCGTGTCCTCCACCGACTTGGCGCGCAGCGCCGAAGCCGTCTGCGCGAACCGCGCACAGAACGCCGCACGGTCCGGCCCCCCGCCCAGCCTCCCCAGCGCCAGATCGCGCACCAGGTCGACGACCGCCGCCTCCTCCGGCACCGCGAACGCCGCCTTCACCTGCCGCACCGCTTCCACCGGCACGGCGGCCTCGGCGCTCTCGGGACAGGGCCCGCCCGCCGTCACGTACGGGCGGTACACGGGAACGCGCACCAGCAGTTCCCGTACGGCTGTGCGCAGCGCCCACGGCGCGAAGTCGCGCAACGCGGGATCAGCCGCACAGATCCGTTCCGCCGTACGGACGAGGTAACGGGTCTCGGCGGCCAGCTCGTGCGTGAGCACCTTGTACGCCGATCGTCGTACTGTCGCTTCCCAGTAACCGCCGCGGTCCCCGGAAGGGCCCGCGAAATCGCGGTAATGAGCGGTCAGTTCCCCGACGCCGTCCGGATCGGTGAACAGACCGTCGATGCGGTACAGCGCGTCGTACCCCGTCGTACCCGCGACCGGCCATTCGGCGGGCAGCCGCTCGCCGCCGGTCAGGATCTTCTCCACGACCGTCCAGCGGCCCCCGGCCGCCGCACCGAGGCGCCGCAGGTACGCCTCCGGGTCGGCGAGCCCGTCCGGGTGGTCGATCCGCAGGCCCTCCACCACCCCGTCCTCCATCAGCTGAAGGATCTTCGCGTGCGAAGCGGCGAAGACCTCCGGATCCTCCACCCGGACCCCGATCAGCTCCGAAATGGTGAAGAAGCGCCGGTAGTTCAGTTCGGTCCGCGCCAGCCGCCACCACGTGAGCCGGTACCACTGGGCATCCAGCAGCTCGGGCAGTGGCAGCCGCGCCGTGCCCTCGCGCAGCGGGAACACGTGGTCGTAGTAGCGCAGGGTCTCGCCGTCGACCGTGAGCCCCTCCAGCTCGTCACCGATCCGGTGCGCCAGTACGGGCAGGAGGATCTTGCCGCCGGCCGCCTCCCAGTCGATGTCGAACCACCGGGCGTACGGCGAACCGGGACCCTCTCTCAGCACCTCCCACAGCGGTTGGTTCAGGCTTTCGGGCGCCGGTACGGCCATATGGTTCGGCACGATGTCCAGGATCAGACCGAGGCCGTGCGCGTGAGCCGTACGGGACAGCGCGCGCAGTCCCTCCTCGCCGCCGAGTTCGGCCCGCACGCGCGCGTGGTCGACGACGTCGTATCCGTGCTGGGAGCCGGGCACGGCTTCGAGCACGGGTGACAGATGCAGATGGGAGACCCCGAGCGCGGCCAGATAGGGCACCGCTTCCTCGGCGGCCGAGAAGGGGAAGTCGGAGCGGAGCTGGAGCCGATAGGTTGCGGTGGGCGTCATGCGAACGTACGTACCCGGATTGGGCGCTTCTGTGTCATCGGCCCATGCGTACGTGTGATGACCCGGTATTACGTTCACCTGATGCCGGGAACCTTTCGCACCTATGGCAAGGTCATCGCCCTCACCAGTCCCGTGCTGCCCGTCGTGTCGTTCCTCGGCAGGCTGCCGACCGCGATGTGCCAGCTCGGCAGCCTGCTGCTGGTGGCCGAGACCAGCGGCAGCCTCGCCACGGCAGGACTGGTCGGCGGCGCCCTCGCGGCAGGACAGACGGCCGGCGGGCCGCTCCTCGGCCGGGTGGCGGACCGCCACGGACAGCGCACCGTCGTCCTGGTCGCCGCCCTCGTCAACGCGGTCGCCGTCGCGGCGCTCGTGTTCGCCGCCCTCGACCACGTCGGAACGCTTCCCCTCGCGCTCATCGGCGCGCTCGCGGGAGCGAGCGTTCCCCAGGTCGGTCCGATGGCGCGTACGAGATCGGTCGCGATCGCCCGCAGGAACGGCGCCGACGAACGGATCGTCGGAGCCGTCCTGTCGTTCGAGGGAACGCTCGACGAGGTGTCCTTCGTCCTCGGCCCCGCCCTCGTCGGCCTCGCGGCGGCCCTCGCGCACCCGGCGGCCGCCCTGCTCGTGGCAGCGGGTCTACTGGCCGTATGCGGCACCTGGTTCGCACTGCATCCGACGGCGTCCCGGGTACGCCCAGCGTCCCGGCAGGCATCCTCCGTACGTACGAGCCTGCCCCGCGCCGTCTACGCGCTGCGCACCGCGATGGTCCTCCAGGGAGCCATGTTCGGCGCGTCCCAGGCAGGCATCACGGCGCTCACGGGACGGCTCGGGCAGCCGGAGCAGGCCGGGCTCGTCTACGCGGCCATGGGCGTCATGAGCGCGGCCGCCGGACTCGCCATGGCGGCAGTGCCCGCCAGGATCACCCTGACGGCCCGCTGGCGCGCCGCGACGGCGGCCCTGGTCGTGCTGTCCGTCCCGCTGCTGTTCGTACGGTCCCTGTGGGCGCTGTACGCCGTCGTCGTGGTCCTCGGAGTGGCGTACGCCCCCCACCTGATCACCATCTTCGGCCTCACCGAACGGATCGTTCCCGAGAACAGACTGGCCGAGTCGATGGCCTTCCTGACAAGCGGCATCGTCGGCGGCCAGGCCCTCGCCCTCGCTCTCTCGGGCCGTCTGGCGGAGGGGAGCGGGGCGCCCGCGGCGTTCGCCGTCGCGGTAGGGGCGGCCACGCTCTGCACCGTACTGGCGTGGTCCACCAGCCCCGCCCCCAAAGCCCCGGCCCCTAGGCCGGCCGCTGCAACACCACCAGGCTCCGTCCGATCAGCGTGACCAGCTCGCCCGCTCCCACCTTCGGACCGCTCCCCGGTGGCACCCCTTCGGCCCGCGCCGTGTCGACCACGACCTGCCACTGCTTCCCGTGGTTGATCGGCACCGTGAAGTCGAGGTCCTTCGCGCTCGCGTTGAACATCAGGAGGAAGGAGTCGTCCGAGATCCGCTCACCGCGCGGCCCCGGCTCCGAAATCGCGTGACCGTTCAGGAAGACCGTCAGCGCCTTCGCGTGAGCCGCCTGCCAGTCCCGCTGGGCCATCTCCTTGCCGTCCGGTGTGAACCACGCGATGTCCGACAGGTCGTCGTGCGTGCCCTCCACCGGACGCCCGTGGAAGAAGCGCCTGCGCCGGAAGACCGGATGGTCCCGCCGCAGCCACACCATCGCGCGCGTGAACGTGTGGAGCGAGCCCTCCTCGTCGTCCTTGTCCGGCCAGTGCACCCAGGACAGCTCGTTGTCCTGGCAGTAGGCGTTGTTGTTGCCGCGCTGGGTCCGCGCGAACTCGTCCCCGTGCGACAGCATCGGCACGCCCTGCGACAGCATCAGCGTCGCGATGAAGTTGCGCATCTGGCGGGCGCGCAGCTCCAGGATCGCGGGATCGTCCGTGTCTCCCTCCGCCCCGCAGTTCCACGACCGGTTGTGGCTCTCGCCGTCCCGGTTGCCCTCACCGTTGGCCTCGTTGTGCTTCTCGTTGTACGAGACCAGGTCGGCCAGCGTGAAACCGTCGTGGCAGGTGGTGAAGTTGATGGACGCCAGCGGCCTGCGCCCGTCGTCCTGGTACAGGTCCGACGAGCCCGTGAGCCGCCCCGCGAACTCCGCGATCGTCCTCGGCTCCCCCCGCCACAGGTCCCGCACGGTGTCCCGGTACTTGCCGTTCCACTCGGTCCACAGCGGCGGGAAATTCCCCACCTGATAGCCGCCCTCGCCCACGTCCCACGGCTCGGCGATCAGCTTCACCTGGCTGACCACCGGGTCCTGCTGCACCAGGTCGAAGAAGGACGAAAGCCGGTCCACCTCGTGGAACTGCCTGGCCAGCGTTGCCGCCAGATCGAAGCGGAAGCCGTCGACGTGCATCTCCGTCACCCAGTACCGCAGCGAATCCATGATCAGCTGGAGTACGTGCGGCGAGCGCATAAGGAGGGAGTTCCCAGTCCCCGTCGTATCCATGTAGTAGCGGGGATCGTCGGCGAGACGGTAGTACGAGGCGTTGTCCAGCCCCCGGAAGGACAGCGTGGGGCCCAGATGGTTCCCCTCCGCCGTGTGGTTGTAGACGACGTCGAGGATCACCTCGATGCCCGCCCGGTGCAGCGCCCGTACGGCGGTCTTGAACTCCAGGACCTGCTGGCCGCGGTCGCCCCACGACGCGTACGCGTTGTGCGGGGCGAAGAATCCGATGGTGTTGTAACCCCAGTAGTTGCTCAGATTCGCGTCGGCCAGCCGGTGATCGTTGACGAACTGGTGCACCGGCATCAATTCGAGCGCCGTCACGCCCAGTTCCGTCAGGTGCGAAATGATCGACGGATGCGCCAGCGCCGCGTACGTCCCCCGGAGCTCGTCGGGGAGGTCCGGATGCATCATCGTGAGGCCCTTCACATGGGCCTCGTAGAGGATCGTGCGGTGATAGTCCGTGCGAGGCGGGCGGTCGTCACCCCAGTCGAAGTACGGATTGACCACCACCGACGCCATCATGTGCGGCGCCGAGTCCAGGTCGTTGCGTGAGTCCGGCTTTCCGAAGTGGTAGCCGTACACCGCCTCGCCCCAGTCGATCTTCCCGCTGATCGCCCGCGCGTACGGGTCGAGCAGCAGCTTGGCGGAGTTGCACCGCTTGCCCTGCGCGGGGGCGTACGGGCCGTGGACCCGGTAGCCGTAGCGCTGGCCCGGCATGATGCCGGGCAGAAAGGCATGGCGTACGAACGCGTCGGTCTCGCGCAGTTCTACCGCCGTCTCCGAACCGTCGTCGTGCAACAGGCACAACTCGATCCGGTCGGCGGCCTCCGAATAGACAGCGAAATTTGTTCCGGCGCCGTCGTACGTGGCGCCGAGTGGGTAAGCCTCTCCCGGCCAGACCTGCATGCGATCGACTCTTCCACTTCTGATCCGGGTTCTGCGGGGCACTTCGCACAAGATCTTCCCCGAAAGTGGGGCAACCTCCTAGGACTTCGCGCCGTCCTACCGGGTGACCACGCATACCCGGTATGCCAGTTGCTGGCGCGTGCGACGCGCGGGGCGACATGGGGCTCCGGGACGAGTAGGGGGCATTGTGAACAGCACAGTGCGCCGGCATCTGGGGAAGGTGCTGGCGGGAGCCGCGATGGCGGTGACCGGAACCGCGGTGATGATCGGGGTGACCCTGCCGGATCCGGTGGGAGCCGACGACACGCGGGCCGGCCGGTCGGGGGACGCGCCGGCCGTCGCCGGGTCCGCCGCCCAGGGAGAGCAGAGCGCCCAGGGGGACCGGGACAGCGCGAGCACGGCGGCGGGGCAGGCGCCCGCGCCCGGGGTGGTCGAGGGCGCCCCGGCCGCGGACGAGCAGGGCATCGGCAGGGACCCCCTGACGGACGCCGAGCTGGAGCGGGTGGAGAAGCTCGCGCTGACGCCCTCGCAGTTCGCCGGCGGCAGGGACGTCGAGGGGGACCGGGGGCCGCAGCACCTCGGCACGAACCTGAGCGAGATGGAGCCGTCCGAGGTCGACGACGCCGCGCCGCCGCGCCGCGCGGAGGTCTCGTACTACGACTACAAGAGCGATGAACTGGTGACGAAAACTGTCAACCTCGCCACCGGCAAGGTCGAGCGGTCCGGTGCGGTCAAGGGCGTACAGCCGTCGCCGACCCGCCAGGAGAGCCGTGAGGCCGCGGAGCTGATCATGGCGAGTCCGCTCGGCGAGGGCCTGAAGAAGGACTATCAGGACGCCATGGGCAAGCCGCTCACCTCGGTGGACCAGCTGCGGGTGAGCGGCGGGATCTACCGGGCGGACCGCGAGGAGACGGTGCCGCCGGCGCTCGCGAAGTGCGGGGTGCACCGGTGCGTCCGCGTCACGCCCAAGGTCAGGAACGGACCGTGGATCGACGCCCGCGATCTCGTCGTCGACCTGAGCGCGAGGACCGTCGGCCGCATCGGCTGACCACCCTCCCGGCCCTCTCGACGCCCGTCTCATCCTCTTCCTTCCCTTCCCGCACTTCCGTACGAGGGAGTTCATGCTCATGCACCTCAACAGAGCTTCTGGTGCCCGCAAGCGGGCCGCGGCAACCCTCGCCGTCGCCGCCCTGATGGGCGGCCTCGCCGCCGCGGGCGGTTCCGCGGCCACCGCGGCCCCCAAGGCGGCACCCAACGCGGCCCCCGGTGCCGCACCCGCGGCACCCGCACCGCCCCCGGCCGACTGCAGCGCGGCGTACCGCATCGAGCAGAAGCTCGACGGCGGCACCACCTGGCGCATGTGCTGGAATTACGACAGCGACGCCGGCCTCGTCCTGGAAAAGGTGTCGTACCAGCCCAAGGGCGAACCCAAACCGATCCGCGTCCTGACGAGCGCCAAGCTCGCTCAGGTGCACGTGCCGTACGACAACGGCGAGGCGGAGTACGACGACCTCACCGGCCAGGACTTCGGCGCACAACTCCAGGACCTGAAGCCGGCCGAATGCCCCGGCGGCACCATCAAGACCGTCCGGGTCCCCGGGAACGGCAACGTCAAGGGCATCTGCACGACCACGCGTGCGCGTGGGCACGCGTACCGCCTCGCCAATGACGAGGGCACCAAGGTCTGGCAGGCCCAGGGCAAGGACCTGCTCGTCTACACCGTCAACAAGGTGTCCTGGTACGAGTACATCACTGAGTGGCGGTTCTCGTCCGACGGCACCATATCCGCCAACGTCGGAGCGACCGGCAGCCTCGCACCGGAGGACTACGACGCCACCGACGGCCGGGGCTGGCCGATAGGCAAGGGCGCGCGGGACTACGCCACCAGCCACAGCCACAACGTCTTCTGGCGGCTCAACTTCGGTCTCGACGGCAACGCGAAGAACCGGATCGAGCAGTACGACTCGAAGGTGACACCGCCGCGGGGCAATGGAATGCCCACCACCAAGACGACTCGTACCCCCATAGCGAAGGAACTCGCGGGCGACGCCAAAAGCATGCGGTGGTGGCGGGTCGTCAGCGCGACGGGAAAGAACAAGGACGGGCACGCACGCTCGTACGAGATCGTGCCCGGCAGCACCAACAAGCACCCGGGGCGCAGCTTCACCAAACACGACGTGTATTTCACGAATTACCGCAAGTGTGAACAGTTCGCGAGCAACAACATCCGCGACTGCGGGAGCGAGAACGCGCCGGACAGCGTCGACAAGTGGGTGAACGGCGAGGTCCTCAAGAACCCCATCACCTGGGTCAACATCGGGTTCCACCACATCGCCCGCGATGAGGACCAGCAGCCCATGCCGGTCCACTGGCAGGGTTTCCAGCTCGCGCCCAGGGACGTAACCGCTATGAATCCGCTCACTCCGGCTGATCTCGCAGGACAGAACGGGCATTACCGGTAAGGGAGTTGGGAAAGGAGCCTGCGGATCCGGCTGCACCGCCTCCCGCTCCCGGAGTACCCTTCCTTGATCGTTGAAGACGGGGCTTCCAGGAGCTGAAGGCGGTGCGTGGGTGAGCTCGGGAGGGCTGGAACTGCCCCCCGGTGACGCAGGTCACGAGGGGGGTTCCGCAGGCGTCCCGCCCGGAGCGGTCTCGCTTGCGCGGCCGATGGAGATCGGAGCGGAGCTGGACTGGGGCGCGGACGCGTGGAGCGAGGTGCGTACGCGCGCTCAGCGGGCCGGGCGCGCCTACATCTGGCTGAATCTCGTGGAGCAGCGGCTGCGCGCCGTCGTCGCCGGGGTGCTCCGGCCCATCTACGAGCCGGTGCACGGCGAGGACGACTGGGTGGTCGCGGCCGCCGGGCCCGCGGGCCAGGAGTGGGTGCAGCGCGCTGTCGCGGTACGGGAGGTGTCCCGCAGGAAGGGCTACCTGCTCGACCCGGCCGACGACAACGTCATCAGCTTCCTCACGCTGCCTCAGCTGCGCGAGCTCATGGTGCAGCACTGGCCGTGCTTCGAGCCGTACTTCGACGACCGGCGCGACGTCGAGCTGGCCCTGGACGAGCTGGAGGTCACCCGTAACGTCGTCTCACGCAACCGGGCGCTGTCCGAGGCGGTCCTGGCCCAGGCTGAACGGGCGTCCGCGCGGCTGCTGGAAATCCTGGGCAGCGGGACGGGCGTGTCGTCGTCGGACCGGCTCAAGGTGGACGCGGTCGAGGATCTGGTGGGGGACCGGTACGCCGATGTGGTCAGCGTCCACCCGGACCGGGTACGGCTCCAGCGCCAGCTGCCCGCCGAGGACCTCTTCGGCGGCGCGCGGCGGCTCGACGCGATCGGCATAGGCCTGAACCTCCTCGTCCAGAACTTCTCCGGCAGGCGGCTGGTGCGGCTGGCCGAGTCCGGGTGCCGGATACGCCTGCTCTTCCTGAACCCGGCGAGCAGCGCGGTCAAACGGCGCGAGCGCGAACTCGGGCTGAAGAAGGGCGAGCTGAGCCGTTCGGTGGAAATGAACATCCTCCACATGCGGCGGGTGCGCTCCAAGCTCCGTGACCCGGGGGCGTTCCAGATCCAGGTCTTCGACGAGACGCCGCGCTTCACGGCGTACCTCGTGGACGGGGACGGCTCGGACGGGCTCGCCGTCATCCAGACGTATCTGCGCAAGGCGCGCGGCATGGAGGCGCCGGTGCTGGTGCTGCGGGGCGGCAGGCGCGGCGTGGTCCGGAACGGACAAGGCGGCCAAGAAGGTGAGAACGGTCTTTTCGATACATATCGGGAGGAATTCGAAGCCGTGTGGGCGGACTCCCGACCGGTCTCATGACGGTCTCCTGAGGGCGTTGTCAGTGGTGCGTGCGAGGGTGGTTTTCCACCGGGGAGCTTCCGGGGGAGCATCGCGAAGGAGGTCCCAGGATGGGATGGCACGGGGAAGCGCTGGTCGGATTCGACCTGGAGACGACCGGCACGGAGCCGCTGGAGTCCCGGATCGTCACGGCATCGATCGTCGGCGTGCAGCACGGCACAGTGGTCCGGCAGCGCGACTGGCTGGCCGACCCGGGCATCCGCATTCCGGCGCAGGCGTCGGCGATTCACGGCATCAGCAGCGAGCGGGCCGGAGCGGAGGGCAGGCCCGCCCGCGAGGTCGTCGAAGAGATCGCTCAGACGCTCACCGGCTACTGGGAGCGGGGGGTGCCCGTCGTCGCGTACAACGCGGCCTTCGACCTGACGCTGCTCGCGGCCGAGTTGAGCAGGCACGGGCTGCCGTCACTGAGCGAGCGGCGCGACGGCGCGGGCATCGGCCCGGTCATCGATCCGTACACGATCGACCGCGCCGTCGACCGCTACCGCAGGGGCAAGCGGACGCTGGAAGCGGTCTGCGTCGAGTACGGCGTGGTCCTGGACGGCGCCCACGAAGCCTCGGCCGACGCCCTCGCCGCGGTCAGGGTCGCTTGCGCGATAGCCGAACGCCACCCGTCGATCGCGGCGCTCGCCCCTGCCGACCTGCACGACAAGCAGATCCAGTGGTACGCCGACTGGGCCGCCAACTTCCAGGAATTCCTCCGCAAAAAGGGCACCCCGGACGCGGTCATCGATCCGCGCTGGCCGCTGCGCGAGCTGACCCCGGTAACGCGCTGACGCCCTGCCGCCGCCCACCCGCCGCCCGGCTGCCGCTCCTCGGACCGCGGCTCCTCAGAACGGGTACCAGCGGACTTCGGGGTCGCCGTCGCGCAGGGACGCCACCCGCCGGCGGAACTCGGCCAGCGCCGCCGGGTTCGACGGGGCGTGCTGCGCCACCCAGGCGCAGCTGGCCGTCTCACGGGCGCCGCGCAGCACCGCGCAGCCGGACCATTCGCGTACGTCCCAGCCGTACGCGGAAGTGAAGGCGTCGTACGCCTCGGGGTCCAGGCCGTAGCGGTCGCGAGAGAGGGCCATCACCACCAGGTCGTGCTCCCGGAAGTCGGCGGCGAAGGTCTCCAGGTCGACCAGGACCGGGCCTTCGGGGCCGACGTGGACGTTACGGGGCAGCGCGTCGCCGTGGACCGGACCCTGCGGCAGGTGCGGGGTGAGCGCGGCCGCCGCAGCGGCGAAGTCGTCGCGCCGCTCACGCAGATACGCCGCGTCGGCCGGGTCGATCGCGTCGCCCGCGAGCCGCAGCCACCGCTCGACGCCGCCGAGCAGTTCGCGCCGGGGGAGGGGGAACGAGGGGGCGGGCAGGGCGTGAACGAGGCGCAGCAGCTCCGCCAGGTCCTGGGCGCCCGCGAGACGTACGGACTCGGGCAGCCGGTGCCACACGGTCACCGGGTGGCCCTCCACCACGCGGGGCTTCGGCTCGGCGGCCCGTACGGCGGGGACGCCCGAAGAGGCGAGCCAGGCCGCCACGGCCAGTTCGCGCTGGGCCCGCGCCACCAGCTCCGGGTCGCGGCGGCCGATCTTGACCACGAGGTCGCCGGCCCCGAACACCGCGTTCTCGCCGAGCGCCAGCAGCTTCGCGTCGGAGGGGGAGGCGGGGAGTCCGGCGGTGGCCAGAACCTCGCGTGCCCGTGTCTCGTCCATGAGTACAGATTCTCGCATTCCCGCAGGTGGGGTTGACGAACCGACGGCCCGTCAGCACGATGACGGGGGCCGCCGGGGTGGCTGGGCAGTCCAGATCCGCCGAGCCGCCCGAAGGAGTGGAATCTGTGACATTAGAGACCGCAAAGCCGCGGTCCGGCCGAAGTTCCCTGGGCGGCAGCTGGTTCCTGGTGCTGCCCGCGCTGATCCCCATCCTGATCCTGAGCGTCGGCCCGCTGCTCTACGGCGTTGCCCTCGCCTTCACCGACTCCCAGTCGGGCCGCACCACACCCACCCAGTGGATCGGGCTGCTGAACTTCCAGGACCTGTTGCACGACACGCTGTTCTGGGACTCGTTCCGCATCGGCCTGCTGTGGGCGGTCGGGGTGACCGTGCCGCAGTTCCTGCTGGCGCTCGGGCTCGCCCTCCTGCTCAACCAGAACCTCCGCTTCCGCTGGCTGGCCAGGGCGCTCGCGATCATCCCCTGGGCCATGCCCGAAGTCGTCGTAGGCATCATGTGGCGCCTCGTCTACAACCCCGACGCCGGGATCCTGAACGAGACCATCCGCGACCTGGGCCTGGGCGACGGAGGCGACTGGCTGACCGGCCTCGCGACCGCCCTGCCCGCCGTCGTCCTCGTCGGCATCTGGGCGGGCATGCCCCAGACCACGGTCGCCCTGCTCGCCGGTCTCCAGAACACCCCGCACGAGCTGCACGAGGCGGCCGCCCTCGACGGCGCCGGCGCCTGGCGCCGCTTCCGTACCGTCACCTGGCCCGCCATCAAGCCGGTCGCCCTCGCCATCACGGCCCTCAATTTCATCTGGAATTTCAACTCCTTCGCACTGGTCTACGTCCTGACCAACGGCGGTCCCGGCGGCCGCACCCGCCTCCCCATGCTCTTCGCGTACGAACAGGCCTTCCGCTACGGCCAGTTCGGCTACGCCGCCGCCATGGGCTGCGTCATGGTCGCCGTGATCTCGGTGATGCTCGCCTTCCACCTCGTGAACCGCCTGAAGGGAGGCGAAGACCAGTGACGCTGCGCACCAGCAGGTCCGCACGCACCGGCCAGTACCTCGCGCTCGCCTGCTACCTCGTCTTTCTCGCCTTCCCCTTCCTCTGGCTCGTCTCGACGGCCTTCAAGCCGCCGCGCGAGCTCGGCTCCCTGCACCCCACCTGGATCCCGGCCAACCCGACCCTCGACAACTTCCGCCAGGCCTTCGACGAACAGCCCCTGCTGGAAGCCGCGCTCAACAGCCTCACCGCCGCGCTCTCGGCAGCTCTGATCGCGGTCGTCATCGCGACCCCGATGGCCTACGTCATGGCCCGTCACCGCAACAAACTCTCCGCCGCCGCCACCGGCTGGGTCGTGGTCAGCCAGGCGTTCCCCTTCGTCCTGGTGATCATCCCGCTCTTCCTGATCCTGAAGAACCTCCACCTGATCAACTCCCTGGTGGGCCTGATCATGGTGTACGTCGTGTGGTCCCTGCCCTTCGCGCTCTGGATGCTGGTCGGTTACGTCAGGGCCGTACCGCGCGAGCTGGAGGAGGCGGCGGCGGTCGACGGGGCGGGCAGGCTCCGTACGCTCGTCTCGGTCACCGCCCCGCTGCTGGCCCCCGGCATCGTCGCCACCGCGCTGTTCGCGTTCATCACCGCGTGGAACGAGTTCTTCTTCGCGCTGGTCCTCCTCAAGACCCCTTCGATGCAGACATTGCCGGTCGTTCTGACCCACTTCCTCGGCGCGGAAGGCGTGGCAGACCTCGGCCCGCTCGCCGCCGCCGCGTTCCTCGCCACGCTCCCCTCCCTCGTCGTCTTCGCCCTCATCCAGCGGCGGATCACGGGCGGCATGATGGCCGGGGCGGTGAAGGCGTGATGCGACGTATCACCAAGCTCGCGGTCGCGGCCACCGCGCTCGCGTCGCTGCTCCTCACCGGCTGCTCGGACGACGGCGACGGCGGCGGCCGGGACGCCGATGGGAAGGTCACACTCCGCTTCCAGTCCCTCGCCTGGCAGAAGGAGTCCGTCGACGCCAACAAGGAACTCGTCGACGAGTGGAACGCCGCACACCCCGACGTACGCGTCGAGTACGTCCAGGGCAGTTGGGACAGCGTCCACGACCAGCTGCTGACCTCTTTCGAGGGCGGCGAGGCGCCGGACATCATCCACGACGCCTCGGACGACCTGGCCGACTTCGCGTACGGCGGCTACCTCACCGACCTGCGCGAGCTGCTGCCCGCCCGGCTCAAGGGCGACATCCCGCAGCGCAGCTGGGACACGACGACGTTCGGCGACGGGGTGTACGGCGTGCCGTTCCTCCAGGAGCCGAGGGTCCTGATCGCCAACGAGAAGATCCTCAAGGAGTCGGGCGTACGCATCCCGACTGCCGAAAAGCCGTGGAGCTGGCCGGAGTTCCGCCGGATCACCAAAAAACTGAGCGACGGCAGCGGCGACGGAAGGAAGTTCGGCGTCGCCTGGCCGCTCAAGGACCCCGTCTCCGCCACCCTCAACCTGGGGCTCTCGGCGGGCGGGCGGCTCTTCCACCGCGACGCCGACGGCAAGGCCGAAGTGCGCTTCACCGAGGGCGACGCCGTGGTCCCCGACACCGTCCGCGACCAGGTCAACGCCGACAAGAGCGCGTCGGCGGCCACCCTCGGCATGGGCGGCTCCGACACCCTGCCCGGCTTCTTCGGCGGCAAGTACGCCATGGTGCCGCTCGGCTTCTCCTACCGGCAGCAGATCGCCCAGCAGGCACCCGAAGGCTTCGAGTGGACAGTGCTGCCGGCCCCGGCCGGCGCCGGGGGCCCCGCCCAGGGAGTGAGCCCCCAGACGCTTTCGATCGCCGAGGAGAGCCCGTACAAGAAGGAGGCGATGGAGTTCATCGACTTCTTTCTCCGGCCCGCCAACATGGCGCGCCTCGCCAAGGGCGACTGGATGCTCCCCACCGGCACCGGCGCCCTGGAGGACCCGGCCCTGCGCGCCGAGAAGGACGGCTGGGCGACCGGCGCCGCACTCGCCGAGCACCTGGTGCCGGCCCCTGCCCAGTCCGTGCGCGGCTATCCCGAGTGGAAGGACAAGGTGGCGACCCCCGCCTACCAGGAGTACTACAGCGGTGCCATCGACGCCGACGAGCTGGAGAAACGCCTGGTCGAGGACGGAAACCTGGTGCTGGCCCGCTACCAGCGCTGAGTAAATCATATTGCACGAGACGTATCGTCTCGCTTAAGGTCGCGGCATGACTTCACGCAAGCGTGCCCACATCGCCATGTTCTCCATCGCCGCCCCCGGGCACGTGAACCCGAGCATCGAAGTGATCCGGGAGCTCGTCGCACGGGGACACCGCGTCTCGTACGCGATCCCCGCCTCCTTCGCCGAGAAAGTCGCCGTCACCGGCGCCGACCCGGTCGTCTACACCTCGACACTCCCCACCGAAGACGATCCGGAGGCTTGGGGCACGGAGCTGATCGACAACATCGAGCCATTCCTCAACGACGCGATCCAGGTCCTGCCGCAACTCGTCGAGGCGTTCGAGGGCGACGAACCGGACCTCGTCATCCACGACATCACCGCCTACCCGGCGCCGGTCCTCGCCCACCGCTGGGGCGTGCCCGCCGTCTCGCTCTCCCCGAATCTCGTCGCCTGGCAGGGGTACGAAGAGGAGGTCGCCGGGCCGATGTTCGCCGAGCTCAAGCAGTCCGAGCGCGGCCGGGCGTACTTCGCGCGCTTCCGCGCCTGGCTCGACGAGAACGGGATGCCCGACATCGACCCCGACCGCTTCGCGGCGCCGCGCCGCAGCATCGTCATGATCCCCAAGGTCCTCCAGCCGAACGCCGACCGCGTGGACCGGTCCGTCTACTCCTTCGTCGGCGCCTGCCAGGGCGACCGCGAGGACCAGGGCGGCTGGCAGCGCCCGGCCGGCGCGGAGAAGGTGCTGCTGGTGTCGCTGGGTTCGGCGTTCACCAAGCTGCCGGCCTTCTACCGGGAGTGCGTCAAGGCGTTCGGCGACCTGCCCGGCTGGCATGTCGTGCTCCAGATCGGCAAGTTCGTGGACGCGTCGGAGCTCGGCGAGGTGCCTGCCAACATCGAGGTGCACAACTGGGTGCCGCAGCTGGCCGTCCTCAAGCAGGCCGACGCCTTCATCACGCACGCGGGCGCCGGCGGCAGCCAGGAGGGCCTCGCCACCGGTACACCGATGGTCGCCGTCCCGCAGGCCGTCGACCAGTTCGGCAACGCCGACATGCTCGTCTCGCTCGGCGTCGCCCGCAGGATCGACACCGAGGCCGCCACCGCCGACGCCCTGCGCGCCGCCGTCCTCGGCCTCGTCGAAGACCCCGAGGTGGCGCGCAGGGCCGAGGACATGCGCCGCGCCATGGCATCCGAGGGCGGCACCGCGCGAGCGGCCGACCTCATCGAGGCCGAGCTGCCCGCTCGGTGACCGGGATACCGTCTCCTTGATCGTCCGCGTCGGACCTGGGGGAGCGGTACTCATGGGCAAGCGTTTCGCACTGATTTGTGGGGGCGCCCTCGCGCCGGCCGCCGCCGTGGCGGCCGGCGTCTGGCTGATCTGGTTCCGTCCGCCGTACGCTCTCGCCGACTCGCCGTCGGCCGACGTCACGGTGAAGGCGGAGAAGTCCGAGTACGCGGACGTCGCGGAGACCGCGGAGGACGTCGACACCCTCGTGAAGGTGTACGTACAGCGGCTCAAGGCCGGCGACGCCGAAGGGCTTGCCCGACTCGCGGGGCCGGATTTCGGCCAACCCGGCGCAGACGCCCGGAAGTTCGTCCGCGAGTACGCCGATGACGCGCAAGGCCGGGTGGAAGCCACCGTCGTCGAAGGCGTTGTGCCGTACTTCAACAGGGTGGGCCTGGCGTACGAGAAGACGGGAAGGCGGCAGGAACTCCTTCTCGTCAAGGACGACGGGCACTGGTGGGTCGCACTCGGCGACGGCGACCCGGCGGCGGGCAACGGGAGTTGAGGCTCCTGTCCGACTTGGCGTGCGCTGACCCATTTCTTATTACGAACCCTTGTTGAGTAAGTAACAGGCGTATGAAGGTCTTGATCTGAGCGCGTCAATCGGTCAGGGTTTCGAGGCAGCCCCGGAGAATTTCCGGTCCGGAGGCAAATCCCCCCACATTTTGACGAGGAGACCCCTCTTCATGGCATTTCATAAGCGTTCCAGCCGCCTGAAGCTCACCGCGGCGATAACCGCCGTAGCGGCAGCGGCCGGCGTGACCGTACTCAATTCCTCCTTCGCGGGAGCCGCTCCCGTCGCCGAGGGCCACGTGTACGGAGCCGACGCCAAGGGCGCCGTCGCCGGCAGCTACATCGTGATGCTGGACGAAAAGGCCGACAAGCAGGACCTGGCCAAGGAGTACGGAGGCAAGCTGCGGCGCGACTACAGCTCCGCCATCAACGGCTTCTCCGCCAGCGGACTTTCGGAAACCGAGGCCAAGCGCCTCGCCGCCGACCCGTCCGTCGCCAAGGTCGTCCAGAACAAGAAGTTCTCGATCAACGCGACACAGGACAACCCGCCGTCCTGGGGCATCGACCGCGTCGACCAGGCCGACACCGCCGGCGACAGCAAGTACACGTACCCGGACAGCGCGGGCGAGGGCGTCACCGCGTACGTCATCGACACCGGTGTCCGCGTCTCGCACAAGGACTTCGAGGGACGCGCCGCCCACGGCTTCGACGCCGTCGACAACGACGACTCCGCCGACGACGGCAACGGTCACGGCACGCACGTCGCCGGAACCATCGCGGGCGCCGCGCACGGTGTCGCCAAGAAGGCGAAGATCGTCGCGGTCCGCGTCCTCGACGACAACGGCTCCGGCACCACCGAGGGAGTCGTCGCCGGCATCGACTGGGTCACCAAGAACCACCAGGGCCCCTCCGTCGCCAACATGAGCCTCGGCGGCGGCGCCGACGAGGCCCTCGACGAGGCGGTACGCAAGTCCATCGCCTCCGGCGTCACCTACGGTGTCGCGGCGGGCAACGAGTCGAGCGACGCCGGCCAGGGCTCCCCGGCCCGCGTGAAGGAGGCCATCACCGTCGCCTCCAGCACCAAGGACGACGCGCAGTCCGACTTCTCCAACTTCGGCGCCGTCGTGGACATCTACGCGCCCGGCTCCGACATCACCTCCTCCTGGAACGACAGCGACGGCGGCACGAAGACCATCTCCGGTACGTCGATGGCGGCCCCGCACGTGGTGGGCGCCGCCGCCGTCTACCTGGCGGGCCACAAGGACGCCACCCCGGAGGCCGTCGCGACGGCGCTGACCGGCGGGGCCACCCCCGACAAGATCAGCAACCCGAGTCAGGGCACCCCGAACAAGCTGCTGAAGGTCGTCGAGTAAGCACTCGCGCTCAGCACTGAGCGAGCGGTCGCCGTGCCCTCCCCCACGGGGTGCGGCGGCCGCTTATCGTTTGGCGCATGACCACGACGTACGCCGCCCTGCTGCGCGGAATCAACGTGAGCGGGCACAAGAAGGTCCCCATGGCGCAGCTCCGGGCGCTGCTCACCGAACTGGGCCACCGGGATGTCCGTACGTACCTCCAGAGCGGCAACGCCGTCTTCACCACCGACGTGGACGCATCGGCCGCAGCCGAGGACGCACTCGCCGCGGCCCTGGAGCGGGCCATCGAGACCCACTTCGGCTTCAGCGTCGACTGCCTGGTCCGCAGCGGCGCCTATCTGAAGGCCGTCGCCGACGCCTGCCCCTTCCCGGCCGCCGAGCTGCAGGCCAGGCAACTGCACGTCACCTACTTCTCGGGGCCCGTCGCCCCCGACCGGTTCGCGTCCATCGACCCGGCGGCGTACCTCCCCGAGGAATTCCGCCTCGGCGACCGCGTCCTCTACCTCTACGCACCGGACGGTCTCGGCCGCTCCAAGCTCGCCGAGGTACTCGCGCGACCGGCCCTCCTCAAGGGCGTCACCGGGACCACCCGCAACTGGAACACGGTCACCAAACTCGTGGAGATGACCCGTGACTGACGACGCCGTCGAAGCCGCCATCGAGAACGAACTGCGCCTGCTCGACCCGACCGTCCGCAACAGCCCCGGCCTCCTCGCCGAGCTGCTCCATCCCGAGTTCCGCGAATTCGGCGCGTCGGGCCGCCGCTGGGACCGTGACTCGGTCATCGCGGCCCTCACCGACGGGTCCGCCTCGACGGCCCGCCCGATCACCACGACGCGGATGACGGGCGTACGGCTCGCTGAAGACCTGGTCCAGCTGACCTTCGACACCGAGAGCAAGGGCCGCCGCGCCCACCGGAGTTCGCTGTGGCGCCTGACGGACCGGGGCTGGCTGCTCTACTTCCACCAGGGCACGCCGTACGAAGAGGAAGAAGAAAGCACCGGCCCCGGCGTCACGCCGCAGGGGCCATGACCCGCCCCGCCCGTGCGGCCGGAGCACGGCACTGCTCATAGCTCCGCCATCTCCTCCGCGCTCAGCCGCAGCTCCGCCGCGTCCAGGTTCTCCTCCAGGTGTACGAGCGACCCCGTGCCCGGCGTCGGGCACAGCACGGGGGAGCGGTGCAGCAGCCAGGCCAGCGCGAGCTGCCCACGCCCCTTCCCCAACTCACCGTTCGCCAGCGGGAACCAGGGCAGAAACGCGATCCCGCGTGTCTCGCACAGCTCCAGAACGTCCTCGGAAGACCGGTCCACCAGGTTGAAGCGGTTTTGTACGGACGCGATCTCCGTCAGCGCCAGCGCCTCCTCCAACTGCCCCACGCTGACGCAGTCCAGGCCGATGTGCCGGATCTTGCCCGCCGCGCGCAGCTCGTCGAGCGCGCCGAGCTGTTCGGCCATCGGTACGTCCGGATCGAGCCGGTGCAGCTGATACAGATCGATGGTCTCGACCCGCAGCCGCCGCAGGCTCGCGTCGCACATCGCCCGCAGGTCCTCGGGCCGCCCCGCGATGTGCCAGGCGTCGGCGCCCGTACGGACCACCCCGCCCTTCGTGGCGACGACGAGTCCGGCCGGGTAGGGGTGAAGCGCCTCGGCGACGAGCTCTTCCGCCAGCCCCGGACCGTAGTTGTCCGCCGTGTCGATGAGCGTGACACCGCGCTCCACCGCGCGCCGCAGCACCGCGACCGCATCCGCACGCGCGCCGCGCGGGCCCCAGTAACCGGGCCCGGTCAGCTGGGCCGTACCGAACCCGAGCCGGCGTACGGGCAGGTCCCCGCCGATCGTGAAGGTGTCCGAGATCATGTGCGCACGCTACTCCGTGCACCCTGCACACAAGGGGCGGGGTGTGGGAGGCTCGCACGCATGCGCTACATCATCATCGGGGCAGGGGCGGTCGGGGGCACGATCGGCGGGCGGCTGGCGGAGGGCGGGCACGAGGTGGTGCTCGTCGCACGCGGAGCGCACTACGACGCCCTGCGCGCGGGGGGTTTGCGCCTGACGACGCCCGAGGGCACCCGTACGCACCCACTCCCCGTGGTCCAGAGCCCGGACGGCCTCGGCCCGTTCCTCCGCGCCGACGACGTACTGATCCTCTCCGTCAAGACCCAGGACAGCGCGGCCGCACTCGACACGTGGGCCGCGCGGCCGGTGGCCGGGGGCGGCACGGCGGGCGGACTCCTGCCGCTGGTCTGCGCGCAGAACGGCGTCGAGAGCGAACGCCTCGCGCTGCGCCGCTTCCGGCACGTCTACGGCATGTGCGTATGGCTGCCCGCGACCCACACGGACCCGGGTTGCGTGTCGGCCGCGGGCGCGCCGGTGTCCGGGATGCTGCACGTCGGCCGCTACCCGTCGGGTGTTGACGACACGGTCCGGAGGATCGCCGCCGACCTGGCGAAGTCGCGGTTCCTGGCACCGGTGGTACCGGATGTCATGCGCTGGAAGTACGCCAAGCTGCTGAGCAACCTGGCCAATTCGATCGAGGCGGTGACCGGGCTCATCGCGAGCGACGAGGCCAGGGCGCTCTTCAAGCGCGCCCTGGCTGAGGGGCAGGCCACGCTGGCCGCCGCCGGCATCGAGGCCACGTCCCCGGCGGAACAGGCCGAAGCTCGGGGCGGCCGGATCACGTTGGAACCGCTTGACGGTGCGGAGCGGGGCGGCGGGTCGTCCTGGCAGAGCCTCAGCCGGGGGACCGGCACGATCGAAGCGGACTACTTGAACGGGGAGATCGTGCTGCTGGGCAGGCTGCACGGCGTTCCGACGCCGGTGAACGAGGCGTTGCAGCGTGTCGCGAACACGTTCGCGCGGGAGCGGAGGCAGGCGGGCTCGATGGAGGTCGCGGAGCTCACGGCGCTGGTGGACGCGGGGTAGTTCCGGGGCTCCGCCCCAAGGGAAAGCCCCGCAGGGCACTGTCTACGCGCTGACCGCCGCCAGGCGGACCGGCACCCGTGCCTCGTCGTACCGGGCCAGCAGCAAATGGGCCAGCTCCGGCGACGCACCCAGCACCTCACCCAGCACCTCCGCGCCGGACTCCCGCGCCCCCCGCGCGATCCGGTCCGGCAGGAAGCCGGGGGCGATGACGTACGGGGCGACGGCGACACGCCGCACACCGGCCGCCGCCCGCAAGGACCGCACCGCGTCCTCCGTGCGGGGCAGAGATGCGGAGGCGAACGCAGGCCGCACGGCGCACCAACCGGTGTACCGCAGCTCCCGCGCAATTTCAGCGATCACTGCGATCGCCTCCGGGTCTGTGGAGCCCGCCGAGGCCAGGACGACCCCGGTCGAGCTCTTGTCACCGGGCGTGAGCCCGGCTTCGTACAGCCGCCGTTCCAGGGCGGTCAGGAGGAGCGGCGAGGGGCCCAGCACCTCCGCCTGGTGGATCCGCAGCCGCGGCAGCCGCGCCGACGCCTCGTGGAGTACGGCGGGGATGTCGGCCTTCGCGTGGAAGGCGCGGGTCAGGAGGAGGGGGAGGGCCACCACGTCCTGAACGCCCTCCCCGGCCAGGCGCTCCAGCACCTGCGGAACCGCAGGGGCGTTGAAGTCCAGGAAGCCGGTCTCCACGCGCAGCCCCGGCCGCAGCGACCGCACCCGCGCCACCAGGGCGTGCACGGTCGCGGCGTGCCGCGGATCGCGGCTGCCGTGGGCTATGACGAGGAGAACCGGGCGGCTACTGGACATGGTGGATCAGCCCTTGGTCAGCAGGCCACGGCTGCGCAGCACGCGGCGCTCCAGCGGGGAGAAGAACAGCAGGTCGATGCCGATGCCGACAACGAGGATCAGGATGATGGTGGCGAGCACGCCCGACATGTCGCTGAACGTACGGAAGTTCTCCATCAGCTGTCCGAGACCCGTGCCGAGATCCGGCGAATTGGCGATCAGCTCGGCGGCCATCAGCGAGCGCCACGAGAACGCCCACCCCTGCTTCAGCCCCGCCAGGTAACCGGGCAGCGCGGCCGGCAGCAGCACATGCCGTATGCCGTTGATGCCTGTCGCCCCGATGGTGCGGCCCGCCCGCAGGTACAGCGGCGGGATCTGGTCGACACCGGCGACGAGACCGTTCGCGATCGACGGTACGGCGCCCAGCAGCACCACCGCGTAGATCGTCGCGTCCGTCAGCCCGAACCAGATGATCGCCGCCGGCACCCAGGCCACCGACGGCAGCGACTGGAGCCCGGACAGGATCGGGCCGATCGCCGCCCGCACCACCTTCACCCGGGCCACGAGCAGCCCGAGCGGCGTACCGATGGCGACGGAGACCGCGAAGCCGAGGGCGCCGCGCGAAATGCTGGTCCAGATGTAGCCGAGCAGAGTGCCTTCGAGCCACATCTTCTCGATGGAGTGCCATACGTCCACCGGGCTCGGCAGGACGTAGTCCGGCTTGAGGTCGGAGGCCGCCGCGAGCTGCCACAGCGTGATGACCAGGGCGATGGCCACCAGCGGCGGCACCACCTTGGACAGCAGGATCCGCCCCAGGCCGACCCGCTCCGCCGAGTGCTTCGTCTCCAGGGCGTCCAGGCCGGCCTCAAGACCGGCGAGGTCGTTCTTCGGGCTGGTATTCGGTGTCGTATCAGTGCTGGCCATGTCGGCGGATCTCCCCCCGCAGCTGTTCAGTGATCTCTACGGACAGGTCGGCGACCGCGGAATCCTCGATCCGGCGCGGCTGCGGGATGCCGACCTTCCACTCGCGTGCGATGCGTCCGGGGCGGGACGACAGCAGCACGACGCGCTCGGCGAGGCGGACGGCCTCGCGGACGTTGTGGGTGACGAAGAGGACCGAGACGCTCGTCTCGGACCAGATCCGCGTCAGTTCCTCGTGCAGTACGTCGCGGGTGATGGCGTCCAGCGCCGCGAACGGCTCGTCCATCAGCAGCAGCTTGCTGTCCTGCGCGAGCGCCCGCGCCAGTGCGACGCGCTGGCGCATACCGCCCGACAGCTCGTGCACCCGCTTCCCGTACGCCCCGCCAAGACGCACCAGTTGCAGCAGTCGCTCGGCCTCGCCGCGCCGCTCGGGCTTCGCCATGCCGCGCATCTTGAGGGCGAGTTCGATGTTCTTCCCGGCCGTAAGCCACGGGAAGAGCGCGTGCTCCTGGAACATCAGGGCGGGCCGGCCACCGGGTACGTCGATGGCGCCCGCGGAGGGCTTGTCGAGTCCGGCGACCAGGTTGAGCAGCGTCGACTTGCCGCAGCCGGAAGCCCCCAGCAGGGTCACGAACTCGCCGGGCGCGACATCGATGCTGATGTCGTCCAGCACGAGCTGCTGGGCGCCGGGCCGGCCGAACGACTTCGACACGTGGTCGATCCGTGCGGCGTACGGCACCGTGTCTGCGGGCGCGGCGGCCTGCTTGACGTCGAGTGTGGTGGCCATGAGCCTCACCTCCTGAGGGCGTTCCGGTTGGGCGGGAAGGACGGTTGCTTGGTGCCGACGGTTACTTGGTGCCGAGTCCGGCGTCCTCGACGGCCGGCCGCTTCTCCGCCTTCAGCACCTTGTTGAGGAGCGTGAGGTCGTAGATGCCGTCGAGCAGCGGGTCCGTGAGAAGACCGGCCTTGACCGCGTGGCCGGCCTCGTCCCGCAGCGTCGTCGCGAGCGGGTCATCGGTCGTCTCGACGTTCTTGAACGCCGGGTCGAGCACCTCGGCGGGCAGCTCCTTGCCGGAGTCGGCCTTCAGCTTCGCGTTGACCGCGGCCTTCGCCTCGTCCGGGTTGGCCTTGATCCACGCGTTGCTCTTCACCGAGCCGCGCAGCACCGCCTCGACGACATCCGGGTGCTCCTTGAGGAACTTCTGGGAGACGATCACGTTCGTGATGACGAACTTGCCGTCCTTCCACAGCTTCTTCTCGTCGAGCAGCACCTTTCCGCCGCCCGCGACCAGCTTGGACGCGGTGGGCTCCGGCACCCAGGCACCGTCCAGCGCACCGGACTCGAAGGAGCCCGGAATCTCCTTGTTGTCCTGGCGGACGACGGTGACGTCGCCCTTGCCGGTCTTGGCGTCGACCTCCAGGCCCTTTTCCGACAGGTAGTTCAGCAGCGCCACGTCCTGGGTGTTGGCGAGCTGCGGGGTCGCGATGCGCTTGCCCTTGAGGTCGTCCAGGGACTTGATCTTCTCGGGGTTGACGACGAGCGAGACACCGCCGGAGGCCGAGCCCGAGATGATCTTCAGGTTCTGGCCGTCCGACTGGGTGAAGCCGTTGATCGCCGGGGAGGGTCCGATCCAGCTGATGTCGATGGCACCGGCGTTGAGGGCCTCGATCGCCGAGGGGCCCGCGTTGAAGGGCTGCTGCTTGACCTGCGTGCCGCCGAGCTCCTTCTGGAACAGGCCCTGCTGGAGCCCGACCAGCGCCGTGGCGTGCGTGACGTTGGGGAAGTAGCCGATCCGTACCTCGTCGAGCCCGCCGGTCCTCGCGCCCTTGGCAGCCGGAACGACGCTGTCGTCCTTCTTGGCCTGCGAGCCGTAACCGCAGGCGCCGAGCGCGCCGATCAGCAGCGGCAGGGCGGCGGCAGCGGCGAGGCTGCGGCGAAGGGTGCTACGTGGGGCTGGCACGGGAGGTGTTCCTCTCGGGTGGCCCGGCGTCACACCTCTCGCGTGGAGCGGGGTGTGCCCGGGAAGTCGGCAGGTCTTCGTCGGTACGGCGGCAGGGCGCGCGAGCGGTGCGCGTACGTCATCGGGCACATCGCGCGACTCCGCCCGTGCCCGCGCCGACGGTGCCGCTGCCGATGCGGCCGCCCTCTTTCGAGAACGTCGCGTAGATGTCGATGGTCTCGACGGTCATGATCAGAAGTCCCAGCCCTCGTCGTCCGCCACGGCGTCCACGGCCTTCACGGCCTCGGCGGCGAACGAGTCGCCCGCCATGCCGGCCGCCAGCGTCGTACCGTCCGCCGGGTCGATCAGCAGGAACGATCCGGTGCGGCGCGAGTCGCGGTACGCGTCGAGCGCGAGCGGTTCGGCCGTACGGACCTTCACGCGGCCGATGTCGTTGGCGACGAGCTGACCCGGGTCCGGATGCTGAGACAGGTCGTCCAGCGTCAGCCGCGACGGGATCTCCTTGACGATCGCCTTGACCGTACGGGTGGTGTGCTTGAGCAGCACCCGCTGGCCGACCGTCAGGGGCTGGTCCGCCACATGGCAGACCGTCGCCTCGACGTCCTGGGTGGTGGCCGGCGCGGAACCGCTCGGCGCGATCAGGTCACCGCGCGAGATGTCCAGGTCGTCGGCGAGCGTGACCGTCACCGACTGCGGCGCCCAGGCGATGTCGACCGCCTCGCCCAGCGCGTCGATGCCCGAGATCGTCGACGTACGACCGGACGGGAGGACCGTCACGGCCTCACCCACGCGCAGCGCGCCGGACGCGATCTGGCCGGCGTAACCCCGGTAGTCGGGGTGCTCGGCGGTCTGCGGGCGGATGACGTACTGGACCGGGAAGCGGGCCTTGCAGCTCGCCAGGTCGTGGCTGACCGGGACCGTCTCCAGGTGTTCCAGCACCGTCGGGCCGCCGTACCAGTCCATGTTCGCGGACGGCTCCACCACGTTGTCGCCGGCCAGCGCCGAGATCGGGATCGCGGTGATCTCCGGGACACCGAGCGAGGCGGCGTACGCCGTGAACTCCTTGGCGATGGCCGCGAAGACCGGCTCGGCGTACTCCACCAGGTCCATCTTGTTGACGGCGAGCACCACGTGCGGGACGCGCAGCAGCGCCGCGACCGCCGCGTGCCGGCGGGTCTGCTCGACGACACCGTTGCGGGCGTCGACGAGCACGACGGCCAGCTCGGCGGTCGACGCGCCCGTCACCATGTTCCGGGTGTACTGCACGTGCCCGGGGGTGTCCGCCAGGATGAACCTGCGGCGCGTGGTCGCGAAGTAGCGGTACGCGACGTCGATGGTGATGCCCTGCTCGCGCTCGGCGCGCAGGCCGTCCGTCAGCAGCGCCAGGTCGGGGGCCTCCTGACCGCGCTTGAGGGACGCCGCCTCGACGGCCTCCAACTGGTCCGTGAGGATCGACTTGGAGTCGTGCAGCAGGCGGCCCACGAGGGTGGACTTGCCGTCGTCGACGGAGCCGGCCGTCGCGAAGCGCAGCAGGGTGGTGGCCGACAACTGTTCGGTCAGGCCGGTGCCAGTGGTGGTGGTCATGTTTAGAAGTACCCCTCGCGCTTGCGGTCTTCCATCGCGGCCTCGGACATCTTGTCGTCGGCGCGGGTCGCGCCCCGCTCGGTGAGCCGGGAAGCGGCGATCTCGGTGATCACGGCGTCGAGCGTCGTGGCGTCGGAGTCGACGGCGCCGGTGCAGGACATGTCGCCGACGGTCCGGTAGCGGATCAGCCGCGTCTCGACCTTCTCCGACTCCTTCGGGCCGCCCCACTCGCCCGCCGTCAGCCACATGCCGTTACGGGCGAAGACCTCGCGCTCATGGGCGAAGTAGATGCCGGGGAGTTCGATCTTCTCGCGGGCGATGTACTGCCACACGTCGAGCTCGGTCCAGTTGGACAGCGGGAACACGCGCACGTGCTCGCCCGGCGCGTGGCGGCCGTTGTAGAGCTGCCACAGCTCGGGGCGCTGGCGGCGCGGGTCCCACGCGGAGAACTCGTCACGCAGCGAGAAGACCCGCTCCTTGGCGCGCGCCTTCTCCTCGTCGCGCCGCCCGCCGCCGAACACCGCGTCGAAGCGGTGCTGCTGGATGGCCTCGGTCAGCGGCACGGTCTGGAGCGGGTTGCGCGTGCCGTCGGGCCGCTCGCGCAGCTTCCCGGCGTCGATGTACTCCTGTACGGACGCGACGTGCAGCCGCAGCCCGTGCTCCGCGACGGTGCGGTCGCGGTACTCCAGCACCTCCGGGAAGTTGTGCCCGGTGTCGACGTGCAGCAGCGTGAAGGGAACCGGCGCGGGCGCGAACGCCTTCAGCGCCAGGTGCAGCATGACGATCGAGTCCTTGCCGCCGGAGAAGAGGATCACCGGCCGCTCGAACTCACCCGCCACCTCGCGGAAGATGTGGACGGCCTCGGACTCCAGGGCGTCCAGGTGGCTGAGCGCGTACGGGCTGTCGATGCCCTCTGCGGCAGTTGCGGCGGTCGTCGTCATGCCAGACCCCTTTCGGTGAGCAGCGCGTGCAGCGCGGCTGCGGACTCCTGCACGGTCTGCTGGTGCGACTCGATCCGCAGGTCGGGCGACTCGGGCGCCTCGTAGGGGTCGTCGACCCCGGTCAGCCCGGAAATCTCGCCGGCCGCCTGCTTGGCGTACAGACCCTTCACATCGCGTACGGAGCACACGTCCACCGGCGTGGCGACGTGCACCTCCAGGTACGCGGTGCCCTCGTTCTGGTGGCGCTTGCGGACGGCCTCGCGGCTGTCGGCGTACGGCGCGATGACGGGAGCCAGCGCCAGCACGCCGTTACGGGCGAGCAGTTCGGCGACGTAACCGATCCGCTGGACGTTGGTGTGCCGGTCCTCACGGCTGAAGCCGAGGCCCGCAGAGAGGAACTCGCGGATCTCATCACCGTCCAGCACCTGGACACGGCGGCCTTCGGCCTTCAGCCGTCCGGCCAGCTCGTAGGCGATGGTGGTCTTGCCGGCGCTCGGCAGACCCGTGAGCCAGATGGTGGCCCCAGTCACGTCTTTCTCCTGATCGTTGCTCGTCATCAGCCGTGCAGCCCGCATTCGGTCTTGTTGCGCCCGGCCCAGCGGCCGGCGCGGGCGTCCTCGCCCTCCTCGACCCTGCGGGTGCAGGGCGCGCAGCCCACGGACGCGTAACCGTCCATCAGCAGCGGGTTCGTGAGGACGCCGTGCTCGGCGACGTACGCCTCCACGTCCTCCTGCGTCCAGCGGGCGATCGGCGAGATCTTGACCTTCTGGCGCTTCTCGTCCCACCCGACGACCGGGGTGTTCGCACGGGTCGGGGACTCGTCGCGGCGCAGGCCGGTCGCCCAGGCGCTGTAACCCTTCAGCCCGTCTTCCAGCGGCTTGACCTTGCGCAGGGCGCAGCACAGGTCGGGGTCGCGGTCGTGAAGCTTGGGACCGTACTCGGCGTCCTGCTCCTCGACGGACTGCCAGGGCAGCAGGGTGATGACGTTGACGTCCATGACGGCCTCGACGGCGTCCCGCGTCCCGATGGTCTCCGGGAAGTGGTAGCCGGTGTCGAGGAAGACGACGTCCACGCCGGGCTTGGCGCGGGAGGCGAGGTGGGCGACGACCGCGTCCTCCATGGAGGAGGTCACGCAGAAACGGTCACCGAAGGTGTCGGCGGCCCACTTGAGGATGTCGAGGGCGGAGGCCTCTTCGAGGTCCCGCCCGGCTTTTTCCGCCAGCGACTTGAGATCTTCCTGAACCGTGGTCATATCTCGTCCCCTCCAACGTCGTTGCGCGCAGCCCCACGGGCGAGGAGCCCGAGGAACTTCAACTGGAAGGCGCGGTTGCATGCCGCGCATTCCCACGCGCCGTGACCTGTCTCGTTGGGCCGCAGGTCCTCGTCGCCGCAGTACGGGCAGTAGAAGGGCGCCGCACGCTCGCTCATGACAGGTCACCGTCGCTCGCCCGCGCCGCCCAGGTCGCGAAGCGCTCACCGGTTTCGCGCTGCTCCTGGAAGCGGAGCAGCACGCGCTCGACGTAGTCGGGCAGCTCGGCGGAGGTGACCTTCAGCCCGCGGACCTTGCGGCCGAAACCGGCCTCAAGACCGAGCGCGCCGCCGAGGTGCACCTGGAAGCCCTCGACCTGGTTGCCTTCGTCGTCAAGGACCAGCTGGCCCTTGAGACCGATGTCCGCCACCTGGATACGGGCGCAGGCGTTCGGGCAGCCGTTGATGTTGATCGTGATGGGCTCGTCGAACTCCGGGATGCGCCGCTCCAGCTCGTCGATGAGCGACGCGCCGCGCGCCTTCGTCTCGACGATCGCGAGTTTGCAGAACTCGATTCCGGTGCAGGCCATCGTGCCGCGCCGGAACGGCGACGGCGTGACCCGCAGGTCCAGCGCCTCCAGCCCGGCGACGAGCGACTCGACCTGAGCTTCCTCAACGTCGAGCACGATCATCTTCTGCTCGGCGGTGGTACGCAGCCGGCCCGAGCCGTGGGCTCCGGCCAGGTCGGCGATCTTCGTCAGCGTGGCGCCGTCCACGCGGCCGACGCGCGGGGCGAAGCCGACGTAGAAGCGGCCGTCCTTCTGCTTGTGCACGCCGAGGTGATCGCGCCACGTCCCGGAGGGCTGCTCGGGCGCGGGGCCGTCGACCAGCTTGTACTTGAGGTACTCGTCCTCCAGGATCTGGCGGAACTTCTCCGGACCCCAGTCGGCGACGAGGAACTTCAGGCGGGCGCGGGTGCGCAGGCGGCGGTAGCCGTAGTCGCGGAAGATGCCGATGACGCCGCCGTAGACGTCCGGCACCTCGTCGAGCGGCACCCAGGCGCCGAGGCGGACACCGAGCTTGGGGTTGGTGGAGAGCCCGCCGCCGACCCAGAGGTCGAAGCCGGGCCCGTGCTCGGGGTGGTTGACGCCGACGAAGGCGATGTCGTTGATCTCGTGCGCGACGTCGAGCTGCGGCGATCCGGACACCGCGGACTTGAACTTGCGGGGCAGGTTCGAGAAGTCCGGGTTGCCGATGAAGCGGCGCTGGATCTCGTCGATGGCGGGGGAGCCGTCGATGATCTCGTTCTCGGCGATGCCCGCGACCGGGGAGCCGAGGATGACGCGGGGCGTGTCACCGCAGGCCTCGGTCGTCGAGAGCCCGACTTCTTCGAGCCGACGCCAGATCTCCGGTACGTCCTCGATCCGGATCCAGTGGTACTGGACGTTCTGCCGGTCGGTGAGGTCGGCCGTCCCGCGCGCGAACTCCTGCGAGATCTCACCGATGACACGCAGCTGCTCGGTGGTCAGCCGCCCGCCGTCGATGCGCACGCGCAGCATGAAGTACTCGTCGTCCAGCTCCTCCGGCTCCAGGATCGCGGTCTTGCCGCCGTCGATCCCGGGCTTGCGCTGGGTGTAAAGACCCCACCAGCGCATACGGCCACGGAGGTCATTGGGGTCGATCGAGTCGAATCCCCGCTTGGAGTAGATCGTCTCAATGCGTGTCCGCACGTTGAGACCGTCGTCGTCCTTCTTGAACTGCTCATTGCCATTGAGGGGGGTGAAGTGACCTACGGCCCACTGACCCTCGCCACGGTGGCGTCCGGCCTTGCGGCGGGGCGTGACGGCAGCGGGCTTTTCCGGCGTGGCGGCCATGGTTGTGTTCGTCCTTCTCTGGCGGCTCAAGGAGTGGCGGATCGCGCCGGCCGTCCCCTGTGACCAGCAAAAAAGACGGTCGGACACGACAGATCGGAGTGCTCCGCCGGGTGAGCGGAGATCACGTGCGTATCGGGGTGGCCGGCTCGTCCGCGACGGCGGGGACGGCTAATGAATTCGGTGGTGCTGTGCTGTCAGCCCACCGGACAGATGGCGCTGGACATGCGGCCGAGGTCGACGTGCCGCCGACTCACCAAGGCAACTCCAGCTGAAGACATGACGGAAGCGTGTCATGGGGATCTCCGGCCAGTCCACCACCGACCACAATGTGGACAACTCTGTCCCGAATCGCGAGACAGTGTGTTGCCGGTCACTTTCTGGATGCCGGTTCAGGCGTGCGCCCCGGTCCACGGTCCGACCGTCTCCACGTCCTCTTCCTCGGCGGTCTTCGTCTCGAAGAGCCGGAAGCCGCGGCGCAGGTAGTTGTCCATGGCGTGCGGCCCGTCCTTGCTGCACGTATGCAGCCACACCCGCTTCGTCTCGGGCCGGCCTGGCCACCGCTCGGCGAGATCCCACGCGCGCGCGACCCCGTAGGACAGGAGGTGCCCGCCGATCCGCCGCCCCCGGAAGGCCGGGATCAGACCGAAGTACATGATCTCCACGACACCCTCGTCCTGCGGGTCCAGCTCCACGTACCCCGCCGGAGTGCCGTTGACGTACGCGACCCAGGTCTCGACCCCGGGCCGGTCCAGGGCCGCCTGCCACTGCTCGTACGTCAGCCCGAGCCGGTCGGTCCACTGGATGTCACCGCCCACCGCGGTGTAGAGGAAGCGGCTGAACTCGGGGGAGGGGATCTCCGCCCGCACGATCCGGATGTCGCCCGGCGGCGCGGCGGAGGGGCGCAGGTCGTCGGGCGAGGTCTGTTCCAGCGACCAGGTGGTCACGGTGATGGTGCGCATGCGGCAAGCGAACCATGTGTCCGGGCCCTGGCCAAAGCCGGGCGCGTACGGGATGATCACGCCCGCGCCACGCCACCCCCCGCATCCCTTGGCAGAAGGATGTTCCATGTCCCGTCGCACACACCGCGGCCTGCTCGCCGCGGCCACCCTCACCGCGGCTCTCGCCACCCTGGCCACCCTGACCGCCCCCGCCGGGGCCTCGGCCGGCCCGTTCCCGCAGGCCCGGCTCTTCATGGTCAACCCGGTCCAGTCCTCGAACGACCAGTCGCTGACCGACGCGAAGGACTCGGCCGACGCCGTCCCCTCTTCCGCGTACGGCACGGCCGCGCTGCGCAACCTGGACGCGAGCGGCGGACTGTCCGGCAGGTGGGCATACGTGAGATCGGATACCGGCGCCTCGGCGAAGGTCGCGGAAGCGGGTACGTACGACCGTCACGACGACCAGTTCGAGCAGGTCATGGCCTACTTCTGGGTCAATGAGTCGCAGGAGTACCTCCAGGGGCTGGGCTTCGGCAGCGAGCTGCCCGGCGCGAATGACCGGGCGCAGCCGGTCCGAATCAACCAGTGGGGCTCGGACAACTCCTTCTTCACGGACAAGAAGGCGGAGATCCGCTTCGGCAAGGGCGGTGTCGACGACGCCGAGGACGCCGAGGTGGTCATGCACGAGTACGGGCACGCCGTGCACCACGCGCAGGTGCCGGGCTTCGGCACGTCGGTGGAGGCCGGGGCGATCGGCGAGGCGTTCGGCGACTACCTCGCGGTGACGGTGGGCGCGCACGCGGCGGCGAAGTACGGCTGGCCGCTGAAGGCGGACGTGGCGTGCGTCGCGGACTGGGACGCGGTGTCGTACACGTCGACCACGCCGCACTGCCTGCGGCGGGTGGACGGCAGCAAGGTCTACGGCGACCGGGTCGGCCAGGTGCACGCGGACGGGCAGATCTGGTCCCGCGCGCTGTTCGACATCCGGTCCAAGCTCGGTGCGCGCACGGCGGACCGGATCATCGTGAACGCGCAGTTCGGCTTCGCGCCGGACACGAGCTTCACGGACGCGGCTCTGACGACGATCGAGACGGCCCGGAAGATGCACGGCGAGCGCGCGGTGACCGCGGTACGGGACGCGTTCCGGGCACGGGAAATCCCGGGGGTCTGAGGCCGGCCGGGCGGCGGCTCACCCGGCATGGGGTGGGCCGTCGCCCGCGTCCAGCAGCGGCACACTCGGTAGGGCGGTCGGTGTCGCGGGTGGAGCTGCTTTGCTTCCTGGAACGCGTCCAGCTCCAGCTCTCCGGCTTCGCGCACGGCTAGAACGGGGGCGTACCCAGCCCTTCCATACGTAGAGCAGTGAACTCGGCCTCGTAGTCGTGATACGTGGGCTCCACGAACATCTTGCGCTCCTGACCGTCCGGCATGCGAAGCCGAAGATCTTCGCTGTTCGCAATGTCGTAAACCCGCGCCGTCTCGACCTCGCGCAGTATGCCGCCCCACTTGTGATCCGCCTTGCGGCCATAGGTGACGAGGTCGGCCTGGACGTAGAGCCGCAGATCCTCGCCCGCAAGGAGTATGGCGTCGCCTTCGTAGGTGCCGTTCGTCATGCCTCAAGGTTCCGCCCGCAGGCGCGGCCTCGCGAGCGGACTACTCCCAGGGCGTTCCTACCGCCCGAGACCGCAAGTAGCGGCCGGGGCCATCGGAGCCGCCCCCTGAGCTCATCTGAGCGCACTCCTCAGTGCACTACGGTGGGGTCGATGTACAGTCTTACTTGTCAGTGTCGGTTGAATCGGAGCTGTGCTGCGCATAGTTTCGAATCACAGAACCACTGAAAGCATGAGAGGGCCCAACTCCTGCCAGAGTCGAGCCCCCTCGCGCAGTTCACGAGCCCGGTCGCCTAGCAGCAGACCGGGCTCGCTGCGTATGCAGCTGCCGCGGCCCCGACCGGCGTCTCGTGTGTGGGCGTTCTACCGGACGAACTCTCCCACTGCGGCGATCGCCGCCAGGAGCAACCCGACGAGCCCGATGCCGACCGTCAACCGCTCATAGACGGTCCACCTCTGACGTGGGTTGCTCTCCTCGCGATCGTCCACTGCCCCTCCCTTTCTCCGTTCAGCCCCGGATGGGCCGAAGCCCGCGAACCCGCCCATTTGTAGGCGGAGTTGGGGGAGATCGGTGGAACAGCGATTATCCTACACACACCAAGGGGGGTAGACGCCAACAGCCACGTTTCCGCAGGTCAGTGGCGCGATGGGCGTAACGTCCGCCGTGGCGACGGAAGTTAAAGACCAACTGATGACCTTGAATAAGACGCTCACGATTATTTCCGTGTAGCGAAACGCTGATCCGGCAATTGGTGACCACTTAATTGACATCTAAGTGGTCACCTAATCGGCGACTATTTCGGAGGACTGTTCCGGCGCGCTTTTCAGCTCAGGAATCTGCGTGGCTCCCCAGGCGTCATCACATAGGAAGCCAGACTTGCAGCCTCGCCGGCGTGCGGGGCTTCCTTGTGTCACAGAACAGCCATACCGGTACCACACGCCCCACACCGCGGGCACGATGCTCCCCTCACCAGCAAGAATCCCAAGGGGGATCATGCGCACCTGCACCACCACCCTCGCGCTCGCCGCCGCAGCGCTGCTCACGCTTACCGCGTGCCAAGACACCACTCAGGCGGGGTCAGACAGCACCAGCGAGAGCAAAGCACCTGCCCCCGCCAGTCCCGGGAGCAACGACGACGCAAAGCCCGCCGCACTGCCCAACATGGTCGGCAAGGGCCTCCAGTCCGCCCAGGATCAAGCCCAGGCAGCAGGGTTCTACGTCCTCAAGTCCCACGACTCCCTCGGACGGGCACGTAACCAAGTCCTCGACCGACAGTGGAAGGTCTGCACCCAGACGCCCAAGGCCGGCGAGCACCTGACCGACACAACGGTCGACTTCGGAACCGTGAAGCTCACCGAGGACTGTCCCAGCGCAGACCAGGGGGAGCCGAAGGAAGCTGGCGGGACGATGCCCGACTTCGCGGGCAAGTCCGTCAAAGCTGCGAGGCAAGCCCTGGACAGCTCGACCAGCCTCACCGTGGCCGACCTCTCTGGTGAAAGCCGCATGGTCCTCATGGAGTCCAACTGGAAGGTCTGCGGGCAGGACCCGAAAGCAGGCTCAAAGCTCGATGGGCAGCCAGTCACCCTCACCGCGGTGAAGTTCGAAGAGTCCTGCTGATCGCCTCGCCCTTTCTGCCCGGCCGTCCCCTGCTCCGGCGGCCGGGCTTCTGCATGTTCCGGAGGTGACCTATGGCCTCCAGGCTCGTCACCGCTGAAGAGCGCGAAGAGATCCGTCGGCTGCACGGTGAGGCCAAGGGCTGTAACGAGATCGCGAAGCTCCTGCGCCGCAGCGGCATGACCATCAGCGCACACGTCGAAGCCCTCGGCTTGCCTTGGTCCTGCTATGGATCGGCGGCCAGTTGCCGCTCCGCCTCGTCGCGGAGTACGGCCAGGCGGCCTGCCACCACCAGCGCGACCTGTTGCCGGTAGCGGTCGGCGTCCCGGTTGTCGACGACGGGGCTCCACGTCGGCGTGCGGCGATTCAGCCCGGAGGACGCAGTTCGCCCGAGCCCCGGGCGATCAGCGTCACCGGTACCGTCCGGGTCCGCGCCGCCGAGCGGTCGCCGGACAAGCGGGCCAGGATCTGCTCCGCCGCAGCCGTCCCCATCGCCGCCGGTTCTGCGCGACGACCGTCAGGCCCGGCTCCAGCACCGCCGCCAGCGGCAGATCGTCGAAGCCGACCAGGGCGACATCGCGCCGGCCGGCCTCGGCGAGCGCCGGGACGACCCGAGCGAGGCGAAGTTGTTCGCCGCGAACACGGCGGTCGGGGGAGTGGCGAGGGCGAGCAGGCGGCGTACGGCGACCCCTGCCGCGTACGGGTCGTGGGCCGTGACGACCAGCGAAGGGTCGTACGGAAGACCCGCCTCCGCCAGCGCCGCCCGATAACCCGCAGCCGCATCTTGCGGGTATAGAGGGTGGCCGGCCGGTCCCCGATGAAGGCGACCCGGCGATGGCCGTGCGCGATCAGATGCGCCACGCCCACCCGCGCCAGGGAAGAAGGTGACGGCGCACTCGCTGCGGGCCGGGCCGAACACCGAGATGGTCGCCGCCAGCGTCCCCCTGCGGGAACGCAACCGCCGCGGCCGGTGGTCTCCCGAGTCGCACACCGCGGACACCGTGTACGACAGGCCCGAGACCGACGACCAGTACGACCCACTGTCCAAGGTCCCCATCGGCGGCCACAAGCCCCCTTCGAGCTGACCTGACGGACGCGCTGGTCAGAGGATGCCTTTCCACGACCACGGCCGCGGACCGGATCGACCGCGCAAGCAGTCGATCCGGTGCCGCGCCTGGTCCACCCACTCCTCGTTCGTGGCCGCATGTTGCGCGGCGTACGTCGCCATCCGCAACTCCCTGGCACCCGCGAGGATGGGGTAGCCCTCCCACTCGGTCACGTCGCGCCCATACTTCTCGCAGAACTCGGTGTACTCCGGCGCGGTGACCGCGCCGGTCGTCTTGGCACGGACCGCTGTAGATACGAGGTCCCATTCGGGCGGTCCAACGGAGAAGCGCTCCAGGTCCATCATCAGGGGCCCGTCGCTCGTACGGACGAGGTTTCCAGGCCACGCATCTCCGTGCACGGCGCAGTCCGGGAGTCCGGCCGGCCGTTCCTCCCACGCTGCGGAGAGATCGCGATGTAGTCCGCGGAGCCACTTCCTGTCGCGGTCCGGGATCGTGTTGGCGGCGTCCAACCGTTCATCTACCCGGACGAAGGGATCGAGGTAGCCCAGCTCGATGTCCGGCACGGGCAGGGAATGGAGCTGCGACAACAGGCCCGCGATGTCGCGCACCGACCCGTGCTTCAGGCCGGGAAGTTCCACCCAGAAGGTCACGGGCCTGCCGTCTGCGCCGACCGGCTGCTCGTCATTGACGAGGCGTACAGCGGGGATGTTCTGCTGCGCGAGCCAGCGTGCGACGCGGACCTCACGGGCTGCTGCGGCGTCCGTGCCCGGTCGTCCGATCCGTACGATCACGCGTTGCCCGGGGAGCCGCCATATCTGGTTCTCAGCCACCCTTACGGGCTCCGCCCCGGCAGCGTCCAAACCGACTTCTGAGCACGCCCGTTCGAGGGCGTGACGGGCGGATGCGGGGGCCGAAGTGGTCATGCCGAGACCGTAGCGGCGATCCGCTCACGCAGGGCAGAAGCCTCCGGAATCTTCGGGTGCTTGGAGGCGAAGCGGCCGAGCTGCCGAAGGTCGTCGCGAGCCCGGCGGGAGGTGAGCCGGCCGACCTCGTCCAGCGCGTCGTGCCCAATCATTGCCGCCTTCCGCGGGTCGCCCTTCGCCATCATCAGGGCGGCCAGTTTTGTACGGGAGATAGCGCGAGAGCGGTTGAAGCCGTCGGCGTGGCCCTTCACCGCGTTGTCGAAGCGCTGGGCCGCCCTGCCCGGGTCCTGCCCGGCAAGGATGGCGAGATCAAACAGGGCGTGGGCGGTGTCACCGTTGTGCTGCGCTGTGTCGTAGTAGGCCATCCACTGCGGGTCTTCCGCAGGGCGGGCCCGGGTGAATGCTTCATCGGCCGCGCCGACGGCCGCCATGGTGTCACGGACGTTGCCCATCTTGCCGAACGCACGGGCGCGCGCGGTGTGCAGCATGGCCTGCTCGGTGGCGGTCAGCCGGTCGGAGCGCACCAGACCCTTCTCCGCATAGGTCAGGCCGTCGTCAGGTGCGCCGGTCCACACCGCCTGTCGTGCCAGGAACGAGTACGTCTTAGCCCGTAGGTGCCAGTCCCCCGCCTCCTCCGCGCAGTCGGCCGCGAACTTGAAGGTCTTTGTGGCTTCCTCGTGGTGGTAGGCGTCGAATGCCGACGCTCCCACGACGATGCCGAGCCGAGAAACAGCGGCGAACAGGTCAGCACGCAGGTGCTCGGAGCACTGCACTTGAAGGAGGCCGGCGGACCACTGCATCGCGCTGCTGGCCACATCCCGGACCATGCCGCCCCCACCCAGTTGGTTATCCATTCCGCTGATGGCGACCGCCGCCGCGAGAACCTGGTCAATGTGGCCAGGGCTGACGTTCTCCGGGAGGGACAGCCCGGAGGGGGCGAAGACTTGAGTGACGTCTAAGGGGGCGAAGGCGGCGAGGCCGCTGACTTGGAGGAACGAGCGTCGATCCACTGGCTCATGGCTCCTGGGGCGAGGAGATGGTTCGTCTCTCCCCAGGATGCCGCCTGCCCGCACCTGAACGGTCCCTTCCCCCCTACCCGCTGAATGCTTATCGGCATCAGCCCGCTTCCTATCGGCGTCGCGGTTCCCAAAGACCATCGGCCACGCCCGGTCGAAGAGGCCCCCAGTGTGGAAGACGTCGTCGAGCCGCTGGGCCAAATCGCGCCGACAGCTCGGGTACTTGCCCTTCTCGATAGACAAGATCATGTCGTCGCTGACCTGCACTAACCGCCCCAGAGCCTTAGCAGACAGCTTCTCGGCCGTACGCAGCTCGCGCAGCTCGTTTCCGAACCACTCCTGGGGGGACGCCCCCGGGTCGAGCTTCTTCATTGGCTGCGGCATTCCCTGCCCCCGAAGTCGTTGATGCCGAACTTCCAAGTCATCGGCATCAGGCTCTGCACGTTCTCGGTGCGCTCTGCCTGAATGGTTGCTGATCGGTTCGGTCCCAGTACACACCGCTACCGAACCCTGCTGAAGGGGTTCCGGCAGAACGGAGGGAACAGCGATGGAAGTACTCGCCGATACCCACGAGCGGGACGCTTCGGTTCGGGCCATGTCCAGAATCGTGGACGGCCAACTCGACATGACGTTCGATGTCCGGGCCGACGATCTGGGATCGGTGCGAGCCATCGTGCAGGCGCACCTGACCTGGTGGCGTATCGACAGCGAGAGCAGCTTCCGGATGCTGACCGTGGTGAACGAGCTGCTGACCAACGTCATGCAGCACACCCCGGCCGACGACGACGGGCACCGGATGGCCAGCCTTCTCCTTCAGCGTGTCCCGGGCGGCATCGCCGCGGTCGTCCGCGACCAAGACCCCCGTCCGCCCGTGTACGTCGCACCGAACCTGATCGCCGAGGACGGCCGCGGCCTGATGTTGCTGCGCGCTTTGGCGGACGAGACCTCCGTGACCGCGACGACCGCCGGTAAGGACATTTGGGCGTTCATAGTGACGCCTGGCACATCCGAGCACATCTAGCACCCCCATGGCCGGCCCCCTTCAGGAGACCTTGATGTCCTTCACCGCTCTTGCACCGGAGAACGAGGTGGTTCGGAGCAGCCACTGGCCGCACGCGGTCGAGAAGTGGAAGGCGCCCCTGGACGCCGGCACTCTCGCCCGCGTCGTGGACCGGCTTCGCGGGATGAAGCCGCTGGAAGCGATTCTGGACGACATCGGCGACGTGCTCGGTAATCAGGAGCCCCGAGAGCACGAGTCCGAGGAGATCGCCCAGCGCTTACGCGGCGACCTCATGCGGCTCGTCACCATCGCGGTTGCCGCTGCCGACGACGACGCCGTGGTGACAGAACTCATCCAGCAGGCCCGCACGCTGCGCTCCGAGGAACTGCCGGGCGACAACCGTAAGGCCATCGGCCACCTCCGGCGGATGGCCCGGGTCACCAATGACCTGCTGGCACGGCTCGCCGAGACCGGGACGACGAAGGAAGCCATATGCCGACCGCTACCCGCCCCGGGCCGCTGACCGTCTCTCTGCTGCCCCCGCACGAGGCGTACGACTACGAGTACTACAAAGCCCGGCTCGCCGACCCCGCGCTCCTGGAGGACAGCGTCGCCATCTGCGTCTTCCGCGCGCCGCTGCTCGCCATCCCCGCTGGCGGTCAGCGGCTGGGCGGCTACCACCCCGTGACGGACATGAACGTCGGTCTGGCAGTCCGTGACCTTCTCCAGGGGCGGCCGGGCTTCACGAACCTGCGCCTGCGGTGGTCGCCCTACCCGGACTCCTGCCCCGTCGTGGAGTGGGGCGAGAAATCGCCGACGCTCTGGGGACGCTACGACTACGTCACGTTGGGCCGGTTCTACGGCTACAGCGATGTGGCCATTGATGAGTTCTCTACGCGCTCCGCCGCTCGACGCGGCCTCCAGACGCCCTCTTCGGCCCCCCGACTCCGCTCTCCCGCAGTTCAGTAGACCCACCGAAGAGGGCACTGCCCACCGCATTACTGAAAGGAAGAGCGACGCACATGTGCCAGCACATGCCTCCGTGCCCCACCGCCGAATTGCCGGACCACGAAGCGGCTACAGCGGTCGCGCAAGACCACGTGATGGGCTGGACTCTGCTGTGCAACGGCGTCCTGAATTTCGATGACACCGGTGAGCTGCTGCCCGACGGCACGATCATCGCGCCGCACCGGCCCACCACTGCGACCGGCACGGGAACCACCTCATGAAGGGCGTCCCCAGCAACGTGCGCGTCCCCTACATCACAGCCCGGCAAGGCGAGGAAGAAGACTCGTTCCTCTCTCTGCGCGCTTCCTTCGGCGAAGACGGGAAATCGCGACTCGGCTACTGGGACGAAGTCCCCGGAGACCGCGACCTGCACGGTGTCCTATGGGGCCGGTGCTCGCAGTCGATCGGGCCTGGCCGACTGCCCGAGGGCTTGCCGAGGTGGAAGATGATTCACCCCGCTCGCCAGCGGGAGACGATGGCGATGCTGCGCTGCCAGGTCTGCGTTGGGCCCGCGAAGACCGACGCCGGCACCCTGTTCCTGGAGACAGCGACGGGATATCGCTCAGGCTGGCCTCCCAGGACCGCCCAGCCGCCCGTCTGCCTGGAGCACGCACACCTCGCTGCCGAGCGCTGCCCCCACCTGGTCCGTAACGGACACGTCGCGCTCATGGTGCGCAAGTCCCCGCTCTACGGCGTCATCGGCACGCCGTACATGTACGGCTTGGACGGGGTGCAGGCACTGGCTGGCGACGATGCTCCGGTCCCGTACGGAGATCCCGGTCTTTGGTGGTTCCTGGCCTCCCAACTCGTGCGCGAACTGCGGGACTACACGGTCGTCAACCTGGACGATCTCGTGCCCGCCGCATAGACCGCCGCCCGGCGGTCCTGACCCCCTGTATCGGACCGTCGGGCGGCCCTGGCTCCGGCGCGGGGAGACCTGCACGTCTCCTCCCCTCGTGCCCAGACCCCCGCGCCGGCGAACGCACAGAGCACAACGCCCTTGTCCACCAGCCGCGCCCGCGGCTGCGCACCGACCTGGAGAAGTTCATGCTCACCGCACCGACCTATCGCAGCGTTGAGGGTGCCTACCTGGCCCTGCTGCAACTGGCCTCGATCAACTACGAGCAGCACATTGACGCTCGCGGGAACGAGGCTCGCGAGGTGATCGGCGTTGGCTTCCGTCTGCCCGACCCCCGCCAGAGGCTCCCCTACCTGGTGATGCGAAAGGCCAACCCGATCTTCCAGTTCGCCGAGGCTCTCTGGTACCTGGCCGGCCGCCGTGACCTGGAGATGATCGGCTACTACGCGCCGTCCATGCGATCCAGCTCCCCCGACGGCATCAACCTCGGTGGGTCCGCCTACGGCTACAGCCTCTTCAATCCCGCTGAGGGCGACACGGTCTCGCCGTTCGACCGGGTCCTGGAGCTGCTGCGCACGGAGACCGACAGCAAGCGCGGGTACCTCCCCGTCTTCTCCGCTGCCGAGCTGGCTGTCAGTGACAACCCCGACATGGCGTGCTTGGCGGGGCTGCACCTGCTCGCGCGTGGAGGACACCTGCACATGCTTTGCAACATGCGGGCCAACGATCTGGACTGTGGCCTGCTCAGCGACGTGTTCAGCTTCACGATGATCCAGGAGTACGCAGCCGTACAACTCGGCCTGCAACTGGGGACGTACACCCACATCATCGGCTCCGCGCACGTCAACGAGCGGAACGCCGAGCGCGTCAAGAGGGTGCTGAACGAGGCGGACGTCCGACGCCACCCGCAGCACTTCCCGTTCCCGGCGATGTCCCAGGAGACCAACCCCGCGACAATCGCGCGAGTCCTCGAACACGAGGAACTGCTGCGTACGAACAAAGCCCAGTACAGCGCGGAGGACATCGCGGGCCTCGACGTGGACGCGTACTGGCAGCAAGCCGTGCTGCTGTTCGAGGTGTACCGGCAGATCGAGCACGACCAGACCGACACCGTGAGCCGCGACGTGCTCAACGCGCTGCACCCCGGCCTGGGTTGGCTCCTCGGACACCGCTGGCCGGCCTGCGCGACCACCGGGGGCGAGCAGTGAGCCCGAAGCCGCCGAGCGGCACCGTGGTGGAGGGCATCGACTTCGACCGCTGGGCGGTCATCCTGTGCAAGCCGGACGCCGTGGCACGCGGCCTGGTGGACACGGTGCTCGAACGGATCGCCGCCGCCGGCGTCACCGTCACCAGCCGCCGCGACCTCACCGCGCAGGCGTGGCAGGCCCACGTCGCCTACCGGGACCTACTCACGAACACCGGCGCGGCCCCACGCGTACTCCCCGGCCGAATAGACGCCGCCTATGCGAACCAGCCCGTCGTCGTCGCGCTCGCGCACGGCGAACCGGGGGTGCACGCACGCCTGCGGCAACTCATCGGAGACACCGATCCCACCCGGGCTGTGCCCGGCACGATCCGCCGGGACCTGGGCAACGACAGCATGGCCGCCGCCCTCTCGGAGAAGCGCCTCGTAAGGAATCTCGTGCACACTTCTGACGACCCTGACGCGGCCCGCCGCGACTTCGGCACGTGGCTTGGCTCCGGCCGTCCGCTCCAAGTGCCTGACTTCGAGTGCTGCTCGGTCATCCTGTGCAAGCCGGACGCCGTGGAGCTGGGCCTGGTGGACGCCGTACTCGAACGGATCGCTGCCGCTGGAGCGACGGTCACCGATCGCCGCGACATCACGGTTGAGGCATGGCAGGCCCACGTCCACTACTGGGACCTACTCGTGGACGCCGACTGGTTCCCGGACCGAGACATCCCCGCGTGCCTCGAAGCCGAGTACGGCCACCGGCCCGTGGCCGTGGCGCTCGCCCACGGCGAGCCCGGGTTCCACGGTCGCCTACGGCAGCTCCTCGGCCACTTCGACCCCACCCACGCCGCGTCCGGCACGATCCGCGGCGACCTCGGCGACGACAGCCTGGAAGCCGCACTCGCGGAGAAGCGCCTCGTACGGAACCTGGTGCACACCTCCGACGACGCTTACGCCGCCCGGCGAGACTTCGGCACTTGGTTCGGCGCCGGCCGCCGCGCGCTCCTCGCTCCTCCCGTTCCCCTCCAGGCCACACCTGCCGATGCCTGATCTCTTCCACCAGCCTCCGGAGGGACTCTATGACCGCTCCAGTAGCCCCGCCCCGCCGCGCTCTGCCGATCCTGTCCGCCGACAAGATCGGTGGGCTGAAGCCGGAGCTCGCCGACGTGATCGAGTACCGCAAGTCGGGACTGTCGCTGAACTGGATCGTCGGCTGCCCGCTGGAGTGCGGGTACTGCGTCCGGCACCTGTTCGACAACTTCGAGATGAAGCTGCCTCGACGCCTGATGAGCGACGAGGAGGCTGTCAACCGCCTCGTCAGCCACCCGTACTTCCGGGCGCACACGACGCCCATCCAGCTCCTGAACCGAGCTACCGACCCCATGCTTCCCATCGTCAAGCCGCACGTCTTCAACGTGCTGCGGGCGCTGGACGAGCAGGGCTTGACCAACCACGTTTTGGTCATCACCCGGTGGCGGGTGGGCCCCGAGGACTGCGCCGTCCTCAACAGCTTCAAGCACCTGCGCCTGACCGTGCTGGTCACGCACTCCAACATCTCCAACCCCGCCATCGAGCCCGTGGACTCCCGCATCGCAGCGGAGAGCCTGCGCACCCTGTACGAGCACGCCGAGCGGTACCGCACGGTCCTGTACTGGCGGCCGATCGTGCCCGGCCTGAACGACTCCGACGCCGACATCGAGCGGGCCCGGGAGCTGTCTCAGCACGCGCACGCCACCGTCTTCACGGGCCTGTTCTTCCGCGAGGAGATCGCCTCCTACTACGAGTCGCACGGCCTGCCGATGCCGTACGACGAGACCGCACGGCGCAAGATCATGCCGGAGGTTGCCGAACAGCGCATCCTCGATGCGTTCCAACAGGACGGCTCCTGGGGCGCCCTGTTCCGCAAGACGAGCTGCGCAGTGGCGTACGCGCACGGCGAGGCCGACTACAACGGTCACTTCGGCATCGAGGAGCTGTGCGAAATCTGCCCCGAGGATCAGATCGCACGGTGCAAGTCAGCGTGGGTCAGGCCGGATCTGGCGACGGTCACGCAGGAAGCCCGAGTCCTCGGCGCGACGGGTGAGGTAGAGGTCAACAGTCGTGCCATCGTCGTGGAGGGACTGGACGAACCGCCGCGCTACTTCCTTCAGCACGGCTTCGGCTACCAGTGCCACGACCGCGCCAAGCCCCACCACCACCGCCAGCACGGCCGAGCACCCATCGGCTGGAAGACGGGGAACGGAACCGAAACCGCATGAACTTCTCCTCCTGGCCCTCGCTGCTCGTTGTCGATGTCGAGGGCAACGGCACCAACCCGCCCGACTTGGTCGAGGTCGCCGCCCTGCCCGTACGCGAGGGGCAGCCGGACACGAGCACGGCGGGGGCGTGGCTGACCAAACCGCGTCACCCCGTCACGCCCTTCGCTGCGCGCGTCCACGGCCTGACCAACGAGCGGCTGGAACGCGAGCCGAGCTGGGAGGAAATCGCCGACCAGGTCCACATGCTCCTGGGCGTCTCGTGGATCTGTGCTCACAACGCCCATGTGGAATACCGGGTGTTGTCGGCCCACCTTCCGCAGTGGCGGCCGGCCGGAGTGCTCGACACGCTCCGGCTGGCCAAGGTCACCTATCCCGACCTGCCGAAGTACTCACTCGACGCCCTGATCGAGCGCGTCCAGCCGGACCTGAGCGCGGCACCCGCGCAGCGGCACCGCGCCACTTTCGACGCGTACGCCACGGCACAGCTCCTCATCGCCATGGCTGCTCACTACGACACCTGGGACCAGCTCGTCGCCGCGGCTGTGCCGCCCGGCCTGCCCGGCGCCCCCAAACCTGAAGAGGAACCGACCCTGTGGTGACTACGACTTCGCCCATCCGCATCGGCGTGATGGGCGCCCACTCCACCGGCAAAACCATGTTGCTCAAGCGCATCGAGATGGAGCTGCGCGGCCACGGAATCCCCGTGGCCCGCACGGGCCAGATCGGGAGGAGAGCCGCGCTCGTGCCCCTGCCGAAGATGGAGCAGCACACTGCGGCCTCCACAGAGTGGGTCATGGCGCAGGGCATCGCCGACGAGATCGCCGCTGCTGCCCGGCCGGAACCCGAGCCCATCCGGGTCGTCCTTGCCGATCGCGCCGCCTGGGATGCTCTCGCTTACCTCCACGCGGCTCAGGAGTGGCGCCAGGAAGCCCCGCACCGACTGGAGCGCGAGCGGCTGCGCCTCCTCGCTTCCACGCAGGCCCCGAAGTACGACCTGCTCCTGGCGACGGTTCTGGACCCGGCGTTGCCGGTCGAGCACAAGCACGACTACGACGCCCGGTACCGCACGCTGGTCGATCGGCACACGCACACGCTCCTCACCGAGGACGAGATCCCGCACCAGCGTGTGACCAGCGACCCCGACAGTCAGGCCCGTGCCGTCGAGCGTGCGCTTCAGCTCTGCCTTCAGGAGGCCGCAGTATGAACAGCGCGCCCCCGGCCGGCACGATCACCATCGCGGGGAAGACCGTGTCCCGCCTCGGTTTCGGCACCATGCGTCTGACCGGCCCCGGAACGTGGGGCGACCCGGACGACCGCGGCCGGGCCATCAGCGTGCTCTGCCAGGCCGTCCACTCGTACGGCATCACGCACATCGACACCGCGGACGCCTATGGCCCCCACAATGGTGCGGCCTGCCCCCGACGTGTGGGCCCCGCACGGCCACCCCATGTACCTCCGGTCCTGCGTCGAGTTGAGCCTTCGCCGCCTGGGCGTCGAGCGGCTGGAGCTGTGCTACCTGCACCGCATTGACATGGAGGTGCCCGTGGCAGATCAGATCGGCATGCTCCAGGCCCTCCAGGACGAAGGCAAGATCGGGCACATCGGCCTGTCGAAGGTCGGTCCCGAGGAGTTCCGCAGTGTGGCGAAGGAGGTCACCGTCGCGGCCGTGCAGAACGTCCTCAACGTTCACGACCGTTACGACCCCATGGTGGAAATCTGCCGGGACGAGGGAATCCCGTACGTGCCCTACCGCCCACTCGATGCGGGGAGCGCGGCACTGGGCGGGAATGTATCCGCTGCGCTGTCCTGGCTGCTCGAACTCGGCCCGCACGTTGCGCCCATTCCGGGCACCAGCAATCCGCAGCACCTGGCGGACATCGTGAACGCTGTCACGGACGGCGGGAGGGCGTGATGCCGACTGTCGCACCGGCCGCCCCTGTGGTCCGCGCACGGGCCCCTTACGAGAACTGGCGCCCCCCGATCATCGGCGTGACTGTGCTCGTTCCCGTTGGGGCCGACGAACTGCTCACCGCGGATGCGACCGACTGTGGGTGCCTCGTACTGCCCACTGGGGCGGTGGAGGAAGGCCAGACGCCCGAACAGGCCGCCCAGTTCGTCTTACCGGGCGCACACAACGGTCTGCCCGTACTGCGGCGAGTCGCCGTGGACCAAGTGCAGATGAGACGCCGGAAGGTCATCACGCACCTCGTGGTGACCAGCCCTCTCACCCATGAGGACGCCGCAGTCCTCACCTACCGCGACCCGCGCGCCGTCCTGCGCGTCCTGCCCACTACTAGGACCATCGCCGACCTCCCGGAGCGCGCGCGGGCGCGGGCGCTCCTCGGCCTCCAGGCCCTCGCGATCGGCGTGATGGCCTACGTCGAAGACGGCACGGTTCAGCGCGTCGAATCCGTCTCTGCCGCATAGGGAACGGCTGCCGCCTGCGGACCGGTACGGACCTCCCCGTACCGGGCCGCTGCGTGCGACGACCTGCTGCCGGCGTACCGCTAGGGCGAACCGCCGCGGGGGGCAAGCGTGCCGACCTACTCCAAGCTGCCCGTGCGGCGCGCAGCTGTGATCGCCGGGGCCGTGGAGTGGGGCAGCAGGTCCGCCGGGTGGGCGGGGGCGATCACCTCCACCTCCACCTCGTCCGCGAAGCGGTACGGACGGTGGGCCAGGACCTGGGCCAAGTGGCGGCGCAGGCGGGATATTTCCGCCCGTACCGTCACCGTCCGCGTCCGGTCGCCGAACAGATCCGCCGCCAGCTCGGCCGCGCTGCGCCCCTCCCGGTGCGCACTCAGCGCGTACAGCAGCTCCGCGTGCCGGGGACTGAGCTCATGCGTCCAGTCCCCGGCCGGCCCCGAAACGGTCACCGAGGAACGTCGTCGGCTGCTTACGTCGAGTACGACCCGGCTCACCGCTGCGTCGAGCGCCTGCGCCGCCTCCTCCACCCGCACCAGCCACCCGCCCGGCAGCGGTTCCACCGCGCACATCCCCAGCGACGGCAGCCATCTGCGGCCCGCCCGGAACGACTTGGGCAGCGGCAGCCGGTCGACCGGCGGCATCCCGGTCACCGCCGCGAGCCAGCCGTGCGCGTCGACCGCGAGCGCCCGGCCGCCCACCCGGCACAGAACCGGCGCCGCCACCGACCGCAGGCGTTCCACGGACCTGAAGTGCCGGTCGCGCAGTTCGGCCTCGGCGAGCCGGGCCACCGATTCCACCAGGGCGAGCGTGGCCGGATGGAACGTCGAGTCCACCCCGCTCACGTCGATGACGCCGAGCATCCGCCCGTCCCGCGGATCGTGCACGGGCGCGGCCGCGCACGTCCAGTCGTGGAGCGTACGGACGAAGTGCTCCGCGGAGTGCACCTGAACGGGACGGCGCAGCTCCAGCGCCGTACCGATGCCGTTCGTGCCCGTCGTGTCCTCGCTCCACGCCGCGCCCGCCTCCAGGCAGATGCCGTCGGCCTTGCGCATCACCCCGCGGTCGCCGTCGCGCCACAGCACGCGGCCCTCCTCATCGGTCACCACCATGATCTGCTGCGACGCCTGGACGACCGCGATCAGCCCCTGGCTGAGCGAGGGCAGCAGCTCACCCAGCGCGGTGGCCCGGCGCCGGTGCTCCAGCTCGCCCACCGGCAGGAGGTCGCTGCTCGTGCTGCGGTCCGGGTCGATGCCGATACGCATCACGCGCTGCCAGGACGCGTCGATCACGGGGCGCGGCGCCGCGCGCGGGGTGTCGCCGGCGAGGGCGGTTTCCCGTACCCGGGCCAGCAGCCGGGCCGAGTCGGCGCTGTGCACGGCGAGAGGTTCGATCTTCACTGGGCGTACCCCGTAACTCACGTGAGGGTCACTTGCGTGAGGCGGTCATTCCTCATCGTGCCCATCGTGCCGCGCCGTCGGCGCGCATGCCCGGGAGTCCGCTACTCCGGACAAACATTGCAACGGTCTGCAACTCTCGTGCGCCGGTTGCGCCTGTACGAAAGTGGAGACGTTCAGCCGGGGTGGTGCCGCGTCGGCGCAGCACCACCCCGGCGGCTCTCTTCTCCCGACGGGCCGTTACCCCCGGCGGCCCGTCGGGCCGGAGCGCGGCCGTTCTACGGGGTGGCCGTGGTACGGCGGGCCGGGGTACGGCGGGTCGTCGCCGTCAGACCACCGCCCTCGCCCGCTCCACCACCGACCCCAGGTCGAGACTGTGCGGCAGCGTGCCGAACGCCGCGCCCCAGTCACCGCCCAGCCGCGACGCGCAGAACAAGTCCGCGACCTCCGGCGGCGCCCAGCGCACCAGCAGCGAAGCCTGCAGCACGAGCGCCATCCGCTCGACGACGCGCCGGGCCCGCCCCTCCATGCCCTCCAGGTCGGCCAGTTCGGTCAGCAGGTCCTTGATCGCCCCGTCCAGGCGGTGGTCGGCGCCGCGCGCCTGCCCGATCTCGGTGAGGAACGCGTTGAGCGCCTGCGGTTCGCGCTGGAGAGCCCGCAGGACGTCCAGCGCCTGTACGTTGCCCGAGCCCTCCCAGATCGAGTTCAGCGGCGCCTCGCGCAGCAGCCGCGGCATGCCGGACTCCTCTACGTACCCATTGCCGCCCAGGCACTCCAGGGCCTCCGCCGCGACCGGTGTGCACCGTTTCGTCACCCAGTATTTGGCCGCCGGGACCGCGAGCCGCAGGAAGGCGCGGTCCTGCTCGGTGTCGCTGTCGTACGCCGCCGCCAGCCGCATCGCGAGCGTCGTCGCCGCCTCCGACTCCAGCGCCAGGTCGGCCAGCACGTTGCGCATCAGCGGCTTGTCGATCAGCTTGGAGCCGAAGGCGCTGCGGTACGCCGCGTGGTGCGTGGCCTGGGCCACGGCCTGGCGCATCAGCGCCGCCGAGCCGACCACGCAGTCGAGCCGGGTCGCGGCCACCATCTCGATGATGGTGCGCACGCCGCGCCCCTCCTCACCGACCAGCCGCGCCCACGTCCCGTCGAACTCGACCTCGCTCGACGCGTTGGACCTGTTGCCGAGCTTGTCCTTGAGCCGCTGGATCCGGAATACGTTGCGCGTACCGTCCGCGAGGACCCTCGGCACCAGGAAGCAGCTCAGCCCGCCCGGCGCCTGCGCCAGCACCAGGAAGCCGTCGGACATCGGTGCCGAACAGAACCACTTGTGCCCGGTGAGCAGATACTCACCCTCCCCGGCCAGCGGCTCGGCGTTCGTCGTATTGGCCCGTACGTCGCTGCCGCCCTGCTTCTCCGTCATGCCCATCCCGAAGAGCGCCCCGGCCTTGAGCGACGGTGGCCGCAGCCCCTCCTCGTACACGTGCGAGGTGAGCCGCGGCTCCCACTCGGCGGCCAGCGCCGGGTCGGTGCGCAGTGCCGGGACCGCCGCGTGCGTCATGGACAGCGGGCAGCCGTGACCCGCCTCGGCCTGTGTCCACACCAGGAACCCGGCCGCGCGCCTCACATGCCCGCCGGGCCGCCCCCAGGCGTCCGTGAGCCCTGCCGCGACGGCCTTGCCCAGCAGCCGGTGCCAGGCCGGATGGAACTCGACCTCGTCGATCCGATGGCCGTAGCGGTCGTGTGTCCGCAATTTCGGTGGATTTTCATTGGCCTGCACCCCCCATTCCTGAGCCTGGAAGGATCCGGCGGTGCGGCCGAGGCCCGCCAGTTCCTCCCGTACCTCCTCGGAGAGTTCGGCCGCGATGTGCCGCTCCACCGCCTCCGACAGGGCCAGGTCGGCGGTGAAGACGTCGTACTCGACCAGGGGCGGAGCCTGGTTGGTCACTGTGTGAGTGGTGGCTGCCATGCCGCTACGGTAAGGAGGTGCAGGCAGCAAAAGAAACACCCGAACGGCCCCGAGGCCGTCTTCACCGGGCCAGAGTCCTCTACCGCAATGTCTCGAAGCGCAAGTTGGTCTGGTTGCTGCTGAAGGACACTGTCAACTCGTGCATCGAGTACCGCATCCTCGGTCTCGCGGCCGAGGCGGCGTTCTTCACCCTGCTGTCCCTGCCGCCCCTCCTGCTGGCCATGATCGGCCTGCTCGGTTATGTCGACGCCTGGACCGACACCGACACGGTCGCGTCCATAGAGCGCAACATCCTGACCGCGGCGGAAACGGTCCTGTCCGACCGCGGCGTCAACGATTTCGCGAAACCGCTCATCGCCGATGTCACCCAGGGCGCCCGCCCCGACATCATCTCCATCGGCTTCGCCATCGCGCTCTGGTCGGGCTCGCGCGCTGTCAACGTCTTCATCGACACGATCACGGTCATGTACGGCCTGGACGGCCACCGCGGCATCGTGAAGACCCGCCTGCTGGCCTTCCTGCTCTACATCATCGCGCTGGTGATCGGCGCGGTGGTGATGCCGCTGATGGTGGTCGGTCCTGACCGGGTGGTGGACCTGGTGCCCTTCGGCACGGAAGTCGTCAGCATCCTGTACTGGCCGGTCGTCATCGTGCTGTCCATCGTGTTCCTGACGACGCTCTACCACGTGTCCGTGCCGGTCCGTTCGCCGTGGGTCGAGGACGTGCCCGGCGCGCTGATGGCCCTCGCGATGTGTGTGCTCGGCAGCTTCCTGCTCCGGATCTACCTCACCAGCACGGTCGAGGGCCCGACCATCTACGGCTCCCTCGCGGCCCCCATCGCCGTCCTCCTGTGGATCTGCATCTGCGCGTTCGCGGTGCTGGTCGGCGCGGCGGTCAACGCCGCGATCGACCGGGTCTGGCCCTCCGTCGCCACGGCCGCGGCCCGCGAGGCGAACGACCGCGTACGCACGGCCCAGGCGGCGGCGGTCATCGCGCGCGCGGAAGCGCGGGCGGCGGCGGGCGACCCCGACCTGGACGATCCCGACATGCCGTCAGAGTTCCCGGAGCGGTGGTCGCGGTTCCTGCCGCCGGACGACGTGAAGTCCCGCCTGCACACGGGCCGCGAGAAGGACCCGAAAGGGACGTCCCGCGCGGCCCGCGAATCGCGCCCGTAGGGCGTCCCGGGGGCTGGGGGCTTGCCCCCGGTTTCGGGAAGGGGCGGGTAGGGGAACAAGAGATCCCTAACCTGGACACCATGTACGCGGAACGCCCATCCCGGCTCGACGGCGCCGTCGTCTGGACCCGCACCGTTCCCACAACGGCCCCCGCCGCCCCCACCCGCCCCGTCCTCCCGGACGGCTGCATGGACCTCCTGTGGACCAACGGCAAGCTGTACGTCGCAGGCCCCGACACCCACGCCCACCCACCCGGCGACACCCCCGCCGGCGCGACCGCCCGCTACGACGGAGTGCGGTTCGCGCCAGGCGCGGGCCCCGCACTCCTCGGCGTACCCGCGCACGAACTGCGCGACCAGCGCGTGGACCTGGCCGACGTGTGGCCCGCGGCCAGGGTGCGCGCCCTGACCGGCCGGGTCAGCGGCGCCGCCGACCCGGCGGCCGCCCTGGAGAGCCTCGCCCTGCGGCACGCGGCGGACGCACCCCCGCCCGACCCCGTACTGCGCGCCGTCGCCCGCCATCTCGACGCGGGCCGCACCGTCGCGGAGACCGCTGACGCCGCCGGGCTCGGCGCCCGGCAGTTGCACCGCCGCTCACTGGCCGCCTTCGGGTACGGCCCCAAGACGCTGGCCAGGATCCTGCGGCTCCAGCGCGCGCTGGCTCTCGTACGACAAGGGCTGCCGTACGCCGATGCCGCCCTCGCCGCAGGCTGCGCGGACCAGGCGCACCTCTCCCGCGAGATGCGCGACCTGGCCGGCACGACCCTGGGCGCCTACGCGGCGTCGGCGAACAGAGAGACGCCGCAGCCGTCGGGATCCAGCACCACCGCGTAACGCTGTCCCCAGAACGCGTCCCAGGGCTTGAGGTGCCCACGGTGTCCGGCGGCGATCAGAGCGTCGTAGACCGCGTCGACCTCGGCCGGGCTGTCGCAGCGGAAGGCGAGCCCGACCCGGTCGCCGCCACCCTCCGGCCTGGTCCAGTCGGGATCGAAGGAGCGGATGGTCTCCTCGGTGTCCCACAGGATGCGCAAGCCACTGGGCAGCGTCGCCTCCGCGTGCGGCGCGGTGTCGGCCTCGGCGGGGATGTCCAGGCCGAGGAGTCGGTAGAAGGCGAGAGAGGCGGCCATGTCGGCGGCCACGATTCCGATGGCATCAAGTCGTGGAGTCATGAGTTCAACGTAGGCGGGGCGCCCGCCTGCGTTCTTGAAGGAATCGGACACTGGACGCCGGCGGACGTCATCGCTTCGTAAGGGGGCCGGACACCCTCCGCCGCCCGTACGTCGACGAGACTGGACCCATGCAGAACATCCTGGTCGTCGACGACGATCCGACCGTCGCCGAGGTCGTCACCGGTTACCTGGAACGCGCGGGCTTCACCGTGACCCAGGCCGCCGACGGCCCCGCCGCGCTGCGGCAGGCGAAGGACCGCCGGCCCGATCTCGTGGTCCTGGACCTCATGCTGCCCGGCATGGACGGCCTGGAGGTGTGCCGCGAGCTCCGGGCGGACGGTCCCGTCCCGGTCATCATGCTGACGGCGCGCGGCGACGAGGACGACCGGATCCTGGGCCTGGAGGTCGGGGCCGACGACTACGTCACCAAACCGTTCAGCCCGCGCGAGCTGGTGCTGCGCGTCGAATCCGTACTGCGCCGCGCCGCCGCGCAGCACCCGGGCCCGCAGGTGCGGGCCGCCGGCATCGTCCTCGACCCGGCGGGCCGCCGCGCCACCAAGGGTGGTCGCGAACTGGCCCTCACCCTGCGGGAGTTCGACCTGCTCGCGCACCTCATCAGCCACCGGGGCGAGGCCATCGGCCGTGAGCAGCTGATGCATGACGTCTGGGGCTGGGAGTTCGGGGACCTGTCCACCGTCACCGTCCATGTGCGGCGGCTGCGCGGCAAGATCGAGGACGACCCGGCCAGGCCCCGCCTCATCCAGACGGTCTGGGGCGTGGGTTACCGCTTCGACGACCGTCCGGAGGCCACCCATGCGTGACCTGCCGCTCATCGCCCTCATCGCCTTCCTCGGCGCGGCCGCCGCCGGCCTGCTGGGCGCCGTGGTCCTGCGCCTCCTGCGCAGCCGCTCGGTCGCCGTGTCGCTGACGGTCGTCGCCGCCGTCACGGTCACCGCGATGCTCGCGGGCACGCTGGCCGTGGCGCAGGCGATGTTCCTGTCCCCGCACGACCTCACCGTGGTGACCATGGTCGTGGCGATGGCTGCCGTGGTCTCGCTGGCGACCGCGCTGATCCTGGGCCGCTGGGTGGTCGCCCGCAGCAACGCGCTGACGCTGGCGGCCCGTACCTTCGGCGACGGCGGTTCTTTCGCCGCCCCCACCGGATCGTCCACCGCCGAACTCGACGCGCTGGGCCGGGAACTGGCCGCCACCAGCGCGAAACTGGCCGCCTCCCGCGAGCGGGAGCGCGCCCTGGAGACATCGCGCCGCGAGCTCGTCGCCTGGATCTCCCACGACCTGCGCACCCCGCTCGCCGGGCTGCGCGCCATGTCGGAGGCCCTGGAGGACGGCGTCGTCGCCGACCCGGCGCGCTACCACCGGCAGATGCGCACCGAGGTCGACCGGCTCAACTCCATGGTCGGTGACCTCTTCGAGCTGTCCCGTATCCACGCGGGCGCGCTCGCCCTGACTCCGGTACGCATCTCCGCCCACGACCTGATCGGCGAGGCACTCGCGGGCGCCGACCCGCTCGCCCGCGAACAGGGCGTACGCCTCGTCGGCGACACGACCGAAGCTCTTCCGCTGGAAGTCGACGCACGCGAAATGACCCGCGTCCTCGCCAACCTCCTGGTCAACGCGATCCGCCGTACCCCTGCCGACGGCACGGTCGCCGTCGGCGCCGAACTGCGCGAGGACCACGTGGTGCTGTCCGTCACCGACGGCTGCGGCGGCATCCCGGCCGAGGACCTGCCGCGCGTCTTCGACACCGGCTGGCGCGGCTCCGAGGCCCGTACGCCTCCGGGGGGCGCGGGCCTCGGGCTCGCCATTGTCCGCGGCATCGTCGAGGCCCACGCGGGGCGGGCCGACGTACGCAATGTGAAGGGTGGCTGCCGCTTCGAGGTCACGCTCCCGGCAGCGCCGCTGTAAGGGGACCGGAGTCGGCTGCCTCGTGTTCGCACGCGTCGTCGATGCCGTACGTCTCCCAGGCGGGGAACGGGTCGTCCACCAGGGCGTTTTCCCCTGATGTGGCGAGGCACGCGGTGAGCGCCGCTCGCAGGGCCTCGGCCCGCAACCCCGTGCCGATGAAGACGAGTTCCTGCCCCTGCTCGGTGTCCGCGTCGCGTGCCCCGGAGGGCTCGAAGCGGGCCACGGCGCCGGCCTGCGACCACAGGCCCGTGACGCGGGGGCGGGTGGACAGCCAGAAGAAGCCCTTGGAGCGCAGGATCTGACCGTACGCTCCACTGTCGAGCTCGCGGGTGACGAAGTCCCACAGGCGCCCGGGATGGAAGGGGCGGTCCGCGCGGAACACCGTGCTGGAGATGCCGTACTCCTCGGTCTCCGGCACATGATCGCCGTTCAGCTCCCGCACCCAGCCCGGTGCTTCCTGGGCGCGCTCCAGGTCGAAGAGTCCGGTGCCCAGTACGTCGGCGGGGGAGACGCGGCCGTGGGTGGCGGTCACGATCCTGGCGGCCGGGTTGAGGCGGGAGAGCGCCGCGCGCAGCCGGTCAGCCGTCTCCGGTTCGACGAGGTCGAGCTTGTTGAGCACGATGACGTCGGCGAACTCGATCTGGTCCATCAGCAGGTCACTGACGGTGCGGTCGTCGTCCTCGTACTGGTCGAGGCCGCGCTCGGCGAGCCCGTCGCCGCCGGTCAGCTCGGGCAGGAAGCCCGCGGCGTCGACGACGGTGACCATGGTGTCGAGGCGGGCCAGGTCGCCGAGCGTGGCGCCGTCGTCGCGGGGGAACGCGAACGTGGCCGCGACCGGCATGGGTTCGGAGATGCCGCTCGACTCGATGAGGAGATAGTCGAAACGACCCTCCCTGGCCAGCCGGTCGACCTCTTCGAGAAGGTCGTCGCGCAGGGTGCAGCAGATGCACCCGTTGGTCATCTCGACCAGTCGCTCCTCGGTGCGCGAGAGCGCCGCCGTGCCGCCCCGTACGAGCGCGGCGTCGATGTTGACCTCGCTCATGTCGTTGACGATCACGGCGACGCGCAGGCCGTCCCGGTTGCCCAGGATGTGATTGAGCAGGGTCGTCTTGCCGGCTCCGAGGAAGCCGGAGAGCACGGTCACGGGGAGCCGGTCGAGGGCCGGGAGGCCGGGGAGGGCTGTGCTGATCATGTCGGTCAGCCCTCGGGGCGCAGGAGTCCGCGCTCGTACGCCTTGGCCAGCCGCTGCGGCACGCGGTACACCGAGCCGTCGACGGTGACCGGGACCAGCTGTGGCGTGGTGGCCTTCCACTGGGCGCGGCGGTGACGGGTGTTGCTGCGGGACATCTTGCGCTTGGGTACGGCCATGGGGTCCTCCTGTGGTGAACGAACGCGTCACCGCACGCTACATGCAAATGGATTCCATGTTCAATTTAGGGTCGGTTGTTGTGTCTCGACCGGGGCGTAGGTCGGGCGTATCGTGACCAATAAGATGCGGCTCGGACCCATGGGGGTCGTGATGCTCGACGAGCTTCTGGCAGCGGGAGCGGCTACTGGGGCGGCCGCCGTGGTGTACGTCATGGCGGCGGCGCGGGTGGTGCGGCAGTACGAGCGGGGCGTTGTCTTCCGCCTCGGGCGACTGCGCAAGGACGTCCGTGGCCCCGGTTTCACCATGATCATTCCTGGGGTGGACCGGCTGCGCAAAGTGAACATGCAGATCGTGACGATGCCGGTGCCCGCGCAGGACGGCATCACCCGGGACAACGTCACGGTCCGGGTGGACGCGGTGATCTATTTCAAGGTGGCGGACGCCGCCGACGCGGTGGTGCGGGTGGAGGACTACCGGTTCGCGGTCTCGCAGATGGCGCAGACGTCGTTGCGGTCGATCATCGGTAAGAGCGATCTGGATGATCTGCTGTCGAACCGGGAGAAGCTCAACCAGGGGCTTGAGCTGATGCTCGACAGCCCGGCTGTCGGGTGGGGTGTATCGATCGACCGGGTCGAGATCAAGGACGTGTCGCTGCCGGAGACGATGAAGCGGTCGATGGCCAGGCAGGCCGAGGCCGACCGGGAGCGGCGGGCACGGGTCATCAACGCGGACGCGGAGCTTCAGGCGTCGAAGAAGCTGGCGGAGGCGGCGGGGGTCATGTCCGAACAGCCGGCGGCGCTTCAGCTGCGGCTGCTGCAGACGGTGGTGGCGGTCGCGGCGGAGAAGAACTCGACGCTGGTGCTGCCGTTTCCGGTGGAGCTGCTGCGGTTCCTGGAGCGGGCGGCGCAGCCCCAGGCGCAGGCGCCGGCCCAGGCGGAGCCCCCGCCCCAGGTCCAGGCGGAGCCCGAGCCGCGGTTGCCGCGTGTGGATGAGCCGCCGGGCCTGACGGCCGAGCAGCCGCCCGCGGTTACCGGCTAGCTGCGGGCCGGGGCCGGGTGCCTGCGGCGCTTTTCCCCTACCCGCCCCTTCCCGAAACTGGGGGCAAGCCCAGGGCAAGCCCCCAGCCCCCGGACGCCCTTCGGGCGTGTCCTCAACTGCCGGACGGGTTGGACCTGCCGGGCGGGGCTGGATGCTGCGGCGCAGCGGACACATGCCTGCTCAGCGGCACCATCCAGCCCCGCCGGCGTTTGAGGAGCGGGGTCTGGGGCAGCGCCCCAGTCCGCTACACCGGCGTCGGGAAATTCAGCCCGTCCGGCGATTGAGGACCGGGGCGGCGCGGAGCCGCCCGGCGGTCAGTCGGTGGTAAGGCCCGCCGCTGACTCCGCCAGCGCGTCCAGTACCGGTCTGATCAGGGGGTGGTGCTCCGCCCCCCGGCGCACCGCGGCGAACACGCGACGGGTCGCCGCCGGGCCCGTGACCGGGCGTACCACCGTGTCCTTGAGCTCCATCCCCCGCAGCGCCGACCTCGGCACCAGCGCCACGCCCGCCCCCGCCCCGGCCAGCGCGACCACCGCGCGGAAGTCGTCCGACGAGTGCACGAGCCGGGGCTGGAAGCCGGCCAGTTCGCAGGCCAGCAGCATCACGTCGTGGCAGGGATTGCCGGGGTACGGGCCGATCCAGTCGCTGTCGGACAGGTCCGCGAGCGCGACCGCGGGGTTCTGGCCGAGCGGGTGCGACGCGTGCAGCACGGCGTCGAACGGCTCCGCGTAGAGCGGTACGCGCGCGAGGCGCCGGTCGTCCTCGCGCGGCGCGCCCCGGTACTCCACCGCCAGCGCCACATCCGCCTCCCCGTCCAGCACCAGCGGAAGGCTCTCGTCGCCCTCGGCGTCCCGTACCCGGACCCGGATGTCCGGGTGGTGGTCCGACAGGCGGCTGATCGCCGGGGCCAGTACCTCCGCGATGCCCGTCGCGAAGGCCACCACCCGCACCTCGCCGGCCGCCCCGCCGGCGTACGCCGCGAGCTCCGCCTCGGCCCGCTCCAGCTGCGCCAGTACCGCGTTGGCGTGGGCGAGCAGGATGTCACCCGCTGCCGTCAGGCGTACGCCCCGGCCGCTGCGGGTGAGGAGGACGTGGCCGGTCTCCTGCTCCAGTGCGGCGAGCTGCTGCGACACGGCGGAGGGCGTGAGGTACAGCGCCGCCGCCGCGGCGGTCACCGTCCGGTGGTCCGCCACGGCCCGCAGGATGCGCAGTCGTCTGGGGTCGATCACCCAGCCATTGTCGCCCGAGCGTCGATGAACGCCGCCACGGCCCGCTCGACGTCGGCGGTCGAGTGCGCGGCGGAGAGCTGGACCCGGATGCGCGCCGCGCCCATCGGGACGACCGGGTACGAGAAGCCGATCACGTACACGCCGCGCTCCAGGAGCAGCTCCGCCATGCGGCCCGCCTCCGCCGCGTCGCCGATCATGACGGGTGCGATGGCGTGGTCGCCGGGGAGGATCTCGAAGCCGGCCTCGGTCATCTTCGTACGGAAGAGCTTGGTGTTGGCGGTGAGGCGCTCGCGCAGTTCGCCGGCCGATTCGAGGAGGTCGAGCACCTTGATCGAGGCGGCGGCGATCACCGGGGCGAGGGAGTTGGAGAAGAGGTACGGGCGTGAACGCTGGCGCAGCAGCTCGACGATCTCGGCGCGGGCCGCGACGTAACCGCCGGACGCGCCGCCGAGGGCCTTGCCGAGGGTGCCGGTGATGATGTCGACGCGGTCCATCACGCCGTGGAGTTCCGGGGTGCCGCGGCCGCTCGGGCCGACGAAGCCGACGGCGTGCGAGTCGTCGACCATGACCATGGCGTCGTACTGGTCGGCGAGGTCGCAGATCTCGGCGAGCGGGGCGACGTAACCGTCCATGGAGAAGACGCCGTCGGTGACGATGAGGCGGCGGCGGGCGTCCTGGGTGTCCTTGAGCTGCTGCTCAAGGTCGGCGAGGTCACGGTTGGCGTAGCGGTGGCGGCGGGCCTTGGAGAGGCGGATGCCGTCGATGATCGACGCGTGGTTGAGGGCGTCGGAGATGACGGCGTCCTCGGGGCCGAGGAGGGTTTCGAAGACGCCGCCGTTCGCGTCGAAGCAGGAGGAGTAGAGGATCGTGTCCTCCTGGCCGAGGAACGTGGAGAGGCGCTGCTCCAGCTCCTTGTGGATCTCCTGGGTGCCGCAGATGAAGCGGACGGAGGCCATGCCGTAGCCCCAGCGGTCGAGGGCGTCCTTGGCGGCGGCCACGACCTCCGGGTGGTCGGCGAGGCCGAGGTAGTTGTTGGCACAGAAGTTGAGTACGTCGCCGGAGGGGACGGTCACGGAGGCGCTCTGGGGGGTGGCGATGACTCGCTCGGGCTTGTAGAGGCCGGCGCTGCGGATCTCTTCGAGGGTGGTGCGGAGGTCGTCGCGGACGGAGGTGTACATGGGGTGGGCTCTCCTTGCGGTGCGTGCGTGCGTGCGTGCGTGGGTGCGTGGGTGGTGGCGGTCCGGGCTTCCGCTGCGCGGGGCTTTCCCCTACCCGCCCCTTCCCGAACTGGGGCTCCGCCCCGGGCCCCGCTCCTCAAGCGCCGGAGGGGCTCCATGGGAGCCCGTCCGGCGATTGAGGACATGCCCGTAGGGCGTCCGGGGGGGCAGGGGCTAGCTGGTCCAGTCGAGGATGATCTTGCCGCTGCGTGCCGTCGCCGCCTCGTCGAACGCGGCGTCGAAGTCCTGGTGCGCGTAGCGGCCCGTGATGACCGGGCTGAGGTCAAGACCGCCCTCCAGCAGCACCGTCATCGCGTACCACGTCTCGTACATCTCACGGCCGTAGATCCCCTTGACGGTGATCATCGACGTAACGATCTTCGACCAGTCGACGGCGAACTCCTCGGCCGGCAGACCGAGCATGGCGATCCGCCCGCCGTGCGTCATGTTCGCGACCATGTCCCGCATCGCCTCCGGGCGGCCCGACATCTCCAGGCCGATGTCGAAGCCCTCCTTGAGGCCCAACTGCCGCTGCGCGTCCGCGATGTCCGAGTGTGCGACGTTGAGCGCCAGCGTCGCACCCGCCTTCCGGGCGATCTCCAGGCGCGACTCACTCACGTCGGTGATCACGACATTGCGCGCACCGGCGTGCCGGGCGACCGCCGCCGCCATGATGCCGATCGGGCCCGCGCCCGTGATCAGTACGTCCTCGCCGACCAGCGGGAAGGAGAGCGCGGTGTGCACGGCGTTGCCGAACGGGTCGAAGATCGCGGCGATGTCCAGGTCGACCTTCGCGCGGTGCACCCACACATTCGAGGCCGGCAGCGCGACGTACTCCGCGAAGGCGCCGTTACGCCCGACACCGAGCCCGATCGTGGAGCGGCACAGGTGCCGGCGTCCCGCGAGGCAGTTGCGGCACTTCCCGCAGACCAGATGGCCTTCGCCGCTCACCAGGTCCCCGACCGCGATGTCCGCGACGTCGGCGCCGACCGCCGCGACCTCGCCCACGAACTCGTGGCCGAGGACGAGCGGCGTGGAGACGGCCTGCTGGGCCCAGCCGTCCCAGGACCTGATGTGCAGGTCCGTGCCGCAGATGCCGGTACGGAGCACCTTGATCAGCACATCACCGGGGCCCGTATCCGGCTCCGGCACATCCATCAGCCACAGCCCGGGCTCGGCGTACTGCTTGACAAGTGCCTTCATGGCTGCGGCTCCAGGCGGGATGCTAGGCGATCAGTGGTGACATGGTGAACGCGTACCAATCTGTCTCGTCGTCGCCGCGCGGTCCATCGAGGTTTTCTTAACCGGGCCGACAGCGGAGCTTCACGCGGCCCCTACGCTGGCCCGATGACCGACCACGACGCCCCCGTACTCCTGCGCACCGATGGGCGCGCCGCGTACCTCACGCTCAATCGCCCCCGGGCCATCAACGCCCTGAACCACCCCATGGTGAACCGGATCGCCGGCGCCCTCGCCGCCTGGGAGCGCGACCCGGCGGTCGCGACCGTCGTGATCACGGGGGCGGGGGAACGCGGCCTGTGCGCGGGAGGGGACATCCGGTCGATCTACGAGGACGCGCGGAGCGGCGGCACCGCCTCGGCGGCGTTCTGGCGCGACGAGTACCGGCTCAACGCGCACATCGCCCGCTTCCCCAAGCCGTACGTCGCCGTCATGGACGGCATCGTCATGGGCGGCGGCGTCGGGGTCTCCGCCCACGGCAGCGTCCGTGTCGTCACCGAGCGTTCCCGGGTGGCCATGCCCGAGACCGGCATCGGATTCGTGCCGGACGTCGGCGGCACCTGGCTGTTGTCGCGGGCGCCGGGAGAGCTCGGTACGCACCTCGCGCTCACCGGGGCGGCGGTCGGCGCGGCAGACGCGTTGCTGTGCGGGCTCGCGGACCACTTCGTACCGGCGGACCGGCTGCCCGCCCTCCTCGCGGATCTCGCGACGGACGAGGCGCGGGAGGTGCTGGGGTGGTACGCCCGCCAGGCGCCGGAGGGGGAACTCGACGCGCACCGATCGTGGATCGACCACTGCTACGCGGCCCGCACGGTCGAGGAGATCGTCGACCGGCTCTTCGACTGCGGCGAACCGGCGGCGAAGGACACCGCCGAAACGATCCTCGCTAAGTCGCCCCTGGCGCTCAAGATCACCCTGACCGCGATGCGCGCGGCGGCGGAGCTCGGCACGCTGGCAGAGGTCCTGGAGCAGGAGTACCGCGTTTCGTGCGCGGCGCTCTCCTCGCCCGACCTGGTCGAGGGCATCCGTGCCCAGGTGATCGACAAGGACCGCGCCCCGCGCTGGTCCCCGGCCACCCTCGCGCAGGTGACGGCCGACGACGTGGCGCGCTTCTTCGGGCCCTCCATTTAATTCGTACGTATGTTTGGGTCGCGGTAGAATCGGCCCATGGCCGTACACCTCCAGGGCTCGCTCTTCGACCAGGGGGACGAGATCGCACTCGGTCCGCTGAGCGGGCTGCGCCGTACGGAACTCGGGCACGGCGCCTGGATCGACGTGCTCCCGCAGTGGGTATCGGGAGCGGACGCGCTCTTCGACGTACTGGCGCGCGAGGTCGACTGGCGCGCGGAGGAGCGCGTCATGTACGAGCGCGTGGTGGAGGTGCCGCGGCTGCTGTCGTTCTTCGGCGCGGAGGACCCGCTGCCGCACCCCAGCCTCGAAGAGGCCCGTACCGCACTGAGCGCGCACTACGCCGCCGAGCTCGGCGAGCCGTTCGTGACGGCGGGGCTGTGCCTCTACCGCGACGGGCGCGACAGTGTCGCCTGGCACGGCGACAGGACCGGCCGGGGCAGCAGCGAGGACACCATGGTCGCGATCGTCTCGCTGGGGGCGCCCCGGCAGCTGGCGCTGAGGCCACGGCACCGCGACTCGGCAACCGTGCACAAGCCACTCGGGCACGGCGACCTCATCGTCATGGGCGGCAGTTGTCAACGCACCTGGGAACACTCGATTCCCAAGACATCACGCGCCGTCGGGCCGCGCATCAGCGTGCAGTTCCGCCCACAGGGCGTCGGCTGAGCATCTTTTGCGGTGCCCTTGCCCCGGACGGACAATAAGAGCACGGAACCGTACCCTTCCACCTCTCCCGTCCGGGAGCGCTCATGGACCGAGACGACCTTGAGGCCGCGTTCTACGGGGAAGGTCCGTTTCCCGTTCCGTGGGCCACCGACTGCCCTGTGCGCTTCGACGCCTGGCTCGCGCTCGCCCAGCCGTCGCCGGACGGACCCGAGCGCCGCGAGGACCTGATCCTCGCGATCAACGAAGAGCACGGCGTACAGCGGGTCCTCCAGCACTTCAGAGAGCTGCACATGACTGACTGCCAGCCCGTCGCGGCCGGCAGCTTCGTGGCGGCGCGGCTGACGCTCGGTGAGGTGGTACGGGCGGTGCTTCCCATGACGAACCTCCTCAGCCTCGTCCGCCTCGCGAAGGAACTCGCGGAACAACCGGAGCCAACAGGCATGGAGGCCGCCCTCCTGGGGCACTACAAGAGCCCGCCGACCAGCGACGTCCACGACAACATCGAACGGCGCGAGGAACGCAGCCGGCACCTCATGTGGTTCCTCAACCTGCTGCGAAAGGTTATCGCCGCGTCACATCCGGAGCTGAGCCGCACGCCGGCGGACGAACCGGCCCTGACCGCGGCCATGGCCGACATGCTGGCGGCCGTCGCCCTGGAGTCGTCGGCGGCGCGGCCCGCGGACGCGCCGCCCAGAGGCGTCATCGACCGCAGGCAGCGACACCCGGTCACCTCCGTGACGACGAACCGTCAGGCCACGCCCGCGGTCGTCCGGTCCAGGTCCACGATCAAGGCCGACGCCGCCGAGCAGGTCTTCTCCGTCGACTGCGGCTCGATCGGCTGGGCCATCGTCGACAGTGGCATCGACGCCCGGCACCCCGCGTTCTACGACTGGGACACGGCCGCGACCCCCGCGCAGCAGCTGGCCTCACGCGTCAGCCGGGCCTTCAACTTCGTCGGCGTACGGGGAACCCTCTCCGCCGACGCGCTCGAGAACGGCCTCATCGACTGGTCCCGTGCCCTGTCGTACGTCGAAATGGAGCTCCCCACGCCGCAGAGTCGCGCGGTGCGGGCCGACATGCCGTACACCACCCCGGGCGACCATCACGGCACGCACGTCGCGGGGATCCTCGGCGCCTGGTGGCCCGACCGTGAATTCCGTGGCATCTGCCCGCGGATCCGGCTCTACGACTTCCGGGTCCTCGACGACACGGGTGAGGGCGACGAGTTCTCCATCGTTACGGCGCTCCAGGCCGTCCGGCACATCAACGAGCAGGCCGGCCGGTTCGTCATCGCCGGGGTCAACATCAGTCTTTCCGTACCGCATGACGTCGCGACCCACTCCACCGGATGGACGCCCGTATGCGTCGAATGCGACCGCCTGGCGCGATCGGGTGTCGTGGTCGTCGCAGCGGCCGGGAACGCCGGGTTCAGCGGGGCGATGCGCACGCTGGGCGCCGACTACCGCAGCATCAGCATCTCCGATCCGGGCAACGCGGAGTCCGTCATCACCGTCGGATCGACCCATCGCAGCAACCCGCACCGCCACGGCGTCAGTTACTTCTCCAGCCGCGGCCCCACGGGTGACGGCAGACCGAAACCCGACCTCCTGGCGCCGGGGGAGGACATCGACGGCCCCATTCCCGGAGGGGGCATCTCCGCGATGCACGGCACGAGCCAGGCGGCGGCGCACGTCAGCGGAGCCGCGGCGATGCTGCTGGCCCGCAACCGGGAGCTCCTGGGGCGGCCCGAGCGAGTGAAGCAAGTCCTGTGCTCGACGGCGACGGACCTCGCCCGCGAGCGGGATTTCCAGGGACACGGCCTGGTCGATGTCCTTCGAGCGATGCAATCCGTCTGAGGCAGCAGCCTGGAAGGCAGGCCGCCACCATGCTCACCTTCGATTTTCTCGACGCCCGTCACGGAGACTGCTTCCTCGTACGGTGGGGAACGCAAGAGGGCACGCCCGGCCGGCGCGTCATGCTCGTCGACGGCGGTCCCCCCGGCGTCTACGAGGCGTCGCTGCGCGACCAGTTGGCGCAACTGACGCCCGACAGCGACGGCACCCCGAGGATCGACGTCGCCTGCCTCTCCCATGTCGACGACGATCACGCCGCCGGGCTGCTCAGGCTGCTCGCCGAAATGCGCCGGGCACGAAAGGACGAGCTTCCCGAGCCGTTCACCGTCAAGCGGCTCTGGTTCAACTCGGTGGAGGAACTCGTCGACCGGCGGGCCCCCGGACTGAGCGCGTCCGTCCAGCCGCTCATCGAAAGCGCGATGACCAACAGTGGCGCCGTGAGAGCGAGTTACGGGCAGGGGCGCGCCATCCGGGACGAGGCGACGGCGCTGGGCCTGGCCGGAAACCCGCTGTTCGACGGGCCGCTGACCGAGGGCGCCGAAACGACGCTCGACGACCTCCACGTCACCGTCGTCGCCCCCGACGAGGTGGCCCTGGAACAACTGGAGAAGCGCTGGCGAGAGGCGAAGAAGCGCGGCGACCCCGAGGTCATCTCGGCGTCGTACACGGACGGCTCGGTGCCGAACCTGTCGAGCATCGTCCTGCTGATCAGGCACGACGGCCGCACCGCGCTGCTCACCGGCGACGCCCGCGGGGACCGCATACTCACCGGACTTCGTGACAGCGGCCTGCTCACCGACTCCGAGCCGCTCCACGTCGACCTGCTGAAACTCCCGCACCACGGCAGCGAACGCAATGTGGAACGCGACTTCTTCGAGAACGTGCGGGCCGACCACTACGTGGTGTCGGCCGACGGAATCAGGCACCACCATCCCCACGAGGACACCCTGAGATGGCTCGTCGAGTCCCGCGATGAGGACGATGAGTACGTCATCCACCTGACCAACGACATCGCCTTCGCCACCGACGCGCTCACCGCCCTGGGGAAGAGGCGGAGTTTCGAAGTCGACGTGCGGCCGGCCACGGATCCCGCGCTCGTCATAGAGGTAGGTGAAGAGTCATGAGCCCGGCCAAGGACCCCTCCCGCGGCACGTGGGTCGTGGACTCTCCCGCCGTGGGTACGGGTCTGCAGGCGCGGCCGTGCGGCGACACGCTCCGCCCCGCCGAACCGCCCGCCGCGGCGCGGCCGGTCGCGGTCACCCTCTCCGGAGGCGGCTTCAGGGCCACGCTCTCCGCACTGGGTTTCGTACGCCTGCTGGCCGGCGCCGGGCTGCTGCCCAGCCTGCGGTACGCCTCGTCGGTGTCCGGAGGCTCGGTCGCCAACGGGTTCCTCGCCACCGCCTGGCCGGGGCTGAGGGAGCGGGGCTTCACGGCGGAGGCGGTCGACGAACTCGTCGTGAATCCCGTCGTGGAGCGCGTCTCCTCCCGGTCGTTGAAGAGGGCGATCGTCCGGGGCCTGTGGCGGACGCTGGGCCCGACGAACCGCACCGAAGTCCTGGCCAGGCGTCTGGACGAGTGGTTCTTCGACGGGATCGAGCTGAAGGACCTGGACCCGTGAGTGCGCTGGATCTTCAACGCGGCGAACCTCACCACCGGCGCCCGGTTCACCTTCGAACGCGATGTCTTCGGCGACTACACGACCGGACTGGCCCCGACCTCGGCTGCCGGACCGGGGCTGAAGCTGAGTCTCGCCGTGGCGGCCTCGGCCGCCGTTCCCGGCGCCTTCCCGCCCGTGGTTCTGGACGCCGCCCACTTCCCGTGCGCCACGCACCCGCCCGCCCTGCTGGACGGAGGAACGTACGACAACACAGGCCTGGAGGCCATCGACAGCGAACGCTACCGGCACGCCTTCCTGCTCGTCCTCAACGCCGGAGGCCTCCTGCGGCCCGGCGTGTACGGCCGCATTCCGGTCATCCGCGACCTCGCCCGCGCGAACTCCCTGCTGTACCGGCAGAGCACCGCGCTGCGGACCCGGGCGATCGTCGAGCGCTTCCAGCGGGACCAACGTGGCGACGGACAGGGGGAACCGCCGTCACCCGGCGCCCGTCGCGGAGTCCTGGTCGGGCTGGCCACCGACTTCCCGGCGGACGGCTCGGAGCCGCTCGGTCAGTGGCGCGACGCGTTCGAGGAGCACCGGAGTTTCGACGGCCGGGACCTGGCGCTCGTGCCGACCGGCTCGACCCGGGCCTGTGCCGGGCGCTGGTCTACCGGGGCTGGTGGCTGGCGGGCGCCGGGCTCGCCGCCTTCCACCCACAGTTGCTGCCGGACCCGGCATCGCTCGTACCGCCCCCACTGTGACGGCCGTTGTTCAGTCGCGCTCGCGCGCCTCGATGCGGAAGTCGAACGCCGCCGTCCCCGGGTCCAGCGCCGTCGCCCCGCCGTCGACCGTGAGCGTCGCGCCGTTGACGTACGACGCGGCGGGCGAGAGCAGCCAGGCGATCGCCTCGGCGACCTCACGCGGTTCGCCGGGGCGCCCCCCGGGCAGCAACCGGGTCGCCTCCTCGTACGCCGCTTCGACGGCGCCCTCGCCCCCCTGGCCCTCCCCGAGGCCCGCCTCCTGCGCGAACCGCGCCATCCGCCGGTCGGCCATCTCGGTACGCACCCAGCTGGGGCACACCGTGTTGGCGCGCAGACCGTGGCGCCCGTAGTCGACGGCGAGGGAACGGCAGAGCTGAAGCAGAGCCGCCTTGGACGTGGCGTACGCGGCGTTGCCGACGCCGTTGCGCAGCGCGGCCACCGAGGCGACCGCGACGACCGCGCCCCGTGCCTGAAGCAGGTGCGGGAGCGCGGCGCGCAGGAGGAGGAAGGGGCCGTTGAGATTGGTGCGCATGACGGTCTCCCAGTCCTCGACCGACAGATCGCCCACGGCTCCCGAGCGCCCGATCCCGGCGTTGAGTACGAGCCCGTCGAGCCGCCCGTACGCGGTGATGGCCGCGTCCACGAGGTCGCGTACGGCGTCCGGGTCGGCGGTGTCGGACGAGTGCGCCAGGGCTCCGGTCTCCTCGGCGAGGAGCCGCAGCGGCTCCGGCCGGCGTCCGGAGACGACCACGTGGTGCCCGGCCTCACGGAGCAGCCGGGCGGTGGCCGCGCCGATGCCCGTACCCCCGCCGGTCACGATGACAACTCGCTGATCCGCCATGGTCGTTCGGCCCTTCGTCGTCGTCGCGCACGCTCCGCCTGATCATAGGCGGGCGGGCCGCTCCCGTGCGGATCCGGGCCGCTCCGGCATCCGATGGAGGCATTTCCCGCCGTACGCCCCGTGCCGGCCACCACCCGGCCGTACCGTGAGGACGTCTTCGTCGGAGATCTTGCCGCTGGGAGGGTACGCAAGCCCATGGAAGCTGTGGTTCCACGGCAGCGCGCCGTGTCCGGCCGGATTCCGCTCGCCGTAGTCGTGGTGGGCGGTGACGGCCTCGTCTCGCACTGGAGTTCCGGCGCGCACCGGCTCTTCGGCCACCGCAGACAGGACGCCGTGGGGGCCCTCGCCGCCGACCTGCTGCCGGTTTCCGGCGCTTTGACCGCGCTCTACGAGTACGACGACTTCGCCGACCAGCTCACGGCCGGGCGTGCCAAGTGCCCCCGGCCGGACGGTGGTTCGCAGCAGGGTGCCGATTCCGGTTCGCTGGACGTGCTGTGGTGGGCGTACCCGCTGGCCGGACCGGGGCCGGAGCGGCTGCTGGTGCTGGCCGCCGACGCCTCCCGGCTCGGCGACGACGGGGACCCGCACGAGCGGGTCGCTCCCGGTTTCGCGCTGCACACCGAGTTTCCCGGGGCGGGCCTGCTCGCCGAGCGGCTGCCCGACATCCTTCCCCACATGGGGCCGGCCACGGCGGGCCGGATCGTGTCGCAGGTGCTCGAACTGGGCTACCCGGTCCTGGAGATCAGCACGTACGAACGCGTCCCGGTGACACCCGACTGGGGCGTGCCGAAGCACCGCGAGCGCCGGACACGGACGGCCCCAGTGCGCGGCGGCGGCCCGGCGGACCTCGGAAGGCCACCCATTGACGCGGACCTGGACAAGGACCTCGACCTTGAGTACGCCGCCGTCCGGGAGCGGCTGGAGTTCCTCAACGAGGTGAGCGGCCGCATCGGCAGCTCGCTCGACCTGGCCCGGACGATCCGCGAGGTCACCAGCGCCGCCGTGCCCCGCTTCGCGGACTTCGCGGGCACCCACCTGCGGGTCCAGATCCTCGCCGGCGAAGGGTTCCCGGACGGTCCGCCGGACGTGAACACCGACTGGCGCCGGGTATGGGTCGAGCACAACGACGAGCCGGGCCGCTGGGACGACACCGTCCCCGTCGGGGAGGAGATGACCTTTCCCGAGCAGACCCCGTTCTTCCAGTGCATGGTGACGGGCGAACCGGTGCTCCTGCCCCGCATCGGCAACGACCTGAGCGAGCGCATCTCCGCCCAGTTCGAGAAGCGGGACCTGCGCCCCCTGATCGGCGGCCGGTCGCTGCTCGTCGTACCGCTCACGGCGCGCAGGGTGGTGCTCGGGTTCACGGTGCTGATGCGCCGCCCCGGCCGTGAGCCGTTCACCGACATGGACCGTCGAACCGGCGCCGAGCTCGCCGCCCGGGCCGGACTCGTCCTGGACAACGCGCGCATGTACGCGTACCAGCAGCAGGTCGCCGAGACGCTGCAGGAAAGCATGCTCCCGCAGGTCGAACCCCGCATGGCCGGCTGCGACGTCGCCACCCGCTATCTGCCGGGCACCGCGCTGGGCCGGGTCGGAGGCGACTGGTTCGACACCATCCGGCTCCCCGGCTCCCGTACCGCGCTGGTCGTCGGGGACGTGATGGGGCACGGGCTGAACGCGGCGGCCATGATGGGCCAGCTGCGCACAGCGGTACACACCATGGCCGTACTGGACATCCCGCCGGCGCAGCTGCTGCGCAAGCTCGACGATCTGGCTCACCAGCTCGGCGACCACTATCTCGCCACCTGCCTGTACGCCGTCTACGATCCGGTCGCGGGTGAGCTGCTGATCTCCAGTGCCGGGCATCTGCCTCCCGTTCTCGTACGCGCCGAGAGTGGCCGCGGCGAGCTGATCGACGTGCCCGGCGGCGCCCTGATCGGCCTCGGGGGCGTGCCGTTCGCCACCGCCCGGGTGAGTGTGTCGCCGGGCGACCGGCTGGTGCTGTGCACGGACGGGCTGGTCGAGGTGCGCGGTGAGGACATCGGAACCGGCCTGGCGGCGCTGTGCGAATCGGCGGCGCACCCGGCCGCCTCCATGGACGAGGCGTGCGACACCATCATCCGGGCGCTGGCCGTGTCGACGGCCGGGGAGAGTGGCGGGCGCAAGGACGACATCGCGCTGCTGATGGCCCGCCTGAACGGTATGCCACCCGAGGACATGACGACGTGGCAGCTGGCTCCGACGGCCGCCGACGTGCGGCGGGCCCGGCAGCTCGTGGACGCCCAACTGGCGCGGTGGGGGCTGCCGGAGCTGGCCGACACCACCCTGCTGCTGGTCAGCGAGGTCGTCACGAACGCGGTCCGGCATGCGGGAGGCCGTCCGGTGGGGCTGCGTCTGGTGCGCGCGGACACGTTGCTGTGCGAGGTCTCCGACGAGGAGCACACGCTGCCCGTACTGCGGGAGGCGGGTCCGGACGAGGAGTGCGGGCGCGGTCTGCGGCTGGTGAGCCGGCTCGCCGACAGGTGGGGGGCGAGTCACATGGGGCGCGGCAAAGTGGTCTGGTTCGAGCAGCCCCTGCCACCCGGAGCGCGCTCAGGCGTGCGCGACGGATGACTGCCGCGCGGGGTGTCGGGACGGCGGGGTGTCGGGGACGGCGGTATCGGGGTAAGGAACGGGCGCGAGGCCTGTCCGTTCCGTCTGTCCGTCTGTACGCACCACCGGGGGCATCCGATGACTCTTGCCGGACGATACGTGCACGCGTGGGAGAGCTACTGGGGGGACACCCCGGACACTCCCGGTGAAGCGATCTGGGACAGCGATCCGTCCCTGACGGCCGCACCCCACCTGGAGCTGTTCGCCCCGCACGTCGACGCGGCATTACCCGTGGTCGACGTCGGATGCGGGAACGGGACACAGACCCGTTATCTGGCACGCCACTTCTCGCGGGCGGTGGGCGTCGACATATCCCACGCGGCGGTGGCCCACGCGCGGCGCGCGGACACCGCGAACGCGGTCGAGTTCAGGCAGCTCAACGCGGCCGACCCGGCGGCCGTGCACGAGTTGCACAAGCGGCTCGGCGACAGCAACGTCTACCTGCGGGCCGTCATCCACCAGAGCGAGCCGCCGGACCGGCCCCTGATCGCGGCGGCGGTCGCGGAGCTGGTGGGGCAGCGGGGGCGTGCCTTCGTGGTGGAACTGACCGCCGAGGCGAAGACCGTACTGCGGGATCTCATGCGGGAGCCGGGCGGACCGCCGCCGAAGCTGGCACGGGTCTTCGCGCACGGACTGAAACCGGCGGAGTCCGAGGACCGCGAAATACCGCGACTTCTGCGCGCGTCGGGGCTCACCGTCCTGGTGGACGGCCGTATCACCCTCGCCCAGACGGAGTTCCGGGCGGACGGCACCCGCATAGAGCTGCCCGCGCAGTGGCTGATCGTGGGGCGTACTGGCTGAGAATGCCCTGCGGCTGCCGTTGCGTGGGCGTACCGCGGTTGTGCCGGCCCTGGGCACGGCGGATTCTGTAGGTGATGAACCGGGCTGGTGTGGCGCCATGAGTGCGTGGAACGCGGCGCAGAGTGCCGACTTCCGTGGTCCCCTCGACGTCACCAGGGCGGCCACGGCGGTCGTCGACGCCCGGGACACGGTCATCGGATGGAGTCCCGCGGCCGAGAAGCTGCTCGGTTACCGGCCGCACGAGATCGTCGGACAGCCCCTGCGGGTGATCCTGCCACCGCGGGCGGACTCCGTTGTGCCGCCGGGCGACGGCCCGCCCCTCGCGACACCGCTGCGGGGAAACGAGATCCGCGTCGCCCGGCACCGGGACGGGCACGAGCTGCTTCTCGCGACCGCGGTGTGTCCCCTGCCGGGCCCCGGCACGGCGGAGCGCGTCCTGGTCGCGACGGAGCTGAAGGATCTCCGGGCGTGGGAGACCCGTCTGGCCCTGTTGCACGGGCTGGCCACGCAGTCACCCGTCGGCTTGGCCATCTACGACACCGATCTGCGCCTGACCTGGTGCAACACGGCTTTCGAACGGGAGATCGGACAGCCGTTCACCGAGTTCAGCGGTTTGCGGGCCGACGAGCTCTACGCCGATGGCAGGTTCGTCACGCAGGGGTATCCACGCACGCTCGACGCGGTCATGCACCATGTGCTCGACACCGGCGAACCCATCCTCGACCTGCACTTCCTGGGCCGGCCCCCCAGCGACCCGGAATCGGACCACCTGTGGTCCTGCTCCTATTACCGGCTCCAGGACGCCGACGGGCACGTGTTCGGAGTGTGCGAGGACGCTTTCGACATCTCCGACCGCTACAAGGCCCAGCAGCGGCTGGCCCTGCTCGTCGAGGCGGGCCGCGGAATCGGCACCGCGCTCGACGTACTGGTCACCGCCGAGAAGATCACCGAGGTGGCGGTCCCGGAGTTCGCCGGCACGGTTACGGTCGACCTCGCGAAGGCGGTACTGGAAGGCGAGGTCCCGGCCACCGGCGGCTCGGGGGAGATGGCGCTGGTACGGGTCGCCCGCCGCTCGGCAGCGGGGGAGGCCGAAGAGGACGGCCCCGGCGGGCAGGGCGGACCCCCTGTGGCCTACCCGCCCGGTTCGCCGCAGTACCGCTGCCTCTCCTCGGGCGGGCTCGTGCTCGACGACACCACGCTGGTCGTGCCGTTGCGGGCCGGGGACAGCACCCTCGGCCTGGTCACCTTCGTCCGGGGCACCGACACGGCCACCTTCGACAGCGGTGAAATCGAGCTGGCCGACGAGCTGGTCGCCCGTACGGCCGTATCCATCGACAACGCCCGCCGCTTCACCCGTGAACGCACCGCGGCCCTCGCCCTGCAACGCCAGCTGCTGCCGCAGCACGTGCCGCGCCAGTCGGCGGTCGATCTGGCCTACCGGTACCTGCCCACGGACGACCTGTCAGGAGTCGGCGGCGACTGGTTCGACGTCATCCCGCTGTCCGGGACGCGCGTCGGACTCGTCGTCGGGGACGTGGTCGGTCACGGCCTGCAGGCGGCCGCCACCATGGGACGGCTGCGCACGACCGTACGGGCCTTCGCCCAGATGGACCTGGCTCCCGACGAGCTGCTGACGCGGCTGGACGACCTGGTGGGGCAGTCGGCGGAGGAGCAGTGGGGCGAGCTCGGCACGCTCGACGGCAACTTCGACGATGTGACCACCGGCGCGACCTGTCTCTACGCGGTCTACGACCCGGTCTCGCGACGATGCGTCATGGCCCGTGCCGGGCACCTGCCGCCGGCGGTGGTGGACCCGGACGGCCGGCTGTCCTTCCCGGATCTGCCGGCCGGCCCGCCCCTGGGGCTGGGCGGCCTGCCGTTCGAGTCCATGGAGATCGAGCTGCCGGTGGGCAGTCTGCTGGCCCTCTTCACCGACGGCCTGGTCGAAGCCCGCGACCGCGACATCGACCACGGACTCGACACCCTGGGACGGGTGCTCAGCGACCGGCACGCGTCGCTGGAGGAACTGTGCGACCGGGCAGTGTCGGAACTCGTACCGAACGGGCAGACCGCCGACGACACGGCCCTGCTGCTCGTCCGCACCCGCGAACTGGGCGCCTCGCAGGTCGCCGAATGGGAGCTGCCGGCGGAACCGGCCGCCGTCAGCCATGCCCGGGACCTGGCCACCGGGCAGCTTCACGACTGGGGCCTGCGGGAACTGTCGTTCGCCACCGAGCTCGTGGTCAGCGAGCTGGTCACCAACGCGGTGAGGTACGCCGCCGGGCCGCTGCACCTGCGCCTCATCCGCGACCATACGCTCCTGTGCGAGGTCGCGGACACCGGCCACACGTCACCGCACCTGCGCCACAGCGGGGAGGACGACGAGGGCGGACGCGGTCTGTTCATCGTCGCGCAACTCGTCCAGCGGTGGGGAACGCGCTACACCCGCTCCGGAAAGACCATTTGGACCGAACAGGCCTTCCCGCCGGCGGGGTGAGCCCGAAGAAGCGGGGCCGTTACGGACGAAGGTGTTTCTCCGCCTCGGCCTGCTCGACCAGCCCGGGATGACGTTCGCGGGCGTCGGGATCCGACATGTGCACCATGGACATCGACCACGGGACCGGGCACGGCGGGGCGTGATCCGGATCCGGGCACAGCAGCCTGGTGATGCGTTCCTTGATCTCATCTGCCTGCTGCTGAGTGGCATAAATACCCAGCCGCAATTCATGGACACCGGGGTCTTCAGACATCGCTCACCTCTGCCAACTGCGCTTGGACTGTTACTGATACAGACGGTCTCGCACTGCACAGTGTCACCGAACCGGCCCGCGACAAGCGCGGAATAATCGCTGGTGCCGTCTTCCGGGGCGGAGTTATGGTTCTGCTCGTTTGGTTCGTCGAGGAAGCAGGAGGTGAGGACATTGATGACTGTCACGGTGACGGGCACTGCCCGCATTCAGGAGTTCATCATCGTTGCCACCCCTGTGGTCTCCGGCTGACACCCACACTTCTTCCGCGCGCCGAGCGCGCTGCCGGGGCCACCCTTCGAAGGGTTCCCCTTGTCCAACGCTTCCCTCAACACGTCTCGTTCTCCTTCTTCTCCTTCGGACGCTCAGCACGCCCTCGCCTCCTACGGCTGGGACGAAGGCTGGGCTGCCGAGTTCGCCCCGTACGCCGCGCAGGGTCTGCTGCCCGGCCGTGTCGTACGGGTCGACCGTGGCCGCTGCGACGTCCTCACCACCGACGGCGTCGTCCACGGCGACACGACGTACGTGACTCCGCACGATCCGCTGCGGGTCATCTGCACCGGTGACTGGGCGGCCGTCGACCCCGTCGGCGACCCGCGGTTCGTACGGGCGTACCTGCCGCGCCGTACCGCGTTCGTACGCTCCACCTCCTCCACCCGTTCCGAGGGGCAGATCCTCGCGGCCAACGTCGACCACGCGATCATCGCCGTCTCACTCGCCGTGGAACTGGACCTCGGGCGGATCGAACGGTTCCTGGCCCTGGCCTGGGAGTCGGGCGCCCAGCCGCTGGTCGTCCTCACCAAGTCCGACCTCGTGCCCGACGCCACCGGGCTCTCGTACCTCGTCGAGGACGTGGAAACCACCGCGCCCGGCGTGCGGGTGCTGGCCGTCAGCTCCACGACGGGTGACGGCATCGACGTACTCACCGCGGTCGTATCGGGCGGTACGAGCGTGCTGCTCGGGGTGTCCGGTGCGGGAAAGTCGACGCTGGCCAACGCGCTGCTCGGCGAGGACGTCATGGATGTGCAGGCGACCCGCGAAGTCGACGGCAAGGGCCGGCACACCACCACCACCCGCAACCTCCTCGCCCTGCCCGGCGGGGGAGTGCTCATCGATACGCCCGGACTGCGAGGGGTGGGCCTGTGGGACGCCGAGGCCGGTGTCGGGCAGGTCTTCTCGGAGATCGAGGAACTGGCGGCCCGGTGCCGGTTCCACGACTGCGCCCATGAAAGCGAGCCGGGCTGCGCCGTGCTGGCCGCGCTGGAGGAGGGCTCGCTGCCGGAGCGCCGGCTGGAGAGCTACCGCAAGCTGCTGCGGGAGAACCGGCGCATCGTCGCCAAGACCGACGCCAGGCTACGGGCGGAGATGGGGCGCGAGTGGCGGCTGAAGTCGGCGGAGGGCCGCGCCAACTTCGCCGCCAAGCGCGCGGGGGGCCGGCGCTAGGCCCCCGGCCCTTCGGGGGGGTGGGGAAAAGCCCCGCCGGGCATCCCACCCCACCCCCTCGGACGCCGTGTCCGAATCCCGCCAGCCCGCCGCTGCCGCACACTGGATGGCGTGATGGACGAGGAGAGCATGTACGAGGCGGTGACCAGCCGCGACGCGCGTTTCGACGGCGAGTTCTTCTTCGCCGTCGCGACCACCGGCATCTACTGCCGCCCGAGCTGCCCCGCCGTCACCCCCCAGCGCAAGAACGTGCGGTTCTACCCCACGGCTGCCGCCGCCCAAGGCAACGGCTTCCGGGCCTGCCGCCGCTGCCGCCCCGACGCCGTACCCGGATCCGCCGACTGGAACGCCCGCGCCGACGTCGTCGGCCGCGCGATGCGGATGATCGGCGACGGCATCGTCGATCGCGAAGGCGTGCCCGGGCTCGCGGGCCGGCTCGGCTACAGCACCCGGCAGGTGCAGCGGCAGCTGACCGGCGAGCTCGGCGCCGGCCCCGTCGCACTCGCCCGCGCGCAGCGCGCGCACACCGCGCGCGTGCTGCTCCAGACCACCGGACTGCCCGTCACGGAGATCGCGTTCGCCTCCGGCTTCGCGAGCGTGCGGCAGTTCAACGACACGATCCGCCAGATCTACGCCCGCACCCCCAGCCTCCTGCGGACGGAGTCCGGAACCAAGACCGCGGGCACGGGCGCGGCCACGGGCACCGGCGCGGGGCCCGCCCTCGCCGCCGGGATCCCGTTGCGACTCGCCTATCGCGGGGCGTACGCGGCCAGGGAGATCTTCGACCTGCTGGCGAGCGAGGCCGTGCCGCGCGTCGAGGAGATGACCGGCGAGCCCGGCGCCCGCACCTACCGGCGCACCCTGCCCCTGCCGTACGGAACGGGCATCGCCGCCGTGGACGAGGCCCCGCACACCGGCTGGCTCGACGCCCGCATCCACCTCACCGACCTGCGCGACCTCACCACCGCCGTCCAGCGGCTGCGCGGGCTCTTCGACCTGGACGCCGACCCGTACGCCGTCGACGAGCGGCTCGCCGCCGACCCGGCGCTGGCGCCGCTGGTCGCCGCCCGCCCCGGACTGCGTTCGCCGGGCGCCGCTGACCCCGAGGAGTTCGCGGTACGGGCGCTGGTGGGCCGGGAGGCGATGGCGGGCCTCATCGAGGCGTACGGGAAGGTGCTGGACCAGCCGTGCGGCGCGCTGACGCACGTCTTCCCCGAGCCGGGCGCCCTCGCCGGGGCGGACGACACCGCGCTGCGGTCGCTGGCGGCCGCGCTCGCGGACGGCGTCGTACGCCTCGATCCCGGCGCGGACCGCGACGAGGCGGAGCGGGCACTGCGCGCGCTGCCCGGGATCACCGCGAGGACCGCGGGCCTGATCCGGATGCGGGCACTTGGCGACCCGGATGTGGCACCGGACGGAGAGGCGGGTGCCGGCGCCTGGCGGCCCTGGCGGTCGTACGCGGTGCGGCACCTCTGGACGGCGTAACGCGCAGGCCCTGAGTCAGTCCAGACCCCAGCTGTGGATCTTCTGCGGGTGAATCCTGATCAGCTCCTCGCTGAAGTGCGGCCCGAGCTCGTGCGCCCCGGTCAGCAGCTCGGCCTCACCCCGGATGTCCACCCCGCGCACTGCCCACGGCTTCAGGCTCACGATGTCGTCGACCACCAGCGCGACCCTCGGGTTCGCCTGGAGGTTGCGCCATTTCTTGGTCGTACCGAGGGCGTGGCCGCCGACCAGGATCGTCCCGTCGTCCTGCGGGAAGAAACCGACCGGGTTTGCCTGCGGCCGGCCCTTCGGGTCGACGGTCGCCATCCGTCCCAGGCGCTGCGTCTTGAGGTACGCGCGTTCGGCATCGCTGAATGCGGTCATGGCGTCAGCCTCACACGCGCGACCCACCCCGCACATCGGCACGACGGCCCAGGACTTTCGCCGGATCCGCGGGAATTTCAGCCCCAGATCTGCACACCCGCCCACGTGCCGACCACCAGCAGGCACGCGAACAGCTCCACGAGCACCGGGTAGCCGACGGCGCGCATGACGGTACGGGTGGAGGCCCAGCCGCCGCCGTGACTGCCGAGCCGCGCCCGCTCCACCCCGTAGATGCCCCCGATGAATCCCACGATCCCGCCCACCACCGGCAGCAGGAAGAACCCGGCGATCCCGGCGATCCCACCCACCATGAGCGTACGCGGCGGTGCGCCGGACTCCTGGGGGCGGCGGGCCGGGAGCAGGGGCTTGAGCGCCTGGTTGAGCAGCAGCAGTGCGGTCGCGCCGATCAGTACGCCCCAGGCGAGCACCGTCTTGTCCTCCAGCGCCCACCACAGCACGGCCGCCCAGACGATGGCCTGCCCCGGCACGCCGGGCACGAGCACGCCGAGCAGGCCGAGCAGCATGACGAGGCCGACCAGGAGGAGCTGCCACACGCCCATCTGTCCAGAGTGCGGGAACAGGGCTGTCACCGCAGGTCCAAGAGGCCGTCGGGGCGAACGGTGGACGAGGGCGGGCTTCTTGCCGTGCGCGCTGCGGCCAGGTCAGCGTCTGGCCACCCAGCCCCTTTCGTACGCGTGCCACCCGAGCTGCAGCCGCGTCGTCACGCCCGCCAGCTCCATCAGCCCCTTCACCCGCCGCTGCACCGTCCGCAGACCCAGCTCCAGCTGTTTGGCGACGCTCGCGTCCGTCATCCCGGCCAGCAGCAGCGACAGCACTTGGAGATCCGTGGCGTCGGGGCCCGGCGTGCCGTCCTCCGACGCCGTCCCGTCCGCCCCCAGCCGCAGCGGCAGCGCCTCCCGCCACACCGCCTCGAACAGCCCGGTCAGCGACTCCAGCAACCCGCTCGCGTGTACGACGAGAGCCGCGGGCTCCGCGCCGCGCCCCGTCAGCGGCACCATCGCGATGGTCCGGTCCGCGATGACCAGCTTCGTCGGAACGTCCTCCACCACCCGTACCTGCTCGTCGCGCCCCAGCGCCGCCGACAGCTCGACGATGCCGGTGGGCAGCGTGAGAACGTCCCGTTCGAGCACGACCCGGTACGTCACGCCACGCGCAGCCGCCCGCTCCTGCGCCTCGTCGTCCATGCCGCTGATCGCCGTCGGATGCCCCGTGACCAGCGCGCACACCTCCGCGGTCGCGCCGAGCTGAAGCTGTACGAAGCGGTGCGCCACCGCGCTCGTGCCCGTCACCACCTCGACCAGATCGTGCACCGCGGGCTCGGCCGCCTCCGCCCGGTACTCCTGCGCCAGCAGCGCCGCAGTCAGCTCCGCCTGCTCCAGCTCGTGCCGCTGCTGGGTCAGCAGCGCGCCCAGTGCGACGCCGGGCGGCGCGGCCACCCAGCGTCCCGTACGGGCCGACGACTGCGCCGCGAGCCCCTGCCGCTCCAGGCGGCGCAGCGCACGTTCCGTATCGGCCTCCGGCAACGTCAGCCGGTGCGCGAGGTCGGGGACCTCCGCGGCGCCGAGCGCGACAAGCGCGCGGTACGTCGACTCCTGGGCCTCGTCGAGACCAATGGCTCCCAGCACCCCTCCACACCCTCCCCGGACGCTTTGATTCCGCGCGTTTCCGCACCGTCGCCACGATCTTGCCCACCCGGTCATGGCGGGAAGCGGCCACGGCGTAAACCCGCCGTACGCATCATTCCCGCACCACCCGTCACTCTGCCAACGTGGCGCCACCGCAGATTGATCTCAGCGTTTCGGGGCACTCGGGTCGCACGCCGGGCGCCGCGCCGGCCGAAGAGCCGTCCGCCGGGCGTCCCTCCCGTGGGGGGTGGGGTCGCCCGGCGGACTTGTTTTTCCCGATGCCCCATTTTCGTACGGCCGTTGAGGTGGACAATAGGGGCATGAGCCAGCAGGGGGAGAGGCGCACCAAGGACGAGGACGCGTGGTGGAGCCGGCTGTACGACGAACAGCGCACCCCGGACACGGGTCCCGCGCAGCCGGACGACACCCTGGACACCCGTTTCGACTCCGCAGCGAACACATTGTCCCCAGCGGCGAAGAAGCGCCCTTCGGCGGTACCACCCCTGCCATCAGCACCACCCCCGGACCCACCCGCCCCTCCGCCACCGGAACCACCACTGCCGCCGACCCCTGAACCGCCCGCTCCCGCGCGACCGCCCCGGCCGCCCGTCATCGCCCCGCAGCGTGCCCCCTGGGAGCCGCCCGGCGTACCGCAAGTGCCGTCCGCCCGCCGGGAGTCGGCCCCGCCGCCGGCCGGTCCGCCTCCGCCGCGCTCCGTGACGGCCAACGAACAGCCGCCCTCGCAACCTGAGCCGGCCCCGTACGACCAGGCGCGTCGGCCCCGCGCCGGCTTCGTCGGGGATCGGGCGCCCACCTACGACGCCGAGCCCAGTGCCCTGCCCGCCGCCGACCCGCGCGAGCTCGGCGCTCTCGTGGCCGACACCGTGCTCGACGGCGCCCGGTACGGCACGTACACCCTGCGCGCCGCGTCCATCCGCGGCGACTCAGCCCGCTACCGCGGCGAACCCCGCCGCGACGCCCTGCTCACCGCCCGCTTCGGCCGCGCCGAGGACGCACTCGTCCTGGTCGCGGTGGCCGGCGGGGTCCGCGCCGCCGAGAACGCCCACCTGGCCGCCGCCGACGCCTGCCGCTGGATCGGCGAAGCCGTCGGCCGCAGCCACGCACGCCTCTCCGACGACATAAGGGCCGGCCGCAGGGGCGACCTCAAGTCCGGCCTGCACCGCCTCACCGACCGCAGCTACGGCAAGCTGCGCGCCCGCGCGTCCGAACTGGGCCTGGAACCGGAGGAGTACACAGCGAGCCTGCGCTGCCTCCTCCTGCCCGCCGACCCCGCATGCCGCACCAGGGTCTTCTTCGGCATCGGCGGCGGCGGTCTGTTCCGGCTGCGCGGCGGCGCCTGGCATGACATCGAGCCCCCGGTCCCCGAGCCCGCCGCCGTCACCGGCGCGCCCGTCGTCGGCTTCGGTTCGGTCCCGTCCGAGACCCCGGAGGGTGACCGCCTCACCATGGACCTCGGCATTACGACGCCCCCTTCCCCGTACGTCGAGAGCGTGCCGCCGCCCACCGAGCCCTTCCGCTTCCGCGCCTCGGTGGCCCGTCCGGGTGACACCCTCCTGCTCTGCAGCGCCGGCCTCGCCGACCCCCTGCGCGGCGAGCCCGCCCTCGCCAAGGAACTGGCCGAACGCTGGGCCCCCGCCGAACCGCCCGGCCTCGCCGAGTACCTCGCGGACGCCGGCCTGCGGGTGAAGGGGTACGCCGACGACCGTACGGCGGTGGCGGTCTGGGAGGCGTAGCGGCGTACCGCATGCGTTGATGGACTCGGCAGAGATCAGAGCAGCCTCAACCCCCTCGTCGACGCCGCGCCGAGATGGTGAGCGGCTTCGCTCTGTCGGCGAGCAGGATGGTGCTGGTCCGTACGAGTGGAATCGCGGGCCGGGGCGGGGCAGGCGCGGCGTGTCGCGGAAGGTTCATTGCGACCGGCTGCTAGCTACCCCCACTCCAGTCAGCGAAAGGGTCTGTGACGCCAGTGACGCGCATGTCTTTCCCCCGCCGCTTCAGCCGCGGCCGTATCTCCGCCGCGGCCGCGGCCGCCGTCGTCATCGCCACGCCCGCCGCGATCGCCGTAGTGCCTGACGCGGTGACCTCGGTCCTGGGTTCCGCCGCCGGGCCCGAGGTCGCGAAGGAGCCCCCCGCGGCCGACGCGGGCGCCCCCGCGTCCGGTACGCCGATCAGGGCCGGACTGCTCAGGCTGGACCTGGGCGCGGCTCTCGGCCCGGCGGGGCACGGCACGGCGGCGGCCCCTGTCGACGGCGCGGTCCAGCTGGACGCGGGCGGGTTCGGCCTCAAGGCCCGCGCGGGCAGCAGGATCGCCCACGGGGACAAGAAGCTGCTGGGCGGCCGGGTCATGCTCGACGGCGGCGTCCGGCTGTCGAGGGGAGACAGGGCGGTCGTCTTCGTCAAGGATGTGGCGGTGGACCTCAGGACCCACGTCGTTACGGCCACGGTGGGGGAGGGCGAGCCGGGTGCGCGGCTCGGCGTACTGGACGAGACCAGGACGAGGCTCCTCCCGCAGACGGCCCCCGGAGACGCGAACATCGCGCTGGGCGGACGGCTGGTGCTGGACCCGGCGGCGGGAGCACGGATCAATGAGGGCCTGCGGGCGGAGGTGTTCGGCGGCGCGGGTACGGGAGCGGGGGCGGCCGGCATCGGAGCGACGTTCGAGGCCGGCGCGGACCTGGACGTCGACCTGGCGTTCGCACTGGGCCTGGACACGGAACTCGGCCTCCAGCCCCACTCGACCGCTGGTGCGCCCGGGGCTCGCGTTTGAAAGTATCGGGGTCGGTATCCGTTCGACGCCTCGGCGGGCTCGCCTCCAGATCCGGATATTCCCCGCACGCCGCTTATTTGACTAATGGATATGAGTGCCATTGCGCGTGCGGGGCATGCATCCCGTGAACCAGTTCGAGAGAAGGGGTCGATCCGGCGTGCGGGTGGGGGCTATGACAGGGCAGAAGGCAAGCGGACGTGGTGCCACCGCGCGAGGACCGTCGCAAGTGCCGGGGGAGGCGGAGGCGGAGGCCGAATCGGACGGGGAGGGGGCACCCATTCAGCTGCGACGCAGACTGGGGCACGCGGAGCTCACAGCGGTTCCGGAGGTACGGCGCGCTCTGCGCGAACTGCTGCTGCGGCACCGGGAAACCCGGACCTCCACGGATGTCGCCGAGCTCCTGACCACCGAGCTGGTGACCAACGCCCTGGTCCACACGGAACACGACGCCGAGGTCACGGCCACCGTCGCCGCCTCCAGGCTCCGGGTAGAGGTACGGGACTTCGTCGCCCGCCCCCCGCAGCCGCGCACCCCGCCGGCCGACGAGGGTACGCACGGCAGGGGCCTCCTACTGGTCCAGGCGCTCGCGGACGCGTGGGGCGTACGGGCGCAAGGCGTAGGAAAAGTGGTCTGGTTCGAACTCGACATGGGCGGCGGCGGGCCGGCGTAACCGCCAGTCCCGCCGCCAGTTTCGCCGCCACGCCCGCTGCCAAGCCCGCGCGTGGCCTCAGCCGAATTGCTGCTCAAGGTCCTTGAGCTTGCGCTCCAGCGAGTCGAGCCGTGGCAGAGCCTGCGTGTCGTCCTCGGCGGTGAGGTCGACGGTCGACACCTTTTCAGCGCCTTTCACGGCCTGAAGGGAGGGCCTTTGTCGAAGCGGCAGTTGTCCGGGTTCTGATATGGCGGGCTCCGCGACCGCCTGCGGCGGCGCGGAGCCCGAACCGGCAGCGATGGCGGAGACCTCCACGACCTGCCGCCCGCCGCCCACACGACCGCGCCCCCAGGCCCGGTGCTGCCGGTTGATGGCCTTCAACTGGGCGCGCTCCAGCTTCTGGTGGTCGCGCCGGCGAATGCGGTTCTGTTCCTTCTCGCGTGCGTCCTCGCGCACCTCCTCCACCGCTTCGTCCAGCGTGCGCACGCCCTCCAGGAGCATCAGCGACCACGCACCGAAGGTCTCCCTGGGCGCCCGTAGCCACCGTACGATCCGGATCTGCGGCAACGGGCGCGGTACCAGGCCCTGCTCGCGCAGCGCGGCCCTGCGGGTCTGCTTCAGCGCCCGGTCGAACAGCACCGCGGCCGAGAGCGACATCCCGGCGAAGAACTGGGGAGCGCCGTCGTGGCCGAGGCCCCGGGGCGCGTGCACCCAGTTGAACCAGGCGGCGGCGCCGGCGAACAGCCAGACGAGGAGGCGCGAACCGAGCGCCGCGTCACCGTGGCTCGCCTCGCGCACCGCGAGCACCGAGCAGAACATGGCGGCGCCGTCGAGGCCGAACGGGACGAGGTACTCCCAGCCGCCGGTGAGGTTGAGGTTTTGCCGGCCGAAGCCGACCAGGCCGTGGAAGGAGAGTGCGGCGGCGACCGCGGCGCAGCAGAAGAGCAGCAGGTACGAGGCGATCCCGTAGATCGCTTCCTTCCGCCTGCGCCGCTCCTCCGTACGTTCCCACGAATCGTCGGCTGCGGCCTTGCCACCGGCGCGCTTGCCGCGCGCGAGCACCGCAACCGCCGCCAGGACCCCCGCCAGCATCACGCCACCCGGAAGCAGCCAGTCAAGCGATATGTCGGTCAGTCTCATGTGCGGTGTCCCTTGCATCGCGGTAGGGCGTATCGGGCGCCATATTGGCGGAATCGAAGTGGCCCAAAGAGGCTTTCGGTGCAAGAGGACGCCAAGGGAGTGCCAGGGCACGCGAATAGGTGCGATCTGGTCGAACCGCCGTACGCAGTCGGCCGGTTGAGTTCGATTTATGCCACCTGATCGGGTGGCGTGCCGGTGGCCGGCCTGGAGGTGCCCCTGCCGTCAGACCGTCGCGACAGCGGACGCCGCTGCCGCCGCGGCTTCCTCGCTCAGCTTCCGTACGCGCTCGGCGTCGCACGTACGAGGACAGGTCACGCAGGTGTCGTCCGGGCGCAGCGTGTAGAAGAGGCAGCAGCTCGCGCGGTCGCGGGTCGGCAGCGACTCACCGTTCGGTCCGGTCAGTTCGCGGAAGTCGGCCGTCCCGGCGTACGGCTTGGTCGTACCCGGCAGCAGCTCCTCCAGCTCCCGCATCGCGCGCCGCTCCTCGCCGAGCAGGTGCGCGATGTACCAGATCCCTTCCACGATCTCGTCCGTGGCGATGCCCCACAGCGCGCGCTTTCCGCGCCGCATCCGGGGCCCGAAGCCGTCGAGCACCGGACCGAGGTGCTGGGCGACGGCGTCCCGTACCTCACCGCGCAGGGCCTCCTCGTCCGGTACGACGCGGGCGCCGGGCAGGGCGGCGGCCGGGTCGCCCGGCAGGCAGGCGAATTCCCGCACGCGTACGGTCATGCGGCCCAGCGTCCGCTGGAACGCGACGTCCTCGACGGGCACGCGGGGTACCCGGCGGTGCAGAAACCACGGCACGGTGATCAGCAGGCAGGCGGGCCAGGCGTAGCGGTGGAGGCCGAAGCTGGCGACGACGTCGGGGCGGGCCTGCTGGCCGTAGTCGCGCAGAACCTGCGCGTTGTCCCAGGCCAGAAAGGCGTCGAGCGCGGCGCCGCCGGCCGCCAGCTCCGCGGCCCCGACCCAGCCGCCGCCTCCGGGCTGCGGCTCTCCGTCCGCCAGCTCGTGTACGCGCAGACCGGAGAAGACCTCCGTGAGGCGGGCGTAGGAGGCCGCGACGGGGGAGGCGGCGACGCCGGGGAAAAGAGCGGGGACGGTCATGCAGGGGACCACCGAATCGCGATCGTTTGCAGGTAAGCCTTACCTTACCCGATCAATGCGATGTTTGAACTGTTACCCGGCCCGCCTATCGTCCATATGGGACACAGCACCGGAGGAACCCGCATGGAGCAGCAGCAGGGCAGACCGCGCGAGGCGGCGTACGGACACGCCGCCACGCAGGTGCCGTCCGTGCGCGTACCGGAGCAGGCGCGGGGCGAGCAGGCGCGGGGCGAGCAGGCGCGCGGCGAGCACACCCACAGCGAGCCCCCGGCCCCTCGCCTCGTCCAGCGCCACTCGGTGCGCGGCCAGATCCTCGACGCCCTGCGCGCCGCCCTCGTCAGCGGCGAGCTGGTCCCCGGCGAGGTCTACTCCGGCCCCGCCCTCGGCGCCCGCTTCGGCGTCTCCGCGACCCCGGTCCGCGAAGCCATGCAGCAGCTGGCGCAGGAGGGCGCGGTGGAGGTCGTACCGAACCGCGGCTTCCGCGTGACGGTCCGCACCTCGGTGGAACTCGCCGAGCTCGCGGAAGTGCGGTCGCTCATCGAAGTCCCGGTCATGCTCCGCCTGGCCCGTACGATCCCGGTCGCCCGGTGGTGCGAGCTGCGCCCACTGGCGGAGGCCACCACGGCGGCGGCGGCGACGGGCAACCGGGCGGCGTACGCCGAATCGGACCGCGCGTTCCATCGCGCGATCCTCTCCCTCTCCGGCAACCGCCAGCTGGTCACGGTCGCCGACGACCTCCACCGCCGCTCCCAGTGGCCCCTGCTCACAGCGGACCCCCTGGGCCGCCGGGCGGACCTCCTCGCGGACGCCGCCGAACACCTGGCCCTGCTGGACGCGCTGGCGGCGCAGGACCTGACGGTGGTTCAGTCCCTGGTACGCGAACACTTCGCGGGCGCGGACCGCTGAGATCACACCGCCGCGGACGGTGACAACTGCGCCGCCAGCCACGTCGGTACGCCGCCCAGGAGCCGGAACAGGCGGCCCGCCTCCGCCCGCAGGCGAGTCGCCTCCGGCTCGGGTTCCGCGTCGGCGAGGGCTGCCAGGGCGGGGGCCGTGCCGACCAGGTAGCCCAGTTCCTCCCGTATCCGCAGCGACTCCGCGAAGCCGTGCCTGGCGTCCGCCAACTCGCCCTCGCGCAGGGACAGTCCGGCCAGATGGCGCCACGTGAACGAGAGCAGCAGTGTCTCGCCGTGCGTCGTCGCGCCCGCGTGAGAGCGACGGTAGGCGGCGCGGGCCGACTGCGGGGAGTCGGAGATGTGTTCGGCGATCAGGCCGCGCCGGAAGTCGAGGAGCGGGCGGCCCGGCGCCGTCGGGGCCAGCAGCGCCGCCGCTCTGCCGAGCGCGGAGCGCGCCTCGTCGGCGCGGTCGCGGGCGCCGAGCACCGTCGAGGCGTACGCCAGCTGGCCGCGCTCGCACGCCGCCGCGCCCCGCTCGTCGTCGCTCTGGGCAACCGCCTCCGCCGTACGCAGGGCGTCCTCGGCCTCCGCCCAGCCCCGCTCCGTGAACAGGCAGCGCTCTACGAGCAGCGATGCCCGCTGGAGCGCGGCGGCAGGGGTCGCGGCGGCGCCCCCATGTGGTTCGAGCAGGGCCGCGGCGTCGGTCCAGCAGCCACGCGAGCGCAGCCGCCATACCGCGGTCTGGAGTGGGCTTCCGTCCCCTGCGGTCGTTCCAGAACCGGACATGACGGTATGCGCCACATTGCCCTCCCCGAGCAGCACGTCATTGAGCTGTGAGTATCGGTTGTGCGGTTGTGGGCGAATCTCAGCACGGAATGGCACTCCGGGCCAAGAGCTCAGGTGAATGAATTCACAAACGGCCGGTCAGGGCGGCCACTTGGCTGAGAGTGGGGGCGCCCCGGGTTGACGCCGGGGGCCGGCCGGCTCCGCTGCGCCCCGCAGGACCCGCAGCGGCGGCCGGCTAGCTCATCCTCAGTGCGAGGAAGAAGTCCAGCTTGTCCTCCAGACGCGACAGGTCACGACCCGTCAGTTGCTCGATCCTGCCAACCCGGTAGCGCAGGGTGTTCACGTGCAGATGCAGCCGAGCCGCGCAGCGCGTCCAGGAACCGTCGCAGTCGAGGAACGCCTCCAGCGTGGGAATGAGTTCCGCGCGGTGCCGCCGGTCGTAGTCCCGCAGCGGATCCAGCAGCCGCGCCGTGAACGCCCGGCGCACGTCGTCCGGCACGAACGGCAGCAGCAGCACGTGCGACGCCAGCTCGTGGTGGCCGGCCGCGCAGACCCGGCCGGGCCGCGCCGCCGCCACCCGGCGCGCGTGCCGGGCCTCCTCCAGCGCCCCGCGCAGCCCCTCCGCCGAGTGCACGGCCGCGCTGACACCCAGTGTCAGTCGCCCGTCGTCGGCGAGGCCGCCCGAGAGCGGCTCGCGCACCGCCTCCAGGAGTACGTCGGCGTGCAGGCCGACCCGGGAGACCGACGGGCCCTCGGCCCCCTCCTCGCCGTCGCCGGCGTCCTCGACCGCCACCGCCGGCAGCGGTACGAGCGCGATCGCCTCGTCGCCCGCGTGCGCCACCGCGATCCGGTCCGAGGAGTCGGAACCGGCCACCGCCGGGTCGACCAGTATTTCCTCCAGCAGCGTCTGCGCGACCGGCCCGGACTGGATCGCGGCGGCCGGCCCGCCGGAGACGCCCGGGCCCGCCTCCAGCCAGTCGACCCGCGCCACGACCACCTGCCAGTGCGGCGCCGAGCCCAGACCCGGCAGCAGCACCGGTGCGGCGACCCGCAGGCGGGCCGCGATCTCGGCGGGTGCCGCGCCCGTCTGCACCAGCTCCAGGACCTCCTGGGCGAGGCGGCGGCGTACCGTACGGGCCGCGTCGCGCCGGTCGCGCTCGACGGCGATCAGCTGCGTCACCCCCTGGAGCAGGTCCAGACGGGCGGCGGGCCAGTCGCCCGCGTCCGCCTCCACCGCCAGCAGCCAGTCCGACAGCACGCTCTCGCGTACGTCGCGGGAAGCGGCGGCAGCCGCGGCGCCCCGCCCGGCGCTCCTGATCGGGAACAGTGAGTACGTCGTGCCCCGCACGGAGGCCCGGTGCGGCGCCCGGCGCCCCGTACGGCTCGCGGCCAGATGCTCGCCCGCGAGGACGGGACCGACGGCCGGCGGCAGCGGGTCACCGGCGCCCGCGATCTGGCGGCCGGTGGGCGACAGCACCCAGGCGCGCAGGTCCAGGTCGGAGGTCAGCAGGTCCAGCACCACCTCGGGGCCGCCACCCGCCGGGCCCGACGTCATCAGCCTGCGGTGCCGGTCGACGACCGCCGCCAGGTCACCGGCCCGTTCGCCGGACACCTGGCGCACCACGTACTCGGTGATGGTCGCGAAGGCGACGGCCTCGCTCACCGCGAACAGCGGCAGCCGGTGCCGTACGCACGCCTCGACCAGGTCGCTCGGGATCGCGCCCAGCTCCGCCTCGCCCGCCGCCAGCCCGACGACGCCCGCGCTCGCCAGGATGCGTACGAAGGGCTCGGAGTCCTCGGCGTCGCGCCGCCACGCCAGCCCGGTGAGCACCAGCTCGCCGCCGGACAGGTAGCGGCTCGGATCCCGCAGGTCGGTGGTCATCACACCGCGCACGGTGCGGTCGAGCTCTTCCTCGCCGCCGAGCAGCAGCAGGCCCAGCGCGTCGTTCTCCAGCAGTGCGCGCAGCCGCATGGGTGTTCGCCGCCGATCTGTCTCTTGGTGTGGATGGAGTGTGTTTGTGGGTTCCCGAAGAAAGCCGTGAGGTTGCCGAGGTTCGCCTTTCGTTCGAATCTACAAGACGTGAGCAGTCACCAGCCAACTCCTTCATGGTTTCGGTGACTGCACCAGGCGGAGCCCCGGCGGTGTACTTGGGCCAAGCCACGTGAACAGCAGATGAACGCCCAGAGCGACCCAGAACGGCTTAGAACAACCAGGCCGAAGGCCGACAAAGCCTGCGGTTGGCCGTCTCCAGCCCCAGCGATACGCGAACCACCCGATTGAGAAGAAGAGAGCCTCATGGACTTCCTTCGCCCCGCCAGCTGGGAGGAGGCGCTCGCCGCCAAGGCCGAGCACCCCACGGCTGTGCCCATCGCGGGCGGCACAGATGTCATGGTCGAGATCAACTTCGACCACCGCCGCCCCGAGTACCTCCTGGACCTGAATCGCATCGGCGAACTCCGCGAGTGGGAGGTGGGCGAGGAGACCGTACAGCTCGGCGCTTCCGTCCCGTACACCCAGATCATGGACCACCTGCGGGCGGAACTGCCGGGCCTCGCGCTCGCCGCCCACACCGTCGGATCGCCCCAGATCCGCAACCGCGGCTCGGTCGGCGGCAACCTCGGTGCCGCTTCCCCGGCCGGTGACTCGCACCCCGCCCTGCTGTCCGCGGGCGCCGAGGTCGAGGCCGAGTCGGTACGCGGTACGCGTCTCATCCCGGTCGAGGAGTTCTACACCGGTGTGAAGCGCAACGCGCTGGAGCCGGACGAGCTGATCAAGCGCGTCCACATCAAGAAGGCCGACGGGCCGCAGCAGTTCTCCAAGGTGGGTACGCGTAACGCCATGGTCATCGCGGTCTGCGCGTTCGGTATCGCGCTGCACCCGCAGACCCGCACGGTGAAGACGGGCATCGGCTCGGCCGCCCCGACCCCGCTGCGGGCCCGCGCCGCCGAGGACTTCCTGAACGCCGCGCTCGAAGAGGGCGGGTTCTGGGAGAGCGGCAAGATCATCACTCCCTCGATCGCCAAGCAGTTCGCGGACCTCGCGTCCGGCGCCTGCAACCCGATCGACGACGTGCGCGGTACCGCGAAGTACCGCCGTCACGCGGTCGGCATCATGGCCCGCCGCACGCTGGGCTGGACCTGGGAGCAGTACCGCGGCACCGGCCGCACGCTTGAAGGAGCTGCATAGCAATGCGCGTGAATTTCACGGTCAACGGCCGTAAGCAGGAAGCGGACGACGTCTGGGAGGGCGAGAGCCTGCTCTACGTCCTGCGCGAGCGCATGGGCCTGCCGGGCTCCAAGAACGCGTGTGAGCAGGGCGAGTGCGGCTCTTGTACGGTCCGCCTCGACGGCGTCCCCGTCTGCGCCTGTCTCGTCGCCGCCGGTCAGGTGGAGGGCCGCGAGGTCGTCACGGTCGAGGGCCTCGCCGACTTCGCCAAGCAGCGCGAAGAGGGCTGCGCGAGCGGTGCCTGCGGCTCCGGCGGTACGTCGCTCCAGGCCGCCCAGCAGTGGCAGGCCAAGGGGACGGACTCCCAGACCGGCGAAGGGGAAGAGCTCGCCCCCATCCAGCAGGCGTTCATCGACGCCGGCGCCGTGCAGTGCGGTTTCTGCACCCCGGGTCTGCTGGTCGCCGCCGACGAGCTCCTTGAGCGCAACGCCGAGCCGTCCGACGCGGACATCCGCGAGGCGCTCTCGGGCAACCTGTGCCGCTGCACCGGTTACGAGAAGATCCTGGACGCGGTGCGCCTCGCCGCCGCTCGCCAGGACCGCCAGGAAAGCGGGGTCTGATCCATGGGCGTCACAGGTACCCCCACCAGCATCAACCAGGGCACGAAGACCAAGGGCGGCATCGGCGAGTCCACGCTCCGCCCCGACGGCACCCTGAAGGTCACCGGCGAGTTCGCGTACTCCTCGGACATGTGGCACGAGGACATGCTCTGGGGCCACACGCTGCGCTCCACCACCGCGCACGCCGAGATCCGGTCGATCGACACGTCCGAGGCCCTGGCCATGCCCGGCGTCTACGCCGTGCTGACGTACGACGACCTGCCCACCGAGGTGAAGAACTACGGCCTGGAGATCCAGGACACCCCGGTTCTCGCCAACGGCAAGGTCCGTCACCACGGTGAGCCGGTGGCCATCGTCGCCGCCGACCACCCGGAGACGGCCCGCCGCGCCGCCGCCAAGATCAAGATCGACTACGTCGAGCTCCCCGTCATCACCGACGAGGCCTCGGCGACCGCGCCCGACGCGCTGCTGATCCACGAGGGCCGCGACGACCACCACATCGGTCACGTCCCGCACCCGAACATCGTGCACCGCCAGCCGATCATCCGCGGCAACGCCGACGAGGCCGCCAAGCGCGCCGACGTCATCGTCTCCGGCGAGTACACCTTCGGCATGCAGGACCAGGCGTTCCTCGGCCCCGAGTCCGGCCTTGCCGTACCCGGCGAGGACGGCGGCGTCGACCTGTACGTCGCCACCCAGTGGCTGCACTCGGACCTCAAGCAGATCGCCCCCGTCCTCGGCCTGCCCGAGGAGAAGGTCCGCATGACGCTCTCCGGCGTCGGCGGTGCCTTCGGCGGCCGCGAGGACATCTCGATGCAGATCCACGCCTGCCTGCTCGCCCTGCGTACGGGCAAGCCGGTCAAGATCGTCTACAACCGGTTCGAGTCCTTCTTCGGTCACGTCCACCGCCACCCGGCGAAGCTCTGGTACGAGCACGGCGCGACCAAGGACGGCAAGCTCACGCACATGAAGTGCCGGATCGTGCTGGACGGCGGCGCCTACGCGTCGGCCTCCCCGGCGGTCGTCGGCAACGCTTCGTCGCTGAGCGTCGGCCCGTACGTCGTCGAGGACGTCGACATCGAGGCCATCGCGCTCTACACGAACAACCCGCCCTGCGGTGCCATGCGCGGCTTCGGCGCCGTCCAGGCGTGCTTCGCCTACGAGGCGCAGATGGACAAGCTCGCGGCGAAGCTCGACATGGACCCGGTGGAGTTCCGCCGGATGAACGCCATGGAGCAGGGCACGCTCCTGCCGACCGGCCAGCCGTGCGACTCCCCGGCGCCCGTAGCCGAGCTGCTGCGCCGCATCAAGGCCATGCCGATGCCGCCCGAGCAGCAGTGGCTGGCGGCCGGCGAGCAGGCCGACGTACGCGCGCTGCCCGGTGGTCTGTCGAACACCACGCACGGCGAAGGTGTCGTACGGGGCGTCGGTTACGCGGTCGGCATCAAGAACGTCGGCTTCTCCGAGGGCTTCGACGACTACTCCACCGCCCGTGTGCGCATGGAGGTCATCAACGGCGAGCCGGTCGCGACCGTGCACACCGCGATGGCGGAGGTCGGCCAGGGCGGTGTCACCGTCCACGCGCAGATCGCCCGCACCGAGCTGGGCGTCACGCAGGTGACGATCCACCCGGCCGACACCCAGGTCGGCTCGGCGGGCTCCACGTCCGCGTCCCGCCAGACGTACGTCACGGGTGGCGCGGTCAAGAACACCTGCGAGAACGTCCGCGAGAAGGTCCTGGAGATGGGGCGGGCCAAGTTCGGCTCGTACCACCCGGCCTGGGCGACGGCCGAGCTGCTGCTCGAAGGCGGCAAGGTCGTCACCGACGGCGGCGAGGTGCTGGCCGACCTGGTCGACGTACTCGAAGGTGAGTCGGTCGACCTGGAGCTGGAGTGGCGCCACCGGCCGACCGAGGCGTTCGACCTGCGTACGGGACAGGGCAACGGCCACGTCCAGTACTCCTTCGCCGCGCACCGCGCGGTGGTGGAGGTCGACACCGAGCTCGGCCTGGTGAAGGTCATCGAGCTGGCCTGCGCGCAGGACGTCGGCAAGGCGCTCAACCCGCTGTCCGTGGTCGGCCAGATCCAGGGTGGAACCACCCAGGGCCTGGGCGTCGCGGTCATGGAGGAGATCATCGTCGACCCGAAGACCGCGAAGGTGCGCAACCCCTCCTTCACGGACTACCTGATCCCCACCATCCTCGACACGCCGACGATCCCCGTCGACGTACTCGAACTCGCCGACGAGAACGCGCCCTACGGTCTGCGTGGCATCGGCGAGGCCCCCACACTCTCGTCGACTCCGGCCGTCCTCGCGGCGATCCGGAACGCGACGGGTCTGGAACTCAACAGGACGCCGGTACGCCCCGAGCACCTCACCGGCACCTGATCACCTGAGTTCCACCGAAAGCTCCCCGGGCGGTGCCGTGCCTCCAGGAACGTCACACTTCCACCGCCTGACACCGCCCGGGGTCAGCAAGTGCCGCACCGCTCGCGGTTCTAGCAGCACCAGCAGTTCCTCAACCGCTCACAGATACACCCAGCAGAACCCCCGAATAACCCAGTTCGTCTCGGGCCGTTCCCCCGGGTCGTGCAGCCCTCGCAGCATCCCAAATCCCGCGTTTCCAATCTCCATGCGGGTGCCCCTTTGAACCTTGGGAGACAGGCACCATGACCCAGCAGTCCACAGAGCCGACGACCACGGCGGAGGACGCCGGCGCAGGTACGCGCCAGCCCGCCGGCCGTTCCTGGCTCGACCGGTACTTCCACATATCCGACAGAGGATCCTCGATCGCGACCGAGGTTCGCGGCGGCATCACCACCTTCATGGCGATGGCGTACATCCTCCTGCTCAACCCGCTGATCCTCAACGGCAAGGACGTGGCCGGCAACAGCCTCAGCCAGCCCGCCCTCATCACCGCGACTGCTATTGCCGCCGCTGTGACCACCCTGCTCATGGGCTTCTGGGGCAAGGTCCCGCTCGCCCTCGCGGCCGGTCTCAGCGTCTCCGGTGTGCTCGCCTCGCAAGTCATCCAGGTGATGACCTGGCCGCAGGCCATGGCCATGTGTGTGGCCTACGGCGCCGTGATCTGCCTCCTGGTGATCACCGGCCTCCGTGAGCTGATCATGAACGCGATCCCGCTCGCGCTCAAGCACGGCATCACCATGGGCATCGGCCTCTTCATCGCGCTGATCGGCCTCGTCAAGGCCGGCTTCGTGCACGAGAACCCCGCCTTCGGCGGCGGTCCCGTGACCCTCGGCCCGACAGGTGAACTGGCCGGCTGGCCCGTCCTGATCTTCGCGGTCACCCTGCTGCTGATCTTCGCGCTGCAGGCCCGCAACGTCCCCGGCGCCATCCTGATCGGCATCGTGGCGGGCACCGTCCTCGCGGTGGTCCTCAACGCGATTGCCGACATCCCGTCGAAGGCCTGGTCCTTCCGCGCGCCCGAGCTGGAAGGCAGCGCGGTCTCGGCCCCGGACTTCTCACTCTTCGGCGAAGTGTCCTTCAGCGGCTTCGGAGAAGTCGGCTACATCACGGTCACCATGATCGTCTTCACCCTGGTGCTGGCGGGCTTCTTCGATGCCATGGCCACCATCATCGGTGTCGGCAGCGAGGCCAAGCTCGCCGACGACAAGGGCCGCATGCCCGGCCTGTCCAAGGCGCTCTTCATCGACGGCGCCGGCGGTGTCATCGGCGGTGTCGGCGGCGCCTCCGGCCAGACCGTCTTCGTCGAATCGGCGACCGGTGTCGGTGAGGGTGCCCGTACGGGTCTCTCCTCCGCGGTCACCGGCGCGTTCTTCGCGGCCTGCCTCTTCTTCACCCCGCTCACCGCGATCGTGCCGGCGGAGGTCGCCTCCGCGGCCCTGGTCGTCATCGGCGCGATGATGATGCAGAACGCCAGGCACATCGACTGGAGCGACCGCGCCACCGCGATCCCGGTGTTCCTGACCGTGGTCCTGATGCCCTTCACCTACACCATCACCACGGGTGTGGCCGCCGGTGTCATCTCCTGGGTCGTCATCAAGGTGGCGCAGGGCAAGGCCCGCGAAGTGAGCGCCTTCATGTGGGGCCTGACCGCGATCTTCGTCGTGTACTTCGCGATCCATCCGATCGAGTCCTGGCTGGGCGTCGGATAGCCCCCCGAGCCCGCCCTCCCCACCCCGTAAGGAGACAGTCATGCTGGACATCGCCGAAGAACTCAACCGGTGGGTCGAGCAGGGTCGTGACTTCGCCGTGGCCACGGTCGTGGCGACACACGGCAGCTCGCCCCGCCAGCCGGGAGCGGCCCTCGCGGTCGACTCCGACGGCACGGCGATCGGCTCTGTCTCCGGCGGGTGTGTGGAGGGCGCGGTCTACGAACTGTGCCAGCAGGCGCTCCAGGACGGCGAAACCGTCCTGGAGAGCTTCGGCTACAGCGACGAGGACGCGTTCGCCGTGGGTCTGACCTGCGGCGGCGTGATCGACATCCTCGTCACTCCGGTACGCGCGGACTCTCCCGGCGGGGAGGTGTTCGCGGCAGCGCTGGCCACCGCCGCACGTGGGGATGCGGCGGCGGTCGCGCGGATCACCGACGGGCCGGCCGAAGTCATGGGCCGCGCTCTGCTCGTCCGCCCCGACGGTTCGTACGACGGCGTGCTTGGTGGGCACCCCGAACTGGACCGTACGGCGGCGGGCGAGGCCCGCGCCATGCTCGACGCCGGACGGACCGGCACCGTCCTCATCGGTGAGGACGGCTCACGCTGCGGCCGGCCGCTGACGCTCCTCGTCGAGTCGAGCGTCCCCGCCCCGCGCATGATCGTCTTCGGCGCCATCGACTTCGCCTCCGCGCTGGTGCGCGTAGGCAAATTCCTGAACTACCACGTGACGGTGTGCGACGCCCGTCCCGTCTTCGCCACCGCAGCCCGTTTCCCCGAGGCCGACGAGATCGTCGTCGAGTGGCCGCACCGCTACCTGGAGTCGACCGAGACCGACGGCCGTACGGTGCTCTGCGTCCTCACCCACGACGCCAAGTTCGACGTCCCGCTGCTGGAACTGGCGCTGCGGCTGCCGGTCGCGTACGTCGGCGCGATGGGCTCCCGCCGCACCCATGAGGACCGCAACAAGCGGCTGCGGGACGTCGGCGTCACAGACCTCGAACTGGCCCGCCTGCGCAGCCCCATCGGCCTCGACCTCGGCGCCCGTACGCCCGAGGAGACCGCACTGTCGATCGCCGCGGAGATCGTCGCCGTACGGCGCGGCGGCAGCGGCGTGTCGCTGACCGGCGCGCACACCCCGATCCACCACGAGGGTCCTCGGACGCCGACGGGGCGGATAGGTTCCGTGGCCTGACGGGGGTACGGACGTACAGTGTCCGGCGTGAGTGATCCCCTGCGCCGCGCCCGCGCCCGGACGCGCATCCTGGCGGCAGTGGCCGCGGGCCTGACGCTGTGCGCGGGGCTGGGAGTCCGGGGCGTGGCGGACGGGGACGTCGCCAAGTACACGGGGGACGCGCTCTACACCGTCCTCCTCTGCACGCTCGTCGTGCTGCTCGCGCCCAGGACCCGTCCGCCGCGGGCGGCCGCCGTCGCGCTCGCTCTCAGCTGGGCCGTCGAGTGCGCCCAGCTCACCGGCGTACCAGATGCCCTGGCCGAGCGCGGCATCGTCGCCCGGCTCGTGCTCGGCTCGACCTTCAACGCGCCCGACCTGCTCTGGTACGCCGTCGGGGCGGGCCTTTTCCTGCTCATATGCACCGTGGTGCCCCGGCCGGGCGGCCTGCGTCACTCCTAGTGACCGCGCCTGCCGCCGGACACGCCTTCGACCACTGAACTCGACGAGGCCGTGCCGGGTTGTGGGAGCGCTCCCGCTCCCGTCGCCGCCCGCGACCCTGGAGCGAACCTGTGCGCAACACAAGACCTGTCCTCCGTACCGCACTCCCTCTGACCCTGACCACCGGCCTGGCTGCGGCGTTGCTTCTGGGCTCGCCGCCCGCCACCGCCACCGAAGACCCGGTCGACGCCGTCGCCGCCAGCCTCTACGCCCCTGCCGCCAACCCGGCCGCGTACCACCAGGCCGACGAGCTGGAGCGGGCCAAGCAGCGGCGCGAGGCCGCAGGCCTTCGGGCCATGGCCCGGGCCCCGCACGCTGTCTGGCTCGCCGGCCGGACCCCGGACGAGGTCAGGAACGAGACACGCGGTGTGGTCCGCGACGCCGCCCGGCGCAAGGCGACGCCGACGCTGGTCCTCTACAACGTCCCCGGCCGCGACTGCTCCCTCTACTCGGCGGGCGGCCTGCGCGACTCCACCGAGTACCGGGCCTGGGTCGGCGCCGTGGCGGAGGGCATCGGCGACAGCCGGGCGATCGTCGTCGTCGAACCGGACGCGCTGGCGCTGGTGCCGGCCGACTGCCCCAGCAGCAGCAGCGGCGGAAAGGACGGGAAGGACGCGAAGGACGCCGAGAAGGCGAAGGACGCCGCGACCGCCGCACGTTACGCCCAGGTCGCCGACGCCGTCACCACCCTCGGCACGCTGCCCCACGCGAAGGTGTACGTCGACGCCGGGCATCCGGCCTGGCACACGGTGGACAGCATCGTGCCCCGGCTGATCAAGGGCGGCGTCCAGCGCGCCAGGGGCTTCTCGGTGAACGTCTCCAACTACAGCACCGACGACGCCAACGCCTGGTACGGCAGGCTGATTTCCTCCTGCCTCGCCTACGTCGACACGGGCGGGAAGGCGTCCGCCTGCCCCACGCAGAAGTGGAAGCGCGCCGATGCCCAGCGCTGGCTCGACCGGCACGCGCACTTCGCCCCCGACCGTATGAAGCACTTCGTCACCGACACCAGCCGTAACGGCCAGGGCCCGTGGACCCCGCCCGCCGGTAAGTACAAGGACGCGCAGGACTGGTGCAACCCGCCGGCCCGCGGCCTCGGCGCCCGCCCCACCACCCGCACCGGCGACCCGCTCAACGACGCGAACCTGTGGATCAAGACCCCGGGGGAGTCGGACGGCGAGTGCCTGCGCGGCACGAAGGGCCCCAAGGACCCCGAGCGCGGCACGATCGACCCGAAGGCGGGCGTCTGGTTCCCCGACCAGGCGCTCGAGCTGGTCCGGCTCGCGAACCCGGCGATCATGCCGCGCTGAAGAACCGGTCGTTCGTACAGCTCTGACTGGCATGGCAGGCGTTGCCGCCGCGCTTCTCGTGGACGCAGGAGAAGCGCGACGGCATGCCGGACTTACCGTTCTCGCGCAGACCTTGGCGGAGGCCGCCGCTCCATTCGGAGACGGCAATTCCATTACCCCTTTGCATGCACCGAGATTTGCAATTCAACTAACTCGCTATTCAACTATCCTTGCCTGCCGCTTCATAACTTCGATTCAACAAAATGTTGACACCCTTCTGTCTTCGTCACTAGGTTGGTGATCGACCAACACGGGGGTCCACCAAGCAGTTTGACTGACTGTGAGATTTCCTGGCGCGACTTCAGCTTTCTGCGTCGCGCGGGATTCCCCCGGAACTGACACGGAGGGATGAGATGCGTCTCAAGCGCGTAATTGCGACGGGTGCGGCCGCTGCCGCCATAAGTGTGGGAATGCTTGCTACGGCTGGCCCGGCTCACGCAAGTGCGAAAAGTTGCAGCAACAGTCTCGTTACAAAGGCATGCGTCTCTGTAAAGGGTTCTGGCCTCATGGTCAGGGAAGTCAAGGCGTACGGCGATTGCACTCAGTACCCGGGTTGCACCCCCAATCCGCGTGCGGTGGTCGCTACGAAGTTCAGGCTCGAGATCAAGGAACCGGGGCGGCCTGTCTACAAGAAGACGTCACCCACCAGGAACTACAAGGCAAATGAAGTGGGCATCAGGATTACGCCCAACAGGAACTACAGGCACAACACCAAGGTCTGTGTCACCTCGTGGCGTAATACTGACAAGGTGGGTACGGCCTGTGTGACGGTCCACCGCTAATCGCGGCGTCGGACTGTGCGACCCCTGGTGAACCCGGCCGGGGTTGCACAGTCCGACGGTGGTTCTGGCAGGTTGGTGCCAGGCTCGTGGCGGTGCGGAGGCCGTCCGGCAGACTCGGGGCATGCCGAGCGATCGTGGGCGGGCGATACGAGTGCTGCGCCGCGCGGTCGAGCTCGGTGTGACGAGTTCCTGCGTAGCTGTGGTGAGCAGGGCGTCGCGTTCGTGGCCTTCTATGCGATCGCCGGCGCCGGGCGCGAGGCCGGCGCGAGTGGCGCGGACACCGACGCGGTGCGTGACGTCGCGCGCGCCCATGGGGTGAGCGCGGCGCAGGTCCGGCTGGCCTGGACGCTGCAACAGGCCCGCACGTGCTGGCCATCCCCGGCACCGGCAATCCGGACCACCTCGACGAGAACGTGGCCGCCGGTGCGCTGAGGCTCTCCGCGGACGAACTGGCCGCCTCGGCTCACACCGGTACGCCTGAGGTGAGCTCCCTGCGCAACCGCATGAAGGAACGCGGGCGGTTGAGGGCGAGCGCGCCGGTCACGGTGCCGTCGGGTCGCTCGTAGACGGCGAGAAAGCTGCGTTCCCCGGGCGAGCCGTCGGTTATGCGCACGGTGCTGTCCGGGAGGCGCCGGCCGGCGAACTGGATGCGCACGCCGTACTGGTCGGACCAGAAGTACGGGAGTGGGCGGGCCGTCTCGACCGTGCGCCCCGCGAGCAGATTGCGTACGGCGACGGCCGGCTGCTCCGTGGCGCTGGTCCAGTGTTCGGTGCGGGTGCCTCCCACCCGCGCCACATCGCCCACCGCCACCACCTGCGGCAGCGTGGTGACACCGCCGTCGTCGCACAGCACTCCGTCGTCGACGGCGAGCGCGGAGCCCTCGAGCCAGCGGGTGTTGGGCACGGCGCCGATGCCGACGACGACCACTTCGGCGGGCAGGAGCCGGCCGTCGTCGAGCTGTACGCCGGTCACCGCGCCGGTGCCGCGCAGCGCGGCCACTCCGGTGCCGGTGATGAGCCGTACGCCCCGGTCGGCGTGCAGCGATGCGCAGATTGTGGCCATGGCTTCGCCGAGTTGGGGCAGGAGTGGCAGTGGCGCGGCCTCCACCACGGTCACGTGATGGCCCAGCGCGACGCAGGAGGAGGCGACCTCGGAGCCGATGAAGCCTCCGCCGACGACCACGACGCGTACCGCCTGGCGCCCGGTCAGTGCGGCGCGCAGGGTCCGCGCGTCGTCAAGGGTGCGCAGGGTGTGTACGCCGCCCAGTGCGGCGCCGGGGAGCCGGCGCGCGGCGGCTCCGGTGGCCAGGACCACGCCGTCGGCGGCGACCGTACGGCCGGTGTCCAGGTGGAGGGTGCGGCCTCTGACGTCGAGGCGCCGGGCGCGTACGCCCAGCAGCCACTCGGCGTCCAGGTCCGCCTCCTCCTCCGGGTCGGAGAGGGCGAGTTGGTCTTCGTCCATGGCGCCCGTGAGGAACTCCTTGGAGAGCGGAGGCCGGTCGTACGGGCGGTGGATCTCATCGCCGATGATCACCAGCCTGCCGTCGTACCCCTCGCCGCGCAGCGCCCGCGCCGCGTACAGGCCGGCGAGCGAGGCTCCCACGACGGCTACGGTCCTCACGCGACGCTTCCTTCCCTCGCCGCTTCCGCATCGGCCGGCACCTGGACATGGACGAAACCGCTGTCGTCGACCGACACCCGGTGGGTGCGGACCGGGCGGCGCGCGGGCAGGCAGCTGGGCTGCCCGGTCCGCAGGTCGAAGGCGGCGGCGTGCAGCGGGCATTCGACGAAGCAGCCCTCCAGCCAGCCCTCGGAAAGCGAGGCGTCCTGGTGGGAGCAGGTGTCGTCGATCGCGTAGAGCGCGCCCCCGGTGCGGAACACCGCGATCGGCGGCTCGGTGGAGAGACGGACGGACTCGCCCTCGGGCAGGTCGTCGAGGTGGCAGACAGGAATCACCAGAGCCCCCTGAGTTCGCTCTTCGGTAACATGATGTTCCAGATGGCGCATCAAGGCGCGTGATGCGCAACAGATGCGGAACACAATCCGGATCGGGAGCCGCTGCGTCAAGGGCCCCCATGGAAGTCGGCCGGGAATCGGCCGCCAGGTGGTGAGAGCGGACACATGGCGAGCAAGGGCACGAAGGGCATCAAGGTCACTACGGAGGAGCCGGACGACGCGAAGCGGGCCAAGGGAGGCGCGAGTTCCGTTCAGTCGGTGGACCGCGCGGTGAGCGTGCTGGAGATCCTGGCGAGGCTCGGCGAGGCGGGGGTCACCGAGATCGCCGAGGAGTTGGACGTACACAAGTCGACCGCGTTCCGGCTGCTCGGTGTGCTGGAGAACCGGGGTCTGGTCGGTCAGGCTAAGGACCGGGGGAAGTACTACCTGGGCGCCGGGGTGCTCAGACTCGCGGGCGCGGCGGCGGGACGGCTCGACATCTCGCAGGAGAGCGCGCCCGTGGTGCGTGAACTGGCCGACGAGGCGGGGGAGACCGTCAACATCGCCGTGCTGGACGACGATGCGGCGGTCAACGTCATGCAGGCGCGCGGCGCGGCGTCGGTCACCGCGCAGAACTGGCTCGGGCGGCGTACGCCCCTGCATGCCACGTCCAGCGGGAAAGTGCTGCTGGCGGGGCTGCCGACGGCGATGCAGGAGATTTTTCTGGCGCGCCGGCTGCCGAGATTCACCGAGCACACGGTCACGTCGGCCGCTGAGTTGAGGGCGCAGCTCGCGGAGATCTCGTCGGAGGGGTACGCCGTCGTGGCCGAGGAGATGGAGGTCGGGCTGAGCGCGGTCGCGGCGCCGGTGCGGGCGCACGACGGGCAGGTGATCGGGGCGGTCAGCGTGTCCGGGCCGGTGTACCGGATGGACGAGGCGCGGCTGGAGGAGCTGGCGAAACTGGCGGTCGACGCGGCGAGGGAGCTGTCGTACCGCATGGGGTACCGGATCTGACTTCTTGTCACCCTGGCGGTCCCCAAACGCCGGACGGGCTGAAAGTTGCCGTAAGCGGCAGCATCAGCCCGTCCGGCGTTTGAGGACACCGGCGCTCTGCCCCCTGACCACTCCGCCCCCTTGACGGGCCGCCGATCGCGTTCCCAGTATGTCTCTCATCGCGCAACCAGTCGTGCAATGCGCAACAAAAGGAGGGGTCGGATCGTGCCTCATGAGGTCCGTGCGGTAGTCGCCACCAAGAGGGGCGCCCCCGTCGAAATACAGACGATCACCGTCCCCGATCCCGGTCCGGGAGAGGTCCTGATCGGTGTCCAGGCCTGCGGGGTCTGCCACACCGATCTGCACTACCGGGAGGGCGCCATCAACGACGACTTCCCCTTTCTGCTCGGCCACGAGGCCGCCGGCATCGTCGAGGCCGTGGGCGACGGCGTCGCCGAACTGGCCCCCGGCGACTACGTCGTCATCGCCTGGCGGGCCCCCTGCGGCGACTGCCGTTCCTGCCGCCGCGGCCGGCCCTGGTACTGCTTCGACAGCCGCAACGCCACCCAGCCCATGACGCTGCTCGACGGCACCCCGCTCACCCCCGCCCTCGGCATCGGCGCCTTCGCGGAGAAGACGCTCGTCGCCGCCGGCCAGGCCGTGAAGGTCAGCCCCGCCGCCCGCCCCGAGGCCGCCGGCCTCATCGGCTGCGGCGTCATGGCCGGGTACGGCGCGGCCGTCAACACCGGGGGCGTCGGCCGCGGCGACACCGTCGCCGTCATCGGCTGCGGCGGCGTCGGCAACGCCGCCATCGCCGGAGCCGCGCTCGCCGGAGCCCGCCGGGTCATCGCCGTCGACATCGACGACGCCAAGCTCGACGGCGCCACCCGCTTCGGCGCCACCCACACCGTCAACTCCCGCGGCACGGACGCCGTCGAGGCCGTACGCGAACTCACCGGCGGCTTCGGTGTCGACGTCGCGATCGACGCGGTGGGGCGCCCCGAGACGTACCGCCAGGCGTTCTACATGCGCGACCACGCCGGGGTGCTCGTCCAGGTCGGCGTCCCCGAGCCGGACATGCGGCTCGACATCCCGCTGATCGATCTCTTCTCGCGCGGCGGCGCGCTCAAGTCGTCCTGGTACGGCGACTGCCTGCCCAGCCGGGACTTCCCGATCCTCATCGACCAGTACCTCAGCCGCAAGCTCGATCTCGGCGCGTTCGTCAGCGAGACGATCGGCCTCGACGACGTCGAGGAGGCCTTCGCCAAGATGCGGCGCGGAGAAGTGCTCCGCTCGGTGGTGGTGCTCTGATGGCGCCGACGGTACGAGCCGTTCCGCGCGTGGTCGTCATCGGCGCGGGCATCGTCGGCTGCTCGCTCGCCGACGAACTCACCGCCCGCGGCTGGACCGACGTAACCGTCCTCGAACAGGGACCGCTGCCCGCCCCCGGCGGCTCCACCTCGCACGCGCCGGGGCTCGTCTTCCGAACCAACCCGTCCAAGTGCCTGACGGATTTGGCCAGTTACACCGTTGAGAAGTTCAGTGCCCTGCGGGTGGACGGGCGGGCCTGCTTCGACCCCGTCGGCGGTCTCGAAGTCGCCACCACCCCCGCCCGCCTCGCCGACCTCCACCGCAGGGCCGGCCTCGCCGCCTCCTGGGGCGTCGAAGGGGAAGTCGTCGGCCCCGACGAGTGTCTCAAGCTCTGGCCCTTCCTCGACCCGGACCTCGTGCTCGGCGGTTTCCACACCCCCGGCGACGGCCTCGCGCGCGCCCTGCCCGCCTCCCGCGCGCAGCTGGAGCGGGCCACCGCGCGCGGCGCCCGCTTCCTCGACCGTACGACCGTCACCGGCATCGAGCAGCGCGGCGGCCGCGTCACCGGCGTCGTCACCGACCAGGGCACCGTCCCCGCCGACCACGTCGTGTCGGCGGCCGGGTTCTGGGGGCCGGTCGTCGGACGCATGGCGGGCGTCGGCATCCCCCTTCTGCCGCTGGCCCACCAGTACGCCCGCACCACCCCGCTCGACGAGCTCGCGGGCGCGGTACAGGACGCCACCCGGCCCATCCTCCGCCACCAGGACCGCGACCTGTACTTCCGCGAGCACGCCGACCGCATCGGCATCGGCTCGTACGCCCACCGGCCGCTGCCCGTCGACCCGTTCACCGTGCCGCGCTACGACGACGCCCCCGTCATGCCCTCTTCGTACCCCTTCACCGAGGACGACTTCGCCCCCAGCTGGGAAGACGCCAAGGCCCTGCTGCCCGCCCTCGCCGCCTCCCGCGTCCACGAAGGCTTCAACGGCGTCTTCTCCTTCACCCCCGACGGCATGCCCGTCCTCGGCGAGACCCGCGAACTGCGCGGGTTCTGGCTCGCCGAAGCCGTCTGGGTCACTCACTCCGCCGGTGTCGCCAAGGCGCTCGCCGAGTGGATGACCGAGGGCCGGCCCTCCATCGACCTGCACGAATGCGACCTGACGCGCTTCGAGACCGCGCAGCGCTCACCGGCGTACGTCGAGGAGCGAGCGGCGCGGCAGTTCGTCGAGGTGTACGACATCATCCATCCGCTCCAGCCACCCGAGCACCCCCGCCCCCTGCGCGTCAGCCCCTTCTACGCCCGACAGCGCCGGCTCGGCGCCCACTTCCTGGAGGGCGGCGGCTGGGAGCGCCCGCACTGGTACCAGGCCAACGCGCCCCTCGCCGAGACGATCACGCTCCCCACCCGCGACGACTGGTCCGCCACGCACTGGTCCCCGATCGCCGCCGCCGAGGCGAAGGCGACGCGCGAGAAGGTGGCGCTGTACGACATGACGCCGCTGCGGCGCCTCGAAGTCACCGGACCCGGCGCCCTCGACTTCCTTCAGCGGACCACCACCAACAACCTGGCCAAGAAGCCCGGTTCGGTCACGTACACCCTGCTCCTCGACGAGGCGGCGGGCATCCTCTCCGACCTCACCGTCGCCCGCCTCGCCGAGCACCACTTCCAGATCGGCGCGAATTCGCCCGCCGACCTGGATCTGCTGCTCCGCCGAGCCCCCGACGACGTACAGATCCGCGACATCACCGCGGGCACCTGCTGCATCGGCGTCTGGGGTCCGCTCGCCCGCGACCTCGTCCAGCCACTCACCCGCGACGACCTCTCCCACCAGGGCCTCGGCTACTTCAAGGCCCGCCAGACCCACATCGGCCACGTCCCGGTCACGGCGATGCGGCTGAGTTACGTCGGCGAGCTCGGCTGGGAGCTCTACACCACCGCCGACCTGGGGCTCAGGCTCTGGGACACCCTCTGGGAGGCCGGACAGCGGCACGGTGTCGTCGCGGCCGGGCGCTCGGCCTTCAACAGCCTGCGCCTGGAGAAGGGTTACCGGGCCTGGGGCCAGGACATGACCGCCGAGCACAACCCGTACGAAGCGGGCCTCGGTTTCGCCGTCCGCATGAACAAGGGCGACTTCACCGGGCGCGCCGCCCTCGAAGCACACGTGGCGCGCGGTGAGCCGGCCCGTAAACTCACCGCCCTCACCCTCGACGACCCCACCGCCGTCGTCCTCGGCAAGGAGCCGGTGTCCATCGACGGGGCCGGGCGCCCCGCCGGCTACGTCACCAGCGCCGGCTACGGCTACACGCTGGGCCGGTGCATCGCGTACGCCTGGCTGCCGCCGCTGGCCCCCGGCACCCCCGTCCACATCGCCTACTTCGGCGAGAAGACGGCCGCGACCGTCGCCGAAGAGCCCCTCTTCGACCCGCAGATGACCCACATCCTCAAGTGAGCGAGGTCTCGCGAGATGCCACCCACCTTTGACGTGATCGTCGTCGGCCTCGGCGGCATGGGCAGCGCCGCCGCCCACCACCTCGCCGCGCACGGCGCGCGCGTGCTGGGCCTGGAGAAGTTCGGGCCGGTCCACAACAAGGGGTCCAGTCACGGCGGTTCGCGCATCACCCGGCAGTCCTACTTCGAGGACCCGGCGTACGTACCGCTCCTTCTGCGCTCGTACGAGCTCTACGAGCAGCTGGGGCGCGACACCGGCCGCAACGTCGCCACCCTCTGCGGCGGCGTCATGGTCGGGCGCCCCGAGTCCCGCACCGTGGCCGGCTCGCTGCTCTCCGCCCGGCAGTGGGACCTGCCGCACGAGATGCTCGACGCTGCCGACATCCGCCGGCGCTTCCCGACCCTCACCCCCCGCGACGACGAGGTCGCGCTCTACGAGGAACGGGCCGGTCTCGTCCGCCCCGAGAACACCGTCGCCGCCCACCTCCAGCTCGCCACCCAGCTCGGCGCCGACCTGCACTTCGAGGAGCCGATGACCCGCTGGGAGGCCCTCGAAGGCGGCCGGGGGGTTCGCGTGCACACCGCGGAGAACACGTACACGGCCGGACACCTCGTCATCTGCCCCGGCGCGTGGGCGCCCCAGCTGCTCACCGACATCGGCGTGCCGTTCACCATCGAGCGGCAGGTCATGTACTGGTTCCAGCCCACCGGCGGCGTTGAGCCCTTCCTCCCCGAGAACCACCCGATCTACATCTGGGAGGACGCGCAGGGGGTGCAGGTCTACGGGTTTCCGGCGATCGACGGCCCGCACCTCGGTGCCAAGGTGGCGTTCTTCCGCAAGGGCACCGTGTGCACGCCGGAGACGATCGAGCGGACGGTGTACGACGACGAGGTGGCCGCGATGGCGACCCACATGTCACGCCACATCCCCGACCTGCCCGGAGCCTTCCTCAAGGCCGCCACCTGCATGTACTCCAACACCCCCGACGAGCACTTCGTGATCGCCCGGCACCCGGCGCACACCGATTCCGTCACCGTCGCCTGCGGATTCTCCGGGCACGGCTTCAAGTTCGTGCCCGTCGTCGGCGAGATCGTGGCCGACCTGGCGCTGAGCGGCGAGACCAAGCACCCCATTGAGCTGTTCGACCCCCGCAGGCTCCCCGCCGCGCCCGCAGCCCGAGCCGAGAGGCAGCCCGTGTGATGACTACCGCCACCAGCCTGATCGCGACCCTGCCCGGCCACTTCTACACCGACCCCGAGATCTTCCGCAGCGAGCAGGAGCGGATCTTCGAATCGCTCTGGTACTGCGCGGTGCGCAGCGCCGATCTCGGCCGTCCCGGCGCGTTCCGTACGGTCCGGGCGGGCCGGGAGAGCGTACTGATCACGCGGACCCGGACCGGCGAACTGCGCGCCTTCCTCAACGTCTGCCGCCATCGCGGCGCGCGGCTGTGCACCGAGAGCGCGGGGGAGGTGCGGCGTAACCTCCAGTGCCCGTACCACGCCTGGACCTACGGCCTGGACGGCACACTCGTCGCCGCCCCCAATCTCCAGAAGATGCCGGACATCGACCGTACGGAATACGGCCTGGTGAAGGTCGCGCTGCGGGAATGGCTCGGGTACGCCTGGATCTGCCTCGCCGACGAGCCGCCGTCCTTCGAGGACACGGTCATCGGCGATGTCGTGGAGCGGCTCGGCGACACCGTGACGATCGAGCGGTACGACACCGAGGGCCTGACCCTGGGGCGCCGCATCAGCTACGACGTCGCGGCCAACTGGAAGCTGATCGTCGAGAACTTCATGGAGTGCTACCACTGCGCGACGATCCACCCCGAGCTCACCGACGTACTCCCGGAATTCGCGGACGGCCTGGCGGCTCAGTACTACGTCGGGCACGGCGCGGAGTTCAGCGAGGAGGCACAGGGTTTCACCGTCGACGGCAGCGCGGGCTTCGGCCGGCTGCCGGGCATCACCGACGCGCAGGACCGCCGCTATTTCGCGGTCACCATCAGGCCGCAGGTCTTCGTGAACCTGGTGCCCGACCACGTCATCGTCCACCGGATGTTCCCGCTGGCCGCAGACCGCACGGTGGTGGAGTGCGACTGGCTGTACGCGCCCGGGGTCGTCGCCTCGGGAGCCGACCTCGACAAGTCGGTGGAACTGTTCCACCGCGTGAACACCCAGGATTTCGACGCCTGCGAACGGACCCAGCCGGCGATGGCCTCGCGGGCGTACCGCAAGGGCGGTGTCCTCGTCCCGGCCGAGCACCACATCGGGGCGTTTCATGACTGGGTGACCGAAATGCTGGGGAAGGCGGCTGCGCAACGAAATCCGTAGGTCTAGTCCTCTTGGATAGGGCATTGGCGCGTTACGATCACGACTTTTCGAAAGAATCCGCACTCAACCCCTTGTGTTGGCCCGGTGACCATGTGCAAGATCTCTCCTGCCCGAGGCAGGCATTGCACGCAACACGTACGTCACCGGAAAGGCATAACCGTTGAGCAAGAGGCCGGGATCCGAAGGGGGCGGCCTGCGGGCGGGAGCCCTGGGAACTTTCGACTCCGTCGTCATGGCGGTCGCGGGCTGCGGCCCGGCCTACACCGTCGCCGCGACGATCCCCGCGCTCGTGCTCGCCGTCGGCGTCGCCAGCCCGGCGGTGCTCCTGTACTGCGCGATCCCGATGATCGGCATCGCGCTGGCCTTCCGGCACCTGGGACGACTCGAAGTCAACGCCGGAGCCACCTACGCCTGGGTGGCCCGCGCGCTCCACCCCTTCCTCGGATTCCTGAGTGGCTGGGCGCTGGTGGTGGCCACGACGGTCTTCCTCGTCTCCGCCACCCTGCCCGCCGGCACGGCCACGCTCGCGCTCATCGACCCCGAGCTGGCCGGACGCACCGCACTGGCCACCACCGTGGGCGTCGGCTGGTTCCTGCTCATGGCGGCCGTGGTCGCCCTCGGCGCGCGGATCAGCCCGTACGCCCGGACCGTCCTCACCGGAACCCAGCTCGTACTGCTCCTGCTCTTCGCCGTCGTCGCCCTGACGAAGGACGGGAACGCCGCCGACTTCTCGCTCTCCTGGTTCGGCTTCAGCCACTTCGACGAGTCGCACACCTTCGTGGCGGGCGCACTCATCGCCGGCGTCAGCTACTGGGGCTGGGACGTGACCAGCAACCTCAGCGAGGAGACCCGCAACAGCCGCCGGACCTTCGGGCTGGGCGGACTCATCGGCGTACTGGTGTCACTGGTCGTCTTCGTGGTCTTCACCATCGCCGCCAACGTCCTCATCGGCTCCGACGCGGTGCGTGACAATCCCGCGGGCTTCCTCTCCGTCCTCGGCGAGGCCGTCTGGCCGGGCTGGGGCGGGCGGCTGCTCGTGCTGGCCGTGATGCTCTCCATGATCGCCACGCTGGAGACCACCCTTCTGCAGGCGACGCGGACGCTCTTCGCGATGGGGCGCGACCGTACCGTCCCCGCTGTGTTCTCGCGCACCCACCGGGAGTGGCAGACGCCCTGGGTGGCCACGGCCGCCGTCGCGCTCGTCGCGCTGCTGCTCATCCTGATCTCCGCCACGGCCGGCTCCGGCGCCCAGTTCGTCAAGGACGCGGTGAGCGGCATCGGTCTGCACATCGCGTTCTACTACGCCCTCGCCGGACTCTCGGCCGTCGTCGCGTACCGGCGGATGCTGCTCAAGTCCGTGGGCAACCTGGTCTTCATCGGACTGTGGCCGCTCGGCGGAGCACTCTTCATGATCTGGATCTTCGCCACGTCCGTCCCGGAGCTCAGCGGCAGCGCTCTCGCCATCGGGCTCGGCGCCCTGGCCCTCGGCGTGGTGCCGATGCTCCTGTCCTGGTTCCAGGGCAGCTCGTACTACCGGCCGAGGCCGCTGGACCCCGAGCAGGCCGACGCGGCGGACGAGTTCTACGGAGGGCCGGGGATGGAGCCGGCGCCGGCGGCCGCCCAGCGCCGGGACGAGATCCTCACCGACTTCTGACGACCGCTTCTGATCCCGTACCCGGTCCGTATCCGGTCCGTACCCGCGTCCTCTCAGGGAGGGAACCCGCCCATGGCAGCCTGGCTGCGCCGCCGTTCCGGAGCACCGCTCTACGACCAGGCGTTCGGTGACCGAGCCCTCGCGGAGGGCTGCCAGGACATGGTGATGGGCCGCTGGGAGGGCGCCCGCGACCTGCTCGCCGAGCGGCCCCGCGACGACTGGGACCGGCGCGCGCACCGCCTGCGCCTGCTCGCCGACGCGGCGGCGAACCGGCGCACCGTGGACGTCTGGCAGGCCTCCGACCCCGCGAACCCGGACGCGGCCGTGCTGCGCGCCGAGACCGAGGTGATGCGGATGTTCGCCGGTGCGCGCACCGGGACGCTGCCCGGCAAGGAGAGCCTGGACCGGGCGGCCCGGATGTGCCTCCAGGCGTCCGACCTGGCCCCCGAGGACCCGCATCCGTACGTCTCGCTGGTCGCGCTCGGCAGGCTGTACGAGGGGGGCGACCCGTACATCGGCCAGTGGTGGAAGGAGCTCAGGGACCGGGACCTGTACCACCGGGAAGGGCACCACCAGGCACTGCGCTACCTCTCCGCCCGCTGGCACGGCTCACACGGCGAGGCGAACAACTTCGCTTGGGAAGCCGCGTCGTACGCCCCGCCCGGCTCGTCGCTCGCGATCCTGCCGCAGGTGGCGAGGGCGGAGCAGTACCGCTACCAGACGGAGGCGGAAGGCAGGACGGCGATCGGCCTCGCCTTCCACTGGAACGGGGAGCGGGCGCGCTGGGACCTGCGGACCGCCCTGGAGAAGTGGATCAACCACCGGACCGTCCCGCAGGCGCAGGACGTCGCCGACCTCAATTACCTGGCCCACGGTCTGGTCCATGCGGGGATGGAAGGGGAGGCCACCGCCATTTTCGGCCTCCTGGACAATCGGGCCACCCGGATCCCGTGGTCGTACAGCGGCGACGCGGAGAGCCTGTTCGTCCGCTGGCGGGACAAGGTGACGGCCTGATGGATACGGTCTGTCCTAACTCGCGAGGTGGGCATAACGTAGAGGTATGGGCAGCAACGCGCGTGAGACCAAAACGCAGGCCCGACACGTCTGTCCGGTCTGCAAGCACCCCGTCACGTCGGTAATCAAGCGGCACAAGTCGCTCGGAGTCTTTGTGCCTGTCTGGCGCCCGGGCCCGTGCCGGAACCCCGACTGTTCCGCGTACGTGCCTGAAGGGCGGGGCGGGGAGAGCGAGAAGTCCGAACCGCACTCCTGACCACGTCCGGTAGCGGTCCGGGCGCGCTTTGGGCTGCCCTTTGGGGCGCCTGCTGAATTCCCGCTCGAATTGATCTGTGGGGTTCTCGCGGATACACCTCCTGGAGTGGTGAGCGAGCTGAGCGTGGGCCAGTGGGAGCGCTCCCAAAATTCCTTGCCGACGGGAAAGTGTCAAGGGTTCGCGGGTGAATTGAGCTGTCGAATTAATTCGACAGCTCAATCTCGGAAAACCTGGCAACCTTTTCTGTTCTCCGTGGCGACTCGGTGCTAGCTTCCAGCCCACCAGTGGGAGCGACACCGCGTACGGCGGGGCACCCGGAACCACGCATCGGGTTGCCCTGACGCCTGCGCGCCCTCGACTGAGAGGTACACGCAACCATGAGCCGCACCACCACGACTTCCCGGCGGCACACCGCCCTGATCGCGGCCTGCGCCGTGATCGCGGCGGCCGGAGGTACCGCCGCCGCCATGACCACCCCGGCCGGCGCCGCCGCTCCCGGCTGCACCGTCGACTACAAGATCACCAACCAGTGGGGCGCCGGCTTCGGCGCCGCTGTCACCGTCACCAACACCGGTGACGCGGTGAGCAGTTGGAAGCTGGAGTGGTCGTACGCCGGCGACCAGAAGGTCACCCAGGGCTGGAACGCCGAGATAGCCCAGACCGGGGCCGCCGTCACCGCCAAGAACGTCTCGTACAACGGCACTCTGGCCACCGGAGCGTCCGCCTCCTTCGGCTTCAACGCCTCGTACAGCGGCAGCAACGCCGTGCCGGCCACGTTCAAGCTGAACGGCGTGACGTGCAACGCCGGTTCGGGCGGCCCGACCGATCCGCCGGACCCGACGGACCCGCCGGACCCGACCGACCCGCCGGCGGGCCGCGTCGACAACCCGTACGCCGGCGCCAAGGTCTATGTGAACCCCGAGTGGTCCGCCAAGGCCGCCGCCGAGCCGGGCGGCAGCAAGATCTCCAGTCAGCCGACCGGTGTCTGGCTGGACCGGACCGCCGCCATCGCCGGGGCGAACGGCTCCATGGGTCTGCGCGCCCACCTCGACGAGGCCCTGAGACAGAAGGGGACCGGCGAGCTGGTCGTCCAGTTGGTCATCTACAACCTGCCGGGCCGCGACTGCGCGGCGCTCGCCTCCAACGGCGAACTGGGCCCGGCCGAGATCGACAAGTACAAGACGCAGTACATCGACCCGATCGCCGCGATCCTCGCCGACCCCAAATACGCCGGACTGCGGATCGTGAACACCGTCGAGATCGACTCGCTGCCGAACCTCGTCACCAACACCACACCCCGGCCGACCGCCACCCCCAACTGCGACACCATGAAGGCCAACGGCAACTACGTCAAGGGCGTCGGGTACGCGCTGAACAAGCTCGGCGCGGTCCCCGGTGTCTACAACTACGTGGACGCCGGCCACCACGGCTGGCTCGGCTGGGACGACAACTTCGGTGCCTCGGCCGAGCTCTTCAAGCAGGCGGCGACCGCCGAGGGTTCGACGATCGGCAAGGTGCACGGCTTCATCGTCAACACCGCCAACTACAGCGCGTTGAAGGAGGACCACTTCACCATCGACGACAGCGTGAACGGGGTGTCCGTACGCCAGTCGAAGTGGGTGGACTGGAACCGGTACACCGACGAGCTGTCGTACGCCCAGGCCATGCGCGCCAAGCTGGTCTCGCTCGGTTTCGACTCCGGCCTCGGCATGCTGATCGACACCTCCCGCAACGGCTGGGGCGGCACGGCCCGGCCCACCGGCCCCGGGGCGCGGACCACCGTCGACACCTTCGTCGACGGCGGCCGTTACGACCGGCGTATCCACCTCGGCAACTGGTGCAACCAGAAGGGCGCGGGCCTCGGTGAGCGGCCGCGGACGGCCCCGGCCGCGGGCATCGACGCGTACGTCTGGATCAAGCCGCCGGGCGAGTCCGACGGGTCGAGCACGGCGATCCCGAACAACGAGGGCAAGGGCTTCGACCGGATGTGCGACCCGACGTACACCGGCAATCCCCGCAACAACAACAACATGTCCGGGGCACTGCCCAACGCCCCGCTCTCCGGGCACTGGTTCTCGGCCCAGTTCCAGGAGCTGCTGAAGAACGCACACCCGGCGCTGTAGCCGCCAACTGCGGGAAGGGGCACGGTGCAAGGCGCTGTTCTACGCCGCCGCGTGGAACAGCGCCGCCGCCTCGCCCCGTGATCCGACCCCCAGCTTGGTCAGGATCTTCGCGACATGGAACTTCACCGTCGACTCGCTGATGTGGAGTTCCTGCGCGATCAGGCGGTTGCGGTGGCCGCGCGCGAGTCGTGTCAGCACCTCCAGTTCACGCGCCCCCAGCGAGGTCAGCGGATCGGTGCCGGCTGCCGGGGCGGTTGCGTCGGGCGTCGTCAGCGGAATGGCCGCGGTGACCGTCGTTCCCCAGCCGGGCACCGCGTCCACGTCGAGACGTCCGCCCAGGACGTCCAGCCGGTCGGAGATCCGCGCCGGACCCAGAGCGCACATGGACAGCGCGCCGGGCCCGTCGTCCCGTACGGTCGCGCGCAGTTCCTGCTCGGTGACCTGCCAGCCGACATGAACCCGGGTCATCGCCTCCTGCTCCAGCACGGTCAGCAGCACCGCGCGTACGATCGCCCGCGCCGCGTGCGCCACGTCGGCGGCCACCCTGCGGACCGAGTCGGGAGGTCCAAGTTCCAGCCGGACGGGGCTGTGGCGCAGCAGCGGCCGCAGCGCGTCCGCGAGCCGGGCGAAGGCCTCGTCGGCCCGTTCCTCGGCCACCGCCTTGTCGCGGTCGGCCTCGGCCCGCAGTTCGATCAGCGCGGTCACGGCCAGCTCGGTCGCGGTGGCGCGCGCGGCCGCGTCGTCGAGGTTACGGCTGCGCAGCACCCCCAGGAGCCCGGTCAGCGCGGCCGAATGCGTCTCGCCCAGCTCGGCCATGACGCGGGCCCGCGTGTCGGCGGCGGCGCGTGAGCGGGCCAGGGCGCCGGGGGTCGCCTCCGACGCGAACCGGTCGAAGTGGGCCGCCACCAGGGACCAGAGGGCCTGCGTGACGGCGAGGGCGCTCTCGTCGACCGGCGCGGCGTCGTCACCGCGTACGAGAACGAGGAGCGCGCCCCGTGGGGTCGCGTCGGTCATCACGGCGACCACGGACCGCTCGGCCCCGGCGATCTGGGCCGTGCCCTGCCACGGCTGCCCGGGCACGCCGGCGACGAACAGCGGTTCCAGATCCGCCGCGCTGATCCGCGCGGCGAAGTCCGCGTCGCCTGCCGTCTTGAAGGGTGAATGGGCGCAGTGGGTGGACAGTTCGGCGGCGGCCAGATGCGGGACCAGCTCCGCCAGGGTGGCGGACAGCCGGGGCAGGATCTCGCCCAACGGCTGGCGGATGACGTCGTGTCCGGCGGTCAGGGCGGCCAGAGGCGTGGCCCCCGGCGTGAGCGCCCGGGCAGCGGCAGCGGTGGCCGGCGTGGGCAGGAAGGCCACGGACCCGGTGAGTGTCAGCTCCATCCGGCCAGCGTAGCCAGGGTTGTGCTGCGAGCGGCTGGTCTTCAGAACAGGTCGGACTAGTCGAAAGGCGGGCCGGATCAGACACCCCGCAGGCACAGGCTTGAGCCATCAACCGATCAGCGTCAGCGGGGAGTCAGTCATGGAAGCGATCGTGTACGAGACGTTCGGCGGCCCGGAAGTGCTGCGCCACGGACAGGTGGAGAAGCCGGAGCCCGGCGCGGGCGAAGTCCGGGTCAAGGTGGTGACGGCCGGAGTGAACCCCGTCGACTACAAGAGGCGGTACGGACTGGTCGAGGAGTTCTACCCAACGACGTTCCCGGCCGTCCCCGGCCTGGAGTTCGCCGGGATCGTCGACGCGGTCGGAGACGGCGTCACGCACGCCGCCGTCGGTGACGAGGTCCTCGGGTGGACGACTACGGGCGCGTACGCCGAATACGCGCTGGCCGGTCACATCGCCGCCAAGCCCGCCGGACTGTCCTGGGAGCGCGCGGCGTCCCTGCCGGTGGCGGGGGAGACGGCCCAGCGCGTCCTCGGCCTGCTGCGGGTGAAGGACGGCGAGGTGCTGCTGCTGCACGGTGCGGCGGGCGTGGTCGGCTCGGTCGCGGTACAACTGGCGGTGGCCGCGGGCATCACGGTCGTCGGCACGGCGTCCAAGGCCAACCACGAGTATCTGCGGTCGATCGGTGCGATTGCGGTTCAGTACGGGGACGGGCTCGCCGAGCGCGTACGGGCTGCCGCACCCCAGGGCGTGGACGCGGTCTTCGACGCCGCCGGCCAGGGCGTCCTGCCGTACTCGATCGAGCTGCTCGGCGGCTCGGCCGACCGTGTCGTCACCATCGCCGACCCGAACGCGGCCGACCACGGCGTCGTCTTCTCGGGCGGTGGTACGGACCCGGAGGCCGTCCGCGCCGGGCTGGCCGAGCACGCCCGTCTCGCCGCCGAGGGCCGGCTGGACGTACGGATCGCCGAGGTGTTCCCGCTGGCGGACGCGGCGAAGGCGCAGGAGCTGAGCGAGGCGGGGCACGCCCGGGGCAAGCTCATCCTCAAGCCGTGACGTGACGGGACCAGTCGCCGAGGTAGGTGCCGCGCGTGTGTGCGCGGGCCTCTTCCGTCGTCAGCTGCGGCCGCTCGGCGGGAGTGATGACGCGGGAGCCGGGGCCGTTGTTGCGGTACTCGGCGAAGCGCTGGTCCTGCCACGGGTGGGCGTCGCGCATGTTGGCGTACGGAACCGCGGCGTCGATGCCGGGACCCAGCCAGGTGTCACGTACGACCAGGGAGGGCCGGGCCGTGAGATCGGAGCTCGGCACCCACGGGCGGGCGAGCTTGTACGCCCGGTCGGGTGCGGCGCTGGTGATGCGGCAGCGGGTGGCCAGGTAGCCGAGCGCGGTGGCCCTTGCCGTGGAGGGCGCGAAGACGAAGCCGTACGGGGTGAAGCCGACGTCCCGGTCGAGGGTGTGGAAGCGGCAGCTCTCGAAGACGGCGGTGGCCCGGCCGAAGACGAAGTCCACGTCACCCTCGATGTGGCAGTGGGCGTAGTACTGGCGGGCCGTGACGGTGAGCGAGCGCGTATCGGCGTACAGGGTGTCCTGGTGGCCGAGGAAGCGGCAGTGGTGGAACGCGCTGCGGTCACCCAGCACGCGGATCGCGACCGCCTGTGTGCCGGAGGTTATGTCGGGGTGGTCGGCGCGCAGCCAGTCGTTGGCGAAGGTGATCCGGTGGGCGGTGAAGCCGTCGGCCTGGACGAGCGTGGTGGCCGAACCCGCGGTGCCGTGGGGGGTGCCGTCGGGCTTGAGGGTGCCGGCGGCGTTGTCGTACACGATGACCGTCTCGCGGGGGTCGGCCGCGGCGCCGAGGAGGGTGAGACCGGTGCGGTCGGCGGGGAAGGTGACTGTTTCGCGGTACGTGGCGGGGGCCAGGACCAGGGTCCAGGCGGGGCCGGTGGTTGCGGCGATGGCTGAAGTCACGGTGGGGTGGTCGCCGCGACCGTGTGGGTCGACGTAGAGGGTACGGGTGTTGAGGCGGCGCGTCGGGGAACCGTACGGGCCGAAGGGGTGTGGGGTGGCGGTAGCGGGCGCGGCGGCCATGAGGGGGAGTGCGGCGCCCATGCCTGCGGCGGCGGCTGTGAGGAGTGCGGTGCGGCGGGTGGGGTGGGGTGCGGGCATGCGGTGTCCTTGGT
>NZ_JAGGPA010000040.1 GCF_018614035.1 Streptomyces sp. ISL-96
CCTAAATCACCAGCATTGGGGCTAAGAGCGCGCCGACGAGAGGCTTCTTCATGTGGGGGGTCCCCTCTTGAACGACATGAGTGACCGGAGCGGGACCGCTCCGGTTTTGTCATGTGCATTGTTGGGGGATTCCACCCGGCGGACAAGAGCGCGATGAGGGCACGCCGTCACGCCGCCGCAGCGCCCGTGAGGGCGCTGCCCCTCGGCCCAATCGGGAGGCCTGACACTCACGTGGCCAAAAACACCAAGCGTGTTCCGTTATGCGCCCGTAAGGTGGCCGTCATGCAGGTGATCCAGTCGACGAAGCTCGCAAACGTCTGTTACGAAATCCGCGGCCCCGTGCTCGAGGAGGCGATGCGGCTCGAAGCGGCGGGTCACCGCATCCTCAAGCTCAACACCGGTAACCCGGCGGCCTTCGGTTTCGAGTGCCCGCCCGAGATCCTGGAGGACATCCTCCGCAATCTCGCGGGCGCGCACGGCTACGGCGACGCGAAGGGCCTGCTGGCGGCGCGCCGCGCCGTCATGCAGCACTACCAGACCAAGGGCATCGACCTCGGCGTAGAGGACATCTACCTGGGCAACGGCGTCTCCGAGCTGATCCAGATGTCGATGCAGGCGCTGCTCGACGACGGCGACGAGGTGCTGGTCCCCGCGCCGGACTACCCGCTGTGGACCGCGTCCGTCTCCCTCGCCGGCGGCACGGCCGTGCACTACCGCTGCGACGAACAGGCCGACTGGATGCCGGACCTCGCCGACATCGAGCGCAAGATCACGGACCGCACCAAGGCCATCGTCATCATCAACCCGAACAATCCGACGGGTGCGGTGTACGACGACGAGATGCTGCGCGGCCTGACCGAGATCGCCCGCCGTCACAACCTGATCGTCTGCTCCGACGAGATCTACGACCGGATCCTGTACGACGGCGCCACCCACACCCCGACCGCCGCCATCGCGCCCGACCTGCTGACCCTCACCTTCAACGGCCTGTCGAAGAACTACCGCGTGGCCGGTTACCGCAGCGGCTGGCTGGCGGTCTGCGGCCCGAAGGCACACGCCTCGTCGTACATCGAGGGGCTCACGATCCTCGCCAACATGCGCCTGTGCGCCAATATGCCGTCGCAGCACGCGGTGGCCACGGCGCTCGGCGGGCGGCAGTCGATCGAGGACCTGGTGCTGCCGGGCGGCCGGATACTGGAGCAGCGGGACACGGCGTACGACCTGCTGACCCAGATCCCGGGTGTCACGTGCGTGAAGCCGAAGGGCGCGCTGTATCTCTTCCCGCGCCTCGACCCCAAGGTCTACAAGATCAAGGACGACCGCGAGATGGTCCTCGACCTCCTGCGGGCCGAGAAGATCATGGTCGTGCACGGTACGGGCTTCAACTGGCCCGAGCCCGATCACTTCCGCATCGTGACGCTCCCGGCAGCGGAGGAGCTGGCGGACGCGGTGACGCGGATCGGGACCTTCCTGGACGGATACGGGCAGTCGTAGGCGGCCACGCGCCACCTACCGCGACTCGACTCAACTTTAGACAGAATCTAATGTAGGCTGGTCTCCTGACCCTGGCAGGAGGCCATCCCCATGTACGAGCCGATCCGCAACAAGTCGGTCCACCGCATGGCCGTCGACCGGGCCGACTTCCCCCACCGTTCGCGCGAGGAGGAGCTGGACATCCAGCTCGCCGGACACCTGGCGGCACTCCTCGCGGTCACCGACGAGCTGGGCCTCGGCGCGGCGGCCGACCGTATAGCCACCCAGGTCGCCCGGCTGCGCGGCGCCCCGCCGGCCAGGCACGCGGGCCTCACCCACGCGGCCCCGGTCGCACTGCACCGCCGCGCCCACGAGCTCGCGGGCCGCGCGCTGGTCGTCGCCGCCTCGCGCGCCGACACGGCGGTCGCGATCCTCGCCGCCGAGCGCATGGACGCACACGCGGCCGCGCTCGAAGAACTCCGCCTCGTCGGAGCCCACTGACGGCCCCGGTCCGTGGGCCCCAGGGGTCTACGGACCGGGTGCCATGTTCTATTGCCACCGCAACCATCAATTGAGCAACCCCAACGGCGCCCAGCCACGTCCGCGAGAGCGGCGCCGGCTTAGGCGCAAAAGGGTGCCCCCCGAAGCCGTGAGGGGGCTTCGGGGGGCCGTGCCGCGGCGGGCCGGTGACCCCACAGGTCAGGGCGGATGTCAGGAAGGCCCGGCCGCGGAGATCAGTTGAGCGGGAATCAGCCCAGGCGCTCGACGAGCGCGCGGTACTCGTCCCACAGCTCCTTCGGAGTGTGGTCGCCGAAGGTGTTGAGGTGCTCGGGGACCAGGGCGGCCTCCTCGCGCCAGACCTCCTTGTCGACCGTGAGCAGGAAGTCCAGCTCCTCCTCGGAGAGGTCCAGCCCCTCGGTGTCCAGGGAGCCCTTGGCCGGCAGGATGCCGATGGGGGTCTCGACGCCCTCGGCCTTGCCCTCAAGACGCTCGACGATCCACTTCAGCACGCGGCTGTTCTCACCGAAGCCAGGCCACACGAACTTGCCCGCGTCGTTCTTGCGGAACCAGTTGACGTAGTAGATCTTCGGGAGCTTGGACTGGTCGGGCTTGTCCGCGCCGACCTTGATCCAGTGGCCCATGTAGTCGCCCATGTTGTAGCCGCAGAACGGCAGCATGGCGAACGGGTCGCGGCGCAGCTCGCCGACCTTGCCCTCGGCGGCGGCGGTCTTCTCGGAGGCAACGTTCGCACCGAGGAAGACACCGTGCTGCCAGTTGAAGGACTCGGTCACCAGCGGAACGGCGGTGGCGCGGCGGCCGCCGAAGAGGATCGCGGAGATCGGTACGCCCTTGGGGTCCTCCCACTCGGGCGCGATGATCGGGCACTGGCCGGCCGGGACGGTGAAGCGGGCGTTGGGGTGGGCGGCGGGGGTGCCGGACTCGGGGGTCCAGTCGTTGCCCTTCCAGTCCGTGAGGTGCGCGGGCGGCTCCTCGGTCATGCCCTCCCACCACACGTCGCCGTCGTCCGTGAGCGCGACGTTCGTGAAGACGGAGTTGCCCCACATGGTCTTCATGGCGTTGGCGTTGGTGTGCTCACCGGTGCCGGGCGCGACGCCGAAGAAGCCGGCCTCGGGGTTGATCGCGTACAGCTGGCCGTCCTCGCCGAACCGCATCCAGGCGATGTCGTCGCCGATGGTCTCGACGGTCCAGCCGGAGATCGTGGGCTCCAGCATGGCGAGGTTGGTCTTGCCGCAGGCCGACGGGAAGGCGGCGGCGACGTACTTCGACTCACCCTTCGGCGGGGTGAGCTTGAGGATCAGCATGTGCTCGGCCAGCCAGCCCTCGTCGCGCGCCATGACGGACGCGATGCGCAGGGCGTAGCACTTCTTGCCGAGCAGGGCGTTGCCGCCGTAACCCGAGCCGTAGGACCAGATCTCGCGGTCCTCGGGGAAGTGCGAGATGTACTTCGTGGAGTTGCACGGCCACGGGACGTCGGCCTCGCCCTCGGCGAGCGGGGCGCCGAGGGTGTGGACGGCCTTGACGAAGAAACCGTCGGTGCCGAGTTCGTCGAGGACCGCCTGACCCATCCGGGTCATCGTGCGCATCGAGACGGCGACGTACGCCGAGTCGGTGATCTCGACGCCGATGGCGGAGAGCGGCGAGCCGACCGGGCCCATGCAGAACGGGACGACGTACATGGTGCGGCCACGCATCGACCCGCGGAAGACACCCTTCTCGCCCGCGAAGATCTCGCGCATCTCGGCGGGGGCTTTCCAGTGGTTCGTCGGGCCCGCGTCCTCCTCCTTCTCGGAGCAGATGAAGGTGCGGTCCTCCACGCGGGCGACGTCGCTGGGGTCGGAGGCGGCGTAGTAGGAGTTCGGGCGCTTGACGGGGTCCAGCTTCTTGAACGTGCCCTTGGCGACGAGCTCCTCGGCGAGCCGCTCGTACTCCGCCTCCGAGCCGTCGCACCAGACGACCTGGTCGGGCTCGGTGAGGGCTGCGATCTCGTCGACCCAGGAGATCAGCTCCTGGTGGTTCGTCGGACGGGTGGTGGGAGCCGCGTTCTCGCGCGCCACGGTTGCTCCTAAGTGAGGGTGTTTTTAGGTGTATGCCCCGTGGGGGCTGCGACCCGGATGCTTCACGACGTTGTTTCGTTGGCGCTCATCCGGTGCCGACCGCACTCATCTGATCATCCGCGCCGCGCGCCCATATGTCCAGGGGGCCTCTCACGTGAGCATCGCCACTCATATCACCCCTACCTGGTCGTAACCTACGGTCGCGTAGGTAGGATTGTCCGCATGACCTTCGCCGAGTCCGATCAGCTGCCGAACCCAGACGGCCCCGGCAAGGGGGCCGTCGAAATCGACCTTCCGAGCCCGGTCAAACCGAAACTGCGCGGCTGGCTGCACGCCGGGATGTTCCCGGCCGTGGTCGTCGCCGGCCTGGTGCTCATCGCTCTCGCCGAGTCCACCCGCGCCCGGGTGGCGTGCGGTATCTACATCCTGACCGCTTGCCTGCTCTTCGGCATCAGCGCGATCTACCACCGCGGCACGTGGGGTCCGCGCGGCGAAGCCATCCTGCGCAGACTCGACCACGCCAACATCTTCCTGATCATCGCGGGCACCTACACCCCTCTCACCGTGCTCCTGCTGCCCGCCTCCACCGGCCGCACGCTGCTGTGGGCGGTATGGGCGGCGGCACTGGCGGGGATCGCCTTCCGGGTCTTCTGGGTCGGCGCCCCGCGCTGGCTGTACACCCCCTGCTACATCGCGATGGGCTGGGTGGCGGTCTTCTTCCTCCCCGACTTCATGCGGGCGGGCGGCATCGCCGTACTGGTCCTGGTGATCGTCGGCGGGCTGCTCTACAGCGCCGGCGGCGTGATCTACGGCCTCAAGCGCCCCAACCCGTCGCCGCGGTGGTTCGGGTTCCACGAGGTGTTCCACTCGCTGACGCTGGCCGCGTTCATCGCGCACTACGTGGGCATCTCACTGGTGGCGTACTCGGCCTGACGGCCCGCTCCCCTTCTTTCACGTCTTTCACGTGCTCCACCCGCAGTGGCCGTGGCCTCGAAGCCACGGCCACTTGTCGTGCCGCGACCGGTCGGGCCGATACCCGACAATGACGGGCATGCCCGCCGACACCCCGCATCCCCTCGCCGACGCCGTACCGCCCCTGCGACCGGGCCTGCGCGAGCGCAAGAAGATCAAGACACGCAACGCGATCCGCACCGCGACCTACCGGCTGATCGCCGAGCAGGGGTACGAGGCCACCACGGTCGAGCAGATCGCCGAGGCCGCCGAGGTCTCGCCGTCGACCGTCTTCCGTTACTTCCCCGCCAAGGAAGACATCGTCATCACCGACGAGTACGACACGCTGATGGAATCTGCTCTGCGTGCCCGCCCTGCCGACGAACCGCTCGTCGAGTCCCTGCGGACCGTGGTGACCCAGGCCCTGCGGCACTCCCTCGCCCACGAGCCCGAGGAGATGCTGCTGCGTTCGAAGCTGCTGACCGAAGTGCCCGCCGTACGCGCCCGCATGATGGAGAGCATGTCCGTGACCGGCCGCATGCTGTGCGAGGCCGTGGCCGAGCGGACGGGGCGCGGCGCGGACGAACTGGAAGTGCGGGTCGTCTCCATGAGCTTCGTCGCCGCGCTGGTGGAAACCACCGTGTACTGGGCGGAGCACGGCAGACAGGACGACTTGATCGCCCTCATCGACCGCACCCTGGACACCCTCAACGACGGCTTCCGGCTGTGACGCCGTGACCGTGGACAGGCCGGTGGCATGGTTCCGGCCCCGGCGGGGGGGGCAGCCAGGGGCTAGCGGCCGGAGCCGCCGAGTCGCTCGCGCAGAACCAGCGGTTCCAGCGTCGGCGCGTCGCACACGAAGTGCCGGCACACATACGCCCCCGGCCCCCGGTCCGCCAGCAGCGGGAACTCCTCGCTCCCCACCTCGCCCACCGCGACCACCGCCCCCGGCGCCCCGCTCAGCAGCGCCACCCGGTGCAGTTCCTTCGTCAGCGGGTCGTCGGCCGGGCCCACCACCGCCACCTCGCGCGGCCCGTCCAGCGCCGCCTCGGCCACCGCGAGACCCCACCCGATGAACCGCGGCGCACGCGGCCCGAGCGCCTTCACGACCCCCAACGCCCCCTCCGCCGCACTCCGGTGCGCCTCCGACCCGGTGTGCGCGGCGTACGAAAGCAGCGCACCCGCCGCAGCCGTCCACCCCGAAGGCGTCGCGGTGTCCGTCGGGTCCTGCGGCCGCCGGATCAGCTTCTCGGCGTCGTGAGCCGTGTCGTACAGCGTCCCGCCCTCGCCCACGAACTGATCGAGCACGATGTCCAGCAGGAACCCCGAGAACTCCAGCCACACCCCTTCGCCCGTCACCGCCGCCAGCGCGAGGAATCCCTCCGCCACATTGGCGTAGTCCTCCAGCACGCCCGCGTTGGCCCCGGCCTTCCCGTCCTTTGACGTACGGGCGAGCCGCGCCCCTTCGTCCATGTGCACCCGCACCAGCAGATCGGCGGCCTCGGTCGCCCGCTCCACAAGGTCCGGCCGGTCGAAGTACGCCCCGGTCTCGGCCAGCGCGGCAATCGCGAGCCCGTTCCAGGCGGCCACGATCTTGTCGTCGCGCCCGGGGCGCGCCCGTCCGCCGCGCGCCGCAAGCAGCCGGGCCCGGACATCGGCCACCCGCGCCGCGTCAGCCACACCCTCCCCCACCGGGAGCTGGAGCACGGACGCACCCTCCTCGAACGTCCCCTGCTCCGTCACCCCGAAGAGCCGCGCCGCGAACTGCGCGTCCTGCTCCCCGAGCACCTCACGAAGCTGCTCCGGCGTCCATACGTAGTACGCGCCCTCGACGTGCCTGCCGGTACCGTCGTCGCTGTCCGCATCGAGCGCGGACGCGAATCCGCCCTCCCGCGTACGGAGTTCGCTCACCAGGAAGTCCGCGGTCTCCAGCGCCACCCGCCGTGCGAGCTCCGATCCGGTGACCCGCCACAGGTGGGCGTACACCCGGCAGAGCAGCGCATTGTCGTACAACATCTTCTCGAAGTGCGGTACGACCCATTCGCGGTCCACCGAATAGCGCGCGAACCCACCGGCGAGCTGGTCGTAAATTCCCCCGCGCGCCATCGCTTCGCCGGTGTCCGCGGCCATTTGCAGGGCCCCCTCGGAGCCGGTACGCGCGTAATGCCGCAGCAGGAACTCCAGCACCATGGACGGCGGGAACTTCGGCGCGCCGCCGAATCCGGCGTGCTTGGCGTCGTAATCGCGCGTCAGCGCGAGCAGTGCCTGCGCCAGCTCTTCCTCCCCCGGCAGCTCAGGCGCGCCGTACGCGAGCGAGCGCTCACTCAGATCCCGGACGATCTTCCCGGCGACCTCGGCGACTTCCTCCTGGCGGCCGGTCCAGGCGGCGCTGACGCCCTCCAGCACCTGCCGGAAGGAGGGCATGCCGTGCCGGGGCTCGGGCGGGAAGTACGTACCGAAGTAGAAGGGCGCGGCGTCGGCGGTCAGAAAGACGGTCATGGGCCAGCCGCCCTGCCCGGTGGCGGCCTGCACGGCCTCCATGTACACAGCGTCGACGTCCGGCCGCTCCTCGCGGTCGACCTTGACATTGACGAAGTGCTCGTTGAGGTACTCGGCGGTCGGCTCGTCCTCGAAGGACTCGTGAGCCATGACATGACACCAGTGGCAGCTCGAATACCCGACGCTGAGCAGCACCGGAACCCCCCGCCTCCGCGCTTCCTCGAAGGCCTCGGCCGACCACGGCCACCAGTCGACCGGGTTGTCGGCGTGCTGAAGGAGGTAGGGGGACGTCTCATGGGCCAGTCGGTTCGCCATACCCCCAATCCTTGCGCACACGACGAAACACGCCCACGCCGCCACGGGGCGAACCTTCCGCTCCCTCCGCTCCGTCGGCTCGCTTCGCAACAAACATTGCGCGCAGCGTTGACGCACAAACGCTTTCTACCTAGGTTCCCGTTCGACTCGGCGAGCGCCGTTCGGTATTTCGAACGATCTCTCCTTGTGAATCCCCACCCCCCATGAACTGAAGGAGAAGCGTGTGAGCCGCACTCTGCGCAGATCTTCGTTCCTCGCTCTGCCCACCGCCGTCATGCTGGCCCTGATGCCGTCGAGCGCGTCCGCCTACCCGGGCCCCGGCAGAGTCACGGGCGACGTCGTCGTCCACGACCCGACCGTGCTCCGCAAGTCCGACGGCCGGTACCTGCTCTACTCCACCCACGGCTATCTGGAATCCCGTACCTCCACCGACCGGACCGCGTTCAGCCGCAACGGCAACGCCCTCTCCTCGCCGCCGAGCTGGTGGTCGCGCTACTCGCCGGAGAACGACCCGTGGGCGCCCGACATCTCGTACCACGGCGGGCGCTATCTCATGTATTACGCCGTCTCCCGCTTCGGCTCCAACACCTCGGCCATCGGCCTCGCCACCTCCTCCACCGGCCTGCCGGGCAGCTGGAGCGACCAGGGCATCGTCCACTCCTCCACGTCGAGCAGCGACTACAACGCCATCGACCCCGACCTGTTCGTCGACAGCGACGGCAAGTGGTGGCTGGCCTTCGGCTCCTGGTGGAGCGGGATCAAGATGATCCGCCTCGACCCGGGGACCGGAAAGCAGCACGCGAGCGACACCGCCCGCCGCTCCCTCGCCTCGCGGCCCACCGGGACGAAGGCGCTGGAGGGCCCGACCGTCGTCAAGCGGAACGGCTACTACTACCTCTTCGCCTCGTACGACACCTGCTGCAGCGGCACCTCGTCCACGTACAAGATCAAGGCGGGCCGGGCCACCAGCCCCACCGGCCCCTACTACGACCGCAACGGCGTCGCCATGACCAACAACGGCGGCACCGTGGTCATGGCGTCGCAGGGCTCCGTGATCGGTCCGGGCGGGCAGGACATCATGCCCGACGTCGACGGCGACCTGCTCGTCTACCACTACTACGACGGGAATGACGCCGGCACACCCAAGCTCGGTCTCAACCTCTTGAGTTGGAGCGGCGGCTGGCCCACGGCGTACTGACGGCGCGCATCTGATCGCCGGGCCCTCGCGCTGACGCGCGTCAAGCAGGACACTTGTCCCGCAATCGTTGCTCTCGGAGGGGGACGCACATGCGGGACAGCCACCGGGCGGAAGCCGAGCGGCTGTTGGTACGGGCCGTCGAGGAACAGGTGCGGCGGTCGGGCGGGCGGGTCGATGCCAACGCACTGCTGGTGCGCGGGCGGGCCGCGCTGGAGACGATGGCGGCCGGCGCGGCCGAGGAGTACGCGGCGTACGTCAAGGCGCTGGACGAGGCGCAGGCGGGGCAGCGGTCGCTGGCGGAACGGTTCAGCGGTACGGATCTCTCAACTCCCGGACTCGTCACGGCCGTTGCCGCCGTCGCCGCCGTCGGCGCGGACCTGGCGTTCGGTACGGACGCCGGTACCGCGCTCGCCGCCGGAGCCGTCGTCGCGGTAGCCGGGGCCGCCGCCACCGTCGTCAAGGTCACCGCCTCGCACTGGCCCGCCGCGCACCAGCGGGCCGGCGCGCTGGCGCAGCCCGGCGGGCCCGAGCAGCTGAGGCTGCAGTGGCTCACGGCGCTTGAGGTGCGGGGGATACGTCCGTTCCTGGACCAGCAGCACGTCCTGCTGGCCGCGACCCGTGGGCGTACGGGCTCCGGTACGGCGACGAAATCCGCCGTCGCCGGGCAGTTGCGCGGCGCCGACCGCAGCCAGGCGGCGCGCAGACGCTCCGTACTGGAGCAGTCCTTCGGGCATCTGCCGGAGCCCGACGGCCCCTTCGCGGGGCGCCGGACCGCCATGGGGCAGATCGCGCAGTGGGTGCACGCGGCGCGGGCGAGCACCGAGACGCGGCCGACGGTCGTCGTGCTGCACGGGGCGCCCGGTTCGGGGCGTACGACGCTGGCGGTGCGGGCGGCGCATCACCTCAGGGACCAGTTCCGGGGCGCGTGCGTGGTGGATCTGCGCGGCGACACGGCGGACGAGTCGCCGCTGTCGACGCGGGAGGCCCTGCTGCACCTGCTCAACCGGCTCGGCGCGCCGCGCGAACAGCTCCTCTTCCGGGAACGGTCCTCGCAGGAGCAGCAGCTGCGCAGGCTGACCGAGCTGTACCACCAGCACCTGACGGGGCTGCCGGTGACGGTGGTGCTCGACGACGCGTCGGACCCGGCGCAGGTGCGCACACTCGTGCCCGAGCGCTCGGACAGCCTGGTGCTGGTGACCGCGCGACAGCCGCTCGACCTGCCCGCGGACATCCCGGCGTGGGTGCACCAGCTGCCGGTGGAGGCGCTGGACGCCGCGGGCGCGGAGGAGTTGCTGCGGGAGGTGGCGGAGGAGAAGGAGGGCCCGTACGACGCCCAGGCGGCGGACCGGATCACCGAGCTGTGCGGCGGGCTGCCGCTGGCGCTGCGCGTCGCGGGTTCCTCACTGGGCGCGCGCACGCCGCGTGCGCTGGCGGCGGATCTTGCCGCGTACGGTCCGGTCGATCCGGTGGAGCGCGCGCTGTGGCTGCGCTACACCGACCAGCCGGACGCGGCCCGCCGCCTGCTGCGCCGGCTCGCGCTCGCGGGCCGGGCGAGCCTGGGCGCGGCGGCGGCCGCGGCGCTGCTGGCCACCGACGAGCACGAGGCGCAGCGGCTGCTGGCGGCGCTGTCGCGGACCGGGCTCATCGACCACGTGCGGGGCAGTCGCTACCGCCTGCACGATCTCGTACGGGCGTTCGCGCAGGCGCGGCTGCTCGACGAGGAGGAGCCGGCGGACCGGGCGGCGGCGCAGGAGCGCCTGATCCGCAATTACGGCGAACTGGCCGACTCGGTGATCCGCCTCGTCGACGGCAAGACGTCGACGCGCGCCAACCACTTCGGGGCCCACGGCTTCACTTCCCTCGACGCCGCCCTGCGCTGGCTGGACGACGAGTCGAGCTTCATCACGGCGGCTCTGCGCCAGGCGGAGGGCGTGGACCAGCAGGCCGTACTGAACCTCCTCGGCGCGCTCTGCGACTACTGCCTGCTGCGCGGTGACCTCTACCGCCTCGGGGAGATCAGCGAGCTGACGCAGGCCGTCGACAAGGGCCTGCTGGGCCGGTCGGTGCAGTGGCGTACGGGCATCGCGGCCCGCCAGCTCGGCGAGCTCGACAAGGCCCGTACGACCCTCTCCTCGGTGGTGGATCTCTACTTCGAGGCCGAGAACGAGGCTGGTGCCGCCCGCGCCCTGTGTTCGCTGGGCATCACGCTGCACCACCAGGGCAATCTGACGGAGGCGGCGGCGAAACTGAACGAAGCGCTCGCGCTCCAGTCGTCCGACGGACTGGCCGCCGACCGCGCGTGGACGCTGCACGCGCTGGCCGCGGTGGAGCGCGACCGGGCGAATCTCGCCGACGCGGTCACCCACCTCGACACCGCCCTCGTCCTGCACCGTGAGAGCGAGAGCCTGCACGGGCAGGCGTGGGCGCACTTCCAGCTCGGCCAGGTGTACCTGCGGATGGGCGACGTACCGCGGGCGGAGGAACAGCTGCGCGAGGCGCTGGATCTGTACGGGCGCACGCGCGACGGCCGCGGCGAGGCGTGGGCGCTGACGCAGCTGGCCCGTGCGCGGCTGGTGGACGGCGACCCGTCCCCGGCCGTCGATCAACTCCGCCAGGCGCTGTCGAGCCACCGCGAGGCGGAGGACGCGCGCGGCGAGGCCTGGACCCTCTACTACCTCGGGCAGGCGCTGGAGGAGCGCGGCGACGTCGATGAGGCGGTGCGTGAGCTGGAGCGGGCGCGGGGGATGTTCTCGCGGATGCGGGATGTGTACGGGCTGGCCTGCGCCCGTCACCACTCGGGCCGCGTCACGCGCGACCAGCGCGCGGCGCAGACCGGCAACCTGCGCAATTCCGGCTTCGCGCGTCAGCTGCTGGTCGACGCGCGGGCGGACTTCCACCGGATCGGGGTGGCGCACGGCGAGGCGTGGACGTGCCTGGAGCTGGCGATCGTGGACGCGGGCAACAACCGGCCGACGCAGGCGCTGGAGCTGTGCGACGAGGCAGTGCGGCTGTTCGGTTCGTACGGCGACCGTCGCGGCGCGGACTGGGCACGCTTCCTGCGCTGCACGCTGCTGCCGTTCGGTTCACCGGGGGGCTCGGAGATCGGCACGGCGGTGGCCCAGGAGGAGCTCTCCCAGCTGCTCCGGGAGCCCCATCCGACACGCGACGGCAAGCTGGAGGACTGCGCGGAGGCGTACGCGCTGGTACTGGAGCGGGGCGTGGACCTGGCGGAGGGCTGGCAGGCGTGGCGCCTCGGCATGGTGCCGAATCGGCATGCGCGGGAGGTCATGGGGGTGGTGGTGGGGGTGGCGCGGGGATGAGCGAACCGGGGCGCTGCCCCGGGGCCCCGCTCCTCAATCGCCGGAGGAGCTGGATCTTCCAGCCCGTCCGGCGCTTGAGGGCCCGCCCACAGGGCGTCCCTACGCGTCCTTGGGCCGCTCCCCCGCGGGTTCCCCCGAGGCCGGGGCCGAAGCCGCGGCGGAAGGGGAAGCGGAACCATCAGCGGAAGCCGAGGCCGGGGCCGGGGCCTTCTCCCCCTCCGCCCCCGGTTCCGGCGCCTCTTCGAAGTTGACCTTGCCCATATGGCGGTTCATCGACTTCATCAGCATCCACACGCCGACAGCCAGCGCCGCGAACACCAGGAACCCGAGCACACCCGGGGTCACCTTGTTCTTGTCGAACTTGTCCGCGGCGAGCGGCACGATCTGCGTCATTGCCAGGGTTACGTTCACATCAGGCATTGTCGCGGATGCCCGCGAACAGGTCGCTCTCGGGGAGGGACGTATCGACGAGCGACTTCGCCAGCTCGTACTCCTCCGTCGGCCAGACGTCCCGCTGGATGTCCATCGGGACGCGGAACCAGCCGCCGTCCGGGTCGATCTGCGTCGCGTGCGCGATGAGCGCCTTGTCGCGGATCTCGAAGAAGTCCGCGCACGGAACGTACGTGGTCAGCGTCCGCTCCGCCCGCTGGAACTCCTTCCACCGCTCCAGCCACTCCCCGTACGGCGACTCCATGCCGCGCTCGATCAGCGCCTCGTGGAGCGCGACGGTGCGCGGCCGGTTGAAGCCCTGGTTGTAGTAGAGCTTCTGCGGCTGGTACGCCGGGCCGAACTCCGCCTCCGGGAACTTCTCGGTGTCCGCCGCCCCCTCGAAAGCCACCATCGTGATCTTGTGGGTCATGATGTGGTCGGGGTGCGGGTAGCCGCCGTTCTCGTCGTACGTCGTGATGACCTGCGGACGGAACGTACGGATGGACTTCACCAGCCGGCCCGCCGCCACGTCGACGTCCTCCAGCGCGAAGCAGCCCTGCGGCAGCGGCGGCAGCGGGTCGCCCTCCGGCAGGCCGGAGTCGACGAAGCCGAGCCACTCCTGCCGGACGCCGAGGATCTCGCGAGCCTCGTCCATCTCCTTCTTGCGGACCTCGTGGATGTGCTCCTCGATGTACTTGTCGCCCTGGAGCTTCGGATTGAGGATGGAACCGCGCTCGCCCCCCGTGCAGGTCACGACCAGCACGTCCACCCCCTCGGACACATACTTCGCCATGGTCGCCGCACCCTTGCTCGACTCGTCGTCGGGGTGTGCGTGAACGGCCATCAGTCGCAGCTGCTCAGTCAAGACTCGATCCTCAATGATTCGGCGCAATAAGCGGCTTCTATAGTGACCGAATCAGGGGGCGGAAAATTCCGGAGACAGTTCCGGAGACAGCAGCCATCATCCGGCCGGCTCCCGACCCAGGAGGAACGATCATGACCGCGGTGCGTCAGGACCTTCCCGAGGGCCGCTACGGCCGCTCGGCGGACGAGCGCGCGGACCGCAAGCTCAAGATCGTGGGCGCTGTCCTGGGCGCCGGGCTCCTGGCGATGACGGGCTGGTTCGGTTACGACTACGTCACCGGCCAGCGGATCAGTGCCGAGCTCATCAAGTTCGACACCGTCTCGGACTCCGAGGTCAAGGTCCACCTCGAAGTACGCAAGAAGGCGGACGCGACCGGCACCTGCACCCTGCGCTCGCTCGCGGAGGACGGCGCCGAGGTGGGCCGCAGGGACGTGCGTATCGACACACCGGGCGGCGAGCGCATCGACGAGATCTACACGGTCCGTACGACGTCCAGGGCGACGAGCACCGAGCTGACAGGCTGCACACCCGACCGTGGTTCCGCGGGCTGACCTGCGGCGATCAGTCTTCCGTCGTTTTCCTTCTCCCCCTTTTCCGCCTGAATTGTTAGGCTCGTGGTTTCGCCCGCCCCTGGAGGCACATCCTTCTGGGTAGGGCGATGCTTGCTTTGTATCCAAGTACCGACGAGGAGCACCTGTGACCCAGACCAGCGAGAGCGTCACCTGGCTGACCCAGGAGGCGTACGACCAGCTCAAGGCCGAGCTGGAGTACCTGTCGGGTCCCGCACGCACGGAGATCGCGACCAAGATCGCGGCTGCCCGCGAGGAGGGGGACCTGCGTGAGAACGGCGGGTACCACGCGGCCAAGGAGGAGCAGGGCAAGCAGGAGCTCCGTGTGCGCCAGCTGACCCAGCTCCTGGAGAACGCGAAGGTCGGCGAGGCCCCGACGACCAGCGGTGTCGTGGCACCCGGCATGGTCGTCACGATCGCCTTCGACGGCGACGAGGACGACACGATGACGTTCCTGCTCGCCTCCCGTGAGTACGCGAGCTCCGCCGTCGAGACCTACTCGCCGCAGTCCCCGCTGGGAACCGGCGTGATGGGCAAGAAGGTCGGCGAGGACGCGCAGTACGAGATGCCCAACGGCAACAAGGCTTCGGTGAAGATCCTCGAAGCCACGCCGTACCAGGGCTGAGCCGCCCAGCGGAATCTGCCGCCCCGCCCGGTAGATACGAGGAGACCCCCGCCCGCCATCAGGCGGCCGGGGGTCTCCTCGTATCGCGTCTCCTACGCCCCGACCACTCCATAGCCGCCGTCCACGTGGATCACCTGGCCGGTGATCATGCGGGAAGCGTCGGAGAACAGGAAGGCGACGGTGTCAGCCACCGGTGTGGAGTCCTTCGTGTCCCAGCCCAGCGGGGCCCTGTCAGGCCACGCGTCCGCGAGCTGGTCGAAGCCGGGGATCGACTTGCCCGCCATCGAGCGAATAGGACCTGAGTCGACGGCGTTGACCCGGATCCCAGAAGGACCAAGATCTCGCGCCAGGTAGCGGGTGATGGACTCCAGCGCGGCCTTTGTCGGCCCCATCCAGTCGTACACCGGCCACGCCACCGTGGCGTCGAAGGTGAGACTCACGACAGAGGCCCGCCCGGCCTTCTCCAGCAGGGGCAGCAAACTGACCGTGAGCGCCTTCACGGAGTACGCCGAGACGTGCATGGCCGTGGCCACGTCCGCCCACTCGGTCTTGAGGAAATTCCCACCGAGAGCCGCCGGCGGAGCGAAGGCGACGGCATGCAGCACGGCGTCCACCCGGTCCCAGATCGCACCGACGTCCTCACCCAGCTTCTGCAACTGCTCCGGCTCCGTGACGTCGGCGGAGAGGCACGCCACCGGCTCCTCGGGCAGCCGCTTGGCGATGCGCTGCATGAGCGAGGTCGGCCGCCCGGGGGCGTTCGCCAGAAGTACCTCGGCTCCCTGCCCCATGGCAGCTTCCGCACAGCTGTAAGCAATGGAGTCGTCGGTGAGGAGACCGAAGATCAGAACTTTCTTCCCGGCCAGGTTCATCTGCATCCCTTGCGTCCCTCTGATCTCGCGGAGTTACGGAACCCAGACGGCGGCAATGCCGTCCTGAAAAGCCCCGTAGAAGTTGTGCAGCGTCGTCCTCATGCCCCAACCCCGAAGCGCCTTCTGGTCAATTGGTGTGACGTGAGTGGGGTCCATGGCGAGGACGTCCACCCTATCGGGGTTGGGAGTTGTGATGACAAATCCACTCAGAGCGTGCTGCTTGAACCGTTCGACGAGCGCTTCCGGATCAAGGAGATGTTCGAGGACCTCCAGTGCCGCGAACCACTCCACAGCGCGGGGCGGCGTCCAATCGGCCAGGTCCGTCCCGTCGACCCAGGCGTCCACAGGCACGTACCTGCCGCGCCACCCGTGATCAACCCGCAGTACGACGTCCAACTCAGTGAGACCTGCCCCGACATCCACGAGAATGTCCGTGTCCCCCAGCCCAGCAGCACGCAGCCGGTCTGCCGCAGCGGCGAAGCGGCTCTTCCGCTCGTAGAACAAGCTCTCGTGGCCCCTCAGGTACTCCTCGCTGCGTGCGATGCGCGCCTCGACCGTACGAGACAACCGCGCTACGACTTCGTGACTCCTCCACCCCGTAAACGGGGTGGCTTCTCGCTATGCCGGTTGGGCTTCGCGACGGGCCAGCCCGGCCCGTAGAACGTTCAGGGCGCCCACCGTGTCAGCGTGCGCGGTGTGGCCGCACGCCTGGCAGTGGAACTTGTCCTGTGTGGGCCGGTTCTCCTTGGCGGTGTGCCCGCATTCGGGGCACCGCCGGGAGGTGTTGCGGGGGTCCACGGCCATCACTTCCCGTCCGGCACTCTCAGCCTTGGCAGTCAGGATCGCGAGGAACACCCCCCATCCGGCATCGGAAATGCTTCGGTTGAGTCCGGCCTTGGACGCGGCCCCGTTGGGCAGAAACGCGCCCGGATTGTCGGGGTCAGGCTTCGGCGCGGGGGCCTTGCTCATGTTGCGGATCTTGAGGTCTTCGTGCGCGATGAAGTCGTGCTCACGCACGAGGTCGAGCGCGGTCTTGTGTGCGTGGTCGAGCCGCTGGCGTCGCACCTTGCGGTGGAGCCGGGCGACCATCTCCACGGCCTTGCAGCGGCGCTTGGAGCCGCGCTTGCAGCGGCTGAGTGCTTGCTGAGCTGCTTCGAGCTTCGCGGCGGCCTTCCGCCCGTGACGCGGGTTGGGAACGAACTTACTGGTGGAGTCGGTCAGGAAGTTGGCTATGCCCATGTCGATGCCGACCACGCTGCCCGTCGCGGGTAGCGGCTCGGGCTCGGCCTGCTCTGCGGTCAGAATGACGTACCAGCGCTTGCCCTCGCGCTTGACGGAGACGGTCTTGACCTTGCCGACCACCGGGCGGTGCTGGTGCACTTTGACATGCCCGACACCTTGGAAGCGGACGCGGGTCACCACATCGTGCGGTGTGGAGTCCCAGCGGCAGCCATCGCCGTCCTTGGGGAAGTCCACGGTGTCGAACCTGCCCACTCCTCGGAAGCGGGGGTATCCGGGCTTGTCTCCGGCCTTGATGCGGCGGAAGAACGCGGCGAACGCCTTGTCGAGGCGTCGAAGCGTGGCCTGCTGACTGGAGAACGACCAGCGGCCCTGACGCTCGTGGTCGAAGGCACGGATGTCCTTAAGCTGCGCGGACTGCTGCCCGTACCGGACAGTGGTCTTCGAGCCGTGCCGGTAGGCGTCGCGGCGTTCCTGCAACGCACCATTGTAGAGCGAGCAGTGATCGCGCAGCATCTCGCGAAGGGCCTGGTCCTGGCGGACGGTGGGCCGCATGAGGAACTTGTACGCACGAATCATCCAGCCCACCCCCTTCGGCTTCCGTGATCAACGTAGCGGAGGCCACTGACAACGCAGGGATCTCCGCCACTTCGCGGCTCCGCCCCAAGGACGGCATTCCCCACCCGGCTAAAGCCGGGCGTCCCCTGCCGAGACAGGGATGGAATGAGTACTCACTGCGCCGCCCCCATCCGCCGACGCAGGGAAGATTCGGAGAACATGGGCACTGTCGACCCACCGGGCTCGCTTTCGCCCGTAACCGCCTCGAATTTGTCGATGAGCAGGCTGCACGATCCGCAGAAGCTGTCGCAGGTCATGGCGTCGGTTTCGGCACGGGGAATGACACCGTGCAGCCCCTTGAGGCCGCCGCCATCCCGGACTGCCGCCACGTACGGAGAGGTGCTCGTCCGCGCGATAATGTCCCGCAAGGTCTCTTGGAAGAGGTTTCCGAAGCCGAGCTTCTCGGGGACATTGAACGCGGCGCACGAATAGAGCTCACCCGTCCGCTTCAGTAGGGCGGTAGGCAGAACGTAAGAGCCGACCGTGGGGGCGAAGCAGTCGTAGCAGTGGTCCATCCATCGCGATACCGGCGTGCTGCCCGGCCGGACGATGGGTGCTTGCTGTTCGAGACGCGTGTTGTCCAGATAGACGCGCATCGTGGAATGCACACGGTCGTGCGGGAACGCGCCGTACGTCTTCTCGTACAGCTCAAGCAGCGCGTAGATCTTGTGCTCAGGGTCCGCCGGATCGGCGAGGCTGGAGATGGCCACGTTCAGTTCCCGGTCGGTGAACTCGGTGACCGCGTGATGGATGATGCGGCAGACGTAGTGCAACGGTGTCGTCTGCTCGCCGATGGAAACCATCAGCAGCGGCACGAAGAGCTTGTTGTCCATCAGCCCGTTCTTGACCAGCTGCTCAAACGTGGGTGCGCACCGTTTCGCTGAGCCCCAGAGGCCGTTGGTCGTGAGCTTGGAGATGTCGGTGACGCCGCGCGCCATCGACATGAACCGAAACAGGTCCCTGGCGGCCACGAAGGGCTCTCCGCCGGTGATGGCCACCGAGGGGAGCGCAACGTCCTCGAACTGTTCCACAAGGCGCGCGAGTTGTACGCCAGTGAGGTTGATGCCGTCCTTCAGCGATAACGCCCCCATGCCGCACGACTTGCATGTGTCGTTGCACTTGTCGGTCAGCTCGAACTCGATGCGCAGCGGACGGTAGGGGGCGCCGGCAAGCCCGACCCGTTCCCAGCCGGCCCGGATGATGTCGAAGACTTCGGGAGTCTTGACCGCGTACTTCCCTTGAACGGCTCGACAGCACCGGCGCCGTCGATGAACGTGTAGGAGCCTTCTTTGATCACGGCTACCGCCTTGTTGTGAGTTGTCGAGTCAGGCAGGCAGGCGCTCGCCCCAGGAGCTGGGGTCGGCGCCGGAGGTCAGCTCGCGCACCGTTCCACTCGCTCATGGCTCGATCCAGCCCTGCGGCTGGAAGCAGACCTTCTTGCCCTGGCCACACAGGACGACCTGGTAGTCAGGCGAGAGCAGATCCAGGAGTTCCAGCCCCCGCCCGCCCTCCGATTCCGGAGTGGTCTGGCGTCGCTGCGGCAGTTCGTAGGAGGCGTCCCAGATCTCGACGTGGAATGACGAGAGGATGCGCACCCGGAACCACGGGCTGTCCGTGTGGGCAATGGCGTTGGTTGCCACCTCGCTCACGAGCAGTTCGCACACATCCGCCCATTCGGCGCCGGCCAAGGAAAACACCTCCTTCGCCCAGCACCGAGCAAGGCGAACAGCCTCGGGTGTTCCGGGGAACGTCTTGTCCGCCAGTAACGCGTCACTCGTGGGCGCGTGCCGCTTCGCTTCCATGACAGCCTCCAGGGCGCGCCGGAGCGCGACCGCACAGATGGTCACGCACCGCTACGTGATCGACTCGGTGCGTGACAAGGAGTGTGTTGCGTACGCAACTGCGTACGCAACCCCTAGGTGGGAAACTCCCTCGGAAGTGGCATCGACATGGGGCAGGCCAGGGCTACGCGTTACTCTGCGCTGAAGACCAACAGCCGTAGAGGGGTGGGTAATCGTGGCCGTCAACACCGCCGCGATGATCGCGCGCACACGCTTCGGTGCGGAGCTGAAGAGGGTGCGCCTGGCGACTCGCGTCAACGGCGAGAAGGTGCAGCAGATCCATGTCGCCCGCGCCATGGGGCTCAGTCGCTACGACCGCTACTCCCGCATGGAACGCGGTGAGACCTGGCCCAACGACGCCGAGTGGTTGGCGATCCACACCTACCTGCGGATGGACCTTGAGACCCGGGTGCGGCTGGAAACGATGCGCAGGGAAGGCATGTCCATCGCGAGCGCCTGGTGGACCGAATTCGACAACGAGTTCCACGAGTCACTGATCGAGTTCGTCGCCTACGAAGATTCCGCTCAGAAGATCACGACGTGCGCCGGGAACATCGTCCCCGGGCTCCTGCAGACAACCGAGTACGGTCGGACGGTAACCAGTCTGCTGGCCAAGTCCACGATGTCGCCCCACCTCGTGGAACGGTCGGTCGAACTGCGGGCCAACCGCCGCAGAGCCTTCGGTAAACCCAATCCGCCCATCACCGAAGCGATCATCGGTGAAGCCGCTCTGCGCCAGAAGGTCGGCGGAGCTGCCGTCATGGTGAGACAGCTTGACTCGTTGGTCCTGGACGCCACGCAGGGGCATGTAACTTTCCGCGTCATTCCATTTGAGGCCGGGGCAACGCTCACGTACATGTTCCACCTGTTCGAGTTCGGCGGGGCGAACGAGAACCCCATCGCCGCGTTCGACGCCATGACGGGCATGTCCTTCTGGAGGAACCCCAAGGAGGTGCGTGGTATCCGAGGGCTGGTTGATTCCCTGAAGAGCCTGGCGCTTCCCCCGTTGGACTCGCTGGAAAAGATCAGAGCGATCAGAAAAGAGATGTCGCGTGACTGAAGAAGCCCGCAGGGCCAAGCTGCAAACCCTCGAAGGGCTCCTCGCTCATGACCTGACGGGCGCGGAGTGGACGAAGTCAACGTTCTCGGGCGGTGGCTCGGGCGATTGCCTGGAGGTGACGCATGTACCCGAGAAGGGCGGTTGGGTACTGCGGCACTCCGTCCTCACCCACATCGTGATGCCGCTTACCGAGGCCGAGTACAGGGCGTACTGCGACGGGGTCAAGGCGAACCAGACCGGCCTGGTTCCGGGGGCCTGAGCGCTTAGAAGCCCCTGACCGGAGGAGAAACCGGCCAGGGGCTTCGTCGTGCGTCGTATCCGGGGTCAGATTGAGGCCGAGCGGTACTTGCGTACTGCCAGGGTTCTGAAGACCACGATGATCAGGGCCGACCAGAGCAGCGAGGCCAGGACCGGGTGCTGCATGGGCCAGGCGTCGGACTGGACGACGCCCGGGTTGCCGAACAGTTCGCGGCAGGCCTGCACGGTGGCGCTGAAGGGGTTCCACTCGGCGACCGGGCGGATCCAGGAGGCCATCATCGTCGGGTCCACGAACGCGTTCGAGACGAAGGTGACGGGGAACAGCCAGATCAGGCCGCCCGACGTGGCCGCTTCAGGGGTACGGACCGACAGGCCGATCAGCGCGCCGATCCAGGAGAACGCGTAGCCCAGGAACAGCAGCAGGGCGAAGGCACCGAGCGCCTTGAGGATGCCCTCGTGGACGCGCCAGCCGACCAGCAGGCCGACGACGGCGAGGACCACGACGGTCAGCGCCGTCTGTACCAGGTCGGCGAGGGTACGGCCGGTGAGGACCGCCCCGCGGGCCATGGGCAGGGAGCGGAAGCGGTCGACGAGGCCCTTGTGCATGTCGTCCGCGATGCCCGCGCCCGCGCCGGCCGTGGCGAAGGTGACGGTCTGGGCGAAGATGCCCGCCATCAGGAATTCGCGGTACCTGGCGGGGTCGAGGCCGCCGCCGATGCTCATGGAGCCGCCGAAGACGTAGCTGAAGAGGACGACGAACATCACCGACTGGATCAGCCCGAAGATGATCATCTCGGGGATCCTGGCCATGCGGATCAGGTCCCGTTTCGCGATGACCAGTGAGTCGGTGACCGACTGCGAGAGGCCGCCGCGCGGCTTTGGGGCCCGGTTGCCGGGGGTGACGGTGTCCGTTACGGCGCTCACTTGGCGGCCTCCGCTTCTTCGCCGGTGACCTCGGCCGCGTGGCCGGTCAGTGAGATGAAGACGTCGTCGAGGGTGGGCCTGCGCAGTCCGATGTCGTCGATCTCGACCCCCCGGGTGTCCAGCTCGCGGATGACCTCGGCGAGCAGTTTCGCGCCACCGGTGACCGGGACCGTGATCCTGCGGGTGTGCTGCTCGGTCTTGCTCGCGCCCTTGCCGAAGGCGCGCAGCACCTCGTCGGCGGCGGTGAGGTGCTCGGCGTCGTGCACGACGACCTCGATGCGCTCGCCGCCGGTCCGGGCCTTGAGCTGGTCGGAGGTGCCGCGTGCGATGACCCGGCCGTGGTCGATGACGCAGATGTTGTGGGCCAGGTGGTCGGCCTCTTCGAGGTACTGGGTGGTGAGCAGGAGCGTCGTACCGCCCGAGACCAGTTCCTGGATGACCTCCCACAGCTGCTGGCGGTTTCGCGGGTCGAGTCCGGTGGTCGGCTCGTCCATGAACATCACGGGCGGGCTGACGACGAGCGCGGCGGCGAGGTCGAGGCGCCGGCGCATGCCCCCGGAGTAGGTCTTGGCCGTGCGGTCGGCGGCGTCGGCGAGGTTGAAGCGCTCCAGCAGCTCGTCCGCGCGGACCTTCGCGCCCTTCGCGGACATCTGGTAGAGCCTGCGGACCATCTGGAGGTTCTCGCGCCCGGTGAGGTACTCGTCGACGGCGGCGAACTGGCCGGACAGGCCTATGGAGCGGCGTACTTCGTTGGGGTGCTTGAGGACGTCGATGCCGGCGACGACCGCCTTTCCGCTGTCGGGCTGGAGGAGGGTGGTCAGTACGCGCACGGCGGTGGTCTTGCCGACCCCGTTAGGACCGAGGAGACCGAGGACTGTGCCTTCCGGCACGTCGAGGTCGACACCGTCGAGAGCCGTTACGTCGCCGAAGGTTTTCACCAGGGCTTCGGCGTAGATGGCGCCTGGCATAGAAGGTCCCCCATGAGTTTTTGGGCGAAATTTCCTCTGCGTATTTTAGTTTTTCCGGACTTTCCCCGCCCGGTGAAGCGACAAGCAACAGCGCGGAGTTTTCAGGACATCACGGTGTATCCCGCCTCCCGCAGCGCCGACCTGACCTCCGCGCAGTGCTCCGGGCCCTTCGTCTCCAGGTGCAACTCCACCTCGACTTCCGTGAGTCCGAGCCGCGGGTCGGTCCGTACGTGACCCACATCGATGACGTTGGCGTCCACCAGCGACAACACCCCGAGGAGACCTGCCAGGGCGCCCGGACGGTCCGCGAGGCGCAGCCGCAGCGACAGGTACCGGCCCGCCGCCGCCATGCCGTGCCGCAGGATGCGCTGCATCAGCAGCGGATCGACATTGCCGCCCGACAGCACCGCGACCACCGGCCCCTCGAACGACTCCGGCTTGCTCAGCAGCGCCGCGACCGGGCTGGCGCCGGCCGGTTCGACGACCATCTTGGCCCGCTCCAGGCACAGCAGCAGCGCGCTCGACAGCTCGTCCTCGGTGACCGTGACGACACCGTCGAGCAGTTGGTTGATGACCGCGAAAGGCACGTCGCCGGGCCGCCCCACCTTGATGCCGTCGGCCATGGTCTGCCTCGTGTCGATGGAGACCGGCCGCCCGGCCGCCAGCGACGGCGGGTAGCACGCCGCGTTCGCCGCCTGTACGCCGATGATCCGCACGTCCGGACGCAGCGCCTTGACCGCGATCGCGATACCGGCGGCCAGCCCGCCGCCGCCCACCCCGACGACGATCGTCCGTACCTCCGGGCACTGCTCCAGGATCTCCAGGCCCAGCGTGCCCTGGCCCGCGACGATGTCGGGGTGGTCGAAGGGGTGGATGAAGGCCGCGCCCGTCGTGTCGGCGTACTCCTGCGCGGCGGCCAGCGTCTCGTCGACGACCTGGCCGTGCATCCGCACCTCGGCGCCGTACTCCCGCGTCGCCGCGACCTTCGGCAGGGGCGCCCCGACCGGCATGAAGACCGTGGAGCGTACGCCGAGCAGGGTGGAGGCCAGCGCGACACCCTGCGCGTGATTGCCGGCGCTGGCAGCGACGACGCCCGCCGCGCGCTGCTCCGGGGACAGGCCGGCGATCCGTACGTACGCGCCGCGCAGCTTGAACGAACCGGTCCGCTGGAGGTTCTCGCACTTCAGGTGAACCGGGGATCCGACCAGCTGCGACAGATGCCGGCTGCCTTCCATCGCCGTGGTCCGCGCGACCCCGGAGAGCATCTTCTGCGCCCCGCGGATGTCGTCGAGGATGAGGTGGCGAAAGGGGTCAGACGTACGGAAGCTCATGACCGCAAGTCTTGCAGCTCAGCGCTCGGGCGGCCGCCGCGCCGAAGGCCGTCCATCCGTTTATCTGTCGCAGCGCCGGTACGCACCCGCTGCCATCCGCGTACTCTGTCCCCCACCAAACCGACCACCGCACGAAGAGAGCCCCCAGCCATGCCCACTTCCCAGGACATGACGACTGATCCGGACACCGGCCTCCTCGATGCCCTCCAGCACCAGGTGGCCGTCTTCGCCCGCCGCGCCGAGCAGACCAGGCTCGGCGGCGTGGGCCAGGTCCGCAACTCCATGGACCGCGCGGCCTATCTGCTGCTCAACCGGCTCGACCAGGAAGGCCCGATGGGCGTCAAGGCGCTCGCCGCGGGCATGGGGATCGACTCCTCGACCGTGACCAGGCAGGTCGCGCCGCTCGTCGACACGGGCCTGGTCAAGCGCACGTCGCACCCGGAGGACGGCCGCGCGGTCGTGCTCCAGCTCTCTCCGCGCGGCCAGGCGCGGCTCGACGAGGTGCGGTCTTCGCGGCGCGAACTGATGGCTCAGGTGACGGAGGGCTGGAGCCAGGAGGAGCGCGATTCCTTCTGCACGCTCCTCACGCGCTTCAATTCCGCGCTGTCGGCCCGCCAGGGCGCGGCCGCGGAGGGCGCAGAGGGCGCAGAGGGTACGGAGACCGGTGTCGAGACCGGCGCAGCGGTGCCGCCTCCGACCTCCTAATCGGTATGGCCGCAGGGCCCGGGAGTTCGAGGCGTTCGTCGCGGGCGCGGCAAGCCGGAGACGGCGGTGCGGGCGGCGGTGGAGCCAGGGCCGCGAAACCAGCCCCTGCCCGGCCCCTCCAGCCCCTCCGACGCTTGAGGGGCGGGGCCTGGGGCGGAGCCCCAGAAGCCCCGCAGGCCACCCGCACCCCGCACCCCGCACTCCCGCCCCAGGGCCCCGGCTCAGCCGAGCATCTGCTTCAGGTCGGCCAGCAGGTCGTCGCACGACTCGATGCCCACCGACAACCGCACCAGATCCCCCGGCACCTCCAGCGCGGACCCCGCCGCCGACGCATGCGTCATCCGCCCCGGATGCTCGATCAGCGACTCCACACCACCCAGCGACTCACCGAGCGTGAAGAGCCGAGCCCGGTTGCAGACCTCGACCGCCGCCTCCTCGCCGCCCTCGACGCGGAAGGACACCATCCCGCCGAAGGCCTTCATCTGCTTGGCCGCGACCTCGTGACCGGGGTGCTCCGGCAGCCCCGGGTAGAGGACCTTCGTGACGCGCGCGTGCCGCGTCAGCATGTCCGCGACACGCGTGGCGTTCTCGCTGTGGCGGTCCATCCGCACCGCGAGCGTCTTGATTCCGCGCAGCACCAGCCACGCGTCGAAGGGCCCGGCGACCGCGCCCATCGCGTTCTGGTGGTACGTCAGCTCCTCGCCCAGCGCCGCGTCGTTGACGATCAGCGCGCCCCCGACGACGTCCGAGTGCCCGCCCATGTACTTCGTCGTCGAGTGCACGACGACATCCGCGCCGAGCGCGAGGGGCTGCTGGAGGTAGGGGCTCGCGAAGGTGTTGTCGACCACCAGCCGGGCACCGCCCGCGCGCGCGACGTCCGCGAGCGCCTGGATGTCGCTGATGCCGAGGAGCGGGTTCGAGGGGGTCTCGACCCAGATCACCTTGGTCTTCGGGGTGAGGGCGGCCCGTACCGCCGCAGGGTCGGAACTGTCCGCGACCGAGAAGGTCACGCCCCACCGCGAGACGACCTTGGCGAAGAGCCGGAACGTTCCGCCGTACGCGTCGTTCGGGATGACCACATGGTCCCCGGGGCTCAGCAGGGTCCGCAGCAGGCAGTCCTCCGCCGCCAGGCCCGACGCGAAGGCGAGCCCGAGGCTGCCGCCCTCCAGCGCCGCGAGGTTCTCCTCCAGGGCGGTGCGGGTCGGGTTGGCGCTGCGGCTGTACTCGTAGCCGCCGCGCAGGCCGCCCACGCCGTCCTGCTTGTACGTGGACACCTGATAGATCGGCGGTACGACCGCGCCCGTGAGGGGGTCCGCGGTGTTGCCGGCGTGGATCGCGAGGGTCTCGAAGCTGTGGTCATCGCTCATGGGAAACGAGCGTAGTTCGTCGGCGCCCCGGCCACTCCCGCCACTCCCGGCCACTTCCCGGGCCACTCCCCCGCCACTCCCTGGCCCCTCCCTGGCCCCTCCCTGGCCCCTCCGGAGCGTCCCTCCGCCGTCCGGGACAATGGAGCCATGGAGATTCTCTGGTTCCTGATCGCTCTGTGCATGCTGGCGGCGGTCATCGGCCCTGTCGTACTGCGCAGGCGCGCCGGCGGCATCCGCCTGGTCGCGCCCGGCTCCCCCGACGCCGCCGACCCGGCCGACTACGGCTTCGTACGCCAGGAGCTGCTCGACGTCCGGATGCCGGGCCCGGACCAGGACCTGGAAGACGTACTGGAAGTGGTGCAGCGCTCCCAGGACTGGCGGGCCGCCGCGCAGCTGCTGGCCGGGACGCCCAAGGACGGTGAGGTGCGCTGGCAGCGCGTGCAGGCGTTCGCCGGGGCCGCGTCGCTGGAACTCGCGCAGAAGCCCGGCGAGGGCGGTCGCTGGCTGCGGGCGTGGCGCGCGGAGGCACCGAAGGACGCGGGCGGGGCGCAGGTGCACGCAGAGTTCCTGGTGCAGCAGGCGTGGCGTACGTCGACGCCCGGCACGGACGACTTCCGGATCATCCTGGAGGAGGCCCGTACGGTGTGCGGCGAGGCGGCGCTGCTCGCCCCCGGAGACCCCGTTCCGTACATCACCGAGCTCGCCGTCGCGCGCGGACTGGCCTACCCGGAGGCCGAGTTCGACCAGCTGTGGGCGAAGATCCTGGACCGTGCCCCGACCCATATGGGCGCGCATCTCGCCGCGCTGAGCTACCGCAGCGAGAACTGGCACGGCTCGCGCGAGGCCGCCGACGCCTTCGCGACCGCCGCCGCCGCGCGGGCGCCGCAGGGCTCGCTGCTCGCGGCGCTGCCCCTGTTCGCGGTGTACGAGCACCTGCCCGAGGTGAATCTCGTGCAGGGCTTCTACCAGAGCGCGGTGGTGACGAGGGCGATGGAGGGCGCGCTCTACGCGGTGCACGCCGCGCGCCCCGACGACCCGATGCTGGCGCACGTACGCCACCTGCTGATCCTCTTCCTCGTACGCGCCGAACGCTGGTCGGAGGCCATGGACCAACTGCGGCACGTGGACGGTCACGTGGGCGCGCTCCCGTGGACGCACAGCCAGGACCCGGCGGCGGACTACGCGGTGTACCGCGCCCTGGCGGTCGCCGGATACGAGGCGAACGGCGGCAGCCCGGCGACGCTGAGGGGCTGAGGGCGCGCGGGGGCGGCAGTGCCGCCCTGACCTGCGGTAGGGCGTACTCCGGATCCCCCACGCGCACGTCTGCCCTGCGGCACCTGCGGTGCTGCCGGAGGAGGACCGTTCCCCGACGACTCACACCCGCCGATCGCGGAGCGCGTGGCCCGGATCGAAGCGCTGCCGGACGACGGCCGCGCCACGACGGCCACCGCCCCTTCCCTCACCCTCCTCCGCGCCCCCGCCCAGTCCCTGGCGGACCTGGAAGCGGCGGTCCTGACGCCGGAGGCGCTGGGGCTGCGGCGTACGGCCGACTGGCAGGCCCTGGTGCACGAGTCCATGACGGCGTACTTCGCCGAGGACGCGGAGGTACTGCTGCGGGCGACTGGCAGACGGCAGCCACCGCGCTGTCCGCCGCCCGTATCGACAAGGCCTGGGAGCGGCGCGTGGTGGCCGTCGGCGTACTGGGCGGTACTGGGCGGTACTGGGCGAGGAAGCGGCCGATGACGACGCCTGGCTGCTGGCATGGGAGTCCGCCGCGCCCCGGCGACCCGGACGCGGCGATGGTGCGCGGCCTCAGCTCGATCGACCTGGCGTGGAAGCTGCGGGGCGGCCCACCGCGTCGAACACCGGCCGCGAGCAGTTCGAGGGCTTCCACCGTACGATCCGGCGCGCCTTGGAGGAGCTGACGCTGGCGGCGGCACTGGCCCCCGAGGACCCGACTCCGTACGCCAAGAAGATCTGGACGTCACTGGCCCTGCGCGGCGCGCACGAGGACATGCGGGAGCTCTGGGCCGAGATCACGGCCCGCGACGACAGCGAACCCAAGCCGCGCGACTACAAGACGCCGGAGCTGGTGGCGGCTGTGGACAGGCTGCTGGCGGACGTGGCGGCGGCGCCCGCGTCGCATCCGTACGTCCGGGAGGCGCGGCACCTGCTGGCGTACTTCCTGGTCTACCAGGACCGCCACGAGGAGGCGCTGGAACAGTTCCGCCTGGTGGACGACTACGTCGGGGCGCTCCCGTGGAGCTACTACGGCGACGCGGCGGCGGAGATCTACCGCGCGGCGCGGGAAATGGCGGTGGTGGGGGCGGCACGGCGGAAGCGGCGCTGAGGGCGGGGCCCGCCCGGTGTGGAATCCTCGGCCGCCTCCACGCGTTGACCCTAGGCGCCCAGGCGCAGACCGCCCAGGAGGAGATCCGCATGATGTTCGGCCGTACCCCCCAGCTGCCTACCCCGGAGCAGGCCCTGAAGGGCCGCCCGACCCCGGAGTTCGAGGTCCCTTCCCGGCACACGGTCCTGGGCAATCCACTGCTGGGCCCGTACCCCGACGGTCTGGAGATCGCCGACTTCGGCATGGGCTGTTTCTGGGGCGCGGAGCGCAAGTTCTGGCAGACGGAGGGCGTCTGGACGACGCTCGTCGGCTACCAGGGCGGCTACACCGAGAACCCGGCGTACGAGGAGGCCTGCTCGGGCCTGACGGGCCACACGGAGGCGGTGCGGGTCGTCTTCGACCCGTCGGTCGTCTCGTACGAGCAACTGCTGAAGGTCTTCTGGGAGAACCACAACCCGACGCAGGGCTTCCGCCAGGGCAACGACGTGGGCACGCAGTACCGCTCGGCGATCTACACCCACTCACCCGCCCAGGCGGCGGCCGCGGAGGCGTCTCGCGAGGCGTACCAGAAGGTGCTGACGGCCAGGGGGTACGGCGCGATCACGACGGAGATCCTCCCGGCGGACACCCGCCCCTTCTGGCCGGCGGAGCCGTACCACCAGCAGTACCTCGACAAGAACCCGGCGGGCTACTGCGGGATCGGCGGGACGGGCGTTTCCTGCCCGATCGGCGTGGCTCCGGCCGGGAGCGAGTGAGCCCGGGCTTCGCCCCGGAGGCGCTGGCCGCGCGGTGGGGGCGGGAACGGGGGCCGGCGGGGCCGCCCATCGCCCACGAGTTCCGCGGTAGGTACGCGGATCGCTGGGTGCGTTTTCACAGCCTGCCCGGCTCGAAGCGATACCCGGAGAGCGAGGCCGAGTACGCGATCGTGTTGGACCGGTACAACTCGGTCCTCGACGAACTGTTCGCGGGTGTGGACGTGTTCGTGGTGACCATGGACTGGTCGGTGACGCCGACCGGGCCTGCCGCCTACCGGACCCGCGAAGCACTCCACCCGGAGGGCGTCCGCTGGTGGACCGAGGCGAACGAGGAGGACCCGAACCCGGACCCGGACCCGGACCCGGATTTCCACACCCACACGCATCTGTACGCCGACCGACGTCCGTGGGAACGCGGCTGCGCCGACGCTCTGCTGCGAGCAGTCGCGGACGAGGAACTCGCGGGTCTGTTCTTCACCGACACGGAACTCCGCCGCATCCACCATCCGTACGACGGAGGCGCCGACGTCATCCTCTCCACCCCTGAGGAGCGAGACCGACTGCGCGACCAGCACACCGACTGGCTCTCAAGCCACTCGGCGGGGCTGTAGGAGGAGAGCCCCACAGCCGGAACTGCAAGGCCCGAAGCGGAGCACGGGCCGCAAACCAAGGCTTGCATCTGGGGGTTTCGGGCCGTCCCGAGCGCTCGAGTGTCGGTGGGCCGGGGCGGCGCGTCAAGGGCGCTCCTACGTCGCGTCGCTACGCGAGAACCCTTCGGGCTCC
>NZ_JAGGPA010000041.1 GCF_018614035.1 Streptomyces sp. ISL-96
GCGTCGCTGCGCGATGACCCTCCGGGCCACCCTTGACACCCACCCCTCCACCGCTGGTTCTTTACGGGGGGCGGCCCCCGGGGGCGGGCCCCGGCGCAGGCCCGTCTGCTGGCTCAACTTTCCGGCCGGACGGCGGGTGTGTGGGTGGGGCGCACCAGCTCCAGGGGGCGGCTCGGCCCCAGACTCGGCGAGTGCGGCAACGGCCGTTGGCGCGACACCCCCATTCCCACGCACACGCGCACCCACGACGGCGGCCGGTGAGCCGCCGGGTCGACCTGCGGACTCATGGGCTGCGGGTGGAGCGCGACAGTTCAATGGGGCGACTCGGGTGAGTGTGGCGCCCACCCCGACCGGTGACCGGTCGAACCTCAAGCACGTTGCCGGTGTGAGTGGGTGGTGAGGCAACGAAGAGGGGACCAACGCATGCCCGTGCGGGTCGAAAGGCTCCCATGACGGCCGTAAGCGATACGGCCGAGACCAATGGGACTGGAGAGGCGATGAGATTCATCATGTGGCGAGTTCGTCGCACTCCCAGGCCCCCAGCGGGCCGATGAAGCGACCGAACCCCAGGTCGCCGATCCGCTTGCGGCCCCGATATCGGTGGCGGGTTTGAGGACGCGCCCGTGGGGCGCCCGGGGGCTGGGGGTTGCCCCTGCGCGGCGGAACCGCACATGTCACTGCTGGGGCGACGGGGCGGGTAGGGAGAGCCGAGCCCCGCGCGGCAGAAAGATGGTCGATACATCGATCTTGACGCGAAGTGGCGCGCGGCATAGCGTCCGGAGGACTGAGCAAGCGCTTGGAGAGGTCCGTCCGTGCCGAACAATGATCCGCTGCGCGCCGCCGAAGCCGCGCTGACCGCCCCCGGGGCGCCCTTCGAAGTCGTGCGCGCGGAGGACGGCAGTCCGATGTACGCCGGCGGGCCCCGGACGCTGCGGGAGTTCGTCGAGGCGACCTGGGCGTACGGAGACCGGCCGTTCCTGGTCGCGGAGAGCGGGACGTACACGTACGGCGAGTTCTTCGCGGCGGCGTCCGCGCTGGCCCGGCGGTTCGCCGGCGAGTACGGCCTCGCGCCGGGGGACCGCGCCGTCATCGCCATGCGGAACCATCCCGAGTGGCAAGTGGCCTTCTGGGCCGCCCAGTTGGCGGGAATCGTCGCCGTGCCGCTGAACGCCTGGTGGACCGAGGCGGAGTTCACGTACGCCCTCGACGACTGCGCACCGCGCGTGCTGCTCGTCGACGGCGAGCGGCTGCCGAGAGTGGAGCCGTGGCTCGCGGCGCAGACCGAGCGGCGGCCCCACGTCGTCGTCTTCCACGGGGACGCGGGGGAGTGGGGCGAGGAGTACGAGGGGATCCGGGCGGCCGACCCGCTGCTCGGGCCGCCCGACATCGACGTACGGGCCGAGGACGACGCCACCATCATCTACACGTCCGGGACCACCGGGCGGCCCAAGGGCGCCGTCGCCACCCACCTCGCCCAGGCCGGCGCCGCCACCCACCCCCGGTTCCACGCCGCGCTGTCCGCGCTCGGGCGCGGGCAGATCCCGGGGCAGGGGCCGACGCCCGTATCGCTCATGACGTTTCCGTTCTTCCACGTCGCCGCCTTCACCGCGCTGTACGCCGCCATGGCGGCCGGCGGCACTCTCGTCCTCATGCGCAAGTGGGAGGCCGGGCGCGCGCTCGCGCTGATCCGCGAGCACAAGGTCACGCACTACGCCGGCGTGCCGGCCACCGCCCTCCAGCTGCTGGACGCGGCGGAAGCGGCCGGGGACGGGCTGGACAGCCTCGCGATGCTCAACACCGGTGGCGCCGCCGCCCCGGCCGGCCTCGTCGAGCGGCTCACCGACCGGCACGGCGAGCGCATCGAGCCGCGCAACGGCTACGGGCTCACCGAGACCAGCGGCGGCGTCATGGCCAACTTCGGCGCGGCCTACCGCGCGTACCCCGGCAGTGTCGGCCGGCCCGCACCGGGCACCGAAGTACGCGTCGCCGGCCCGGAAGGGCAGGCACTGCCCGACGGCGAGGTCGGCGAGCTGTGGTTGCGCGGGCAGTCGCTCGTCAGGGGGTACTGGAACGACCCCGAAGCGACCGCGCAGGCCTTCGCCGCCGGTGGATGGTTCAGGACCGGGGACCTCGCGACCGTGCGCGACGGGCGCGTCAGCATCGTCGATCGCATCAAGGACATGGTCATTCGTGGCGGCGAGAACGTGTACTGCGTCGAGGTCGAGAGCGTGCTGCACGATCACCCGGACGTGCTCGACGCGGCCGTGCTCGGCGTTCCGCACCCCGTTCTGGGCGAGGAAGTCGCCGCGGTCGTGCAGCTCCGGCCCGGCGCCACGGCCGGTGCGGACGAGCTTCGCGCGCATGTCGCCAAGAACCTCGCCGCGTTCAAGGTGCCTGCCCACGTGCTCGTACGGGAGGAACCGCTGCCGCGTAACGCCACCGGCAAGATCCTCAAGAGGGAGCTGCGCACCACCACGGACCGCCTCGTCAGCGGCGGGTGACTACGCGGCTGGAGTTCTGGCCCGCCCGCACCCCCAGGCGGGAACTGCGGGCGGCTGAGATCAACGGAAGGTCAACGGAAGGTCAACGGAAGGTCAACGGAGATAGGTCTTCTGCCACTCCACCGACGACATACTGAGCGCGGCCTCGGCGAGAGCCTGCGCCGACGCGGTCTTGAGGGAATTCAAGCTCGTGTCGATCCAGTTCTGTACATTGGCGTAGCCCTGCTCGCGATACTCAACAGCCTGGATCAGGCACTCCAGCTTGTCGGCGTCGTGGGCCACGACTACCTCCAGGCTGCTGCCGTTCTCGTACTCCTCGACTACACGCTGCACGCCGCCCCGCACCGCCGGGTGCGCGGCCGAGACCTGGTCTGCGGTGACCTTCTCGTTCGTCGCGGCTTCGAGGTAGCGCCGGCCGATGTGGGGAATGTCGCCCACCCGGGTTTCCTGCGTGTCATGGAACAGGCACATCAGCGCCACCTTGGCGGGGTCGGCGCCCTCCATCATCGCCAGCACCGCACCGACGACGCCCACGCGGAAGCTGTGCTCGGCGATCGTCTCCGGGTCCTTCACACCGGCGATCCACCAGCCGGACCGCTTGGCCCTCTTGAGCATCCCCAGTTCCAGCAGATACCCCGTGGTGCCCTTCGCGTCGGTCGTCTCGTCCGCCATGTGGTGCCCTCCGGTCTCAGTGGTGCCGTTCACGCAGAACGTAATGGATGGTGACGAGTTCACGCCTGGACCTTGTGGAGATACCGCCTCCGTCGAGGAATTGGCCGGTACGCTTCTCCAACTCGCACACCAGAGGGCCAGACGCCTGCGGCAGCCACGGGTACGCTGTGAGCAGGGCCCACAGCGAATGCACGTACAGGTCGACATATCCCGGCGCCTGGTGGAGGCCGTGAACGAGGCCGCGCAGGAGAGTGATCGGATCCCATCCGGACAGGTTCCGGTCCCGCATGAACCGGTCGTCGGCCTGCGCAACGGGGAGCGCTCCGAGCCAGTACGCCCAGTAGTTGAGGTTCGCCGCCTCGCCGTCGTCGTCATCGGCCATGGAACGTTCGATGAAGTCGAGGAGCGGCTGGGGGTCACCGAGCCGCGCCAGGGCCGCGGCCGTCGAGCGCGCCTCTGCCCAGTGTGGCGTCCAGCCCCGTGCGGCGAGGACTCCGCGCCGGGCGTGCAGGGCTTGCACCGTCCACGACACGGCCTCGGTGCTGCGGTCGTACGAGGTCAGATAGAGGGCCTGTCGGTGCAGCAGTATGCCCCGCTCGCCCTGCCGGGTGGCCGACTCGGCGGTGTCCCGAAGCCGGTCGAAGAACATCATGCGGTCCTGCGCGCCCAGAAGTGGGGCGGGGGCAACGGGCCCTCGCCGAGCAGCGGGTACCCGGCCGTCGAGCGCGGGGGGTGTCGTCCCGTTGATTGCCCAGGCGAGCATGTGCGCGGTGTCCCGGGTGTGCACCCAGCCCGCGAGCGGATGCAGCCCTTCGGGCTCCGCCGGCTCAATGCATGCGCTGATGATCCGGTCCGCGTCCATCGCCGCGTCCAGTAATCCCACGATCGCCGGATCCGCGCCCAGCGCGGGTAGCCGCCGACGCAGGTCCAGCAGGGCCCCTGCCTTCATGTTCGCCAGCGCGCGGCGCCCGGACTCCCAGCCTTGCACGGTCCCCAGGTCCACGCCCAGCGCCTCCGCCATGCCGACCTGCGTGTGCGGGACACTCTCGCGTGCCATGCGCAGCACAAACCCCGCGATGACGCCTGCGCGTCTGCGGGCGGACGGTCTGGTGTTCATGACGCTCGCTCCCCGATCGCGCTCCGTATCGAAACACGTACCCCCGGTCAGTTCTACCGCATCCGTGGCGACCGTACGTTCATCACGCGGAATCAACCAGGCCCCGTAAAGGCGCGTTGAGTTGACGCCGCTGCCGCCCTCGGGCGGCACCCCCTCGGAGAGGAGAGACGCCGATGCCCGACTCCATGCCGCCGCCCCCGTCCTGGCCGAGCCCTGACCTCCTCGAACGTGCCGAATCCGGCTGGGAGCGCTTCCAAGGCCGAGGAGCCGGAGCAGAGATGTATCCAATCGACTCGTTCGGGCATGAGCGTCACCCGTTCCTTCACCGTCAGGTCCGCGACATCGCATCGCGCGGTGAGGGCGAACTGACCGCTGTCGTCCACGAGGAGCACGGCAAGCGCGTCACCCGCGTCGCCTACGTCAAGGCAGCGAACGGCATCGAGTGGTCCACGGCGGCCGACAACATCCAGGCCGTGCGCTAGCACGCTCCCTCCCCCTCGAGGAGAATTCTGTGAGCGACACCTTGCGTATCCCGGCCACCGGCACAAAGCCGACCACGGGAGAAATCTTCGGGCACGCCTGCGAGCAGATCCACCGCGCAGCGTCCGAGTTGTGGCCGGCTGTCCCGGTAGTACTGGGCGAGCACGTCCCCAGCGTGACCGGGTACGTCCACCGCATTCGCGTCGGGGACCGGGAGTTATACGCGAAGCACTCCATGCTCGGCGCGTCTCTGGTGTCTGTGCTTCGCGGAACGTACGGGAACTGGGACGTGGTCGCGGAGCGCCAAGACGCGTACGTGGCTGATCCCGCCTCCCTCCTTGTCCGTGAGACGGCGCAGCTCAAGTTCCTCTCGGAGGCCGGGCAGCCCCTGGCCTGCGTGGTGGCGGGTCTGCGTCGGGGTGTGCTGTTCACCGAGCCGGTTGTCGGCCCGACGCTCGCGGCGCTGATACTGGCCGCGCCGGGAGACACGGGCGACCTGTTGATCCAGACGTGGGGCGAACTTCGGCCCCTTCACCGGGGCGGCTCCCCGGCGAAAGCGGGGGTAATCGAAGAGCGGTCGATCGCGGGCACCTTCCGGCGGAAGTTCAACGGTCTGAGCGGCAAGACCTACATCGAGCGCCTCGGCGAGGACCGGCTGCCCGCCGATGTGGCGGCCGAAGTCGTCGCACTCGTTCAGGCTGTCCAGGCCCGGCTGCGTCGTCTCTTGTCGATGGCCGCGCCGCTGGAGCGCAGGGTCGTGTTTGGGGACCTCAAGCCCGAGCACGTCATTTACCCCGACGGGTCCAGCCGGCGGCCGGTATTCATCGACCCGGGCCTGATGCAGGCGCGGGCATCGGTGGATGCTGCCAAGCTCATCAGCCGGACCGTTCTCGCGCTGGCGGCAGAGGCGAATCCGGATGCTGCCCCGGGTATCGCCTTTGGCCTCCAGAACTTCACCCGATATCTCGTCAGCGACCTGGACAGGCCTGCGAGGGAAGCGGCGCTGCGGGAGCTGCTGGCCCTGTGGTGCATGGACACCGTCAACATCATGACCACGTACATCTCGGCGCCCCAGGCGCTTCCGCTGCCCCGGCAGGGACTGGCCCTGATCCACGCGGCGGGGGCAGTCCTGCGGATGGTCAACGACATCAGTCAGGGCCTCACCACTCGATCGAACGTCTCGACGGTCTGGGAGTGTGCGCTGAATACGGTGAGCGGAGCGGCAACGTGATCGCCGTGGGACTCGTCGGAGCGGGAGCGGTCGGCCAGAGCATCGGGACCGCGCTGGCGGCTTCGGGCCTGTGCTCGCGGCTGCTGTTGACCTCTCGCACGCAGGACCAGGCCCGCGCTCTCGCCGACGACCTTGACGACCTGGTGTCTGCCACCGGCGCCCGCGCGCGGACCGGCACCTGCAACGTGATGGGGCTGAGGGACGTCGACGCCATCGTGATCGCCGTGCGCGCCCGCTTTACCAACACACACAGCACCGATGTCCGCATGGCCGGGTCAGCGGCCAATGCCCCCACCGTCCGCGGCCTGGCCCACATGCTGCGGGGCTACGAAGGCACCGTGTTCATGGTGACCAATCCGGTCGACCTGATGACCAGGCTGTTCAACGAGGAGTCCGGGTGCACACGGGTCTTCGGGATCGGCTCGAACCTCGACTCGGCCCGCTACCGGATCGCCGTTGCCCGGCTGCTCGACGTCCCGCGGGAGGCGGTACACGGGCATGTCATCGGCGAGCACGGGGACGCCGCGGTGATCTGCGCATCGTCGACCACCGTCAACGAAGAACCCATTTCCGTCCCTCTGTCAGAGGTACGGGCCGAACTCATTTCCCGTCCCGGACGGATCAATGCGGGGATCGGCCGTACACGCTGTGGACCGGCCGGAGCCGTGCTCTCTGCCCTTGCCCTGGCTCTCGGACACCGGGACGGCACTACCGAACTGTCCACCGCGCATGACGGGATCTGGCACGGAATTCCGTTGCGCTTCACCGCCGGCCAGCCCATACCGTGCTTGCCCCGGCTCGACCCCACCGAGGCCCAGCTGCTGGATGCGGCCCGGTCGAAGCTGCACTCCGCCTACGCGAACATCACTCCGCCCGAGAGGACATCGTGAGCGCACTCGCCACACGCATCCAGGCTGCCGACGCGGCCGTGACCGTCATCAGCGACACCTCCTCCATCACGCAGTGGGCCACCCGCTACTTCGGCGACTGGTGGAACGCCACCGCCGTGGAGCCCACGACCCTCTGCGCGGGCCCGGTCGTGCTGGCCGACGTCGACCCCGGGCAGTACGCCGCGCTCGGCCGGACGGTCACCGAGGGCAAGCACGAGGAGACCGTCTACGCAAAGGCCCCGCTGCTCGTCGCCGAGGACCAGCACGGCACGATCCGCGCGTTCTCCCCGCCCGACCAGCTCGCCTACGTCTCCGAGCCCCACACCGGCTGCCTCACTATCTTCGGCACCGACGTTGAGAGCGTCGCAGTTGCTGCCTCCCGCCTTGCCCGGGAAGTTGTCCGCGGCCTTCTGCTGCGGGACGGCTGGACGCTGTTGCACGCTTCCGCCGTCGTGATCGACGGAAACGCCATCCTCAGTTTCGGCTCCAAAGGTGCCGGGAAGTCCACCACGGCCGTTCTCCTGGCCCGGAAGTCCGGCGCGGGCCTGCTGGCCAACGACCGCATCTTCGTCCGCCCCGACGGCTCCGGTCGCGTCCAGGTTCTTCCGTGGCCGTCGGCTGCCGCGCTGGGTCTGGGCCTGCTGGACGCGCTGGGCATGTACGACGTCGTTCGCGAACGCCTTCAGGCCGGGGAGAAGTTGCACCCGACCCAGGACCGGCGGGTGACGGAGGCTCTGCTGGAGGACCGCCGTGAACCGCTGTGGTCCCCGAACGGCAAGGAGCTGAAAGTCCAGCTCTTCCCGGATCAGTTCCCGGACTGGTTCGGCATGGACCTCGCGCCCAGAGGCCGGGCTTCCCTGCTGCTGTTCCCCGCGATCTTCCCGGACGCCGAACCGCAGCTCGTCGACGAGGAGCGCGGCCTGGCCGAACACGACTTCATGAGCGGGGAGACGGAGGACCGTTACCCCGACGTTTTCCGCCTCATCCGGGTCGACGGCGGGGGCCGTGCCGAGGACCGCGAACGCGTCGCCGGCCTTCTCACCGAACTCCCCCACCAAAACGTGGTGCTCGGCCACGACAGCGAGGCCGCCGCCGAATTCCTCGCCAAGGTCACCACCACGGCGTGACCCGCACACTCCGCCCGGGACAACCCTGGACAGGTCGAGCCGGGCGGCAGCCGGAGCCGGGGACCACATCAGCACAAGGCCCCCGGCTCCGATCGGAACCACCAACCCATCCGTACAACAATCGGAGGGCACCGTGGCAACACCGACCATCAGCCGTAAACCGCGCGACTACGTGACGCCGGAGGTCTGGGAGCGGGAGATCGCGCTCCTGGTCCGCGACCATCACACGTGGGACACGGTCATGGCCGAGCGCGTCTTCGGCCAGGCCATCGCCTACCTCATCACCGCTATGCAGAGCGGCACGCCGGGTCTCGGCTGCGGCGAGCTGGTCGACGAGGGCGTGCACCAGCTCATCCTCGACACCAGGATCTACCGCGAGTTTTGCCAGGAGCACTACGGGCAGTTCCTCGACCACATCCCGTTCATCGAGCGCAAGGCCGACGGGTCCGTGATGCGGACGGCCGAGGCTATCGAGGCGTTCGGCTTCGAGATCGACCGCCCGCTGTGGGAGAAGGACGCGGCCAACTGCACGCCGTGCTCTTCGAAGACGCAGAGCGGATGCCACTGATCGCACAACTGATCGCACATGAAGGGGACCGGTGCCTCCGGGCACCGGTCCCCGGCGGTTCCCGGGGTGAAGCAGTACGGAAACCCGGTGATCAAGTCCCTGTGTCGGTAGCGTCGCGACATGACTCTTGAGCACTACTGGGACCGCTACGCGGAGAGCCCGATCTCCGTCGAGGAGTCCCTGGATCGCCGGTTCGGCTGGACGCAGTACGACAACCACGGCCCGGCGGAGGAGCTGCTGGGGCAGCCCGAAAGCGCTCTAGAACTCGGCTGTGGGCCTGGCGACCACACCGCCTATCTCGCCCGCAAGGGCATCCGGGCCACCGGCGTGGACCTCTCGCCCGTACAGATCGAGCACGCTGACAAGCGATGGCCCCAGGACGGGGCCGAATTCGTGTGCTCCGACGTCCTCACCTTTCTCGCCGGCACGGGCGAGAAGTTCGATGCGATCTTCTCCAACTGGGGCGCCCTGTGGTTCATGGACCCCCGCACGTGGCTGGCGCCGGTACGTGAGCACCTCACCGACAAGGGCGTCCTGGTCTTCTCCTGTGCCCCGCCGGTCGACGGCTGCTACGGCGCGCAAGGAATGTACGGCAACGGCTTCCGGGGCCGGGTCCTCGACGTGCAGCGGTGGGCCTACTCACCGGAGATGTGGGAGGGCATCCTGCGCAACGCCGGATTCCTGGAGGTCTTCGCGAAGGTCGTCGAAGCCCCCGAACCGAAGAACCTCGGCACGCTGCTCGTACAGGCCCTGGTCGTCTAGCGGCGGGTGACGCGCACCCGGAAGTTGCCGCGCTCGTCCTCCCCCGTCACCGAGATCCGGATCCCGTACTGCCGGTCCTTGAAGGTCTCGCCCTCCCCGAACGGCGCGTCCGACAGCTCCGCGTGCACATTGGGCCGCCGCGTGCAGCCCCCGCTGTCGCGCTCGCTGTCGGCGACGGTCACCGGACCGTGGCCGGTGTCGACATCGGCGTCGACGCGGTAGATCAGGACGCCCGGCTTGCAGACGGCCTCGTCGTTGCCGGCCCAGGTGCGCACCTCCACGGCGTACCCCGTCCTGTCCGTCAGCGGTATGAACACCAGCTTCACCGGGCTGTCCTCGCTGCCCTCGCCGCCCTCACTGCCCGCGTCGGCCTCGCCGCTCCCGCCGCGCGAGGCGAGCGGCGCGAGGAGGTGCTCGCTGGTGCCGTGCTCGGACGCGCAGCGGATCTGCGCGCTGTCGAGCCAGCCCAGCTTCCACTTGTGCCAGCCGAGCAGATCGTTGTTGGCCCCCCAGTCCTCGGACATGATGTCCCAGTGCCCGACCGCGCCTCCGCCGTCCACGGTGTAGAGGTCCGGCAGCCCGAAGACATGGCCGTTCTCGTGCGGCAGCACGCGAAAGCCCGTTTCGCCGTACGATCCCGATCCGTCGTCCTGGCGGCTGTAGACGAACGACGTGTTGGCGAGCGGGACGCCGTCCGCGCGCGGCGCGTCGTCGTTGCCGGAGAAGGTGACGGACAGGACGGTTTCCAGGGCCGAGGGCCCGGCGTTGGGCGTGACCAGCACGTTGATGAGGTCGTACGAGCGGAAGTCCACCCGGTCGTCGGTCGCGGCGATGATGTCCTCGACGAGGCTGCGGTAGCCGGGTTCGTACGGTGAGCCGCGGTCGATCCCGTACTCCGCGAAGGGCATCGGCATCCGCACCCAGTCGGTGAACGGCGTGACCGGCCGATAGCGCAGACGCCCGTACGAGCTCGTCGTGAACCACTTCGTCGTCTGCGGGAAGAACTCCTCGAACCGGTCGCGCGCCGGGCGCCGCCCCGGCGCGTCCGAGAAGTCGATCATGAGGGTGAGGGCGCGTACGTCGCCCGTGGAGCGCGCGAAGCCGGGCGGCGTCGGTAGGCCCTCCGACATCTGTACGCCCATGGCGCCCGCGATCCGGCACGGCTCAAGGGCGGCTTCGTCGGCCACCGAAACGGCCTGGTCGGCGGTGGCCACCGGGCCGGCCGACGCCCTGGAACGGTTGTTGAGCGGGGATCCGTCGGAGGTCACGGCGGTGAGCGCGAGGCCGGTGAGGGCGGCGACGCTGACTATGTGGCGGGGCTTGCGTATCCGGGGGCGGGTCCGCTGCATACGTTCGCCTTCGGGTCCGCGGCAGCCGGCCGTCCCAGACTGCTCTCGTGCGATCACCCTGTGCCGGGGGCCGTCCGGCCGCCCGCTGGGTGACCCGATCGTGCGAATTTCCGGGCCCGGCTGTGTTCTGGATCACATGTGCGACTTCGGGAAATAACCGGGGACACTCTCCCCGTTTGCAGGAGTGCCGACCGAAGCGGGGACTCGATCCCCGGTTACGTACGAAAGGAAGCGCCGTGGCCACCGTCACCCGCACCGAAACCGATCGGCCCGGAACCGACCGGCGCCGGACGCCGCGCCCGCGGGCCGACGCGCTGCGCAACCGGGAACGGATCGTCGCGGCCGCGCGCGAGATGTTCGTCGAGTCCGGCCCCGAGGTGCCGCTCGACGAGATCGCCCGCCGCGCGGGCGTCGGCAACGCGACGCTCTACCGGCACTTCCCGGACCGTAACGAACTCATCCACCACGTGGTCGTCTCCGTCATGGCCCGCACCACGGACCAGGCACGGGCGGCGACCGACGAAGAGGCCGACGCGTTCGACGCGCTGCGGCGCTTCGTCCACGCGGCCGCCGACGAGCGCATCGGCGCGCTGTGCCCGATGCTCGCCGACGGCTTCGACAAGGACCATCCGGAACTGCTCGCCGAGCGCGAGCGCCTCGAAGAGGCCATCGGTGGCCTCATGGCGCGCGCACGGCAGTGCGGACGGCTCCGCGACGACGTCGCAGTCGGTGACCTGCTCGTCGCCCTCTCCCAGCTCACCCGGCCGCTGCCGGGCAATGCCTGCATGAACTTCGACCAGTTCGTGCACCGGCACCTGCAACTCTTCCTCGACGGCCTGGAGGCACCGGCGCGCTCCGTTCTCCCCGGCTCTCCCGCGACCTTTGAGGACCTGCGCCGGGAGTCGTAACCCCTCCTCCGCCGACGTAGTTACGTACCTTTTCGCCTCTTCGCACCCCTAGGTGGATACCTCCATGCCAAAAACACCCGACACGGCCGCCCTCCCTGATCCCAATCGCTGGAAAGCGCTGGTCTTCATCGCCCTCGCCCAGCTGATGGTGGTGCTCGACGCGACGATCGTGAACATCGCGCTGCCGTCGGCCCAGCAGGACCTGGGAATCTCGGACGCCAACCGCCAGTGGGTCATCACCGCGTACGCCCTGGCCTTCGGCGGCCTGCTGCTCTTCGGCGGCCGCATCGCCGACATCTGGGGCCGCAAGCGCACCTTCGTCGTCGGCCTGCTCGGCTTCGCGGCGGCCTCCGCGCTGGGCGGCGCGGCCACCAACGAGGCGATGATGCTCGGCTCACGCGCCCTCCAGGGCGCCTTCGGCGCGCTGCTCGCACCCGCCGCGCTCTCCCTCCTCGCGGTGACGTTCACCGACGTACGCGAGCGGGCCAAGGCCTTCGGCATCTTCGGCGCGATCGCGGGCGGTGGCGGCGCGGTCGGCCTGATCCTGGGCGGCTTCCTCACCGAGTACCTGAACTGGCGCTGGACCTTCTTCGTCAACATCCCCTTCGCGATCGTCGCGGCAGCGGGCGCGTACTTCGTGATCCGCGAGCCGGCCGGCGGCCGCAACCGCTCGCCGCTCGACATCCCGGGCGTGGTCCTCTCCACCCTCGGCCTGGTCGCGCTCGTGTACGGCTTCACTCGCGCCGAGTCGGACGGCTGGGCGGCGGGCGCGACGGTCGGCCTGTTCATCGCTTCGGCGGTGCTGCTGCTCGCCTTCGTGTTCGTCGAGTCGAAGGTCAAGTCCCCGCTGCTGCCGCTGCGCGTCCTGATGGAGCGCAACCGCGGCGGTGTCTACCTGTCGCTCGGTCTCGCCGTCATCTCGATGTTCGGCCTCTTCCTCTTCCTCACGTACTACCTCCAGATCGTGAAGGGCTACTCGCCCGTCATGACCGGCTTCGCCTTCCTGCCGATGATCGCGGGCATGATCACGGGCTCGACCCAGATCGGCGCGCGCCTGATGACGCGGGTCGCGCCCCGCTACCTGATGGGCCCCGGCTTCCTGGTCGCGGCGCTCGGCATGCTGCTGCTGACGCAGCTGGAGATCGGTTCGTCGTACGCCGGTCTGATCCTGCCCGCGCAGCTGCTGCTGGGCCTGGGCATGGGTACGGCGTTCATGCCGGCCATGTCGCTGGCGACGCACGGCATCGAGCCGCGCGACGCGGGCGTGGCCTCGGCCATGGTCAATACGTCGCAGCAGGTGGGCGGCGCGATCGGCACGGCGCTGCTGAACACCATTGCGGCGAGCGCCACCACGGCGTACATCGCCTCGCACGCCGCCGGCGCCACCAACGAGCAGCTGCTCCAGGCCCAGGCGATGGTGCACGGCTACGCGAGTGCCATCTGGTGGGCGGTGGGCATCCTGCTCGTCTCGGCGACGATCGCGCTGACGCTGATCAACACCGGCCGTCCGGGGACGACGAAGATCGCGGGCTCGGGTACGGGTACGGGTGCGGATGCGGAGGCCGAGTTGAAGATCCCCGTCATCGCGCACTGACGTACGTACAAGCCACCTGCCCTGGTTCTGCCTCAGCGGAGCCAGGGCAGGTCCGCGTCCGTGTCCTTCGGTTGCAGCCCCTCCGCCATGACCTGCATGATCTCGCCGAGCTGCCGCACCTGCTCGGGGGTGAGCCGGTCGAACATCGCCTGGCGGACGGTGGCGACATGGCCGGGCGCGGTCTCCTTCAGCACCGCGTACCCCTCGTCCGTCAGTACGGCGTTCTGCCCGCGCCGGTCGGACGGGCAGTCCTCGCGGCGCACCCAGCCGTTGCGCTCCAGGCGGGCGACGGCGTGCGAGAGCCGGGAGCGGGTGATCTTCGCGATGCGGGCCAGCTCGGTCATCCTCAGCTGCCGCCCCGGCGCCTGGGAGAGCTGCACGAGCAGGCCGTAGTAGACGTGCGGCATCCCGGCGTCGCGCTGAAGCTGGCGGTCGAGGTGGTCCTCCAGAAGCGTGGTTGCCTGGAGGTATGCACGCCAAGTGCGCTGTTCCTGTTCGCTGAGCCAGCGGGGTCCCGTCGTCATGCGACCACTCTACGACTTACTTCTTGAAACTTAAACTAGATGGAGTTATGGTCCCTGTAGACCACAGCTTGAAACTTCAAGGAGGTTCGCCGGCCATGGAGCCTATGCCCGCCCTCTACCTGAGCCACGGCGCCCCGCCGCTGGCCGACGACCCCGTCTGGCCCGGCCAGCTGGCGGCCTGGTCCGCCGAGCTGCCGCGCCCCCGCGCGATCCTGATGATCTCCGCCCACTGGGAGGAGGCCCCGCTCGCGCTCGGCGCCACTGAGGCGAGGCCGCTGGTCTACGACTTCTGGGGCTTCCCCGAGCACTACTACCGCGTCGAGTACGCCGCGCCCGGCGCGCCCGAACTCGCGGATTCCGTACGGAAGTTGCTGAGCGGCGCGGGTACGCCCGTCCAGGACTTCCCGGACCGTGGGCTCGACCACGGGGCGTACGTCCCGCTCGTCGAGATGTTCCCGGCGGCCGACATCCCCGTACTCCAGATCTCCATGCCCACCCTCGACCCGCGGAAGCTGATGGACATCGGGCGCAAGCTCGCGCCGCTGCGTGACGTGGGCGTGCTGATCGTCGGCAGCGGCTTCTTCACCCACAACCTGGCCGCTCTGCGGCACCAGGGCGGGGGAGTGCCCGGCTGGTCGGCGGAGTTCGACGCGTGGGGAGGTGAGGCGCTGGCGGCGGCGGACGTGGACGCGCTGCTCGACTTCGAGCACAAGTCCCCGGCCGGCCGGCTCGCCCACCCGCGCACCGAGCACTTCGCGCCGCTGTTCGTGACGCTGGGCGCGTCGATGGGCGAACTGGGCACGCAGCGCAGTGTCATCGACGGCTTCTGGATGGGCCTGGCGAAGCGTTCGCTGCAATTCGGCTGACGCCGGTGCCGGGCCGTCAGACCAGCGGCTCGCTGAGCTCGATGGCGCGCAGCGCGGCCGCGAGCGCCTGCTCGTCGCCCAGGTCGAGCGCGGTGTCGGTCAGCTTGATGACGTGCTCGTCGCCGTGCGCCGTCGCGCGCTCGTCGAAGACCTCCTCCGGGGTGATGGAGCCGGGCGAGGCGTACGGCACGGGTGCGTCCGGGGCGTACATCGAGGTGACCGCGGCGGACGCCGTCCAGGCGGCGTGCAGGCTCGGTGCCCACAGGGCGCGGGGGAGTGCGGGCAGGGTGCGCAGGACGGCGTTCGGGGCGGTCGCCGCGTGGACCAGCATGGTTGCGTCGCCGTGGCCGTGCGTGGCGTACCTGTGCGTGGCCGCCCGTACGAGCTCCGCCAGCTTCTGCCGCGCCTCGTCCGGGTCCATCGGCGCCTGGGACCCCTCCCAGACGGGGAGCCGGGTGACCCGCGGCAGGCGGTCCGGGAAACCTCCTTGCCGTACGTCGATGGGCGGCACGGCGTCGAGCGCTTCGGCGGCGGTGCGCGCGCCGGGGAGCGCGGCGGGCGGCCGGACGGGGAGGTGTCGGGCGGCCCAGTAGCCGAGGCCGTGGGCGAGCTCGGTGCGGCGGGGGGCGCTCTTGCCGTCCTCGCCGCTCTCGCCGTTCTCGCTGTCGGCCAGCAGTGTGCGTACCGCGTGGCCCACGCGGATCGCGGGATGCGCGGCGCCGCCGTAAATGCCGGGCAGCAGGCGGGGCCACCAGGTGGCGAGCACTTCGCGCCACGGCTGCTCCTCCACAAGGCGTGTGAAGTAGGCGATCCAGTCGGCGGCGCGGCGCGGATCGCCGAGCGCGGCCTGCCAGTTGCTGTCGCTCACCGGCGTGTGGAGGGCGGGGAAGTCTTCCAGCCTGTCGGCGTACAGATCCAGCCATCGGTGGACGGATCCGGCCTGGCCGTGCACGGCGAGCGATTCGACGGCCATCGGGGCGTGATTGGTGAGCCGGCCGAGGCGTTCGGGGCCGTGGGTGTGGAGGCGTTCGAGTGCTTCGTCGAGGGTGCCTGTCGTGTCCATGCGGTGGAGGCTATGTGCGGGGTGGGGTGCGGCGTAACGGGCGCTGGACCTAGGCCGGGGAGTAGGTCTTCCCCACCCCGCGCTCGTACCACGCCACATCCCAGTAGCGGCCGAACTTCCGGCCGACCTCCCGGTAGGTACCGACATGCCGGAAGCCGAACCGGGCATGCAGCCGCGCGGACGCTTCGTTCGGCAGCGCGATGCCGGCATACGCGCGGTGAACGTCCTCGCCCTCCAGCGCCTCGAACAGCGCCTCGTACAGCAGCGTCCCGACCCCCCGCCCCCCGGCATCGGGCGCACAGTAGACGCTCACCTCTACCGAGGTGCCGTACGCGGCCTTCGGCCGGAACGGACTGCTCGTCGCGTAACCCAGAACGCGCCCGGAGCCCACCTCGCGAGCAACCAGTAGCCGGTGCGGGCCGTCTTCAGGGTGAGAGCGCAACCACGGGCGGCGCTGCCCGGCGGTGAATCCGGCGGTGTCGAACGTGATCGCCGTCTCACGGACGTAGTGGTTGTAGATGTCCGTGAGGGCGCTGAGGTCGGCCTCGGTACCCGCGCTGACCTGCACCTCTGAGCGCTGCTGCGGCATACGTCTCCCCTCGGCGGCCGACAGGATACTGCAAGATCACGAAAATGAATGCACGCCATGGGAATTCTGTCCGGATTCCAGTCGTTGTTTCCATCGGAGGCGGGGCACCCGAAGGGAGTCCCGCAGCCAACCGACCGCGCAACCGCGACCTACTTACGCAAGGGAGCACCGCATGGCAACCCGTGCCGTCGCCCGTCGTCAGACCGCCACCGGCGGGTCCGGCGGGGTACGCAGCGTTCGCGCCGTAGGCGGGGAGATCGCCGACCGCGACCTGGTCGGCATGTACCTCGACGAGATCGCACGGACGCCGCTGCTCGACGCCGCAAAGGAAGTCGACCTCTCACAGATCATCGAGGCGGGCGTGTACGCCCAGCAGATCCTCGACAAAGAGGTGGAGAGCGAGGCGGGCGGTGCCTCCCGGGAAGAGCTGGAAGCGCTGGTCGCCGAGGGCGAGCGCGCCAAGGACCTGTTCATCCGTTCCAACCTCCGCCTCGTCGTCGCTGTCGCGCGCCGCTATCCGCGCAGTGGCCTCCCCCTGCTCGACCTGATCCAGGAGGGGAACGCGGGCCTGGTGCGCGCGGTCGAGAAGTTCGACTACGCGAAGGGCTTCAAGTTCTCGACGTACGCGACCTGGTGGATCCGCCAGGCCATCACCCGGTCCATAGCCGACCAGTCCCGCACCATCCGGCTCCCCGTCCACCTGGTGGAGGAGCTGGGCCGCATCCGGCGCGTGCAGCGCGAGTTCAACCGCATGCACGGGCGCGACCCGGAGCACGCGGAGATCGCGGCCGAGCTGGACGCCAAGACGGCGCGCATCAGCGACGTCCTGGAGTGGGCGCGTGACCCGGTCTCGCTCAACATGCCGGTCGACGACGCGGGCGAGACCCAGTTCGGCGACCTGCTGGAGGACACCTCGGCGGTGTCGCCCGAGCAGTCGGTGATGTCGCTGCTGCGCAGCGAGGAGCTGGAGGATCTCATCGGCCACCTCGACGAGCGCACGGCCTCGATCATCCGCATGCGGTACGGCATTGAGGACGGCCGCGAGCGGACCCTGACCGAGGTCGGCAAGCAGCACGGCCTGACCCGCGAGCGGATCCGGCAGATCGAGAAGCACGCACTGCTGGAGCTGAAGCGCCTCGCCCGCGACACGGGCTTCGAATCGGCGGCATAAACGCCACCGGGCGAAGCAGGTGTCGCCCCAGAGCCGAGCCCCGGCGCCCTCCCCCCCGGCGCCGGGGCGCGCCCCATCCCTCATCCCTCCGTCCCTCATCCGCTGTCGCGGGTCGCACGGCTGATCCGTCCGCCGAGCCCGGCCAGATAGTCGACGAGCTCCGGCGGCTGGGACACGGTGAACTCGCAGTCGACCAGGGCGAGTCGGATCCCCAGCCACTCCATCGAGTCGGTGGAGGTGACATCGAGCCTGCAGCGCCTGTCGTCGCCCGCCACCGGCTCCGGTGTGCCGAGCGAGCCCGGCAGCCGGGCCGCCACGAACTCGGCGGGCGCGTCGAACGTCGCCACCACCCGGTACCGCGCCTGCGAGCGGTTCAACGACTGCCGGATGAACTCGGCGGCGTTCCCGCTCGGCAGCCCCCGCGGGGTGAAGCGCGCCCCCGTGGCGAACGGTTCACTGACCCGGTCGACCCGGAACGTACGCCACGCCTCACGGTCCACGTCGTACGCGACGAGATACCAGCGCCGCCCCGTGCTGACCAGCCGGTGCGGCTCGACGAGACGCCTGGACTCGGACCCGTCCCCCGAGCGGTAACCGAACCGCAGCCGCTCCTGCCCGGTCGCCGCGCCCGCGATCACGGTGAGCGTACGAGGATCGATCGTCGCGCCGTCGCCGCTGGTCAGCGGGATGGTGGCGGCCTGGAGCGTGGACACCTGCCGGCGCAGCCTGGACGGCAGCACCTGCTCAAGCTTCGCCAGCGCCCGTACGGACGCCTCCTCGATGCCCTCGACCGCGTGGCCCGCGCCGGCCCGCAGCCCCACCGCGATGGCGACGGCCTCCTCGTCGTCGAGCACCAGCGGCGGCATGGCCTTGCCCGCGACGAGCCGGTAGCCGCCGTCCGCGCCCATCGTCGCCTGTACCGGATAGCCGAGCTCGCGCAGCCGGTCGATGTCGCGCCGCACGGTGCGGCGACTGACGCCCAGCCGCTCGGAGAGTTCGCTGCCGGGCCATTCGCGGGGCGTCTGGAGGAGCGAGAGCAGTTGCAGCAGCCGGGCCGGTGTGTCGGTCGTCATGTTTTCAGGATGCTTCCCCATTAGGACAAAAACTGTCCTACATCCCCCATAGCCTCACTCACATGACTTCAACACCCCCGCCCGACCGCCGCAGATGGTTCGCGCTGGCCATCGTGATGACCGCCGCCTTCATGGACCTGGTCGACGTCACGATCGTCAACATAGCGATCCCCAGCATCCAGCAGGACCTGGGCGCCGACTTCGGCGCGATCCAGTGGATCACCGCGGGATACGCCCTGGCCTTCGCGGCCGGGCTGATCACGGGCGGCAGGCTCGGTGACATCTACGGCCGCAAGCGCCTCTTCCTGATAGGCATCACCGGCTTCACCCTCGCCTCCGCCCTCTGCGGTTTCGCTCCCAACCCGGAGATCCTGGTCGCGTCCCGCATCCTCCAGGGCGCGATGGCGGCGCTGATGGTGCCGCAGGTGCTGTCGATCGTCCACGCCACGTTCCCCGCGCACGAACGCGGCAAGGTCTTCGGCCTGTTCGGCGCCGTCGTCGGACTCGGCGCCGTATCCGGCCCGATGCTGGGCGCACTGCTCACCGAGTGGAACCTGTTCGGCCTGGGATGGCGCCCGATCTTCCTCATCAACCTCCCGGTCGGCATCGCGGGCCTGATCCTCGGCATCCGCTTCATCAGCGAGTCCAAGGCCCCCAAGGCGCTGCGCCTGGACCTCGTCGGCGTAGCGCTCGCGACGCTCGGCCTGCTCATGCTGATCTACCCCCTCACCCGAGGCGAGGAGCTGGACTGGCCGCTGTGGGGCCACCTCTCGATGATCGCCAGCCCGGCGGTCTTCGCGCTCTTCATCGCGTACGAGCGCTACAAGACCCGCAAGGACGGCTCCCCCCTCGTCGAACTCTCCCTCTTCAAGGTCAAGAGCTTCGCGGCGGGCATCGCGGTGCAGCTGACCTTCGGCGTGGCCCTGGGCATCTTCTTCCTGGTCTGGACGCTGTACATGCAGGTCGGCCTCGGCTGGAGCGCGCTGCGCGCGGGCACGACGGGCATCCCGTTCTCCATCGCGGTTTCCCTCGCCGCAGGCCTCTCCGTACAGAAACTGGTCCCGCGCTTCGGCCGGAAGGTCCTCCAGGCCGGGGCGCTGACGATGGTGGCGGGACTCCTCCTCTACATATGGGAGGCCGACCGGTACGGGACGGCCATCCAGTCCTGGCAGATGGCGCTGCCGCTCATCGTCATGGGCCTCGGCATGGGCCTGATCGTGGCGCCGCTGACCGACGCGGTGCTGGCCGACGTGCCGCGTGAGCACGCCGGCTCGGCGTCCGGCCTCATCAACACGATGGGACAGATGGGCAACGCGCTGGGCCTGGGCCTGGTGTCCGTCGTCTTCTTCGGCGTGATCGACGACGGTCTCGCCCCGAACGCGCTGGGCATGGCGTTCGTGGACGCGTTCCAGAACGCACTGTGGTGGACGACGGCGGTGCTGGTAGTCATCTTCTGCGTGATGTTCGCGCTGCCGGCGCGCCCGCGAGTGGGGGCAGAGGCAGCAGCCACCGCCGGGGTGGCGAAGGAGCCGGTGCTCACTCCCTGACCCGCCTACGCACTCACCCGACGGCGCCCGTGTCCCCTGGACACGGGCGCCGTACGGCATCCCGGCGCCCGAATATGTCCGTCCGCCTGCCCGAATCTGTTTACATGCGCGCAACCTGGTCGTACTCTGCAATCAAAACCACAGGTTCGGGCATCGAACGGATGTAATCCCACATGTACGCACCGGAGCGCCAGCAGGAAATCCTCCGCCTCGCACGCGAGGGCGGACGGGTGGACGTGCTCTCTCTCGCCGAGACTTTCAAGGTCACCGCGGAGACCGTCCGCCGCGACCTCAAGGCCCTGGACCGCGCAGGCCTCCTGCGCCGCGTACACGGCGGCGCCATCCCCGCGGGCCGCCTCGACTTCGAGCCCGACCTGGCCGAGCGTGAGTCGACGGCCGCCGACGAGAAGGACCGCATCGCGCGCGCCGCCCTCGCCGAACTGCCCGACTCCGGCAGCGTCATCCTCGACGCCGGCTCGACGATCGGCCGCCTGGCAGCCGACGTACCGCTGGACTGCGGCCTCACGGTCGTCACCCACGCGCTCCCCGTCGCCGCCCGCCTGGCCGACCACCCCGGCATAGACCTGCACCTCGTCGGTGGCCGGGTCCGCCACCGTACGCGCGCGGCCGTGGACGCCTGGGCCCTGCGCGCGTACAGCGAGATCCGCGCCGACGTGACGTTCCTCGCCACCAACGGCTTCTCCCCCGACAGCGGCCTGACCACCCCCGACCTGGCCGAGGCAGCGGTGAAGCGCGCATGCGTCGCGGCCGCCCGCCGAGTCGTCCTGCTCGCCGACTCGGCCAAACACAACCAGGAGCACTTCGCCCGCTTCGGCGACCTCACCGACGTAGATCTGCTCATCACGGACACCGGTCTGAGCCCGGAAGACGCCGCCGCCATCGAGGCAGCCGGCACCGAAGTGCAGTGTGTTTAGGGAACGAGTGCCCATGATCCTGACCATCACCCCCAACCCCAGCCTCGACCGGACGTACGAAGTCCCGTCCCTGGAGCGCGGCGAGGTGCTGCGCGCCACCGCCGACCGGATGGACCCGGGCGGCAAGGGCGTCAACGTCTCACGCGCGGTCGCGGCGGCCGGTCACCGCACCATCGCGGTCATGCCGCTGGGCGGGGCACCAGGGGCACTGGTGGCCGAACTCCTCAACACCGAGGGCATAGAGGTCACTCCAGTACCAGTAACAGGCCACACCCGTTCCAACATCTCCATCGTCGAACCGGACGGAACGCTCACCAAAATCAACGCCCCGGGTCCCGAACTCTCCCCCACCGAGTCCGAGTCGCTGCTCACCACAACACAAAACGAGTCGACCGGCGCAGCCTGGATCGCCTGCTGCGGCAGCCTCCCGCGCGGCCTCGCCCCCGAGTGGTACGCCGAACTCGTGGCCCGCGCCCACAAAGCCGGCGCCCGCATCGCCCTCGACACCTCGGGCCCGTCCCTCCTCGCGGCACTCCGCGAGCGCCCGGACGTGGTGAAGCCGAACGCCGACGAACTGGCCCAGGCCGTCGGCCGCCCCCTCGCCACCATCGGCGACGCGCTGAAGGCGGCGCAGGAACTCCGGGACGCCGGCGCGCGCACGGTGCTCGCCAGCCTGGGAGCCGACGGACAACTCCTCGTCAGCAAAGACGGCACGTACTACGCCACCTCCCACATCACCCTGATCCGCAGCAACGTCGGCGCGGGCGACGCCTCGCTGGCCGGCTTCCTCACCGCAGGCGGCGAGGGCCCGGACGCCCTCGCCGCCGCCGTCGCGCACGGCGCGGCCGCCGTGCAACTCCCCGGCAGCGTCATGCCGACGCCGTCCGACCTGAACCCCTCCGCGGTCACCGTGACCGCGGACGTGCCGCTGGACCGCCCGCTGGCGGAGCCGGCCGCATGTGCAGCGCACCTCGTAAGGAGCCCGCGATGAGCCAGATGATCACCGCGGACCTGGTCGATCTCGACCTGGCCGCCGGCGCGAAGGAAGAGGCGGCGCGTTCGCTCGCCGAGCGCATGGTGGCGCTCGGCCGCGTAACAGACCTCGACAGCTTCCTCGCCGACGTCGCGGCGCGCGAGGCGCAGATGCCGACCGGCCTGGACGGCGGCATCGGCATCCCGCACTGCCGCAGCGAGCACGTCACCGAGCCGACCCTGGCCTTCGGCCGCAGCTCCCACGGCATCGACTTCGGCGCCCCGGACGGCCCGGCCGATCTGATCTTCCTCATCGCGGCCCCGGCAGGCGCGGACGACGCACACCTGACGATCCTCTCGGCCCTGGCCCGCCAGCTCATGAACGAGGACTTCACCACCGCCCTCCGCGCGGCCGATGACCCGTCATCGGCAGCGGCCCTGATCCGCGGCGACGCCCCACAGGACGCGCCCACCACCGCTTCGCAGACCGAGGTGGCCGCAGGGGACGTGCTGGGGCGCTCCCCGCAGGGTGTCGAACGCAACCACCCCGAAGAAGGCGCGGTGCCGGAACGTTCGGCACCCGAGGAGACGCCGCAGCGCGGGACCGGCCCCGAAGCACCCGCCCGGCCCGCTCCCTTCAGGATCGTCGCCGTCACCTCCTGCCCCACTGGCATCGCGCACACCTACATGGCAGCCGAGGCACTGCAACGAGCCGGAACCACCGCCGGCGTCGAACTGGCCGTCGAGACCCAGGGCTCCGCCGGCTTCCAGCGCCTGGACCCCGCCGTCATCGCCGCCGCCGACGGCGTGATCTTCGCGCACGACGTGCCCGTACGCGACAAGGAACGCTTCGCGGGCAAGCCAACAGTCGACGTAGGCGTAAAGGCAGGCATCAACCGCCCCGCCGACCTCATCACCGAAGTACGCGCAAAAGCAGAGCGCGGCGAGGTCTCGACCGCGACCAAGGGCTCCCCGGTAGAAGAAACCGGAGAACCAGACGAAGGCTACGGAACAAAGCTCCGCAAGTGGCTCATGTCCGGCGTCAGCTACATGGTCCCGTTCGTGGCCGCAGGCGGCCTCCTCATAGCCCTGGGCTTCGCCATCGGCGGCTACGAGATCGACAAGGCCCCCTCGGTCATCGAGCACTTCGCCTGGACGGACACCACCAGCTGGGCCGCCCTGATGTTCCAGATCGGCGGCGTGGCCTTCAGCTTCCTCGTGCCGATCCTGGCCGGCTACATCGCGTACGGAATGGCGGACAGGCCAGGCCTGGTCCCCGGCTTCGTAGGCGGCGCGATCGCCTTGACGATCAACGCCGGCTTCCTGGGCGGACTGGTGGCGGGCCTCGTCGCAGGCGCGGTAGTGATGGCGATCCAGAAGCTGAAGGTCCCCGCCCCCCTCCGCGGCATCATGCCGGTGGTGGTAATCCCCCTGATCTCCTCGATCATCGTCGGCTTCCTGATGTTCCTGGTGGTCGGCGAGCCGATCGCGAAGCTTCAGGGCGCGCTCACCGACTGGCTGTCCAGCCTCTCCGGCGCCAACGCGATCATCCTCGGCGTCATCCTCGGCCTGATGATGGCGTTCGACCTCGGCGGCCCGCTCAACAAGGTCGCCTACGCCTTCGCGGTCGGCGGCCTCGCCAACCCCAACGAGGGCAGCCTCAAGGTGATGGCCGCCGTCATGGCCGCCGGCATGGTCCCGCCCCTCGCGATGGCGCTGGCCACGACCGTACGCCGCAGGCTCTTCACCAAGGCGGAGCGCGAGAACGGCAAGGCGGCCTGGGTACTGGGTGCCTCGTTCATCACCGAGGGGGCGATCCCGTTCGCAGCGGCGGACCCGCTGCGCGTGATCCCGGCGGCCATGGCGGGCGGCGCGGTGACCGGCGCCCTGTCGATGGCCTTCGAGTGCACGCTGCGCGCCCCGCACGGCGGCATCTTCGTGGTACCGCTGATCGGCAACCCGTTCCTCTACCTGATCGCCATCCTGGCCGGAACGGTGGTCAGCACAGCCCTGGTGGCAACCCTCAAGGGCCTGCGCAAAACACCCCAGCCCCCAAACACCGACCTAGCCCCGGCCCAGCCCGAAAAGGTCGCAGTAGCGGCCTGACCCCCGGCACCGTCACCGCACCCGCGCGCGAAGCTCCATCGCTTCGCGCGCGGCGCGTTCCGTTTCGTACACCTCGCACATGTGACGGCCGTCCGGCGTGGCCGTGTGCTCGACCTCCCACAGGCTGACCTCGCTGTTGTCGCACAGCAGGAACGCGTGCTCGTACAGCGTGAAGCCGGCGTCCCGGCCCTCCACGCTGCACTGGCGGCCGAAGGCCTGCGTGATCTGGTGGGCGACGGCGCCGCTCAGGCGCAGCGCGATGTCCGGGCCGGGCCGCCCGGCGTTCTCCGCACGGCGGAGCACCCGGCGTGCGTGGTCGGCGGAGTCGTCCGGGATGAAAATACGGCGAGCGGCGGCCGGCCGCGCGGCCATGAGCGTGGCGAGGATTTCGAGGTCGCCGTCAAGGTCGGCGTCAAGGTCGGCGTCATCCCCAACGGGCAACCCGAAGGCATCGGTGCCGGCCGGGCGCGGCAGTCTGGACGCGGCCAGCCGGACCTCCGCCGCCTCCGTGTACAGCTCGTGCTGCGTGGTGCCGTCGCGGCCCGCGTTGTGCGCCAGCTCCCACAACACGAGCGAGCTGCCGTCAGCCAGCAGGAAGGCATGCTGGAACGTCTCACGGTGCAGCCCCGCGCTGTGGTGCGAGGAGTGCAGGGACGTGCTGTGTGCCAGCGCCGATTCGAGCCGCTCCACAGTCGCGTCGGGCAGGTCGAACGAGTTGAGTGCGCGCCCCAGGAGTCGCTCGAGGTGCTCCTCGGTTGTCTCGTACGGATCGCTCAAGGGTTTCTCCAGGCCGTCGCCGCTTGTTACTTGCCGAGTGCTCAACGTAGCCCCTGGGTCTGACAACGTCGCCGGGGTTGAGCAAAACGAAGGGGGCGCACCCAAGGTTCCCGCGCCTGGGGGCCAACTCGCCCCGGCAGTACGTCAGTAGAGGTCCCGGTACGCCGGGTAAACACCCCCGGGCCCGTCCACCCCCTCCGCCGCCAGCACGGCTTTCACCACCGCACGGGTCAGCGCGTCCGCACCCGCCCCCAGTACCTCGTTGAGAGCGGCCGCCCCCGCGTGCGCCGCGAACGCGGGTTCCACCGCCCCGCCCAGCAGCGGTTTCGTACCCGTGGCGAGCGCGAAAACGGTGTCCCCGTCGGTGAGCAGGTGCACAGGCCGCACGGCGCGCGCGAGCCCGTCGTGCGCCGTACCGGCGAGCTTCTGCGCCTGCGCGCGGGTCAACTCGGCATCCGTGGCGACAACAGCCAGGGTGGTGTTCAACGGGGGGAGCGCGGAGCCGGCGGAGCTGCGACGCTGTGTCTCCTCCCGCGCGTCGGCCAGCCGGAGCTGCGCCACCGCGTGCACCTCCGCCGCCGGATATTCGCACCGCCCCCCGAAGTACCTCCCGTAGACGACCCCCGTCAGCGGATCGACGGCCGAACCGGCGGCGTTGACAACCGCGAGCGCCCCCACCGTGACACCCGAGTCCAGCACCACGGAGGCCGTGCCGACCCCGCCCTTCATCCCGCCCGCCACCGCGCCCGTCCCCGCACCCACCCCGCCCTGGGCCACGGGCGCCCCGAGGTCCGTACGCGCCGCGTCCTCGGCGGCGGCCCGTCCCGTCGCGGCGTCCGGCCTGGCCCGCCAGTCGCCGCCGCGCCCCAGGTCGAAGAGGCCGGCGGCCGGGACGACCGGCACCACCTGCTGGGGGCCGAGCCCGACCCGGAAACCACGGCCCTGCTCCTCCAGCCAGGCCATCACCCCGGACGCGGCGTCGAGACCGAAGGCGCTGCCGCCCGTCAGGACGATGGCGTCGACGCGCTGCACCAGATTCCGCGGGTCGAGGGCGTCCGTCTCGCGGGTGCCCGGGCCACCGCCCCGGACATCCACGGCGGCGACCGCCCCGCCCTCCGGCGCCAGCACGACGGTGGTGCCGCTCAGAGCCCGCTCGCCCGGCACGTTCGCGTGGCCGACCCGCAGTCCGGCCACATCGGTCAGGGCGTCCGCCCTCGTCTGGTGTCCCATGAAGTCCTGCGTATCACGGGAGAATCCACCGGCGGGCACGACCGCGGAGACTGCCGGCGCACCCGCACGGGCCGTCCGCCGTACCCTGGAAACATGAGCACCGCCCCCGCCCACGGCTCGCGAGACCCGGAGCAGACGTCCGAGCAGCAGGCCGAGAGCAAGCCACGGCCGAAGCCGGCGTTGGACTTCGGCGATCCACTGGACCAGCAATCAGCGGACGATACGGACCGAGGGTGGGGTGAGCGGCCTCCCGGCAGTGGTGGCAGCGCGGCCGACCTCGCCCGATTCCTGGACGAGAAGCCGCCGCACCACCTCTGAGCACGGGCTACGGCGTGTTGTCGCGGCCCGTGCCGCGCTCTGTGCCGCGTTCCGTCCCGCGCTGGGCGACCAGGACGTCCCTGATCTCCTTCAGCAGTTCGACCTCGGTGACCTCCATGACCTCCACGGTGGCTTCCCTCGCCTTGTCCCGCGCCGCCCGCCGCGCCAGGTACTTGGCCATGGGGAGCACCATGAGGAAGTAGACGACCGCAGCGGTGATCAGGAAGCTGAGGACCGCGCTGAGAACGAGCCCCCAGTTGATCGGGATGCCCTGCATCACGCCGTTCTCGTCCGGCTTGCACGGCTGCTTCAGGCAGGAGCTGTACTTCTCCAGGTCCTGCGTGCCGAACGCACCGACCAGCGGGTTGATGACCCCCTTCACGATCGAGTTCACGACGTTGGTGAACGCGGCGCCGATGACCACCGCGACAGCCAGGTCGATCACGTTGCCGCGCATCAGGAAGGCCTTGAAGCCGGCCAGCACGCTCTGCTTCTTCTCCTCGCTCACGAATGAGCCTCTTTTCGCATGTACCGGGGGCGGAGCAAACAGTTCCGAAACCTACGTCAGCAGGTGACGGCCCTGTCCAATCCCGGCCCACACACCAGCGACTTGACAGCCGGCCAGTTCGAGCCGGCACTCGAGTCAGCACAGCGTCACCGCCAGTTGGGACGTCGTGCCCACACCGGCCAGTGCCGCGGCCGTGGTTCGCGGTACGGACAGGACGACCAGCGCACCGCCGCCCTCGGCCCCCGCGGCCTCGTGTGCCTCCGGCGCCTTCGGTACCTCCACCACCCGCGCACCGACAGCCACCACCCGCGCGGCCGGCGGTTCACCACCCGCCACCGACGCGTCGGCGGCCGCCGCGATCACGTCGACGCGGTCTCCCCGGCGCAGCAGCCGCACGGTCCCGGCGTCCGCGATACGCACCGGCGCGGACACCATCTCCACCGGCCGGCGCTCGCGCCGCGCCGCCGCGCCCGAGTCGGCCCGCGACAGCGCGTGTTCCCGCGCCTGTGCCTGGGCTCGCGCCTGTGCCGCACCGCCCGTACGCCCCGCGTCGCGCGCCCCCGAAGCGGCCAGCGCGGCGGCGGTCATCGCGAGCCCGGCCGCCATCGCCCGCCTCCTGCGGCGCACCGCCCGCCGGAGCCGGTGCCTGCCGCCGCGCACCCGCAGCGGTGCGAATTCCGGCACACCGCACGGATCCGGCCCGGGAACGGGCGGCACGGGGGGAGTGGGGACGTAGGGATAGAGGGACACGGTGACCACCGCCTGCCACGAGGACTTCGAGGAGTTCCGGCTGGACGCTCCTCACGATCCACGGTCAGCCCGAATCCCGCCGACGCCTGTGGACAGTCCCCCAACTCTGGACAAATCGATCACCCGTTAGGGCAGCGCGATCCCGGTGTCGATCCCGTCCAGCGCGTGCGAACACAGACAGTCGCGGGCCTCGTCCGCCGGCAGCCCCGCCACCGCGTCGAAGAGCACATCCCGCAGCCGGTCCACATTCGCCGCGAAGACCTTGAGCACCTCCGCGTAGGAGACACCCTCGCCCGACTCCGCCCCGGCGTCCAGGTCCGTGACCAGCGCCAGCGACGTGTAGCAAAGTCCCAGTTCCCTGGCGAGCACGGCCTCGGGATGTCCGGTCATGCCGACGACCGACCAGCCCGCCGCCGCATGCCACCGCGATTCCGCCCGCGTCGAGAACCGCGGCCCCTCGATGACGACCAGCGTCCCGCCGTCCACCGGCTCCCACTGCCGCCCGCGCGCCGCGTCGAGCGCCGCCTTGCGTCCCTCGGGGCAGTACGGGTCGGCGAAGGTCAGGTGTACGACGTTCGGCAGCTTCCCGTCCACCGGCGTCTCGCCGTCGTAGAACGTCTGCGCGCGCGCCTTCGTACGGTCCACCAGCTGATCCGGTACGAGCAGCGTGCCGGGCCCGTACTCGACCCGCAGCCCGCCCACCGCGCACGGCCCGAGCACCTGACGCGCACCGACGGACCGCAGCGCCCACAGGTTGGCGCGGTAATTGATGCGGTGCGGCGGCAGGTGGTGACCGCGCCCGTGGCGGGGGAGGAAGGCCACCCGCCGTCCCGCGATCTCACCGAGGAAGAGCGAGTCGCTCGGCTTCCCGTACGGGGTGTCCACCTCGACCTCGGTCACGTCCTCCAGGAAGGAGTAGAAGCCCGAGCCGCCTATCACGCCGATCTCCGCATTCGCCATGGCGGCCACAGTAGCCGGGCGCGGAAACGCCGAGGACCCCGCCGTCGGAAACGGCGGGGTCACCCAGAAGCAGTGGGCCTAGGCGGCCGAGGAGCTGCTGGAAGAGCTGGACGAGCTGCTGGAACCCGACGACGAGCTCGACGACGAGGCGGCCGGCTTCGAGTCGGACCCCGAAGAGGCATTCGACGAAGACGACGCTCCCGCCTTCGCGGGCGCCGTGGCCGGCGTGCTGCTCGACGAAGAGCCGCGGCTGTCGTTCCGGTAGAAACCGGAACCCTTGAAGACGATGCCGACCGCGGAGAACACCTTCTTCAGGCGTCCCTCACAGCTCGGGCACACGGTCAGTGCGTCATCGGTGAACTTCTGCACCGCCTCGAGGCCTTCGCCGCATTCGGTGCACTGGTACTGATAGGTCGGCACTTGCTCCTCCTGGCACTCTCACTCAATGAGTGCTAACGACGTTCCAATACTGACGTATTCCGCTGGATCAGTCCACCGTCACAGGCACTCGGTGACTCACGCCACGTGCCGCGACCCGTCCCGGAGCCTTCGGCGCGAGCCGCGAGCGCAGCGCCACCAGGGTGGCGAGGGCGAGCGCGGTGCCCACCAGAGGGACCAGGAATCCGGCGCTGGCGCCGTTGGCGTCCGCCAGCCGTCCCGCGACCGTGACGCCCGCGGCCTGGCCGAGCGCGACGGCGCCGGTCAGCCAGGTGAACGCCTCGGTACGGGCCGTGGCGGGCACCAGGGTTTCGACCATGGTGTAGCCGGTGATCAGCGCGGGCGCGATGCACAGGCCGACGATCAGGCCCAGACCGGCGAGCAGGGGCACGGAGTGCACCGCCCACAGTCCGGAGGCGGCCAGCGTCAGCGCGGCGTACCCGACCATCAGACGGCGCCGGGGCCCGACCTTCCAGGCGATGGCGCCGCACGCGACACCGGCGAGCATGTTGCCCGCGGCGAACGTTCCGTAGAGCAGTCCGTTCACGCCGGGGTTGCCGATCTCCTCGGAGAACGCGGTCAGCGAGACCTGCATTCCCCCGAAGACAGCGCCGATGCCGAGGAAGGCCACCACCAGCACTCGTACGCCCGGAATGGACAGCGCGGAGGCGCGCGGCCCGTCGGACATCGACAGGCGTCCGGCCCGCGGCTGTGTACGTCGCTGTGCGGCGAAGAACAGACCGCCGACCAGGGTCAGCACGGCCTCGGCGGCCAGGCCGGCCGCCGGGTGCACACCGGTGCACAGCGCGGTCGCGAGAACCGGTCCCACGACGAAGGTGAACTCGTCCGTCACGGACTCGAAGGCCGCGGCGGTCGACATCAGCGGCGAGCCCTCCAGCTTGGCGGCCCAGCGGGACCGCACCATAGGCCCGATCTGCGGAACAGAGGCACCGGTGGGAACAGCCGCGACGAAGAGCGCCCACATGGGCGCTCCCGAGAGCGCCAGCACGAGCAGTGTGACGACGGAAGCGGTGTGCACGAGAACGCCCGGAAACAGAACGGCGCTCTGTCCGAAACGGTCGGCCAGTTTGCCGCTCTGCGGCGCGAACAGTGCCATGGAAACGCCGGTGACGGCGGCGACGGCGCCCGCACTCCCGTAGGACCCTGTGGTGTGCTGGACGAGCAGCACGATGCCGATGGTCAGCATCGCGAAGGGCTGCCGTGCCAGGAATCCCGGCACCAGGTACGTCCATGCTCCAGGGGTGCGGAGCAGCTGGCCGTAACCGGGACGGGGGGTAGTGACCGTGTTGGACACGGTCCTTGCCTTTCTGCCGCCTGGTGACGCTCCCCTGTGCACGCGGTGTGTGCGTGCGGGAGCCGCCGAGAGCTGTCCTCTTGCGCAGGACCGGCGGTAGATACCAGGACACCCACTGCGAGGGGGCCGGCCGCCGTACGGTCGCGCCAGCTCTGCGTCAGGCAGAGTTGGTCGATCAGTAGGCCTTCATGTTACAGGGCATCCCTGCGGCGCACCTGCGATTTGCGCACGGATTACGTCACACCACCTGTGATCAACGTGATCGGTGGGAGCCGTTGACGCTCGTTCCCAGCCACCCGGCGAGCTTGCCGCCCTGCCCGACGGCCCGCAGCCGCCGCTCGGCGGCGTCCCGTACCGGATCGGTCGCCACCACGAGCAGCTCGTCGCCGCGCCGCAGCACGGTCGTAGGCAGTGGCACGAAGCTCGTCCCCTCCCGTACGACCAGGGTGACCGCCGCCCCGTGCGGCAGCCGCAGCTCGGCCACCTCCACGCCGTGCATCCTCGACTTCTCGGGGATCGCGACCGACAGCAGGTGCCCGCGCAGCCGCTCCAGCGGCGCCGACTCGATGCCCAGGTCGGCGGCCTCGGAGGGGTCGTCGCCGAGCCGCAGCCACTTCGCCAGCCAGGGCAGCGTCGGCCCCTGGGCGAGGGTGTAGACGACGACGAGGACGAAGACGATGTTGAAGATCCGGTCGCTGCCCTCGATCTCCGACACCAGGGGGATGGTCGCCAGGATGATGGGCACCGCGCCGCGCAGCCCGGCCCACGACATCAGGGCCTGCTCCTGCCACGGGATACGGAACGGCACCAGGCTGATCAGCACCGACAGGGGCCGCGCGATCATGGTGAGGATCAGTCCCACCATCACCGCCGGCCAGAAGTCGGCCAGCAGCTCGTGCGGCGTCACCAGCAGCCCGAGCAGGACGAACATGCCGATCTGCGCGATCCAGCCGAGCCCGTCCGCGAACCCGCGCGTGGCCGGCCAGTGCGGCAGCTTCGAGTTGCCCAGCACCATCGCGGCCAGATAGACGGCGAGGAAGCCACTGCCGTGCGCGATGGCCCCGGCGGCGTACGCCGATACGGCGATGGCCATGACCGCGATCGGATAGAGACCGGACGCGGGAAGCGCCACATGGCGCAGGGCGTACGCCCCGAGCCAGCCCATCGCGAGACCGATGCTCGCGCCGATCGCCAGTTCCAGGACGATCGTGCCGAGCAGGACGTACCAGTCGTCCACCGGGCCGACCGTCGAGAAGGCGACCACCAGGATCACGACAGGAGCGTCGTTGAAGCCCGACTCCGCCTCCAGTACGCCCGTTATGCGCGACGGCAGTGGCACCTTGCGCAGTACGGAGAAGACCGCGGCGGCGTCCGTCGACGAGACGACCGCGCCGACGATCAGAGACTGCCGCCAGTCCAGCCCCACCAGATAGTGCGCACCGGCCGCTGTAACGCCCACGCTCACCGCGACGCCGACGGTCGACAGGACGACCGCGGCGGGCAACGCGGGTTTGATCTCCTTCCACTTCGTGCCCAGGCCGCCCTCGGCCAGGATCACCACGAGTGCGGCATAGCCGATCACCTGTGTCAGTTCGGCGTTGTCGAACTTGACCTCGAAGATGCCGTCCTGCCCTATGGCGATCCCGATCCCGAGGTACAGCAGCAGGCTGGGGAGCCCGCTCCGGGACGAGATGCGTACCGCCGCGACGGCGATGAGCAGAACGAGCGAGCAGATGAGCAGGAGTTCATTGAGCTGGTGGACAGTCAGCGGGCCGTTCCTTCCCTCGCACGCCTGCCGGATCGTTCCTCCAGCGGCCGGTACTTCGTTACCTTACCTAATCTTTAACGTTTCCTTGACGCCGCTAGATCGTCCGTACGATCGCTGTTGGAGGCACCGCGTCCAGGCCGCCGGAGCGCTGCGCCTATGGTTGCTCCAGCACTCAAGGACCACCCTGCCCCTCGAAGGACAGCGATGCCCGCCAACACCACCGCCTCTTCCGGCAAGAAGAAGAAGGGGCGTCGCGCCCGCCTGATCGTGATCGTGCTGGTGTTGGCCCTCGTCGCGGGTGTCGGCTACGGCACGTACTGGAGCATCAGCGCGGTGCGCGCCTCCTTCCCGCAGACCACAGGGTCGATCGAGATCGACGGGCTCTCGGGCCTCGTCGACGTCAAGCGCGACAATTACGGCATTCCGCAGATCTACGCGGACACCGACGAAGACCTCTTCCGAGCCCAGGGCTTCGTCCAGGCGCAGGACCGCTTCTACGAGATGGACGTCCGCCGTCACATGACGTCGGGCCGGCTCTCGGAGATGTTCGGCGCGGACCAGGTCGACACCGACGCGTTCCTGCGCACGCTCGGCTGGCGCCAGGTCGCGCAGCAGGAGTACGACACCAAGCTGTCGCCGGAGACGAAGAAGAACCTCCAGGCGTACGCGGCCGGCGTCAACTCCTACCTCGCGGGCCGCGACGGCAAGGACATCTCCGTCGAGTACGCCGCTCTGGGCTTCGTGAACGACTACAAGCCCGAGAAGTGGACGCCCGTCGACTCGGTTGCGTGGCTCAAGGCCATGGCCTGGGACCTGCGCGGCAACATGAAGAGCGAGATCGACCGTTCGCTGATGACGAGCAGGCTGAGCGCGAAGCAGATCAAGGACCTCTACCCGTCCTACCCGTACGACCGGAACAAGCCGGTCGTCGAGGAGGGCGGGATCGACGAGACGACGAAGAAGTACGACCCGAAGGCGTCAGGCACTTCGGACACGGGCACGGGCACTGGCACGGGAACCGGCACCGGCACCGCATCCGGCACAGGCACCGGCACGGGCGTGGGCACCGGCGCCGCCGACGCCACCCAGGGCCTCCAGTCCCAGCTCTCCGGCATCTCCGACGCCCTCGACGGGATCCCCGCACTCTTCGGCCCGAACGGCAGCGGCATCGGCTCCAACTCCTGGGTCGTCTCCGGCAAGTACACGACGACCAAGAAGCCGCTGCTCGCCAACGACCCGCACCTCGCGCCCCAGTTGCCGTCGCTCTGGTACCAGATGGGACTGCACTGCCGCAGCCTCTCCAAGACCTGCCAGTACGACACCGCCGGCTACACCTTCTCCGGCATGCCCGGCGTGATAATCGGCCACAACCAGGACATCGCCTGGGGCTTCACCAACCTCGGCGCCGACGTCACCGACCTCTACCTGCAGAAGATCTCGGGCGACGGCTACCTCTACGACGGCCGTACGAAGCCCTTCACCACCCGCGAGGAGACCATCAAGGTCGCCGGCGGCAAGCCGAAGACCATCACGGTCCGCTCCACCAACAACGGCCCGCTGGTCTCCGACCGCAACGACGAGCTCGGGAAGGTCGGCGAGAAGGCCCCGGTCACCAACGCCGCGCCCGACCGCGGCGCCGGCTACGGGATCTCCCTCAAGTGGACCGCCCTGATGCCCGGCAAGTCCATGGACGCCGTGTTCGAGCTCAACCGGGCCACGGACTTCAAGACCTTCCGCGCCGCCGCCGCCCACTTCGAGGTCCCCTCCCAGAACCTCATCTACGCCGACACCAAGGGCCACATCGGCTACCAGGCCCCCGGCCGCATCCCGGTCCGTAACGCGGGCGACGGCACCACGCCCGCCGCCGGCTGGGACTCCCGCTACCGCTGGAAGAGCTTCATCCCGCAGGCGGAGCTGCCGTACGAGTACGACCCGGAGCGCGGCTACATCGTCACCGCCAACCAGGCCGTGATCGACAAGAAGAAGTACCCCTACCTCCTCACCGAGGACTGGGGCTACGGCGCCCGCAGCCAGCGCATCAACGACCTCATCGAGTCGAAGATCGCCGACGGCGGCAAGATCTCCACCGACGACATGCGCACCATGCAGATGGACAACAGCAGCGAGATCGCCAAGCTGCTCACCCCCCACCTGCTGAAGATCGACGTGGCCGACCCGAACGTCCGCGAGACGCAGAAGCTGCTCGAAGGCTGGGACTACACCCAGGAGCCGGACTCGGCCGCCGCCGCGTACTTCAACGCGGTCTGGCGCAACGTCCTCAAACTGGCCTTCGGCAACAAGCTGCCCAAGGAGCTGCGGGCCAAGGGACAGTGCCTCAGCGTCCGCCCCGCCGACGCCACGGGCCCGGTCGACGACCTCGACGAGCGGGTACGCGAATGCGGCCAGCGCGCCAAGGACTCGGCGCAGCCGGACGGCGGCGACCGCTGGTACGAGGTCGTCCGCAAGATGCTGGGCGACGAGAAGAACGAGTGGTGGCAGGCGCCGAAGAACCGCCTGGACGGGCCGACCGACACCCGTGACGAGCTGCTCGCCCGCGCGCTGAAGGACGCCCGCTGGGAGCTGACCGCCAAGCTCGGCAAGGACATCGACTCCTGGAGCTGGGGCCGCCTGCACCAGCTGAACCTGAAGAACCAGACCCTCGGTACGAGCGGCCCCGGAGTCGTCCAGTCGCTCCTCAACCGCGGTCCGTGGAACCTGGGCGGCGGCGAGGCGGCCGTCAACGCCACCGGCTGGAACGCGGCGGGCGGCTACGAGGTCATCTGGGTGCCGTCCATGCGCATGGTCGTCAACCTCAACGACCTCGACAAGTCCCGCTGGATCAACCTCACCGGCGCGTCGGGCCACGCGTACAGCTCGCACTACACCGACCAGACCGACAAGTGGGCGAAGGGCGAGCTGCTGGACTGGCCGTTCAGCGACCAGGCGGTCGAGAAGAGCACCACCGACAAACTGGTACTCAGGCCGTAAAAGGCTTGAAACGCCTGACACCGCCCGGCGTCACCACGGCGCTCACGGGGTGGTCGTGCGGTTCCCTCGGGACCCGCGCGACCACCTCTTCGTCGTACAGGAGCACCACCAGGTGGGGCCGCGCGCCCGCCGCCTCCAGCCGGGCGAGCACCCGGTCGTACGATCCGCCGCCACGCCCGAGCCGCATCCCGCGCCCGTCCACCGCCAGCCCCGGCAGCAGCACCGCGTCGGCCTCCAGCACAGCCTGTACGCCGAGCCGCGCGCCCCCCGGCTCCAGGAGCCCCAGCCGCGCGCGTACGAGCTGCTCCGCACCCTCGTACTCGGCCCAGTCCAGATCGTTGTCCGCGAGCAGCACCGGAAGCAGCACCCGCACGCCCCGCGCGCGCAGCGCGTCCAGCAGCGCCCGGGTGCCGGGCTCACTCCCGATGGAGACGTATGCGGCGACTGTCCCGGCGTCCGCGAGCTCCGGCAGCTCCAGCGCCACCCGCGCCAGAACCGCAGCGGCCTTCTCGACGTCATCCCTGGTCAACCGGGATCTCATGTCGAGGAGTTCTCTTCGCAACCCGGCCTTGTCAGGCTCGTCACAGACCACAGCGGCTCCACAAAACGGCTCGTATGAGAATTTATTGACCGGAGCCTAACCTTCCCCCCATACGCAACGGATATCGTTCTGACCATGACTCAGTCGCACCCCGGGATCAGCAAGGCTGTCATCCCTGCCGCCGGCCTCGGTACCAGGTTCCTGCCGGCGACAAAGGCCACTCCAAAAGAGATGCTGCCTGTCGTCGACAAGCCGGCTATCCAGTACGTGGTCGAAGAGGCGGTGTCCGCGGGTCTCTCCGACGTCCTCATGGTCACCGGCCGCAACAAGCGCCCGCTTGAGGATCACTTCGACCGCAACTACGAGCTGGAGTCGGCCCTCGGCCGCAAGGGCGACGCCGAACGCCTCGCCCGGGTGCAGGAGTCGAGCGACCTCGCCACCATGCACTACGTCCGCCAGGGCGACCCCAAGGGCCTCGGCCACGCCGTCCTGTGCGCCGCGCCGCACGTCGGCGACCAGCCCTTCGCGGTACTCCTCGGTGACGACCTCATCGACCCGCGCGACCCCCTGCTGTCCCGGATGATCGAGATCCAGGCGCAGTACGGCGGCAGCGTCATCGCGCTCATGGAGGTCGACCCCGCCCAGATCCACCTGTACGGATCCGCGGCCGTCGAGCCGACCCCCGAGGGCGACGTCGTACGGGTCACCGGACTGGTCGAGAAGCCCGACGCGGCCGACGCGCCCAGCAACTACGCGATCATCGGCCGCTATGTGCTCGATCCGGCCGTTTTCGACATACTGCGCAAGACCGAGCCGGGCCGCGGCGGCGAAATCCAGCTCACCGACGCGCTCCAGCACCTGGCCGAGACGTATGAATCAGCGGCTGACACCGCGGGGAAGGCCGGCGGCCCCGTGCACGGCGTCGTCTTCAAGGGCCGCCGCTATGACACCGGCGACCGGGGCGACTATCTGCGTGCCATTGTCAGACTCGCATGCGAACGTGAAGACCTGGGGCCGGAGTTCCGGACCTGGCTTCGCAGTTACGTGACCGAGGAGATGCAGGCACCTTGAGCAGCACGATCTGGTCTGTCGACGAGCACCTTGAGGACATCCTCGCCGCGGTCAAGCCGCTCGAACCCATCGAGCTGCAACTGCCCGACGCGCAGGGCTGTGTCCTCGTCGAGGACATCACGGTCCAGATCGCGCTGCCGCCCTTCGACAACAGCTCGATGGACGGTTACGCGGTCCGTACGAGCGATGTCGCGGGCGCCACGGAGGAGTTCCCCGCCGTCCTCACCGTCATCGGTGACGTGGCGGCGGGCAGCGGCGAGTCGCTGCACGTCGGCCCCGGCGAGGCCGCCCGCATCATGACCGGCGCCCCGCTGCCGCCCGGCGCCGAGGCCGTCGTCCCGGTCGAGTGGACCGACGGGGGCACGGGCGGCGGCCCGGCCGCCACGATGCGCGCCGCGAGCGACGCGCCCGAGGGCGCGACCGGCGAGGTCCGCGTCCACCGGCCCGTCGAGGCGCGGGCGCACGTCCGCGCGCGCGGCAGCGACGTCCAGGCCGGTGACCTGGCCCTGGAGGCCGGTACGGTCGTGGGCCCGCCCCAGATCGGACTGCTCGCCGCCATCGGCCGCGCCACCGTCAAGGTCAGGCCCCGCCCCCGCGTCGTGGTCCTGTCGACCGGCAGCGAACTGGTCCAGCCGGGCGAGCAGTTGGCGGCCGGCCAGATCTACGACTCCAACAGCTTCACGCTGACCGCCGCCGCCCGCGACGCCGGAGCCATCGCCTACCGCGTCGGCGCCGTCACGGACGACGCCGACACCCTCCGGTCCACCATCGAGGACCAGCTGATCCGCGCCGACATGATCGTCACCACCGGTGGCGTGAGTGTCGGAGCGTACGACGTCGTCAAGGAGGCACTGTCCTCCGTCGGCGACGAGGACCAGCCCGGCAGCGGCGTCGAATTCCGCAAGCTCGCCATGCAGCCCGGCAAGCCCCAGGGCTTCGGCTCCATCGGCCCCGAGCACACCCCGCTGCTCGCCCTCCCGGGAAACCCGGTCTCGTCGTACGTCTCTTTCGAGCTCTTCGTACGCCCGGCGATCCGCGCCCTGATGGGCCTGAAGGACGTGCACCGCCCGAAGGTCCGCGCGACCCTGACCGCGGACAAGCCCCTTTCCTCCCCCTCCGGAAAGCGCCAGTTCCTGCGCGGTACGTACGACGAGGAGTCCGGCACCGTCACCCCGGTCGGCGGCGCCGGATCCCACCTGGTAGCGGCCCTCGCCCGGGCGAACGCCCTGATCACGGTCCCGGAGGACACCACCGAGGTAGAGCCCGGCACGGAGATCGACGTGGTCCTGCTCGGGTGACCGGGGCCCGGTGGGGGCTGGGAGCTGCTGGTTTCCTTGGTCCACCCTTGTGAGTGATAGTGCACTTTGGTGAGTGTTGTTACGTTCAGGTGCATGAACCTCAAGGAGTGGGCGCAGGCGCAGGGTGTGCATCCGCAGACCGCGTATCGCTGGTTCCGCGAGGGCACTTTGCCGGTTCCGGCTGAGCGGGTCGGGCCGCGCACGATTCTGGTGAACGTCGAGGCCCGTACCGCACCCGCAATGGTCGGTGGTGTCGGCCTGTACGCCCGCGTGTCCTCGCACGAGCAGAGGGCGGACCTGGAGCGCCAGGTTGCGCGGCTGTCGCGGTGGGCGGCCAAGGCCGGTCATCGGGTGGTGCGAGTCGAGTCCGAGGTTGGGCACTGCGCGCCCACGGCCGTCGGCTCGTCGTGCTGGATGACGGGGAAGCGGAAGACGACCTCGTGCGCGACATGGTCGAGGTGCTGACCTCGTTCTGCGCGCGCCGGTACGGGCGCGGGGCGGCGAAGACTCGGGCAAGGAAGGCCATCGAGGCGGCCGAGCGTGGCTGAGTCGCAGAAGCTGCGCACCATCGTTGCGCCGTTTGTGGCCCTCGGGCCATCCGGGGTGACGGTACGTGACCGCCTCAAGTGCCTGACCATCGAGGACGAGAAGGTGCTGCGGTTGGTTGGCGGGCAGCTGGGTACGCTCGCGTCCCGCGATCTCAAGGCCCGGTGCGCAAACGGCTTTGAGCACGACGGTGACACATGGGCGGCCCGTAAACGGGGTCTGACGGCGGTGTCCTCGTCGCGGTGGGCCGGATCGGTCACCAAGGGCACACATGATCAGTGGGCGCTCGCCCGCCGCTGCCTGGGCTGGGCGGGTACGCGTAGTACGTGGGGGCAAGCGCCTGATTAACACCCGCCACCACCTGGAGAAAGCCAAGCTCACCGCCGAGCAGTGGCGGGAGCGCTGGGAAGCCGAGCGCATGTTCTTGTCCGCGGACGGGGAGTCGGGCAAGCGGTTCGGGAACGAAACGATTCGCATCACCCCAGGCGGCGAGATCAGCATCAAACTGCCCGCGCCACTCGCCCACCTGGCGAACGCCGGACACGGCCGGTACATCCTCGCCAGCGCCGTCACTTTCCAGCACCGGGGCCAGGAGTGGGCCGACCGCATCACAGCGAATCGCACCGTTGCGTACCGCATCCATCACGACGCCGACCGCGACCGCTGGTATGTGACCGCGGGCTGGCAGCGTCCACCCCTCCAAGCCATCCCGCTCGATGCTGCGCTGTCCTCCGGCTGTATCGGTGTCGACACCAATGACGATCACCTCGCGGCCTGGCAGCTCGACACCCACGGCAATCCGGTAGGTGAACCCCACCGCTTCTTCTACGACCTGTCAGGGACGGCCGATCACCGTGACGCGCAGATCCGCCACGCCTTGACCCGCCTGCTCCATTGGGTCAAGCGAGTCGGCGTCCAGGCCATCGCTATTGAGGACCTGGACTTCGCCCAAGGCAAGACCCGGGAGAAGCACGGCGGGAACAAGCGGTTTCGGCGGTTGATCTCCCGCTTCCCCACCGCGAAACTCAAAGTCCGGCTCGTCTCCACGGCCGCCGAGCAGGGCCTGGCGATCGTCGCGGTAGATCCCGCCTACACCTCCCGCTGGGGGAGCCAGCACTGGCAGAAACCGCTGACCACCCCACAACGTAAGACGACCCGTCACGATGCCGCCGGCACCGCGATCGGGCGACGCGCCCTCGGACATCCGATCAGGCGACGGACGACACCGCCCCCGCGGCACCAGAGCGATGCCGCGGAGCATCGGACCGTCCAGGCCCGACCGCAAGCCCGAGGGCGCGACGGAAACCGCCCACCCGCCACGGACCGCACCCCTGGAGCTGCGCCGCCGGACGGCATGAGGAAGCGGAGACCCAGTGCATTCAAAACCGTTCGGGATGCGCCCAGATCGCAGCAGTGGGTCCAGGACTCACTAATGCACACTGGTTAGGGACGGTACCGTGTCTGCTCTCACAGGCCCTGACCGGGAGCGCCACACGTAATGAGTACGCACGAACGGCTCACGCACATCGACGAGGCGGGGGCGGCCCGCATGGTCGACGTCTCCGGCAAGGACGTCACCGCGCGGACGGCCCGAGCCACCGGACGCGTCCTTGTCGCCCCGCGCGTCATCGAGCTGCTGCGCGGCGAGGGAGTCCCCAAGGGCGACGCCCTCGCCACCGCCCGCATCGCGGGCATCATGGGCGCCAAGCGCACGCCCGACCTGATCCCGCTCTGCCACCCGCTCGCCCTCTCCGGCGTGAAGCTCGACCTCACGGTCGCCGACGACGCCGTGGAGATCGCCGCGACCGTGCGTACGACGGACCGTACGGGCGTCGAGATGGAGGCCCTGACCGCCGTCACGGTCGCCGCGCTCACCGTGATCGACATGGTGAAGGCGGTCGACAAGGCCGCCGTCATCACCGACGTACGGGTCGAGGAGAAGACGGGCGGCAAGTCCGGCGACTGGAGCCGGGCATGAGCCCCGCCCCGCGCGCCGGAGAGGTGTACAGCCACAGCCACAGCCACGAGCCGGCGGACGAGCCTGCGCCCACGCCGGCACCGCAGCCGCCGCGCCGCGCCCTGGTCGTGACAGCCTCCAACCGAGCCTCCGCCGGTGTTTACGAGGACCGCGGCGGCCCGATCCTCGCCGAGGGCCTGCGCGGCCTCGGCTTCGACGTCGACGGTCCGCAGGTGGTCCCCGACGGCGACCCGGTGGAGCAGGCGCTGCGGGCCGGTGTCGACGCCGCGTACGACGTCATCCTGACCACGGGCGGCACCGGCATCTCGCCGACCGACCGCACCCCCGATGCCACCCGCCGCGTCCTGGACTACGACATCCCCGGCATCCCCGAGGCGATCCGTGCCGAGGGCCTGGGGAAGGTACCGACCGCCGCGCTCTCGCGTGGTCTCGCGGGCGTCGCGGGCCGGACGCTGATCGTGAACCTGCCGGGCTCCACCGGCGGCGTACGGGACGGGCTCGCGGTCCTGGAGAGCCTCCTGCTGCACGCCGTGGACCAGATCCGGGGCGGCGACCACCCCGGCTCGGGCACCGGCTCCCCGCTACCCGGGAGCCAGAGCTGAACGTTTCATCCTGGCCCGTCGAGCTGGTGGACGGCGATGTCACCCTCCGCCCGATAAAGCTGCGGGACCAGCGGAGCTGGCGCGAGGTGAACCGGCGCAACCGCGACTGGCTGCGCCCCTGGGAGGCCACGATCCCGCCGCCCGCGCCGGCCGGCCCGGTGGCCCAGCGTCCGACGTACCGTCAGATGGTCCGCCACCTGCGCTCCGAGGCGAACGCGGGCCGGATGCTGCCCTTCGTCATCGAGTACAAGGGGGAGCTGGTCGGCCAGTTGACGGTCGCCGGGATCACCTGGGGATCGATGTGCTCAGGGCATGTCGGCTACTGGGTGGACCGCGAAGTGGCGGGCCGCGGTGTGATGCCGACGGCGGTCGCCCTCGCCGTCGACCACTGCTTCCGTACGGTCGGTCTGCATCGCGTCGAAGTCTGTATTCGCCCCGAGAACACGCCCAGTCGCAGAGTCGTGGAAAAGCTCGGATTCCGCCAGGAGGGGCTGCGTCCCCGATATCTCCACATTGACGGTGGGTGGCGTGACCATCTGGTCTACGCGCTCACGGCGGAAGAAGTCCCGGAGGGGCTGCTGAACCGCTGGCACCGGGCGAGACCGGGCACATCTCATAAATGAAATAAGTGTTCGAAGTTGATCGGCAAAGCCGGCCTGTTGATCCGATCAGTAACAAAAAAGTTCGAGTTATCAGCCAGATCGTGCGACACACCGGCTCAATTGGCCGATGGCCTTGCGCGAACCCCTCTACGGTGTGGGGTGTGAGCAGCAGCGGCCTGATTTACGCAGTCATCGTCGGGGCCTGGGCCGCCTACTTGGTGCCGATGTGGCTCCGCAGGCAGGACGAGCTCAACGAAGCCCGTCCGACGGAACGCTTCAGCACCGCCATCCGGCTGCTGTCCGGACGGGCGGCAATGGAGCGCCGATATGCCAGGGAGCTGCAGGAACGCGCCGCGGGTGAGGTGGAGCCCGACGTGGACCCGGACGCCGTGACGGACCGATTGAGTTCCGTCGACGTCCGGGCCTTCGCCGTGCCCCCGACGCAAGCAGCCGAGCGCCCTGCCGCACGGCAGGACGTACGGGAGAACGCGCGCGAGGAAGCCCGGGAGCACGTACGGGAGGAACGGCGGGCGCGCACCGCCAGTGCCGCCGCCGAACGGGCCCGGCGCTCCAAGGTCCTCGCGCGCCGCAGACGCACCACCGTGATCCTCTTCCTCGCCTTCACGCTCGGCGCGATCGTCGCGGCGGTCGGCGGCCTCCGGTTCCTCTGGGCGCCCGCTGTGCCCGCCGTGCTGCTGAGCACGTACATCGTGCACCTGCGGGCCACCGAGCGGCGGCGCTTCGCCTTCACCATGGACCGGCGCAGGGCGGAAGTGGCGGCGCAGCGGCTGCGCGAGCGCCGCCCGCACCCGGGCCGCCGGCCGGTCTCCGCGGAGCCCGACGAGGAGCCCGTCGTACGCCCGGAACCCGAACCGGCGCCCGCGGTCTCGCCGCAGGAGGCGGGCCGCCGCGCGCTGGTGGAGCAGACGGACCACGCCGAATGGGTGGACCAGCAGCGCGAGCGTGAGCGCGGCGCGGCCCGCGGCGAGAGCTGGGACCCGGTCCCGGTCCCGCTGCCGACGTACGTCACCGCTCCGGTCGCCCCGCGCGCCACCGCCGGCGTGGACTTCGGCGACCCGGGCACGTGGAGCTCGGCCCGCTCCAGCACCGCCGAGCCGACGCCCGCCCCCGAATCCCCGCCCGCCACCGACCCGCCCCAGGGCCGGCGCGCGAACCCGGCCCGCCGCGACCGGGGCCGCGGCCGCACGCCGCTCTTCGACCAGTACGAGGAGGGCGACCGGCCGCGGGCGGCCAACGAGTGACCTGCGGAGAACGGATTTCCAAGCACCCCGATCGAGGTGCTAAAGTTTCACTCGTTGCAAGGGCCTGTGGCGCAGTCTGGTAGCGCACCTCGTTCGCATCGAGGGGGTCTGGGGTTCAAATCCCCACAGGTCCACCGCAGCTCAGAGCCCCAGTCGGAGAGATCCGGCTGGGGCTCTTTGGCGTTCCGTTGATGTCGCGCCATGTCCGTTACGGTGTCAGCGGCTTGGCGAAGCAGCGGCTGTCGTCGTACTCGCGGAAGAGGCCGAACTTCTCGGTCGGGGCGTAACCGCTCGACGTGTAGAGGGCGATGGCCTCCGGCTGCTGCGCGCCCGTTTCCAGGACCATCCGTATGCGGCCGGCCGCGCGGGCGTCGTCCTCCAGTACGGCGAGGATGCGGCGGGCCAGGCCGATGCCGCGGCAGGCGGGGATCACGTACATGCGCTTGAGTTCGGCGTCGCCGTCCGCATAGCCCTCGTCGTTCTTGTCCTGCGCGCGCCAGGCGCCGGTGGCGACGGGGCGGTCCTGTTCGTCGTACGCGATGAGGAAGAGGCCGGCCGGCGGCCGGAACATGGCGGGGTCCAGCGGGGTCGTGTCGCCGTCGCCGTTGTAGCGCTCCATGTATTCCTGCTGCACTTCGGCTTCGAGCTTCACGGCGTCGGGGTGGTCGTACGAGCATATTCGGATATTCATGCGAGTCAGCGTACTTCTATGCAGGGTCGGGCACCGGACGATTTCCGGTCTCTGTATTGTGCCGGGGTGCTCACTGTGACCTCCGCAAATGTAAATGGCCTGCGCGCTGCCGCCAAGAAGGGCTTCGTGCCGTGGCTGGCCGGGACCTCCGCCGATGTGATCTGCCTCCAGGAGGTACGGGCCGAACCGCAGCAGCTTCCCGACGAGGTGCGCGACCCCGAGGGCTGGCACGTCGTGCACGCCCCGGCCGCCGCCAAGGGGCGGGCGGGCGTCTCCCTCTACACGCGGCGGGCGCCGGAGCGGGTGCAGGTGGGATTCGGCAGTGCCGAGTTCGACGGGAGTGGGCGGTACGTCGAGGCGGATTTGCCCGGTGTGACCGTCGCCAGTCTGTATCTGCCCTCCGGTGAGGTCGGCACGGAGCGGCAGGACGAGAAGGTGCGGTTCATGGACGAGTTCCTGCCGTACCTGAAGGGGCTGAAGGAGCGCGCGGCGGCCGACGGGCGTGAGGTGCTGGTGTGCGGCGACTGGAACATCGCCCACCAGGAGGCCGATCTGAAGAACTGGAAGGCGAACAGGAAGTCTTCCGGGTTCCTGCCTGAGGAGCGGGCCTGGCTGACCCGGGTGTTCGAGGAGGCGGCGTACGTCGATGTGGTGCGCGCACTGCACCCGGACCAGGAAGGCCCGTACACGTGGTGGTCGTACCGCGGGAAGGCCTTCGACAACGACTCGGGATGGCGCATCGACTACGCGGTGGCGACGCCGGGGCTGGCTGACCGGGCGGTCAAGGCGTACGTCGAGCGGGCGGCCAGTTATGACCTGCGCTGGTCGGACCACGCGCCGGTGACGGTGGTGTTCGAGCAGCAGGCCGGTGGCTAGGCGTCCTTCTCGGACCTGATCAGGCGGTCCAGGGCCATCGACAGTTCCGCCTCGACGACGCTCTTGGCGAGCGGGCGCAGGCGTTGCAAAGAGGCGCCGGCCGTGTCCTCGTCCAGGTGGGAGCGGACCATCGTCGCGAAGATCTCCGCCATGGCCGTCGTGTGCTCCCGTACCTCCCGGCCGGCCTGGAGCACGGCGGCCAGCGGTACGCCCTCGCGCACCAGCGCGGCTGAGGCGTCGAGCAGGCGGCGGCTGATGTGGACGATCTCCTCGCCGTCAGTGGCCAGGTAGCCGAGGTCGAGTGCGGTGGCCAGGTTCTCGGCGGTGACCTCGCCCGCGAAGTGGTCCGCGAGGTCCTCGGGGGTGAGCCGGACCGGGGTCTCCTCGCTCCAGGTGGCGGGGGCGGCGTCCTCGCCGACGCCGAAGAGCTCGCCGACGTCGCGGCCGCTCTCGAAGGTGGCGGTGAGGTCCGCGATGCCGGTCAGGGTGTGGCCGCGCTCCAGGAGGGCGGCGATCGTACGCAGCCGGGCCAGGTGGTGGTCGTCGTACCAGGCGATACGGCCCTCGCGGCGCGGTGGCGGCAGCAGCTTGCGCTCGCGGTAGAAGCGCAGGGTGCGCACGGTTATGCCGGCCTCTCTGGCCAGCTCCTCCATGCGGTACTCGCGGGCTGCCGTGACTTTGTCCACCCCGGAACCTTATGTCGTACCGCCGGTAACTTTCCTCTGTCCGACCCCTACCCATGAGTACGGCGCTGCTCTACTCTCCCAATCGTGCCAGTGATTGCTGGCAGAGTCGTGGGACCGCGGGAGGCGTCGGCATGGCCGAGCACGAGCACGTACGAGTGGCGGTGATCGGATCCGGATTCGGCGGCCTGGGCGCCGCCGTCCGGCTGCGCCGCGAGGGGATCACCGACTTCGTCGTCCTGGAGCGCGCCGATTCGGTGGGCGGCACCTGGCGGGACAACAGCTATCCGGGCTGCGCGTGCGACGTACCGTCCCATCTGTATTCCTTCTCGTTCGCGCCCAACCCCGACTGGCCGCGCACCTTCTCCGGCCAGGAGCACATCAGGGCGTACCTGGAGCACGTCACCGACACCTTCGGGCTGCGGCCGCACATCAGGCTGAACCACGAAGTGAAGATGATGCACTGGGACGGCGACGAACTGCGCTGGGAGATCGAGACCGCGCGGGGCGACACGCTTACCGCGGATGTGGTGGTTTCGGCTACCGGGCCGCTGTCCGATCCGAAGATTCCGGAGATTCCCGGGCTCGCCGGGTTCCCTGGCAAGGTCTTCCACTCGGCGCGGTGGGACCACGACTTCGACCTGCGCGGCAAGCGCGTCGCGATGATCGGTACGGGCGCGTCCGCGATCCAGATCGTGCCGTCGATCCAGCCCGACGTCGCGAAGCTGACGCTCTTTCAGCGTACGCCGCCGTGGGTCATGCCGCGCATGGACCGGGCCATCACCGGGCCCGAGCGGTGGCTGCACCGGCAGCTGCCGTTCACCGGGAAGGCTCGGCGCGGACTGCTCTTCGGGGTACGGGAGTTGCAGGTCACCGCCTTCACCAAGCACCCGAACCAGCTCGGGCTCGTCGAGTCGCTCGCCAAGGCCAACATGGCCAAGGCGATCAAGGACCCGGCGCTGCGGGCCAAGCTGACACCGTCGTACCGGATCGGCTGCAAGCGGATCCTGCTGTCGAGCTCGTACTACCCGGCGCTCGCGAAGCCGAATGTGGATGTCGTGGCCTCGGGGCTCAAGGAGGTGCGCGGTTCCACGGTCGTGGCGGCCGACGGGACCGAGACCGAGGTCGACGCGATCGTCTTCGGCACGGGGTTCCATGTCACGGACATGCCGATCGCCCAGCGGGTGGTGGGCGCGGACGGCATCACGCTCGCCGAGGCGTGGAAGGACGGGATGGAGTCGCTGCGCGGCGCGACGGCGGCGGGCTTCCCCAACTGGATGACGATCATCGGCCCGAACACCGGACTCGGGAACAGCTCGATGATCCTGATGATCGAGTCCCAGCTGAACTACATGGCCGACTATCTGCGGCAGTTGAGGGTTCTGGGCGGCAAGGTGGCGCTCGGGGCGCGGGCTTCGGCCGTGCACGCGTGGAACCGGCGGGTGCAGGACCGGATGAAGCGGACCGTGTGGAACACGGGCGGCTGCGACAGCTGGTACCTGGACGCGAACGGGCGCAACACCACCATCTGGCCCGGTACGCCGAGCGAGTTCCGGCGCGCGACTCGGGAGGTGAACCTCGCGGAGTACGAGGTGATCCGGGTGGGGGCCGATTCGGGCAAGGCCGAGGTCGAGGTTGAGGCCGGGGCTGCGGAGGTTGTCGCATGAGCCGGCTGATGCGGGTAGGGGGTGAGCCGCTCGTCGCCACACGCGAGCTGACCGCCGTCTCCGCCGACGGATCCCGCCTGCACGTGGAGGTGTACGGGCCCGAGGGCGCTCCCGCCCTCGTCCTGGCGCACGGCTGGACGTGCTCGACGCTCTTCTGGTCGGCGCAGATACGCGCGCTGACGGGTGCGGGTGAGTACCGGGTCGTGGTGTACGACCAGCGGGGGCACGGGCGTTCCCCGGCCGTCGGGCGCGACGGGTACAGCACCGACGCCCTCGCCGACGACCTCGAAGCGGTGCTCGCCACCGCGCTCGCGCCGGGCGAACGGGCCGTACTGGCAGGGCACTCCATGGGCGGCATGACGATGATGGCAGCCGCGGGGCGCCCCGGATTCCGTGAGCACGCGGCGGCGGTTCTGCTGTGCAGTACGGGCAGTTCGCGGCTGGTCGCCGAGTCGCTCGTACTGCCGATGCGGGCGGGGCGGCTGCGGACCCGGATCACGCGGGCGGTGCTGGGGGCGCGGGCGCCGATGGGGCCCGTCACGCCGCTGTCGAAGGCCATGCTCAAGTACGGGACCATGGGGCCCGGGGCGTCGCCGGAGCGGGTGGCGGAGTGCGCTCGTATCGTCCACGCCTGTCCGCGAGCGGCGCGGGTGGCCTGGTCCCACGTGCTGGCTGATCTCGATCTTGCTGTGGGAGTGCGGGAGCTGACCGTACCGACCGCATTCATCGCCGGGACCGCCGACCGGCTGACGCCGCCTGTGCACGCCCGCGAGATTGTCGCGGCGCTGCCGCATTCGCTGGGGCTCACCGAGCTGACCGGCGTCGGGCACATGACGCCGGTGGAGGCGCCTGAGGTCGTTACGGCGAAGCTTCGTGAGCTTGTGAATGAGTACGTCGCTGTCCCGGCCGCCCCGGCCGGCCCGGCCGATTCGAGCGAAGAGAAGGAGCAGGCCGTATGAGCAGCAGGCGGAGCCTGGAGGGTCAGGTCGCGGTCGTCACGGGCGCGGCGCGGGGAGTCGGCGAGCTGCTGGCGCGCAAACTCTCGGCGCGCGGCGCGAAGGTGGCGCTGGTCGGGCTGGAGCCGGACGAGCTGAAGCAGGTGGCGGGGCGGCTGCACGCCGAGGCGGACTGGTGGTACGCCGATGTCACCGACCACGAGGCGATGGCGCAGGTCGCGCGGGAGGTGAAGGAGCGGTTCGGGAAGGTCGACATCGTCGTCGCCAACGCGGGCGTCGCGGCTGGTGGGCCGTTCGTGGACTCCGATCCGGTCGCCTGGCGGCGGGTCATCGAGGTCAACTTGATCGGCGGGGCGGTGACGGGGCGGGCGTTCCTGCCGGTGCTGATGGAGAGCCGGGGTTACTTCCTCCAGATCGCGTCGCTGGCGGCGATCACGCCGGCGCCGATGATGACGGCGTACTGCGCGTCGAAGTCCGGGGTCGAGGCGTTCGCGCATTCGCTGCGGGCCGAGGTCGGGTATCGCGGGGTGCGGGTCGGGGTCGGGTACCTGTCGTGGACCGACACGGACATGGTGCGGGGCGCGGACGCGGACGACGTGATGCGGGAGTTGCGACAGCGGCTGCCATGGCCTTCGAACCGGACGTATCCGCTCGGCCCGGCGGTCGACCGGATCGTCGCGGGGATCGAGCGGCGTTCGTCGCATGTGTACGCGCAGTGGTGGCTGCGGGGGATGCAGTCCGTGCGGGGTTACTTGCCGGCGCTGATCGGGGTGGTGGGGCAGCGGGAGATGAAGCGGTTCGAGCCTCGGCTGGCGGGGGTCTCGAAGGGGCTCGTGGGGGCGGGGGGCGAGGCGGACGAGAAGGCGCGTACGCAGCGTTAGTGATCGAAATGCGCCGAATGTCCGGTCGTGTCAGTCTGGTCGAGCCCGCGGGGCGCTACGCCCCGCTTCCATCCCGTCACACCCCAACAGGAGTGAACCTCATGGGCATCAAGGACCAGTTCAAGGACAAGGCGCAGGAGCTCGCGGACCAGGCCAAGCAGGCCAAGCAGGCCAAGCAGGGCCGGGACGGCCGCGAGGGCCGCGAGGGCCGGGAGGGCGTGCAGGGTACGCAGCCCTCGCGCGGCGGCGGCCTGCAGGACGAGGCGTCGGAGCGTATGCGCCGGGCCCGGGAGGACGACAGGCTTGACGACGAGCTGGGCGAGGGCCCGGAGCGCTACCGCGGCTGACGCGGTGCGAGGCGTTGCCTCGTGATCGTCGTGAAGGGCGCACCCGATCGCCACACCGGGTGCGTCTTTCGCGTGGCGTGGCGGGCACCGATGGCCGGGGCTTCGCCCCGGCCCCCCGCATGGTCGGCGCTCCGCGCCGGGCGGTGGGACCCCGGGCGCTGCGCGCCGGGCGGTCGGTGGATCCCCGGCGCTCCGCGCCGTGGCTTGCCCACCCACGCCCGCCCGTTGGGGCGGGGCTGACGGAGGTGCGGGTCTCCGGTGGGTGGCTGGGCGCCGTTGGCGGCTGCGGATTGGGTGCGGCGCCACTGCGCTGCCGCGCAGTCGGACGGTTCACGGGAGACCTGTGCATAGCGCAGCCCCGCGTCTCACTGACCACTCACCCCGGCCGCGGGGGCAAGTTGGGGCGGGTTTTGTTCGGGACGTTCGAGTACGTCGGCGGGGTTGCCGCCGGGTGGGACGCCAAGAGGTCCAGCGCCAGCTGCACCGCGTCGGCCAGTTGCGCGTGGCGCCCCTCCGCCCAGTCGAGCGGCGTACGCAGCACCTCGATGTCCGGCTCCACGCCGTGGTTCTCCACCGTCCAGCCGTACGCGTCGAACCACGCCGCGTTCATCGGCACGGTGATCACCGTGCCGTCGCCCAGCGTGTGGCGGCCGGTCATGCCCACCACCCCGCCCCAGGTGCGCTGGCCCACCACCGGGCCCAGCTTCAGCAGCTTGAACGCCGCCGTGATCATGTCGCCGTCCGACGACGTCGCCTCGTCGGCCAGGGCCACCACCGGCCCCCGGGGACCGTTCGAGGCGTACGAGACAGGCTGCGCGTCACGCGTCAGGTCCCAGCCGATGATGGTGCGGGTGAGCTTTTCGACGACCAGTTCGCTGATGTTGCCGCCCGCGTTGCCCCGTACGTCGACGATCAGGGCCGGGAGCGAAACCTCCATCCGCAGGTCGCGGTTGAACTGCGCCCAGCCGGAGCCCCCCATGTCGGGGATGTGCAGGTAGCCGCACTTCCCGCCGCTCAACTCCCGAACCACCTCACGGCGTTTTGCCACCCAGTCCTGGTAGCGCAGCGGACGCTCGTCGATCAGTGGGACGATCGCGACCCGGCGGGCCGGGCCCTCGCCCTCCGCCGGCTTGAACGTCAGCTCCACCGTCGTGCCACCGGCCGCCGCCAGCAGGGGGTACGGGCCCGCCACCGGGTCCACCGGGCGGCCGTCGACGTGCGTGAGGATCGCGCCCGGCCTGATGCCGGTACCGGCCAGCGGTGAGCGTGCCTTGGAGTCGGACGACTCGCCGGGGAGGATGCGGCGTACCAGCCATTGCCCGTCCCGGCACACGAAGTTCGCGCCGAGCAGGCCCATCGCCCGCTGGTAGTGCGGCGGACCCTCGTTGCGGCGCGCGGCGGCGACGTACGCGTGCGAGGTGCCCAGCTCGCCCAGGACCTCGCGGAGCAGGTCCGCGAACTCGTCGGGGGTCGCCACGCGTTCGAGCAGCGGGCGGTACTGGTCGAGGACCGACTCCCAGTCGATGCCGCACATGTGCGGTTCCCAGAAGTACGCCCGCACGATGCGGCCCGCCTCCGCGTACGCCTGGCGCCACTGCGCCTCCGGGTCGACCTGGTGCATGATGCGGCGCAGGTCGAGATAGACCGTCGTGTCCGTGTCGCCGGTCTCGGTGGCGGGGACGGCGCGCATCTCGCCCTCGTCCATCACCACCAGGCGGGTGCCGTCGCCGCTCACCGCGAACCAGTCCAGGTCGGCCACCAGTTCCGTCTTGCGCGCCTTGGTCAGGTTGAAGTGTTCGAGGGTGGGGCGGCCCGACACGTCGGCCGGGTTGGCGAAGGTTTCGCCCAGCGCTCCCGAGATCGGCCAGCGCAGCCACACCAGGCCGCCGCCGGAAACGGGCTGCAGGCCCGAGTACTTGGAGGCGGCCACGGGGAAGGGCGTCACCCGGCTCGCCAGGCCCTCGACCTCGACGAGGACCGTCATGCCGTCGGTGCTCTCGCTCTCCTCGCCTTCCACCGGGTCAAGGCCGCCCGCCGCCGGACGGCCTTCCGCGGACACCGCGAAGGGGGACGGTGTGGCGGAGGAGAGCGGGACGAGGTAGGGGCGGCAGCCCAGCGGGAACGAGAGGTCGCCGGTGTGGACGTCGTACACCGGGTCGAAGCCCCGCCAGGAGAGGAAAGCGAGATAGCGGCCGTCGCTCGTGAAGACCGGGTTCTCGTCCTCGAAGCGGCCGTTCGTTACGTCGATGATTTGTTTTGATTCGATTTTGGCCAGCTTGATCTGGCGCAGGGAACGGCCGATTCCGGGGTGCGACCAGGTCAGCCAGGCTCCGTCGGGAGAGAAGGCGAGGTCGCGGACGGGGCCGTTGGTGGAAAGGGTCAGTTCGGTGACCTCGCCGGGTTCGCCTTCCGGTTCTTCCATCGTGCTGACCAGGAGGAGGCGGCCGTCGTGGGAGGCGATCGCGAGGCGTTCGCCCTCCGGGTCCGACACCAGGTCGTGTACGCGCCCGAGCTTGCCGGCGGCGAGGCGGCGCGGCTCGCGGTCGCCGCTCGCGCGCGGCAGGTACGCGATCTCGATCGCGTCCTCGCCCTCCGCGTCCGTGATGTACGCGACCTGGCCGCTGCCGCCGAGCATCTCGGGCAGGCGGACCCGTACACCCGGGGTGTCCGTGATGGTGCGGGCGGGGCCGTCACGGTGGGTCAGCCAGTACAGGCTGCCTTTGACCACGACCGCGCTGGCGCGGCCCGTGGCGTCGACGGACAGGCCGTCGACGTTGGCGGCGGCCGGGACCTGGTACGTGCGCCGGCCGGCGCGGGGGCCGCCGAGGCGGACGTCCAGGCGGCGCGGTACGGCGCCGGGGGACAGGTCGTCGACCAGCCACAGGTCGCCCGCGCACTGGTAGACGACGCGGGTGCCGTCGCTGGAGGCGTTGCGGGCGTAGAACGCGTCGTGGTCGGTGTGGCGGCGGAGGTCGGTGCCGTCGTACTGGCAGGAGTAGAGGTTGCCCACGCCCTCGTGGTCGGAGAGGAACGCGATGCGTCCGTTCACGAACATGGGGCAGTTGAGGTGGCCGCCGATGTCGGGCAGCAGTCGCTTGCCGTGCAGCCACAGGCGGCCGGTGGCGCCGCCCCGGTAGCGCTTCCAGGCGGCCGGCTCGTGCGGGGGCTTTCCGGTGAGCAGGAGCGTACGGCGCTCGCCCTCGATGTCCGCGACCGCGATGTCGGAGACCGGGCCCCAGGGGAGCTGGGAGCCGGGACTGCCGTCCGTGGGGAGGGTGTAGGCCCACGAGAAGTGCGAGAACGGCTGGCCGTGGGAGGCGACGGCGAGGATGTGCGGGGGGTGGTCGGGCGATTCGGGGGTCCAGCCGCAGACGCGGGTGTCCAGGGATCCCCAGTAGCTGAGCCTGCGGGCCGGGCCGCCGTCCACGGGGGCGAGGTGGACTTCGGGGTCGAGGCTGCGCCAGGTGGTGAACGCGATGTGGCGGCCGTCGGGGGAGAAGCGGGGGTGGGAGACCTTCGTACGGTCGACGGTGAGGCGCCAGGCCCGGTCGGGCTGCTTGCCGGCCGGGACGATCGGGGCGAGCCAGAGGTCGTCCTCGGCGGCGAAGCAGAGCATGTCGCCGTGCAGATGCGGGAAGCGGAGGTACGCGTGGGTGTTGCTTCGGGAGGGCTTCTTCGCGGGGGCTGCGGGGTCGGTGCCGCGCCGCGGCGTCTCCTCGGGCGTCGAACGTTCGGGTACGGGGACTTCTTCGGGGTGGTCGCGTTCAACGCCCTGCGGGGAGCGCCCCGACGCGTCCCCTCCTGGCACCGTGCTTCGCGCGGCGGGCGTGGTCTCTTGCGGGCCGACGGACCCGGGTGCGTCGCTCACCCCCCAATGCTTTCCGCATGGCGGGGGCGCGGCAACTTGTGGCGCGGAACACCATCGAAACGGTTTCGTTTCGGTGGGGTGGGGGGTAGCGTACTTGGTGTACGAAACCGTTTCGTTCGGTTCGGAGGAGGTTGGGATGGGACGCACACGGCTTACGGCCGAGCGCGAGAGTGAGTTGTACGAAGCCGTCCTCGACCTGCTCCGGGAAGTCGGGTACGACGGGCTGACCATGGACGCCGTCGCGTCCCGCAGCCGGTCCAGCAAGGCCACCCTCTACCGCCAGTGGGGGAGCAAGCCGGAGCTCGTGGCCAGGGCGCTGCGGCACAACAAGCCCGTCAGTGTCGCCGACATCGACACCGGGACGCTCAAGGGTGACTTCCACGCCCTGGTGGAGCGGACTGATGACTGTCAGCTGGAGAGGGACGCCGCGCTGATGCGGGGGCTCGCCCAGGCCATTCACGACAATCCCGATCTCCATCAGGCGCTGCGGGAATTGCTCATCGCGCCTGAACTCACCGGATTGGACAGCCTGCTGCGGCGTGCCGTCGACCGGGGGGAGATCCCTGCCGAGACAGCCGCTCTGCGGTACGTCCCGCACATGCTGGTCGGCGCCTTCGTCGCCCAGGAACTCATCGAGGGCCGGTCGCCCGACCGTGCCTTCCTCGCCGACTACATCGAAGCCGTGGTGCTGCCCGCGCTGGGTGCCGCCTGATGGCCCCGGTGTAGTCATGGCTTAGTCCCAGCGGCGCCGTGGAATCTCCCCGCCCGGCGTCCGTCCCCGCAGAAACGCTCCACCTGACGCGCACCGCTCTCGTCGTCGGGCTGGTCACCCATGCCCTGTTCGTACCAACGACCTGACCGGGAGTACGCCCTCGTGGCCACATTCCTTTACAAAATGGGCCGGTTCGCCTTCCGCCGCCGCCCCTTCGTCGCCCTCGCCTGGGTCGCGCTGCTGGTGCTCGCCGGTGTCGGCGCCGCCTCCGCGTCCACCGCCACTTCCAGTTCCTTCTCCATACCCGGGACCGAGGCTCAGAAGGCGTTCGATCTTCTGGATGAGCGCTTTCCCGGTGCTGCCGCGGACGGTGCCACCGCCCGCGTGGTGTTCAAGGCTCCCGAAGGGGAGCGGATGACCGACGCCGGCCACCGGGAGGAAGTGGAGAAAGTCGTTGGCGGGCTGAAGTCCGGCGCCGGGGCCGATCAGATCGCCTCGGTCGTCGATCCGTACGCCGGCAAGGCTCTCAGCCGTGACGGTACGACCGCTTACGCGCAGGTCTCGTACAAGGTCAGCGGTATGGAGCTGACGGAGGCGGCGCGGGAGGCTCTTGTCGAAGCCGGTGACGAGGCGCGGGACGCCGGGCTGACCGTCGAGATCGGTGGTGACGCGCTGCAGGCTGTCCCCGAGACCGGGTCCGGAGAGATCATCGGAGTCGCCATCGCCGCGATCGTGCTGGTCATTACCTTTGGGTCGCTGATCGCGGCCGGGCTGCCGCTGCTCACCGCGCTCATCGGGGTGGGGATCGGTATTTCCACCATTACCGCCCTGGCGAACGTTCTTGACCTCGGCTCCACCACCTCTACGCTCGCGATGATGATCGGGCTCGCGGTCGGCATCGACTACGCGCTGTTCATCGTGTCCCGTTACCGCGCCGAGCTGGCCGGGGGCCGTGAGCCGGAGGACGCCGCCGGGCGGGCCGTCGGCACGGCCGGGTCGGCCGTCGTGTTCGCCGGGCTGACTGTCGTGATCGCGCTGGTCGGGCTCGCCGTCGTCAACATTCCGATGCTGACGAAGATGGGTTTCGCCGCCGCCGGCACGGTGGTGATCGCCGTTCTCATCGCGCTCACGCTGGTTCCGGCGCTGCTCGGGTTCGCGGGGAGGAAGGTCTTCGGGCGCAAGGCCCGTAAGCGGCAGGGTGAGGTGGCCGCGGCGGGTGCGGGCAAGCCCAATATGGGTACGCGCTGGGCTCGGTTCGTACTGCGCCGGCCGGTCGCCGTGCTGGTCACCGCGGTGGTCGGGCTCGGCATCGTCGCCGTACCCGCGGCCTCGTTGGAGATGGGTCTGCCCGACGACGGTTCGCAGCCCGTCAGCACCACCCAGCGCAAGGCGTACGACCTGCTTTCCGACGGCTTCGGGCCGGGCTTCAACGGGCCGCTGATGCTGGTCGTCGACGTCAAGGGCGCCGAGGAGCCCAAGGACGCGCTGGCGAAGGTCACCGACACCGTGAAGGGCATGGACGGCGTCGCCGCCACCGTGCCCGGGCCGCTGAACAAGGCCGGCGACACCTCGGTCGTTACCGTCGTTCCGAAGGACCGGCCCAGTTCGGAGGGGACCGAGGAGCTCGTACGGTCCATCCGCGACGCGGGTACGGACCTGACGTCCGACACCGGCGCGGAAGTCCTGGTCACCGGCTCGACTGCCATGAACATCGACTTCTCGCAGAAGATGAACGACGCGCTGCTGCCCTACCTCGCGCTCGTCGTCGGCCTCGCGTTTCTGCTGCTGATGGTCGTCTTCCGGTCGGTTCTCGTACCGCTCAAGGCGGCGCTCGGGTTCCTGCTGTCCGTGGTGGCGGCGCTGGGCGCGGTGGTCGCGGTCTTCCAGTGGGGCTGGCTGGCGAGTGTGTTCGGTGTCGAGCAGACCGGGCCTGTGATGTCGATGATGCCGATCTTCATGGTGGGTGTCGTCTTCGGTCTCGCCATGGATTACGAGGTCTTCCTCGTCACGCGCATGCGTGAGGCGTACGTCCACGGGGAGCGGCCGGGACAGGCGATCGTCACCGGCTTCCAGCACGGCGCGCGCGTCGTCACCGCCGCGGCGGTGATCATGATGGCCGTCTTCGCCGGCTTCATCGGGTCCAGCGAGTCGATGGTCAAGATGATCGGCTTCGGGCTCGCGATCGCCGTCCTCTTCGATGCCTTCGTCGTACGGATGGCCATCGTGCCGGCGGTGCTGGCGCTGCTCGGCAAGAAGGCGTGGTGGCTGCCGCGCGGGCTCGACAAGGTGCTGCCGAACGTGGACGTCGAGGGGGAGCAGCTGCGCAAGGAGCTGGATGACGACGGCGCCGGCGGCGATGCCTCGGGTGAGCGGGAGCTGGTGCGTGCGTAGGCACTGAAAAGCTCCGGGGCCGCTCCATGAGCGGAAGGCGGTCCCGGTCGCGCACCGGCTCGTGGGGACGGGATCCGGTGCGACGGTGAGGTCCCCCTGGGGTTCCGGCAGCTGCTGGAACGGTCCAGGGGGACCTCACCGTTTTCGGCGGGTCAGGAGAGGTCAGTGGTCGGCTTCGGCGAGTGGGGGCTCTTCGACGGCGTGCGTACGGCGCAGGAAGCGCAGCAGCGGCGTCCGGTCGAACTGGATCACGGCCATGCCCTGCGGCGAACGCAGTTCCATCACCGCCTGCACCCGGCCGCACGGCCAGACCCTGACGTCACCGCTCTCCGTTTCGGTCGGGCGGCTCATGCCCCCCTCCAGGAGGGCCCGGTCGAAGACCCATTCGTTCTCGACGCCGTCGGGCGAGACGTCCGGCGGGAAGACCAGGTGCACGGCGAGCGGGTCCTCCTGCGGGTCGTACCGGAGGGTGACCGGGACGGCGTGGCGCTGAGGGCCATCGGTGACCAGGCATGCCCGTGCGTGGTCCTCAATTGCGGGGTGCATCGGGCGGCTCCTCAGGTTCGGGGCTTTTGTCCTCTAATGTCCCATATTTTGGGGCGCGCGCTCCGCTTTGTTTGTGACCAATGCGCTCTTGCGACCTCTTTGCAAGAAGGCACTATCATCAAACGGTTCATCACCCCCCGCGTACGCGCAGGAAGCGGAGCCTCTCCATGCATGTCCCCGACGGATTCATCAACACACCTGTCTCGGCTGTGGCAGGTGTCGTCGCGGTGGGCGCCGTGGCCGTCAGCCTGCGCGGTGCACGCCGCGAACTGGACGAGCGGACGGCCCCGCTCGCCGGGCTCGTAGCCGCGTTCATCTTCGCCGTACAGATGCTGAACTTCCCCGTCGCGGCCGGCACCAGCGGGCATCTGCTGGGCGGCGCGCTCGCCGCGATACTCGTCGGCCCGTTCACCGGCGTGCTGTGCATCTCGGTCGTCCTGCTGATGCAGGGCATCCTCTTCGCGGACGGCGGGCTCACCGCGCTCGGTGTCAACATCAACGTCATGGGCGTGGTGACGGTTCTCGTCGCGTACGCCCTCTTTCGCGGCCTCGTGCGGATCCTTCCGCGCGGGCGCCGCTCGTCCGTCACCGCCTCCGCTTTCGTGGCCGCCCTGGTGTCCGTGCCCGCCGCCGCCGCGGCCTTCACGCTGATCTACTCCGTCGGGGGCACGACGGACGTGCCGATCGGCAAGGTGCTGACCGCGATGGTCGGCGTACACGTCCTCATCGGCATCGGCGAGGCCGCGATCACCGCCCTGACCGTGGGCGCCGTCATCGCCGTACGCCCCGACCTGGTGCACGGCGCGCGCGGACTTGCCGCGCCGCTCAAGCTGCTGGTGGGCGGCGAGCTGGTGGACGCGGCGCCCGCGGAGGCGCCGGTTCCCGCCGCCGCGCGCTCCACCCGCAAGGTGTGGGGCGCGGGGCTGGCCTCGGCGATCGTCCTCGCCGGGTTCGTCTCGTTCTACGCCTCCGCCAGCCCCGACGGACTGGAGAAGGTCGCCGCCGACCAGGGCTTCGACCAGAAGGCCGAGGAGCACGCCGCCGCCGGCTCCCCGCTCGCCGACTACAGCATCAGCGGCATCACCGACGGCCGTATCTCCGGCGGCCTCGCCGGAGTCGTCGGCGTCGCGGCGACCGTGGCCGTCGGCAGCGGCGTCTTCTGGACGGTGCGGCGCCGGCGCGGCGCCGACCGGCCGGCCGAGGTCAAGGAAGCCGCCTGACATGGGCGCGGGCCACGCCCACAAGCTCTACCGGCACGGGCACAGCGCGGTGCACGCCCTGCCGCCGCACTGCAAACTCGCCGCCGTCTTCTGCTTCGTGCTGGTCGTCGTCTCGACGCCGCGTGAGGTGATGTGGGCCTTCGGGCTGTACGCGGTGCTGCTCGGGATGGTCGCGTACGCCGCGCGCGTGCCGGCCGGGTTCCTGCTGAAGCGGCTGCTCATCGAGGTGCCTTTTGTGGCGTTCGCGGTGTTGATGCCCTTTGTGGCGCAGGGGGAGCGGGTGGAGGTGCTCGGCATGTCGCTGAGCGTGTCGGGGCTGTGGGGAGCCTGGAACGTCCTGGCCAAGGGCACGCTCGGCGTCGCGGCGTCCGTCCTGCTCGCGTCCACGACCGAACTGCGGTCCCTGCTGCTCGGGCTGCAACGGCTGAAACTGCCGCCGCTGCTCGTGCAGATCGCGTCGTTCATGATCCGGTACGGCGATGTGATCACGGACGAGATGCGCCGCATGTCGATCGCCCGGCGCTCGCGCGGATTCGAGGCGCGGGGCGTGCGGCACTGGGGTGTTCTGGGCAAGACCGCGGGTGCGCTCTTCATCCGCTCGTACGAGAGAGGTGAGCGGGTGCATCTGGCCATGGTCAGCAGGGGGTACACCGGCACCATGCCGGTGATCGACGAAGTGACCGCGACGCGGGCGCAGTGGTCGTACGCGGCCGCGCTGCCGGTTTCGGCGTTGGCGGTCTGTCTGCTGGGATGGACCCTGTGACCACGATGCCCACGATGCCCACGATGCCCACGATGTCTCTTGAGGTGAGCGGCCTCGCGTACGCCTATCCGGACGGCCACCAGGCGCTCTTCGGCGTCGACCTGTCGGTCGCGCGCGGCGAGCGAGTCGCGCTGCTCGGCCCCAACGGCGCGGGCAAGACCACGCTCGTGCTCCACCTCAACGGCATCCTCACGGCGGGCGCCGGTTCCGTGACCGTGGCGGGGCTCCCCGTCGGGAAGCGGCACCTCGCCGAGATCCGGCGCCGGGTCGGCATCGTCTTCCAGGACCCCGACGACCAGCTCTTCATGCCGACGGTCCGCGAGGACGTGGCCTTCGGGCCGGCGGCGGCGGGGATGCGCGGCGCGGAGCTGGAGGCGTGCGTCGCGGCGGCGCTGGAGCGGGTGGGTATGGCGCAGTACGCGGACCGGCCGCCGCATCACTTGTCCTTCGGGCAGCGGCGGCGGGTGGCGGTCGCGACCGTACTGGCGATGGAGCCGGAGATCCTGGTGCTGGACGAGCCGTCGTCCAACCTGGACCCGGCGTCGCGGCGCGAACTGGCGGACATCCTGCGGTCGTTGGACGTGACGGTGCTGATGGTCACGCATGACCTGCCGTACGCGCTGGAGCTGTGCCCGCGGTCGGTGATCCTGAGCGGGGGCGTGATCGTGGCGGACGGGCGGACGCAGGAGCTGCTGTCGGACGATGTGGTGATGCGGGAGCACCGGCTTGAACTGCCGTTCGGGTTCGACCCGGGTTCGGTGCGGGTGGAAGGGTAAGCGCCCGGCTGGGTTGCCGGCCCCCGCCGGACGGGCTCGATTTGCCGCTCATCGGCACCACCCAGCCCCTCCGGCGTTTGAGGAGCGGGGTCTGGGGCGGAGCCCCCACGCGGCGGAGCCGCAAAGTGTCACTGCGGGAAGGGGCGGGGTGGGGAAAGGCCCCGCGCAGCGGCATTGCACCATGGGGGGCATGAGCGCGAGCGCAGTAGTGGATGCACAGGGCACGGTGGCTGCCGGATTCGAACCGGTCAGGGACGCGTTCGTACGTAACTTCGGGCAACGCGGCGAACGCGGCGCCGCCGTAGCCGTCTACCGCCACGGCCGCAAGGTGGTCGACCTCTGGGCCGGAACCCGCGACGTGGACGGCGCCGAGCCGTGGGCGGTCGACACCGCCCAGGTCGTGCGGTCCGCGACCAAGGGCGTGGCCGCCGCAGTGCCCCTGCTCCTGCACCAGCGCGGCCAGATCGACCTGGACGCCCCCGTCGCGACGTACTGGCCGGAGTTCAAGGCGAACGGCAAGGAGCGCGTGCTCGTACGGCACCTGCTGTCCCACCGGGCCGGCGTACCGGTGCTCGACCGCCCCCTGACGCCCGCCGAGGCGATCGACGGCGTGTCCGGGCCGCGCGCCGTGGCCGCCCAGGCGCCCGCGTGGGAGCTCGGCACCGACCACGGCTACCACGCGCAGACGTACAGCTGGCTGATCGGCGAGCTCGTGAAGCGCGTGACGGGGCGGACCGTCGGGCGGTGGATCGCCGAGGAGATCGCCCGGCCGCTCGGCCTCGACTTCTGGGTCGGGCTGCCGGCGGACGAGGCGCACCGGGTCGGCCGTGTCGGTCCCGTCGAGCCGCCGCCCGTGGACGGCGGGTCGCTGCGGCTGCGGCCCAAGCGGAGCGTCAGCGAGGCATACGGAGATCCGGCGTCGCTCACCCGGCGCGCGTTCGGGGCGATCGATCCGCTCGCGGACGAGAACGACCCGGCGTACCGGGCCGCCGAACTCCCCGCGTCCGGCGGGATATCCACCGCGCGGGCGCTGGCGCGCTGTTACGCGGCGATGATCGGGGAGGTCGACGGGCACCGGCTGTTCGCCCCGGCGACGCTCACCCTGGCGCGGACCGAGGAATCGTCCGGTCCGGACCGGGTCCTGGCCGTCAACACCCGCTTCGGGCTCGGCTTCATGCTGCACGGCTCCGGCGCCCCGCTGCTCGCACCCGGCTCGTTCGGGCATCCGGGGCGGGGCGGCTCGCTCGGGTTCGCCGACCCGGAGTCGGGGATCGCCTTCGGGTACGTAACCAACGGGCATCAGAAGGGAGTTACGGCCGACCCGCGTGCGCAGGCTCTGGTCAGGGCGGTACGGTCCGCTGCATGATCGGCTGATGCAGACGACACGTTCGACACGTTTCGAGGGGTACGGCGTCCTGGTCACCGGCGCCGGTCGCGGCATCGGCGAGGCGATCGCGCGGCGGTTCGCGGACGAGGGGGCGCGGGTCCTCGTCACGGATGTGGACGGCGCGCGGGCCCAGAAGGCCGCGGGGGCGATCGCGGGCGCTCGGGCGTTCGCCTGCGACGTGGGCGACCGGGCGTCGGTGGAGGCGGCCGTCGCGTACGCGGTGCGGGAGTTCGGGGCGCTCGACGTACTCGTGAACAACGCGTACTCCTGTGCGCCTGACGCGGAGTTCTTCGAGGACGAGGACGAGGCGGTGTGGCAGCGCGACCTCGACGTCACGCTGACCGGCGCGTACCGGTGCGCGAGGGCGGCGCTGCCGCACTTGGCCGCTTCGGGGCGCGGGGCGATCGTCAGCGTCGGTTCGGTCAACGGTGAGCAGGACTTCGGCAACCACGCCTACAGCGCGGCCAAGGCGGGCCTCGCGAGCCTGACCCGGACCCTGGCGGGGCACGCGGCGGGACGCGGGGTGCGGGTCAATCTCGTGGCCCCGGGGACGGTACGTACGGACGCGTGGGCGGGGAAGGGCGACGCCCTTGAGCGCGCGGCGGCGCACTACCCGCTGGGGCGGGTGGGAGAGCCGCAGGACATCGCGGCAGCGGTCGCGTTCCTGGCGTCGCGGGACGCGGGCTGGATCACGGGCGTAACCCTGCCGGTGGACGGCGGTCTGCTGATCGGCAACATTGGGTTGCGGGGAGCGCTGGGCGGGCCGTGAGAACGACGCCCGGGGGCTTTGAGCGGCCTTGCGCACCGGCGGTGGTGGTGGTGCGTCAGTTTGTGTGGAGCATCAGGCCGATCCCGATCACCATCAGGCCCGCCGCCGCGATCCTCGGCGCCCCGAAGCGTTCCTTGAAGAACAGTGCGCCGATCGCCGCGCCCACGATGATCGACGACTCCCGCAGCGCGGCGATCGGCGCCAGTGGGGCGCGGGTCTGGGCCCACAGGACCAGCGCGTACGCCGAGATGGACAGGGCGGCGCCGAAGAAGCCCCGCGCGGCCGGCGGGCGTAGCTGGGTGAGGAGTTCGGAGCGGCGGCGGTAGAAGGTGTACGCCGGGATCGCGAGGCCCTGCAGGATCATCAGCCACGCGATGTAGCCCAGCGACGAGCCCGACGCCCGCACCCCCACGCCGTCCACCACCGTGTACGCCGCTATCGACAGACCGGTGGCGAGCGCCGCCACCAGCGCCGGCCAGTGCGGCCGCGAGCCCCGGATGCCCCACAGGGCGACGCCGACCAGGCCCGCGCAGGCCACCACGACGCCCGTCATCTGCCACCCGTCCGGTACTTCCCCCACGAAGACCGCCGCCAGCACCGTCACCACCAGCGGCGCCGTGCCCCGCGCGATGGGGTACATCTGCCCGAAGTCGCCGAGCGTGAACGACCGCATCAGCAGCGCCATGTACGCCACGTGCAGCGCGGCGGAGGTGATCAGGTACGGCCAGGCCGCTGCCGCCGGGAAGGGCACGAACGCGGCGGCGGCCAGGCCGATCAGGGCGCCGCCGCCCGAGATGAGCGTGAACGAGAGCAGCTGGTCCTTGATGTGGTGCGCGATCGCGTTCCAGCTCGCGTGTGTGATCGCGGCGATCAGGACCGCCGCCGCGACTATCGGTGTCACCTGGTCTGCTCGCGTATGTCCACCAGCGTGCCGCCCGCGTGGCCGATCAGGGTTTTCGGCTCCATCGGGAAGACCGCGTGCGGGGTGCCCGCCGCCGCCCACACCAGGGCGTGGTCGAGCAGCCCCCGGTCGGCCAGCACCCGCGTTTTGGTGCGGTGGCCGAAGGGCGGTACGCCGCCGATCGCGTAACCGGTGGTCTCCCGTACGAGAGCGGCACTCGCCCGCTTGACCTTCTCCGCGCCCAGTTCGCGTCGTACGAGCTCCACGTCGACCCGTGAGGAGCCGTCCATCAGGACCAGGACGGGCACCCCGTCGGCCTCGAAGACCAGCGACTTGACGATCTCGTCGATCCCGCAGCCGATCGCCGCCGCCGCCTCGGCGGCGGTACGCGTGGCGTCGGGGAAGCGGCGTACCTCCAACCGCGCGATGCCGAGCGTGCGCAGGGCTTCGGCGAACCGGGGGTGGGCCTGGCTTTCTGGAGTTGTCATGGCCCGCACGCTAGCGGTAGCTGTACGGGCCATGCGAGCCGGTTTCGGGTCGGCTCGCCGTCAGCCGGCCCGCAGTACCGCCGCCACCAGCGGGCCCGCCGCGTCGCCGCCGTGGCCGCCGGATTCGACGGACGCGGCTGCCGCGACGTCGTCGCTGAACCCGGTGAACCAGCTGTTGGGCTTGCCCTGTCCGCCGACCTCCGCCGAACCGGTCTTGGCGCCCTTGTCGCCGCCGACCGAGGCCATCGCCTTCGCACCCGTGCCCCACGCCGCGGTCTGCCGCATCATGCCGGCCAACTGGCTGTGTACGGAGGGGGAGAGGGAGCGGGCCGCCGTGGCGATTTCCCGGCCGTCCAGCGACTGCGGCACGATGACCGGCTGCTTGAACGTGCCGGCCTTGGCGGTGGCGGTGACGGACGCCATGTTGAGGGCGTTCATCTGGACCGTGCCCTGCCCGATGTACTGCGCCGCGGCCTCGCCGCCGGTGGCCTCGGGCACCGAACCGTCCTTGGTGACGATCCCGGTCTGCCAGTCGAGTCCGAGCCCGAAGACCTCGCGCGCGGTCTTCGGCAGCGCCGCGTCGTCCTTGGTGTCGTCGATCAGTTTGATGAAGGACGTGTTGCAGGAGCGGGCGAAGCTGGTGGTGAAGGTGCCGTCCGGGATCTCGAACATCTTCAGGTTGTGAAAGCTCACGCCCTGGTACAGCACGGTCTTCGGGCACTCGGCCTTGCGGTCCGCCCCCACCAGGCCCTTCTCCAGCAGCATCGCGGCCGTCACGATCTTCATCGTGGAGCCCGGCGCCTGCTCGCCCATGACCGCCGCGTTGTAGCCGTCCACGCGGTTGTTGGCGACGGCCAGGATCTCGCCCGTGCTCGGCTTGACCGCCGCGACCGACGCCTCGCTGTACTTCTTCACCGCCGTCTCGGCGGCCGCCTGCACGTCCGCGTCCAGCGTCGTCGGCAGCCTGCCCGGCTTGCCCTTGGTGAGGGTGACCAGCGTCCGGGGGGCGGCCCCGTTGTCGCTGCCGCTCTCGATCGCCAGCTCGACGCCCGGTTTCCCGCCCGCCTGCTTGCCGTACTTCTCCCGCAGCGCGTCCAGCACCGGCCCGAGCGACGGGTACTTCTCCTTCGTCAGCTCGGTGCCGTCGCGGTCGACCGCCTTGATGGGCGGAGCCGAGGCCTCGCCCGTCCTCAGCACCTCGCCGGGCTTGATGCCGGGGTGCAGGACGGCCGACTTCCAGTCGACCAGGGCCTTGCCCGAGGTCTTGCCGCGCACGACGGTGAGCTCCGACTCGTACGAGAAGGGCTTGCTCCTGCCCTTGTACGTGACCGTCGCATCGGCGGTGAACGGCACCTTCGCCCCGGCCGCCGTGCCCGCCGTCAGCTTCACTTCACCGATGTGCGCCATCTCGTGGTAGGCGGCTAGCGCGGGCCGGGCGTCGGCGGCGTTGTCGGTCAGATCAGCGGCCGCGTCGGCGTCGCCCCTGGCCCAGGCGGCGAGGAAGTCCTTCGAGGTCCGCGCGATCTCGTCCGCGCTCGGCGGCCCCGACTTCTCCGGCGCCGAGAGGGTTGTGGGGTCCGTGTCGCCGGCCTCACCGCTCACCACGGAGTACGCCCCGAAGCCCACGCCTGTGGCCGCGACCAGGAACACTCCGCCGACTATGGCGACCTTCGCTCCACTGCGCATGCTGTGCAGTCCCCTCCCCAGGAGTCCCCCGCTTCCTGAACTGAACATGTTCAAGAAGTGCTGTATCGCACTGTACGGGACCCCAGTGACATCAGGAGTGACTGTTACAGGACCGGGACGAATCCCCCGGCGGTCACACCCACGTATCGAGCCAGATGCGGTTGCGCCACTCGTCTATCGGGAGCGTCTGGCCGGTGTAGATGGGCCAGAAGTAGATGAAGTTCCAGATGATGAGCAGGACGAGCACTCCCGCGCCGACCGCGCCCGCCGCCCGCCGCCGTTCGTGCGAGCCGGGTGGGCCCAGCATCGCGCCGATCATCATCGCCAGCGCCAGACACAGGAACGGGACGAAGACGACGGCGTAGAAGAGGAAGATCGTCCGCTCCTGGTAGAAGAACCAGGGCACCCATCCCGCCGCGATGCCGCACGCGATCGCCCCCGCCCGCCAGTCGCGCCGGAACGCCCAGCGCCACAGCACGTACAGGACCGCGAAACAGGCCGCCCACCACAGCAGCGGGGTGCCGAGCGCCAGGACCTCCTGGGCGCAGTCGCTCTTCTCGGTCGCCGGGCAGCCCTCCTCGCCGGGCTTCGGTGACTCGTAGAAGTACGAGACCGGGCGGCCCAGGACGATCCAGCTCCACGGGTTCGACTGGTAGGTGTGACCGGACGTCAGGTTGACGTGGAAGCTGTAGACCTCGGTCTCGTAGTGCCACAGGCTGCGCAGCCAGTCGGGCAGCCAGGTCCAGTTGCCGCCCTTGCCGTCCCCCTGCGCCCAGTTGCGGTAGTAGCCGCCCCTGGTGACGATCCAGCCCGTCCAGGAGGCGACGTACGTCACGAAGGTGACCACGACCGTCGACACGAACGCCGGCGCGACGTCCCTCTTCAGCACCGCGACGTAAGGCCGCACCGCCCCGGCCGTCCGGCGCGCGCCCACGTCCCACAGCACCGTCAGCAGCCCGAATGCCGCCAGGGTCATCAGGCCGTTCCACTTCGTACCGAAGGCGAGGCCCAGACACACCCCGGCCGCGATCCGCCACGGCCGCCACCCCAGCCGCAGCCTTTCCGCGACCTCGGCGTCCGGGCGCAGCACGCCCTCGTCGTCGCACGGGAGCGCCGCCGCGAGCCTGCGCCGCGACCGGTCCCTGTCGATCAGCAGACACCCGAACGCGCCCAGCACGAAGAACATCAGCACCTGGTCGAGCAGCGCCGTGCGGCTCATCACGAAGTGCAGGCCGTCCACCGCGAGCAGCACGCCCGCCAGGCACCCCAGGAAGGTCGAGCGGAAGAGCCGGCGGCCGATCCGGCAGAGCATCAGGACCGACAGCGTGCCCAGTACGCAGACCATGAAGCGCCAGCCGAACGGCGTGAACCCGAAGAGCTGCTCGCCGATGCCGATGACCCACTTGCCGACCGGCGGATGCACCACATAGCCGGGGTCGGCGGGGACCGTGACCCCCGACGGGTCGGCAAGAATCGACTTGTCGATGTCCTTCGGCCACTGGCCCTCGTACCCCTGGTGAATGAGCGCCCAGGCGTCCTTCGCGTAATACGTCTCGTCGAATATCACCGCCTTCGGGCTGCCCAGGTTCCAGAACCGCGGCAGCCCCGCGACGAGCGCGACCAGCAGCGGCCCTCCCCACGCGGCCCACCGCACCAGGCGCCCCGCGAGCACGGGCGGCACCCCGAGCACTCTCCAGACCTGGGTGCCGGGCCTGCTGTACGGCGGCACGAGCCGTTCGCGCAGCCCGATGACGGGCCTGGGTGCGTAGCCGAATCGGCGCAGCCGCTGCTGCCAGGAGGGCGGCTGTTCCCCTGGGGCCCGGCCCTGCTGGGCTTCTGACGCGGTACTGGTCACCGCGCCATCGTAGGGAACACATCTGTGCGCGTGGTGTGCGCGCCCTGCGAGGATGGCTCTTGTGACTGGATCGACTGGAACGACCGCACCGGCTGGAACGCTCGTACTCGCCGGGACCCCCATCGGCGACGTGGCCGACGCGCCGCCCCGCCTCGCCGCCGAACTCGCGACGGCCGACGTCGTGGCAGCCGAGGACACCCGGCGGCTGCGCCGCCTGACGCAGGCGCTCGGGGTGCAGACGACAGGCCGTGTCGTGTCGTACTTCGAGGGCAACGAGACCGCGCGTACGCCCGAACTCGTCGAGGCCCTGGAGGACGGCAAGCGGGTACTGCTCGTCACCGACGCGGGCATGCCGTCCGTCTCCGACCCCGGTTACCGGCTGGTCGCCGCGGCCGTCGAGAAGGACATCAAGGTCACGGCCGTGCCCGGCCCGTCGGCCGTACTGACCGCCCTCGCCCTGTCCGGCCTGCCCGTCGACCGCTTCTGCTTCGAGGGCTTCCTGCCCCGCAAGGGCGGCGAACGCCTCGGCAAGCTGCGCGAGGTCGCCGCCGAGCGGCGCACCATGGTCTTCTTCGAAGCACCGCACCGCCTCGACGACACCCTCGCCGCCATGGCCGAGGTCTTCGGCGACGAGCGCAGGGCCGCCGTGTGCCGCGAGCTGACCAAGACGTACGAGGAAGTGAAGCGCGGCCCGCTCAAGGCGCTCGCCGAATGGGCGGCCGAGGGGGTACGGGGAGAGATCACCGTCGTCGTCGAAGGCGCCTCGGACGCGCCGCAGGACCTGGACCCCGCGGAGCTGGTGCGCAGGGTGCAGGTGCGCGAGGAGGCGGGGGAACGGCGCAAGGAGGCCATCGCGGCGGTCGCCGCCGAGGCGGGGCTGCCCAAGCGGGACGTGTTCGACGCGGTGGTCGCGGCAAAGAATGCGGCAAGGACGGGCTCCGCGGACGGCAAAGGACTATCGTGAATAGCTAAAGCTTCCCCAAGCACAGACCGCGCACCGGGCCTTTTTCCATGGAAAGGCCAAGACCGGTCCATATATCGACAGGCACCGATGCGCTCCCGCCGAAACAGGCGTCCACTGGACCAGTGGAAAGGAGCTGGCATGAGCGAGATCGCAGACACCGCCGGCGCAGGAACCACCGTTCACGAGGCCTACGCCTTTGCCTGCATGAGGTGCGGGCACGGCTGGGAGCAGTCCTTCGAAATACACCACCACGTCGACGGCAACGGCCACGAGTTCGTGACCTACACGGCTGACGGCGAGCGCGTTCCCTCGCCGCTGTCCCGCCCCACCTGTCTGAACTGTGGCGGACATGTCGTACGGATCATGAAGGCGGGGCAGGTCTCGTCGATCAAGGAAATGCTGCGGGCCGCCGTAGTGGACGCCCCCATGGCCGGACCGGTGGTGGGCATCCCCGGATCCGTGCGCGAGGACGCACCGGGCCCGGTGCGGGTGAAGCACAACTGGCGCGTGGCCGATCTGCTGCATCCCTTCCACCACCGGAAGTGAGCCGCGGGCAGGGCGGCGGCAGGCGGGAGGGGCGCGCGGTTTTCGTACGATCGTGACCATGAGCCCCAAGGACGCACTCCCGCCGCTGCCCGAACCCCTCCGGGGAGAGGTCGCTGATTCGCACACCCACCTGGACATGCAGGACGGCACCGTCGAGGAGGCCCTGACGAAGGCCGCCGCGGTCGGGGTCACGACCGTCGTCCAGGTCGGCTGCGACGTGAAGGGCTCCCGCTGGGCGGCCGAAACGGCGGCGGCGCACGAGAACGTGCACGCCGCCGTCGCCCTGCACCCCAACGAAGCCCCGCGCATCGTCCTCGGAGACCCCGACGGCTGGTCGCGGCAGGGCGCGCGGATCCCGGGCGGGGACGGCGCACTCGACGACGCGCTCACCGAGATCAACCAGCTCGCCGCCCTGCCGTACGTACGCGGTGTGGGCGAGACCGGTCTCGACTACTTCCGTACGGGCCCCGAGGGCATGGCCGCCCAGGAGCGGTCGTTCCGCGCCCACATCGAGATCGCCAAGCGGCACGGCAAGGCGCTCGTCATCCACGATCGCGAGGCGCACGACGATGTACTGCGCGTACTCGACGAGGAGGGCGCTCCGGAGCGCACCGTCTTCCACTGCTACTCCGGCGACGCAGCGATGGCCGAAGTCTGCGCGCGCAAGGGCTACTTCATGTCCTTCGCGGGGAACGTGACCTTCAAGAACGCCCAGCCCCTGCGGGACGCGCTCGCCGTCGCGCCGCTGGAGCTGGTCCTCGTCGAGACGGACGCGCCGTTCCTGACCCCGGCGCCGTACCGCGGGCGGCCCAACGCTCCGTACCTCATCCCGGTCACCGTGCGGGCGATGGCGGCGGTCAGGGGAATCGAGGAGGACGTTCTGGCGACGGCGCTCGCCGCGAACACGGCACGCGCGTTCGACTACTGACGGCTCATGCCGCGACCCTCCGTAGCCGTGTTGCTTTGGAGAGTGACCGCCGCTCGGCTAGTGTCCCGGCCCGCAGCGTCATCGGGCGGACCGGACTTCTGGAGCGTCGTGGGCAATTCGCAGGGCAGTCACCGGGCGGTGCGCGGCAGCGTCCGCGGCACGGCGGACACATATGTGCCGTCGTACGAGCTCCGCGAGCCGATGCTGCCGCGCCAGAACGCCGGGGGCGGCAGGGCGCAGGCCCGGCGTGCCGCCAGGCGCCGCAAGGTCGCCGAGCGCCCCGAGGCGCTGCGCCGGCTCGTTCCGCAGGCGCTTGTCGTCGCGTTCCTGGCCGGCGGCACCTCGGCGTTCGTCGCCAGCGACAAGGCGGTCAGGCTCAGCGTCGACGGCGTACCCCGCACGATGCACACCTTCGCCGACGACGTCACGGAACTGCTGGAGGACCAGGGCGTCGAAGTGGGCGCCCACGACCTCGTGGCACCCGCCCCCGGCGCGGCGCTGGAGAGCGGTGACGAGGTGGTGGTCCGGTACGGTCGGCCGGTCACCCTGACACTGGACGGGCAGCGGCGACGGATCTGGGCCACCGCCCGTACGGTCGAAGGCGCACTGCGCCAGCTCGGGGTGCGTGCGGAGGGCGCGTACCTCTCCGTCGCGCGCTCCCTGGAGATCGGGCGCGCCGGCCTCACGCTCGACGTACGCACCGAGCGGACCGTCACGTTCATGGCGGACGGACGCGAGCGGACCATCCGTACGAACGCCGCGACCGTACGGGAGGCGGTCGAGGAGGCCGGCATCAGCCTGCGCGGCCAGGACACCATCTCCGTGCCGTCCGGCAGCTTCCCGCGCGACGGGCAGACGATCACCGTGATGCGGATCAGGGGCACGAAGGAAGTGCGCGAGGAGCCCATCCCGTTCGGCATCGTCCGCACCGAGGACGCGTCGCTCTTCAAGGGCACAGAGGTCGTGGTCCAGGCGGGCGAGCAGGGCTCAAGGAGAATCACCTACTCCGTACGGACCGTCAACGGCGTCCGGCAGACGCCGAGGAGGATCGCCGAGGAGATCGCGCGGCAGCCGGTAGCGCGCCACGTGAAGGTGGGCACGAAGGAAAAGCCGGCGTCCGTGGCCGGCGCGGACGGGCTGAACTGGAACGAGCTCGCCCACTGCGAGTCCGGCGGCCGTCCCGGCGCGGTGGACGCGACGGGCAACTACGGCGGCCTGTACCAGTTCGACGCGCAAACCTGGCAGAGGCTGGGCGGCAGCGGCCGCCCGGAGGACGCGCCCGCGAGCGAGCAGACATTCCGAGCGAAGAAGCTGTACATCCAGCGAGGCACCACCCCCTGGCCCCACTGCGGCCCCCGCCTGAAGCACTGACCCCCGCGCCGCCCCGGAGCACACCTTCACGCCTGCGGGGTCACTGCCTCCACGACAGCACGGCTACACGTTCGCGGTGCCGGGAGGGGACGTGTCGGGGCGCTCCCCGCAGGGTGTCGAACGCAACGAGCCCGCATACAAAAACCAGTACCCGAACGTTCGGCACCCGAGGAGACGCCCCGGCGCGGCACCGACCCCAGCGCCCCGGGCGCCCGCCCCGGCCGCACGGTCGCGGTTCCGGGGGCCTTTACGCTTGAGCGGTGAGCACCACTGAGCCTTCTGAGCCCCTGCCTGACCCGACGCCCGAGCCCACACCGGCCTCCCCGTCGGCGCCCGACTCCCTCCTGGGCCCCGCCGACATCCGGGAGCTGGCGGCGGCACTCGGCGTACGCCCCACCAAGCAGCGCGGCCAGAACTTCGTCATCGACGCGAACACGGTCCGCCGGATCGTACGGACGGCCGGCGTGCGCCCCGACGACGTCGTGGTCGAGGTAGGCCCCGGCCTGGGCTCACTCACCCTCGCACTCCTGGAGGCCGCCGACCGCGTGGTCGCCGTAGAGATCGACGAGGTACTCGCATCCGCCCTCCCCGCCACGATCGAGGCCCGCATGCCGACCCGGGCGGACCGTTTCGCGCTCGTCCACTCCGACGCCATGCACGTCACCGAACTGCCAGGGCCGCCCCCGACGGCCCTGGTCGCGAACCTCCCGTACAACGTCGCGGTCCCCGTCCTCCTCACCATGCTGGAGCGCTTCCCGAGCATCGAGCGGACGCTCGTCATGGTCCAGGCGGAGGTCGCGGACCGGCTCGCGGCCCGCCCCGGCAACAAGGTGTACGGCGTGCCGTCGGTGAAGGCGTGCTGGTACGCCGAGGTCAAGCGGGCCGGTTCGATCGGCCGCAACGTCTTCTGGCCCGCCCCGAACGTCGACTCGGGCCTGGTGTCCCTGGTGCGCCGCACCGAACCGATCAAGACGACCGCCACCAAGGCGGAGGTCTTCGCGGTGGTCGACGCGGCCTTCGCGCAGCGCCGCAAAACGCTGCGGGCCGCGCTGGCCGGCTGGGCGGGATCGGCGCCGGCGGCCGAGGCGGCGCTGGTGGCGGCCGGGGTTTCGCCCCAGGCGCGGGGCGAGTCCCTGACGGTGGAGGAGTTCGCGCGTATCGCGGAGAACAAGGGAGCAGCGGCATGACGGTGAAGGCTGCGGTCACGGTAAGGGTTCCCGCGAAGGTGAACGTCCAGCTGGCGGTGGGCGGCGCGCGCCCCGACGGCTTCCACGACCTGGCGAACGTCTTCCTGGCGGTCGGCCTGTACGACGAGGTCACCGTCACCCCGTCGGACTCCCTGCGCGTCACGTGCTCAGGCCCGGACGCGGCGCAGGTCCCCCTGGACCGTACGAACCTGGCCGCGCGGGCGGCGATCGCGCTGGCCGAACGCCACGGGCTGTCGCCGGACGTACACATCCACATCGCCAAGGACATCCCGGTCGCGGGCGGCATGGCGGGCGGCAGCGCGGACGGCGCGGGCGCGCTGCTGGCGTGCGACAAGCTGTGGGGTACGGAGTCCTCCCTGCCGGAGCTTCTGGCCATCTGCGCGGATCTGGGCAGTGACGTGCCGTTCAGCCTGGTGGGTGGGGCGGCACTGGGCACGGGCCGCGGGGAGAACCTCACGCCCCTCGATGTCGGCGGCACGTTCCACTGGGTGTTCGCGGTGGCGGACGGCGGCCTGTCGACACCGGCGGTGTACGGCGAGTTCGACCGCCTCACGGCGGGCACTGACGTCCCGCCCCCCACGGCGTCCCCGACCCTCCTCGCCGCCCTGCGCACCGGCGACCCGACCGCTCTCGCGGGCGCCCTGGTGAACGACCTCCAGCCCGCGGCCCTGTCCCTGCGTCCGTCCCTCGCCGCCACCCTGGCGGCGGGCACGGACGCGGGCGCGCTGGCGGCCCTGGTCTCGGGCTCGGGCCCGACGACGGCGTTCCTGACGAAGGACGCGGAGTCGGCGGAGTCGGTGGCCGCGGCACTCACCGCGTCGGGCACCTGCCGCACGGCGAGGGCGGCGGAGTCCCCGGCCGTGGGCGCGACGGTGGTCGCCGCCTGAATCCGGGGCCACGAGGGACCGGGAGGGCCGGGAGGGACCGGGAGGGACCGGGAGAAGCGCACCGGCCCACCGCGTCAGCGGCCGCGCACCGGGTGGTCGTCGGGGACGTGGCGGAGGCGACTACGCTGGTACGCCTATCCCTTTTCTGTCCTGGAGCGCGCATCAATGGCCGTCAACCTCGTAAACGTCGAGGCCGTCAGCAAGGTCTACGGCACCCGTGCCCTGCTCGACGGCGTGTCCCTCGGCGTCTCCGAGGGGGACCGGATCGGTGTCGTCGGCCGTAACGGCGACGGCAAGACGACGCTCATCCGCATGCTCGCCAAGCTTGAGGAAGCCGACACCGGTCGCATCACGCACAACGGCGGCCTGCGCCTCGGCGTCCTCACGCAGCACGATTCGCTCGACCCCGCCGCGACCGTCCGCCAGGAGATCATCGGCGACCTCGCGGACCACGAGTGGGCGGGCACCGCCAAGATCCGCGACGTACTGAACGGCCTCTTCGGCGGGCTCAGCCTGCCCGGCTTCGAGCACGGACTCGAAACCGTGATCGGCCCGCTCTCCGGCGGCGAGCGCCGCCGTATCGCGCTCGCGAAGCTGCTCATCGACGACCAGGACCTGCTGGTCCTCGACGAGCCGACCAACCACCTCGACGTCGAGGGCATCGCCTGGCTCGCCAAGCACCTCCAGGCCCGCCGCTCCGCGCTCGTCTGCGTCACCCACGACCGGTGGTTCCTCGACCAGGTCTGCACCCGCATGTGGGACGTGCAGCGCGGCGCCGTGCACGAGTACGAGGGCGGTTACTCCGACTACGTCTTCGCCCGCGCCGAGCGCGAGCGCATCGCCTCGACCGAGGAGACCAAGCGCCAGAACCTGGTCCGCAAGGAGCTGGCATGGCTGCGCCGCGGCGCCCCCGCCCGTACGTCGAAGCCGCGCTTCCGCGTCGAGGCGGCCAACGAGCTGATCGCCGACGTGCCGCCGCCCCGCGACACCTCCGCGCTGATGAAGTTCGCCAACTCGCGGCTCGGCAAGACCGTCTTCGACCTTGAGGACGTCACCGTCCAGGCCGGGCCCAAGGTGCTGCTCAAGCACCTCACCTGGCAGCTCGGCCCCGGCGACCGCGTCGGCCTCGTCGGCGTGAACGGCGCGGGCAAGACCTCGCTGCTGCGCGTGCTGGCCGACGCGGCGCGCACGCAGGGCGACGCCCAGCCCGTCGCGGGCAAGGTCGTCGTCGGCAAGACCGTGAAACTCGCGTACCTCTCCCAGGAGGTCGGCGAGCTCGACCCGAAGCTGCGCGTGCTGGAAGCCGTTCAGCGTGTACGGGACCGGGTGGACCTCGGCACCGGCCGGGAGATGACGGCGGGCCAGCTGTGCGAGCAGTTCGGGTTCTCCAAGGAGAAGCAGTGGACGCCGGTCGGCGACCTGTCCGGCGGTGAGCGGCGCCGGCTCCAGATCCTGCGGCTGCTGATGGACGAGCCGAACGTACTCTTCCTCGACGAGCCGACCAACGACCTCGACATCGAGACGCTCACGCAGCTGGAGGACCTGCTCGACGGCTGGCCCGGCTCGATGGTCGTCATCTCCCACGACCGGTTCTTCATCGAGCGTACGACCGACAAGGTGTACGCCCTGCTCGGCGACCAGACGCTGCGTAACCTGCCGCGCGGTCTCGACGAGTACCTGGAGCGCAGGCGGCAGATGATCGAGGCCGCCACCCCGGCGCCCGCCGCCGTCGCCGCGCCCGTCAAGAAGAAGGCGTCCGGCGACGCCCGTGCCGCCCAGAAGGAAATGCAGAAGATCGAGCGTCAGCTCAGCAAGCTCTCCGACAAGGAGACGAAGCTGCACGCCCAAATCGCGGACAACGCGACCGACTTCGAGAAGGTCGCCCTGCTCGACGCCGAGCTGCGCGAACTGGTCGCCGGGCGCGATGAGCTGGAGATGCGCTGGATGGAACTCGCCGAGGACGCGTAGCAGATCCTCAAATCCGCATAACGAGCGCGTCACGGGCCGGTCCTCCCTTGGGAACAGGGGCGGACCGGCCCCTCGTTGGAGGGGGCCCAAGTGATAGAAAGAAGCCCCGCTCGACTGACGTAGATCTGCGGGGCTCAAGCCTGATTCGCTCCTTTCTGGGGGAGTTACGCCGCCGGAATTGCGGGGGAGACCGAACGGGCGGCGGTCTCGTGTGAAGAGGTAAGCGCTGATGTCTCAGCCGCCCAACCAGCCGCCGCAGGGCGGCTTCGGAGCCCCCCAGGACCCCCGGCAGCAGCCGCCCCAGCAGCCGCCGCAGCCGCCTGCCCAGCCACCGCAGATGCCCCCGGCCCCGCCCGGCCCGCCCGCGCAGCCCGGTTACGGCTCCCCGCAGGCACCGCCGCAGCAGGCACCGCAGCCGGGATACGGCTACCCCGGCCAGCAGCCCGGCCAACAGCCCGGCCAGGCAGGACCGTACGGTCAGCCGCAGCCCGGACCGTACGGTCAGCCGCAGCCCGGTCCCTACGGCCAGCAGCAGCCCGGCCCGTACGGTCAGCCACAGCCGGGTCCCTACGGCGGCTTCCCCGGCGCACCCGCCCCGGGCACCGGCGGCACCGGCGGCGGCTTCAAGGGCAAGCCCGCGGTCATCATCGGCGCGGTCCTCGCCGCGGTCCTCGTCGTCGGCGGCGGCATCTACCTCGCCGTCAGCGGTGACGACGGCGGCAAGAAGAAGCGGCCCGTCGCCGGCAGCAGCAACGACAACAAGCAGGACGGCCAGCCCACCGGCGGCACCGGCGACCCCAGCGACGACTCCGCGGGCGGCCGTGACGCCGGCGACGACCTGAACGCCGGGCGCCAGTCGGGCGAGTCCAAGGTGCTGTGGCTGCAGAAGAACGACGTGGACCTGCCGCGCAACGGCGCCGACGTGTACGGCCCGTGGTTCACCGACGGCCTCGTCGTCAAGGCGATGTACAAGAAGGTCGCCGCCTACAGCACCACCGACGGCAAGGAGAAGTGGAGCCTTCCGCTCTCCACCGAGATCTGCGCGGCGCCCGTCAGGGCCTCCGACGACGGCAAGATCGTCATCGGCGTCAAGAACGGCACCACCGAGAAGGCCAAGTGCAGCCGGCTCCAGCTGGTCGACCTGCAGACCGGCAAGGCGGGCTGGCAGGCCGAGGTCAAGAAGGAAGGAACGTTCGACCTCCTCTCCGACATCACGATCGCCATCAGCGGCAACACCGTCACCGCCGGCCGCACCGGTCACTCCACCGCCTTCAGCATGAAGGACGGCAAGGAGCTGTGGGGCAAGCTGCCCGGTGAGTGCCAGCCGTACTCCTTCACCAGCAGCGCCAAGCTGATCGCCGCCGCGGCCTGCTCCACCGGCGAGACCGCCAAGCACCACGAGCGGATCCAGGAGCACGACCCGGCCACCGGCAAGGTCAAGTGGTCGTACCCGCTGGCCAAGGGCTGGTCGGTCGACAAGGTCTACTCCGTCTCCCCGCTCGTCGTGTCCGCGCAGGAGCGCGCGAAGAAGACCTGGAGCATCATCGCGCTCACCGACAGCGGCAAGCTGCGCTCGGTGATCGACGGCGGCAAGGACAAGTTCCAGCCGCAGTGCGGCGGCAGCTTCGTCATCTTCGGCCGGAACCTCGAAGGCTGCACCGGCGTCGCCGCCGACCAGAACGCCTTCTACATGGCCACCGCCGAGAAGACGACCGGCCTCAAGCGCACCAACGAGGTCGTCGCCTTCAACCTCGACACCGGAAAGCCCAAGTGGCGTTCCGCCGCCACCGACCGCCCGATGATGCCGGTGCGGATGGAGGGCGGAGAGGTCCTGGTGCACATGGACGCCTCGTACGACATGGGTGGCGCGCTCGCGACGATCCCGGCGTCGGGCGGCAAGCCGAAGACGCTGCTCCAGAACCCGCAGTCGACCGCCGAGATCGAGAACAGCTTCTTCACGACGAAGGTCGCCTACGAGGGTGGCCAGTTCTACGTCGTCGCCTCCCGCGTCAGCGCCGGTAACGACGAGGAGGAGAAGGAGACGAAGACCATGATGGTCTTCGGCAAGTGACGGCCGGTGACTGAGTTCCGGGTCTTCTCCCACGTCTTCGACTCCCCTTCTCCAGAGGTACGTACGCCATGACGCAGCCCCCGTCCCCGCCCCCGCCGCCGAACGAGCCCCCGCAGGGCGGGTTCGGCGCCCCGCCGCCCCCGCCTCCGCCCGCCGGTCAGCCCGGCTACGGCTACCCGCAGACGCCCCCGCCCGCCCAGCAGCCGGGTTACGGCTACCCCTCCCAGCCCGGCCAGCAGCCCGGTTACGGCTACCCGGGCCAGCAGCCCGGCCAGCCCAACCCGTACGGCCAGCAGCCGCCTTACGGTCAGCAGCCCCCGTACGGCGGCCAGCAACAGCCGCAGTACACCTACCCGCAGGGCATGCCCCCGCAGGGCGGCGGCAAGAAGGTCAACACCACCACGGCCGTCGTCATCGCGGCGGTCGTCGCGGTGGCGCTGATCGTCGGCGTCGGCGTCTGGTTCGCGACCGGCGACGGGGGCGGCAAGGACGACCCGGCGCAGAACTCCTCCGCGGGCTCGACGGGCGGTGGCGGCGACGACGGCAAACCCGCCCCCGACGGCGCCGGCAAGGAAGAGAAGCCCTCCAACGCCAACTCGAAGGTCCTCTTCCAGCTGCCCGCTCCGAAGGTGACGGAATCGGTCGCCGGCGTCAACGGCTCCTGGATCACCGACAAGGCGTACGTCAAGAGCGGCCTCAACGAGGTCGTCGGCCACAACCTGGACAGCGGCGCCGAGCTGTGGAGCATTCCGCTGCCGGGCGAGGTCTGCGCGGCGTCGCCTCACGTCACCAAGGACAACAAGACCGCGATCCTCTTCGCGGGGCCGATGCCGGCGGGCAAGACGTACTCGCCGTGCACCGAGGTCGGTGTGATCGACATCGACGCCGGCAGACTGCTGTGGCAGAAGTCGGTCAAGGACGGCGACGACAAGATCATGTTCAGTGAGGTCACCGTGGGCGGTGACGCGGTCGGCGCAGGCGGTACCAGAGGCGGCGCGGCCTTCGACGTCGCCACCGGCAAGGTCCGCTGGCAGCCGAAGCCCAACGCCGAACAGTGCCGCGACGTCGGCTACGCGGGCGGCGAGGCACTCGCCACCGTACGCAGCTGTGGTTCGGCCAGCGCTCCGCAGCTCTCCATCGAGCACCTGAACCCGAAGACCGGCGCGCCGATCGCCAAGTACAAGATGCCCACCGGCGTCGACCGGGCGAGCATCGTCTCCACCAAGCCGCTGGTGGCCGCCGCCGACGTCGGCGACACCGCGGGCGACGGAAGCGGGGTCTCCGACTTCTTCTCGATCGACGAGAAGACCGGCAAGCTGCGCGCCAGGATCCCGGTCGATGCCGAGCAGTACGCGCCGAGGTGCCGCGACACCGAGGGCTGCACGAAGATCGTCGTCGGCAACGGCAGGATCTACGTGCCGACCGAGGAGCACGAGGGCGGCGCCGAGGGCGGCCGTACGAACGAGATCGTCTCCTTCGACCTGGCGACCGGCAAGCTCACCGGTGACCGGGCCGACGCGGGCGACCGCTACACGATGCACCCGATCCGCATGGACGGCGGCAACATCATCGCGTACAAGTACCCGCCGTACGACAAGGGCGGCCAGGTGGTGAGCATCAACGGCGGTTCCATGAAGGAGACGCTGCTGATGGAGAACCCGGCCGACAGGGCGGTCCGTGATGTGACGACGAGCTTCGTGGTGGACTCGGCCGAATTCCGTTACGCGGACGGCCGCTTGTTCATGGCGACTCGTCTCATGAGCCAGGAGCGCGAGGGTTTCAAGCGCTACTTGGCGATCGGCTTCGGCACCGGCTGACGGGTCCGGCACGCTGGGTCGTCCGGCCCCGGCAGTGGGTTCGTCTCCGCTGCCGGGGCCTTCCCATGTCACATCCGCCCGGCAAGTAGTCCTGAATCGCGAGGAATTCGACAATCCAGGGGGTTTCTTACCAGTAAGGGGCGCGCAACGTCGAACAAGCGTGTAGCTTGCCGGGTCAGGAGGGCCGGGGGGCCAGCTCCAGGGGCAGGGGTATGGGGGTTTCTCTATGGGCGTGCGGCTGATGGTGGTTGATGACCACCGATTGCTCGCCGAGGCGCTCGCCTCGGCGCTCAAGTTGCGCGGGCACCGGGTGCTCGCGGCGGCCGCTCCGACGTCGGGGGCGGCGGAACTGGTCGTCAGCAGGGCGCCCGAGGTGTGCTTGTTCGGTACGGCGAGTCCCGCCGAACCAGGGGTTTTCGACCCGATCGTCCGCATCAAGCACGAACGGCCGCAGGTGGCCGTCGTCGTGCTGGGCCCGGTGCCGAATCCGCGCGGCATCGCGGCGGCCTTCGCTGCCGGGGCGTGTGGGTACGTACGCCACGACGAGCGCATCGAAGGCGTAGAGCGCGCGATCGTGAAGGCCCGCGCGGGGGAGGCGGCGGTGGCACCGCAGCTCCTCGCGGGCGCGTTCGCCGAGCTGCTGAACCCGGCGGCGCAGCCGGACGACGAGGGGCAGCGGCTGCTCCAGATGCTGACGCCGAGGGAGGTGGAGGTCCTGATGCGGGTCGCGGACGGTGAGGACACGCGGCTGATCGCGGCGGGTATGGGCATCGCGCCGAGCACGGCGCGTACGCATGTTCAGCGGGTGCTGATGAAGCTGGGCGTGGGCTCCCGCCTGGAGGCGGCGGCCCTGGCAGCACGAACGGGCCTGCTGGACCGGGCGACGCCGCCGCAGAGCTGACTGGGGCGCTGCCCCAGACCCCGCTCCTCAATCGCCGGAGGGGCTCCATAGGAGCCCCTCCGGCGATTGAGGACACGCCCGCAGGGCGTCTGTGTTGACGGGGGGGCTGGGGGCTTGCCCCCAGTTCGGGAAGGGGCGGGGTGGGGAAAGGCCCGCCGCAGGCGCCCTACTCGGTCGGAGGGGCTATCGGCCGCAGCTTCAGCCAGATCAGGAAGAAGAGCCCAAGGGCCAGCATGGCCAGCCCCGTCCACAGGTTGATGTGGACCCCCTCCGCCTTCCTCAGGTCCGCCTCGGACGGGCTGATACCGGCGATCGTGACGATCACGCCGTACACGACGAACAGGCCGCCGATAATGCGGCGGATGTCGAAAAGGCGTGCCGCGGTCGCGGACTTGCGCTCCAGCTCGGAGACTTCGTGGTGCAGCTCAGACATGTTCTGGCCTCCGGTCAGAAGGAGTAGGGGACATAGCAGAGGGCGGCGATGACGATCGCGCCCCAGCCGAGCAGAGCGGGCTTGCGATACCACGCGTCGTCGCCCTCACCCGGCGGCTCCTCCAGCCCCGGCGAGCGCGTCCCGTACACCAGCCCCGCCAGCTCCGCCTCCGGCTTCGGCGCGGTGAAGAGGGTGACGACGGCCATGACCACCGCACCGGCGACGAACCCGACGATCGCGGAGACGAAGTTGGCGCCCTGGTCGGTCGGGATGTCGATGATCCCCTCCTTGTAGATCCAGAAGTAATTGACCATCGCGGCGCCGGTGCCCGCGACCAGGCCCCAGACACCGGACTTCATCGAGGCACGCTTCCAGAACATGCCGATGATGAAGACCACGAACATCGGGACGTTGAAGAAGGAGAAGAGCGTCTGGAGGTAGCTCATGATGTTGGAGAAGCTGGACGCGATGAAGGCCGTGCCGATGGACGCCAGCACGCCGATCGCCGTGATCAGCCGGCCGAAGCGCAGGTAGTACGCGTCCTCACGCCCCGGCTTTACGTACTTCGCCCAGATGTCGCTGGTGAAGACGGTGTTGAACGACGACACGTTGGCCGCCATACCCGCCATGAAGGCCGCCAGCAGACCCGTCACCGCGATGCCCAGCACACCGTTCGGCAGCAACTCCTGCATCAGCAGCGGGATCGCGTCGTTGTACGTCAGGTCCGAGCCGGCGGTGCCGATCTTCGGTACGAGTACGGCGGCGACCAGGCCCGGGATCATCACCAGGAACACGATGAAGATCTTGGGGAAGGCGGCGATCAGCGGAGTGCGCTTCGCGGCGGAGAGGTTCTTCGCGGACAGCGCCCGCTGCACCTCGGCGAAGTTGGTGGTCCAGTAGCCGAAGGAGAGCACGAAGCCGAGGCCCAGGATGATGGTGAGCCAGTTCGCGCCGAGCGGGTTGGCGTCACCTATGCCCGTACCGCCCCAGGCGGTGAGGAAGTTGTCGCCGTGACTGGCCTGAAGTGAGCCGGTCAGGCCGTCCCAGCCGCCGACCCGCTTCAGGCCGAGGATGGTGAGCGGGATCAGCGCGGCGAGGATCACGAAGAACTGCAGCACCTCGTTGTAGATCGCCGAGGAGAGGCCGCCGACCGTGATGTAGGCCAGCACGAAGAAGCCCGCCACGACGATCGACACCCACTGCGGCCAGCCGAGCAGCGCCTCGACGACGATCGACAGGGCGTAGAGGTTCACGCCCGCGATGAGGATGGCGGCGAAGGCGAAGAGGACCGAGCTCAGCAGGTGCGCGGACTTGTCGAAGCGCTGGAGCAGGAACTCGGGGACCGAGCGGACCTTGGAGCCGTAGTAGAACGGCATCATCACCAGGCCGAGGAAGACCATGGCCGGGATGGCGCCGATCCAGTACCAGTGGACGACAGCGACGCCGTACTGCGCGCCGGTGGCGGCCATGCCGAGGATCTCGGTGGCGCCGAGATTCGCGGCGACGAACGCCAGGCCGGTGACCCAGGCCGGCAGTGACCGGCCCGAGAGGAAGAAGTCGAGGCTGGTCTTCACGCTGGCCCGGGCGGCGAATCCGATGCCGAGGACCACGGCGAAGTAGATCGCCAGAATCGTGTAGTCGAGCCCGTTGGTGGGGAGCCGTAGCCCTTCGGCCAGGTAGTGCATGGAGACCTGCTTCGTCTTCGTCGAGCGAACGGACCAGACGGAACCTACGCCTCCACATAGCGGAACTGAAGACTTTTGTTGGTGTTCTTTGTTTGATTGTGATGCGGGAGTCGGTCGGGAGGCGGCGGCCCGGCAGTGTTGACTCCGATGTTTGGCCGTGGTTTGTTGTGTTCGGTTATGTTGTTCCGTGGTGGGTGTGATGAGGAGCCTGCGTGTGAAGAAGACGTCGACCCGGCTGGCCGACGGCCGGGAGCTGCTCTACTACGACTCCCGCGACGACGCCGTACGCGATGCCGCCGACCCGCGGCCCCTCGAACCCGTCGCGACCACCTCGCAGATCCGCCGCGACCCGCTCCTCGGCGACTTTGTCGCCATCGCCTCGCACCGCCAGGCCCGCACCTACCACCCGCCCGCCGACGAGTGCCCGCTCTGCCCGTCGCGCGACGGCCGGCACAGCGAGATCCCGGCCGCCGCCTACGACGTAGCCGTCTTCGAGAACCGCTTCCCGTCACTGGCCGGAGACGCCGGGCGCTGCGAGGTCGTCTGCTTCACCTCCGACCACGACGCGTCCTTCGCCGACCTGAACGAGGAGCAGGCCGGCCTCGTCCTGGAGGCCTGGACCGACAGGACGGCGGAGCTCGCCGAGCTCCCCGGCGTGCGGCAGGTGTTCTGTTTCGAGAACCGGGGCGCGGAGATCGGCGTAACCCTCGGTCATCCGCACGGCCAGATCTACGCCTATCCCTTCGTCACCCCCCGCACGGAGCTGATGCTGCGCTCGGCGGCCACGCACCTGGCGGAGACCGGGCGGAACCTCTTCGACGACGTCGTGGAGCGCGAGCGCGCCGAGGGGATGCGGGTGGTGCTGGAGGGCGAGCACTGGGTGGCCTTCGTACCGTACGCCGCGCACTGGCCGTACGAGGTGCACCTCTACCCGAAGCGGCGCGCGGCCGACCTGCGGGGGCTCGACGACGACGCGCGCACAGAATTCCCGCAGATCTACCTGGAACTACTGCGTCGCTTCGACCGGATCTTCGGCCCCGGTGAGCCGCCCACGCCGTACATCTCCGCCTGGCACCAGGCACCGTTCGGCGCCCCCGACTTCGCGCTGCACCTCGAGCTTTTCACCATCCGACGCACTTCGGGCAAGCTGAAGTTTCTCGCGGGTTCCGAATCCGGCATGAATGTGTTCATCAACGATGTGCCGCCGGAGACCGCGGCAGCGAGACTGCGAGAGGTAGCGAGCGAGTGAAGCAGCAGCAGAAGTACCTGGTCACTGGTGGTGCGGGATACGTCGGCAGCGTGGTCGCGGCCCATCTCCTGGAGGACGGCCACGAGGTGACCGTCCTCGACGACCTCTCCACCGGCTTCCGCGAGGGCGTCCCGGCCGGCGCGACCTTCATCGAGGGCCGCATCCAGGACGCGGACCGCTGGCTGGATTCCTCGTACGACGGCGTACTGCACTTCGCCGCGTTCTCGCAGGTCGGCGAGTCCGTCCTCGACCCCGAGAAGTACTGGACGAACAACGTCGGCGGGACGATGGCGCTGCTCGCCGCGATGCGGGGCGCAGGCGTGCGGAAGCTGGTCTTCTCCTCGACCGCGGCGACGTACGGCGAGCCGGTCTCCACACCCATCACCGAGGCGGCGCCGACCGCGCCGACCAATCCGTACGGCGCCTCCAAGCTCGCCGTCGACCACATGATCAGCGGCGAGAGCGCCGCGCACGGCCTGGCGGCGGTCTCCCTGCGCTACTTCAACGTGGCCGGCGCGTATGGCACGTACGGGGAGCGGCACGACCCCGAATCCCACCTCATCCCCCTCGTCCTCCAGGTCGCGCAGGGCCGGCGCGAGTCGATCGCCGTGTACGGCGACGACTACCCGACCCCCGACGGCACCTGCGTCCGCGACTACATTCACGTCGCCGACCTCGCCGAGGCGCACCTGCTGGCCCTGGGGGCGGCCGAGCCGGGCGCCCACCTGATCTGCAACCTCGGCAACGGCAACGGTTTCTCGGTGCGTGAGGTCGTGGAGACCGTACGCAAGGTCACGGGGCACCCCATCCCCGAGACTCCCGCGCCGCGCCGGGCCGGCGACCCGGCGGTGCTGGTCGCGTCCGCCGACGCGGCGCGCGAAAAGCTCGGCTGGAAGCCGTCCCGCGCGGATCTCGCGGGCATCGTCGCGGACGCGTGGGCGTTTGCCCGCCGGGAGGAGAAGGACGTATGACCGACGCCGTCATCAAGGGCTTCACCGAGCTGTACGGCGCCGAGCCCGACGGGGTGTGGGCGGCCCCAGGCCGGGTCAACCTCATCGGCGAGTACACCGACTTCAACGACGGCTTCGTGATGCCGCTCGCCCTGCCGCACACGGCGGTCGCGGCGGTCACGCGCCGCGACGACGGCGTGCTGCGCCTGCACTCGGCGGACGCCGACGGCGGCATCGTCCAGCTGCGCGCCGACGAACTCGCGCCGCTCGGCAGTGGCAGCGGCGGATGGGCGGCGTACCCGGCGGGGGTCGTGTGGGCGCTGCGGGAAGCGGGCCACGCGGTCGGCGGCGCCGACATCCACCTGACGTCGACGGTGCCGACGGGCGCCGGTCTCTCGTCGTCCGCCGCGCTGGAGGTCGTCACGGCGCTGGCCCTGAACGACCTGTACGAGCTGGGGCTTTCCGGCGCCGAGCTGGCGGTGGTCGCCCAGCGCGCCGAGAACGCCTTCGTCGGGGTGCCCTGCGGGATCATGGACCAGACGGCGGCGGCCTGCTGCACGGAGGGCCACGCGCTGCACCTGGACACGCGCGACCTCACGCGCCGCCAGGTCCCGTTCGACCTGGCCGCCCACGGACTGGAACTGCTGGTCGTCGACACGCGCGTCAAGCACGCGCTGGGCGACGGGGCGTACGCCGAGCGGCGCGAGGGATGCGAGGCGGGCGCGCGGGCGCTGGGCGTGACGGCGCTGCGGGATGTTCCGTACGCCGGTCTGCGGGCGGCGCTGGAGTCTCTGGGCGACGAGCGGATACGCCGCTACGTACGCCACGTGGTGTCCGAGAACCACCGCGTGGAGCAGGTGATCGGCCTCCTGGACGCGTCGGATCCGCGAGCGGTGGGCCCGCTCCTGACGGAGGGGCATGTCTCGCTCCGCGACGACCTCCGCGTCTCGTGCGCCGAACTCGACCTGGTGGTCGAGTCCGCCAACGCGGCGGGGGCGCTGGGGGCGCGGATGACGGGGGGCGGGTTCGGTGGCTCGGCGATCGTCCTGGTGGAGTCGTCGGCGTCGGACACCGTCACGAAGTCGGTCGAGACGGCTTTCGCGGCGACCTCCCGTACGGCGCCCCGCATCTTCCGGGCCATCCCGGCGCAGGGAGCCCACCGCGTCGCGTGACGGCTCTCCGGCACTGTCAGGCCTCGCGGACCCGCGGTGCCGTTGTTGGTCGAGTTCTGTCGTCTTCTGTCTCGAGAAGGAACAGGAGGCACAGCAGAAACACACCGGCCAATCAGTTCTGCGAATTGCCTTCCGCTTGCCGCCCCCGCCCGTACGCTGAAGAAGAGCGCCGGTGGGGGCCGGTGCTTGATCAGGGGGCGAGACAGTCGGGTACGTCGCCCGGGGTGGTCAGTGGTCAGTGTTCGGTACACGGCGGCGGCCGTGCGTCCGACGTGACGTGCACCTTCCTCCGGGCGTCGTACCCGCAGGCGGTTTCGCCTCCCCGGGGGGGCCCAGGGGGACATCCCGGCACAACGCGGCAGCGGCATGGGGGTGTCTGTGGTTCGGATCCGGGTACTGGTGGTGGACGATCACCGCATTTTCGCCGAGTCGCTCGCCGCGGCCCTCGCCGCCGAGCCGGACGTCGATGTCTGCGCGGCAGGCAGCGGCCCGGCCGCGCTGCGTTCCCTGGAGCGGGGGGCGGCGGAAGGCCGCCGATTCGATGTCATGCTCGTCGACGCCGACCTCGGCACCACCGCGGTGCCGCCCGCCCGCGCGGTCCGCGTGCCGGAGCCGGGCGAGGACGGTCCGGTGGACGGTATCTCGCTGGTGGCGGGCGTCCGGTCCGGGCAGTTGACCGTACGCTCGGTCGTCCTCGCCGAGAAGGACGATCCGCGCCGCGCCGCCCTCGCGCTGCAGGCCGGGGCCGCGGGCTGGGTCGCCAAGGACTGCTCGCTGCAACGCCTGCTGGCCGTCATCCGCGGCGTACTGCGCGACGAAACGCACCTGCCGCCGGCGCTTCTCACGGGCGTACTGCGCGAGTTGACCGCGGCTCGCAAGCACCGCACCGACAGTGAGCGGCTCGTCGAGTCCCTCACCCCGCGTGAGCGGGAGGTGCTGCGGTGCATGGTGGCGGGGCTGGGCCGCAAGGCCGTGGCCGAGCGGCTCTTCCTCTCCCCGCACACCGTCCGTACGCACATGCAGAACGTGCTGGGGAAGCTGGGCGTGCACTCCACGCTCGCCGCCGTCGCGCTCGCGCGCCGCGCCGGGGTCGGGCCGGTGGACCTGGGGCCGGTGGGTCTGGGACCGGTGGATCCGGGGCCGGTGGTCCCGGGACCCGTGGAGCCGGGATCCGTGGGCCTAGCCCGGGATGTTGTCGAACGGGGCGGTCAACCGGCGTAGCAGCCCGGCCAGTTCGCCGCGTTGCGCGCGCGAGAGTTCGGCGAGGATGGCCCGCTCCTGCGCGAGCAGCCCCGCGAGCGCCTGGTCGGCCCGGTCGCGGCCCTCGGCGGTGAGCCGCACGAGGACGCCGCGGCGGTCGCTGGGATCGGGCAGCCGTTCGACCAGGCCCTTCTTGGCGAGCCGGTCGATGCGGTTGGTCATGGTGCCGGAGGTGACCAGGGTCTGGGTCAGCAGCTGGCCCGGCGAGAGCTGGTACGGGTCGCCGGCGCGCCGCAGCGACGTCAGTACGTCGAACTCCCACGGCTCCAGCTGATGCTCGGAGAAGGCTATGCGCCGGGCGCGGTCGAGGTGGCGGGCCAGCCTGGAGACGCGGCTGAGGACCTCGAGTGGTTCCACGTCGAGGTCGGGGCGCTCGCGGCGCCATGCAGCGACCAGTCGGTCGACCTCGTCCTCCATGGCGATCAGTGTAGTTGGTCTGTCGACATGAAGTCTCTTGGCGTAGAGAATCTTGATGTCGAGAGGGCTGGGTGGTCAAGCTGCGTACATGACGGTACGCCCCCCGATCTGGGACCCGCAGCAGTACCTCCGGCACGCGGGCCACCGCATCCGGCCCTTCCTCGACCTCCTCGCCCGCGTCGACGCCCCCGCGCCCGCCCGCATCGCCGACCTCGGCTGCGGCGCCGGCAACGTGACCGCGCTGCTGGCGGACCGCTGGCCCGCCGCCCGCATCACGGGTTACGACAATTCCCCGCAGATGCTGGAGCGGGCCGCGCGGCACGCGGGGCCGCTCCTCGACTTCGTCCACGCCGATGCCGCGACCTGGGCGCCCGAGGAGGCGACGTACGACCTGATCGTCTCCAACGCGCTCCTCCAGTGGGTTCCGGACCACGCCGACCGCTTCCCGGCCTGGCTGGACGCACTCACCCCCGGCGGCACCTTCGCCTTCCAGGTGCCGGGCAACTTCACGGCCCCCAGCCACACGATCCTGGCCGCCCTGCGCGATTCCCCGCGCTGGCGCGGACGGCTGGGCGGCGCGGGTGGGCGGGCGGCGGTGGCGGCGGTCCTCGAACCGGGCGACTACCTCACCCGCCTCACGGCGCTGGGCTGCGAGGCCGACGTATGGGAGACGACGTACCTTCACGTCCTCCATGGCGAGGACCCGGTCCTGGACTGGGTGAAGGGCACAGCCCTGCGGCCGGTCCTGACCGCCCTCGCGGACGATCCGGAGGCGAGGGAAGCCTTTGTCGCGGAGTACGCCGAGGCCTTGCGTGGTGCGTATCCGGCGGGACCGCACGGGACGGTCTTTCCGTTCCGGCGCATCTTCGCGGTCGCACGGAAGGGCGGAGGGAAGGCCGTTTGAGCTGACCTTTGGTCAGGGAGGTGCAGCTGTTACGTCGTCAACAAAGAGGCGGATTTCTCTCGGATTTCCCGTCGGACCCGCGCCCGTTATCTCCCGTTTGCAACCAATTGGGGCCCATGCAACGCTGGTTGTTCAGCCGCTAGAAGAGGAGATGGTCCCATGATCATGGACCGCACTTCCCCGGTCGAGACCGCGGCGCTGAGCGCCGAAGTAGAGGGGCTGCTGGATTCCACGGAGCCGGAGGGCGTCTTCCGCGACACGCGTGAGTGTGAGGGCTCCTTCCTGCTCGCAGCTTTGCTCCTCGGCTCACCGCCGACCCCCCGCCCGAAGACGGACCCGAAGGCCCGTTGAGGAGGAATGCGTTGACTGAACAGGCTCAAGAGGCGGGCTCAGTCCCGCTGAGCGCTGTGGTCGCCGATGCCGCAAACGGAGTCGTCCTTGCCCTGCGAGGTGAGGGCGACCCCTATGCGCTCTCCAGCCTCCTGCGGCAAGGGGACGCGCTGGCATCAGCCGCGATCCGGGTGCTGGGCGCCGACGCGCTCGCACCGTACGCGCTGGACCACCGGGCAGCACCCGGTGGGGAGAACGACGAAGTGGTCGTCCGGGAGGCGCTGGCCGCCTACCCGCCCGGCCCTGACGCCTCGGAGGTGTCGGTGTGGAGCTACCGCGGCCTGGTGGAGGCCTCGCGCGCCTTCCTGCCCGGCGGCGCGGACCGCTGGCCGCAGGCGCCACAGGCAGCCTCCGCATGGGTGACCGACGATCCCTGGCCAAAGCTTTCCCACCGGGCGTCACAACTGGCCGCGCTCGCGCTTCCCGGACTCGCGCAGGGGCTGGCCGACCGGCTCGCGTCGCGCACCGACGACCTGGCCCGGGGTTTCGTCCGGGCCGTACGCCGCAGGGACTGGTTGCAGGCCGCCGGACTCGGGCGCTGGCTGGCCCGGCTGCCGGACGCCCCACCGACCTTGGGGCTCGATACCGGACTGGTGTTCGTACGGCAAATGAGCGACGGAGATCCGAGGGTGGCGCTCCACGTCGTGGCCGCACGGCAGTTCTACGGACGGGGCGGGTGACCGGCCACACGGGGTGGGTGACCGGCGACCCGGCCGCCCCGGCGTCAGCGTCGTGGGCGTCGTTCCTCGACCGCATGGTCGGCGACAGCCTGGAGTGGCTGGACGCGGCGCGCGGGGACTTCCGGCTGCCCCCGAACGTCACCACGGACGCCGATCCCAACCTCACCCTCAAACCCCTCGGTGAACTGGCCGAACTGACGCACCTGATCCGCACGTCACACCCCCGCGACGAGCTGCGCCAGGTGGCGGACGGGCTGTTCGCCTTCGCCTGGAACGAGACGCGCGGCGCGGAGCTGTTCGCCGAGCTCATCCGCGGTGAGCCGCACGCCACGTATCCGGTGGAGATCTACGGAGTCTTCGCCCAGGCCGGGCTGCGCAACACCACCGTGGAACAACTGCTGGCGGCGACGACCGGGCTGCGCGGCTGGCGCGTGACGCGCGATGACCACACCCGTACCCTCGCCGTGCTCAACGCGGAGCGCCGGATCGGTCTGGCGCCGCACGCCGATTTCGAGGCCGTGCTGGGGCTGACCAACCTCGGCCTGATGCCGGAGCCGTGGGCGCTGGACCGGGGCGGGGCGTACGGCCTGACCCACGACGTCTTCCACCTCACCGACTGGGGCCGCGCCCGTGGCCGGCTGCCCCGCGCGCAGGCCGACTACCTGCGGCTGTGGCTCCCCGCCTGGCTGGAGAACTGGCTGGACGAAGAACTGTGGGACCTGGCAGGCGAATTGCTGGCAGTGACGGCCTGCCTGCCCGCCGCTCCGTACGATCCGGTGGCCTGGCGGCGGCTGGCCGACGCGCGCAGGGCCGACGGCAGCGTGCCCGACAGGGGAGCAGGACCACCCGCCGGCGACCGCGCCGCCACCTTCACGGCCTGCTACCACTCCACCCTGGTGACCGCCTTCGCCGGCACGCTGGCCCGCATCGCCCTGGGTGCGGTCGAGGGTGATACGCGGGCGCAGGTCCACGAAAGCGAGGCAACTCGATGACACGTACCGCAGGCGCAGTCGCAGCCGCTCCTCCCGCGCTCCTGCACAGTGTCGGAGACCGGGCCCTGACCTGGCTCGACGACCACCGTGAGCACTTCCGGCTGACGCCCGGTGACCGCGCCACCGGCCGAGGCATCGTCGAACGGCTCAAACCCATCGGCGAGTTGGCGCTCAACATGCGGGTGCTCTTCCGGGAGGGCGTGGCTGGCTCACGTCAGCACGCCCGCGCCGGACAGCTCCTGGACTTCACATGGCGGGAACTGCTCGACGGCGGCAATGTACTGGCGGCTCTTCAGCGCGACGAACCCTTCACCCCTGTACCTCTGGAGATCTACGCGACCTTCCATGAACTCGGCTTCCGTCACCCGGGCTTGGAAACGGCCGTGGACGCCAGCCACCGCACCCGCACCTGGCCGGCGCTGGACATGGTGCCCACCCGGCGGCTCAGCGTGCTGGGCGCCGAACGCAAAATCGGCCTCACCCCCAGCGGGGACTTCGACGAAGCCGTGAAGCTGACCTGGCTGAGCCGGCACCCCGAACCGTGGACGGTCCAGTACCACATCGCATACGACATCACGCACACCGTCTTCCACCTCACCAACTGGGGTGAAGCCCCCGGCCGCATCCCGCCGCAGACCGCCGCCTACCTCGCCCTGTACCTGCCCGCCTGGATCGACGACTGGGCCGACCTCGAACACTGGGACCTGCTCGGCGAACTCCTCGTCGTCGACGCGTGCCTGCCCCGTCCCACGCTCGACGCGCAGGTGTGGGAGCGGTACGCCGCCGCGCAGTCCGAGAGCGGTGCGATGCCCCTCCAGCACGGGATGCCGGACGGCGACGAGGCGGAGGTCTTCGACATCGTCCACCACCCGACGCTGGTCGCCGCGTTCGCCTCCGCGATGGCCACCTCTCGGGCGATGTCCCCCACGTGACGACGCGCCTGGCACCGGCCGCCACGACGTCCGCCGACGCGCTCGCGCTGCGCCTCGCGGACGCCGTCACCGCGATCGACGCCCCGGACGTCGTGCTCGCGGTCACCCGCCACGGCCGGCGTACGACGGTGACTGGTGGCACGGCAGGCAGGGGTGGCACGGCGCGCGCCCCGGCCGTGCCGCGACACGCGCTGCGGTATGAACTCGGTTCGGTCAGCAAGACCTTCACCGTCCTGCTCCTGACCCACCTGGCCCGTACCGGAGTGCTGTCCCTCGACGACCCGCTCACCGCCCACCTGCCGGACCTGCCCCTTCCCCTGCGCCACCCCGAATCGCGCCACATCACCCTGCGCCACCTCGCCACGCACACCGCGGGGCTGCCCCGCATCCCCGGCGACCTGATCCCCGGTGCGCTGCTGCGCCCGTACGCCGACGCCTACGCCACGTACGACACCGAACGCCTCCTGCGCACCTTCGCCCGCACCCGGCCCCACCACCGCCCCGGCACCCGCTGGCGCTACTCCAACTTCGGGGTGGCGCTGCTCGGCCCCGCCATGGCCCGGGCCGCGGGCGCCGACTGCCCCACGCTGCTCACCCGCCACGTGCTGCGCCCCCTGGGCCTGACAGGCACCACCCTGGGCCCCGGCGTCCCATCAACCACCCCCTCCACCACCGCCGTGGGGCACCGCAGGAACGGCACCACACCCGTAACCGGCATCGGCATGGGCCCCTTCATGGCCGCCGGAGCCGTACGTTCCACCCCCGCCGACCTCCTCGCGTACCTCGAAGCACACCTGAACCCCGGACCCACGCCACTGCACCTGCCCCTGTACGACGTCCAGATCCCGCAACTGCGCCGCGGCCTGCGCCGCCGCGACACCCACACCCTGACCTGGTTCCACCACCCGGCCCCGGGGGGACCCCTGCTCTTCCACGCTGGAGCCACCTTCGGCCAACAGGCCTTCCTCGGCTTCCACCCCGCCTCGGGAACCGGCATCGCGGCGCTGGCGACCCGCCGGGGCGACAGGTTGCGCCTGGTGGAATCGGCGTACGAGCTGCTGTACGCACTCGCCGCCGGCTCGACGCTCTGAGCATGCGTCCCGTCGGGGACACGGCCGTGGCCGGCGCGGGCTCAGGCGTCGTCGGCGTCAGCCGTACCAGGTGATGTTGCAGACGTAGACGCATTCGTGGCGCGGTACAGCGAGAAAGCTGATGAATCCGCGCCCGCCCATCAGATCGAACTCTCGGAGCCCACCCTCGCGGTCGATGGGCCGGCCGACTTTCACCGAGTCGCGTCCGAGTGCGGCCAGCTCGGTGGCCAGCCGCTCTACTTCCGCCGCGACACCGACTGGCAGTCCACTGGTGAGGTACTCGGCGCTCGGGTTGTAATCCCACGTCCAGTCCGTCACAGCCCGGCCTCCGCCTCGGCTGCCTCCCGGATCCGGCGGATTTTGGTGATCGCGTCGGTGGGATCCTGCTCGCCCGCGTCCACGATGCGCTCCAGTTCACGCAGCTGGGCTGCGCGCTCCGGATGCCGCTCGATCGCGACGAACACGGCCCACGAGTGCACGAAGGCGCGCAGCGGAGCGAGGCTCTGCGTCTGCTGGGCGTTGGTCGTGGCCTCGAACAGGTGCTGGGTGAGCGCGGGGACCCGGCTGGGGGCGATGCGGGAGACTGCGTTCCGCAGCGCGTCGGGCGTGAGCTCGGGCATGGGGATCAGTGGTCCGTACGGGCCATTGGGCTGGGCACTCACGGTGGCCTCCGGTGCGGGCGGTTCGGTCTTCGTACGGTACCGGCAGCGGCGGGTGGTCGTGGGGCTCATCCTTCGACGGTGATCTCGGCCCAGACGGTGAGCCCGGTACGTGTGTGCCGCCGGCCCCAGTGAGAGGCCAGCGCGTCGACGATCAGCAGCCCGCGCCCATGTTCCTGCTCGGGCCCTGGCGTGTCAGGTACGGACAAGCATTCCTGGCCTTCGTCGGTCACGCTGACGACGACCGCCGAGGCGGTACGGGACAGGGCGACGGTGATGGAGAGGCTCGCGCTGTACTCCAAGGCGTTGGCGGCGAGCTCTCCGGTGATCGTTTCCAGGGCGTCTGCCGTGTCCGGCGGCAGTCCCCAGGACGTGGCCGCCATCCGTACGTAGCGCCTGGCGGCGCCCGCTGAGGCGAGGTCTCCGCCGGGGAGCGAGAGCAGGCCGAGTGCCTTGGGCGCGGTGGGGCAGTGGGCCAGTGTGTCCTGGGCGACCTCGATGAGTGGTGGCACGGCGTGAACTCCGTTCGGGAGGACGCGTTCGTTCTCTGCCGGAGCGAGGCGGGCACCCCGGCTCTCCGCGATGAGCAGCGCGTCGCGCAAGGCATCCGTCAACTGGGCCACCACGACGCCGAGGTCCGATGCCGCAACCGGCCCGGCTTCGGTGAGTACGTCCCGCGCATGGTCGAGGAGCCGGCCCGCGAGAGAGAGCTGTACGAACTCGATCCGGTCGGCGAGCCGGGACAACGGGCCGTCGCCGTCCGTGGAGAGGTAACAGGACCGGCCGTCCTCACCGGTCCATGGGAGCAGCCGGTTCACCGCGCCACCGCCACCCCATGGATACGACGCGGGCCGACATCGATGCCGTACATCGCCAGCCACAGGGCCCGGCGCCGTTGGCGCTGTTCGGCGGCGAGCAGGTAGGGGCGGACCATTGCGGTGGCCCGGCCGCCGGCGAAGTTGGTCAAGAGCCCGACTTCCCTTCTGCGGAATGAGCGAGAGGACAGCTTTCGCAGACCTTCACGGCCCACCCGAGCCGCCCGCCGCCGGGGCTGCGGGTGTACGCGTGGCCGCCGGGCCGGAGTGGGGCGGTGCTTCCGCACCGGGCGCAGGCGAGTCCGGCAAGGCGGAGGCGAGCTTCGGGGGTGAGGGAGAGAAGGTCCAGGACCTCGGTGCGTAGGTCCGCGGGAGTGTGCAACGCCATGGCCGCTTCCTTCGGGCGCGTGACAACAGGTTGCTTTAAGCAGTCACGTGACTGCGTTGTGTGACGACCTAAGCATGGCTCCCGAAAATTTTCTGCGCAACACTCTTAGGCAATATTTCGGGCTGGACTCCAAAACTGGCATATGACACCGGAGTTGATGCTTGTACGCTCTCGGTCGAGAGGATGGTGATCGGGTAGTGGTGGATGCCAAGCCGACATTGATGCGGAGGCGGCTGGGGCTTGCCCTGCGGACGCTTCGGCAGCGGGCCGGTCTCAGCCTTCAGGAGGCATCGGAACGGCTGGGCATGTCCGGGCCGCCCGTGCTCAGCAAGATCGAGAACGGCAAGATGCGGGTCCCGGGCGCGTCGCTCGATCAGTACTTCGCGATCTACGACGTACCGGAGAGCCGTAAGTCCGAGATCCGAAAGCTGGCCAGCCTTGCTTCCTCCGGGCGTCGAGGCAATCTGCTCAACCAGTACAGAGACGCGATCGACGACCCCTTCGCTGACTACCTTGAGCTGGAGGAGCTGGCCAATCACGCCGACTTCTACGCGTCCCAGCTCATCCCGGGGCTCCTCCAGACCGAGGAGTACGCGCACGCGGTTGTGAGTTCCGGTACGCGGTGGCGCACGAAGCGCGAGGTATCCACGTTCGTGGAGTTGCGTATGCGCCGCCAGGCAGTCCTCCGGAGGGAGCTACCTCTCAGTCTCTGGTGCGTGCTGGACGAGGCGGTGCTGCGCCGACGCGTAGGCGGGAGCGAAGTGCTGCGAGCGCAGTTGCACCACTTGCTGAACGTTCAGGACGAAGTCCCTCACGTACAGCTCCAAGTCATGCCCTTCGGCTTGGGCGCCCATGCCGGGGTGAGCGCCGGCTCCTACACGGTGTTCCGATTCGACAGCGGTGACCCAGTAGTCGTGGTGGAGCCCCTGACAACTTCCCTGTACCTGGAGGAAGATGCACACGTGGGGCAGTACGAACTTGCGTTCAATCTGTTGCGGGCAAGGGCGCTCGGCACGGACGAGTCCTGCGCCTTCATCCGCAAGATCATCGAGGAGCTGAGTTGAGCAGGCAGGTCGACCTGAGTAAGGCGTCGTGGGTCAAGAGCAGTTACAGCGCAGGCGACAGAGACTGCGTCGAGGTTGCCCTCATTGACGGCAAGGCCGGCATCCGCGACTCGAAGGCCGTGCAGGGGCCCGTACTCGTCGTCACCTCCGCTGCGTTCACTGCCTTTCTCAGCGAACTGACGCAGGAGCGTCCCCATGACTGATCGCGTTTCTCTCCACAGTGGAGCAGCGGACACGGTGTGGTTCAAGAGTGGCTTTAGTTCAGGCGGCGACAACTGCGTCGAAGTGGCCTTCGCTGACGGCACGACCGGCATCCGAGACTCGAAGGTCATGCAAGGCCCGGTTCTTGCTGTCACCGCCGATGCGTTCGCGACGTTCCTCGGCGGGATCAAGGGCGACGAGCTATCGGCCACAGCGCGACAAGGGCGCCCTCGATGAACAACGCGCCAACTGCCGCTGAGCTCGCGGCTGCGGGCTGGTTCAAGAGCAGCTACAGCGCGGCCGACAACGAGTGCGTCGAGATCGCACGTGCCCGGTTGTGGGTCGGAGTCCGTGACTCGAAGGCCGAACGAGGTCCCGTGCTCGCCGTCACCGCCGCCGCGTTCGTCGCGTTCCTCGGCGGAATCAAGGGCGACGGGCTGGACCGTACCGTCTGACGCGAACGCCTCCGGAGACAACGCGAGCGGGCCGCCCTCTTCCGGGGCGGCCCGCTCGCGTGGTTCCGGGGTGATCAGTTCTTGCGGTGGCCTATTAGGCGGGGTTTGGCTTCCAGGTTCTCCAGGCCGTGCCAGCACAGGTTGACCAGGTGCGCCGCGACCTCCGCCTTCTTCGGCTTGCGGACGTCCAGCCACCACTGGCCGGTGAGCGCGACCATGCCGACCAGGGCCTGGGCGTACAGGGGGGCCAGTTTGGGGTCGAAGCCGCGGGCCTTGAACTCCAGGCCCAGGATGTCCTCCACCTGGGTGGCGATGTCGCTGATGAGGGAGGCGAAGCTGCCTGTTGACTGGGCTACCGGGGAGTCCCGCACCAGGATGCGGAAGCCGTCCGTGTACGTCTCGATGTAGTCCAGGAGCGCGAAGGCGGCCTGTTCCAGGAGCTCGCGGGGGTGGCCCGCCGTAAGGGCGCCCGTGACCATGTCCAGCAGGCGGCGCATCTCACGGTCTACCACTACCGCGTACAGGCCCTCCTTGCCGCCGAAGTGTTCGTAGACCACCGGCTTGGAGACGCCTGCTTTCGCCGCGATCTCCTCCACCGACGTGCCTTCGAAACCCTTCTCGGCGAAGAGGGTGCGGCCGATGTCCAGCAGCTGTTCGCGGCGTTCCTTGCCGGTCATGCGGACGCGGCGGGCACGCCGGCTCGGAGTGGGCCTGCTCTTCTCGCTGTTCGTACTGCTGCCGTCGATCGCCACGTCACCAATCATGCCGCTTCGGAGGGCTCGCTCTTGCGTCGGGAGTCGATACGGTCCGCGCTCGGCCACCGGACGTCGTACGCCCAGCCGGCCTTCTCGCACCAGCGGATCAGGCGGGCGCTGGAGTCCAGCTGGCCCTTCATCACGCCGTGCCGCGCCGACGTCGGGTCCGCGTGGTGCAGGTTGTGCCACGACTCGCCGCAGGACAGGACCGCGAGCCACCAGACGTTGCCCGACTTGTCACGGGACTTGAACGGGCGCTTGCCCACCGCGTGGCAGATCGAGTTGATCGACCAGGTGACGTGGTGGAGGAGCGCGACGCGGACCAGGGAGCCCCAGAAGAACGCCGTGAACGCGCCCCACCAGGACATCGTCACCAGGCCGCCGACGAGGGGAGGGATGGCCAGGGACAGGATCGTCCAGTAGGCGAAGTCGCGGGAGATGCGGCGGATCGCCGGGTCCTTGATCAGGTCCGGGGCGTACTTCTCCTGTGACGTCTGCTCCTCGTCGAACATCCATGCGATGTGCGCCCACCACAGGCCCTTCATGAGGGCGGGGAGTGTTTCGCCGAAACGCCACGGGGAGTGGGGGTCACCCTCGGCGTCCGAGAACTTGTGGTGCTTGCGGTGGTCCGCGACCCAGCGGACCAGGGGGCCCTCGACCGCCATTGAGCCCATCACAGCGAGGGCGATGCGCAGCGGGCGCTTCGCCTTGAAGGAACCGTGGGTGAAGTAGCGGTGGAAGCCGATCGTGATGCCGTGGCACCCGAGGTAGTACATGAAGACCATCAGGCCCAGGTCGAGCCAGCTCACCCCCCAGCCCCAGGCCAGCGGCACAGCCGCCAGCAGGGCCAGGAAGGGGACGATGATGAAGAGGAGAAGCGCGAGCTGCTCGACGGAGCGCTTTGACTCCCCGCCGCGGGTGGCGGTGGGGGCCGAGGTGTCGCTACCTGCCTCACGGGCATCTTCGAGCACGTCGGAACGAGTGGTCATGGGGTCCCCTGGGGGTGAGGGAAGTGTCAGAAGCTGTAGCCGTGAACGCTTTGGCTACGGATGCGTAACCTACGGCGTCGTAAGTATGGCAGCGCTTTGCCCGGCGGCAAGAGGCCGCGGGGAACCCGTTCGGCCGCGCCGCATATCCTTGGTGCCGTCGGACAGCGTGGTCCACATAACCTCCAGACGTGCTCAAACACTGCAAGGAGCCGCACCTGTGAGCAGTGCCGACCAGAACTCCAACACCAGCGCGGAGCTGCGTGCCGACATCCGCCGTCTCGGCGACCTGCTCGGCGAGACGCTCGTACGGCAGGAAGGCCACGAGCTCCTTGAGCTGGTGGAGCGGGTGCGCGCCCTGACGCGCACCGACGGCGAGGCCGCCGCCGAACTACTTGGCGACACCGACCTGGAAACCGCAGCCAGGCTGGTGCGCGCCTTCTCGACGTACTTCCATCTTGCCAACGTCACCGAGCAGGTGCACCGCGGTCGTGAGATGCGCGCAAAGCGTGCCGAACAGGGCGGGCTTCTCGCCCGAACGGCTGACAGGCTCAAGGACGCCGACCCCGAGCACCTGCGCCACACCGTCAAGAACCTCAACGTCAGGCCGGTTTTCACGGCCCATCCGACCGAGGCGGCGCGCCGGTCCGTGCTGAACAAGCTGCGCCGCATCGCGGAGCTTCTGGAGACCCCGGTCATCGCCTCCGACCGGCGTCGCCATGACCTCCGTCTGGCCGAATCGATCGACCTCATCTGGCAGACGGACGAGCTGCGTGTCGTACGCCCCGAGCCCGCCGACGAAGCCCGCAATGCCATCTATTACCTGGATGAGCTGCACGCGGGGGCCGTGGGCGACGTCCTCGAAGACCTCTCCGCCGAGCTGGAGCGGGTGGGCGTCGAGCTGCCCGCCGGCACCCGGCCGCTCACCTTCGGCACCTGGATCGGCGGCGACCGCGACGGAAATCCGAATGTGACCCCCGCGGTGACGTGGGAAGTGCTGATCCTTCAGCACGAGCACGGCATCACGGACGCGCTGGAGCTCGTTGATCAGCTGCGGGGGCAGCTGTCCAACTCCATCCGCTACACGGGTGTCACCGAAGAGCTGATGACCTCCCTCCAGGAAGATCTGGAGCGGCTGCCCATCAGCCCCCGCTACAAGCGGCTGAACGCCGAGGAGCCCTACCGGCTCAAGGCCACCTGCATCCGGCAGAAGCTCCTCAACACGCGCGAACGCCTCGCCAACGGCACCCCGCACCGCCCCGGCATCGACTACCTCGGCACCGGCGAGCTCATCGCCGACCTCGCGCTCATCCAGACATCGCTGCGCGAGCACCGCGGCGAGCTCTTCGCCGACGGCCGCATGGACCGTACGATCCGCACGCTCGCGGCGTTCGGGCTCCAGCTCGCCACGATGGACGTACGCGAGCACGCCGACGCCCACCACCACGCCCTCGGGCAACTCTTCGACCGGCTGGGCGAGGAGTCCTGGCGGTACGCCGACATGCCGCGCGAGTACCGGCAGAAGCTCCTCGCGAAGGAACTGCGGTCGCGGCGGCCGCTCGCCCCGACGCCCGCGCCGCTGGACGCCGCGGGCCAGAAGACGCTCGGCGTGTTCACCACGATCAGGGAGGCGCTGGAGCGCTTCGGGCCCGAGGTCATCGAGTCGTACATCATCTCGATGTGCCAGGGCGCCGATGACGTCTTCGCCGCCGCTGTGCTCGCGCGGGAGGCGGGGCTCGTCGACCTGCACACCGGCTGGGCGAAGATCGGCATCGTGCCGCTGCTGGAGACCACGGACGAGCTGCGCGCGGCCGACGTGATCCTGGACGAAATGCTCGCCGATCCGTCGTACCGGCGGCTCGTCTCCCTGCGCGGTGACGTGCAGGAAGTCATGCTCGGGTACTCCGACTCGTCGAAGTTCGGCGGCATCACGACCAGCCAGTGGGAGATCCACCGCGCCCAGCGGCGGCTGCGTGACGTCGCACACCGGTACGGCGTACGCCTGCGGCTCTTCCACGGCCGCGGCGGCACCGTCGGCCGCGGCGGCGGCCCCTCGCACGACGCGATCCTCGCGCAGCCCTGGGGCACGCTGGAGGGCGAGATCAAGGTGACCGAGCAGGGCGAGGTCATCTCCGACAAGTACCTCGTGCCGTCCCTGGCCAGGGAGAACCTGGAGCTGACGGTCGCCGCCACGCTGCAGGCCTCCGCCTTGCACACCTCGCCGCGCCAGTCCGACGAGGCGCTCGCGCGCTGGGACGCGGCGATGGACACCGTGTCCGAGGCCGCCCACACGGCGTACCGCGAGCTCGTCGAGAACCCGGATCTGCCGGCGTACTTCTTCGCGGCCACCCCGGTCGACCAGCTCGCGGACCTGCACCTGGGCTCACGGCCCTCGCGCCGCCCTGACAGCGGCGCGGGTCTGGACGGCCTGCGGGCCATCCCGTGGGTCTTCGGGTGGACACAGTCCCGGCAGATCGTGCCCGGCTGGTACGGCGTCGGGTCCGGCCTGAAGGCGCTGCGCGAAGCGGGGCTCGACACGGTCCTGGACGAAATGCACGAACAGTGGCACTTCTTCCGGAACTTCCTCTCCAACGTGGAGATGACGCTCGCCAAGACTGATCTGCGCATCGCGCAGCATTACGTCGACACGCTCGTCCCGGACGAGCTGAAGCACGTCTTCGAGATGATCCGCGCCGAGCACGAGCTCACCGTCGCGGAAGTCCTGCGGATCACCGGCGAGGAGCAGCTGCTGGGCTCCAGCCCGGTGCTCCACCAGACGTTCGCGATCCGCGACGCCTACCTGGACCCGATCTCCTACCTCCAGGTCTCGCTGCTGGCCCGCCAGCGCGCGGCGGCCGAACGCGGCGAGGAGCCGGACCCGCTGCTGGCCAGGGCGCTGCTGCTCACGGTCAACGGCGTAGCGGCAGGCCTGCGCAACACCGGCTGACGGACACGGCGGCAGTACGGACAACACGAACGGCGGTGGTCCTCAAGGACCACCGCCGTTCGTGTTCGCTGATCAGCTCTGCTGGGCCTTGCGGCGGCGCATCACCAGGTAGCCACCGGCGCCGAGCAGCGCCGCGGCGACGGCGGAGAGGACACCGACGGGCGCACCCGAACCGGTCTCCGCCAGGTCGCCGGATCCGCCGGATACATCGCCCTGACCGGCCGGGGCCGGGGACGCCGGAGCGGACTCCGCCGGGGAGGCGCCCCCGTTCGGCTGCTCGCCGGCCGGGGCGGGCTCGGAGGGCTTCTCGTTGGGCGTGGCGCCCGGCTCCTCGGCGGGCTCGTCGGCGGGCTTGTCGGCGGGCTTACCGGGCTTGTCTGCGGGGTTCTCCTCGGCCGGGCAGTCGGTCTTGAAGACCTTGTGCTTGGCCCTGCCGTTCTCGCCCTCGAAGTTCCAGAACAGCTTGTACTGGCCGTCGGGCAGGGTCATGTCCGCGGTTCGCTCGTGGCCGGAGCTGTCGAGCGTCAGCGACCCGGACTTCACGGTCTCGCCCTTGGCGAGTTCGTTGTTGGCCCAGGCTTCGATGTGCCAGTCGACCTGCTGGGCGGCGTCGAAGCCGAAAGCGTCGAGATAGAAGGAGCAGACCTTCGGCTCGTTCTTGCGAAGTTCCTCGCCGGTCGTGGCGTCGTGGATCTTCACCGTGCCGTTGTCGCCCTTGGGCGTGGCGTAGGCGGAAGGGGCCAGCAGCAGGGAGGCGGTCACAGCCGTCACCAGAGCGCTGGAGGTAATGAGGGGGCGCATGGGCAGTCCAACGTGAGAGAAGTGGGCATGCCGTGGGGGGTGGGGCGGCTCAGCTTCCTGTGATCGCTGGGGCCCGTCAAGGAGGAACTCGGCCCATCCGTCCCATGCGCCGTGACTTGACCCATTGGTCCCGGGTAACGATCAGGAATACGCGGTACCGGCTTCCCGCACAGAGGTGCGCGGCCCGTAACTCAGAGCGCGAAGAAAGAGGCGACCAACAGCGCCCCGCCGACCACCCCCGCTGCCCAGGCCGTGCGGGTCAGCCGCAGGCCCCCACCGATCACCAGACCGGCGAGCAGCAGTGCGCCACCGAGCGGGGTCCAGGCGTGCAGGAGCCCGGACCCTCCGGCGCGTACCACCTCATCGGTGCCGGGCTTCACCACGACCCGGAGCTTCATGCCCTTCTTCGCCGCGATCGACTTGTCGATGCTCACGCGCGGGTGGTCGGGCGTACGGCCCTCGGGGGTGTACGGGCCGGTACAGGTCTCGGCGCCGCACGCGGCGACCGTCATCGTGCCGTGCTCGCGCCCCTTGGCGAGCATGACGTGCTGGGCCGTGCCCCATGAGGAACGCACGCCGGCGATGAGCAGCAGCAGCGCGATGCCGGCCATCGCAGTCCGCCGGGCGTACAGGAGGGCTTGAGTCCGCTTCGAGGCCATGGAGCGCGATCCTTGGCCATGTGACCGCGCTCGGTCAACCTCTGGCCATGACTGGAGGGGGAATGTCAGGAGTTGTACGAGCTCTGCGCGCGCTCAAGGCCCTCAGTGACCAGACACTCCACCGCATCCGCCGCCCGGTCCACGAAGTAACCCAGCTCCTTGCGCTCAGTCGAGGAGAAATCCTTCAGGACGAAGTCCGCCACCTGCATACGCCCCGGCGGCCGCCCGATGCCGAACCGAACGCGGTGATAGTCCGGCCCCATCGCCTTGGTCATCGACTTGAGGCCGTTGTGACCGTTGTCGCCGCCACCCAGCTTCACGCGCAGCGCCCCGAAATCGATGTCCAGCTCGTCGTGGATCGCGACGATGCTGGCCGTCGGCACCTTGTAGAAGTCACGCAGCGCCGTGACCGGACCGCCGGACAGATTCATGTACGACAGCGGCTTGGCCAGCACCACACGCCGGTTCGCCGGACCCGGCGCACCCATGCGGCCCTCGACGACCTGGGCGCGGGCCTTGTGCGCCTTGAACTTCGCCCCCATGCGCTCCGCCAGCAGATCGGCCACCATGAAGCCGACATTGTGGCGGTTGGCCGCGTAGTCGGGACCAGGATTGCCCAGGCCCACGATCAGCCACGGCCCGGCGGGGGCTGCTGCTGCGTCCGTCATCTGCATGTCTCCTTCATACGCCTTCGTGCGCTTCGTACGCCCTCATACGCCAACCGCCGTCCCGCGCGCAGAGGCGCGGGACGGCGGCTGGACAGTGAGCAGCTGGGTGAGCAGCTAGCTGAGCAACGAGGCTCAGACCTCGGAGCCCTCGGCCTCACCCTCGGCCGGGGCCTCCTCGGCCTGCGGGGCCAGAACCTGGATGACGATGGCGTCCGGGTCGGTGACCAGGGTCGTGCCCTCGGGCAGCGGAATGTCCTTCGCGTGGATCGAGACACCGGCCTCAAGGCCCGCGATGGAGACCGTGACGGACTCGGGGATGTGCGTGGCCTCGGTCTCGACCGACAGCGTGTTCAGCACGTTCTCCAGCAGGTTGCCACCCGGGGCCAGCTCACCCTCGGTGTGGACCGCGACCTCGACCGTGACCTTCTCGCCCAGCTTGACCGCGAGCAGGTCGACGTGGGTGATGGTGCGACGGATCGCGTCACGCTGAATCGCCTTCGGGATGACCAGCTCGGTCTTGCCGTCGACGTCGAGGCTCAGCAGCGCGTTGCTGGTCTTGAGCGCCATCATCAGGTCGTGACCCGGCAGGGTGACGTGGACCGGCTCGGCGCCGTGGCCGTAGATGACGCCCGGAACCTTGTTGGCGCGACGGGTCTGACGGGCAGCGCCCTTGCCGAACTCGGTACGGACTTCAGCGGCGATCTTGATCTCGGCCATGGCTGCACTCCTCGCAGGTGACAAAAAACGGATGGGTCACCCGGCCACGAAACGGCCTGCTACGAAGAGCGCGTCGATAACGGATATGCCGTACTGAACAAGTACGGCCTCCCTCGCCGAGCAACTCAAGGAGTCTACCCGGCGGGAAGGCCGTACCAAAAATCGATCTAGGTGCGGAACGTCGCTACGACTGCTCCTCGAAGAGGCTCGTGACCGAACCGTCCTCGAAGACCTCACGCACCGCACGCGCGATCGTCGGCGCGATCGACAGCACAGTGATCTTGTCGAGCTCCAGTTCACCCGGCGTGGGCAGCGTGTCCGTAAAGACGAACTCACTCACCTTGGAGTTCTTCAGACGATCCGCAGCCGGACCGGACAGAATGCCGTGCGTGGCCGTCACGATGACGTCCTCCGCACCGTTCTCGAACAGCGCGTCCGCAGCGGCGCAGATCGTGCCACCCGTGTCGATCATGTCGTCGACCAGGACGCAGATACGCCCCTTCACGTCACCCACGACCTCGTGGACCGTGACCTGATTCGCAACGTCCTTGTCGCGGCGCTTGTGGACGATCGCCAGCGGCGCGTCCAGCCGGTCGCACCAGCGGTCGGCGACGCGCACGCGGCCGGCGTCCGGCGACACGATCGTCAGCTTGGACCGGTCCACCTTCGCCCCGACATAGTCCGCGAGGACCGGCAGCGCGAAAAGGTGGTCCACCGGACCGTCGAAGAAACCCTGGATCTGGTCGGTGTGCAGGTCCACCGTGACAATGCGGTCCGCGCCCGCCGTCTTCATCAGATCGGCGATCAGACGGGCCGAGATCGGCTCACGGCCACGGTGCTTCTTGTCCTGACGGGCGTACCCGTAGGACGGGACGACCACCGTGATGCTCCGCGCGGAAGCCCGCTTCAGAGCATCGAGCATGATCAGCTGCTCCATGATCCACTTGTTGATCGGGGCCGTGTGGCTCTGGATCAGGAAGCAGTCGGCACCGCGCGCCGACTGCTGGTAGCGGACGTAGATCTCACCATTGGCGAAGTCGAAAGCCTTCGTCGGCACGAGGTCGACACCCAGCTGGTGCGCGACCTCCTCGGCCAGCTCGGGGTGGGCGCGGCCGGAGAAGAGCATCAGCTTCTTCTCGCTGGTCGTCTTGATCCCGGTCACAGCACTGTCTCCTCGGACGTGAATCATTGCTGCTGCGCCCGCACGCCTTTGAATCGCATACGAGCCAGCCGAATTGTGTGCACCTATCACGGTACGCCGTCAGTGGCGCACCTGTTTCCAGTCAGTTTTCGCCTTCGGCCACTTCAGCCGCCGACTGAGCCGCCTGCGCGGCAGCACTTCCCGGACGCTTTCGAGCCACCCAACCCTCGATATTCCTTTGCTGCCCACGGGCAACAGCGAGTGAACCGGACGGAACATCCTTGGTAATGACAGAGCCCGCCGCGGTGTACGCGCCGTCCCCGACCGTGACAGGAGCCACAAACATGTTGTCCGAGCCCGTGCGGCAGTGCGAACCAATCGTGGTGTGGTGCTTCTTCTCACCGTCGTAGTTCACGAAGACGCTCGCGGCGCCGATGTTCGTGTACTCGCCGATGGTCGCGTCACCGACGTACGACAGATGCGGCACCTTCGTGCCCTCACCGATGACAGCCGCCTTCATCTCCACATACGCACCGGCCTTGGACTTCGGACCGAGCTTCGTACCGGGCCGCAAATAGGTGTACGGGCCGACCGCCGCCCCCGGCCCGACCTCCGCCCGCTCCGCCACCGTGTTGTCCACGCGAGCGCCCGCATGGACGACCGTGTCCGTGAGCCGCGAGTTCGGCCCCACCTCACAGCCCTCACCCAAGTGCGTCGCACCCAGCAACTGCGTACCCGGATGCACCACCGCGTCCTGATCGAACGTCACCGTCACATCGACGAACGTGGAGAGCGGGTCGACAACGGTCACACCGCTCAGCATCGCCCGCTCAAGCAGCCGCGCGTTGAGCAGCCGGCGCGCCTCGGCCAGCTGGACCCGGTTGTTGATACCCAGGATCTCCCGATGATCGGAAGCAACCGCCGCACCCACCCGGTGGCCCGCCTCACGCAGGATGCCGAGCACATCCGTGAGGTATTCCTCACCCTGACTGTTGTCCGTACGGACCTTGCCCAGCGCATCGGCCAGCAGCTGCCCGTCGAACGCGAACACACCGGAATTGATCTCACTGATCGCCCGCTGCGCGTCCGTGGCGTCCTTGTGCTCGACGATCCCGGTGACCGCGCCGCTGTCCCGGTCCCGGACGATCCGCCCGTACCCCGTCGAATCCGGAACCTCGGCGGTCAGCACGGTGCACGCGTTGCCGTCGGCGGCGTGCGTCCGGGCGAGACGGGCCAGGGTGTCACCGGTCAGCAGCGGCGTGTCGCCACAGACCACGACGACGGTGCCGTCGATGCCGCCGCCGAGCTGCTCCAGGCCCATGCGGACGGCGTGCCCGGTGCCCTTCTGCTGCTCCTGTACGGCGGTGCGGGCCTCGGGGTCGATCTCGCCGAGGTGCGCGGCGACCTGCTCGCGGGCGTGGCCGACGACCACGACGAGGTGCTCGGGGTTCAGCTCGCGGGAGGCGGCGACGACGTGCCCGACGAGCGAGCGCCCGCTGATCTCGTGCAGGACCTTCGGGATGGCCGACTTCATGCGGGTGCCCTCACCCGCTGCGAGGACGACGACGGCGGCGGCCGGGCGGTTGGCGCTCACGGTGATGCCCTTCGGCTTCGGGTGGTGGACACCCGCAGGATACCGGGGGGTGTCATGCGCGAAACGCGGGCGGGTCCTGACCAGTGTGGTCAGGACCCGCAAGGTGAAGCTCCCGGGGAAGGAATCGAACCCTCATTCAATGGACCAAAACCATTTGTCCTACCATTAGACGACCCGGGATGGTTCGTCGCTTATGTCCGATTTTCTGGATCGGACGCGAGTGACGCCCCTACTATGCCGTACCAGGCGCCTTCCATGCGACGGTAGAGGTCGGCGCTCTTGGTGACGTAGATGCTCAGGCAACCCCGGTACGCGTCGCCTGTGTTCTTGCGGACGGTCTTGGGATTGTGCCGCTTGAGTGTTGCCTTGTTGAAGGCGAAGGGTGCCACGCCTGCGACCTCCGCCCAGAACTGTTCGGCGGCGGGCACGTCGGCCGATTCGTGAATGCTGACGGAGAGGCGCAGGCGCTCACGGGGCACCTCGAGCAGGTCGAGCCATCGCAGGTAGAGCTTGATCACGTTCGGGTCGCTGTTGATGAACTTAAGAGACTCGCGCCGGTCGTACCACTTGTCCTTGCCGCCCTCGGCCCAGTAGAGCGTGACACCGGCGAGGAAGAGTTCGCGGTCCGTCAGTGTGCCGACTGCCTCCGTAGCGGCACGCTTGGTCCTCTCCCGCTCAATTTCACGTCGCTGGTTTGTTGCCTCCCAGCCTCGCTTCCCGATAGTGGATGCCTCCTCGCGGGTCCTCTTCGGCGGCTTGGGCAGCTCCCGGACCCACAAAGAGATCGAGCTCTTCGAGCAGCCCAGCTCCAGCTGGATCTGGTCGTACGTGAGGCCCTGGAGGCGTAGCTCGCGGGCCTTCGCCCGCAGGTCGTCCTTCGCGTTGGGGCGCTTGGTCCAGTCGGGGGCGGGTTCGCCGTCGAGGAGGCGGTTGAGGATGTCGTTGTTGTCGACCTGGATGAGGTCGCGGATCTGGCGGCGGCTGAGGCCCTGGCGGCGGAGTGAGATCGCCTGCTCCCGGAGGCCTTCGAAGTCGGCGTACTTGCCGAGGATTTCCGTCATGCGAGCAGCCTTGTTCGTTATGCGGTGTCCTGGGTCGAAAGTGCGGGCGATTCAATAGTTCGTGTGGACAACACATGTTTCGGGGGCCAACGGCTGTTTCCGCACTCGTCCGGTCTCCGGATATTGGGTGGCGGGCGCCCGTAGGGTGGTCGGCATGACCGTTACGGGGGCAGATCAGGACGCCACGGGCATGACCGCCCGGCGCTTCTGGTGGTGGGACAGGCGGCGCAGTGTCGTCCTGGATGTGGGGCTGGCGCTGGTTTCGGCGCTCGAATGTGCGTTGGAGGGTGTGAGGTTCGCGGGGAACGCGGGGCTGCCGGTTCCGCTGGGGGTGGTGTTCGGGCTGGTCGCGGGGTCCGTGCTGGTCGTGCGGCGGCGGTGGCCGATCGCGGTGGTGCTGGTGTCGATCGCCGTGACGCCGGCCGAGATGGCTTTCCTGATGGGCATCGTGTCGCTGTACACGCTGGCCGCGTCGGAGGTGCCGCGCCGGATCACGGTGGTGCTGGCGGGGATGTCGCTGGCCGGGACGTTGATCGTGACGTTCGTACGGACCCAGCAGGACGTGGCGAACGCCACGGACGGGGACTTCAGGCCCGGGCCCTGGTACGTGCCGGTGGTTTCGTTGTTCTTGTCGCTGGGGCTGACGGGGCCGCCGGTGTTGTACGGGCTCTATATAGGGGCGCGGCGGCGGTTGATGGAGAGCTTGCGGGAGCGGGCGGATTCGCTGGAGCGGGAGCTGTCGCTGCTGGCGGACCGGGCGGAGGAGCGGGCCGAGTGGGCGCGTACGGAGGAGCGGACGCGGATCGCGCGTGAGATGCACGATGTGGTCGCGCACCGGGTGAGTCTGATGGTGGTGCATGCGGCGGCGCTGCAGGCGGTGGCGTTGAAGGACCCGGCCAAGGCGGTGAAGAACGCGGCGCTGGTCGGGGACATGGGGCGGCGGGCGCTGAGGGAGTTGCGGGAGATGCTCGGGGTGCTGCGGTCGGGGGATGCGGGGGGTTCTGGGGCGCGGTCGTTGACGTCGTCGGCTGTTCCGCTGGCGGCGGTGGGTGCGGCGGCTGCGGCTGTGGCTGCCGCCGAGGCGGAGGACGGGCCGTATCTGGCCGATCTTGAGGCGCTGGTGGGGCAGTCGCGGCAGGCGGGGATGGTGGTGGAGTTCTCGGTGGAGGGCGATCCGGTCGACTGCGGGGCGCTGGTGGAGCAGACGGCGTACCGCGTGGTGCAGGAAGCCCTGACGAACGTGCACAAGCACGCGGCGGGGGCGAAGACGTGGGTGCGGCTCGCGCACCGCGGCTCGGAGGTCGCGATGCAGGTCGAGAACGGGCCGTCGGACGCCGGGACGGCTGACGCGGGGCTGCCGAGCGGGGGGAATGGGCTGGTGGGGATGCGGGAGCGGGTGACGGCGCTGGGGGGCGTCTTCGTGTCCGGCCCGACGGACGCGGGCGGCTTCCGCGTCTCGGCGGTACTCCCGGCCCGCCCGCGCGGAACGTAGCCGCCGCGTGCGCATTCGGCTCCGCTTTCGGCTGCGGCGTGTGGTGGCGATGTGGCGATGTGGCGCGGTGCCGGAGGGGGCGTGTCGGGGCGCTCCCCGCAGGGCGTTGAACGCAGCCACGCCGAGCGAATCGCGGTGGCCGAACGTTCGACGCCCGAGGAGACGCCGCGGCGCGGCGCCGACCACGTAGCCCCCGCGAACCGCGCGCGCCGCCCGGCTCCGGCGCGGTGCTACGCCGGGGTCAGCCGGCTGGGCTGGGTGCCGGTGATCAGGGTGGAGAGGGCGTGGTCGAGGTCCGGGCCCAGGTACCAGTCGCCCGTGTGGTCCAGGCTGTAGACGCGGCCCTCCACATCGATCGCGAGCACCGCCTGCCCGTCGTACCCCTCGCCGCCGAGTTCCGTGCCCAGCGGGCACACCTCCGTGCCGAGGGCCCGGCCGAGGTCGGCGAGCGTACGGGCGTGGTGCAGTCCGCTGAGGGGATCGAAACGTACGGGTGTGGGCGCGATCTGCCGGCCCGGGCCCGGCGGCGTGATGTGCAGGCCGCCGAATTCGGCCCACGCCTCTACCGCCGCGGGGAACACGCTGTGCTGGTGGCCGACCGGTGACGTGTGGGCGCGCAGGGTGTCGGCCCAGTGCTCCGCCTGCCGTATGTCCCAGCGTCCGGGCTGCCAGCCGGCCGCGCGCAGGGCGGCGTCCACGGCTACCGGGAAGCGGGTGGTGCTGGTGTTGGGGGCCGGCATGGGGTGCGGGTCAGCCCTTCTCGTTGGTGGTCGCGGTCGGGTCTACGGCACGTACGCCGAAATGGGCGAGCATCGGCGTACAGGATCGGCACGGCGGTGCGTAGCTGCCGTGCAGGGGATCGCCGTCCTCGCGGATGCGGCGTGCCGTGAGTTTGGAGTGCTTCAGGGAGCGGCGGGCCTCGCCCGTGGTGAGCGGTTTGCGGGAGGCGCGCTTGGAGCGTGCGCCTTCGGTGGCGGTGATGTGCCGGGAGAGGAGGATCGCTTCCGGGCAGCGGCCGGTGAAGCGTTCTCGCTGGCCGCTGGTGAGGGTGTCGAGGAAGTCCTGGACGAGCGGGTGCAGCGCCGGCGGCTGGTCGCCCCTGCCGGCGGTGCACATCAGCGTGTCGGCGCCGCGTACCGAGAGTGCGGCGGCGACTGTCGGCAGGATGCCGTCCCGGCGGTGGCTGAGCGCGGGCACGTGGGTGGGATCGGTGCTGCTCCAGCTGAGGCGCGGGTCTCCGGCTGTGGCTGTGTCTGCGCCTGTGGCCGCCGCTGCCGACGTCTTCGTTGTCGCTGTCGTGGCCGTGGCCGTGCCCGTCGGTGTCGTCGTGGCGGCTGTCTGTGCCGTGTGCATGGTGGTGCTCCCCTCCGTGCCCGCGACGGTAGCCGCTGGTGTGCACGCCCCCGCGTTGCTGGGACAGCCTGCCAAATGTGTCCGCTGGTACGGAAGCTGGGTCGGTGAATCGTGTACGTGTGTCGCCAGGTGGTGACCCCGGTGTGACGGTTCGTTACGCAAGGCGAGGGGCGGGGCCGCGTGTTGTCCCACCGCATAGGCTGTCCGGATCAGCCAGACGCAGCAGGGGGCAACCGCCATGACGACAGGTCGGCTCGGGCAGCAAGCCGCGCCACCGAATGCGGCCTACGCCGGGCAGCTCGTGCACTTCCCGGACCCGGTCCGGGCCTCCCGCCATCCTCAGGGTGTGCGTGTTGACGACGCCGGCTTCCCGGTTTTCACGCCGTACGCGCGTGCTGTCGCGGAGATCGCCGAGCCCCCGGAGGGTTTCGGCGTCGATGAACTGCGGCTTACCGACTACGTGTCCGCCAATGCGGCGCTGGCCGCCGACGGGCATGACCTGTGGGACACGATCCCGGCGGTCGCGACCCCGCACGGCTGGACCTGGCACCACGTGGCGAACACCCGGCGCATGGAACTCGTACCCGTAGAGGTGAAGGCGCTTTTGCGTCACCACGGTGGGTTGACGACGGCCGCCGTCGATCAGGACAAGCGCGGTACGCGGCCCCTTCAGGAGACGCGGCCGGCCCATTTCGGGCTGCCGAAGGGTTCCGTATCGGTGAGTGAGCAGCAGATCCTGGGCGTGGAGGAGGATCTCGGCTACCGGCTTCCGGGCGCGTACAGGTCCTTCCTGAAGGCGGCGGGCGGTTGCGCGCCGGTGGGCGCTGCGCTGGACGCGGAGCTGGGGCTGCTGGTCGACCAGCCGTTCTTCACTGTGCGGGACGAGGCCGCGGTGAATGATCTGGTGTACGTCAACAAGTGCTTGCGCGACCACATGACCAAGGACTATCTGGGCGTCGCTTTCGTGCAGGGCGGTCTGCTGGCCGTGAAGGTCAGGGGCGAGGCGGTGGGGTCGGTGTGGTTCGTCGCGTACGACGACGCGCGGGACCGCGACGGCTGGACGGTGAATGACCGCGTGGAGCGGCTGCTGCTGCCCTGCGGCGACGACTTCGACGCTTTTCTGCAGCGGCTGGCGGGCAATCCGCCGGAGCTGGAGACCGTGGCGAACCTGATGGTGGACGGCGGCTTCGCGCGCGCCGTCCCGGTGGAGGGGTGACGGTCCGATGGTGACCTTCGCGCAGGCGCAGGAGCGCGCGGAAGAGTGGGTCAACGGGGATGTGCCCGTGCCGTCGCACCGTGAGGTGCGGGTGCGCGAGTTCGAACTCGGTTTCGTGGTGTGGGCGGAGGACCGTGCGGACGGTCCGGCGTCGGACGGTGGGCGTCAGCGCCTCGTCATCGCGCGGGACAGTGGCGAGGCCACGCTGTGGCCCGGGCTGCCGGTGGGTGAGGTGATCCGCCGGTACGAGGAGGAGTACGGGACGCCGGACGTGTCACCGGTGGCGGATGCGGGGCCGGCTCCGGCGCAGCGGGTTGACCTGGAACAGACGTCGTTCCTGTTGACGCCACCGGAGTGGCTCCAGGACGCGGCGGACAAGATCGGCATTCCGGATCGCCGTTCGACGGGTTCGAGTTCAGGTTCGGGTTCGACTTCGACTTCGGGTTCGGCTGCTGGTTCGGCCTCTGCGGGCGGCGGTTGGGCCGACGCGGTCAGCGCGGGGGCGGCTTCGCCTTCGGCGGGCGGTGCCGGTGGCGCGCTCGGTGATTCGGCCGACGCCAGTTCGACGGCCGGGGGCGGGAATTGGGGCGGATCCGGGAGTGAGAACGCTTCGCAGGCCGAACGCGGGTCCGGAGGGACTCCCTGGCCCAGTGCGGGCCAGGTCGACTACGAGCCCACCGCTTCCGACGGCGTGCCCGCGGCGCCCGTCGGGGCGACCCCCTGGGCCGGGACCGACACCAACTCGGCCACCGGCTCCGACGACGCGTCCGTTCCGCTGCCCGCGACGGTTTTCGCGCCGCCGCTCTCCGGGTCCGACGAGGACGACGCCCCGCCGCCCGGTGTGCCGCCGGAGGCCAAGACGGCGCTGATGTCGGGCGGCAGCCACTTGCCCTCGACCACGGTGGCCCCCGCGGTCCCCGGTGAGGCGCCGCAGCCGCCGGTTGCGCCCGTACGCCCCGGCGGGCCCCGGCCCGATGCCGGGGACATCGCCGACGCCGCGACCAGCAAGGCCGCGGTGCCGCGCGGTGCGCGGGGGAGCGGTTCGATGCCTCCGCCGCCGCCCGGCGTTCCCGGTACGCCGGCGGGTGGGTACGTACCGACTCAGCTCGTTTCGGCGCTGGGGCCCGACGGCCCGCAGCCGCCCGGTCCGCCCGGCCCGCCCAGTCCGCCCGGCCCGCCGAGTCCTCCTGGCCCTCCTGGTTCGCCGACGCCGCCTCCCGGTGGCGGTGTTCACCATGCGGCGACGATGTTCTCCGACCCGAGTCAGGGCGGTGGCATGCCGGGGGCTCCGCAGCCGCCCGCTCCTCCCGGTCCTCCTGGGCCTCCCGGGGCTCCTGGTTCGGCGGCCCCGCCTCCCGGTGGGGGCGTACATCATGCGGCGACGATGTTCTCCGACCCGAGTCAGGGTGGCGGCATGCCGGGGGTTCCGCAACCGCCCGGTCCGCCCGGCCCTCCCGGCGGCGGTGTGCATCACGCGGAGACCATGCTGGCCGGTCCCGGCCAGGTCGGTCCGCCGCCCGGCGCCCCGCAGCCGCCCGGCCCGCCCGGTCCGCCCGGGATGCCGGGAATGCCGGGAATGCCGCCCGGTGGCGCACCGATGCCGCAGCCCATGCCCATGCCCATGCCGCAGCCTCCGCAGGGCCAGGGGCAGGCGTACGGCTATCCGCAGCCCCAGCCGACCGGCCTGCCGACCGTCGGCCCCGGCTACCAGGCCGTCCTGCGCTACCGCGCCCAGGACGGCAGTGAGCAGCAGCTCATCCGCCGCTCCGCGCCCGGCACGCCGCACCCGGAGTGGCAGATCCTGCACGAGTTGCGCGCCATGAACGTGCCGCCGCAGCAGGTGCTGGAGCTGCACACGGAGCTGGAGTCGTGTGAGCTGCCGGGTGGTTACTGCGCCCGCATGATCCGCGAGACCTGGCCGCAGGTGCGGATCACGAGCGTGGCGCCGTACGGCAAGGATCACGCCAGCCGCCAGCAGGGCATGCGGCATCTCCTCACCCACCAGGGGGAGTTGCACCAGGTCGCGGACGGCCCGGCGCGCCCCGCGCCGATGCGGGTGCCGTTGCCGCCGCCGGGCCAGCTGACGCAGGCGCCGCCGATCCCGCCCGAAGGCATCGCGCACGAGCTGATGGGCGCCTTCGGGCCGCAGGGCATCTTCCGCTTCGACCAGGCGGCGGTGTCGCGTCAGGGCGTACCGGAGATCGTGGCGCGCACGCTCGTGTGGGCGGGTCTGCCCGTCGATTTCGGGCCGTTCTTCTGGGCGCAGGCGGTGCCGGGTCAGCCGGTGCCGACGCTCGCGGAGCTCGCCGCGCAGCGCGGCGTGCAGCCGGCTCCGGACGCGGGCTCGTATCTCGTCATGGGCAGCGACTTCGGCCGGGCGGTCTGTGTGCAGTACGGCACGGCCAACATCGTGGCCGTACCGGTGGAGGCGGGCCCCGGCGGCCAGCCCGTGCCGCCGCAGTTCGTGAACACCGGGCTGCCGGAGTTCACGCGCTCGCTGGCACTCCTCGGCCACATGTGGCGGCTGCGCTTCGGTCTCACGCCCGAGCAGGCGGGCCGCTGGACGGTCGACTTCCAGGCGCAGCTCGCCGCGCTGGACCCGGCGGCGCTGGCGTCGCCGGAGAGCTGGTGGTCGGTGCTGCTGGAGCAGATGTGGGACGGCCTGCTCTGACCGGCTGAGGGGTACGTTCGGGCGCTCGACCTGCGGTGCGGGTCGGGCGCCCGTCCCGGTCGTCGGCCGGAAAGCTCTTCGGCGCGCTGCGCGACGGCACCTCGATTCCGACTTCTGACAGCAATTGACGCATCCTTGACCGGTGCGATCGGGCGGAGTGTCGGGTTTTGAGCACTTGCGGCTCATCCGTCAAGATTGCCACGGATTGTGTTGTGCGTCGGAGAGAGGCTTCAAGGATGAGTGCATCGGTTTCACCGTCACCTCACGGCTTCACCGTCGGGCGGGGCCGCGGTTACCGTCCTGACCAGGTGGAGCGGTACGCCGCCGGGCTCTCCCAGGACCGCGACGCCGCGTGGGAGCGCGCCGCGCGCCTCACCGTCCTGACGAAGGAGATGGAGGCCGAGGCGGCGCGGATGCGCGAACAGGCGGACGGCCTCGCTCCGCAGACGTACGAGGCCCTCGGCAAGCGCGCCCAGCACCTCCTGGCGGTGGTCGAGGAGGAGGCCGCGGAAGTGGTGGCCTCGGCCCGCGATGAGGCCCAGGCGCTGCGCGACGCGGCCGCAGCGGCGGCCGCCGCTTCCCGCGAGGCGGCCCGCGAGCACGCGGAGACGGTACTGGCCGAGGCCGATGCCCGCGCTCAGCAGATCCTCCTCGTCGCCCAGCGCACCGCCGACGAGACGAGGGCCGACGCGCGCCGGGACGTGAAGGCGCGGCGAGGTGAGGCGATCGCGGCGCTGAAGGAGATGCGCCGGCGTGCGGCGGATTTGCTCGCCGGCCAGGAGAAGGAGCACGCGGAGCGCTGGGAGAGTGCCGAGCGGGAACTCGCCGGGCGCGAGGCGGAGCTGACCGCGCGTCATGCGGAACGCGCGGCCTGCGCCGAGGGCGGCCTCGCGGACGGGCAGCGAGCGCTGGCCGCCGAGGAGGAGACGGCCCGTCACGGCCAGGAGAACGCGGAGGCACGCGCCGCCGAACTGCTCGCCGAGGCACGGGTGCGTGAGGAGCGCGTCGTACGGGAGACGGAGCGCGTGCTGCGCGAGCACGACGACGCGCGCGAGGAGATGCAGGCGCACATGACGCACGTCCGCACCAGCCTGGCCACCCTGACCGGCCGCGCCCCGGCAGAAAGCTGACGGGCAGCCAGCAGCTTCGCGATAGCCTGCGCGCCGCCGTGCACCGCTCCGGCTTACTTGGCCGGGGTTTCCTCGGTTATGACGGGGAAGCGGCGGGGCGCGACGAAGACCAGGGCCAGCAGGGCGAGGGTGGCCGCTATTGCCGCGCCGATGTAGACGTGGTCGACCGCCGTGTCCACCGCTCGGCGCAGGTAGTCGGCCGCTTCGGCTGTGAGCGAGTTCGGGTTGGCCAGTGCGTGGGAGACGGAGTCGAGGTCGTCGGGGAGGCCGGCTCGTATGTCGTCCGGGGCGGCGGAAAGCCTCGATGCGAGCGTGGCGTTGGCTATCGCGCCGAAGAGGGCCGCGCCGACGGACTGGCCGACCTGGCGGCAGAAGAGTACGGACGCGGTCGTCGTACCGCGCTCCGCGTAGCCGACCGTCGACTGGACGCCGACGATGAGGGGGAGTTGGAAGAGGCCGAGCGCCGCGCCGAGCAGCAGCATGATCAGGGTCGGCTGCCAGGCCGCGCCGGGGAAGGGGAGGAGGGGGAAGGCGAGCAGGATCAGGGTCGCGCAGGCTATGCCGGTGATGGCGGTGAGGCGGAAGCCGATGCGGTTGTACGCGTGCTGGCTGAGCGCCGCGGAGAGCGGCCAGCTCAGGGTCATGACGGAGAGGACGAAGCCGGCGGCGATCGGGCCGAGGCCGAGGACCGCCTGGGCGTAGGTGGGGAGGAAGACCGTCGGCGCGACCATGAGGAGGCCGAGCGCGCCGAGGGCGAGGTTGACGGCGGCGATGGTGCGCCTGCGCCACACCCAGCCGGGGATGATCGGCTCGGCGGCGCGCCGTTCGATGAAGACGGTGGCGGCGGCGAGGATGGCGCTCGCGCCGAAGAGGGCGAGTGAGGGCGCGGAGAGCCAGGGCCAGGCGACGCCGCCCTGGACGAGCGCGAAGAGCAGCAGGCCGCCGCAGGCGAATACGGCAAGGGCGCCGGCCCAGTCGATACGGGGGCGGGCGCGCGCCGACTTGGGACGGGACGGTTCGTGCAGGTGGCGGGCTATGAGCCAGAGGGCGATCGCGCCCACCGGCAGGTTGATGAGGAAGATCCAGCGCCAGTCGGCGTACGCGGCGAGCAGCCCGCCGAGCCCCGGGCCCGCGACGGCCGACACCGCCCACACGGTCGACAGTCGGGCTTGGATCTTCGGGCGTTGCTTCAGGGGGTAGAGGTCGGCGGCGATTGTCTGGACCGTGCCCTGGATGGCGCCGCCGCCGAGTCCCTGGACGACGCGGAACGCGATCAGGCTGCCCATGTTCCAGGCGGCGGCGCAGAGCAGTGAGCCGATGAGGAAGAGGACTATGCCCGCGATCAGGACCGGCTTGCGGCCGAAGGTGTCGGACAGCTTTCCGTACACGGGGAGGGTGACGGTGACGGCGAGGAGGTAGCCGGAGAAGAGCCAGGAGAAGACGGCGAAGCCGCCGAGGTCGCCGACGATCTGGGGGACGGCGGTGGAGACGATCGTGCCGTCGAGCGCGGCGAGGGCCATGCCGAGCATGAGCGCGGCGACGACGGGGCCGCGGCGGGCGTTCGCGTTCGGAGCGGCGAGGCCGGTGGAACCCCTGCCTCCGGTTATCGCGCCGGCGCTGCCCGTATTTCCGGCGGGTCCGGTACTGCCCGCACTGCTTCCCGCGCCGCTCACCAAGATCCCTTCACCGTGCACGTATCTGGTCCTCGACACCTTCTCACTTGCAGGTCACGCAGCGGGAGGGTGCAGGCTCCCCCGAGTCGGGGTCCACCTGCGGGTGGAGAGCACCTAGGGGCTTCTCCTTATTTCTGGCCAGGGGGTGTTCGTCCCGGTGGAGGACGAGGAGAACGCGCCCGCTCTTTAGCTTGGTCTTACGGGCCACCGCACGTCGGTGGTGGGGCTGGCCCCAGGGCGAATACGGAGATGCGCACCAGTGTGCGGGGGGTTTCCGGCCGCCAGACTCGAAGCACTTGATCACACACTTAGGAGACTCACCGTGACAACGGCTATGACCATTCCCAGGCACGGGGGCACTGGAGGGCGTACGGCCGTTGCCGCGAGGTCGCGGCAGGTCGTCAAGGCGTACGGGGCGGGGGAGACCAGGGTCGTCGCGCTCGACCACGTCGATGTGGACATCAACCGGGGGCAGTTCACCGCCATCATGGGGCCGTCCGGCTCCGGCAAGTCCACGCTGATGCACTGCCTCGCCGGCCTGGACACCGTGACCTCGGGCGAGATCTACCTCGACGAAACCGAGATCACCAAGCTCAAGGACAAGAAGCTCACGCAGCTGCGCAGGGACCGTATCGGCTTCATCTTCCAGGCCTTCAACCTGTTGCCTACGCTCAACGCCCTGGAGAACATCACCCTGCCGATGGACATCGCCGGCCGCAAGCCGGACGCGCCGTGGCTGAACCAGGTGGTGGAGACGGTGGGCCTCGCGGACCGGCTCAAGCACCGGCCCACCCAGCTGTCCGGCGGCCAGCAGCAGCGGGTCGCCGTGGCGCGGGCCCTCGCCGCCCGCCCCGAGATCATCTTCGGTGACGAGCCGACCGGAAACCTTGATTCGCGGGCCGGGGCAGAGGTGTTGAGCTTCCTGCGCAAGTCCGTCGACGAGCTGGGCCAGACCATCGTCATGGTTACGCACGACCCGGTTGCCGCCTCCTACGCGGACCGGGTGCTGTATCTCGCGGACGGCCGGATCGTGGATGAGATGTTCTCGCCGACCGCCGAGCAAGTCCTCGACCGTATGAAGGACTTCGACGCACGCGGGCGGACGTCATGACCGTCGTCAAGACCTCCATGCGCAACTTCGTCGCGCACAAGGGACGGATGGCGCTCTCCGCCGTCGCGGTCCTGCTCTCGGTGGCGTTCGTGTGCGGCACGCTCGTCTTCACCGACACCATGAACACCACCTTCGACAAGCTCTTCGCCGCCGGCTCCGCCGATGTCACCGTCAGCCCCAAGGCGGCCGAGGACGAGGACAACGGGCCGCGGACCGGCAGGCCCGAGGCGCTCCCCGCCTCCCTCGTTCAGCAGGTGACCAAGACGGACGGCGTGAAGTCCGCCGAGGGCGCCGTCGTCAGCATGTCCGTGACCGTCGTCAACAGCGACAACAAGAACATGGGCTCCGACAGCGGCGCCCCGACGATCGCCGGCAACTGGACGAAGAACGACCTCAAGTCGATGGACATCACCTCCGGACACGCCCCGCGCGGGCCCACCGAGGTGATGGTCGACGCCGACACCGCCGACAAGCACGGCCTGAAGCTGGGCGACGAGCTGCGTACGATCGCCGTCACCGGCGACATCAAGGCCAAGATCTCCGGCATCGCTTCCTTCAAGATGACCAACCCGGGCGCGACCGTCGTCTTCTTCGAAACCGCGACCTCGCAGCAGAAGCTGCTGGGCAAGCCGGACCTCTTCACGCACGTCTCCGTAACCGCCGAAGAGGGCGTCAGCGACACGCAGTTGAAGCAGCGGCTCGCTGGCGCGCTCGACGGCCCGTACAAGCTCCAGACCGCGAAGGAAGCCGCGGACTCGGGCCGCGAGGAAGTCGGCTCCTTCCTCGACGTGATGAAGTACGCGATGCTCGGCTTCGCCGGGATCGCCTTCCTCGTCGGCATCTTCCTCATCGTCAACACCTTCTCGATGCTGGTCACCCAGCGCACCCGCGAGATCGGCCTGATGCGGGCCATCGGCTCCAGCCGCAAGCAGGTCAACCGGGGCGTGCTGGTGGAGGCGCTGCTGCTCGGCGTCGTCGGCTCGATCCTCGGCGTGGGCGCCGGTGTCGGCCTCGCCGTCGGCCTGATGAAGCTCATGGGCTCGATGGGCATGGAGCTGTCCACCAAGGACCTGACCGTGGCCTGGACGACCCCGGTCGTCGGGCTCGCGCTCGGCATCGTCGTCACCGTCGCCGCCTACATCCCGGCCCGGCGGGCCGGCAAGGTCTCCCCGATGGCCGCGCTGCGCGACGCCGGGACACCGGCGGACGGCAAGGCCGGCTGGATACGGGCCGGGATCGGCCTGGTGCTGACCGGTTCGGGCGGCGCGCTGCTCCTGCTGACGACGCGGGCGGAGAAGGCGAGCGAAGGCTCGCTGTTCCTCGGCGGCGGTGTCGTCCTGACCCTGATCGGCTTCATAGTCGTCGGCCCGCTCCTCGCGGGAGTCGTGGTCAAGGCGATCAGTGCCGTCGTGCTGCGGATGTTCGGCCCGGTCGGCCGGATGGCCGAGCGCAACGCGCTGCGCAACCCCCGGCGTACGGGCGCTACGGGCGCCGCACTGATGATCGGCCTCGCCCTGGTCGCCTGCCTCTCCGTCGTCGGGTCCTCGATGGTCGCCTCGGCCACGCAGGAGCTCGACAAGTCGGTTGGCGCGGACTTCATCATCCAGGCAGGTGACGGCGACGGCAGGAAGCCGGTCAGTCGGCAGTTGGCGCAGGCCGTAGAACGTGCGCCCTACACCGCTCATGTCACGCACATGAAGGAAGTGCCGGTCAGAGTGACGGTGCCGGAGGGCGCGACCGAGACCGAGGAACTGGTCGCCACCGACCCGACGTACATGGAGGACCTTCACCGGAAGACGCTCTCCGGCAGTCTCTCCGCTGCTTATGGCAAGGACGCCATGTCGGTCGGCTCCGAGTTCGCCGAACGCCACGGAGTCGGCGTCGGGGACGAACTGAAGGTCGCCTTCGAGCACGGCAGGACGGCTCGGCTGGCGGTCGTTGCCATCACGTCCGATGATGTCTCGGTCGACAAGGGTGCGATGTATACGAGCATCACGACCGCCGCTCAGTACGTCCCCGCCGACCGCATGCCGTTGGACAGCGTTCTTTTCGCAACGGCAGCGCCCGGTAAACAGAGTCAGGCATACGAATCGCTCAAGGCCGCGGTGGAATCCGACCCGACGGTAAAGGTCCTGGATCAGAAGGACTTCAAGCAGGAGCTGAAGGACGAGGTCGGCCAACTGCTGAACATCGTCTACGGATTGCTCGGGCTCGCGATCATTGTGGCGATCCTCGGCGTCGTGAACACACTGGCTCTGTCAGTCGTGGAACGCACCAGGGAGATTGGCCTCATGCGTGCTATCGGCTTTTCCCGCCGACAGTTGCGCAGCATGATCCGGCTGGAATCGATTGTCATCGCGGTCTTCGGCGCACTGCTGGGTATCGGTCTTGGCATGGGCTGGGGTGCAGCGGCTCAGGTGCTGCTCGCACTGGAGGGTATGAAGGTCCTTGATATTCCCTGGCCGACAATTCTGGCAGTCTTTGTAGGTTCCGCATTCGTGGGGCTCTTCGCCGCAGTGATCCCGGCCTTCAGAGCGGGCCGTATGAATGTTCTGAAAGCGATCGCGACTGAGTGAGGGGGGCGGCGCCGCTTTGGGGCGGGACGAAATGTAAGCGGGCAGTCGGTGATCCGAATGGATTGCCGACTGCCCGCGTTTACCGGTTTCCCTGGTCGGTCAGTTGAAAGACCGCACGGTGGAGTAGTACTTCTTTGCGGTCTTCTTGCAGTTTGCCTTGAGCTCCTTGCGCTGGGCAGGGGTGAACGGGTCTGCCCAGACGAATTTGTCGCACACACGGTTCATGTCATGCAGGAAGGCTTTGTCCACGCGCTTCTTGTGGTCCCTGCGGAACGCCGGTGCGCCGATGATTCTCTTGTAGTTGCGGTAGCCGAAGTCATGTCGCCAACACGGAAACTTGAGGTCGTATCCCCCGGGAAGCTTGTCCGGTGCCCAGGAGCAGCTATCGGTGTCCCATGTGAACCTGTACTTCTTGATGGAGGGAGTATTTCGCTTTCCGAGTGCCGCGAACCACCGATCTTGGGAAGCGGCAGATTCCGCGGTGACGGACTTCATCTTCGACAGCTTCTGGGCCTTGGTCGCCTGGGGGGCAAGTGGTTCGGCTGCGCGAGCGGAATCGGCTAAGGCCGGCGTCACTGCTGTGAGGACGAGCACGCTTGTCAGCGCTGCTCCGGAAATTGAATTACGCAAGGTGGTCAAGGTTGCGTTTCCTTTCCTGTTGGCGTCGGCGGTAACACTGTCATGTGGCGTGTGGCGCAGGCAACCGTTTAAGGCCTACCAGAGACGTGAAGGAATTCGGAGGCTGGCATTCCGTTGGCTCTGGCCAGCAATAACGCTCGGGGCGGCCTTCGGTTATGCCACTTCTGGTATGCGGAGATTCGCCGCATGGGCTGCCGTCCAAGGTCTCACCGCGTGGCTTCCTCGGTCGGGTGCGCTCCCGTGGAAGCTCAGATTGTGCTCAAAAGAGCTAGGTGTGGTGGACCGCTTACTACGCTTTAGGCTGCCGCCTGTTGCCGGGGTGCGACGACGGACACGATCGAGAGGAGCCAGGCCAGATGAAACCTATTGGCAGCAGGCACCGCAAGCCGGGGCTGGAAGATTTCTTCGGCCGAGCGGTGAGAGCGCGGCGCCGTGAGATTGGAATGACTCAAGCGCAGTTGGCAGAATTGACAGGAATGTCGCAGGCGGCGATATCCCGACTGGAGCACGGGAAATGTATGCCGACGCTCCCTTTACTGGAGCGAGTCGCGGCAGCGCTGAACTCGGTGCTTCTCGTGGCGATCGAACCCCGCCGTCGTGTGTCCGTCAACTTCCGCGCGTTCGCTGACCAGCCCGGGCGGGGCGGGGCGGATGAACGTTGCCACGGAGTAGCGGTGGCGGAGCCAGTGCGGTGACGGGCCCGGCCCCGGGGTGTTCCTGCGAACACCCCGGCCCGGGCCGCTGTCTTTGTCAGGCCGCCATGATCTGTACGTCGTACTGCGGGATCGACTTGTCGCGGGTGACGAGGGTGAGTTCTTCCATCTGCGCCTGGGCGATGAGCACGCGGTCGAAGGGGTCCCGGTGGTGCGATGGCAGCCGGGCGGCGCGCACCCCGTGGGCCGCGGTGATGGGCAGCGGCATGAACTGCAGGTCCCTGGCTCGTTCGGCCAGGTTTTCAGTGCTGTCGAGTTTGCCGAGGGAATGCTTGATAGCGATCTCCCACGGCGTTGCGGCGCTGATGTACACGTCAGGTTCGGTGCGCAGCAGGTCTTTGAGGGCCGGGGACAGCTCAGGCGAGGCGTTCAGCCACCACAGGACGACGTGCGTGTCGAGGAGCAGCTTCATCCGCGCATCCCGAAGGCTTCGGCGATGTCGTCGGGCAGTTCGTCGAAGTCGTCGTGGAGGTGGATCTGGCCCTTGAGGGCGCCGTAATCGGTCCGGTCGACCTTGGGGCGCAGCGGCACGACCTTGGCGATGGGCTGGCCGGCCCGGCTGATCACGATCTCTTCACCGGTCTCGACCTGCTGCAGTATCCGCGAGAAGTGCGTCTTCGCCTCGTGGACGTTGTACTGCCGGGCTGCTTCCATGACTGCCTCACAGGGAGCCGGGGGACTAACAGTGGACTAGCTTCAGATCCAGCGTAGCGCCGATACGGCCGTCCGAGCCACAGTGTTCCCTCACGCGGGTGACGGACCGGCGTCGTAGGCTGGGAGAACCCCGGCCCGTGAGACGTGTCGGGTCCTTCGCGTTGCCCACAGCTGTTTTTGTTCACCTCGTTACCCGGACGGAAGCCCTTCATGAGCCTGCACGGTCTGCTCGATGCCGTAGTACGAGACCCGGCGCTCGCCGAAGCGGTGAAGGCCGCCACCGACGGCAACCGCATGCACATCGACCTGGTCGGCCCGCCCGCCGCGCGGCCTTTCGCGGTGGCCGCGCTGGCCCGCGAGACCGGGCGTACCGTGCTCGCCGTCACGGCCACCGGCCGTGAGGCCGAGGACCTGGCGGCTGCTCTGCGCACGCTGCTGCCGGAGGAGGGGATCGTCGACTACCCGTCGTGGGAGACGCTGCCGCATGAGCGGCTGTCGCCCCGCAGCGACACGATGGGCCGGCGCCTCGCAGTCCTGCGCCGCCTCGCGCACCCCCGCGCCGACGACCCGTCCGCCGGCCCGGTGAGCGTGATCGTGGCGCCGGTACGGTCCGTACTCCAGCCGCAGGTCAAAGGGCTGGGCGACCTGGAGCCGGTGGCGCTGCGGACCGGGCAGAGCGCCGACCTGGGCGACGTGACCGCCGCGCTCGCGGCAGCGGCGTACTCGCGCGTAGAGCTGGTCGAGAAGCGCGGCGAATTCGCGGTGCGCGGCGGCATCCTCGACGTCTTCCCACCGACCGAGGAGCACCCGCTGCGGGTGGAGTTCTGGGGCGACGACGTCGAGGAGATCCGCTACTTCAAGGTCGCCGACCAGCGTTCGCTCGAAGTCGCCGAGCACGGGCTGTGGGCGCCGCCCTGCCGCGAGCTGCTGCTGACCGACAGCGTGCGGGAGCGGGCGGCCGCCCTCGCCGAGGCGCACCCCGAGCTCGGCGAGCTGCTCGGCAAGCTGGCCGAGGGGATCGCCGTAGAGGGCATGGAGTCCCTCGCTCCGGTCCTCGTGGACGACATGGAGCTGCTGCTCGACGTGCTGCCCAAGGGGTCGATGGCGCTGGTGTGCGACCCCGAGCGGGTACGGACCAGGGCGGCGGACCTGGTGGCGACCTCCCAGGAGTTCCTCCAGGCGTCCTGGGCCGCCACGGCGGGCGGCGGCGACGCCCCGATCGACGTGGGCGCGGCCTCGCTGCGCGGCATCGCGGACGTACGGGAACACGCCCGTGAGCTGGACATGCTGTGGTGGTCGGTGGCGCCGTTCGCCGCCGACGAGGAGCTGTCGGACGACACGCTCAAGCTCGGCATGCACGCCCCGGAGGCGTACCGCGGCGACACGGCCAGAGCGCTCGCCGACACCAAGGGATGGCTGGCCGACGGCTGGCGCACGGTGTACGTCACCGAGGGCCACGGCCCGGCGGCGCGTACGGTCGAAGTCCTCGGCAGTGAGGGCATCCCCGCCCGCCTCGAGGCGGACCTCGCCGAGATCGGCCCGTCCGTCGTCCACGTCGCGTGCGGCTCGATCGACTACGGCTTCGTCGACCCCGGCCTCAAGCTGGCCGTACTCACCGAGACCGACCTCACCGGCCAGCGCACCGCCACCAAGGAACTGGGCCGCATGCCGGCCCGCCGCCGCAAGACCATCGACCCGCTGACGCTCCAGGCCGGCGACTTCATCGTCCACGAGCAGCACGGCGTCGGCCGCTACATCGAGATGGTCCAGCGCACGGTCCAGGGCGCGACCCGCGAGTACCTGCTCGTCGAGTACGCCCCCGCCAAGCGCGGCCAGCCCGGCGACCGCCTCTACATCCCCACCGACCAGCTGGAGCAGGTCACCAAGTACGTCGGCGGCGAGGCCCCGACCCTCCACCGGCTCGGCGGCGCGGACTGGACGAAGACGAAGGCGCGCGCGAAGAAGGCGGTCAAGGAGATCGCCGCCGACCTGATCAAGCTGTACTCGGCGCGCATGGCGGCGCCCGGCCACACCTTCGGCCCGGACACCCCCTGGCAGCGCGAGCTGGAGGACGCCTTCCCGTACGTCGAGACGCCCGACCAGCTGTCCACCATCGCCGAGGTGAAGGAGGACATGGAGAAGTCCATCCCCATGGACCGCCTGGTCTGCGGCGACGTCGGTTACGGCAAGACGGAGATCGCGGTCCGCGCCGCCTTCAAGGCGGTGCAGGACGGCAAGCAGGTCGCGGTCCTCGTCCCCACGACGCTGCTGGTGCAGCAGCACTTCGGCACGTTTTCGGAGCGGTACGCCCAGTTCCCGGTCGTGGTGAAGGCGCTGAGCCGCTTCCAGTCGGACACGGAGGCGAAGGCGACGCTGGAGGGGCTCCGCGAGGGTTCGGTCGACCTCGTCATCGGTACGCACCGGCTCTTCTCCGCCGAGACGAAGTTCAAGGACCTGGGCCTGGTCATCGTCGACGAGGAGCAGCGGTTCGGTGTCGAGCACAAGGAGCAGCTGAAGAAGCTGCGCGCCAACGTCGACGTACTGACGATGTCCGCGACGCCGATTCCGCGCACGCTCGAAATGGCGGTCACCGGCATCCGTGAGATGTCGACGATCACGACGCCGCCGGAGGAGCGCCACCCGGTGCTGACCTTCGTCGGACCGTACGAGCAGAAGCAGATCGGCGCCGCGATCCGCCGTGAGCTGCTGCGCGAGGGCCAGGTCTTCTACATCCACAACCGCGTCGAGTCGATCGACCGGGCAGCCGCGAAGCTCCGTGAGATCGTGCCGGAGGCGCGGATCGCTACAGCGCACGGTCAGATGGGCGAGAGCGCGCTGGAGCAGGTGGTCGTCGACTTCTGGGAGAAGAAGTTCGACGTCCTGGTGTCGACGACGATCGTCGAGTCCGGCATCGACATCTCCAACGCCAACACTCTGATCGTCGAGCGCGGCGACAACTTCGGTCTCTCGCAGTTGCATCAGCTGCGTGGCCGGGTGGGCCGTGGCCGCGACCGTGGGTACGCGTACTTCCTCTACCCGCCGGAGAAGCCGCTGACGGAGACCGCGCACGAGCGGCTCGCGACGATCGCCCAGCACACCGAGATGGGCGCGGGCATGTACGTGGCCATGAAGGACCTCGAAATCCGTGGCGCGGGCAACCTCCTGGGCGGTGAGCAGTCCGGTCACATCGCGGGCGTCGGCTTCGACCTGTACATCCGCATGGTCGGTGAGGCCGTGGCCGATTACCGCGCGGCGGTGGACGGCCAGGTCGAGGAGGAGCCGCCGCTGGAGGTCAAGATCGAGCTCCCGGTGGACGCGCACGTTCCGCACGACTACGCGCCGGGCGAGCGGCTGCGTCTCCAGGCGTACCGGGCGATCGCCTCGGCGAACTCCGAGGACGACATCCGGGCCGTACGGGAAGAGCTCACCGACCGGTACGGCAAGCTTCCCGAGCCGGTGGAGAACCTGCTCCTGGTCGCGGGCCTGCGGATGCTGGCGCGCGCCTGCGGCGTCGCGGACATCACGCTGGCCGGGCCCAACATCCGCTTCGGGCCGGTGGAGCTGCGCGAGTCGCAGGAGCTGAGGCTGAAGCGGCTGTATCCGCGTACGGTCCTGAAGCCGGCCACCCACCAGATCCTGGTCCCGCGTCCGACGACGGGTCAGATCGGTGGCAAGCCGGTGGTCGGCCGCGAACTGCTGGCGTGGACGGGCGAGTTCCTTACGACGATCCTCGGGTCGTAACACCCCCGTCCGCCGTGGCCGGCCGCGGCCGGCCACGGCGGACGGGCCGGCTCCGTCAGAGCGTGTCGAGGTCGAGCGCCTCGGCCATCACGCGGAACCCGGCGTCGTTCGGGTGCAGGGCGTCGCCCGAGTCGTACGCCGGGAGCATGCGGTCCCGGTCGGCGGGGTCGGCCAGGGCGCGGTCCAGGTCGACCACCGCGTCGTACTCACCGGACGTACGGATCCACTGGTTGACCGCGTCGCGCTTGGCCTCGTTGACCTCGGTGTAGTACCCCGAGCCCTTGATCGGCGTCAGGGTCGCGCCGACCGCCTTGATGCCCTTGGCGTGCGCCTGGCGGATCACCGTGCGGTGGCCTTCGATGAGCTGCTCGGCCGACACCTCGGGCGTGGGGCCGCCCGGCACGCCCTGCCAGCCGCTGCCACCGATGTCGTTGATGCCTTCCAGCACGATGACCGTGCCGACGCCCGGCTCGCTGAGCACGTCCTTCTTGAAGCGGGCGATGCCCTTCTCCCCGGCCCAGGTCGTGTCGTTGGTGACCTGGTTGCCGCCGATGCCGTGGTTGAGGACGCTGCGCGGCTTGCCGGTGGCGGCGAAGCGCTCGGCGAGTTCGTCCGGGTAGCGGTTGTCCGTGTTCGGGCTGGAGCCGACGCCGTCGGTGATGGAGTCCCCGAAGGCCACCACACCGTCGCGGCGCCCGGACCTCTCCCCGCCGCCGACCTCGACGCCGGTGAGGTAGTACCAGGAGTCGCTGGTCTCCTTGAACGCCGCGCCGTCGCGGTCCGAGCGGTGGTCGCCGTCGGCGCGGTAGCTGGTGGCCGAGGAGAACGTGTGGAAGGTGGCGGGGCCGGTCTTCGCCGCCAGATACAGCGTGACGGTCACCGACTCCAGGGCCTTGACCTTGAACGGCACACCGTCGCTGTACGCCGTCCCGCCGGCCGGGATCGTCAGCGAACGCGCCTTGTCGAAGGACAGCCGGCGGACCGAACCGGCCCGCACCGAAGCGCCCTTGTCCGTACGGGCCACCGTCGCCCCGGTGATACGCAGGGGCGTCTTGCCGTAGCGGTTGGACAGTTCGATGCGGGCCTTGGTGCCGCCCTTGCTGACCCGTACCACCTGGCGGACGGTGTGGTTGGAGAAGCCCTCCTGGGACCAGTTCGGTTCGAAGGGGGCGGTCGGCTGCTGCGGCGACGTGGCCCAGCCGCCCTGCCAGCCCCCCTTCTCCTGACCGGACTTGATGCTGTGCTCGGCGGCCACGGCAGCGGCTGAACCGCCGGTCGGTCCTGCCCCGCCGACGACCGGCAGTGCGGCCAGTGCGGCTGCGGACAGGACTGCGACTCCCGTACGCCGTAAGGAAGTTACTGAAGTCTTCACGTTCATGTTCCCCACCCCTGTCGTGTACCGGTGTGCACGGAGTCGGTCACGTGCACACGAACTGATCAAGCACGGATCGACTCCGGCTATTCCCGGGGCGCGGAGGCCGGGCAGTTCGGGAGGCCGTGAGATTGTGGTGAGCGCCCATGTTCACCCGGCCACCAGCCGGCCCTTGGCCCCAGGACGGAACGCCTTGATACGTAAGCCCGGAATCGCCCTTCCCGTCGCCGAGCTCGCCGCCGTTCTCGCGGTGACGGGATGCGAGGCGATCGGCGGGGGCGGTTCCCCGTCGGGGCCGGGACCGGCCGCCTCCGACGGGCGGGCGGCCGGCCCGCTGGACAACCCTGACGGGACGAGGCCCGGGCTCGCTCCGGTCACGGCGGACGGGGACCGGGCCGAGGCGCGCGAGCTGTTGGGCAAACTGTCCACCAAGGGGCGGGGGCCCAGGACCGGCTACGCCCGGCGCGAGTTCGGCTACGCCTGGATGGACACCGCCGAGGGGGTGCCGCTCGCGCGCAATGGCTGTGACACGCGCAATGATCTCCTGGCCCGTGATGGGCGGGATCTGCGCTATCGCGACGGTTCGGACTGTGTCGTCGTGGCGATGACGCTGCACGATCCGTACACCAGCAAGACCATCGAGTGGCGCAAGCGGCAGGCCACCGAGGTGCAGATCGATCACGTGGTGCCGCTGTCGTACAGCTGGCAGATGGGCGCTTCCCGCTGGCCCGAGAGCAAGCGTGAGCAGCTGGCCAACGATGTTATGTTGGCGGTTTAGGTGTCTCACGGTGATGTGTCTCAGGGACAGAGCGGCCAAGCGCCTGGGCGGTGTCTCACCCGAGGCGATATCTCGCCTGACGGCCGACGGAGGGCGTGATGTGACGGGACGAACGGTCCGAGCTGCTCGTGGGCGTGCTGCCGGTGCTGTACTGGCTCTCGGGGTGGCCCTGGTGGGCTGCACGGGAGGCGGCCTGCCCGGCGAGAGCGGTCCGTCGGACGAGGGCACGTGGGCTTCCGGCGGGCAGGGAACCAGCCCCTTGGCGAACCCGGAGGGAACAAAGCCAGGGCTGGCCGCGATCTCCTCCGGGGAGGACAAGACGGCGGCGCGTGAGCTGATCTCCAAGCTGTCCACCAAGGGGCGGGGACCGAAGACGGGGTACGCCCGTGATGAGTTCGGCTATGCCTGGATGGACACGGTGGACGGTGTGCCGCTGGCCCGGAATGGCTGCGATACCCGGAACGACTTGCTGAAACTCGACGGCCGGGAAGTCGAGTTCCGTACCGGTTCGGACTGCGTGGTCGTGTCGATGACGCTGCACGACCCGTATACGGGCAAGGACATCGCCTGGAAGAAGACGAAGGCCACCGAGGTACAGATAGACCACGTGGTGCCGCTGTCGTACGCCTGGCAGATGGGCGCAGCCCGCTGGGACAAGCAGAAGCGGCAGCGCCTGGCCAACGACGTGCTGAATCTTCGGCCGGTCTCGGGCCCTGCGAACTCCGCCAAGCAGGACTCAGGGCCGGCGTCCTGGCTGCCGCCCAGCAAGGTGATCCGCTGCTCGTACGCGGTTCGCTTCGCGCAGGTAGCGGAGAAGTACGAGCTTTCCGTTACGGCGGCGGACAAGAGCACGATGCTCAAGCAGTGCGGCGGTTGAGTGGCAGGCTGTCCAGCAGGCCTGCATACAGGCGCTGTCAGAGCTGTGTGGAACTGTGTGCGCCATGGGTGAACTGGTGGAGCAGGTCGACGATCAGGATCGAATACTGAGAGTTGTCGAGCGTGGCGAGGCCATCCGGAGTGGGTGGCTACACCGCGTTGCCACGACCGTCTGTCGCCGCCCCGACGGCAGGATCCTCGTGCATCGACGGCCACAGAACGTGTCCCGGTTCCCCGGCCAGTACAACTGGCTCGTGGGCGGGGCCGTGGACGTCGGCGAGTCCTACGAGGAGGCGGCTGCGCGGGAGCTCGCCGAGGAGCTGGGTGTCAGCGCCTCACCGCAGTTCGTCTTCAAGTACCTGTGCCGGGGGGCTATCAGTCCCTATTGGCTGGGGCTCCATGAAGTGGTGATCGAGGGAGAGGTCGTTGTCGACCCATCGGAGATCGCCTGGCATGAATGGCTCACTCCTCAAGAGTTCCTGGAGGCGAGGCAGCGATGGAGCTTCGTGGAGGACGGTGTCGATGCCTTGAGGCTCTACCTCCAGCGGCAGCAAGGCACGGCCGGGACGGTCTGATGAATCACGACTGAACCGACCGTGACCCGGCGGATGTCGGGGAATTCCGGAGCTGCTTCACCACTCCGTGTTTTTCTTCGACGAGTTGGGCTCGCAGCCGGTGGGCGTCCGCTTCCAGCTCGGCGTTCCTGAGCGTGAGGATCTGGATCTGGTTCGCGTACGCCGCGACGGTCGATCGCAGCTCCCGGATCTCGGCGGCCTTCTCGATGCGGAGCTCCTGCGCAGTCTTCTTGAGCCGGGCGATCTCCTGCCTGAGTTCGTCGGCCTCGGGCCGCTTGGCCTGCGGGGCGCCGAGGACTTCCTTGATCGCCGCCGAGACCGGTGAGCGGTAGTACGAGGCCCGGGAGACACCGGCCTCGGCGCAGATGTTCACTGCCGAGGTCCGGCCGTCGGTGATCTCGGGCCGCCCCAGCATGAGCTGCTCGAAGGCGTGCATGATCTTGTGGTCGATGTCGGTCAGGCCGGGGTTCTCCCGGGCCAGACGCGCGAAGGCGGTGCGGGCGGCTCGGAGGGTCTCGTCCGTGGAGTCGGTCATCGTCGGGTGTCCTCGTGGTCGATCTCGGCGATCAGGCGGGTGAGCGTGGCCAGGTGCTCGGCGATGGCGAGCTGCTGGAGCTGCGGAAGACCGGTGGCTTCGCCGAGTTCGGCCTGGGCCATGGCGCGTGCTCGCTCCAGGCGGGGCATATGGACGGCGGTACGACGTGAGTTGGGGCAGCGCATGCACATGTCGAGCATGGGGACGGGGCGCCCCAGAGGCTTGGCGCGCTTGCGGCAGACGGCCGTCTCGGCTTGGTAGAAGCAGTCGTTGAGGACACCCGGGTGCAGGGTCTTCGTCAGGTGCTGCAGCAGCGTCCTGAGCCGTGCGGGGCTGGCCACCGCGCCCGGCAGGTCGCCGAGTTCGCTGCGGATGCGGTCGAACTCGGCCTCGATCCGCTGGGTGGCGCCGCCCGCGGAGCGTCCGCCTTCGTTCCAGTCGTGGTAGAGGTCCTCGACGTAGTCGAGTTTGGCGACGGCCTCTTCGGCGGCGACTTCGTCGGCGAAGCCGGAGGCGGAGGTTCCCGCGTACCCCTCGAACATGGTGATCGCCGCGTGCTTGTACTGGCGGGCTCCCGCGACCACACCGAACGGCTGGTGGGCGATGTGCCAGGCGAGGGTTCGTCTTGTGTCCGCAGAGGCCGTGTGCGGATGACCCCGTGTAGCGATTGAGCAGGCGTGTCGATGCCGCTCCTTTCGTGACGCAGTCCGTCGGCTGTGTTGCATTCCCCGTCCATGATTGCGATGCAGATCACACCCTTTGGTGGGTGGTTCAAGAGGCGATGTCACGGTGCATCACTGCGCCCGTCCCGTGGCGCGAAGGCTTCGAGTGCGTCTGCGTCGGTCGCCCGGGCATGAAGGAAGTAGTCGGCCCACTCGGCGATTTCGGGGTAAGTGGAGTCGCGCGTGACCTGGGTGATGGCAGCCTCCACGTTGAAGCCGGTCGATCGCAGTTCGACGCCGGGGCCCAGAAGCGCCCAGTGGGCTCCCGCTCGCCCATAGGGCATGCCGATGCTGCCGGGATTGATCACGAGTCGGCCGTGGGCGAGGCGGACGAACGGCATATGTGTATGTCCACAGACCACCGTGCGGACATCGGAGTCGAGCTCGCTGAACACCTCTCGCCAGCGGTCAAGGCGTGAGTCCACCAAGACGACCTCTTCATCGTCACGAGGGGTGGCATGGCAAAACAGCACCTTCCCCAGGCCGCGCACTGGCAGAGAGAGTGATGAGGGCAGCTGGCCGAGAAGGTCGAGGTGGTCTTCACGTAGCTGTTCGGCGGCCCAGGGAGCAATCGGATCGGGGATCGAGTCGCGTTGGCCGCGACGGTATTCGAGGAGTTCACGGTCGGCGTTACCGTTGATCCAGACGATGCGGTCGCCGAGACTGACCAGCAGGTCGAGGACCTCGGTCGGCTGCGGGCCAGCGGTGATGTCACCGGTCAGCACGATGCGATCGGCGGCGCTCACGTCTGGTTCGGCGAGCACAGCCTCCAGGGCAGGCAGGACTCCATGGATGTCGGACAGGACGGCTACTCGATTCAACATGGTCACCACTGTGGGATGAGGTTCACCCCGAGGCGGGACCGTTCGCCGGACGCGTAGTTCAAGAGGGTGACTGCTTCAGCGCGTGTGTTCTTGGGGCGCGTACTTCTTCGGGGTCCTCCCCTTCAACTGCAGCTGCCGATCACCGTGCTTCGCGGAGCGGGCAGGCGGCTCACGCGGCTTGCCCCGGCGGCGGACTCGCGAAGCCGGACGATCTCCTCGTGCTGGGCGGCGAGCCGGGCCAGGGCCTGGCCGCGGAAGTCGGTGAGCTCGTCGATCGTCTGCTCGGACTTGGCGAGCCGTTCCTGGAGCTTGGCGTTCTCGGCCTTGAGCCGGGAGATTTGGGCCTCGCGAGGGTCGGGGATCTCGCCGGCATCTTGGAGTGCCTGGAGGCGCCGTTCGAACTCGGTGCGGAGGTGGGAGTAGGGGCGGGTGCCGTAGAACGCGGTGCGGTCGACTGCAGCCTCGTTGGCGAGGGTCTTGATGTCGCACTTTCCGCCGGGCGGGATCTCGCCTCGGAGGAGCCGGTCCATGGCGGCCCGGATGCGGTTCTCGTTCTCGGTGCGCTGGGCTGCGGAGATTCTCATGCGGATTCCTCGTCCATGGTGCTGGCGGCGTCGATCTCGGCGACGACGCGGAGGGCTCGGTCGTAGTCGGCCTGGAGTCGGGTGCGTTCGGTCTTGCGGGTTGTTCCGAGTTGGCCGATGAAGATCTTTGTTCTGTCGGCGTGCTCGGCCCAGACGGGGCGGTGACCGGGGTGGTGGGTGGCCTGCGGGCAGCGGGCGGAGTCACACATCCCAATCAGCGGACGGTCAGCGGTTGGGGTGCCCGCGAGTTTGAGGCAGAGCGCCCGGGACGGGTCGGTGAACCAGCAGTAGTTCGCGGGCCCGAGGTGGAGGACCATGGCGCGTTTGGTCAGCAGGTTGAGCACGTCGCGGTCGCTGCGCTGAATCTTCGGCGCCGCTGCTGCGGACTCGAGCTTCTCGTCGATGCTGGCGAAGAACTCAGTGAGGCTGCGGGCGCCGGGGCCCGCCGGGAGGATGCCTTGCTGGTAGTTGTGGAACTCGGCCAGGATCAGTTCCAGATTGCGTTGCTGTTCGTGGTCGTTGACCTCGGCCAACAACTCGGCTTGGGCTCCTCCGGGGCGCGAAGCGTAACCCTCGGTAGTTGCTGTACTCACATGGTGTAGGTAGATCTTGGTTGCCAGGAGGCCGCCTGGTCGGTAGGCAATCTCGATCGCCAGCTTTCTGCGCAGCATCCTCAGCGTCAGACGTTCGTTGGGGATCGGGGCGAGCCCAAGTCGCTGCCCGTGTGGGCCGTTCACCCAGTCGCGGAACCACTGGTAGCGGGAGTGGAAGTGAAACCGGCCGAGTAGAGGGGTGCCGGTTTCGGGGTCGTTGTGAAGTTGCTCGGCAAGAGCAGCCGCCTGGTAGGCATCGTGGACCACAACCCATTCGTCGTGAACTCCGCCGAGGGGTTGGCCCTTGATGAGCTTGCCGGCCAGCCGGTAGCGGACCAGGTCGGGCCCGTACTCTTCCGGCGGACGTCGGCAGCCGACCTGCAATTCCATGAGCTCACTCGCGCGCATCCCGGTGACCGCCGCCAGCGTGAGGATCGCCGCGGTCCGAACGACGCCGATCAGAGTGGTCGCTTCTTCCCGGTGCAGCGGGAGCGTCCAGGGAAGGGTGCCGTTGCCGTCGGCCTTCTCAACGTGGGCGGCTGCTCTGGCGAAGGGCCGTTCCGCGCCGACAGTTTTCAACGTCGCCTCGACCGGCCCTCGTAGGGTCGGTAGCCATGCGGTATGGAACTGCCGGAACCCGGCCTGGCGGGCCAGGACGCTGAAGGCGATCGGGGCCAGCGGGTCTTCGGCTGCCCAACCTGCGTCGATCCTGTCCTGTATATGGTGCGGGCGCACCAACGGCAGCGGCTCACCAGCCTGTTCGTAGTCGGCAAGCACTCGGGTGATCTCCGTGACCGGGACCCGGGTTGCCGACTTGAGGTCATCGGTCTTGGTCGACCAGTCCCGGTCGGCGAGACGGACCTGGCCGGCGAGTTCCACGACGTGCGGGCCGATCACGTGCACCAGGTGCAGGGCTGCGGCCAGCACCGGCTGGAGCACCTCGTCCGAGGCCGGCGGGGTTTTGTTCTGCGCGCCGCGGCTGTTGTTCTCGGCGATCGCCGAGGGTGTGGCTCCGCCCCAGAGCCGCAGGTCCGCCGGGACGCGGTCGGCGGCGAAGAGGTCCCGGTAGCTGAGCAGGTCGGTCACGATCATTGCAGCGATTTGGCGAGTGCCCGTGCTTCGCTCACCGACGACGACGTCGTTCTCGTCCCGCTCATAGCGGCGATGGGCCAGGTAGGCGTCGCAGTCGATGCTGTTCAGATCTTCGAGGCTGGTCACACCGCGTGCGGTGAGCCACTTCATGAAGCGGATGAGTTCGGCGAGCCGGCCGTGACTGGTACTGACGTGCAGTGGGGTCCTGTAGGCCCGCGCAAGCGTTGCCACCGCCTCGTGGTGCGGGGCGAGGAGGGCCATGACCAGCTCCTTCGCGACCAGCTGCCAACGAGGGTTGTCGATGACGGCGAAGTTGAAACGCCGGTGCCGAAGTGCCAGTGAGATCGGGAGGCCGACGACCTCAGCCAGATCCCACAGATCGTCCTCGAAGACGGGCCGCCGCACTGCGTCGGGCAGGGTGAGACCGGCTTCGCGGCAGATATCGGCTCCGGCGAACACCGAGATCGAGGTGAGGTTGGTGAACGCGTGCAGGATGGTCATCGTGTCGCCTCCTCGGGCCGCAGCGGCAGCTCGTCGTCATGGTCGCTGACGGCCGTGGCAGCATCCGCCAGCACGGCCGGGTCGAATCGGTCCAGGACCTGGCCGATCCGCTGGGAGTACGGGCCGAACACGGCCATGAACTGGGCGGCGGGCATCTGCTGCCACTGCCGGGAGAAGAACGCCTTCAGCCGCAGGAGGTTGGCGGCATGGCGAGGTGCGAACACCGCCAGTGGGCAGAGCAGACACACCCACGGCCGGGCCGGACACGGCTTGCCCTTGGGGCCGTGCAGCCCGGACAGCTGGTCAGCGCAGGCCGCGGTGAACACATCGCGTTCCCCGCCGATCAGTTCGCCGACCACGCTGTCGTCGAGCTGGAGGCCGTTGACCAGCCCGGGGTAGTCCCGAGCCAGGACAGCAGCGTCTTCATCTGTGATCACGGCCGGAGGATGGGCTCGTCGCAGCAGGTCGTGCTGAGCATCCTCGACGAGCGCCTCCACCGCCCGCTGCTGGGACGGCGTCGCGGCGGTCAGATAGTGGTCGCCCTCCACCTGGGGACTGTGGTTCGGGTCGATGGTTGCCCGTCCCTGTCCGCTCCAGGCCCGACGGTCGCGCATCGCCAGATGCGTCGTACGGATTCTTCCCCGGTGGATCTTCAGCGGTTCGCCGTCATCGCCGGTCAGCCCGCGCTGAAGAGTCCAGGCTTTGACGGTGTTGCGGTGGATCGTGCCGCTGAAGATCCCTGCGGTTCCCGGCCGGGCGACGCCCAGCCACATCTGACGGGCTGTCTCGGGATCGGCGTGACTTCGCAGCAGCGATGAGTGGGCCAGCCACTGTTCCAGCAGCCGCACTGCCCTCTTCGGCAGGTTCGCGCTCTCGCCCGCGGTGCGGCCCTTGATGTAGGAGAGCAAGATTGTGGAGTCCCCGGCCCAGTCGACGTCCTCAATGCCCAGGTCGTCGATGCCGTCGGGCACGATGCCGGAGTAGATACCGAACAGCAGTCGGTAGGCGACCACCACGGTCAGGTGCGGGAACGCTGCCGCACTCGCGGCCGGGACCCCACCCCGTTTCTGCACCGTATTGAGGGAACATCCCAGATGCTTGGCGACGCCTGGCGTCCCCACGGGGCCCAGCCGGGCCAGCAACCAGACGAGATTGTCGCTGGTCCACTCCTCAACCGTAGGTGTCCTTCCCCGGGCCTCGGCCGTCAGCGCCTGCCGGTGGGCGGCGTACGACTCGCCGACGATCGTCGTGCAGACCGTCGTGAGGCGGTCCCATTCCGACTCCGAATACGGGGGCAGGGCCTGCCGAGGCGGACCCTGGGTGTAAGCGCGGCCGGTCAACAGCTCCCGCACTCCGGGATCGAGGCGGCCCGTAGCGGTGTCGTAGCCCCTCAGCATCCGCCGGATGAACGCTTCCCAGCGGAACTTGCGGGTCGCCATCCAGTATTCGATCAGCACGCCGCGTCGCAGTTCCGCGGCCCCGCGGCTGAACCCCTTCGCGGCCAGCCCCTGGGCGAGGTTGCGAATCGGGGGAAGGCACAGGTCGACCGAGTTCGCCGAGTCGAGACTGCCGTGCGGGTGGATCAGTTCGACCAGCCCGGTCAGCAGATCGCTCACCAACTGCGGGCAGGGCAGCCCTTCCAGCCTGAATTCGGCCGTGGAGCCGTCGCTGAACATGCACTGGATGCCCGGAGGATCCGCAAGTACCGTCGCGGGCATCAGATCGCCTCTGCCATGTCATCGTCGAACTCGGCCGCGGCTTCTCGCTCGGAGGCCGCATCCTCGGTCAGCCCGGCAGCGGCTCCGGCCCTCTCGTATGCCTCTCGGTAGATGCGGGTCGTGTCCAAGCGCCGAAGATATTTTTCCGTGGTGAGGACGGTGGAATGTCCTAGAAGATCACGAAGCACCAGTAGTGGGTCCGCCTTGCTGAGGTAGAAGACCAGGGCGGCGTCGGCATCGGTGTCCCGTACGAGTTTCGCGGCCTGCCGGTAGTGGCCGGTGACCAGGTATTCCAAGGTCCTCATGGAGAAGGTGTGGCGGCATCGGTGGGGCCAGACGTGCGGGAAACGGGGCTCGAAGCGGGCCCGTATCCGATCCGATGTGCGCTCGAAGACCGTGGCCCAGGCGGTGAACGGGCCGCCGCCGTTCTTCACCGCCAGCAAGCATGAACCGCCCTCCGGTGCGACCAGGCGACGCCGCTCGGCCGGCGTCAGAGACCCCCAGGGCCGCCGGACCCCGTTGATCAGTCCTCCCCGGGCGTCCGGCTCGGTCACCATCAGCGGTTCGCCCCAGCGTCGTGGCGGCCGCCAGAGTGAGCTGTCCGTCGTGGCGGCCCGGTCCAGCTCGACGTAATCGTGCAGCCCAGCCAGGGCCTCGTAAGAGGTCCACGTGGTGCGGAACTTCTTGCCCTTGGTGATCCCGGCCGGCACCGGGAACGGGATGGGAACCGCAGTCGGCTTCGGCGGCAGCGCGGGGATCTCCCAGGGCAGCAGATAGGTGAACTCCTGCAGCCGCATCCCGGTGGCCAGCGCGTGATCCCCGACCGCCGCGTTGCGGGTCAGCTCCCGCCCGTGGAAACCGGTGTCCTGCGAGCCGTCCGGGGCGAGCCCGCGCAGCCCCTTGCGGAACAGCTCGGTGAAGTCCGGCTCCAAGTACTTGATCGTCACGTGCGGCTTGGGGGTGCGGCGCACCGCCAAGTTCACTCTCACCTCCCGGCCGGTCCCGGCGAACAGGGCTCGCGCGGCGCGGTAGGTGAACGGCTCGGCCGTCGCGTACTCCTCGTGCATCGCCCACCGGTAGAACAGCGACAGGATGCTCATGTGCTGGCCCCATGTCGTCGCCGCGAACCGAGCCTTCAGCGGGCCCGCCGCCCGGTGCTCGGCGTACCGGCTCAACGCGGCCTTCAGCCGTACCCGCGAGTCGAACAACCCCACCCCGTGCTCGGCCAGGAACTCCATCCACTCCTTGACCACCCGCGCGTAGTTCTCCCACGAGCTCGGCGCCGGCGCCCCGCTGGCCGGGAGCTCACGCAACCACCGGTTCACCACCGCCGTCGGACGCGGCACAGCCGGGCCGTCCTCGAAGCACAGGTCGTCGTCGATGAGCACGGGCATCCCCTCGGGAATCAATGGCCGATGCTCGACGTCCCAGGACTGCCAGCCCCGAGACGAGAAGAAGTTCAGGATCATGAGAGCTGACAGTAGAAACACCACACAGCTAAGCGCAAAGCCCAAACCCCCAGGCCACCAGCCCAGTTGATGTCAATCGCCACACGGAAACTAAGCGGAGACAATGCGGCGGAACTGGCGCGTGTCGAAGGCCCAGGGGAGCGTGGTGGACTCCGCGGTGTCCTCAGCTTCCAGGGAGGTCTCCTCCGGGGACGAGGCGTCGTTCTCCGGGGACGTGGAGGGCACGGGCACATAGAGTCCGTCCGACGTGCTGAACAGCTCGTTGAGGTGGTCCCGGAAGGCCCGGATACGCCGGGGCATGTTGCTCAGCAGGACGTGGCCGTTGCGTCCGCCACCGTCGTAGCCGAAGAGGTGGCCGGGATCGTCGTTGATCTCCCGCAGTACGGCAACGGCCTGGTGGACGACGTTCAGTACCACCCACTCGGCTTCTTCCCCGTCGAGCTTGCGCCCCTTGCCCTTGTAGACCCTGCCGCGAATCTTGTACCGGGGCCGTCCGTCGGCTCCTGGTTCGGTGATCGTGCAGTCGCGGCCCAGCTCACGCACTTCTGCGTCCCGCATCCCCGACAGGTAGGCGATGACGATCCAGCACGCGGTGCGCAGGAACGAGAGCTCGTTGGCCAGAGTGAAAGGGCTCAGCCGTGGCCGCCATGCAATGCCGGTGCCCGGCCACACCGACATCGGTGTATCGAGCCCGCCGTCCTCGAAACCCATCTCTTCGCCCGCCTCAGCCAACAGAGACCGCAGGTGGCTGGCGCGTCCGCAGCCGGCGAGGAGCGACACCAGAGTGTGGTTGGGGGCTTGGATCACGCTGTTGACAACCATGGCGCGTGGAACGGTGTGCGCTTTGCCGAGGGGGACAGCAGGGATACCGCGCCCAGCGGTCCGGCGTGCGGCGATGAAGGCGAGCACACGCGCTCGTGCCTGGTCGTGCCCCAGGGTCTGGCCCTCGCGCGCCGCATCGAGGGCCGCGACTTCACGCTGTGCGGCGAGGATGTCCAGGCATGCCGTCTCGACGTAGAACACTGCAGCCCTGAGCAGGGGCGTGAGGACCTCCTCGGGGATGCGGGGCGTGATGTTCTCGCCTCTGGCCCGCCGCACTCCGACGACGCCGTAGGCGCTACGCCCGTTCCAGGGAAGGACGTTCAGCCTGTCCTCGGACAGGAACGGCCCGTGCGCCGAAAGGTGCTTGAGGAGGGCGACGTTACGGGTGGCGGTGTGCGGACTGCCCTTCCACTTCTTCAGCACGGTGTCCAGGTGGGTGCGGTCCACGTCGGACAGCCGCGGGGCGCCCGCCTCCCGCAGATCCTTGACGATGGCGGTGAAGGAGCGGAGCTCTCCGGCCGCCGCAGTGGCTTTGAGCGGGCCCAGTCCCAGTGATCCCCGGCGGAGGCGGGAAGCGACATACTCCTTCGCCGTGCGTCGCATCACCGGATCACTGACCTGTGTGAAGTCGAGCCGCCAGGTCCGCCAGGTACGGGGAAGCACACACCGCAGGTCCCAGATGTCGTCGGTGAGGAGCGGGCCCCGGCTCGGCAGGCCGACCGTGAGCCGTTTCGGCAGTACGTACTTCTCGGACGATGACGGGCCCGGTTGCTCCGCTTCGGTCCTCGGGGCGGCAGTCATGCGATGACCTCCAGGAACGACGCGGGCAGGAGCAATCGGTTGCCGTCGGCCTCGGCGATGGTCTGGGCCGTGGCGATCTGGCGGGTACTGAAGCGGGCCCGGACACCGTGGACGACGCGGTCCCACGCGAGCCCGAACCGCGCGCTCCACTCGGTGGCCGGGTACTCCTCGCGCTGCCGCTCCAGGAAGTCCAGGAAGGACAGCAGGCTGGGCAGATGGCGGCTGGTGAACACGGCGTTCGGGCACTCCAGGCAGCCCCAGGCCGGGACCGGGCAGGCAGCACCCGGCTTGCGCGCGAACGGGGAGGCGAAGAAGTCGCGGCAGGAGGCGAGCCACACGTCCCGTTCGCCGGACAGCGCGGACTCGATCTCCTGCTCGCTCAGCTCGGACTCACCGTCGTCCAGGCGGTCGCCGTCGTCGGACAGCACCACCGGCGGAGCCAGCGCGGCACCGAGCGCCTGCGCGAGGCCGGCCTCCACCGCCTGCTCGTGTGTCTCGCTGTGGGCGTCGATGTCCGCGTAGTGCTTCGCCGCGACCGGCCGGGTGTGGCCCGAGGCGAAGTCCGCCAGTGCTCCGCCGGCGCGCAGGTACTGCCGGGACTTGACGGTCTTGCGGACCCGGCGCAGATCGAGGGCGACCGGCAGGCCGCCGCGGTCGGTGAGGTTGTCGAGCCCGTGTCTGGCCATCCATTCCTGGGTGAAGGCCGACCATCCGTAGAGGCTGTCGAAGGGCGCGCGAGGCTGCCCGGCCGCGGTGACATCGCACCACAGCGCATCGGTTCCGATCAGCTCGCGGGTCCGCTTCGTCAGACGCAGAGCCAGTCGGATCACGCCACCGGGAAAGCGCAGGGAGCCGCCGTCGGCGACCCTGACCGTCTTGTGTGCGGCGCCCGCCGCGCGTCTCTTGACGTAGGCGACGCTCACGTAACCGCGTGCAGGGCTTGCCAGGCAGTCGGACCGCAACTGCCGGATGCACTCGGGTTCCATGCCCGTCTGGCAGGCCAGCAGCAGAAGGAAGGGCACCAGGTCCAGGGCAGTGAGGTAGAGGCGGCCGTTGAGTTCCTTCCTGCCGCCCAAGGGACGCAAGACCTTGTACGAGATGTCGTCAGCGGTCAGCGGGCCGTGATTCAGGATGTGCCACAGCACGTTCTCCAGCCGGTCCCAGCCGTGTTGATGCGGATCGCGGCCGGTGGCGGCGAGTCTCTCGCCTTCCAGAATCCGGTCGCGAATCCGGGCGACGTCATCCCGGGCCGCACTCTCCAGGGCGTCGAGCACGGGGAACGGATACGCGTCGAGCGGCTTCGTCGCCCTGTTGGCCGATGCCGAGGTGTACCCCAGGCGGGCATGGAACGCGGCGTCGAAGGCGTCCGGGTGAGCCTCGTGGACCTGCTTCAGCAGCCGCACGAGGTACGTCATGGCGAGGTACGGCTCCTTGCTCGCCTCTTCGTACTGAGCGATCAGGTGCAGCTCGAAAGCGTCCAGGAGATCGGGCTCCAGGTCACTCAGACGCAGGTCAGCGGCGGAATCAGGGAGAGCCGCAGCGGTGAAGTCGATGAACTCCCGGACCCGTTTGGCGACATAGCGGACGCCACTGCGGAGACGTAGGGTGCCGGGACTGCTGATGACCTCGGCGAAGGCGGTGGCGAGGGCCCGGGTGAGGCGCGGGCACGGGAGCCCGGACAGGTCGATATGTTCGGGGCTCCCGTTCAGATCCACGGTGAAGACGACCGGGCCGATCGACGGTACGGGGTCCGCTGCCGCAGGGGTGTCGACAGCGGAGGGAAAGCGGACGCGGCGCGGGCTCACCGCTCCTCCTCCGCGTCCAGGCGGATCTGCTCGATGGCGGCGGCCTGTTCGTCCCAGTCGTCGAGAGCCGCCAACACGATCTCCTGGGCGTCGTCCAGCACGTCCAGATAGGTGTAGACCGTCGCCTCGTGACGGTGGCCGAGCAGAAGTTGGAGCTTGCGCAGAGGATTGCCGATGAGCAGGCGCTTCACCTCGGCGTGCGTGAACCGTCGGTCCTCCCGCATGCCGAGCGCCCGGACGGTCTGCCGCAGCAGCAGGCCAAGCATGTGCACCGCGAAGGAATGCCGCAGGGTGTGCGGGTGGACGTCGAAGTCCAGCCCGAAGCCCGCACATCGCTCGTTCGCCCGCCGGAAGACCGACTGCCAGGTACCGCTCCGCAGCGGCAGACCGTTCTCGCCCAGCCACAGCCACAGGGGCCCAACCGCCGACCCCTGACCGTCGACCTGCACGAGCCGCACCCGGTCCGCTGTACCGATCCGCGAGTACGACCAGGTGGTGCCGCCCTCGACCGCCAGCGCGTGGCGGTTCGCCCGGCGCACCGGCAACCGGTCCGTATACGCCTCGTACATGCCCTCGGCACGCCGCCGCTGCACCAGTTCGTCACGCTCGATGGCGAGGTAGTGGTGCAGGTCGCGTACTACCCGGGGGCGTGCGTACACCGTCCGTGCCTTGTTGCGCTTCGCCACGGCGGCCGGGACGGTGATGTCGCCGATCACACGTCTGCGGGTGACCGGTGGCAGTTCCGCTGTCAGAAGGCCGGCCGCCTCGCCCAGACGCATGCCGGTGCAGATCAGGAGGTCGGCGAAGAGGGCATTGCGTTCGCCGTTGCGCCCCCGCCACCTGGAGTCCGGGGAGCCGTTCGGCAGCAGCCCCCTCAGGCCGACGTCCCGCCAGAGCATGAAGTCCTCGTGCGACAGGAACCGGATCGGTTGCCGGGGCACCTCGGGCTCGGCGTCGGCGTTGACCCGTACCCGCTTCGGCCCCTGCGGAGAGATCACGGTCTTGTCGATGTACCGGAACGGCTCGGCAGGCAGCAGTTCCTCGTACAGCGACCACTGCACCCACTTGTCGAGCGCCGCGATGGAACGGTTCCAGGTCGCCGCGGACACCTTGCCCGGGCCGTCGCCGCGCAGCCGTACGGACTTGTACGCGCGAAGATCGGCGCCATCCGTGTCCCAGATCGACTTGCCGGCACGCGACTCGTGGAGGAAGCGGCAGTAGAGCATGACGTCGGTGCTGTACGCGATCCGGCTGTTCTCCGCCCGCACGCCCCAGCTCTCCAGGTCGCGCAGGAAGCGGTTCAGGTCGCGGTCGTAGCTCCCGTCCGGGCCGAGGATGAACGGCCTGCCGTCGTCAGCACCGGCTCGTCGGAGCACCGAGTCTCCGTCGAAGGGGAGCGGATCGGCGGGGGACGTCCCGCCTGCCGTGGTCCTGTGCAGCAGCACCATCGCGTCCGAATCGGCGTCGGCTTCTCCAGAGTCCGTCACGCGCACGCCACCCTCCCCGTATGAGACAAGCTGAACGCCTACATAACTGGGAGCTCGGTGAGACAGTTACGGGTGCCGACATAAACGATGTGCTGAATCTGCTTCCCGTGGACGGGCGCACCAACTCGGCCAAGAGCGATTCGGGTCCGGCGTCCTGGCTCCCGCCGAACAAGGCGATCCGGTGCGCGTACGTCGTCCGGTTCGGCCAGGTCGCCCTCAAGTACGGGATGCCGGTGACCGCTGCGGACAAGCGCATGATGCTCGCTCAGTGCGGAGGGGACCGCTGACGCGGCTTGGGGAGGCCGTCCCCCTCGGACGGCCCCCCCGGTACTTCGGTGGTGCTGGTGATCAGAGCTTCAGGTCCCACTGCGAGGGGTTGTGGGTGAAGTCGGGGGAGATCTCGACGACCAGGTTCTCGGCGTCGGCCGGGGTGTCGAAGGCGTACACCACGGTGGCCTTCTTGCCCGGCATGACGGTGCCGGTGAAGACCTCGCCGACCTTCTCGTCGAAGATCTGCTCGGCCTTCACGCCGTCCTTGCCGGCGCGGGCCTCGGCGGTGACGAGGGCGGCGTCGAACTTCTCCTTGCCGGCGTTGTCGATGACGACCGTGACCTTGTAGGCCTTGTTGCCCTTGGTGTGACCGATCGCGTACTCACCGGGGGAGTACGCCTCGGGGGCCGACGCGGTGAGGGTGAGCTTGTCGTCGTAGACGGCCGAGTCGCCGGCTGCCAGCGTCTCGGAGTCCGTGCCCGACTCGCCGCCCTTGTCCTTGCTCTTCCCCTTCTCCGTGCCCGTGCCCTTGCCCTTTGAGGAGCTGTCGCCCGGCTCCTTGCTCGCCGACGAGCCGCTGGTCGCCTTGTTGATGTCGTCCACCGCGTCGTCCACGGCCTTGAACAGGATGACCGCGCCGACCACCGACATGATCAGGGAGATCAGGCCCAGGATGGCGCCCGCCAGGGCGACGCCCTTGTTGGTCGCTCCACCGCGCTTGGCGCGGCCCCGGCCGGCCAGGCCCATGATCAGCGCGATGACGCCGAGGATGCCGGCGAGCCAGAACAGGAACGGGATCAGACCCGACAGCGCGCCGATGATGCCGAGGATCAGGGCGGCGGTGCCCAGTCCGTTGCGGGCCTGTGCCGCAGGCGTCGGACCCTGCGGGAACTGCGGCTGCTGCGTGTACTGAGACATGGATGTCCTCCGGACAAGGTGTGTTCGGGACTGCCTTGCCGCCCCGTTCTGCTGCGATGACGTAATCACAACAGAGCTTGTGAACCGAGTCAACACGATTCACGCATGGACTTCGATTCACGTCGTGAAGCGGCCTCTCTTGCGCACATGGGTATGCTCGGTGCCACAAGCAGGCGCAGGTGTACGAGGGGAGCCGACCCGGTGTCGGACAACGCAGCAGAGGTGACCGCCGCCGGAATCGCCCGGCTCGCCGGGGTCGGACGTGCCGCCGTGAGCAACTGGCGCCGTCGGCATCCCGACTTCCCCAAGCCCGTGGGCGGCACCGAGACCAGCCCCTCGTTCGCCCTCGCCGAGGTCGAGCAGTGGCTGCGCGACCAGGGCAAAATCGCCGAGGTGCCCCTGCGCGAGCGCGTCTGGCAGCAACTCGCCGGCCACCCCGCAGGCGCCGTCCCGGCCCTCATCCACGCGGGCTGCGTGCTGCTGCTCGTACGCGACAGGCCGACCGCGTGGCTCCAGCTCTCAGCCGTCTCCGACGAGAAACTCGCTTTCCTGCTGCCGCCCGCCCTGGAGGAGATCCTCGCCCCCCGCTTCGGCCCGCAGCGCGCCGTTCACACCCCGGGCACGCCCGAACTCGGCCCCTCCGTGCCCCTGTTGCGCGCGACCGCCGAGCTCGCCGCCGAGCTCGGGGCCCGCCAGACGTACGAGTTCCTGCTCGGCCGCCACCTCGACGCCAACCCGCGCCAGTACACGCTCACCCCGCCGGGCCCCGCCGCCCTGATGGCCGCCCTCGCGGGCAGCCCCCGCACCGTCCTCGACCCGGCCTGTGGCACCGGAACACTGCTGCGCGCCGTCGCACAGGCCACCGCCGTACAGGACGGGCGGGCCCTCCACGGCCAGGAAGCCGACCCCGACCTGGCCGCCCTCGCCGCGCTGCGCCTCGCCCTGCAGACCGAATCCGGCACGACCGAAGTGCGGGTGGCCGCCGCCGACTCGCTGCGTGCCGACGCCTTCCCGCAGCTCGCCGCCGACGCGGTGCTCTGCCACCCGCCGTTCAACGAACGCAACTGGGGCCACGACGAGCTGGCGTACGACGCCCGCTGGGAGTACGGCTTCCCGGCCCGTACGGAATCCGAACTCGCCTGGGTCCAGCACGCACTCGCCCGCCTCCGCGACGGCGGCACCGCGGTCCTCCTGATGCCGCCCGCCGCCGCCTCCCGCCGCTCCGGGCGCCGGATCCGCGCCGACCTGCTGCGCCGCGGCGCCCTGCGCGCCGTCGTCTCGCTGCCCGCGGGCGCCGCACCCCCGTACGGCATCCCGCTCCACCTGTGGGTCCTGCGCAAGCCCGCAGCCGAGGGCCGGCCCTCCCACGAACTCCTCCTCGTGGACACCGCCGACCTCTCCGCCGCAGGCCGCGACAAGCTTGACTGGCCGGCCCTGCACACCACCGTCCTCGACACCTGGCAGACCTTCGACCGCGACGGCAGCGTCGAGGAACGCCCGGGCGTCAGCCGTTCGGTGTCCGTCATCCAGCTCCTCGACGACGACGTGGACCTCGCCCCCGCCCGCCATCTGCCGCCCCCGGCCGCCGGCGGCGGCGCCGCCGAACTCGCGCGCGTACGAGAGCAGCTGGCCGACACGCTGCGGCAGACGGCCGAACTCACGCCCGCCACCGGGGAGTCCGCGCAGCCGTCGCGCTGGCCCACCACCACCGTCGGCGAACTCGCCAGGGCGGGCGCGCTCGTGCTGCGCGCGGGCGGCGCCGGAGCCGGTTCCGGGGAACGCGTCCTCACCGAGCAGGACGTGCTCGCCGGAAGCGCGCCGTCGGGCACGCTCCCCGAAGGTGCGGCGGAGGACCCCGTGCTGGTGGCAGTGGGCGACGTGGTCGTGCCCGTGCTCGGCGGCGGCTCGGTCGCGCGCGTCGTCGACGAGGCCACCGCGGGCGCCGCACTGGGCCGCAGCCTCCAGCTGCTGCGCCCGGATCCGGCGGCCCTCGACCCCTGGTTCCTCGCGGGCTTCCTGCGCGGCACCGCGAACAACCGGCAGGCCAGCAGTTACGCCTCCACCTCGACCCGGCTCGATGTGCGCCGCCTCCAGCTGCCCCGGCTGCCGCTCGCCGACCAGCGGCAGTACGGCGAACGCTTCCGCACCCTGGCCGAGTTCGAGGACGCGCTGCGGCGGGCGGGACGGCTCGGCGAACAACTCGTGCAGGGGCTGTACGACGGCCTGACGGACGGGACGGTACGACCGGAGTGAGTGCGGGGTGAGGCGTGCCACAGTGGATCCGTACAACCCGGGGGCCGTTGTCAGTGTCGGTGTATACGCTCAAAGCGCATACCGCCCCCAGTGTCCCCACATACGTTCACCAGGTCTTCAGGAGCAGCCATGCACGGCTCCGGCAACACGCCGCCAGTCCGCAATGACGGCGTCGTCATCACCATGCGTGTGCTGTTCCCCCTCTGTGCCGTCTTCAGCTGCGGCATTCTGTCCTGCGTTCCGCTGTTCCGCATCGCGATCCTGCGCGGGCGCTGGTTCGACTGGGCGGTCGCCTGGGCGAGCATCCCGGTGGCGATCTCGGCCTTCGCCGTCGTCGGCACGCTGCCTGAGGGCGACGTGAGGACCGACATAGCCCTGTCGTTCATCCTGCTCCTCGGAGCCGCGACCGCCGGGTACTTCCTGACACTCGACATCCGGTACTACGCGCGGCTCCAGGCGAGCGGCGGCGGCGGGCACGCCGTCACCGGCCCACGCGCCCCCTACGGGCCGTACGTCCAGCAGACGCAGGCCGCCCCGCCGCAGTACGGCTACCCGAACCCGTACGCGAGCACCCCGGTGGTCAACCCGGCGCCGACCCCACTTCCGCAACAGCCACCACAGGCACACGGGCACCCCCACCTGCACCAAACGCCGTACGAGCCGCAGCCGCAGCCCCAGCCGCAGCCCCAGCAAAATCCCCAGCGCATGGACCAGGTCCGCGCCGAGCTCGACGAGCTCAGCGACCTCCTGCGCAAGGACCAGCGGGGTGACCAGGACCGGTGAACGGACGGATCATCGCGGGGCGTTACGAGCTGTCCACCGTCATCGGCCAGGGCGGCATGGGCCAGGTCTGGACGGCGTACGACCAGCGCCTCGACCGCCGTGTCGCCGTGAAGCTGCTGCGCCCCGACCGCATGGCCGCCGCCACCGCGGCCGACGAGATGCGCCGCCGCTTCGTGCGCGAGTGCCGCGTCACCGCGCAGGTCGACCACCCGGGCCTGGTCACCGTCCACGACGCCGGCAGCGAGGACGACGACCTCTACCTCGTCATGCAGTACGTCAAGGGCGCCGACCTCGCCGACCACTTGGCCGAGCACGACCCGTACCCCTGGCGATGGGCCGTCGCGGTCGCCGCCCAGCTCTGCGCCGTGCTGTCCGCCGTACACGCCGTGCCGATCGTCCACCGCGACCTCAAGCCGCGCAACGTCATGGTCAAGCCCGAGGGCACGGTCACCGTCCTGGACCTCGGCGTCGCGTCCGTCCTCGACACCGACACCACCCGCCTCACCCACACCGGCTCGCCCATCGGCAGCCCCGCCTACATGGCGCCCGAGCAGGCGATGGGCGGCGCGGTCGGCCCGTACACCGATCTCTACGCGCTCGGCGTCCTCCTGCATGAACTGCTCAGCGGGAACGTCCCCTTCGCCGGGTCGACCGTCCTCGGTGTCCTTCACCGTCACCTGTACGAGCCGCCGCTTCCCGTCCGACAGCTGCGCCAGGACATCCCCGAACCGCTCGAAGCGCTGGTCCTGCGGCTGCTCGCCAAGGACCCGCAGCACCGCCCGTCCTCCGCCCAGGAGGTCTACGAGGCGCTGGTCCCGCTGCTGCCCGCGCACGGTGGCGTGCCGTCGGGCCCGCTCGACCCCACCCGCCCCTTCCTGCGCCCGCACGCCCCCTGGCCCGACCGCGCCACCACCCCGCCCGTCGCCCAGCCCACCCCCGCGCAGGCGCAGCCGGACGTCGCGGGCGCCGTGGACGAGGTCAAGCAACTCCTCGGCGAAGGGCGCATCACCCAGGCCGTCGACATCCTCGGCGGGATCCTCCCGGCGGCTGCCGCCCAGCACGGCGAGCGCTCCCCGGTCGTCCGTATCCTGCGCAAGCAGTACGCCGCGACGCTGCTGGACGACGGCCAGTACCGCCGCGCCCTGCCCGAGCTCCGCCGCCTCGCCGACGACCGCGCCGCCGAGTCCGGCCTGGCCGACCCGCAGGCGCTCCAGTTCCGGTACGACGCGGCGCAGTGCCTGGAGCAGCTGGGCGAACCGGCCGCCGCCCTGGCCGAGTACCGCGGCCTGCTGCCCTACTACGAGAACCAGTACGGGGGAGGCGGCCCGGCGGCGGCGACCGCGACCGACGCCACCGCCCGCGCCTTCGACATCCGCCACCGGATAGCGAACCTGCTGCTGGCGATGGGGGACCATGCGGCCGCCCACGCCCAGTTGCAGAGCCTGCTCTATGACGCCGAGCGCGCGTACGGCCCGTACCACCCGCTGCCGGCCGACGTCCGCCGAGCCCTCGACCGCCACCAGCGGATGCGGGACCTCTGAGTCGGTCAGCGTGCTCGCAGGAAGGCTGAGGTGGCGACCCGGCCGACCATCGTGAGCCGGCTGTCGCCGCCCGCCAGGTGCTTGTCCAGGGCGTTCTTGACTCCGGGCCAGCGCCCGTCGCCGTAGTCGTCGAGGACGACGACCCCACCGGGCGCGGCGATCGTTTCCGCCCACTCCAGGTCGGCGAGGACGCCCTCGAAGGAGTGGTCGCCGTCGATGACGATCACGCCGTACTCACGGTCGGAGACCGCCGCCCGTACCTCCGGGTCCCCCGAGAACCCCTGCCGGATGCGCGCCCCGGTGCCGGGACGGCCGCCGCCGAGGGCCAGGTTGGCCCGTACGACGTCCTCGCGCACCGGGGTCCCCGTCGGCTCCTCGTAGTCGGAGGTGCCCGGCTGGAGCTGCGAGCCCGCCAGCGGGTCGACGATCGTCAGCGTCGCCTCGACGCCCGTGCGGTGCAGCATCCGCATCAGAGCGGCCGCGAACAGCCCGTGCAGGGTGCCGATTTCGAGTACTTCGAGTACGTCGCGGTCCTTGCCCTGCGGCCGCGCGAGCAGCGGGACGGTGGCGAGCTTGCCGCACACGTTGGATGTGCCGCCCGCCATCCGGCCGACGCCCAGCGCCTCCAGAGCCACGACATTGCGGTAGGCGACGGTCACGTTGCGGCGGGCGTGCTCGCCCGCGTCCGTCGCGGCGCCGACCTCACGCACGAGCGTGTCGATCTGCTCGGGCGTCGGCATCCGGTGCTGGCCGCGGCCGGTGCGGTCGAGGAGCATGCCGATGCCGTGCTGTTTGCGCCGGAGTTCGGTGACTTCACGGCGGAGCCCCGCGGTGTGACGTGAGATGCGCTGGTCGACTAGCGCGGCGACGGGGCTTAGGGCCCACTTCGTCAGCCGGTTGCTCAGCAGAGATGGCATGCGGTTCGCCTCTGGCTTCGGTCCTGTGAGTGGGGGGGCAGGCGGCCGACCGTACGCCGCGGCTCATGCCGTGCGGGCCACGAGCCGATGGTCCTCGGGTGAAGTCTTCGTGTGGCTCCTGCGACGCCGTGACGGCAGTCGGGGCAGGAGCCGGGGCAGGATGCCCGCCGCGACGAGGACGAGGAGGGACAGGCCGCCGGCGAGCGTGCCGATGCGCAGGCCCGGGGGGCTGAAGTCGCAGGTCACAGTGGTTGTGCGGCTGTCGCGGCCGGGCAGGTCTACGGCGACCAGCCCCAGGTGGGAGGCGGCCGGCCGGGCCTTCGCGCCGGCCGCGCGGCAGCTCCAGCCGGCGATGCGGGGCATGGCGAAGACGGCGGTTCCGCTCGCGCCGGGCGGCAGGGTGGCCCGTACGCCACTGTCGGTGACGCGCACGGAGGTGGCGCCGGTGGACCGGAGGCGGTCCACGGCGGTGGCCAGCCGGTCGCGGTCCAGGCAGCCGACGCTCTGGCGCGGCAGCTTGCCGACGGCCGCGCCCGCGCCGGCGCCCTTCAGTGCGATCGAGACCCGGCCGTCGGCCGGGACGGTGCCGAGCGGCTGCATCGCGGCACGCCGGGCGGGCATGCTGCCGCGCAGCTCGCTCTCCGTACCGCCGGGGCCGTGGCTGCCGCCGAGCTTCGCCGTACCGGAGAAGCCGGGAGCCCAGAGGAAGACCTCGCTGCGGGCGGGGCAGGCGGCGGTCAGCGTGGCGGCGCGCAGTTCGGCTTGCAGTTCGGTGCGTAGTTCGGTGCGCACTGCGGTGCGCGGGAGGGTGTAGACGCGGGCGCCGAGGAGCTTCTCCTGGTTGCGGAAGGGGGAGGCGCCGAAGCGCGGTTCGGGGCCGGGCGGGCGCACGGTGACCAGCTGCGGCACCGCGGCGCGCGTCACCCTCACCTTGCGGCCGTCGGGCCGTGACCAGCTGTGATGCGGGTCGCGTGGCATGTGCACGCGGGCGCCGACGGAGAAGAGGGCGTCGGTCACCGGGTTGTCGAGGCTTTGGACGGCGCGGCCGTTGGACGTCCAGCCGGCGCCGAGCGCGGCGAGCGTGCGGGTGAGGACGTCGGGGGTGTGGCTGCTGTAGTACGCCGCGCCTTGGCCGCCCACGGTCAGCGGGTCGTTGGCGGTGGTCTGTTCACGGCCGGGCTCCGTCCGGTAGGCGGGCCACCCGTCGACGTCCGCCACCGCGTCCGCCTGGGTCTGCTGCCGGTCGCCCCAGGGCGCGTAGTCGTCGAGCTTGGCGAGCCGCTGGCGGTCGGCGTAGGCGGTGGTGACGGTGGCTTGCGCGATCTGGGCGCCGATCAGCAGCAGCGCGGCGCTCAGCACGAGCGCTCTGCGAGCCCCGGCGCGGGGGGTGGGCGACCCTGCGGGGCTTTCCCCTACCCGCCCCTTCCCGAAACTGGGGCTCCGCCCCAGACCCCGCTCCTCAAACGCCGGAGGGGCTGACAGGTTGTCGGGAGCGGCAACATCCGCCCGCATGGCCAGCAGCACCCCGCCCACCGTCGCCGCCACCCCCGCCACGGCAAGCGGATATGTCCAAGCGGTGATCCGAGGGCTCGTCGCCGCACCCAAGGCAAGCAGCGCGACCACCCCCGTCCCGCCCAGCAGCGCCTGCGGCCCCGGCCAGCCGTACGAGAGCGAGATCCAGGCCGCGATCACCAGCACGCCGGCCAGCACGAACGTCTGCCGGTACGGGCTGCCGTTCGGCGTGGCGAAGACGTGCCAGACCAGGTGCGTCGGCCCCCACTGCATCGACACCGCCACCGCGACGACGAGCAGCGTCCACGCCCGTCTCTCGCGCCGGGGCGCCGTCCGGTTGAAGAGCAGCGTGCCGGCGAGCACCAGAGTGCCCGTGCCGAGAAAGACCGCGGGCGTGAAGAAGCCGTACGTCGCCGGGAGCGCCCGCGCGAACACATCGGCCCACCCCGCCGGCGCGAACTCCCGCCTCCAGCCCGGGTAGGCGTGCGTCGACCCGAGGAAGACGACAGCCAGCACCGGCGCCGCAAGGCCGATGCCGAGCAGCGTGGTGCAGGCGGCGCGCAGCAGTACGCCCAGCCGCTCCCGTACAGATGTGGAGGCTCCGTCGGTCAGCAGCCGGAGCAGCAGAACAAGGCCGGCGCCCAGCGTCGCCATGTACGCCGTGTAGAAGTTCGCGGCCCATGCCACGGCCACGATCACCGGCCCCAGGACGCGATGGTGTCCCGTACGCGCCCATTCCCCCACCAGGCACAGCAGCGGGAACGCGACGAGCCCGTCCATCCACATCGGGTTGTAGACCGCCTCGGTGACCGCCCACCCGCACAGCGCGTACGACGACCCGAGCAGCCCCGCGGCCCACCACCGGCTCCCGCCCTCCCTCAGCACGAGCAGCAGCACTGTCATCGCTGCCGCCGCCGCTGCCATCTTCAGCACGGTGATGACGTAAACCGCGAGGTCGGTCTCGTCGCGCGGGAAGAGTGCGACGAGCAGGGCGAAAGGGCTGCTGACGTACGTACCGATGTCGGGCAGGAAGCTCGTGCCGTACCCGGACTGCCAGTTGATCAGGACCCCGCCGTCCGCACGCCCGCGCAGGACATCCCACAGGTGGGCGTGGTACGGCACGAACTGGTTGCCGAGGTCGTTGACGGCGCGCGTGCGCGGCCCGAAGGGGAAGGAGCGGGCGATCGCGTCACCGGCGCACACCGAGACCACTGTTATCAGCGCGGACAGTGCGGCCGCACGGCCTCTGGCTGATTCCGTAATCGACATGTTGATCCTTCTACTGCGCCCGATACCCAATAAGCCAGCATGTGACGGAAAAAGAGATCTCAATGACACCGCGGCCGCCTAAAAACGCACAAAACCCGGTGAGTTCACGCGTTGGTTGCCGGCCCGTCATGTGGAGAGTTGGAGTCCGCCATATCCGGCGGCTGTTCTTCGCTGAGCTGACTGACCATCGGGGGAGAGCTGTGCTCATCTCAATTGTCGTCCCGTGTTTCAACGAAGAGGAGATCGTCCGCCGCTTCCACGAGCACGTGACGGAGGAACTCGGCAGTCTGAACAGTCCGGTCGAACTCGAACTGGTCTATGTCGACGACGGAAGCACGGACCGTACGCTGGCGATCCTCCAGGAGATCGCGGAGTCCGACCCGCGCACGCGCTATGTCTCCTTCAGCCGGAACTTCGGCAAGGAGGCGGCGATGCTGGCCGGCCTGCGCAACGCCTCGGGCGACGCGGTCGTCATCATGGACGCCGACCTCCAGCACCCGCCGGCCCTGGTCCGCCGCATGGTGGCACTGCACGAGCAGGGCTTCGACCAGGTCGTCGCCCGCCGTACCAGGAAGGGCGACCGGGTCACGCGTACGCTCACGGCCCGGGCGTACTACCGGCTCATCAACCGCCTGGTCGACGTCGAACTCGTCGACGGCGTCGGAGACTTCCGCATGCTGTCGCGCCGCAGCGTCGACGCCGTACTCGAACTCACCGAGTACAACCGGTTCTCCAAAGGTCTTTTCGCCTGGGTCGGATTCAGCACCGTCACCTTCGAGTACGAGAATGCCGTACGCGAGGAAGGCCGCTCGAAATGGACCTTCTCGAAGCTGCTCAACTACGGACTCGACGGTCTCATCTCCTTCAATGACAAGCCGCTCCGGGCAGCGCTCTATCTCGGCCTGCTGCTGGTCGCCGTCGCCATGGCGTATTCGACGTGGATTGTCGGTGTCACCCTCGTGAACGGAGTGGAAACCCCCGGCTATGTGACGCTGCTCGTCGCCGTCACGGCGCTTGCCGGAGTCCAGATGCTGTTGATCGGCGTAGTCGGCGAATACGTCGGCCGCATTTATTACGAGGTGAAACGCCGCCCGCACTTCCTCGTGCAGGCGACGAATGTGGAGCCGGCGCCCGCCGCCGCGTCGCCGCTGACCGAGAGCCGGGAGCTGGTACGCCGGTGATCCGCCGCCAGCTGGTCAGGTTCGCCCTGGTGGGAGTGGTGAACACCGGGACGTACTACGCCTGCTACCTGCTGCTCCTGCCCTGGCTGCCGTACGTCGCCGCGCACGTTCTTGCCTTCGCCGTCAGCATGACCGGCTCTTTCTTCCTGAACTGCCGCTTCACCTACAACACGCGGCCCACGTGGCGGAAGTTTCTGCTCTTCCCGCTCACCAACGCCGCGAATTTCGTGATCACGACGAGTGGCGTCTATCTCCTCGTGGGCGTCCTGGGCCTCAACAGCACGTACGCCCCGCTGATCGCCGCGTCGGCCGCGATCCCGGTCACTTTCGTCGTCTCCCGCACGATCATGCTGGGCGGTCCGGTACGGAATTCCCGGCCTTCCCGGGACAGCGCATCCACGAACACGAACGAATCGTTGGGCGAATCAGTGGCCCGGACCACTCCGACTGCCTAACATCGATCACCGCAAGGTCGTTCGTCGCACTGTCGTTGCTATGCCGCACGATCACCGCCGGGAGGCACCCTTTGCACCGCCGCCGTCGCACCGCGCTCTCCCTCTCCGCCGCGCTTCTGGCCGCGGCGCCGTTTCTCGCCGCGTGCGGCAATGAGGCGCATCCAGGAGCGGCGGCCGTCGTGGGCGGCGGCCGTATCGAGGTCTCCGCGCTCCAGGCGCAGGTCAAGGACGTACGCCAGGCCCAGCAGGCATCGCCGCAGGCCGCCCAGCTCATCGGCTCGACCGGGCAGCTCGGCCGCGCCAAGCTCTACGACCTGATCGTGGACAAGATCGTGGAGCGGGCCGCGGACGACGCGGGGGCGAGCGTGAGCCGCAAGGAGATCCAGAAGGCGCGGGCGGACGCGGCCGAGCAGGCGGGCGGCGAGGAGCAGCTGGCCGCGATGTACCTCCAGCAGCGTGGCGTCGCCCCGGACCAGATCGACGACGCCCTGCGCAGGGACGTACTGGTCGGCAAGCTCGCCGCGAAGATCGGCGCGACGAACACCCCGGAGGGTCAGCAGAAGGTGAACGAGGCGTTCGTCGCCGCGTCGAAGGCGCTCGACATCGACGTCAACCCCCGCTACGGCACGTGGGACGACGAAAAGATGCAGCTGGGCGACTACAAGGCGCCGTGGATCACCCAGGTGACGAAGGAAGCGGTCCCCCAGGCGCCGGAGGCGGGCGCGTAGCAGGAGGGCTGGCCCCCGGGCTGTCGTACCGCCGAGGTACGTTCGACACGTGACCAGCGAAGCATCCGCATCCGAGCCCGCCGCCCCCGGCCGTATCGTCCTCCTCACCGCCAGCCACCGCGTCGCGCCCGGGCTCCTGTCCTGGCCGGCGTGGCAGACGCTGCGCGCGGCGGACCTCGTGCTGTGCGCCGACGCGGGGCACCCGCAGCTGCCGTACCTGCGGGAGGCGGGGGTCACGGTCGAGCACGCCGCCCCGACCGCCCAGGAGCTGCTGGACGCGTGCGAGGGCGGCCGTACCGTGGTCGTCCTCCCGTCCGGCGAGGGCGACCAGGCCCTCACCGACGGTCTCGCCCGCCTGGCCGGCTCGGGCCGGGTCCAGATGCCCGACCTGGAGCTGCTGCCCGGCTCGTACGACCTGCCGGGCGCGCGCCTCCTCGACCTGGTGCAGGTGATGGACCGCATCCGCCTCGAATGCCCGTGGTCCTCGCGGCAGACCCACAAGGGACTCGCGAAGTACGGCATCGAGGAGGCGTACGAACTCGTCGAGGCCATCGAGGACGGTGACCGCGAGGAATTGCGCGAGGAGCTCGGCGACGTACTCCTCCAGGTCGTCTTCCACGCGCGTATCGCCCAGGAGGATCCGGACGAGCCGTTCTCGATCGACGACGTCGCCGGCACCATCGTCGACAAGCTCATCCACCGCCACCCGCACGTCTTCGGCGACGACACCGCCGAGACCCCCGAAGAGGTCAAGGCGCACTGGCTGCGGACGAAGGCCGACGAGAAGCAGCGCGACTCGGTCACGGACGGCGTGCCCCTCGGCCAGCCGGGCCTCGCCCTCGCCGCGAAGCTCTCCTCCCGCGTACGCAACGCGGACCTCGACGTCCCCCTCCCGGCGGGCGAAGGCATCGGCTACGAACTGCTGGCCATGGCGGTACGGGCCGAGGCGTCCGGCGTGGACCCGGAGGCGGCGCTGCGTGCCGCCGCCCGCACGTACCGCGACGCGATCCGAGCGGCGGAGGGCCACGCCGAGTAGCAGACGCTGGACTGCCGGCGCACTTCGCCGTCGCTGTATCGAGGGCGGCCGATACTGTCGGGGGCATGCCCGACCAGCCTCACCCCACTCCCATGCCCGAACTCTTCACCTGGGAGTTCGCCACCGATCCCTATCCGGCGTACGCCTGGCTGCGTGAGCACGCGCCCGTACATCGGACGTCCCTTCCCAGCGGGGTCGAGGCGTGGCTGGTGACGCGGTACGCCGACGCGCGGCAGGCGCTCGCCGACCAGCGGCTCTCGAAGGACCCGGCCCACCACGCCGGCTCCGCGCACGCCAGGGGCAGGACCGGCATTCCGGGTGAGCGCAAGGCCGAGCTGATGACGCATCTGCTGAACATCGACCCGCCGGACCACACGCGCCTGCGGCGTCTGGTGTCGAAGGCCTTCACGCCGCGCACGGTGGCGGAGTTCGCGCCGCGGGTGCAGGAGCTTACGGACCAGCTCATCGACAACTTCATCGCGGAGGGCAGCGCGGACCTCATCCACGACTTCGCCTTCCCGCTCCCCATCTACGCGATCTGCGACCTGCTCGGCGTACCGCGCGAGGACCAGGACGACTTCCGTGACTGGGCGGGCATGATGATCCGGCACGGGGGCGGGCCGCGCGGGGGCGTGGCCCGGTCGGTGAAGAAGATGCGCAACTACCTCGCCGAACTCATCCACCGTAAAAGGGAAGAACCGGGCGACGACCTCATCTCGGGCCTCATTCGCGCCAGCGATCACGGCGAGCACCTCACCGAGAATGAGGCGGCGGCGATGGCCTTTATCCTCCTATTTGCCGGATTTGAGACGACAGTCAATCTCATCGGCAATGGCGTGTACGCGCTCCTGCGCCACCCGGAGCAGCGCGAACGCCTCCAGCGCGCGCTCGCCGAGGGCGACACGGAGCTGCTCGCCACGGGCGTCGAGGAACTCCTGCGCTACGACGGGCCGGTGGAGCTCGCCACCTGGCGGTACGCCACCGAGCCGCTGACCCTTGGCGGCCAGGACATCGCGGCCGGCGATCCCGTGCTCGTCGTACTCGCCGCCGCCGACCGGGACCCCGAGCGCTTCAGTGAGCCGGACACGCTCGACCTCTCGCGCCGCGACAACCAGCACCTCGGCTACGGACACGGCATCCATTACTGCCTCGGCGCGCCGCTGGCCCGGCTCGAAGGGCAGGTAGCGATCGCGACGCTGCTGCGACGCCTTCCGGACTTGAAACTTGCGGTGGAACCTGACGATTTGCGGTGGCGCGGCGGCCTCATCATGCGCGGACTGCGCACCTTGCCCGTGGAGTTCGACGCCAAAACAGGGTGACGCCACGTCAATTCGAGACCTTCACGTGATCTACGCTGCATCGACTTGTAACAAACGTTCGAGTACGGCTACGTTCACCGTCAACCTCAGCCGTCACTCGAAAGGCCACCGCATGCGCTCCGGGAACGGTAAGCACCGCCGCCCGCGTCAGGCTCCAGCTCTCGTCGTCGCGGCAGGAGTCGCCGGATCGGCCATCGCCATCCCGCTGCTCGGCGCGACCGGCGCGAACGCTGCCGAAGCCACGACCTGGGACCGCGTCGCCGATTGCGAGAGCGGTGGCATGTGGAGCGCCGACCTCGGTAACGGCTACTACGGCGGGCTTCAGTTCTCCCCGGAGAACTGGCAGAAGTTCGGCGGTACGGCGTACGCGCCGCGCGCCGATCTCGCCAGCCGCTCCCAGCAGATCCAGGTGGCCGAGAAGGTGCTGGCCGACCAGGGGCCGCAGGCGTGGCCGAGCTGCGCGCTCATCTCCGGCCTGACGGAGGGTGACGACGCCGCCCCGAGTGGCGGTGCGACCGCCGAGCCGGAGGGCGACACGTCGACTGCGACGCCGGAGAACTCCGGGACCCAGGAGCCGGCCGAGGCGACCGCCGGGTCTGACGGTGCCAGCGTGAAGATCGACGAAGGCGACGAAGGCGAGTCCGGGAAGGCCGCCGCCCCGACGACGCCCCCGGCGTCCGGGGCCGATGACGCCCCCGAGGCCCCCTCCTCGGAGGCCGCCTCGCCCACCGCCGAGGAGGGCACCTCCAAGGGCAAGCACCGCCGCGAAGAGGCCCGCGAAGGCGGCAGCGCCGTATCCGGCGATCCGGGCATCGGGCGCGATTCGGGCCGCCACGCCTCCCGCGGTGACGGATCGACACGTGACGCCGCCGGCGCCCCCGGCGCCGACGGCGAGTACACCGTCCGCGCCGGCGACAGCCTCTGGGCCATCGCCGACGCGCACGACGTGAGCGGCGGCTGGGCCGCGCTCTACGCGGCGAACGAGAAGACCGTCGGCTCCGACCCGGACCTCATCGTCCCTGGCCAGAGCCTCGATCTGGGCTGATTTCGGGGGGCAGTTCGGGCCGCTATGTCCAGTTTGAAGCAAGTGAGACAAGGGTCTCTTTGCCTCAACTGGCGGGCGCGGCCCGGACAGTCCGCTCGTTCCGCCCCTGACCTGCGTGGATGTGGGTCAGGTAAGGGCAGGGAAGGGTGATATCTCCCTGATGTGGCTCTTTGAACATCAAGGGCTCATGTGTTTACCGTCAGAGCGCTCGCCACCGCGGGCCCCGTCGACCGTCACGCCGAATCCTGCCGGCGGCCGGGGGGAACTGACGCGTAAAGCGCCGTAGGCAGGAGCGGGGGACCCAGGTAAGCGCCGGGCCCGGACGTCGGAAGACGAACGGAACCGGCTTGGGGTAAAGCCGCGCGACGCAGGTCGTCGTGCGGCCGGGCACTCACTGCGCCCGAACCCGACAGCTCACCTCGTAGGCGTCGGTGAGGAGATGTCGCATGCTGTTTTCCAGCAAGGCCAAGCACCGTGCCCCGTCCAAGGCCATGCGTTTCGCCGCGTTCGCCGGTGTCACCGGCGTCGCTGTCGCCGTTCCGCTGATGGGCGCGACCTCGGCCTCCGCCGCTTCCGTCGAGACCTGGGACGCTGTCGCCCAGTGCGAGTCCGGCGGTAACTGGTCCATCAACACGGGCAACGGCTACTACGGCGGCCTGCAGTTCTCCGCGTCCAGCTGGGCCGCGGCCGGCGGCACGCAGTACGCCCCGACCGCCGACAAGGCGTCCAAGGCGCAGCAGATCGCCACCGCCGAGAAGCTTCTCGACATGCAGGGCCCGGGTGCCTGGGCCTGCGCCGGTGCCGGCGGTCTGACCAACGACGGTGTCGACCCGGGTGTCGACACCTCCGGCTCCTCGCAGAAGACGCAGGAGCCGGCCGCCCCGCGCGCCGCCGAGCAGCCCGCCTCGCGCAGCGAGGTCCGCTCCGAGCCCAAGGCCCAGCCCAAGGCCGAGACCGCGAAGCCCGCCGCGCCCAAGAACATCGAGAAGGGCGACGGCGAGTACAAGGTCAAGGCCGGCGACACCCTCGGCAAGATCGCCGACGCGAAGAAGGTCAAGGGCGGCTGGGAGAAGCTCTTCGAGCTGAACAAGGACATCGTCAGCGACGCCGATGTCATCTACCCGGGCCAGCAGCTGCACTTGAGCTGACCCGGCGACACCCCCACACCACCCCGGCCCGGCGCGCTCCCCCCGTACGCGCCGGGCCGGGGTTCTGCCGTACTCACCAGAAGAGTTACGTCCGCTATTGCGGTATTCGGACCTCTTCTTGTCCCACGGGGCGGGCGAACGGCCGGCCGATGTCCCCGAGCCGGTTAGGCTCTTGTCGCAAGGCCAAAGTGACCCTGCACCCCTAGCGTCACATCCCAGAAGGAGATGCTCGTGCCGTCCATCGACGTCGTCGTAGCCCGGGAAATCCTGGACTCCCGAGGCAACCCCACGGTCGAGGTCGAGGTCGGCCTCGACGACGGCAGCACCGGTCGTGCTGCTGTTCCGTCCGGTGCCTCCACCGGAGCGTTCGAGGCCATTGAGCTTCGCGACGGTGACCCGAACCGCTACCAGGGCAAGGGTGTCGAGAAGGCCGTCCTCGCCGTCATCGAGCAGATCGGCCCGGAGCTCGTCGGTTACGACGCCACCGAGCAGCGCCTGATCGACCAGGCCATGTTCGACCTGGACGCCACCGAGAACAAGGCCTCCCTCGGCGCCAACGCCATCCTCGGCGTCTCCCTCGCCGTCGCGCACGCCGCCTCCGAGGCGTCGGACCTCCCGCTCTTCCGCTACCTCGGCGGCCCGAACGCGCACCTGCTGCCCGTTCCGATGATGAACATCGTCAACGGTGGGTCGCACGCCGACTCCAACGTCGACATCCAGGAGTTCATGATCGCGCCGATCGGCGCGGAGTCGTTCTCCGAGGCCCTGCGCTGGGGCACCGAGGTCTACCACGCCCTCAAGTCCGTCCTGAAGGCCAAGGGCCTGTCCACCGGCCTCGGCGACGAGGGCGGCTTCGCCCCGAACCTGGACTCCAACCGCGCCGCGCTCGACCTCATCATCGAGGCGATCCAGCAGGCCGGTTACATCCCGGGCGAGCAGGTCGCGCTCGCGCTCGACGCCGCCGCGTCCGAGTTCTACAAGGACGGCGCGTACGAGTTCGAGGGCAAGTCCCGCTCGGCCGCCGAGATGACGGAGTACTACGAGGAGCTCGTGGCGGCGTACCCGCTCGTCTCCATCGAGGACCCGCTCTTCGAGGACGACTGGGCCGGCTGGAAGGTCCTCACCGAGAAGCTGGGCAACAAGGTCCAGATCGTCGGCGACGACCTCTTCGTCACCAACCCGGAGCGCCTGGCCCGCGGCATCGAGGAAGGCTCCGCCAACGCGCTGCTCGTGAAGGTCAACCAGATCGGTTCGCTGACCGAGGCCCTGGACGCCGTCGAGCTCGCGCAGCGCAGCGGCCTCAAGTGCATGATGTCGCACCGCTCCGGTGAGACCGAGGACGTCACCATCGCCGACCTCGCCGTCGCCACCAACTGCGGCCAGATCAAGACCGGCGCCCCGGCCCGCTCCGAGCGCGTCGCCAAGTACAACCAGCTGCTGCGCATCGAGGAGATCCTCGACGACGCGGCGGTGTACGCGGGCCGTTCCGCTTTCCCCCGCTTCAGGGGCTGACAGCAGGGGCTGACACCCCAGCTCAGCCAGTCGTACGTACGTCCCCGGCCGCGGTCCCGTACCGTGTCCGGGGACGTACGTGCGTAACGGCAGGGGAGGCGGGAGACATGGCCGGGAAGGAACGGGACCGGTTCTCCACTGCGACCAGGATTCGGCTGCTCGGCGAGCAGACCGCCGCCCGTGTCTACCGCTCGCAGACCCGCCGGCAGGCCCGCCGCTCCCGGCTCACCGGCCGGGCCGCGCTTCTCGTCCTGGTCGTGTGCTCGCTCGTCGTGGCCCTCGCGTACCCGATGCGGCAGTACGTGTCGCAGCGCGGCGAGATCGCCGACCAGCAGCAGCGGATGCGGGAGGCGGGCCGACGCGTCGAGGAGCTCCGCGACGAGAAGGCCCGGCTCAAGGACGACGCGTACATCGAGCGCCTCGCCCGCGAGCACCTTCACCTCGTACGGCCGGGGGAGACGGGTTTCACCGTCTACGACCCCGGTGCCCGCGACAGGCGCCGCGACGACCAGGGCGGCGCCGACCGCCCCTGGTACAGCAACCTCTGGGACGGCGTCGACAAGGCCGACCGTACGGGAAACCAGCAGTAATCACTCATCACCCACCCCCACCAACACGAAGGCACGAACGCACGCATGGACGCCGCACCCCCGACCACCCCGCGCACCGAGCCCACCGAGGCGGACATCGCCGCGTTCAAGCTGCAGCTCGGCCGCCCGCCGCGCGGACTGCGCGCCATCGCGCACCGCTGCCCGTGCGGACAGCCGGACGTGGTCGAGACGGCCCCGCGTCTGGAGGACGGCACGCCGTTCCCGACGCTGTACTACCTCACCTGCCCGCGCGCGTCCGGCGCGATCGGCACGCTCGAAGGCTCGGGCCTGATGAAGGAGATGCAGGACCGGCTCGCCGAGGACCCGGAGCTGGCCGCGGCCTACCGCGCGGCGCACGAGGACTACATCCGGCGCCGGGACGCGATCGAGGTGCTTCAGGGCTTCCCGAGCGCGGGCGGCATGCCGGACCGGGTGAAGTGCCTGCACGTGCTGGTCGGCCACTCGCTCGCGGCCGGGCCGGGCGTGAACCCGTTCGGGGACGAGGCGCTCGCGCTGCTGCCGGAGTGGTGGGCGAAGGGGCCGTGCGTGACGCCGTGCGAGGCCCCGGCGGCAGACTGAACCCCACGACCACCACACCAGGAGCACGCATGACGCGCGTCGCCGCCATCGACTGCGGTACCAATTCCATCCGGCTGCTCGTCGCAGACGCCGACCCTGAGACCGGCGAGCTCGTCGAGATCGACCGCCGCATGCAGATCGTCCGGCTCGGCCAGGACGTCGACCGTACCGGCCGCCTCGCCCCCGAGGCGCTGGAACGTACCTTCGCCGCCTGCCGCGAGTACGCCGAGATCATCAAGGAGCACGGGGCCGAGAAGCTCAGGTTCGTCGCCACCTCCGCCTCCCGCGACGCCGGGAACCGCGAAGACTTCGTGCGCGGCGTCCTCGACATCCTGGGCGTCGAGCCCGAGGTCATCACCGGTGACCAGGAGGCCGAGTTCTCCTTCGCCGGCGCGACGAAGGAGCTGGCGGGCCGCGAGGACCTGTCGGGGCCGTACCTCGTCGTGGACATCGGCGGCGGCTCCACGGAGTTCGTGGTCGGCGACGGCCACGTGCGGGCCGCCCGCTCCGTCGACATCGGCTGCGTACGGATGACCGAGCGCCACCTCGTGCGCGACGGCGTCGTCTCCGACCCGCCCACCCCCGACCGGATCGCCGCCATACGGGACGACATCCGCGCCGCACTCGACCTCGCCGAGGAGACGGTGCCGATCCGCGAGGCGCACACCCTCGTCGGGCTGGCCGGCTCGGTGACGACCGTGGGCGCGATCGCGCTGGGCCTCACGGCGTACGACTCGGCGGCGATCCACCACTCCCGCATCCCGTACGAGCAGGTCAAGGAGATCACCGGCGAGCTCCTCGCCGCGACCCACGACGAGCGGGCCTCGATCCCCGTCATGCACCCCGGCCGGGTCGACGTGATCGGGGCCGGAGCGCTCGTACTGCTGGAGATCATGGAGCGCACCGGGGCCCGGGAAGTGGTGGTCAGCGAGCACGACATCCTCGACGGAATCGCTTGGTCCATCGCCTGACGAAGCAACTTCGTGAAGTTCTTCACAAGGAATTGGGGCCTCTTGGCCTACGAATGTGGGCCCAGAGGCCCTTTGGAGCCTCAACTAGGCGGTGCGGCTCCCCTTTCGGGCTCCTCCGGGAGCGTTACGCCAGTGTGAACCGGACCCGCGTGGGGCCGGTGGTACACCCCCCGAAATCCCCCGTGCGTCCAGCTCACGGGGGGTTTTCAACGTCCGGTCGTACACCGTGGTTCCCCCGCCGCGCCATGACCTGGGTCACGTGGGCGGCGGAGTGTAGCAGAGGGGGGCAAGGAGCTTGTGAAGGGGCTCACGAGCCACCCCCCTCCAAGGGGTGGATACTCGATGGCATGAGCACCACGGAGCGTCCCAGGATCCTCGTAGTAGGCGGTGGGTACGTAGGCCTGTACGCAGCACGACGCATCCTCAAGAAGATGCGTTATGCGGAAGCGACCGTCACGGTCGTCGACCCGCGCTCGTACATGACGTACCAGCCCTTCCTCCCCGAAGCTGCCGCCGGCAGCATCTCGCCGAGGCACGTCGTCGTACCCCTGCGACGCGTCCTGCCCAAGGCCGAGGTGCTCACCGGTCGGGTCACGACCATCGATCAGGACCGCAAGGTCGCCACCATCGCGCCGCTCGTCGGCGAGGCTTACGAGCTGCCCTTCGACTACCTCGTCGTCGCGCTCGGCGCAGTCTCCCGCACCTTCCCGATCCCCGGCCTCGCCGAGCAGGGCATCGGCATGAAGGGCGTGGAGGAGGCCATCGGCCTCCGCAACCACGTCCTGGAGCAGCTCGACAAGGCTGACTCCACGACCGACGAGAACGTCCGCCGCAAGGCGCTGACCTTCGTCTTCGTGGGTGGCGGCTTCGCCGGCGCCGAGACCATCGGCGAGGTGGAGGACATGGCCCGCGACGCGGCCAAGTACTACACCAGCGTCAAGCGCGAAGACATGCGCTTCCTGCTCGTCGACGTGGCCGACAAGATCCTCCCCGAGGTCGGGCCCGAGCTCGGCAAGTGGGGCAAGGAGCACCTTGAGGGCCGTGGCATCGAGGTCTACCTCAAGACCGGCATGGACTCCTGCGTGGACGGCCACGTGGTGCTCAACAACGGGCTGGAAGTCGACTCCAACACCATCGTGTGGACCGCCGGCGTGAAGCCGAACCCGGCTCTGGCCCGCTACGGCCTGCCGCTCGGCCCGCGCGGCCACGTGGACACCCAGACGACGCTTCAGGTGCAGGGCTCGGACTACATCTGGGCCGCGGGCGACAACGCCCAGGTCCCGGACGTCGCCGCCCGCAAGGCCGGCGTCGAGAACGCCTGGTGCCCGCCGAACGCCCAGCACGCGCTGCGTCAGGCCAAGGTCCTCGGCGACAACGTGGTCTCCGGTATGCGGGGCTTCCCGCAGAAGGAGTACAGCCACGCGAACAAGGGCGCTGTCGCGGGTCTCGGCCTGCACAAGGGCGTCGCGATGATCGTCATGGGCAAGATGAAGATCAAGCTCAAGGGCCGTCTCGCCTGGTACATGCACCGTGGCTACCACGGTCTGGCCGTGCCCACCTGGAACCGCAAGATCCGCGTCGTCGCCGACTGGACGCTGGCGATGTTCCTCAAGCGCGAGGTCGTCTCGCTCGGCGCCATGGAGACTCCGCGCGAGGAGTTCTACGAGGCCGCCAAGCCGGCGCCGGCCCCCGCCGCCGCCAAGGCGGGCGCGCCCGCCGGCAGCGAGAAGGCCAAGGCGTCCTGACGCCCCAGTAGTCCGCAGTAAGCACAGCAGCGCAGCCCGAAGGGGCCGCCCGCCATCCGTGGTGCGGGCGGCCCCTTCGGCGTATCCGCACCCTGATGCATGTGCACGCCATGTACTTTGCTGATCCATTGCCCGCCATGGGGATGCTGCGAGACCCCCGTCGGTGTTATCTCTGGTGAACGCTCAGTAATCCGGGCAACACTGTCACGGAGGTGTGCACCATGGCCGACGCCGCCCTGCGGCTGACCACGCTTGCCGAGGAAGTTCTCGGGACTCCCCTGCCTGTCCGTATCCGCGCCTGGGACGGAAGCGAATCCGGCCCGGCCGATGCCCCTGTCCTCGTCGTCCGAAGCCGCCGCGCCCTGCGCCGCCTGCTGTGGAAGCCCGGCGAACTCGGCCTGGCCCGTGCGTGGGTGGCCGGTGAGCTCGACATCGAGGGCGACCTGTACGAGGCCCTCGACCGTATCGCCGGACTGCTCTGGGACTGCGGCGCCGAGACCAAGTCCGCCATCCACCCGGTGCGCGACCCCCGTGTGCGCGCCGCCGCCCGTGGCCTGCTCGCACTCGCGGGCCCCTGGCCACCGCCGCCCCCGCCCGCCGAAGAGGTCAGACGCCGCACGGGGCCGCTGCACACCAAGCGCCGCGACAAGGAAAGCATCAGCCACCACTACGACGTGGGCAACGACTTCTACGGGCTAGTGCTCGGCCCGTCGATGGTCTATTCGTGCGCGTACTTCGACGATTCCCCCGATTCCGTTGAGGGGCGGACCCTCGAAGAGGCCCAGCGCGCCAAGCTCGACCTCATCTGCCGCAAGCTGGCGCTCAAGGAAGGGACGCGGCTGCTGGACGTGGGCTGCGGCTGGGGCTCGATGGCGATGCACGCGGCGCGCGAGTACGGCGCCCACGTCACCGGCATCACGATCTCCACCGCGCAGGCGGCGTACGCCCGCAAGCGCATCGCCGACGAGGGCCTGACCGACCGCATCGAGATCCGGGTGCAGGACTACCGGGACGTCAGGGACGGTCCGTACGACGCCATCTCGTCGATCGGGATGGCCGAGCATGTCGGCTCGGCGCGGTACCGGGAGTACGCCGACGATCTGTTCGCCCTGCTCAAGCCCGGCGGGCGGCTGCTCAACCACCAGATCGCGCGGCGCCCGGAGCCGAACGAAGAGGCGTATCACGTGGACGAGTTCATCGACTCGTACGTCTTCCCGGACGGCGAACTCGCGCCGCTCGGCCGGACCGTGGGGACGCTGGAGGAGGCGGGCTTCGAGGTGCGTGACGTCGAGTCCATCCGCGAGCACTACGCCCTGACGCTGCGCCAGTGGGTCGCCAACCTGGAAGCCAACTGGTCAGAGGCGGTACGGGCGACCTCCCGGGGGCGGGCCCGCGTCTGGCAGCTCTACATGGCGGCCTCCGCGCTCTCCTTCGAGCGCAACAAGATCGGCGTCAACCAGGTCCTCGCCGTACGGCCGGGGGAGGGGGGTGCGTCGGGTATGCCGCTGCGTGCCCGGACTTGGAATCCGACATTCCGATAACGGCCTGATTGTGACTTTCTAACCCCTTTGGTGGCTGGATACGTTCAGCACTTCGGGCTTGGCGAACGAGGCGGGAGCACAGGACCTGACCGGCCTGTGCCCCGCCTTTTCGCATGCCCGCAGCGTCATGAATGCGTCACGAACCAAGGGGGACCCACTTGTTCCGCCTCAGAAAGGCGTGGCTGCCCGTCCTGGCAGCCACGCTCATGACCACCGCCCTGCTGAACGCCCCGGCAGCCTCCTCCGCGCAGCCGGAAAGCCGGCCGGCGGCCTCGGCCTCGGCGGCGGCCGTCGCGACCGGCGCCACCTTCAACAATCCCGCCGGAACCGCGGCCGAACAGAGCAGGGTCCGTGACCACATCACCGGCCTGATCAACCAGGCCGCGGCGGGCACCACGATCACGGTGTCGATGTACACCTTCACCGAGGACACCGTCGCCGACGCCCTGGTCGCCGCCAAGCAGCGCGGCGTTTCGGTCAAGGTGATCCTCGACCACACCTCCGCCACCATGACCGGCGGCGAGTACGACACCCTTGCCACCGGGCTCGGTACCGACCGTACGAAGCCGTCGTGGGTGCTGGCCTGTCCGGCGGGGCGCGGCTGTATCGGCACGCGGATGCTCCCCGGCGACGCGGACGGGCCGATCAACCACAACAAGTTCTTCCTCTTCTCCTCGGTGGGAGGGTCGGCGAACGTGGTGGTGCAGACCTCGGCCAACATGACCAACACCCAGCGCACCGACCTCTTCAACAACGCGGTGACGATCACCGACGCCGGCCTCTACGGCATCTACCAGGCGTACTTCGCCGATCTGATGAAGTACGGGGCGTCGGCGAGCGGGCTGAGCCACTACTACGAGACGCCCTCGAGCGGCGCGTACAAGACCTACTTCTTCCCGCGCCGGGAAGCCTCGGGCGCCGAGTACAACAACGACGCCTCGACCGACACCGTCAAGCTGATCCTCGACAACGTCAGCTGCACGGGCGGCACCCAGGTCCGGATGGCGGCGAACCTCTTCACGCGGGACGAGGTCGCCAAGAAACTCGTGTCGCTGAAGACGGCGGGCTGTTCGGTGCTCCTGGCACACGACGGCGCGCCGGGCTCGATGAGCGCGTCCGTCGAGTCGGCCGTCTACGGCAAGCTCACCGAGCGCGTGCAGTGCTACGAGGACCGCGGGGCGGGCCTGCCCAAGGCCGGTCTGCACTCCAAGTACCTGCTGATCGACGGCACGTACGCCGGTGCGGCGGACCAGCAGCTGGTCTTCACCGGAAGCCACAACTACACGTACCCCGCGCTGCGGGCCAACGACGAGACGCTGCTGAAGATCGACAACGCGACGCTCTTCGGTCAGTACAAGACGAACCACGCCCAGCTGATGAGCTACTGCGCGGGCTCCTGACACGCGACGAAGGGCCGGTCCCCCGGGGACCGGCCCTTCATCGCGCAAGCGTGCTGCCGCCTACTCGGCCTTGATGGCGTCGAGCATGTTCAGCCTCGCCGCACTGCGCGCCGGCCACATCGCCGCGAGTACGCCGACCACCCCGGCCAGCAGCAGGAAGACGCCGATCCGGTCCCACGGCACGACCAGGGCGTAACCCGGGACCGAGTCCTTGACCGTCTGGCCGATGGCCCAGCCCAGGAACGTACCGAGACTGATGCCGATCACCGCTCCGAAGAGCGAGATGACCACGGCCTCCAGCCGGATCATGGTCTTGACCTTGCGGCGGTCGAGGCCGATCGCCCGCAGCATGCCGATCTCCTGCTGGCGCTCGAAGACGGACATCGCCAGGGTGTTGATGACGCCGAGCACCGCGATGAGCAGGGCCATGCCGAGCAGCCCGTACATGATGTTCAGCATCGTGTTGATCATGCCGCCGAACTGGTTGCGGATGTCCTGCTGGTCCATCACGCTGATCGCCGGGTTCTGCCCCAGCGCGTCCACGAGCGCCTTCTCGTTCGCCGCGCTCGCGCCGCCGTCCGTCTTCACCCAGATCTCCCGGATGTACGGCTTGGCCTCGTGCTTGTTCACGGTCTTCTGGTCGATCAGGACCGACGAGAGGAATTCATTCCCCTTGTACGTCGCGCCGACCGTCAGCTTCGACTCCTTGCCGTCCGCGAACTTCACGGGCACGCTGTCGCCGACCTTCAGGTCCCCGTTCTTCGCGGTCTTGTCGTCGACCACGATGGCGCCCTTGGCCAGCGAGTCCAGCGAGCCGGAGACCGGCGTGACGTTGATGACCCGCTCGATGTCGCCCGGCGTGACACCGGAGAACGCGGCCCACTCACCCTTCAGCTCGATATTGGCGGCCGTCTGCGGGGAGAGCGCCGATACGCCGGGCGCCTTCTCCAGCGCGCTGAGCGCCGAGCTGTCCAGCGAACCGCCGCCGGCCATCGTGAACATGTAGTCGGCCTTGATGTTGTCCGTGGTCATCTTGTCCACGGCCCGGCCCATCGTGACGCCGAGCACGGACAGTCCGGTGACCAGGGTGAGGCCGATCGCCAACGCGGAGGCGGTGGCTCCGGTACGCCGCGGATTGCGCACCGCGTTCTGGCCCGCCAGCGTGCCCGACACCCCGAAGAGCTTGCTGATCAGCGGGCGTACGAGCGCGATCACCGGCCGCGACAGCAGCGGGATCAGCACGATGATGCCGATCAGCGCGAAGAACGCACCGGCCCCGATGAGCATCCGGCCGTCCTTGCCGACCGCCGCGCCGCCGAGGATGCCGGCCGCGCCCAGCAGCGTGATCGCGCCGCCGATGGAGTTGCGTACGACGAGCGACTTGGTGGTCGCGACGGCGTGCACGCTGCTCATCGCCGCCACCGGCGCGATCTTGGCGGCCCGGCGGGCGGGCAGCCAGGCGGCGAGCATCGTGACCAGCACACCGACCGCGAAGGCGGCGGCGACGGCGGTGGGCGAGACGATCAGCGGACCGGCCGGCACCTTCGCGCCGAAGGCGGACATCGCCGAACGCAACCCGGTCGCGAGCCCCAGACCGAGGGCGAAACCGACCACCGACGCGATCGCGCCGACGACCATCGCTTCGAGCAGCACGGAGCGCTTGACCTGGCGGCGGGAGGCGCCGACGGCGCGCATCAGCGCCAGTTCCTTGGTGCGCTGGGCGACCAGCATGGTGAAGGTGTTGGAGATCAGGAAGATGCCGACGAAGAGCGCGATCGCGGCGAAGCCGAGCAGCACCTGGTTGAGCGCGCTCAGGCCCTCTTCGATCATCTTGGCCTGGTCGTCGGCGAGCTCCTTGCCGGTCTGGGCCTCGGCGCCCTCGGGCAGCAGCGGCTTGACGGCGCCGAGCAGCTGCTGCTCGGACGTGCCGGAGGCGGCGGTGATGGTGACGTCCTTGAAGTGACCGGGCGTCAGGTAGAGCTGCTGGGCGACGGGGGTGCTGAAGAGCACCAGCGAGCCGCCGGCGTTGACCTGGCCGTCCTCGGTGGTGAAGACACCGGAGAGGGTGTACTCCTTCACCGGCCCGTTGGTCGCGACCCGCACGGTGTCACCGGTCTTGTACTTGCCCTTGTCGGCCGTGGCCTTGTCGAGGGCGATCTCACCGGCCTTCGCCGGACCCGAGCCGTCGGTGAAGTCGTACGCGGCATCCTTGCCGCCCTTCCCGGGCTCGAAGTTGGCGCCGGTGTTGGACCAGCCGTTGCCGATGAGCTTGCCGTCGGGGTCGGCGACGCCGGCGAAGCCGGAGACGCGCCCGGTGGCGGCGGCGACGCCGTCCAGGCCCTGGATCTTCTCCAGGGTCCGGGCGTCTATGCCCTGCTCCTTCTTGCTGTTCTCGGAGTCGGGGTACGTCGTGACCGCTACGGCGACGTCTTTGTAGCTCTTCGCCGACTGGTTGCCGAAGGCGTTGGAGAGGGTGTCGGTGAAGACCAGGGTGCCGGACACGAAGGCCACGCCGAGCATTACGGCGAGCACGGTCATCAGCAGCCTGGCCTTGTGCGCGAGCACATTGCGCAGGGCGGTACGGAACATTTCTGTCAGTCCTGGGGTGGGGGCGGCCGGATGGGAAGGAACGGGGCGCTCAGCCGGGGATCAGCCGGTGGTCAGCTGGTGCGGCCCCTGGCGTCGAACTCCTTCATCCGGTCGAGTACGCCGTCCGCGGTCGGGTTCAGCATCTCGTCGACGATCCGGCCGTCGGCCAGGAAGATCACGCGGTCCGCGTACGACGCGGCTGCCGGGTCGTGCGTCACCATGACGACGGTCTGGCCGAGCTCGCGCACGGAGTTGCGCAGGAAGCCGAGGACCTCGGCGCCCGAGCGGGAGTCCAGGTTTCCGGTCGGCTCGTCGCCGAACATGATCTCCGGCCGGCTCGCCAGGGCGCGGGCCACGGCGACGCGCTGCTGCTGGCCGCCGGAGAGCTGGGCGGGCCGGTGGCTCAGCCGGTCGGCCAGGCCCACCATGTCGATGACCGTCTTCAGCCACTCCTGGTCGGGCTTGCGGCCCGCGATGTCCATCGGCAGGGTGATGTTCTCGGCGGCGGTGAGCGTCGGCAGCAGGTTGAACGCCTGGAAGATGAAGCCGATCTTGTCCCGGCGCAGCTGTGTGAGCTGCTTGTCCTTGAGGGTGCCCAGCTCGGTCTCGCCGATCCGTACGGAGCCGGAGCTGAAGGAGTCGAGACCCGCGACGCAGTGCATCAGCGTCGACTTGCCGGAGCCCGACGGGCCCATGATCGCGGTGAACTCACCCTGGCGGAAGTCCACCGTGACCCGGTCCAGAGCGACAACCTGAGTCTCGCCCTGCCCGTAAACCTTGGAAAGCTCCGTGGCGCGTGCGGCCACCGCGGTGGCGCGGTGGGCGGTGGCGGTGGGGGTGGTGGTCACGAGAGGGCACTCCTGTCGGGGACGTTTAAAGGGACTCCTTCATGGTCCCGTCCGATCGGCGCCCGCGGATCAGCCCTCGTGCCCGTTCCCGTGGCCGTCTTGAGTCGCATCGCGGGGCACGCCCGTCCTCCTTTGGTATGACGCCGTCCCTGAGGCCGCCCCCGAGTCGGGGCAGGTACGGGAAGGGGCACGGGCAGGGCAAAGACAACGGCGCGGGCAGTCGAGTTTCCGCCTTTCCCGTGGGCGGCCCTTCAGGCCCGCCCACCCCTCCCGGCATGTGCCGACAGCCCATTCGTCCACTGACACACCCTCAGGCGCCAATAAAATAAGACAACATCAGCCCGGTGTTCCGCTGTACGGGGGAAGCGTCCGGATAGGCTCTGACCCGCGAATTGTGGAGCCGCGCACCTTGCCCGGATGGTGGAATGCAGACACGGCGAGCTTAAACCTCGCTGCCCCTCGGGGCGTGCCGGTTCGAGTCCGGTTCCGGGCACCACGCACGGCCGATGGGCCGCCCGACCAGTGACCGGCGCCAGCGCGGCCACCGCGAGCCGATCGTGTCCCGGTGACGCAGCCCCGGCCGCGCGGTGATCCGGGCGATCCCGAACCGTCACCAAAGATCCTCCCCTGGCACTAGGGTCTTCCTTTTGCTTTCCCATTACTCTTGAGTCAAGGCCACGCAGGGTGGCCATGGAGGAGTGAGATGAGGAGCAGCAACCCGGTCTTCTCGCGACGGGGCTTCAGCCGCGACAACGGCACCGCGGGCTTCACCGCGGCACCGCAGGCCGGGGGCCCCGCCGTCGGTACGGCGCAGGGCAACCCGTACGCCCAGGGCGCCCCCGCGAACCCGTACGCCACCAACCCTTACGCCCAGCAGGACACGCAGTACGGCGCCCCGCAGGCGCCCGTACGCGGCGATGTCATGACGATGGACGACGTCGTCGCGCGCACGGGCATCACGCTCGGCGTCGTGATCGCCGGCGCCACCGTCGCCTGGGTCATGAACCTCGGCCTCGGCCTGGCCATCGGCGCCGCTCTCGTGGCGATGGTGCTCGCGCTGGTCCAGTCCTTCAAGCGGACGCCCGTCCCGGCGCTGATCCTGGCGTACGCGGGCTTCGAAGGCATCTTCCTCGGCGCGCTCAGCAACTTCGTGAACACGATGGTGTCGCCGGGTGCGCCGATGCAGGCGGTACTGGGCACGATGGCGGTCTTCGTCACCATGCTCTTCCTGTACAAGACCCGGATCATCCGGGTCACGCAGCGCTTCACGCGCTACCTGATGATCGCCGCGATCAGCTTCATCGTCCTGACCGCCGTGAACCTGCTGTTCATGGTGTTCGCGGGCGGTGACGGCCTCGGCTTCCGCAGCGGCTGGATGGGCGTCGTCTTCGGCGTCGTAGGTGTGCTGCTCGGCGCGTTCTTCCTCGCCATGGACTTCAAGCAGGTCGAGGACGGCGTCGCGTACGGCGCTCCGCGCGAGGAGTCCTGGCTGGCGGCCTTCGGCCTCACCCTGACCCTGGTGTGGATCTACCTGGAGATGCTGCGACTGGTCTCCATCCTCAGCGGCGACGACTAGTCACCGCCCTGGGGACCTCCCCGGGAACATGCGGAAGGGCCCGTCCGGCAAACGCCGGGCGGGCCCTTCCGCATGAGGGCTAGAGCAATCGCCGGGCGGCGCGCCTCAGGTCGTACTCGTGGATGATCGCTTTCGCATGGCCGTAGGCGAGATTGTGTTCACTCCGGAGCCAGCTGACCTTCTCCTCGAAGCGGAAGAGGGCTGGGCCGTCGTCTACGGCGCGGAGCCAGTCGGAGACTTCACGACCGGTGCAGTGGGGGATTCGGGAGAGCAGGTTCTGATGGGTCTCTTCGGAGAAGACTTGGGACATTCGGCGCCTCCGGACGCATTGCGCGAGTGCTCCTTCATGTCACCGTGCCTGAGTGTTCGCCCGTTGGCAACAGTCCCGGGAGGGCGCGTAGGGTCGCGGCGTGCTTGATACAACGCCCCTGACGGCCGCCGTGGACCGATTCGCCGACCGGCTGCGCGCCGCCCCGCAGAGCCGCCTGCAGCGCGGCGCCGCCGCCGAAGGACTCGCGCTGGCCAGGGAATTGGCCGTACGGGCACAGCGGCTCGAGGAGCCGGAGGCGCAGCCGCGGATCATGCCGGACGCGGGCGCGTTCGCGGTGGCCGACCAGCTCGCGGTGGCCGGCCACGATCTGGCGGGGGCGCTGGAAATGGTCGCGGCGCCGGAAATGGCGGGGGCGCGGGAACGGGGAACGGCCCCGTCCGTCGAGGCCGTGGAGGCCGAGCTGGACGAGGCCGTGAAACTGGTGAAGGCGGCGGCGGCGCGGGCCGGGGTCTGAGCCGGGGGTTGATCCCGTACCTGAGCCGGGGCCGGGGCTAGATCGACGCGATGACGCGGTCGGCGAGGATGTACACGCTTTCCTCGCCGCAGGAGAAGGTCAGGGCGTACGCACCGGAGATGCCGGAGCCGCCCAGCAGGACCGGGGACTCGCCGACGCGCAGCGACTCGGCGAGGCGCTCGGCGGTCTCGCGGTGGCCGGGGGTCATGCAGAGCGTCGTACCGTCCATGAAGACGTACACGTCGAGGGTGCCGAGCGGCCCCGGGCGTACGTCGGTGAGCGCGGTGCGGGCGGCAGCGAGCTCTTCGAGGCGCGTCACGGTGCGCTCGTGGTCGGCCACGACGGGTGTCTGAACCGGGACGAAGTCGGGGTGCGAGGGGTGGCGGCGGCGGGCGGCGGCCAGCTCGGGGGAGTCCTCGGGGAACGCGTCGGCCGGCTCGACGAGGTCGTCGACGCCGTCGAGCCCATCGAGGCCATCGAGGCCGTCCAGCCCGTCCAGCCCGTCGAAAGCGTCGACGCCATCGGCGCGGTCGAGCGCTTCGTACGCGTCGAACGACTCCAGGCCCGTGAAGTCCGCCTGGCGCGGGATGAAGAACGGGGGCGACTCGTCGCCGAGGCCGGGCAGACCGCCCAGCAGCGACGGGGCGTCGGCGGCGTCGCGGGCCTCCTGCGCGGCCCAGAACGCACGCGCCTCCGCCAGCTCGCGCTCACGCTCCTCGGCGAGGGCTTCGGCTACCGCGGCCCGTATCCCGTCCGCTTCGGCGGCACGGGTCTGCTGGGGGACGGCGGCCCCGGAACGGCTGACGGCCGCGGCCGTCAGCTCGGTACGCAGAGCGGCGACCTGCTTGCGCAGTCCGTGGACTGCGTGCAGGGCAGCGGCGCCCACGGCCGTGGCGGCGGCCGTGGTAAGCAGCAGGGCAAGAGGCATGGCGCTCACTGACTTACTCCCGGTTTCATCGATCCCCCGACTTCCTACATCAGCTTGAGGTGAGTGCGCGCCATCTGTCAGTGCATTACGTCACGAATTGGACAGTTCTTTCCGCCGCTCGTTCAGCCCGTAACCGGCATTGACCTGGGGATATGCCTCTCCCCCAGGAGATAGATCACATCCTGGGGGAGATTGGGTTACGAACCGGGTGCGGCCGGCGTACTCAGGTTCAGCTGAGGCGCTCGATGACCATGGCCATGCCCTGGCCGCCGCCCACGCACATCGTCTCCAGGCCGAACTGCTTGTCGTGGAACTGGAGGCTGTTGATCAGCGTGCCGGTGATGCGGGCGCCGGTCATACCGAAGGGGTGGCCGACGGCGATGGCGCCACCGTTGACGTTGAGCTTGTCCAGGTCCAGGCCGAGGTCCTGGTAGGAGGGGATGACCTGGGCGGCGAAGGCCTCGTTGATCTCGGCGAGGTCGATGTCGCCGATGCTCAGACCGGCGCGCTTGAGCGCCTGCTTGCTGGCCTCCACGGGTCCGTAACCCATGATCTCGGGAGACAGCCCGGAGACGCCGGTCGAGACGATGCGCGCCAGCGGCGTCAGCCCCAGCTCACGGGCCTTGGTGTCGCTCATGATGACGAGGGCGGCGGCGCCGTCGTTGAGCGGGCAGCAGTTGGCGGCGGTGACGCGGCCGTCGGGGCGGAAGACGGGCTTGAGGCCCTGGACGCCTTCGAGGGTGACACCGGCGCGCGGCCCGTCGTCCTGCGACACGACAGTCCCGTCGGGGGTGGTGACCGGGGTGATCTCGCGCTCCCAGAAGCCGTTCTTGATGGCCTGCTCGGCGAGGTTCTGCGACCGTACGCCGAACTCGTCCATCTCGGCGCGGGAGATGCCCTTGAGGCGGGCGAGGTTCTCGGCGGTCTGGCCCATCGCGATGTACGCGTCGGGGAGCAGGCCGTCCTCGCGCGGGTCGTGCCAGTCGGCGCCCTCGGTCTGCGCGACGGCGGCGGTACGGGCCTCGGCCTCGGCGAAGAGGGGGTTGTGGGTGTCGGGCATGCCGTCGGAGCTGCCCTTGATGGAGCGGGAGACCATCTCGACACCGGCGGAGATGAAGACGTCACCCTCGCCGGCCTTGATGGCGTGCAGCGCCATGCGGGAGGTCTGGAGGGAGGAGGAGCAGTAACGGGTGATGGTGCAGCCCGGGAGGTGGTCCATCCCCATCTGTACGGCGACGATCCGCCCCAGGTTGTGTCCCTGCTCGCCGCCGGGGAGGCCGCAGCCGAGCATGAGGTCGTCGATGTCACGGGGGTCGAGCTCGGGCACCTTGGCGAGGGCGGCCTGAATGATGGTGGCGGTCAGGTCGTCGGGCCGCAGGTCCTTCAGCGAGCCCTTGAAGGCGCGGCCGATGGGCGAACGGGCGGTGGAAACGATCACGGCTTCGGGCATGACGGCTCCATGAGGGCGAGAAGGCGGTACGCAGGGCTAGCTGGGAAGTTACCCGCACGTATGGCCTGGGTCACCGACCTGGTGATGTGATGCGGGCCTCTTTTCTAAGCGCCCGCTCAGTCGGTGGTCCTTCCCGGGAGGGTCTGGGGCGGAGCCCCAGTCCCCCCGCACCCCTCACAGCGCCCGGCGCGGCTCCCGCTGGGCGGCCGGTTCCGCCGGGGTGGGGAGGCGGCGGCGACGGCGGTGCTTCAGGAGGGCCCAGGGGGCCCGGGCGCCCGTCACCTCCGTACCGGCGGCCTCCGCCGCCTCCGCCGCCGCCTTGGCGACCGGCAGCATGTCCTCGTCGCGCGAGGCGTCCAGCCGGTCCGACTCCGGCCACAGACCCAGCGCCGCGCACACCGTCGGCAGTACGGCCATCGCCGCGGTCGCGTAGCCCTCCGCCGAGGGGTGGTAATTGTCCGGCCCGAACAGCTCACGGGGGTTGGCCAGGAACTCGGGCCCCAGCAGATCGCCCAGCGACACCGTCCGCCCGCCCTGCTCCACCACCCCGATCGTCTGCGCCGCCGCGAGCTGTCGCGACACGCGCCGGGCCAGCCACCGCAACGGCTGGTAGACGGGCTCGATCGTGCCCAGGTCGGGGCACGTCCCGACCACGACTTCCGCCCCCGCCGTGCGGAGGCGGCGTACCGCCGAGGCGAGGTAACGGACCGACTGCGTGGCCGGCATCCGGTGCGTCACGTCATTCGCGCCGACCATGATCACGCAGACGTCGGGCAGCCGCTCACGGTCCGCCAGCAGCGCCGAGACCTGGCGCTCCAGGTCGTCCGACTGCGCCCCGGGCTGCGCCACATTGCGGAGTACGACCGGACGCTCCGCCACCGCCGCGAGACCGGACGCGAGCAGCGCTCCCGGTGTCTGCCCGGCCCGGCGTACGCCCTGTCCGGCCGCCGTCGAGTCGCCGAACATGGCGAGCCGCAGCGGGGCATCCATGGGATACCCGGCCAGCGGCATCCCGTACAGCCCGTCCGCCAGTGGTGGTACCGGCGCCCGGCCGCCGCCCACCGACCGTTTGGCCAGCTGGACCTCGGCAAGGAAAATCCCCACCGCCGCCGCGCCGACCAGTCCGATCCCGCCCCCGCCGTACGCCGCGCCAGCGGCGATCCGCCGTGCCACCCTTGCTCTCGACACAGTCGCAGCCACCTCCTCCAGGCCTCGAGCCACCCGCTCACTCCGCTCAAGTGCTTACTGCCCGGTAGTGGCCTCTCTTCAATCGCGCCCGAACGTGAACGCACCGTCGTTGGCGCTCTACGCTGGGCAGCACCATTACGGAGACCCCGGAGCGCATCGTGCAATTTCACGACTCGATGATCACCCTCGTCGGCAACACCCCGCTTGTGAGGCTGGGCAGCGTGACGGCCGGCATCCAGGCAACAGTCCTGGCCAAGGTCGAGTACTTCAACCCCGGCGGATCCGTGAAGGACCGGATCGCCCTGCGCATGATCGAAGCGGCGGAGGAAAGCGGCGCCCTCAAGCCCGGCGGCACGATCGTCGAGCCGACGTCCGGCAATACGGGTGTCGGTCTCGCCATCGTGGCGCAGCAGAAGGGCTACAAGTGCATCTTCGTCTGCCCGGACAAGGTGTCCACGGACAAGATCAATGTGCTGCGCGCATACGGCGCCGAGGTCGTCGTATGCCCCACGGCAGTCGACCCCGAGCACCCCGACTCGTACTACAACGTCTCCGACCGTCTGGTCACCGAGACGCCGGGCGCCTGGAAGCCCGACCAGTACAGCAACCCGAACAACCCGCGCTCGCATTACGAGACGACGGGTCCCGAGCTGTGGACGCAGACGGACGGGAAGATCACGCACTTCGTGGCGGGCGTCGGCACCGGCGGCACGATCACGGGGACGGGGCGCTACCTGAAGGAAGTCAGCGGCGGCAAGGTCAAGGTGATCGGTGCGGACCCGGAGGGCTCGGTGTATTCGGGCGGCTCGGGGCGTCCGTATCTCGTCGAGGGCGTCGGTGAGGACTTCTGGCCGTCGGCGTACGACGCGACTGTGACGGATGAGATCGTCGCGGTGTCGGACAAGGACTCGTTCCAGATGACGCGGCGCCTCGCCAAGGAGGAGGGCCTGCTGGTCGGCGGCTCCTGCGGCATGGCGGTCGTCGGCGCGCTGCGGGTGGCGGAGCGCCTCGGCCCGGACGATGTGGTGGTCGTACTCCTGCCGGACAGTGGCCGCGGCTACCTCAGCAAGATCTTCAACGACGAGTGGATGGCGGACTACGGCTTCCTGGAGGAGTCGGGGACGCACGCGAGCGTCGGTGACGTCCTGCGGCACAAGGAGGGCGACATGCCGGGCCTGGTGCACATGCACCCGGAGGAGACCGTCGGTGAGGCGATCGACGTACTGCGCGAGTACGGCGTCTCGCAGATGCCGATCGTGAAGCCGGGCGCGGGTCACCCGGACGTCATGGCCGCGGAGGTCATCGGCTCGGTCGTCGAACGCGAGCTGCTGGATGCCCTGTTCGCGCAGCGCGCGCAGCTGGGCGACAGGCTGGAGAAGCACATGAGCGCACCGCTGCCGCAGGTGGGGTCGGGGGAGCCGGTGGAGGACCTGATGGCCGTGCTGGGCAGCAAGGGGCAGCACGACGCGGCGATTGTGCTGGTCGAGGGGAAGCCGACGGGTGTGGTGAGCCGACAGGACTTGCTGGCATTCCTGGCGAAGCCGCAGGCGTAGTGGCGGCTTAGCGGTGGCTTGGCCGGGGCTTGGCTGCGGCTTGGCCGGGGCTTCGCAAAAGTGGTACGAGGGCGACACGTTCGCGCAGCACCGGCTTAACAAGACTCCGGCACATTGGTTGTTGTCGGCGTCAAGGACAACCGGAGCGGCTCCCGGACCTCCACGGACGCCTGGACGCGAGGCCGGCCCTGAACCCGGCCCGCGCCCCTCGCGGGGACCGCCGTCGTCCCGCCCCCTGGGCAACCGGGGGTGCGGCGGTCTCCGCGATATTTTTTACTTCATTTTTTACTTCTCTGTTTCATTGTCAGTCCTCCCAGTCGGACTTCTGACGGCTCCGTCGCTGCCAGGGCAGTCCACGGGCGGCGTGGACGGCGTTGACGCCGACGATGCCGAGCCAGGCGACGACCAGGCCGTCGATGCCCGCGTTGGCGACGCCGATCGCCGAGAGCGGGATGGCGAGGACCAGCGACACCGCGCCGAACCCGAACCGCTCGCCGAAACTCGACGCGCCCTGCGGCGACTTGGTGCTGCCTCTGGCGACAACCACCTGCTGCTCGGCCAGCTGGCGCCGGACGCGGCGGTCGACCGTATCGTCGAGGCGCTGCTCGACCTTCTCCAGGAACGACTCGACGAGCGCGGACTCGTAGTCGTCTCCCAGCTCCTTGCGCGCATGCAAGGTAGCGTCGAGTTCCTTCTTCAGCTCAGGGTCGCGGGCTTCCATGGTGACAACGCTACGGAGCGGGGAAGGCCCGTGGCAGTGGTGCTAACCCCCCCTTTCTCCCTGACGAAAGCCGTCGGTCGTAGTTGGGTTGACGCGACACAAGGCTTGCTTCTGGGGGTTTCGGGCCGTCTCGGGCGCTTGAGTGTCGGTGGGCCGTGACGGCGCGTCAAGGGCGCTCCCTGCGGTCGCGTCGCTGCGCGAGAGCCCTTCGGGCTCCCCTTGACCCGCCGCCCCGGCCCACCGCTGACGCTTGTAGGGGGACGGCCCAAAGAAAAACGCCCTGCACGGGGGGTGGGGGAGTGGTGCGGGTGGGTTCGGTGGCTGTCGGGTGAGTGGGTGGGGCGCGGTCTGTTTAGGGGTGGCGCGGCCTCTGGCTCGGCGGGTGCGGGGACGGTCGTTGGTGCGACATCCCCATTCCCACGCACGCGAGCACCCCCGCCGGTGGCCGGATGGTCTGCGGGGTCGACGTGCGGACTCGTGTCGGCGCGGGTGGGGCGCGGCAGTTGAATGGGGTGACTCGGGTGGGTGTGGCGTCCGCCCCGGCCGGTGGTCGGTTGGGCTGCAAGCAGGTTGCTGG
>NZ_JAGGPA010000042.1 GCF_018614035.1 Streptomyces sp. ISL-96
AACCCCTGAACAGTTACTATTTCCGCTGCCCGCATTTCGCGGCGTACAGCCCCGCATAAACAAAAGGAGCCGTGGCGCCCGGAATTCGGGGCGCCACGGCTCCGTCGCGATTTATTCGCCCGGCCGAGTAGTCAGACCGTCTCGGGAAGCTCGTCCAGGCCCTCGGAGACCAGCTTCGCCAGGCGGTCGAGAGCGGCGTCGGAGCCGTCGGCCTCGGAAGCCAGCACGATCTCTTCGCCACCCTGCGCGCCCAGGCCGAGCACCGCGAGCATGGAGGCGGCGTTGACCGGGTTGCCGTCGGCCTTGGCGATCGTCACGGGCACACCCGAGGCGGTCGCGGCGCGAACGAAGATGGAGGCGGGCCGGGCATGGAGGCCTTCGGCCCAGCCGACGGTGACACGGCGCTCAACCATGGTGTTGCCCTTCATGTTCTAACGGTTGTCTAGACCAGTCTCTCACGGTGCGCGGAGCAGCCGTGCCCTCGGCCCTGTGCCGCCTCGCGCCGAGGTCCAGTCTGCCGCCTCAGCCTGCCTCGCCCCGACCGGGGTCGCGACCCGTAGGCTTTCGTCATGCAGCCCCCGCTGGAGCAGGCCCCGCCGGATCGGAACGGGCACCACGCGTACCCGGCTCACTGGGAAGCCGACGTGGTGCTGCGTGACGGGGGTACGGCGCGGATCCGGCCCATCACCCCCGACGACGCCGAGCGCCTGGTCAGCTTCTACGAGCAGGTGTCGGACGAGTCGAAGTACTACCGCTTCTTCGCGCCGTACCCGCGACTCTCCGCCAAGGACGTCCACCGCTTCACCCACCACGACTACGTGGACCGGGTGGGCCTGGCCGCCACGGTGAGCGGTGAGTTCATCGCCACCGTCCGGTTCGACCGCATCAACGCGCAGGGGCGCCCCTCCTCCGGCCCCGACGCCGACCTGGCCGAGGTCGCCTTCCTGGTCCAGGACGCGCACCAGGGGCGCGGTGTCGCCTCCGCCCTCCTCGAACACATCGGCGCGGTCGCGCGGGAGCGCGGCATCCGGCGCTTCGTGGCGGAAGTACTGCCCGCCAACTCCAAAATGATCAAGGTCTTCACGGACGCGGGCTACACGCAGAAGCGCAGCTTCGAGGACGGCGTCGTCCACCTCGAATTCGACCTTGAGCCGACGGACCGTTCCGTCGCGGTGCAGCGCGCCCGCGAGCACCGCGCCGAGTCCCGCTCCGTGCAGCGCCTCCTCGGACCCGGTTCCGTCGCCGTCGTCGGGGCGGGGCGCGCGCCGGGCGGCGTGGGGCGCACGGTCCTGCGCAATCTGCTCGCCGCCGGATTCACCGGTCGCACGTACGCCGTGAACCGGGCCTTCCCCGAGGACCTCACCGAGCTGGACGGCGTGCCCGCCCACCGCTCCGTCGCCGGCATCGGCGAGGCCGTCGACCTCGCGGTCGTGGCCGTACCGGCCGAACGGGTGCCGGAGGTGGTCCGGGACTGCGGCGAGAGCGGTGTCCAGGGGCTGGTCGTCCTGTCCGCCGGATACGCCGAGAGCGGGGCCGAGGGGCGGGCGCGCCAGCGGGAACTGGTGCGGCAGGCGCGTTCGTACGGCATGCGGATCATCGGCCCGAACGCCTTCGGGATCATCAACACGTCGGAGGCGGTACGCCTCAACGCCTCGCTCGCGCCGGAGCCGCCGGCGCGGGGCCGCATCGGGCTGTTCACGCAGTCCGGCGCGATCGGGATCGCTCTGCTGTCGGGGCTCTACCGGCGGGGCGCGGGCCTTTCGTCGTTCATCTCGGCCGGTAACCGGGCGGACGTGTCGGGCAACGACTTCCTCCAGTACTGGTACGACGATCCGGACACCGACGTCGTCCTCCTCTACCTGGAGTCGATCGGCAACCCGCGCAAGTTCACGCGCCTTGCCCGGCGCACGGCGGCGGAGAAGCCGGTCGTCGTGGTGAAGGGCGCGCGCCACAGCGGGAGTACGCCGCCGGGGCACGCGGTGCCCGCCACGCGCATCCCCGACGCGACGGTGTCCGCGCTGCTGCGGCAGGCGGGGGTCATCCGCGTCGACACGGTGACGGAACTCGTCGACGCGGGGCTGCTGCTGGCGGGCCAGCCGCTGCCGGCCGGGCCGCGGGTCGCGATCCTCGGCAACTCGGAGTCCCTGGGCCTCCTGACGTACGACGCCTGCCTGGCGGAAGGCCTTCGCCCGCTCCCGCCGCTCGACCTCACGACGGCCGCGACTCCGGCGGACTTCCGCGCGGCACTGGCCGAGGCGCTGGCGGACGGGGCGTGCGACGCGGTCGTGGTGACGGCGATCCCCTGGGTCGGCGAGGGCGGAGTGACGGAATCCGGCGACGGAGAGGTGCTGGCGGCGGCGCTGCGGGCGGGGGCGGCGACGGGGCCGGCGAAGCCGGTGGCGGTGGTGCACGTGGAGATGGGCGCGCTGGCGGACGCGCTCGCCGCGGCGACGAGCACGGTACGCCAGGCTCCTGCGGCGGGTGCGGGGGCCGCCGCGCGGGGCTCTTCCCCTACCCGCCCCTTCCCGAACCGGGGCGCTGCCCCGGACCCCGGTCCTCAAACGCCGGACGGGCTGGATTCGGCAGCGGGGGAAGATTCGCCCGCCGGGCGGCGCATCCCCGCCTACCCCGCCGCCGAGCGCGCCGTGCGCGCCCTCGCCGAGGCCGTCAAGTACGCGCAATGGCGGCGCCAGGCCGCCGAGCCCGGGCGGGTGCCCGAGTACGACGACATCGACGAGGCCGGGGCGGCGGACCAGATCCACGCACTGCTGGGCGCGGGCGGGCGCGCGGACGGCACCGGCCCCCGCTCCATGCCCCTGACCGGCGACGCCGCCCGCGAGCTCCTCGGGCGGTACGGCATCGACGTACGGCCCACCCTGCCCGCGCCCCGGCCCGACGACGCCGTCGCGGCGGCCGGCCGGATCGGTTACCCCGTCGCTCTCAAGACCACCGCCCCGCACCTGCGCCACCGCCCCGACCTCGGCGCCGTACGCCTCGATCTGGCCGACGAGACGGAACTTCGCAGGGCCTACGACGAGTTGACCGGAGCCCTCGGCAAGCCGGAAGAGCTCCAGCTCGTCGTCCAGGCCATGGCCCCCCGCGGCGTCGACACCGTCGTCAAGGCGTCCATCGACGCGGCGGCCGGCGCCGTCCTGTCCTTCGGGCTCGCCGGAGCCGCCTCCGAGCTGCTGGGAGACATCGCGCACCGGCTGGTTCCGGCCACCGACCGGGACGCCGCCGAGCTCATCAGGTCGATCCGGACCGCTCCCCTCCTCTTCGGCTGGCGCGGCTCCGACCCCGTCGACACCGCCGCACTCGAAGAGCTCCTGCTGCGCGTGTCACGGCTCGTCGACGATCACCCGGAAGTGGTCGGGGTCGCCCTGGAGCCCGTGGTCGTCGCCCCGCACGGCCTGTCCGTCCTCGGCGCGACCGTACGTCTCGCACCCCCGCCCGCCCGCGACGACCTCGGCCCCCGCCGCCTCCCCAGCTACTGACCGGGACCGCTCATCCACAGACCCGGCATCGGGGCCCCCGGAGCCCCGTAGGATGGAGGGCATGGCGAAGACCGGTACGACGACCCAGGGGCTGCGCGCGGCGATCGAGCGCAGCGGCTACTACCCGGCCCTCGTGGCCGAAGCGGTGGAGGCCGCTGTCGGCGGCGAGCCGGTCTCTTCATACCTGGTGCACCAGGAGACGACCTTCGACTCCAACGAGGTCCGCCGGCATGTCACGGTCCTCGTCCTGACCGGCAACCGCTTCATCGTCAGCCACACCGACGAGCAGGCCGCCGACACCACCTCCCCGGCGCCGTACGCCACCACCTCCACCGAGTCGGTCAAGCTCGACCGCATCTCGTCGGTCGTGGTCAGCCGCGTCGTCGCCAACCCGGAGAAGTACGTGCCGGGCACGCTGCCCCGCGAGGTCGTCCTGACCATCGGCTGGGGCGCCGTATCCCGTATCGACCTGGAGCCCGCCGCCTGCGGCGACCCCAACTGCGAGGCGGACCACGGCTACACCGGCAACAGCACCGCCGACGACCTGAGCCTGCGCGTCAGCGAGGCCGGTGACGGGCCGGACACCGTGCGCCAGACGCTCGCGTTCGCCCAGGCGCTCTCCGAAGCGACCGCCGCGGCCGACCGCTGATGGCACTGCCCGCCTGGTCCGACCCGGTTCCGCTCGCCCTGGGCACCGCGCCCGTGCCCGAGTACGGCAGCGGTTCGCTCGCGGACCTGCTGCCGACCCTCGCGGCAGGCATGGACGTACCAGGGATGACGGCGACGATCCCCGAGCTGACGCCCGCCGACCGGAACTGCGTGTTCCTCATCGACGGTCTCGGCTGGGAGCAGATCAAGGAGCACCCGGAAGAGGCCCCGTACCTCCACTCCCTCCTCGGCAGCTCGCGCGGCGGTACCGGCCGCCCGCTCACGGCCGGGTTCCCCGCCACGACCGCGACCTCGCTCGCCTCGGTCGGCACCGGACTGCCGCCCGGCGCGCACGGCCTGCCCGGTTACACCGTCCGGGATCCCGACACCGGCTCGCTGATGAACCAGCTGCGCTGGAAGCCGTGGACCGACCCGCACCTGTGGCAGCCGTACCCCACGGTCTTCCAGCTCGCCGACGCCGCGGGCGTGCACACCGCGCAGGTGTCCTCGCCGGACTTCCAGCACACCCCGCTCACCAAGATCGCGCTCAGCGGCGGCACGTTCCGCGGCAAGCTGACCGGCGAGGAGCGCATGGACCTGGCCGCCGGGCAACTGGCGGCGGGCGACCGGTCGCTGGTCTACACGTACTACAGCGAGGTCGACGGCAAGGGCCACCGCTTCGGCATGGACTCCGACGCCTGGCGCGGCCAGCTGATGTACGTCGACCGGCTCGCCCAGCGCCTGGCCGAGCAGCTGCCGCCCCGCGCCGCGCTGTACATCACCGCCGACCACGGCATGATCGACATCCCCTTCGACGAGGAGTCGCGCATCGACTTCGACGAGGACTGGGAGCTGAGCGCCGGCGTCGCCCTGCTGGGTGGCGAGGGACGGGCCCGTCATGTGTACGCCGTCCCCGGTGCCGAGAACGACGTGCTCACCGTCTGGCGCGAGGTGCTCGGCGAGCAGTTCTGGGTGGCGAGCCGGGACGAGGTGATCGCGGCCGGCTGGTTCGGCCCGGTGGTCGACGAGCGCGTGTACGGACGCATCGGTGACGTCGTCGCCGCGTCCCACGACGACGTCGTGGTCATCGCGTCGCGCCGTGAGCCGCACGAGTCCGCGATGGTGGGCATGCACGGTTCCATGACGGCCGCCGAGCAGCTCGTTCCGCTCATCGAAGTCCGCTCGTAACCTCAGCAGCAGCACGCGCGCCCCGCCCCGCACAGACCCGAAAGGCCCCCAACCCCTCATGCCCGAGCTGGTGTTCTTCTCCGGAACGATGGACTGCGGAAAGAGCACCCTCGCTCTTCAGATCGAGCACAACCGGTCCACGCGCGGCCTCCAGGGCATGATCTTCACGCGCGACGACCGGGCCGGCGAGGGCAAGCTGTCCTCCCGCCTCGGCCTGGTCACCGACGCCGTCGAGGCCGCCGAGGGCTTCGACTTCTACGCGTACCTCGTCGCCCACCTCTCCCAGGGCAACCGCGCCGACTACGTGATCGTGGACGAGGCGCAGTTCCTCGCCGGCGAGCAGATCGACCAGCTCGCCCGCGTCGTCGACGACCTCGACCTCGACGTCTTCGCCTTCGGCATCACCACCGATTTCCGCTCCAAGCTCTTCCCGGGATCGCAGCGCCTGGTCGAACTCGCCGACCGGGTGGAGGTGCTGCAGGTCGAGGCGCTGTGCTGGTGCGGGGCGCGGGCCACGCACAACGCCCGCACGATAGGCGGTGAGATGGTCGTCGAGGGCGCCCAGGTCGTCGTCGGTGACGTCAACCAGTCGCCGGACGAGGTCGGTTACGAGGTGCTGTGCCGCCGCCATCACCGGCGCCGGATGACTGCCGCGGCCGCGCACGCCGGGGCCCTGTCGCCCGACGTGCTGCCCGTCGACCCTTTCTCCCCCGCCGACCCCGTCAGCCGCTCGGCGTCGTCGCAGTAGCCGTAGTGGCCGTAGCGGCCGACCGTACGATCGTGAACACCGCGCCCTCCGGATCCGATACGGTCGCCACCCGGCCGGCGGCCGCGTCGTGGGGCGGCTCCAGCACATGCCCGCCGAGCTCCGTCACCAGCCGGGCCCACTCGTCGGTGTCCTCGACCTCGAAGTACGTCATCCAGTGCGCCCCCCTGTCGCGCGGCAAGGCCTGTCCCACACCGCGCACGGAGGCCACCGGCCGGCCGTCGAGGCGCAGCGTCAGATGGCCGAAATCGGCCGGTGCCCCCGCTGCCCCCGCTTCCACGGCGTAGCCGAACACCGCCTCGTAGAACTTTCCGACCGTCGACGTCTCGCGTGTCAGCAGCTCGTTCCAGACCGGCGTGCCATGGGTGCCGGCCAGCGCGGTACCGAGATGGGACGAGGCCTGCCAGATGCCGAAGACCGCGCCCGCCGGGTCCGAGCCGATCGCCATCCGGCCGGCGTCCGCCGCGTCGAGCGGCCCGACACCGACGGTGCCGCCGTGGCTCCTGATGGACTCGGCCGTGACATCGGCGTCGTCGGTGGCGAGGTACGGCGTCCAGGCGATCGGCAGATGCCGGTCGGGCGGCAGCTGTCCGATGCCCGCGATCTCCTTGCCGTCGAGCATCGCCCGTACGTACGGGCCCAGCTGCTGCGGTCCCGGCCGGAACTCCCAGCCGAACAGCGCTCGGTAGAACTCCTGCGTGGTGGCCAGGCCGTGCACCATCAGGCTCACCCAGCAGGGCGCACCGGGCGTCGGCCGCCGGGTCGCTGCCTCGGTCATCGTCACTCTCTCCTCGGACCATCGTGGTGGTGGCCGTGCGGGAACGGGCGCCCTGTTGTGAAGCCGTGAAGCAGTGGAGGGGCGCGCCCGTGCAGATGCTTGCACCAACCGTCGTGCCGCGCGTCCCGGCCGCGCCGCTTTCTGTGAGTTCCCGTGGGAGAATGCCCGATTTGGCATTTCCCCACTCGTTTCGGCGCCATGGCCGTACGGTGCCGGTCGTACTGGAGGCTGCGCGAGGATGGCACTTATGAATGCCATCATCACCGCAGCCGAACTCGCGGGCGAGCTCATGGGAGACCGGCCGCCGGTCCTCCTGGACGTCCGCTACCAGTTGGGCGGACCGCACGGCCGCGCCGCGTACGAGGCCGGTCACATCCCCGGAGCGGTCTTTGTCGACCTCGAAGCGGAACTCGCCGGTCCGCCCGGCTCCGGCGGCCGCCACCCGCTCCCCGACGTCGAGGCCTTCGGCGCCGTCATGCGCCGCGCGGGCGTCCGTCACGACACCCCTGTCGTCGTGTACGACGGCGGGCAGGGCTGGGCAGCGGCGCGCGCCTGGTGGATGCTGCGCTGGACGGGCCACCCCGGCGTAAGGGTCCTGGACGGCGGTCTCGCGGTGTGGGAGGGCCCGGTCGAGTCCGAGGTCCCGGTCCCGGCCACCGGCGATTTCCAGCCAGTTCCCGGCGCCGTACCGCTTCTTGACGCCGACGGCGCCGCCGAGCTGGCCCGCGCCGGGCTGCTGCTCGACGCGCGGGCGGGGGAGCGGTACCGGGGCGAGGTCGAGCCGATCGACCGGGTCGCCGGCCACATCCCGGGCGCGGTCTCCGCCCCCACCACGGAGAACGTCGGTCCCGACGGCCGCCTGCTCCCCGCGCCGGAGCTGGCCGCCCGCTTCAAGTCGCTGGGCGCCGAAGAAGCCCCGGCGGTCGGCGTCTACTGCGGCTCGGGTGTCTCCGCGGCCCAGCAGGTGCTGGCGCTGGAGGTCGCGGGCATCCCGGCGGCGCTGTACGTGGGGTCGTGGTCCGAATGGTCGGCCGACGAGTCCCGCCCCGTGGCGACCGGAGCCGACCCCCGGTAACCCGGCGGGCCGTAACTCAGGCCGTAACCCGGGATGTAACTCCGCATGCCGAGGGGCCCGTACGCGATCCGTACGGGCCCCTCCGCTCAAAGCCTCTAGTCCTGCTTCTTGCGGCGCGTACCGAAGACGATCTCGTCCCAGCTCGGTACGGCCGCCCGCCGCCCGGGGCGGACCCCGTCGGCCTCGGCCTGGCGGTCCGTCGTGCCGGTGAGCCGTTCGCGGTGGCCGGCGACAGCGCGCGGCATGAGCACGTCGGCGTACGCCGAACCGGCTCCGGAGGCGGCGGACGCCGCGGGCTCCTCGGCCTCCGGTTCCTGCGCGGCGTCGGGTTCGGTCGTCGGCGGCTCCGGCGGCGGCGCGGGACGTTCGGGCACCACCATGTCGCCGCGGAAGCTCGGTACCGCCTCCAGCAGGCTGGTCAGCGAATCCCGCTCCTCCTCAGGATCGGGCACGGGCGCGGTGGGCCGCTCCAGTTGCCGGTCCATCTGCCGGTCGAGCGCACGGTCCAGTGGCCGGTCGCGGGGCAGCCTGGCGATCCGCGGTACGAACGGGAAGCTCGGCTCGGGCGCTGCCGCCATCGCCGTGTCGTCGGTCTCGCCGATCAGCGCGCGCGCCTCGTCGTCCACGGCCTGTACGAGCCGCCGGGGCGGGTCGTACGTCCAGCTCGCGGAGTGGGGCTCGCCCGCGACGCGGTAGACCAGCAGCACTTCCCACGTACCGTCGTCGCGCCGCCAGGAGTCCCACAGGACCGTTTCCTTGTCGGCGCCGCGCAGCAGCAGCCGCTCCTGCACCGCCTCACCGAGCTGGGGTCCGGTCCCGGTGTTCTCACCGGGGCGGCGTACGGGCGTCTTCCTGGCGCGCTCGGCCATGAAGGCGCGCTCGGCGAGTACGGGTCCTTCGAACCGGCGGACCCTGTCCACCGGGATGCCGGCGTGCTGCGCGACCTCTTCAGCAGAGGCACCGGCGCGTATACGCGCCTGGATGTCGCGAGGACGGAGGTGGCTCTCCACCTCGATCTCGATCTGGCCGAGACGTGCGCGGTCGTTGCGCACCGCGGCACGCAGCCGCTCATCGATCGGAAGCGTGTACTCCGTGCTGTCAGCAGCCTTCAGCACCAGTCGTGTGCCGTCATTCGAGACGGCCACGACACGCAGTTCGGGCATGGGAACCTCCCGGGTGGTGCCTGCCGACGTCACGTGCGTCGCTGCTTCCGCTAGTCGAGTGTGGCCTGCCCGGGTGCAGCCTGCCACAACCTTGCCCAGTTGCCCGGCGTGTCGGGCATCAACCCGGGATTGCCGTTATGGCACGGTTACCATTTCGCCACTCATAGTGACCACCTCGTCACTATCAGCGGCGGGCGTCCGCGATGAAGGCCGGACCCAGGGCTCGCCACAGTACTCCATTCGGGCCATGGGGGTGGACCGGCGCGCCACCGAAGTTCTCATGGGGTACGGGAGTTGAGCCCGCCGGTTTGCCGCCGAGTGCCCTCTGTGGTGGCCTGCTTCACAGAATCGCCCGAAACGGAACTGTCTACTTCCCCCAAATGTCCCTTCATGTTGTGAGGTTGAACAAATGGGCCAGATGGGTGAGGCAGGCGAGATGGGCCTAGTCGCCCAGGACTCGGCGCAGGTAGTCGTTGGCGAAGAGCCGCTGCGGGTCCAGCCGGTCGCGCAGCGCCGTGAACTCCGCGAAGCGTGGGTAGGCCCCGGCCAGGTACTCGGAACCCCGCGTGTGCACCTTCCCCCAGTGCGGACGGCCGCCGTGCGCGATCATGATCCGCTCCACCGCGGTGAAGTACGCCTTGTACGGGGTGCCCCGGCTGAGGTGCACCGCGATGTACGCCGTGTCCCTGCCGTATGCCGTGGACAGCGTGATGTCGTCCGCCGGGGCCGTGCGCACCTCGACCGGGAAGCTGACGCGCAGCGGCGAGCGTTCGACCATCGCCTTCACCTCGCGCAGCGCCGTCACCGCCGCCTCGCGCGGAACGGCGTACTCCATCTCCATGAAGCGCACCCGGCGCGGGCTTGTGAAGACCTTGTAGGGAATGTCCGTGTAAGTACGAGCGGACAGCGCGCGGCTGGAGAGCTTGGCGATTGCGGGCACGGCTGCGGGGATGGCCCGGCCGACCGAACAGGCCACCTGGAAGAGCCCGTTGGAGAGGAGTTCGTCCTCGACCCAGCCGCTGATCCGGCCGGGTGGCGCCGCGGGGCCCGCGCTGCGGTTGTTGCGCTTGGTGTTGCAGTTGTCGGTGTGCGGAAACCAGTAGAACTCGAAGTGCTCGTTCTCGGCGTGCAGTGCGTCGAAGTCGGCGGTGACCCGGTCGAAGGTCATCGGCTCTTCGCGGGCCGTCAGCAAGAAGACGGGCTCCACAGCAAGGGTGATCGCGGTGGCGACGCCCAGGGCGCCCAGACCGATCCGGGCGGCCGCGAAGACGCCGGCATTCTCCTCCTCGGAACAGGTCAGCAGCGACCCGTCCGCCAGGACCAGTTCCATGGCACGGATCTGCGCGGCCGTCGAAGCCGAGTCGCGGCCCGTGCCGTGCGTACCGGTGCTCGTCGCACCGGCCACCGTCTGCTCCATGATGTCGCCCATGTTGGTGAGCGACAGGCCCTCCCGAGCCAGGGCCACGTTCAGGCGCTTGAGCGGAGTGCCGGCCTCCACGGTCACCGTCCCGGCCGCGCGGTCGATGTCGCGGATGCCGGTCAGCAGGTCGGGGCGGATCAGCACACCGTCCGTCGCGGCGGCCGCCGTGAACGAGTGGCCCGTACCGACCGGCTTCACCCTCAGGCCGTCCTGCGCGGCCCTGCGTACGGCCTCCGCGAGCTCCTCGGCCGAAGCGGGCGTCACTTCGCGCGCCGGACGGGCGGTGACGTTCCCCGCCCAGTTACGCCACGTGCTCGCCGTCCTGGACGCCGCCCTTGATGTGCTCGCCATCTCTGCCGTGCCCTCCCCGTGTCGGCGCCGGCGTCCGAAGCCGGCGGTACCCCAGGAACGCCACCAGGGCCGCGAGCGCTCCCGCCGCGACGGGCACCGCGTACCCCGCGTCCGCCCCCGCCGCGTCGATCACCCAGCCTGCGGCCGAGGAACCGAGAGCGACTCCGACGGCGAGCCCGGTTCCTGTCCAGGTCATGCCCTCGGTCAGTTTGGTGCGCGGTACGTGCTGCTCGACGAGAGCCATGGTGGTCACCATCGTCGGTGCGATGGAAAGGCCCGCGACAAAGAGCGCCACGGCCAGCAACGGCAGGTTCCCGGCCAGTTGGAGGGGGATCATACTCACGGCCATCGCGCAGACGCCCACCAGCCACCTGGTGGACGCCCGGCCCTTGAGATGCAGCAGCCCGAAGACCGCTCCCGCGAGGCAGGAACCGAGCGCGTACACGGCGAGGACGAGGCTGGCCGCCGCCTTGTGGCCCTGCTCCTCCGCGAACGCCACCGTCACCACGTCGATCGACCCGAAGATCGCGCCGACCGCCACGAAGGTGGCCACCAGCACCTGGAGCCCGGGGGAGCGCAGCGCCGAGCCGCCGGTGTGCTCGTCGCGCGGGTGCGCGACGGGCTCGGTGGCGCGCTGCGCGGTCAGCCAGAAGACGCCGACGGCCAGGAAGACGGCGGCGAGCAGCGGACCGGCCTCGGGGAACCACGCGGTCGACAGCCCGATGGCGATGATCGGTCCGAAGATGAAGCAGACCTCGTCGGCGATCGACTCCCAGGAGTACGCCGTGTGCAGCTCGCGCGGGGAGCCCCGGTAGATCTCCGCCCAGCGGGCCCTGACCATCGAGCCGACGCTCGGTACGCAGCCGGCGCCCGCCGCGAAAACGAACAGCGTCCAGTCGGGCGCGTCCTGCTGGGCGCAGATCAGCAGCCCCGCGACGGCCGCGACCGCGACCAGGGTGGCGGGGCGCAGGACGCGGCGCTGCCCGTACCGGTCGACGTACCGCGATATCTGCGGACCCATCACGGCGGCCGCCATGGCGAGGGTGGCGGAGAGGGCGCCCGCGAGCCCGTACCGGCCGGTGAGCTCGGAAATCATGGTGACGATGCCGATGCCCATCATGGAAATCGGTATCCGGCCGAAGAAGCCGGCGACGGAGAACGCCTTGGTGCCTGGGGCGGCGAAGATCGCGCGGTACGGGCTGGGCAAGCTGGCGCTCCGGTAAGGCGTACAGATGGGACCTGCATCTTACGGCTGCCCTGCGGCGTGCCGCACGGCGTTTTACCGCCGCCGCGCGCGAGTGGCAGGATCGTTCCCATGCCCGATCAGCGCGATCCCGCCCCTTATGACGCCCTGCTGCTTCTCTCCTTCGGCGGTCCCGAAGGCCCGGACGACGTGGTCCCGTTCCTGGAGAACGTCACCCGTGGCCGCGGCATCCCCAAGGAGCGGCTCAAGGAGGTGGGGCAGCACTACTTCCTGTTCGGCGGAGTCAGCCCGATCAACGAGCAGAACCGCGCGCTCATCGACGCCCTGCGCAAGGACTTCGCCGAGCACGGTCTGGACGGCCTGCCGGTCTACTGGGGCAACCGCAACTGGGCGCCGTACCTCGTGGACACCCTGCGCGAGATGGCCGCGGACGGCCGCCGCCGGATCGCCGTGCTCACCACGAGCGCGTACGCCTCCTACTCCGGCTGCCGCCAGTACCGGGAGAACCTCGCCGAGGCGCTCGCGACACTGGAGGCGGAGGGGATCGAACCGCCGCGCGTCGACAAGCTGCGGCACTACTTCAACCACCCGGGTTTCCTGCGTCCGATGGTCGACGGGGTCGTCAGGTCCCTGGCGGAGCTGGACGAGGGCGTCCGGGCGGGGGCGCACCTCGCCTTCACGACGCATTCCATCCCCACGGCGGCGGCGGACACGTCCGGGCCCGTGGAGGCGCACGGTGACGGCGGCGCGTACGTCGCCGAGCATCTGGACGTCGCACGGGTGATCGCCGAGGCCGTGCGCGAGGAGACCGGGGTGGCGCACCCCTGGCGGCTCGTCTACCAGTCGCGCAGCGGGGCGCCGCACATTCCGTGGCTGGAGCCGGACATCTGCGACCACCTGGAGGAGCGGCACGGCGCGGGTGTGCCCGCGGTGGTGATGGTTCCGATCGGGTTCGTCTCGGACCACATGGAGGTGCTGTACGACCTCGACACCGAGGCCACCGCCAAGGCCGCCGAACTCGGCCTGCCGGTGCGCCGGTCCGCGACCGTCGGCGCCGATCCGCGCTTCGCCGCCGCCGTGCGGGAGCTGCTGCTGGAGCGGGCGGCCGCCGAGCGGGGGCTGCCGGTGGAGCGGTGCGCTCTGGGGGCGCTGGGCCCCAGCCACGACCTCTGCCCGGTCGGGTGCTGCCCGGCCCGGGCCCCCAGGCCCGCGGCGGCGGGTGCCGACAGTCCGTACGCCTGACCTTCGCCCTTTCGCCAGCTAGGAGAGCCGTGACTGATCCCCTCTTGTCCGAGCTGCTCGAACTCGCCCTGGAGGCCGCACGGCGGGCCGGTGCGCTGCTGCGGGACGGGCGGCCGGCCGATCTCGGGGTGGCCGCGACCAAGTCGAGCCCCATCGATGTCGTGACCGAGATGGACATCGCCGCCGAGAAGCTGATCACCGGCTTCCTCGCCGAACACCGGCCCGATGACGGCGTCCTGGGCGAGGAGGGTGCGAGCAGCGAGGGCACGAGTGGGGTGCGGTGGGTGATCGACCCGCTCGACGGCACGGTCAACTATCTGTACGGGCTGCCGACTTGGGCGGTGTCCATCGCGGCCGAGCGTCGTGACGGCGAGACGTTGGCGGGGGTGGTGGAGGCGCCCATGCGGAGTGAGACGTTCCGTGCCGTGCGGGGTGGTGGGGCGTACTGCAATGGCGCCGCGCTGCGGGTGCGGCCTTCGCCGCCGCTCGACCAGGCACTGGTCTCCACCGGCTTCAACTACGTCGCGACGGTGCGCAGCCATCAGGCGGATGTCGTGCAGCGGCTGATTCCGAGGCTGCGGGACATCCGGCGGGGCGGGTCGGCGGCGATCGACCTGTGCGATGTGGCTGCGGGGCGGCTGGACGGGTATTACGAGCGGGGGCTCAGGCCCTGGGATCTGGCCGCGGGGGACCTGATCGCGCGGGAAGCGGGGGCGTTGACGGGTGGGCGGCCCGGTGAGCGTCCGTCCGGTGAGCTGGCCATTGCGGCGTCGCCGGCCGTGTTCGAGCCGTTGCAGGCACTGCTGGAGGACTTCGGGGCTTGGCACGACTAGCAAAATCAAGCCCGTCCGGCGATTGAGGACCGGGGTCCGGGGCGGAGCCCCGGGGGACGCGCAGAGGCCCCGGCGCCTTCCCCGGCGCCGGGGCCCTGCTCGCACTCCGTACGGTCGACCGGCAGGGGGTCACGCGCTCGGGGCGGTTACCTTTACGCCGTGTTCCGCGGCGAGGCGGTGCAGGTCGTCCAGCTCCGCCTGCTCCACCTCCGCCAGGAAGTCGTCGCCCGTTTCTCGAGCCATCGTGAGGTCGGATTCCGTGGCCTTTATGCGCTGCAGCAGGCCTGCGGTGAAAGCGTCCATGGGTTGCGCCCCCTCGTCATGGGTCGGTGGCACGGGGGTGTGCCGGGGGTGGGTGGTTCGATCACGTGGCGTGCCGAATACAGGGCGTGATCGCGGGGTGTGAAGTCGTCCTCCCCACCCCCCGCCTCAGGAAAACCTCAACTCGCCCAGGAATCATAGAAATCCCCACCCATGTCAGCCCTCCGGCCCCTTCGCGGTGTATCGCCTTACCGCCGGTTTATGGCCGAAAGGGGCAGGATGGCTGCACACAGCCAACGGGAGACACCTGCCCGCCTGGGCAAATCAACGGAAGGACTGCGACGTGCGCGTACTCGTCGTCGAGGACGAGCAGCTGCTCGCCGATGCGGTGGCCACCGGACTGCGCCGGGAGGCCATGGCCGTCGACGTCGTGTATGACGGCGCGGCAGCCCTGGAACGTATCGGGGTCAACGACTACGACGTCGTCGTGCTCGACCGTGACCTCCCCCTCGTCCACGGTGACGACGTCTGCCGGAAGATCGTCGAGCTCGGCATGCCCACCCGTGTCCTGATGCTCACCGCTTCCGGTGACGTCAGCGACCGCGTGGAGGGGCTGGAGATCGGCGCCGACGACTATCTGCCCAAGCCGTTCGCCTTCAGCGAGCTGACCGCACGCGTACGCGCCCTCGGACGGCGTACGACCGTTGCTCTGCCGCCCGTGCTGGAGCGCTCCGGCATCAAGCTCGACCCGAACCGTCGCGAGGTCTTCCGCGACGGCCAGGAGATCCAGCTGGCGCCGAAGGAGTTCGCGGTGCTTGAGGTGCTGATGCGCAGCGAGGGTGCCGTCGTGTCCGCCGAGCAGCTGCTCGAAAAGGCCTGGGACGAGAACACCGACCCGTTCACGAATGTGGTGCGCGTCACGGTCATGACGCTGCGCCGCAAGCTCGGTGAGCCGCCGGTCATCGTCACGGTGCCCGGCTCCGGCTACCGGATCTGACGCGCGATGGCATCCACCCCGGCACCGCCCCTGGCGCCACCGAAACCGACCTGGGACCCGAGGGAGCAGGAACCGTCGTTCCCCTGGTTGCGCCCGACCATCCGGATACGGCTCACGCTGCTGTACGGCGGCATGTTCCTGATCGCGGGCATTCTGCTGCTCTCGATCATCTACCTGCTCGCCGCCCAGGCTCTGGCGGTGGGCAGTGAACTGCCGTTCAAGATCGTGAGCGGTCAGGTCAAGAGCACGGTCTGCGACCTGCCCGACGAGGCCACGCCGGACCAGTTCAACGCGGCCATGAACGACTGCGTCAACCACCAGCGCCAGCAGGCGCTCGACGAGCTGCTCAGCCGTTCGCTGCTCGCCCTGCTCGGGCTCAGCGTCATCGCCTTCGCCTTCGGATACGCGATGGCGGGACGCGTCCTTTCGCCGCTCGGCAGGATCACGCGTACGGCCCGCAGGGTGGCCGGCACGGACCTGACCCGGCGGATCGAGCTGGACGGCCCTGACGACGAGCTCAAGGAGCTTGCCGACACCTTCGACGAGATGCTCGACCGCCTGGAGCGGGCGTTCACCGCCCAGCAGCGGTTCGTGGGCAACGCGTCGCACGAGCTGCGCACACCGCTGGCGATCAACAGGACGCTGCTGGAGGTGCATCTTTCGGACCCCGAGGCGCCCCCGGAGCTTCAGCAGCTCGGCAAGACGCTGCTGGCCACCAACGAGCGCAGCGAACAGCTGGTGGAGGGCCTGCTGCTGCTCGCCCGCAGCGAGAACCAGATCGTCGAGCGCAAGCCGGTGGACCTGGCCGAGGTCGCCTCCCGCGCCATCGACCAGGCGCACGGCGAGGCGGCGGCGAAGGGCGTGGAGATCCGTGGCGAGCGCGCTCCCGCCGTCGTGCAGGGCAGTGGCGTACTGCTGGAGCGGATCGCCCTTAACCTGGTGCAGAACGCCGTGCGCTACAACATCCCCGAAGACGGCTGGGTCGAGGTCACCACCGAGATTCAGCACGGCCAGGCCCTCCTGGTGGTTTCGAACACGGGTCCAGTGGTTCCCGCGTACGAGATCGACAACCTCTTCGAGCCGTTCAGGCGCCTGCGTACGGAGCGAACCGGCAGCGACAAGGGCGTCGGTCTCGGCCTCTCCATCGCGCGCAGCGTCGCGCGGGCCCACGGAGGCCGTATCATCGCGGAGCCCCGCGAGGGCGGTGGCCTCGTGATGCGTGTGACGCTCCCGATCTGAGACGTTTCGCGCAGCCACGCGGCTGTTCGCTTTAAGCGGAATTTTCGGGACCCGGCGCTGACCGGTCTGTGTGTGATCGATCACAGGCTCGAATTTTCCTCCATCCACTCTCCGTGATCGCGAACTTCCCCGGAAAACCGGGAAAAGTCCGGGTTTCCTGGGGGTGAGATGACGGGAAGTACACGAGGTGGCGCTCGTGAAGTGCGACATTCGGACCGTGTACGGTCCCGATCGCCATCCAAACCGATCACCCCAGAGGGGATCGGTTGGGTGTCGATTGAGTAACAGACCTTGATGTGAGGCAAAATCTCCGCCTCAGGTCGGGCACAAGTCCGGCCTCTCACGCGTTACGTGCGCTGAGACACCGCAACTACCCAGAGGGGGAGAGCGACAGTGGCAACGGATTACGACACCCCACGCAAGACCGATGACGACGTCGATTCGGACAGCCTTGAAGAGCTCAAGGCGCGTCGGAGCGACAAGACCGCATCGGCCGTTGACGTGGATGAATTCGAGGCGGCGGAAGGGCTTGAACTGCCCGGCGCCGACCTCTCCAACGAAGAGCTCGCCGTACGTGTCCTGCCCAAGCAGGCCGACGAGTTCACCTGCATGAGCTGCTTCCTCGTGCACCACCGCAGCCAGCTGGCCAGGGAGAAGAACGGTCAGCCGATCTGCCGCGACTGCGACTAGGTCGGGCCGGCCGTGGCAGGCGCGACACCGTCCAGGAGGAAGCGCTTCCGGCGGAAGGACTCCCCGGAGGCGCCGCACGGCGTGAGCGCGGCCGTCGGCGCACGTGACGACGAGCGGGGCCTGCCGGCCTCGCTCGAAACGGCGGAAGGGCCCCCGGCACGGGCCCGGCGTCTGGCGGCTGTCAGGCAGGGCGTACGGAAGGGCGGCGAGAGCGCGAAGGCCGGCATCGGCTATCTCGCCGACCGGGTCATCGAGACCGCGCCGCGCGTTCCCGTACGTGACCTGCCGACCCTGCGCAAGCAGTTCCCGGGCCTCGGCCCGGAGCAGATCGCCGACAAACTGGTGGCGGGTGCGGCCAACGGCACCTCCACCGTGGGGGCGGGCATCGGCGCGGCGGCCATGCTGCCCGTACCCCCCGCCATGCCGGCCGAGCTGGCTGCCGAGATCATCGGCGTCGCCGCGATCGAGCTGAAGCTCATCGCGGAGCTGCACGAGGTCTACGGACTGCGGCCGCCCGGCGGGTCGGCCCAGCGCAGCACGGCCTACCTCACGTCCTGGACCCAGGAGCGGGGCATCGACGTGACGAAACCGGGCACGTACAACACGGCGCTCGGCACTCAGATGAAGCGCCAGCTGCGGCAGCAGATCATGAAACGCATGGTCCGCAATCTGCCGAACCTCATGCCGTTCATGGTCGGCGCCGTCGTCGGCGCCGCGATGAACCGGCGCGACACCAGAGCGCTCGCCGAGCGGGTCCGCAAGGACCTGCGCAGCCACCAGATCCCCTGGGACGCGCTGTCCGAGCTGCCTCCCCTTGAGAAACCGGAAAGACCCGAGGAGCCGCAGGCCGAGCCGAAGCCCGGCCGCAAGGAGCTGGGGAGCTAGCGCGCCCGTACGGCCGCGAGAGCCGCGGCCAGCCCCTCGGGATCGCGCGTCGAGAGGTAGAGGTACGGCGTCGGGTCGTCCGGGTCGGTGACCTCCACGCGCAGCGCCCCCGGAATGTAGCTGCGCAGCAGCATGTGGGCGCGCGTATCGGCCTTGTACGACCGCCAGGCGCGGGCCTCTTCGGCGTCCAGCACCTCGGCCTCGCCGAGCGCGGAGACCGGGATACGGGCGTCGCCGGCGATCAGCGCGTCCCCGACCACCCGGATCCGCTGGGAGCCGTACGAACTCACCGCGGCCGCGGCGAGCGCGCCGGCGCAGATCAGTCCGCCCAGCATCGGCAGGACGCCCAGGGGCAGCAGCATCAGCCCGCCCGCGACACCGAGAAGCCCGGCGATGATCCACCAGGAGCGGGGGACGGTCAGACGTTCTGCGTACTGCGGGGCGGAAGGCTGCATGAAACCAAGCTTGGCACGGCGCGACCTGCGCGTACCCGCGCGGGTAAGGTCTGCGCCTGTGAGTACTGAGAACTCCCGGGAGACGGCCCCCGGGTCCGCGGCCCTCAAGCCCCCGGCCGACGCCATAGCCCCGGTCAGGCACCCCGGCGCACCCCCGCCCGGAGAGCTGCTCGGCGCGCACTACGAGCACTGCTTCGGCTGCGGCGGCGGCCAGCCCCACGGGCTGCACCTCCAGGCACGCGCCGGTGAAGGCGTCCGCGTCTCGGCCGAGTTCACGGTCAAGCCCGCCCACCAGGGCGCCCCCGGCCTCGCGCACGGCGGCGTACTGGCCACGGCACTCGACGAGACGCTCGGCTCGCTGAACTGGCTGCTGCGGGTCATCGCGGTGACCGGCCGGCTGGAGACCGATTTCGTACGTCCCGTGCCGGTGGACACCGTGCTGCACCTCGACGCCGAGGTGACCGCGGTGCACGGCCGCAAGATCTACTCCACGGCGACCGGCCGGATCGGCGGGCCCGACGGGCCCGTGGCCGTCCGCGCCGACGCCCTCTTCATCGAAGTCAAGGTCGACCATTTCATCGAGAACGGACGCCCGGAGGAGATCCGGGCGGCGATGGCCGACCCCGACCAGGTCAGGCGTACTCGCGCCTTCGAGGTGAACCCGTGACCCGTAACCCTGTCGACGTGCTGATCCGCCGGACCGACCCCGGCGTCCCCATCCCCTCGTACGGACATCCGGGCGACGCGGGAGTCGACCTGGTGACCACGGAGGCCGCCGAACTCGCTCCGGGTGAGCGCGCGGTCCTCCCGACCGGGGTGTCTGTCGCACTGCCGGACGGGTACGCGGCCTTCGTGCACCCGCGATCCGGTCTCGCCGCCCGCTGCGGAGTCGCCCTCGTGAATGCCCCCGGGACGGTGGATGCCGGGTACCGTGGGGAAATCAAGGTGATCGTGGTCAATCTCGACCCGCGCGAAAGCGTGCGGTTCGAGCGCTTCGACCGGATTGCCCAACTGGTCGTCCAACAGGTCGAGAAGGTGCGCTTCCACGAGGTCGCGGAGCTTCCCGGCTCGGCGCGGGCCGAGGGGGGCTTCGGTTCCACCGGCGGTCATGCCGCCGTGGACGGCCGGGCGGGTGGGAATCGATACGCATCGGTCGTATCCGACCGGGAAGGACAGTGACGTGTTCGGACGTCGCAAGAAGAGCGAATCCGCCGACGAAGTAGTGGCGGGCGAGGCCGAGCAGGTCGTCGACGACGTCGAACCTGACGAGGCCGCCGACGGCGACGGGTCGCTGCGCAGGGTGAACCTGCCGCCGGCACCCCGCCCGGACGGTCCGTGGGACGTGTCCGAGGTGATGGAGCCCGGCGAGGGCCGGGTCGACCTGGGCGGAATGTTCGTGCCCGGGGTCGAGGGCATGGAACTGCGGGTCGAGGTGGCGGGCGACGCGATCGTCGCGGCGACCGTCGTACTGCGCGACAGCGCCGTACAGCTCCAGGCCTTCGCGGCGCCCAAGAAGGAAGGCATCTGGGGCGAGGTCCGCGAGGAGATCGCGTCGGGCATCACCCAGCAGGGCGGCGTCATCGACGAGATCGAGGGCCCGCTGGGCTGGGAACTGCGGGCCCAGGTGCCCGTACAGCTGCCGGACGGCACGGGTGGCGTGCAGATGGTGCGCTTCGTCGGCGTCGACGGGCCGCGCTGGTTCCTGCGCGGAGTGATCTCCGGTCAGGGCGCGGTGCAGCCCGAGGCCGCGGGGGTGCTGGAGCACGTCTTCAAGGACACCGTGGTCGTACGGGGCGAGGGGCCGATGGCGCCGCGTGACCCGATCGTGCTGAAGCTGCCGGACGACGCGCAGATGGTGCCCGAGGGCGTCCAGCAGGAGGAGCAGGAAGGCTCGCGCTTCTCCGGCGGGATGGGACAGCTGCAGCGTGGACCGGAGACCACTGAGGTGCGCTGACCCGAACCGACGTGAACCGACGTGGCCGGTGGGCCGTACTCCCCGAGACGGGAGTGCGGCCCACCGGCTTTTCGCCCGTCAGGGTCGGGGCCGTCAGAGTTGCGTCAATACGCCCGTGAAGTAGGCCCCCGCGTCCGTTTTGCCTGGAGGCGGCGCAGACAATGGGGCCATGGGACGCGGCAAGCTTCGGATATACCTGGGTGCGGCGCCCGGTGTAGGCAAGACGTACGCCATGCTCTCCGAGGCCCACCGGCGGGTGGAACGCGGCACCGACTGCGTCGTCGCGTTCGTCGAGCACCACGACAGGCCGCGCACCGAAGTGATGCTGCGGGGACTTGAGCAGGTCCCGCGCCGCGAGATCGAATACCGCGGCTCCGTCTTCGCCGAGATGGACGTCGACACCGCCCTCGAACGCCGGCCCGCCGTCGCACTGGTCGACGAACTGGCCCACACCAACGTCCCCGGATCGCGCAACGCCAAGCGCTGGCAGGACGTCGAAGAGCTGCTCCAGGCCGGCATCGACGTCATCTCGACCGTCAACATCCAGCACCTGGAGTCCCTCGGCGACGTCGTCGAGTCGATAACCGGCGTACGGCAGCGGGAGACCGTACCGGACGAGGTCGTACGGCGCGCCGACCAGATCGAGCTGGTCGACATGTCGCCCCAGGCCCTGCGCCGCCGCATGGCCCACGGCAACATCTACAAGCCGGACAAGCTCGACGCCGCCCTGTCCCACTACTTCCGGCCGGGCAACCTCACCGCGCTGCGCGAGCTGGCGCTCCTGTGGGTCGCGGACCGCGCCGACGAATACCTCCAGCAGTACCGCGGTGAGCACAACATCCGCTCCACCTGGCAGGCCCGCGAGCGCATCGTCGTGGGCCTCACCGGCGGGCCCGAGGGCCGTACGCTCATCCGCCGCGCCTCGCGCATGGCGGCCAAGGGCTCCGGCAGCGAGATCCTCGCCGTCTACATCGCCCGCAGTGACGGCCTGACCTCGGCCTCGCCCAAGGAACTCGCCGTACAGCGCACCCTCGTCGAAGACCTCGGCGGCACCTTCCACCACGTCATAGGCGACGACGTGCCCTCCGCGCTGCTGGAGTTCGCGCGCGGCGTCAACGCCACCCAGATCGTGCTCGGCTCCAGCCGCCGCAAGGCGTGGCAGTACATCTTCGGGCCCGGCGTCGGCGCCACGGTGGCCCGCGACTCCGGGCCGGACCTGGACGTACACATCGTCACGCACGACCACGTCGCGAAGGGGCGGGGCCTGCCGGTAGCCCGCGGAGCCCGTCTGAGCCGCGCCCGGATCGTCTCCGGATGGCTGGTCGGTGTCGCGGCGCCCGTCCTGCTCTCGCTGCTGCTCACCAGCCTGGAGAACGGTCCCGGCCTCGCCAACGACGTCCTGCTCTTCCTCTTCCTCACCGTGGTCGCGGCCCTGCTCGGCGGGCTGCTGCCCGCGCTCGCGTCGGTCGCCGTCGGCTCGCTCCTGCTGAACTACTACTTCACGCCGCCCACCCACACCCTCACCGTCAGCGACCCCGAGAACCTCGTCGCCATCGTGATCTTCTTCGCGGTGGCCGTTTCGGTCGCCTCCGTGGTCGACCTGGCGGCCCGCCGCACCCACCAGGCCGCCCGGCTGCGCGCCGAGTCCGAGATCCTCTCCTTCCTCGCGGGCAGCGTGCTGCGCGGCGAGACGACCCTGGACGCCCTCCTGGAGCGGGTCCGCGAGACCTTCGCCATGGAGTCGGTGGCGCTGCTGGAGCGCGCGAGCGACGTCGACCCGTGGACCTGCGCGGGCAGTGTCGGCCCCAGGCCGGTCAGCCGCCCCGAGGACGCCGACGTGGACATGCCCGTCGGCGACCACATGGCGCTCGCGCTGTCCGGCCGCGTGCTGCCCGCCGAGGACCGCCGGGTGCTCGGCGCCTTCGCCGCCCAGGCAGCCGTCGTACTGGACCGGCAGCGCCTGGTGGGGGAGGCCGAGGGGGCGCGCAAGCTCGCCGAGGGCAACCGCATCCGCACCGCCCTGCTCGCCGCCGTCAGCCACGACCTGCGTACGCCGCTGGCCGCCATCAAGGCCGCAGTATCGTCCCTGCGCTCCGACGACGTGGCCTGGTCGGACGCCGACGAGGCCGAGCTGCTCGCGGGCATCGAGGACGGCGCCGACCGCCTCGACCACCTCGTCGGCAACCTGCTCGACATGTCCCGGCTCCAGACCGGCACCGTCACCCCGCTCATCCGCGAGACCGACCTCGACGAGGTGGTCCCGATGGCGCTCGTCGGCGTACCCGCGGAAAGTGTCGGCCTCGACATCCCCGAGAGCCTGCCGATGGTGGCCGTCGACCGGGGGCTGCTTGAGCGCGCCGTCGCCAACATCGTCGAGAACGCCGTCAAGTACAGCCCCGGCGACACCCCCGTCTCGGTCGCCGCCAGCGCGCTCGGCGACCGCGTCGAGCTGCGCGTCGCGGACCGCGGGCCCGGCGTCCCGGACGACGAGAAGGACCGGATATTCGAACCGTTCCAGCGCTACGGCGACGCCCCGCGCGGCGCCGGAGTGGGCCTCGGCCTCGCCGTCGCCCGCGGCTTCGCCGAATCCATGGGCGGCACCTTGACCGCCGAGGACACGCCCGGGGGCGGCATGACGATGGTTCTCACCCTCAAGGCGGTCCCCGGTCATGCGCCGCCGGTACGCCCGGATCCTGCCGACGTCCGGGTCACCGCTTCATGACCCCGGACTCCATTTCCTTCCGTACGTCCCGTAGAAAGGCAGGCACTCCATGACCCGGGTGCTCGTGGTCGACGACGAGCCGCAGATCGTACGCGCCCTCGTGATCAACCTGAAGGCGCGCAAGTACGAGGTGGACGCGGCCCCCGACGGCGCGACCGCGCTCCAGCTCGCCGCCGCCCGCCACCCCGACGTGGTCGTCCTGGACCTCGGCCTGCCCGACATGGACGGCGTGGAGGTGATCAAGGGGCTGCGCGGCTGGACCCGTGTACCGATCCTGGTGCTGTCCGCCCGCCACACCTCCGACGAGAAGGTCGAGGCGCTCGACGCCGGGGCCGACGACTACGTCACCAAGCCGTTCGGCATGGACGAGCTGCTGGCCAGGCTCCGCGCGGCGGTCCGCAGGGCCGAGCCGGCCGGCGCCGCCGAGGACGACGTGCTTGTCGACGTGGGGGGCGACTTCACCGTCGACCTGGCCGCGAAGAAGGTGCACCGCGAGGGCAGGGACGTACGGCTGACGCCCACCGAATGGCACCTCCTGGAGGTGCTCGTACGGAACACGGGCCGCCTGGTCAGCCAGAAGCAGCTCCTCCAGGAGGTCTGGGGCCCTTCGTACGGCACCGAGACGAACTACCTGCGGGTCTACATGGCGCAGCTGCGCCGCAAACTGGAGGCGGACCCCTCGCACCCCAGGCACTTCGTCACCGAACCCGGAATGGGCTACCGCTTCGAGCGGTAGCGGCGGCCGTGGCGGTGGCCGGGTCCGGGGTGATCCAGGCGGGCCCGCTCCCCGGTACCCTTCGGGTATGAGTGCCGTACCACGTTCGGAGAAGCCTGCCGGCCGGTTCCGCCGGATGCTCGACCGGCTGTCCACCTCGCAGGAGGACCTGCACCACGCGGAGCTGCAGGAGGACGCGCAGGCCGCGGGGTGCTCACGCATCTGCGACTGCGACGACCGCCAGGTGGTGAAGGTGACTGGTACGTTGCGCACGGTCACCCTGCGACCGCGGGCCGGTGTGCCCGCCCTGGAGGCGGAGCTGTTCGACGGCACCGCACCCCTGGACGTGGTGTGGCTGGGCCGCCGTTCCATTGTGGGCATAGAACCGGGCCGCAGGCTCATCGCCTCGGGCCGGATCTCCATGAGCCACGGCCGCCGGGTGCTTTTCAATCCCAAATACGAGCTCCGACCGCTCGGACAGGAGTAGCCGGTGACGTCTCTCGACAAGCCGACCGCGACGGACCACGACAGCAACGACAGCGGCGAAGAACGGCCCGAAGCCGGCGCCGCCCAGGACACGAAGGCCGTCACCGAGGCGGCCCTGTTCGAGGCCTTCGGCGGCCTCAGGGGCGTGGTGGAGACCGTCCTGCCCGGTCTGCTGTTCGTGACCATCTTCACGATCAAGAAGGACCTGCACGTCTCGGCCATCGCCGCCCTCGCAGTGTCCTTGCTGCTCGTCGCCGTACGGCTGATCCGCCGGGACACCGTCAAGCACGCCTTCAGCGGCGTCTTCGGAGTCGCCTTCGGTGTCGTCTTCGCGATGATGACCGGCAACGCCAAGGACTTCTATCTGCCGGGCATGATCTACACCCTGGGTCTCGCCCTCGCGTACATCGTGACCACGCTCGCGGGCGTCCCGCTGATCGGCCTGATCCTCGGCCCGATCTTCAAGGAGAACCTCTCCTGGCGGACACGGAACCCAGGACGTAAGAAGGCGTACGCCAAGGCCAGCTGGGCCTGGGGCCTGATCCTGCTCGCCAAGTGCGCGATCCTCTTCCCGCTGTACTGGTGGGCCGACACCGCCCAGCTCGGCTGGGTCCTGGTAGCGCTGAAGATCCCGCCGTTCCTGCTCGCTGTCTATCTGACGTGGGTCTTCCTGGCGAAGGCTCCGCCGCCCATCGACGTATTCGCGGAGATGGAGGCGCAGGAGAAGGCCGAGAAGGAGCGCAAGGCGGCCGCTGCCGCCGCCGCTGCCGCTTCGGCGCAGCGCGAGGCCTGATTTCCCGTACGCACATGAGTGGGGCCCGGAACCGTCTTGCCGTCTCGGTTCCGGGCCCCACTTACGTAGCCAGTACGTACCGCCGTCAGCTCGCCGCGTCTTCCCTGCGGACCGACAGCAGGTCCTCCAGCTGCTCCTCGCGCGCCTGAGCGGCCACGAACAGCAGCTCGTCACCCGCCTCCAGCGTCTCCTCCGCGCCGGGAGTGAGCACGCGCGAACCGCGGATGATGGTGACCAGCGAGGTGTCCTCGGGCCATGCCACATCGCTGACCTGCGTGCCGGCCAGCGCCGACTCCGGCGGCAGCGTCAGCTCGACGAGGTTGGCGTCGCCGTGGCTGAAGCGGAGCAGCCGTACGAGATCGCCCACGCTCACCGCCTCCTCGACCAGCGCCGACATCAGACGCGGTGTGGAGACCGCGACATCGACGCCCCAGGCCTCAGTGAACAGCCACTCGTTCTTGGGGTTGTTGACGCGGGCGACGACCCGCGGCACGCCGTACTCCGTCTTCGCGAGCAGCGAGACGACCAGGTTGACTTTGTCGTCACCGGTCGCCGCGATCACCACGTTGCAGCGCTGGAGCGCCGCCTCGTCGAGCGAGGTGATCTCGCAGGCGTCGGCCAGCAGCCACTCGGCGAGCGGCACGCGCTCCACCGAGATGGCGGTCGGCGCCTTGTCGATGAGAAGGATCTCGTGGCCGTTCTCCAGCAGTTCGCCCGCGATGGAACGTCCCACCGCGCCCGCACCGGCAATAGCGACCCTCATGCGTGACCGCCTTCCTCAGGGCCCTGCGCGCAGGCCGCCTCGACCTTCGCGATCTCGTCCGTACGCATCATCACGTGGACGAGGTCGCCCTCCTGGAGCACCGTCTGGGAGGTCGGCAGTACGGCCTCGCCCAGCCGGGTGAGGAAGGCGACGCGTACGCCCGTCTCCTCCTGAAGCCGGCTGATCCTGTGGCCGATCCAGGCGGGAGAGGTGTGCACCTCGGCGAGCTGCACACCGCCGCTCGGGTCGCGCCACAGCGGCTCGGCCCCCGACGGCAGCAGCCGGCGCATCATCTGGTCGGCGGTCCAGCGGACCGTGGCGACGGTGGGGATGCCCAGGCGCTGGTAGACCTCGGCGCGGCGCGGGTCGTAGATACGTGCCGCGACGTTCTCGATGGCGAACATCTCGCGGGCCACCCGGGCCGCGATGATGTTCGAGTTGTCACCGCTGCTCACCGCCGCGAACGCGCCGGCGTCCTCGATGCCGGCCTCGCGGAGGGTGTCCTGGTCGAAACCGACGCCGGTGACCCTGCGGCCACCGAAACCGGACCCCAGGCGGCGGAAGGCCGTGGGGTCCTGGTCGATCACCGCGACCGTATGCCCCTGCTGCTCAAGGTTCTGCGCGAGAGCGGCTCCCACTCGCCCGCAGCCCATGATGACGACGTGCATCGTCCCGTTACCCCGCACTCCTGGTCGCCCCGCTGACCCGCACAAACACCCTGCTCACATCTTCCTTCTCGGCTCACCGGGGGAGGCGCGGGCACCCGTGCCCGGTACTGCCTCGCCCCTGTCTTCGTCCACCGTAGCGGCAACGCCGAACGCGCCATCGATCACCTCGGGCATCTCCGGGTTCATTCAGGGGTACGGGCGGTGGTTCGCGGGTGGTTCACGTGGCGGACTTGTGGCGGACCGGGAAGTTTCCGCAGCCAAGAGGGGTGGTGGGTGGGCGGTGTCCTTTTCGAACGCTTACGATCCTCTGCGTGTCCAAACTGACCGACGTGCCCAAACGGATCCTGATCGGCCGGGCGCTGCGCAGCGACAGGCTGGGAGAGACTCTTCTCCCCAAGCGCATCGCACTTCCCGTCTTCGCCTCCGACCCGCTCTCGTCCGTGGCGTACGCACCGGGAGAAGTGCTCCTCGTGCTCTCGATCGCGGGCGTGTCGGCGTACCACTTCAGCCCGTGGATCGCGGTCGCTGTCGTGGTGCTGATGTTCACCGTGGTGGCCTCGTACCGCCAGAACGTGCGCGCGTACCCGAGCGGAGGCGGCGACTACGAGGTCGCCAACACCAACCTCGGTCCCAAGGCGGGCCTGACCGTCGCCAGCGCCCTGCTCGTCGACTACGTCCTCACGGTCGCCGTGTCGATCTCGTCGGGTGTGGAGAACCTGGGCTCGGCGATTCCCTTCGTCGTCGAGAACAAGGTGTCGTGCGCCATCGGCATCATCGTGCTGCTGACGCTCATGAACCTGCGCGGCGTGAAGGAGTCGGGCAAGCTCTTCGCGATCCCGACGTACGTCTTCGTCACGGGCGTCTTCCTCATGATCGCCTGGGGCGCCTACCGCGGAATCGTCGCGGGCGAGACCATGCACGCCCCGACCTCCGACTTCGAGATCAAGGCCGAGCACCAGGGCCTGGCCGGCTTCGCCCTCGTCTTCCTTCTGCTGCGGGCGTTCTCCTCCGGCTGTGCGGCGCTCACGGGTGTCGAGGCGATCAGCAACGGTGTGCCGGCCTTCCGCAAGCCGAAGAGCAAGAACGCGGCGACGACGCTGGCCCTGATGGGCGGCCTGGCCGTCACGATGTTCTGCGGCATCATCGGTCTCGCCATGGCCACCGACGTGAAGATGGCCGAGAACCCTGAGCACGACCTGCTCCACAACGGCACCGCCGTCGGCCCCGACTACGTACAGGACCCGGTGATCTCGCAGGTCGCGGCCGCCGTCTTCGGTGACGGTACGTTCTTCTTCGTGCTGCTCGCGGCGGCCACCGCGCTCGTGCTGTTCCTGGCCGCGAACACGGCGTACAACGGCTTCCCGCTGCTCGGCTCGATCCTCGCGCAGGACCGCTACCTGCCGCGCCAGCTGCACACCCGAGGCGACCGCCTCGCCTTCTCCAACGGCATCGTGCTGCTGGCGGGCGCGGCCATCCTGCTCGTGTGGATCTACGGCGCCGACTCGACCCGGCTCATCCAGCTCTACATCGTCGGCGTCTTCGTCTCCTTCACGCTCAGCCAGATCGGCATGGTGCGGCACTGGAACCGCCACCTGCGGACGGAGAAGGACAAGGCCACGCGCGGCCGCATGATCCGCTCCCGCGCGATCAACACCTTCGGTGCCTTCTTCACGGGCCTGGTGCTCGTCGTCGTACTGGCCACGAAGTTCACGCACGGCGCGTGGGTCGCGCTGCTCGGCATGGTGATCTTCTACGGGACGATGAGCGCGATCCGTAAGCACTACGACCGCGTCGCCGAGGAGATCGCCGCCGACGAGGGCCCGTCCGACGACAGCGTGCGCCCGTCGCGCGTCCACTCCATCGTCCTGGTGTCCAAGGTCCACAAGCCGACGCTGCGGGCGCTCGCCTTCGCGAAGCTGACGCGCTCGGACAAGCTGGAGGCGCTCAGCATCAGCGTCGACCCGGCGGAGACGAAGGCGCTCAAGGAGGAGTGGGAGCGGCGCGGCATCAATGTGCCGCTGAAGATCCTGGACTCGCCGTACCGCGAGATCACGCGGCCGATCATCGATTACGTGAAGGGGCTGCGGCGGGAGAGCCCGCGGGACGCGATCAGCGTGTACATCCCGGAGTACGTGGTCGGGCACTGGTACGAGCACCTGCTGCACAACCAGAGCGCGCTGCGGCTCAAGGGCCGACTACTGTTCACGCCGGGGGTGATGGTGACCTCGGTGCCGTACCAGCTGCGGTCCTCGGAGGTCGCGAAGGAGCGGGCGAAGAAGCGCCAGGAGTGGAACCCGCCGGGTGCGGTGCGGCGCGGTCCGGTGGACGACCGCCGGCCGAAGGAGCCGACCGGCAAGCTCTGACGTGGTGAACGGCCGGACGACACCCACGTAGACTGGAGGGCTGAAGTCCGGCCGTACCCCTTAGATCCCTGGAGTCACCCCGTCATGCAGTCAGAATCCAAGGAAACGGCCGACACCTCTCTGGTCGGTACCGAGTACGAGGTCGAGGTCGGCCCCGTCGCCCACGGCGGCCACTGCATCGCCCGTACCGACGAGGGCCGGGTGCTGTTCGTACGGCATGCGCTGCCCGGCGAGAAGATCCGCGCCCGCGTGACGGACGGCGGGGAGACCTCGCGCTACCTGCGCGCCGACGCCGTCGAGGTCATAGAGGCGTCGAAGGACCGCATCGAGGCGCCGTGCCCGTACGCCGGACCCGGCATGTGCGGCGGCTGCGACTGGCAGCACGCCAAGCCGGGCGCGCAGCGGCGCCTGAAGGGCGAGGTGGTCGCCGAGCAGCTCATGCGCCTCGCCGGCCTCACGCCGGAGGAGGCGGGCTGGGACGGCACCGTCATGCCGGCGCCCGGCGACAAGCTGCCGCAGGGCGAGGTGCCGGCGTGGCGCACGCGCGTGCAGTACGCGATCGACCCCGACGGCCGCGCCGGACTGCGCAAGCACCGCTCGCACGAAGTGCAGCCCATCGACCACTGCCTGATCGCCGCACCGGGCGTGAGCGAGCTCGGCATCGAGAAGCGCGAGTGGCCGCAGATGGCGTCGGTCGAGGCGATCTCGGCCACCGGCTCCGGCGACCGCCAGGTCGTCCTCACCCCGCAGCCGGGCGGCCGCCTGCCCCTCGTCGAACTGGACAAGCCGGTCTCGGTCCTGCGCGTGGAGGAGAAGGACGGCGGGGTGCACCGGGTGCACGGCCGCGCCTTCGTGCGCGAGCGGGCGGACGGGCGTACGTACCGCGTCGGCATGGGCGGCTTCTGGCAGGTCCACCCGCAGGGCCCGGACCTCCTGATCAAGGCGGTCATGCAGGGCCTGATGCCGAGGAAGGGCGAGTCCGCGCTCGACCTGTACTGCGGCGTGGGCCTCTTCGCGGGTGCGATCGCCGAACGCATCGGCGACAAGGGCGCGGTGCTCGGCATCGAGACCTCGAAGCGCGCCGTCGAGGACGCCAGGCACAACCTCCAGGACATGGAGTACGTACGCATCGAGCAGGGCAAGGTCGAGCAGGTGCTGCCGCGCACGGGCATCACCGAGACCGACCTGATCGTCCTGGACCCGCCGCGCGCGGGCGCGGGCAAGCAGACGGTGAAGCACCTGGCGTCCCTGGGCGCCCGCCGCATCGCATACGTCGCGTGCGACCCGGCGGCGCTGGCACGGGACCTGGCGTACTTCCGCGACGCGGGCTACAAGCCGCGCACGCTGCGCGCGTTCGACCTGTTCCCGATGACGCACCACGTGGAGTGCGTGGCGATCCTTGAACCGGCCTCAAAGGGCGTCTGACCTGCTGTTTCTTCTGTTCTTCAGGTTTCGGGCGGGGCAGGTCGGCCTGTTTTCATGGGTGCACAGCGTGGACCGTGCCGAGGGGGTGGCCAATATCGAGCACGACGTAGGCCGCCCACTCATCTCCTTGACCGCCCTCGCTGGGCGATGCTCCACGTCACGGAGGTTGTCCGGTCCTCGGGTTCATGACCGGACATGACGTGGCGTCGGTTTCAGGTGTCGTTCCGACGAGTGCGCACTTTCACTGCTGGAGATTGGGCTTCAAGCAATCCAGCCTTGGCCATATCGTGCGGGTCTCGCGGCACCCCGCCCCGGACAGGTGAGTACAGGTGACCCAAGAACCTCCCTCCGAGTTCCGCCCGACTGCGTAGGGGATACAACGAAGCGCCTCACGGCGCACACCCGCCGTACGAGTTTCCCCGTAACGGGCTCTCCGATGACCTATTTCTCGATGCTGCTGGGTCCGCAGCCGGCCCGGCCCGAGGCGGGGCACGCGTAGCGATTCCATCACCGCGGTGACCGGCCGCAGTCGTTGGTGTTCCCGCCGGTCAGGACGAACGCAAGCGGGCGGCTGGCCCCGTCATAGGCCAAGTCCATCTGCTGGTCAGCTCGCCCCGGGACCGGCCGAGGGCCGGGCTGTGGTGCCCTCTCAGGCGCCAGCCGCGTGCTGGTGGGCGCGGAGATGCTGGAATCGACCGACACCAGCCAGTCGATGTCGCCCGCCGCGTCCCCGTTGGCGACCCCGGTCCCGTACTTCACACGATCCGGTTCAAGACCATCCGGTCCTCCAGCTGTGGCCGCCCCAGCGCGATCCGCGTCGACGACTGGCCCGTGTCAGAACGTCGACCTCGCCGCTGAGGACACCCGCCACACATGGCGACAGTGGTCGTCCCCCTGGACGGCTGCTCCGGGCACGCACATGCGCCAGCGGATGGCACTCCGTCGTCGTCACCGCCGCGAAGTGCGCCCCCGGAACGCGCCGGGCGTACTCCTCCGTACCACGAATGGGGGAAGCTCGATTGGCCTCAGGCAGGACAGGATCAGGGTTGGAGATCTTGTCCGGTGGGCGTTCTGCCTGCTGCCCACCATGAGTCCTGCGTAGGTGCGACGCGGAACGCGTCCGGCCTGCGTGTGGGTCGCGGTCGGTCCTGGCACAAGCTTCGAACGTACTCGGTCATCACAGCCCAAGAGCAACCATCCCAGCACAGCAGGAGGAAATTCATGACCAAGGGACTGTCGATCCACATCGGTGTCAACGAGATCGACGAGAAGAGGTACGGCACCAAGGCCGAGCTGAAGAATCCCGAGAACGACGCCGTCACCATGACGGACCTCGCCAAGGCCAACAACTTCGACGTCGTCGCCACGCTGCTGACGAACGACGCGACGAGCGAGAAGGTGACGGCCGCGCTGAAGGAGGCGGCTTCGCAGCTCTCCTCAGGGGACAAGCTGCTGCTCACCTATGCCGGGCACGGTGCTCAGGTGCCGGACAAGAATGGTGATGAGCCGGACCGGCGGGACGAGACCTGGGTGCTGTACGACCGTCAGCTGATCGACGACGAGCTGTACGCGCTCTTCGGTACGTTCGCGGAAGATGTGCGGATCGTGCTGCTCTCTGACAGCTGCCACAGCGGCACGGTCGCGCGGGATCTGTCCCTGTTTCTCAACGGCGCTGAGCTCGAGCGGAACTTCGACACCAGCGAGCCGGCACAGGTCCGGGCCCGGGTAAGGGCCCTGCCGCAGGACGCGCAGTTCCGGAATTACCAGCGCGACCAAGAGCTCTACGACGAGATCCAGCGCACCGTACCAGCCGCGGAGCAGCAGGAGATCAAAGCCGATGTGCTGCTGCTCTCCGGTTGCCAGGACAACCAGAGCTCCAGCGACGGCACGGGCCCCAACGGCCTGTTCACCGAGACACTGCTCCGGACCTGGAAGAACGGCGCCTTCCGGGGCACGTACTCCAGCCTGCACCGGCAAGTGGTGGAACAGATGCCGTTCTACCAGAGCCCGAACCTGTTCCAGACGGGCAAGTCCAGTGCGGGCTTCCTCGCCCAGAGGCCCTTCTCCATCTGACATCCGCCCGTCCCGCCAGTCGGGGCTCTTCGGGGCATCCAGGAATGCCCCGGCTCAGAACAGGCTGCACAGTGCGACACAACTCCGGTGTGTGACACCGCGCGGCCTCGCATCACGGGGGCTTAGGCAACGTGGGATCTCCGCCACCGAAGGGGGTCCGCTGCGCGGAGCGCTTTCCGGTAGCAAGAGGCCAACAAGTGGGAGGGGTCTACATCTCTTGCGCATCACCTACGTGACTGCCTCGCGCCGAGCAGCGGGGATCGCGATGGTCACACCCGTACCGACGTGCGTGCGGCCGGACTCCTCGATTCCGGCGGCGAGCCCTCGAGAAGCCACACGGCTCTCGACATGTGCGGTGGGTCCGGCGGTGGGGCACTGCCAGAGCGCCAGTGGCGGGCTGGTGGGCTGGGTTGCCCGTGGTTTGGGAGCCGCAGTCCGACCTTGGGCTCCGCCGCGCGGCAGGTGGGTGTACTGCCTCGCAGCAGTCCGGGTAGGGCCTCTCCGCTCAGTGGCTGTGACGCCGGCAGGCCGCTGGCGGGACCGCAAAAACCGGCCTGACCTGTGCGTTCAAGCGGGGGCGGCCGTGTCGGCCCATTCGCCGGTCCAGCTGCCTTGCCGTCCCCACGCTCGGCAAGGAGTTCCCCGCCCGGAAGTGACCGGCGCCAAGCTGTCCGTTGCGCGGGGCAGCTCGCTGCTCAGATCTTGATCACGGTGGCGCGTGCGCCGCACAGTGTGACGATGTCCTCCGGGTCGGAGGTGAGGATTGTGACGGGGCCAGGTGCGGCGAGGGCGGCGGCGCTGAGCATGGCGTCGATGGCGTACTTGTGCCCGTGTAGTCCGGCATCGGCGAGCAGTGTGCCGGCGTGGCGGGCGATCGGCTCGGTGACCGGCTCGACCACGAGGCGGGACAGTGTCCATTCCAGGGCCGGGCGGTTGATCCGGGGGTGGACCACCTCGACGAGGGTGGCTGCGGATGTGATCACCCGCAGGTCGTCGGCGCGGGCGAGGGCCAGCCACGCGGTGACCGTGCGGTCGCGCAGTACGGCCTTGGCCAGCCCCTCGCTGTCCAGGACGAGGGTGCCGCCCGGCGTGGAGGCGGGGGCGCGGGTCACGCGGCGTTCGCCCCGCCCTGTTGTGCCTGCGCCTGGTGGAGTTGATCGCGCAGAGCCTGGATCTCCTCATCGGTGATGGTGCCGTGTTCCGCCTCGGCGACCGTGATGAGTTCGTTGAGGTTGTCGCGTTCGATCTGGCGGGCGACGGCGGCGGTGACGTAGGCGGACAGGCCGGAAGGGCCGCCGCGAGCGCGGGCGGCTTCCGCGATGTCTCGGGGCATCGTGATCGAGTACTTGCCGGTAGCCTCACTCATGCTACCTATCCTACCCCTCATCCTACTTCTGGATGCTCGTCGGCGTGGACTGGGCGGTGTCGCTGGTCACCGCCATGTGCCCGGTGCGCGGAACGCCGGGTGTGGCCAGGGGGGTCGGCCCGGGTCGGTTCCGGTGCGTGCGGTGGCGGGTGTGTGCGGGGCGCGGGCGCGGGCGAGCAGGACGGCGGTGAGTGCGGCAAGTTCGGTGGCATCCGGGGCGCCGCGTTCCACGGTGAACAGCGGTATGTCGTTCAACTCTCCTCCAGGCGGGCTATACGGGCGGGTTGCCGTGCTTGCGCTCCGGCAGGGGCGCGTGCTTGGCACGCAGCATGGCGAGTGAGCGGATGAGGATCCGGCGGGTGTCGGCCGGGTCGATGACGTCGTCAACCAGCCCGCGCTCTGCCGCGTAGTAGGGGTGCATCAGCTCGGAGCGGTACTCCTCGATGAGCCGGGTGCGCGTGGTTTCGGGGTCCGGTGACGCGGCGATCTCGCGGCGGAAGACGACGTTTGCGGCGCCTTCCGCGCCCATCACCGCGATCTCGTTCGATGGCCAGGCGAAGGAGAGATCGGAGCCGATCGAGCGCGAGTCCAGGACGATGTACGCACCGCCATAGGCCTTGCGCAGGATCACCTGGATGCGTGGCACCGTCGCGTTGCAGTACGCGTACAGCAGCTTCGCACCGTGGCGGATGATGCCGCCGTGCTCCTGGTCGCGGCCCGGGAGGAAGCCCGGCACGTCGACCAGCGTGACGAGCGGGATGGAGAACGCGTCGCAGGTCTGCACGAAGCGCGCGGCCTTCTCGCTCGCGGAGATGTCGAGCACGCCGGCGTAGGACGACGGCTGGTTGGCCACGATGCCGACCACCTGTCCGTCCAGCCGGGCCAGCGCGCACACCACATTGGCGGCCTATTGCGCGTGCACCTCGGTGTAGTCGCCGTCGTCGGTGATCTCGGTGATCACGTCCTTGACGTCGTAGGACCGGGCGGGGTCGGCCGGTACCAGGTCGAGGAGGGCCTCGGTGCGGCGGTCTGCGGGGTCGTCGGTGCTCTCGTGGGGCGGGAGTTCGCGGTTGTTGGAAGGCAGCAGTGACAGCAGGTGGCGTACCTCCTCGAGGCAGGACTCCTCGTCATCGTGGACGAATGCTGCCACTCCTGTAGCAGTGGCGTGGATGTCGGCGCCGCCGAGGCCGTTGTGGTCGATCTTTTCGCCGGTGACGGCCTGCACCACATCGGGTCCTGTGATGAACATCTGCGAGGTGCCCCGCACCATGAAGACGAAGTCGGTGAGCGCGGGAGAGTAGGCCGCGCCGCCGGCGCAGGGGCCGAGCATCACGCTGATCTGCGGAATCACCCCGGAGCAGCGGGCGTTGCGGCGGAAGATACCGCCGTATCCGGCGAGCGCGGTGACGCCTTCCTGGATCCGGGCCCCGGCACCGTCGCAGAGCGCCACCAGGGGTGCGCCGGCCGACTCGGCCAGGTCCATCACCTTATGGATCTTCTCCGCGTGCGCCTCGCCGAGTGCTCCGCCGAAGATGCGGAAGTCATGGGCGTAGACGAAGACCGTACGGCCGTGCACCGTGCCCCAGCCGGTGACGACGCCGTCGGTGTACGGGCGTTTGAACTCCAGGCCGAAGCCGGTGGCCCGGTGCCGCCGCAACGGCTCCACCTCGGTGAATGAACCCACGTCGAAGAGGAGGGCGATCCGCTCGTGGGCGGTCAGCTTGCCGCGGGCATGCTGGCGCTGGGTGGCTTTCTCGTCCGGGCCGCGCCGTGCCTCCTCGTGGCAGCTGCGCGATTCGGCGGTGCGCGTGGCAAGGTCCGGCCTTTCGGCGAGCTGGGGCAGCGGCGGACCGATGGACGGCTCTGCGGCGAGGGTCATGCCGGGTGCTCCTCGGAAGAGTTGACGGTGCACATCAGCATTCAGGGAACAGGCCCTCACCTTTACTTCTTCTACAAACGGCGTTCACGGCGGTCCCTAAGCGGAACGAGCCGAATCGAATGAACCGGTGTCAGGCTACTGCCAACGCAGCACCCTGACACACATTTCCCCTGGTGGGAGGTGTGGGAGCCCGACAAGAATCTCATTCATCGGGAGGCGCCCACCGAAGGGTGTCGACTCAGTGATCGAATTCGGATGAATCCGCAGAAGCTAAATGGGGGGTGCTTCTTCATGAATCTAAGGAATATGCACATGAGAATTGCCGTCGTGGTCGCCGCCGCCGCCGTGCTCGGCGGGACGGCCGCCACGACGGTTGCCCAAGCTGCGTCGGGGGGCATTGTGGCGACGCTGTCGGCGAGCGCGGAGGATCCGAGCTGGGACAGCCGCATGCTCCTGCCGGAGGACCCCAGCTGGGACTGAATGCACGATTTCGGCAAGCCGGTTTTCACCAGTAAGCCCGCCCTCCTTGAGGGGCGGGCTTACTGCTGTCTATCCTCGCCCCACGCTGCGGCTGTCTGCGCGGTATTGTTGACGAGTCTCGCACTCGGGCTTGCCGGGGGGCGGCCGCGGGACGCACTGGGGGGTAACGCATGCTGGAACTGCTGGGATTGGGGACGTACCCGGCAGCGCTCTACCGCACCGTACTGGCCCACCCCGGAGCCTCGGTCGAGGACCTGGTCGAGTACCTGCACTGGCCCATCGAGCGAGTCCGTTCCGCCCTCGACGAATGCGTACGACTGTCGCTGATCAGACCCACCTGGGAGGCTCCGGGAAGTCTGAGACCCGTCCATCCGGATATCGGATTGCAGGCGCTGCTGTTGCGTCAGGAAGCCGAGATTCTGGAGCGGCAGAAACAGTTGGCTGAGGCACGTATCGACGTCGCCCGGCTCGTGGACGAATATTCGGGGCAGCAGCGGGACTTGCGGCACAGCGAGATCGAACGCCTCGACGGTATCGAGGAAATCCGGGACCGCATCGAAGAACTCACTCATTCCTGCAAGTCCGCGCTGATGGCGTTTCACCCCGGAGGCGGCCAGTCCGCATCGAGCCGGGCCGCCGGCCGGCCGCTGAGCGAGGTACTCGGGGACCGCGGTGTCGTGATGCACACCGTCTATCTCGACAGCATCTACAACGACCCGGAATCCGTGGACTACGCGCGCTGGCTGGTGCGTTCCGGCAACCATGTGCGGACCGCGGCCTCGCTGCCCTGCCGACTGATCATTTTTGACCGGGAGTACGCCATCGTCCCGGTCGACCCGGACGCCTCCGCGTCCGGCGCCATGGTGTTCCACAGCGCGGGAATCCTCGCCAGCCTCTGTGAACTCTTCGATCACGTGTGGGAGAAGGCCGTGCCGCTCACCGGCGGCAAGCGGGTGCGCCAGCCCGTGGACGAGGAGGAGCTCACCAGCCAGGAGACTGCCGTTCTGCGGTTGCTCGGTGAGGGCTTCACCGACGAAGTCGTCGCCCGCAAGCTGGGCGTCTCGGTCCGTACGGGACGACGGATCACCGCGGATCTGATGGGGCGACTCGGCGCGAAGAGCCGGTTCCAGGCCGGTATGCGCGCCGTCGAGTCCGGCTGGCTCGGCGAGGAACAGGACGCGGGGCAGGACCGGGAACAGAACGAGGAGCCTGGCCCCGAGCTGCGGGAACCGTCCGTATAGAGATGGCATAGCCCCCCGCTTCAACATCGACTCACCGAACAGACGGCCGGAGTCGCACGACTCCGGATCATCACCGATCTCTCAGGGAGTCGACATGACCAAAGTGACCGCAGGCCTGGATGCCGCTCGTAAGCAGGAGATCAAGGAGATCGTCTGCGACATCCTCGAGATCGACGAGGACGAGGTCAGCGAGACCAGCCTGTTCAAGGAGGATCACGACGCCGACTCTCTGCGCGCCATCGAGATCCTCGCTGCCCTGGAGCGCACCCAGCACGTCACGATCGACCAGGCCGAGCTGAGCCGCATGGTCAACCTCACCGGCGTCTACACCGTGGTCGACGAGGCCTCCCGCAACTGACCGGTGCCCCGATGAGTCAGCCAGAGGGTGAGCTTCGATGAACACAGATTTGCCAGGCACCGGCGTCGCGCCCCGCAGGGTGGTCGTCACCGGTCTCGGCGTCATCACCAGCATCGGGATCGGTATCGAGGGGTTCACCGCCGGACTCCGCGAAGGGCGCGGCGGAGTCAAGCCGATCACCGCGTTCGACACCACCGGATTCGATTACGCCAACGGGTGCGAGGTCACCGACTTCGACCCGGCGCGCTGGATCCACCGGCTGGACCCCGACGAGCTCGGCCGGGCCAGCCAGTTCTCCGTCGCCGCCACCCGCATGGCCATCGAGGACGCGGGTCTGACCGTGGACGATGTGCGGGCCCGCCGTTCCCTGGTGTCCGTGGGCACCACGGACGGCGAGTCCCGCGACCTCGACCAGTTGGTCGAGACCGGCCTGGAGACCGGCCCCGAAGGATACGACCCGGTCATCGCCGGCCGTGTGCCGGCCGGCCGGCTCTCCTCCGGCATCGTCCGCGAGTTCGCTCTGGAGGACGTCGAGGCCGTGACCATCCCGACCGCCTGCGCGGCGGGCAACTACGCCGTCGGATACGGGTACGACGCCCTGCGCAGCGGCGATGTGGAGCTCGCCCTGGTCGGCGGCGCGGACGCGCTGTGCCGGAAGACCTTCACCGGCTTCTACCGGCTGGGCACCATCGCCCCGGAGGTCTGCCAGCCCTTCGACAAGGACCGCAAGGGCATCCTCACCGGCGAAGGCGCGGGCATCCTCCTCCTGGAGAGCCTGGACTCCGCGCTCGCCCGCGGCGCCCGGATCTACGCCGAAGTGCTGGGTTACGGGCTCGCCTGCGACGCCCTGCACCCGGTCGCCCCCGACCGGGACAGCATCGCCCGTACGATCGAGATCGCCCACCGCAACGCGGGCGTGACCCCCGACCAGATCGACTTCGTCTCCGCGCACGGCACCGGCACCAAGGCCAACGACATCACCGAGGCCGGGGCCATCCGCCAGATATTCGGCGCCGACACCATGCCGCGGACCGTCTCCATCAAGTCGATGATCGGCCACAGCATGGGGGCCGCCAGCGCGGTCGCCGCCGCGGCCTGCGCCGTCGCCCTCACCGAGGGCTTCATCCCGCCGACCGTCAACCACCACGAAACCGATCCCGAGTGCGGCGTGGACTGCGTCCCGAACGAGGCCCGCACCGCTGAACTCGACATCGTCCAGAACAACGCCCTGGCCTTCGGTGGCAACAACGCCGTGGTCGTCCTGGGCAGGTACCGGCCGGAGCGCCGCCGGGCCGAGCGGGACCGGAGCGTGGCATGAGCTGGATCGTGACCGGGATGGGTGCGATCGCCAGCATCGGCGCAAGCACCACCGAGATATACGAATCGCTGGTCGCCGGCCGCAGCGGTCTGGCCGGGCTCCGCGGCTACGACCGCGCCAAGTTCCGCGCCCAGGTCGCCTACGAGATCGACGACCGGCCGGCGCCGGGCGTCGACGAGCCGCTGCGCGCCACCCGCTGGCTGGAGCAGGCCGTCGCCGCCGCGGCGGTGGACGCCGGGCTCGGTGACGACCTGTCCCGTACTCCGGTACTGATCGGCACGACCCTGCGCGAACTGCGCTCCGTCGAGTTGTCCTGGCGTGACTCCGTTCCGGTCGAGGTCTCGGATCTGCACTTCGGCACGATGCTGAAGGCGCGCTTCGGCGCCGCCGACACGCACACCGTCGCCAATGCCTGTTCGGCCTCGCTCTACACGCTCGCGCTCGCCGCCGACATGCTCGACCTCGGCCACGCGGAGACGGTCGTGGTCGCCGGCGTCGACACCATCTCGGAGAGCACGTACGGACTGCTCGACCGCTGCTACCCCGAAGCCCCCGACCGGGTACGGCCCTTCGACCGGGCCCGGCGCGGGATGCTGCAGGGCGAGGGCGCCGTCGCCATCGTGCTACGCAGGGAGGCGGACGGTCCGGGACCCGCGACCACCGTGCACGCCAGAGTGCGGAGCGTGGCCGTCAACTGCGACGCCCACCACCCCTCCGCGCCCGAGCCGAAGAGCATCACCGCGGTGGTGCGCGAGGCGCACCAGCGGGCCGGGGTCCGCTCCGGCGACATCGACCTGGTGATGCTGCACGGCACCGGCACACCGCTCAACGACGAGGCGGAATCGGAGGCACTGGGCGCGGTCTTCGCGGGCGTCGAGCCGTCCCCGTACATGACCGCGATCAAGTCGATGACCGGACACACCGCGGGGGCGTCCGGGCTGCACAGCCTGGTCGCCGCCGTCGATGTGATGCGGCGCGGCAGTGTGCCACCGGTCGTCGGACTCGACGACCCGGTGGAGTCGGTGGCCGGATTCCGGCTGGTACGCGGTGAGGCGGCGCGACCCGATGAGCCGATGCGGCTCGCGCAGATCGACTCCTTCGGTTTCGGCGGGCTCAACGCCGTCGCGGTCATCGAGCGGTACGAGACAGCAGGGGAGGGACAGTGAACACCGTACGCATCGTGGTCACCGGACTCGGTGCGGCGGTCCGCGGCCTCCACGCCCCCGAGGAGCTGCTGAAGCCGTCGGCGGCCGGCGGGCCGGGAACGGATCCGGTCGGGCGGCTCACCGGACGCGGGCTGCGCTACCGCGACCGTGCCACCAAGCTCGCCATGGTTGCCGGGCGCGATGCGCTCGCCTCGGCCGGCCTGACCGGCGCGGACGGCGGGCTGACCGTGCCCAGCCAGTCCGTCGGCACCGTGGTCAGCACCAATTTCGGCAACGTCGACACGGTCTGCGAGACGGTCGAGACCATCGCCCGCGAAAGCTATCTGGGCACCAGCCCCATGCTGCTGCCGGCCACCTCCAGCAATGTGGTCGCCTCCTGGCTCGCCATCACGCACTCACTGCGCGGGGCCAATCTGACGCTGTGCAACGGCCGTACCTCCGGGCTCGACGCGGTCAACTGGGCCCGGCTGCTGGTGGGTTCCGGCCGGGTCGAGCGGGTGCTGGTGGCCGGAGTGGAGCCCGACAACCCCGCGGTGCGCCATCTCGCCCCGGAACAGACCGAGTTCTTCGACGGTGCGGCTGCCCTGGTCGTGGAGTCCGTCGAGTCCGCGGCCTCGCGCGGGGTGCGGCCGCTTGCCGAACTCGGACCCTATGCGCGGCGGGCCGGGCATGCCGGCGCCGTCGCGGACGTACGGGAACAAGATCCCCGCACCATCGGGCTGTGGTGCGTGCCCGAGCATCCCGAAGGCATCGGGGCCCCGGCCCCCACGCTCGGCGCCGGTGCGGGTACGGCGCAGGTGCACGATCTGTCGCAGCTGTTCGGACCCAGCTCGGGCGCGCTCGGCGTGCTGCAGTGCGTGGCCGCCACCGCCTGGCTGGATTCCGCGGACAGCTCCGGGCGGGACGCCGGCTCCGTGGTGCTCGCCACCGCCGGAACCGGCGACGCGGGCCAGGACGACGCCGCTGCCGCGCTGATCCTCGCACCGGCGGGGAGCGCGTGATGGACAGTGTCCCGGTACGGCTGCGCAGGGCCGCGCGCGCCACGGACCGCCGTCCCGTGCGGGTGCTGATGCTCCACGGACTGGCCGGATCCACCGCCGTCTGGCGGCGCTTCACCGAACTGGCCGCCGACGAACTGGAACTGTGGGAGGCCGCACTCCCGTGGGCCGCCGACGGCGACACCCGCTGGAGCCACGACCCGGACCCGGTGGCCCTGGTGGCGCAGGCGCTGGCCGGAGTGCCGGACGGTGTCGATCTGCTGATCGCGCACTCCTTCGCCGCCAATGCCGCACTTGAGCTGCTCGCCGGCCGTCCGGCCCCGCGGCCGGGCGCCGCGGTGCTGGTGTCTCCGTTCCACCGCAGGTCGCCCGAGGACTTCGACTGGGACACCGCCACGTATTACCTGGGCGGCTTCCAGCGCATTGTCGACGAGGGGCTGCGGGTCGGATCCGACGGCAGGCTTCCCACCGAACTGCGCGCGGCGATGGCCCTGCGGGTACGGGACCGGATCGGCCCGTACGGCTGGATGCGGTTCTTCGACGCCTATCTGCGCAGCCCCTTCCTGGACACCGCCGCCATCGGTCTGCCCGCGCTGGTCCTGACCGGTGAGCACGATTTCGCGGCACCGCCCGACGACGCCCGCGCGCTGGCCGGGGCGCTGCCGGACGCCCAGCTGCGGGTGTTCGAGGAGTCCGGGCACTTCCCGATGGCCGAGCAGCCCGAGTTGTTCGCCGAGAGCGTGCGCTCTTTCCTTCCCGCCCTTCATTCCTCCTACGTACCGGAGTCGACGTGAGCACGAACAATCCCGCCCTCAGCCTCCAGGAGCCGAGCACCCTGGAGATACGCCCCCGCTACGAGGGCTCCAACATCTGCACCTGGATCGGCTTCAAGCACGTCAACTACCTCGTCGAGGAAGCCGTGCTGAACCATCTGAGACAAGGCGGCCTGCTGCCGGGCACGGTCTATGAGACGTACGGACTGTGCACCGACATCGTCGACATCGACACCCGCATCCTGCACGCCTTCCACATCGACGACGTCGCCGTCGCCGAGGTCCGGCCGCACCGCAGGGCCAAGGACGGCGAGCTGCTGCTCTCCGTGGTGCTGCACGTCCAGCGCGAGACCCTGCTCAAGGCGGTCACCTCCACCGTCCGCGTACAGCTGCGTCTGGACCCGCGCGGTGGCGGCGCCGAGCCGGTGCCCGCGCAGCTGGCACCGTACGCCGTCGAGCGGCTGGCCGCCGTCCCCGGCTGGGAGCCGGAGCCGCCCGAGGCCAACGCGGACTCCGCGGACCTGGTGAAAGAGCTGACGGCGGGGCGCAACGCCCACGCCTGGAGGTTCCGGATCCCGTACTGGTACTGCCACTTCACCGAGCGCATGCAGATGTCCGGCTATCTGCGGCTGATGGAGGAGGCCAAGGACCGGCTCGTCGCCGACCGCGGCGTCTCCATCAAGACACTGCTCGACGAGCAGAACTGGATCCCCGTCGTCCCGCATTCGCGCATCACTGTCCTCGACGAGGCCCGGATGGAGGAGGACCTGTACGTCGTCTTCACCGTCGAGGACGTCTTCAAGGGCTTCACCTACACCTCGCGGATGGACACCTACGTGGTGCGCGACGGGGCCCTGCTGCAGACCGCGACCGGGCGGATCACGCACGGCTACGCGGTGATCGAGAACCGCCGTGACTGGAGTCTGGTCTCCTTCGACGACCGCATGAACGCGGCACTTGAGGGTCAGTCGGCATGACGAGGGAGGTCGTGGTCACCGGAGTCGGCGCCGTCACCTGCCACGGTGCCGGTGCGGACACGCTGTGGCAGGCCATGAAGGCGGCCGGGGTCCGCCGGCCGGACCGGCCGGCGGACCCGCTCGCCCGGATGGAGCTGCCGCTCATCAACCTGGTGCCCGACCCGGATCTGTCTGCGGCGCGCGCCACCCGGTTCGCCGTGGCGGCTGCCCGGGAGGCGCTGGCCGACGCGGGCCTCACGGCTTCGCGGGCCGCCGTCGTGATCGGCAGCTGCATGGGCGAGGCGGGACTCAACGAGCGCGGCCGGGGTGGCGAGGAGTGGGTGGCGCCGTTCCGGCTGGCCTCCGAAGTCGCCACGGAACTCGGCCTTGTGGGCGCCGCCCACGATGTCGGCAACGCCTGTTCGGCCGGAGGTTACGCCCTCGGCATGGCGCTGGACATGGTCCGTGCGGGAGAGGCCGACGTGGTGCTGGCAGGCGGCTCCGACGCGTACTCCCGCGTGGCGCTCGGCTGTTTCAACCGGCTTGGCGCGGTCGACCCGGTGAACTGCCGGCCCTTCGAGGCCGACCGGGCCGGCACGGTGTTCGCCGAGGGCGCGGGGATGCTGGTCGTCGAGTCGGCCGAGCACGCACGGGCGCGCGGAGTGGCCCGGCCGCTGACTCTGGCCGGCTCCGGATGGAGCTGCGACGCGGGCCATGTGACGGCCCCGAACGCGGACGGCGAGCAGATCGTACGGGCCATGCGCGAGGCCGTCGGCGGCGATGAAGGCGCCGGACGCATCGGGTGCGTGGTCCCGCACGGGACCGGGACACGGCTGGGCGACGAGGTGGAGAGCCAGGCCCTGCACAGCGTCTTCGGCGCACGGACCGGGCGGGTACCGCTCTACAGCCTCAAGGCGCTGCTGGGCCACGCGGGCGGGGCATCGGCCGCGCTCGGCGCGGTCGCCGCCGCGCTGATCCTGCGGCACGGGCACGTACCGCGGAACATTCGCCTGGAGCGGCAGGACCCCGGCTGCGCCGTGTGGCTGCCACAGGACGGAGCGGTGCCGCTGCGGGCGGACCGGCGGCGGGTGCTGGTGAACGCGTACGGCTTCGGCGGGAGTAATTCCTCGGTCGTACTGGAAGGAGCGGCGCCATGATCGGGGCGGCGCTTGCCGTGACGGGCGCCGGGGCGGTCCTGCCGCCGCCGGACGCCGGGGGCGAGGAGTGGTTCGACCACCGCGAACGGCTCGGGCCGCGCGGCTACAAGTACCTTCCGGCAGCGGCCCAGTACCTGCTGGCCGCCGCGCGCGAGGCGGTCGAGGACGGTGGCCGGCTCGATGGGGTGCCCTGCGACCGCAGGGGCGCGGCGCTGGCACTCAACGGCGGTTTCGCGGAGCTCTTCGACACCATGGACCGGCAGGTCGCGGTGGACGACGGCGCGGCCGCGCTGTCCCCGGCGACCGCACCGTACTTCGCGGTGAGTCTGCTCGGCTCCCGCCCGGCGGCCGAACTCGGCCTCAAAGGCTTCGCGCTGACCCTGGCGACACCGCGGGTCGCGGCGCTGGAGGCGCTGGAGGCGGGCAGCCGGGCGGTTGCTGCGGGGCGGTGCGATGTGCTGCTGATCGGCGCGGCGGAGCACCGCGTGCCGGGGGCCTTGACGGGGGGCTGCGCCCCCGGCCCCCCGGACGGTCGATCGCCGGACGGGGTTGAAGCGGAACAGGGCTCCGTCGCTCTTGTCCTGGAGCCGCAGGCCGCCGCCGACGCGCGCGGCGCCCGCGTGCACGGGACGGTCCGGGCACGGTCGCTCTTCGTGCCACCCGGGCGCCCGTTGCCCGGGGATCTCATCGCCGGGGCCCTGGAACGGCTCGGCGCTCCGCCGGCCCTGGATGTCCACTGCGTCCTGGACGACTCCGAATTCTCCGACCGCATCGCGGACGCGGTGGCAGCGGCGACGGGCACCGGCTCCCTCACGACCACGCCCGCCGGGCCCGGAAGCCTCGCGCCCGCCGTCCGGCTGGTGCGGCTGCTCACCGGACCGCCCGGAGCACGGCTGCTCGTCGCCGCCACCCGCGAAGGTCATGCCGCGCTGGCCCTCGTACGCACCGGCTCCGACACGCCCCTTCCGCCCCAGAAACGGGAGATCCACTCATGCTGAAGTCCCTTGAAGGCAGCTGGTGCCTCGTACTCGGCGCCTCCAGCGGAATCGGCCGGGCCATTTGCCTCGGCCTGGCGCGCGAGGGGGTCAATGTCATCGGCGTGCACTTCGACACCGCCGCCCGGACCGACGAGGTCGCGGCGCTCGTCGAAGAGATCCGCGGATACGGCGTCCAGGCGTCGTTCCACAACACGAACGCCGCGGCCCGCCGGTCCCGCGAGCAGATCCTCCCCGAGATCGCCGAACTGACCGGCGCCACCGGCGGGGTACGGATCTTGGTCCACTCCCTTGCCTTCGGCACCCTGGTGCCCTTCCTGTCCCGCGAGGGCTGGGAGAAGCCGATCGCGTCCCGGCAGCTGGAGATGACCCTCGATGTGATGGCGCACAGCCTCGTCTACTGGACCCAGGACCTGACCGAGGCGGGCCTCCTGCGCAGCGGATCCAAGATCTACGCGATGACCAGTGCGGGCGTGGTCCAGGCGCTGCCCAGCTACGGCGCGGTGTCCGCCGCCAAGAGCGCGCTGGAGGCCCATGTCCGCCAGCTCGCCTGCGAGCTGGCGCCGCGGGGCATCGCCGTCAACGCCATCCGGGCCGGGGTCACGCTGACGCCCGCCCTGCAGGCCATCCCCGAGCACGCCGGCTACGTCGCGCGCGTCGCGGAGAACAACCCGCACGGCCGGCTGACCCGGCCCGACGACGTGGCCGAGGCGATCGCACTGCTCTCGCGCACCGATTCGTCGTGGATCAGCGGCAACACCATCGGCGTGGACGGCGCCGAACTCCATGCCGCCGCAGGGGCCTGGGGCCCCGACGGCGCCGACCAGAGGGGCGAAAGGCAGTGACCACAGTGACCGGAGACAGTCTCGTCGTGTCGGGGTGGTCCGCCGGATCGCCCTACGGACTCGGCGCCGAGGCGTTCGCCGACGGGGTCCGCGAGAACCGGGACGCGACCAGCGCATCGGGCCAGGGGCCGTACGAACGGGCCGGTACGATCCCGGACTTCGACATCCGGGGGATACTCGGCCGCAAGGGCACCCGCTCCATGGACCGGGCCACCGCCATCGCCGTGGCCACCGCGGGCATGCTGCTTCGGACGGCCGGACCCGGGCTTGCCCAGGACCGGCCGGAGGACGTCGGCATGGTGCTGGGCACCGGGCACGGCAGCGTACAGAGCATCATGGACTTCACCCGCGACGCGCTCACCGGGGAGAAGCCCTTCCACGTCGACCCGGCGCTGTTCCCCAACACCGTGATGAACCGGGCGGCCGGGCAGAGCGCCATCTGGCACACCCTGCGCGGTCCCAACACGACCGTCGCGGGCGGCGCGCTCACCGGGCTGCTCGCCCTCAACTACGCTTCCCGGCTGCTGCGGCAGGGCCACTGCGAGGCCGTGCTGTGCGGAGCGGTGGAGGAGTACTCGGCCGAGCGTGCCTGGCTGGAGTACCACGGCAGGCGCGACGAGACGCGGCGCTCGGCGGGCCCGCTCGGCGAGGGCTGCGCACTGTTCCTGCTGGAGCCGCGCCGCCGCGCCGAGTCGTACGGCAGGACACCCGTCGCCACCCTCCTGGGCAGCCGTTTCATCGGCTTCCCGGAGCCGGAGCAGGCCCAGCACGCCGTCGTCAGGGCCGTGACCGAGGCGCTCAAGGAGGCCGACGTCCGGCCGGAGGACGTGGCGCTGATCGTGCCCAGCGACAACGGCGGCAGCCTCGGCGGACGCGAAGAGGTCGCGCTGAGCGAGGTGTTCGGCCCGCACCGGCCGCCCCGGCTCCGGCTGCGCCGGCTCATCGGCGACGCCTCCGCCGCGGCCGCCGCCTTCCAGGTGGCCGCCGCGCTGTCGGTGGCCGGCCCCGGCGACCTGGCACTGGTCACCTCCGTCGCCCCGGACGGGCAGGCGGGCTGCACCCTGCTCCGGCTCGGGCGGACGTGACCGGGCGGTGATCCGCGCCACCCGCCGCCGTACCTACCGCACGCGCCGACTGCTCGTACAGGCCCTGTACGCCAACCACCTCGACCAGGAACGGAAGACCGACATGTCCGAGATCACCGTCACCACCGGCAGTCAGACCCTCGACAAGGAAGAACTGCGCCTCCTCGTGGCCGACATCCTCGACCTCGACCCCGCCGAGGTCACCGACGAGGCCCACTTCGTCGACGACCTCGACGTCGACTCGCTGATGGCCCTGGAGATAGCCGTGCGCCTGGAGCGCGAGTACGAGGTGAAGCTGGCCGAGCCCGAACTCGCCTCCGTCACCTCCCTCCAGAGCACCCACGCGCTGCTTCAGGACAAGCTGCAGGAGAAGGCGTGAGCCCGCAGGGCGCCGGGGCGGGCGCGAGTGCGCTGGGTGTCGACGGGCTGAAGCTGCTGCACAGCGATTTCGCCGGCGCCGTCTGCGAGTTCACCGCGGAGTCCGACGACCCTGTGCTCATGGGGCACTATCCGGGCTTCCCGGTGCAGCCCGGCGTCTATGTGATCGAGGCCGCCGACCGGACCGCCCGGCTGTGGGCGGCGGGCGCGGGAATCACCGACGGCCTGGAGCTCGTCTCCATGGACCGCTGCCGCTTCCACCGGCCGGTCTTCCCCGGCGAGACGGTCTCCACCGAGGTGGCGGTCGTGGCGGCCGAGGACGGGGAACGGCTGACCGCCAAGGCCGCGGCCGTCACCTCGGGCGGACGCGTCGCCGACATCAGGCTGCGCTACCGGCGCAGGACTTCGCGAGGAGAGACCCAGTGAACGTGTCCGCAGCCGAGCCGGATCACGGGCTCCACCGGATCAAGAACACCATTCCGCACCGCACCCCGATCCTGCTCGTCGACCAGGTCGTCGAGGCCGTGCCGGGGGAGCGGATGAGCACCCGCAAGGCCGTGTCCGCCAACGAGCCCTGCTACGCGGCGCTCGACCCGGACGCGTCACCCGCCGCCTACGCCTATCCGACGGCCTTCGTCGTCGAGTCCTGGGCACAGTCCGCGGTACTCCTGTCCACCTGGGAGAACCCCAACCCGGACGTACTCGCCGGAAAGGTCGAACTGGCCGGCTCCATCAGTGATGTGGCCTTCGACGGCCACGCCTATCCGGGCGACGTCCTGGAGCACACCGTGCGCTTGGTGAAGCAGGCCGGGGACACCGCGATCCTCGCGGGCGAGACCCATGCCGGCGGCCGCAGGCTGCTGAGCGTCGGCTCCTTCGTCGTCACGCTGAAGGACGTCACCGAACTGCTGCCCGCGCCCGCGGCGCTGAGCATGTGAGAGGAGGACCCCACCATGACCGCTGCCGAAGCAAGCGAAACGAAGGTCGCGCTGGTCACCGGCGGTTCGCGCGGCATAGGCCGCGCGATCGTCGACCGCCTCGCGCGGGACGGCTACGACATAGCCTTCTGCTACCGCTCCGACGAGGAGTCCGCCGCCCTGGTGGCCAAGGACGTCGTGGCCACCGGACGCCGGGTGCTGGCTCGCCGGGCCGATGTCGCCGACAGAGCTCAGGTCAAGGACTTCGTGACCGCGGTGGAGGACGAACTGGGGCCGGTCACGGCCGCGGTGACCTGCGCCGGGATCACCCGTGACAATCCGCTGGTGCTCATGGCGGACGAGGACTGGGACGCGGTGATACGGACCAACCTGGACGGCACGTACCACGTCTGCCGCTCGGTGATCTTCCCGATGATCAAGCGGCGCGGTGGCTCGGTCGTGACTCTTTCGTCCATCGCCGGGGTCACGGGCAATTACGCACAGACCAACTACTCCGCCTCCAAGGCCGGGATCATCGGCTTCACCCGCTCCCTCGCCAAGGAGGGCGGCCGGTTCGGCATCCGCGCCAACACCGTCGCGCCCGGCATGATCGAGACGGACATGACCTCCGTTCTCCCCGAGAAGGTGGCCAAGGAGCTCCTCGGACGGATTCCGCTGGCGCGCTTCGGCAGGCCCGAGGACGTCGCGGCGCTGGTGTCCTTTCTGGTCTCCGACCAGGCGTCGTACGTCACCGGGCAGGTGTTCCAGGTGGACGGCGGGATCGCACTGTGACCGGCGGCCGGGCGAGGAAGCGGGTGACGCCGCGTTTCTACTTCTCGCTGCGCAGCCCGTACTCCTGGCTCGCCTACCGTGAACTGCTCGCCAGTCACCAGGAGCTGGCGGAGCGGATCGAATGGATCCCGTTCTGCGAGCCGGACGAGCTGAGCCGGAAGATGCTCGCGGCGGCGGGCGGAGAGTTCCCGTACGTTCCCATGTCCGCGGCGAAGCACCGCTACATCCTCCAGGACGTGCGGCGGCTGGCGGCGCGACGAGGGCTGCGGTTCGGCTGGCCCGTGGACCGGGCCCCGGTGTGGGAGGTGCCGCACCTGGCCTATCTCGCCGCCGTACGGCACGGCAAAGGGCCCGAGTTCATCGCTCTGGCGGCCCGCGCCCGCTGGGAAGAGGGCCGGGACATCTGCGATCCGGCGACCATCGGCTCCTTCGGACCGGAACTCGGCATCCCCGGCGAGGAGCTGGCAGGGGCGGCCGACGACCCCGAGCTGCGCGAGGAGGGTCTGCAGGCACTGCTCGCGGTGCACCGCGACGGGGTCTTCGGGGTGCCCTTCTTCACCGTCCACTACGACAAGTTCTGGGGCCTGGACAGGCTGGCGGACTTTGCCGCGGCGGTTGCCGCGCGCGAGACCGACGGCGCCGGGTCCCCGCCCAAAGCAGCCCCGGGCCACCCCCCGGACCTGGGGCTCCCGCACGGCCTGTCGGCGGACGACGGCCATGCGGGCGGCTGCGGCTGACGCGGCCGGGCGGCCGCCGCACGGGAACCCCCTTGTCGTGCGGCGGCCCTGCGCCATGGGGCGTGGGGGACCTCTCAGCCCTCGGTCGCCGGGCGGGCCGGCCTTCGGCCCAGCCCGGCGACCGAGGACCCATCCAGCCAAGGACGGACCGTCATGACCGCGATCAGCAATCGTGCCGTCGCCAACGCCACCGACCTCGAAGTCATCCGGCTGGGCGCGGACAGCGCCGCCGTCGCCTTCTCCGTCGCCGCCGCATCGGCGGACCCGGCCGTCGCCGGCCACTACCCCGGTTTTCCGGTCCTCCCCGGCCTCTTTCTCGTCGAGGCCGTCGACCACGCCGTCCGGCAGTGGGCCCCGCCCGGTCGGATCCCGGAGCTCGCGGGCATGGACCGCTGCCGGTTCCACCAGCCCGTCCACCCGGGCGACCGGGTCTTCGCGGAGGCGGCGGTGTCCCGGGACGGCGACGGACTCGTGGTGCGCGGCTCCGTCGCCACCAACCGCGGTCGCGCCGCCGATCTCCGGCTGCGCTACCGGCTCGTGGACGGGCCGCCCGCAGCGACACATATAGGGGCGGAATAGCCGTGCGAGCGAGGGTCGGGCCAGCAGTCGGCGACGGACGAGGGGAGAGTGCCGCGTGATCAGCTTCGACGGGTATGTGAGCGGGTTCCGGCGCCGGGTCGCGGAACATCCGCACCGGGTCGCCGTACGGTTCTGCCCTGCGGGCTCCACTGCCGACGAGGAGGCGCTGAGCTACGCCGAACTGGACCGCGCCGCACGCTCGGTCGCCCAGTGGCTGCGGCCGCGCACCGCCCCCGGCCAGCGGGCCCTGCTGTCGTTCCACCCCGGCACCGGGTTCATCCGGGCCTTTCTCGGGTGCCTGTACGCGGGGGTGATCCCCGTGCCCGTACCGGCGCAGGGCGGACACCGCAGGCAGGATTCCCGCGCCCACGGCATCGAGGCCGACAGCGGGGCCGGCCTCATCCTCGACGACGCGCTGCTCGAAGAGGCCGCGGCCGCCGATCTGCTGGGCTGGACGCCGCCCGCCGTCATGCCGAGGATGCCCGCCTTCCTCCAGTACACCTCCGGGTCGACCAGCGACCCCAAGGGGGTGATCGTGTCCCACGCCGCGCTGGTCCACAACATCGGGCTGATGAGCCGCAGCCATGGCTGGCAGGCCGGCCAGACCTGGTGCAGCTGGCTCCCCGCGTACCACGACATGGGGCTCATCGCGATGATGCTCACGCCCCTCTACCTCGGTGGTACGGCGGTGCTCATGCCGCCCACCGAATTCCTCAAACGGCCCGTGTCCTGGCTGCGGCTGATCGACCGTACCGGCGCGGCCATCAGCTGCGCCCCCAACTTCGCGTACGAGCTGTGCGCGCGGCAGGCCACCGACGAGCAGATCGCCGAACTCGACCTCTCGCGCTGGACCCACGCCTGCAACGGAGCCGAGCCCGTCGACGCGGCCACACTGGAGCGGTTCGCGGAGCGCTTCGCCCCGGCGGGATTCCGGCCCGAGGCGCTGCTGCCGGGATACGGGCTCGCCGAGTCGACGCTGTTCGTGACCGGGACCCGGGTGGAGACACCCCCGGTGGTCACCGAGGTGGACGCCGCCGCGCTCGCCGCCGGCCGCGTCGAACGGGCCGGGCGGCAAGGATCCGGACAGCCGCTGGTGAGCAGCGGCATCATCCGCGAACTGGAGGTCCGGATCGTCGACCCGGAGACCAGCCGGGTGCTCCCGGACCACGAGATCGGCGAGATCTGGATCCGCGGCGACAGCCTCGCCGAGGGCTACTGGGGTCGCCCGGAAGAGACTGCCCGCACTTTCGGCGCAACGGCCGAGGGTCACGGCGGGGGCTTCCTGCGCACCGGGGACCTCGGCGCACTGAGCGACGGCGAACTCTATGTCACCGGCCGCATCAAAGAAATGATCATTGTGCACGGGCGGAACCTCTACCCGCATGACATCGAACGCGAACTCACCGCCCTGGACGAGGAGTTCGGCACTCTGCCGGCCGCCGCCTTCGCCGTGCCGGACGGCCCGCACGAGGAGATCGTGGTCGTGCAGGAACTGCGCGCCCGCCGCCGGGAAGGCAGCGAACTGTCCCGCCTCGCCACCGGCGCCAGGACCCGGCTCGCCCAGCGGCTGGGAGTCAGGGTCGGCGCGGTGCAGTTCGTCCGGGTCGGCGAGGTCCGGCGTACCACCAGCGGAAAGATCCAGCGCACCCTCATGCGCGAGCTGTACCTCAAGGGCGCGCTGGCACAGGCCGGTTCGCCGCGCCCCGGGAAGGCAGGCGCCCAGTGACGACCACACCGGCACGGTCCACCTACGCACTCACCGAGGAACTGGAGGGCCGGCTCGGCGATCCCCGTGACGCGGCCCGCACCCTCTCCTTCGCACGCCTAGCCGAGCTGGACCGGGCCGAGGCATTCCCGGCCGCGGCGTGCCGCGAACTGGACGCCATAGGGCTGCCGAAGTGGTTCGTGCCGGAGCGGCTCGGCGGTGCGCTGCGCTCCGGCGAGGAACTGTCGCAGATCATCCGTACGCTGGGCCGGCGCGACTTCACCGTCGCCCTGGCCCACACCAAGACCTATCTGGGCGCGGTCTGCGCATGGGTGGCGGGCACGCCCGAACAGGCACGGCACCTCGCAGGCCGCGTACTCGACGGCGCGGTCGTCTCGCTCGCGCTCACCGAACAGGCCCACGGCAGCGATCTGCTGGCCGGTGAGCTGACCGCCGTGCCCACCGCACGGGGCGGCTACCGGCTCGACGGCGAGAAGTGGCTGATCAACAACGCCACCCGGGCCGACCTGGTGACCGTACTCGCCCGCACCGGCCCGAAGGGCGGCGCCCGCGCCTTCAGCCTCTTACTCGTCGACAAGTCCCGGCTGCCGAAGACCGTTTGGCACCCGGTCCCCGCGCTCCCCACCCACGGTGTGCGCGGCGCGGACATCAGCGGCATCTCCTTCACCGGTGCCGAGATACCCGCCGACGCCCTCATCGGCGCCGAGGGCGAGGGCCTGGAGATCATCCTCAAGGGATTCCAGATCACCCGCACCCTCTGCTCCGCGATGACCCTCGGCATGGCCGACCAGGCCCTGCGCATCGGGGTCGGCTTCGCCGAGGACCACCGGCTGTACGGGCGCCCGCTCGTCGAGCTCCCGCAGGCCGGCCGCACCCTCACCGAGGCGTACGCGGATCTCCTCGCCGTCGAGGCCGTGAGCCTGGTCGCCACGCGTGGCATCCAGACCCTCACCGCTGAGCAGAGCGTGGTGTCGGCGGTCGTGAAGTACCTGGTGCCCACCATCGGGGACGAGGTGATCGCCACCGTACGGCAGGTGCTCGGCGCGCGGGCGATGCTGGTCGCGGACCACGCCGACGGCACCTTCCAGAAGATCGAACGCGACCACCGCATCGTCGGCATCTTCGACGGCAGCACGGTCGTCAACCTCAACTACCTCATCAACCAGTTTCCGGTACTGGTGCGCGGGTGGCGCGACTCCCACTGCGACAGCGCGGGCGTCGAGGCCGCTGCCCGGCTCGACGCACCGGCGCCGGAGCTCGACCCGGCGCTGCTCACCCTGTACGCCAGAACGGGCTGCAGCATCGTGCAGTCGCTGCCCTCCGTCGTCCCGAAGGTGTGCGAACGAGCGCCGGGTACCGCCGTCGCCGCACAGGCCGAGCAGATCCTCGCACTCGCCGTGGAACTGCACCGCGAACTCGCCGCGTGCCGCCCGTCCGCGCGCAAGGTGCCCGAGCGGGCCTTCGCGCTCGCCCGCGAATACACACTGCTGTACGCGGCTGCCGCCGCACTCCACCTCTGGCTGCACAACCCCGCCGGACGCTTCTGCGACAGCGGCTGGCTGGAGGCCGTACTGACCCGGCTGATACGGCGGTTGACCGGCGACCCGGACCTCGACGACGCGGACGGACCGGCACTCGACCGGCTGCTGCCGACGCTGCGCCGCCAGCACGCCGAAGGGCTGCTGTTCTCGCTGCTGCCCTGCGAACTGGCCGAAGCGGCCGACCGCACGAGAACACAGGAGCCGGCATGACGCACCCGACGGTCCACGCGCCCGCCCCCGGTTCCCCGCCCGTCGCGCGGCCGGGGCCCCAAGAACGCGCCGCGCGACTGGAACGCCTCCTCGGCCCTGCCGCCGACCCGGACAATCCGCTGGGCACGGCGGCCGTGCTCGCCGCCGACGAGCGCGGTGAGCTGCTGCCCGAGGGCGAGCGGATGCTGGCCGGGTACGGGTTGAACGCCGAGTTCGTTCCCCGCTCGCTGGGCGGCCGGTTCGAGCAGGCCGACGCCTTCGCGCACCTCATGCGCTCCGTGTTCCGGCGCGACTGCTCGCTCGGCATCGGCCACGGCGTCACCAGCTTCATCGCGGGCCTGCCCGTCTGGGCCTCCGGCTCCCCCGAGCAGCAGCGGCGGGCCGCCTCCCTCCTGCTCTCCGGCGGCCGGATCGTCGCCGCGTACACCGAACTCGCCCACGGCAGCGACTTCTCCCGCACCGGCCTGGCCGCCACCCCCGGCCCGGACGGCTCCGGCTCGCTGCGGCTCCACGGCGGAAAGCAGCTCATCAACAACATCGCGCGAGCCGAGGCCGCCGTCCTCTTCGCCCGCACCGACACCAGGACCGGCAGCCGCAGCCACTCCCACCTCCTGGTCGACCTCACCGGGCTGCCGCCGGGCGCCGTGCGACGGGACTTCCGCTACCCCACCTCTGGCGTACGCGGCTGTCTGCTCGGCGGCATCGAGTTCCAGGACTGCCCCGTCCCCGGCGACGCGGTGCTCGGCGAGCCCGGCGACGCCATGGAGACGGTGCTGCGCGCCTTCCAGGTCACCCGCAGTGTGCTGCCCGGCATGGTCGTCGGCGTCGGCGACACCCAGCTGCGCGCCGTGCTGGGCTTCGCCCTCGAACGGCAGCTGTACGGCGGGCCGGTCACCGAACTGCCCTACCCCCGCGCCACCTTGACCGGATCCTTCGCGGACCTGCTGGTGTGCGACGCGCTGGCGACGGTCGGCGCGCGGTCGCTGCATCTGCTGCCGGGAGAGACGAGTGTGCAGTCCGCCGCCGTGAAGTACCTGGTTCCCAAGCTGCTGCAGGACTCTTCCTACCGGCTGTCGGTGCTGCTCGGCGCCCGCAGCTACCTCAGGACCGGCCCGTACGCCCTCTTCCAGAAGGCCGCCCGCGACCTCCCGGTGGTGGCGCTGGCCCACGCGGGCAGCGCCGTCTGTCTGGCGACGATCGTGCCTCAGCTGCCCCGCCTCGCCGCCAACGGCTGGCCGCGGCAGGCCACCGACACGGCCGGGCCGGCCGGTGAGCTCTTCCGGCCGGGTGCGCCGCTGCCGCCGCTGGACTTCTCGCGGCTGGAGCTCAACTCCCGCGGCCGGGACACCCTCAGCCAGGCGGTGACCGCCACGGCGTACGGCCATCCGCACGTCGCGGCGCTGGCCCGGCTGTTCGCCGAGGAACTGCACCGGCTGGCGCCGCGCGCCGCCGCACTGCCGCCGCGCGACCGCACGGTCATCGCGTCCCGGCGCGGCTTCCTGCTCGCCGACCGGTACGCGCATGTGCTCGCCGCCGCGGCCTGCCTCGGCGTCTGGCAGCACGGCGACGGCTTCGCCGGCGACCCCGCCTGGGTGATCTGCGCCCTGCACCGGCTCGCCGAGCGGCTCGGGCTGCGGCCGGGCCCGCCGCCCGAGGAGGCCTCCGACGCGCTCTTCGCCGAGCTGCTGCGCCGCCACGAAGAGAACCTGACCCTGGATCTCATCCGTACCCCGCTCGTCTGAACGGGCTTTCCCGAAGCAAGGAGTCCACCATGTCCACCGCCCGCCCGGTCGTCGACACCACCGTGATACGCGACTGGCTCGTCGAGCGCATCGCCTTCTATCTGGAAACCGGCCCGGAAGACATAGGCACGCAGACGGAGCTGGTCGACCTCGGCCTCGACTCGGTCTACGCGCTCACCCTCTGCGGTGATGTCGAGGACCGCTTCGGTCTCGCCCTGGAGCCCACCATGGCCTGGGACCACCCGACCGTCGACGCGCTCACCGCCCATCTCGCGCAGGAGCTGAGCCGGAAATGACCGGCAGTGGCCTTCCGGTGTCCGCCGGACAGGAGTCCATGTGGTTCCTCCACCGGCTCGCACCCGAAAGCGCCGCGTACAACGTGGTGCTGGGCGTACGGGTGCACAGCCCGCTCGACCCGGACAGACTGCGCTCCGCCACGGCGGCGCTCGCCCGCCGCCACGAACTGCTGCACTCCCTCCACCTGGAGGAGGACGGCGTCCCGCTGCGCCGCCTCGCGCCTTCACTCGCCGTGCCGTTCGAGGTGCGCGAAGTCCCCGGCGTCACCGATGAGGAACTGACCGTGCTCGCCCGCGAGGCCGGCGCCCGGCCCTTCCGGCTGCGCGAGGAGTGGCCGTTGCGGGTGGTGCTGCTCAGGCGCGGGCCCGCCGACGCCGCCCTCGTCGTGGCCGCGCACCACATCGCCAGCGACGCCACCAGCCAGTGGCTGATGCTGCGCGACCTGCTGGACGCGTACGCCGGCGGATACGGCGGTACGGAACTGCCCGCGGCCCCCGTGCTGTACAGCGAGCACGTCGCCGAGGAGCGGCGGCTCGCGGCCACCCCCGCGCGGGAGCGCGCCGAACGTTACTGGGCCGGGCTCGGCGAGGGGACCACCGCTGCGACGCTCGTGGCGGACCGGCCCAGGACCGGGGCGGCGGCGCTGCGTGGAGCGACGTACGAGCACCGCGTCGCCCCCGAGCTGGCCGCGCGGCTGCCCGGCGCCGCCGCCCGCGCGAAGGTGACCCCCTTCGGGCTGCTGCTCGGCGCTTTCCAGGCCGCGGTGCACCGCTCCACCGGACTGGACGACTTCGTCATCGGCTGCCCGGCCTCCGTCCGGATCGGCAGAGGCAGAGCCGACATGGTCGGCTATCTCGTCCAGTCGCTCGCCCTCAGGGCGCGGTTCGCCCCCGACACCACCATCGGCGACACCGTCGGGGCGGCCCACCGCGGACTGCTGCGGGGCATGAGCCATCTGCGGCATCCCGTGCCCGTACCGCAGTTCGCCATGACCGTGACCCTGCTCGCCGTCGACAGGCTGCCGGTTCCGGGTCTGGTCGGGACCGAGCAGGGCGCCGACTACGCGGGACTGCGGCTCACCCTCCTCGATCTGCCGCACATGGAGGGCCAGTTCGACTTCAACGTAGAGCTGCGCTCAAGCCCGGACAGCCTCACGGTCGTGCTGCGTTACGCCGACGATCTGTTCGACCTCCAGACCGTACGGCGGTTCGCCGAGGTCCATGTGCGCATGATCGAGGCCGCGCTGGACGAGCCCGGCGCGGCCGTCTCCCGTATCCCCCTGGTCTCCACCGGCGAGCTGGCAGACCTGCTCAGCTTCGGTGCCGGCCACGACGACTGGTAGCCGTAGCCGTCCCCCTCGCACGCCGCCGACTTATGGGCAGATACCGACTGATATAGGCCGCCTATGAGATGGCGCTGCCAGCGTGTGTCCACCACCCCAACCCACGAGGTCATCATCATGAATCAGCTAGCCGGGGCCAGGCGACGGCCGTTGGTCGAACGCGTCACACGATGGAGCGTCCACAACCGGAAGCGGGCAGCCTTCGGATGGCTGGGTCTGGTTGTCCTCATCATCGCGCTGGGTGCGGGCCTCGGCTCCACCAGCCTGGACGAGCACGCGCCGGGCGAGACCGGCCGTGCCCAGAAGATGCTCGACGACGCCGCGGTCTTCTCCCCGCCCCAGGAGAACGTGCTCATCGAGGCGAAGTCCGGGGACCCGGCCTACGCCCAGAACCCACAGATGCAGGCCGCCGCCAAGGATGTCGCCGAGGCGCTGCGCGGACTCGGCAAGGACGAGACGGGCGCCGCATGGGCGTCCGACATCGTCTCGCCGACCGACAGCGCTGAAGCGGCCAGGAACCTGGTGTCGGAGGACGGGCGTTCGCTGCTCGTCCGTTTCTCCGTGACCGGATACTCCATGGAGCCGATGGAGAAGGCCGTCACCGAACAGGCCACGTCCCACCCTGAGGTGGCCATCGCCCAGACCGGCAAGGTCAGCGTGAGCCAGGCCATCGACAAGATCCAGGACGACGACTTCCTGCGCGCCGAGATCCTGTCGATCCCCCTCACCGTCATCATCCTGGCGGTCGTCTTCGGCTCGCTGATCTCGGCCGGCCTTCCGGTGCTGATCTCGCTGGTGTCCGTCGTCGCGGCGATGGGCTTCCTGACGTTCTTCGGCAACTGGATCGCGATCGGCGACTCCACGCCCTCGGTGGTACTGCTGATCGGTATGGCCGTCGGTGTCGACTACTCGCTGTTCTACCTGCGCCGGGCCCGTGAGGAGCGCGCCGCGGGACACGACAACGACACCGCACTGATCATCGCCGGCCGTACCTCGGGCAAGGCGGTCGTGGTCTCCGGTCTCACCGTCATGGTCGCGCTGGCCGGGCTCTTCTTCACCGGCATCGAGACCTTCACGGGCATGACCGTCGGCACCATCTCGGTCGTCGGCATCGCCATGATCGGCGCGGTCACGGCACTGCCCGCCACGCTGGCCTGGCTCGGTGAGCGCGTCGACCGCTGGAAGGTGCCGTGGCTGGGCGTCCGCCGCACCGCGGTCAAGGACTCGCGCGTGTGGGGCGCCGTGGTCCGCCAGGTCGTCAAGGCCCCCGTTGTCTGGGCCGTGGTCGGTGCGCTGGCGCTCGCCCTGCTCGCCGTTCCGGCCGCCGGGATGAAGCTCTCGGACCCGGACCTCAAGCACCGGATGCCCACCGACGTACCGGCGCTGCAGGCATTGGAGCGGGTGGAGAAGGCGTTCCCGGTGGACACCCAGCCGGCCGAGATCGTGGTCCGTGGATCGGATCTGAACGGCGCCGAGGTCAAGGCCGGTATCGCGGAGCTCAAGCAGCAGGTCGCCGACAGCGGCGGCAAGCTGAAAGAGCCCGTCGAGGCCAGTCTGATCTCCGGCGGCAAACTGATGGTGGTCCGGGTCCCGCTGGCCGGCGACGGCAAGAACGCCGTATCCACGGCCGCACTGAAGGAGCTGCGCGACACGGCACTGCCCGCGTCGCTCGGCAAGGTCGACGGACTGGAGTTCGCCGTCGCGGGTGACACCGCGAAGCAGGAGGACTTCAACTCGGCCCTGGACAACAGCGCCCCGTGGGTCTTCGGCTTCGTCATCATCCTGGCCTTCGTGCTGCTGGCGGCGGCGTTCCGGTCGCTGATCATCCCGGTGGTGTCGATCATCCTCAACCTGCTGTCGATCGGCGCGGCGTACGGCGTACTGACCCTGGTCTTCCAGGACGGACACCTCGCCTCCGTCCTCGACTTCCGCTCCTACGGCGCGGTGGTCAGCTGGCTGCCGCTGTTCATGTTCGTCACGCTCTTCGGACTGAGCATGGACTACCACGTGTTCATCCTCAGCCGGGTGCGCGAGTACCGCGGCCGCGGACTGTCCACCAAGCAGGCCGTGGTGGAGGGCATCACCAAGAGCGCGGGTGTCGTCACCAGCGCGGCCGCCGTGATGATCGCCGTCTTCTCGGTCTTCGGCACGCTCTCCGCCATCGACTTCAAGATGGTCGGTGTCGGGCTCGCGACCGCCGTGCTCATCGACGCCACGATCGTCCGCGGTGTCCTGCTGCCGGCCATGCTGACCATGTTCGGAGACGCCACCTGGAAGATGCCGCGCTGGCTGCAGTGGCTGCCCGGCATCAGCCTGGAGGGTGCCGACGAGCCGGTGGCGGGCCGGGACGAGCAGGACGGGCTGATCCCGGCGCCGCGTCCGGCGGCCGTCGAGCACGGTCAGGCGGACCCGGTCGAGGTACGCCGCTGATCCTTCCCCTCCCTCCCCCCGGGGGGAAGAAAAGAAAAGAAGAAGGCCGTGGTGCCCCGCAACGGGCGCACCACGGCCTTCCGCTGTTCCGGGACGGCCGATCCCCAAGAACCGTATAGGGGGCGTATAGCGAGGTCGCGCAGGATTCAAACGTCAGGTCAAAGGTTTCCGAACAGTGCCTGCCACGAAGGGACAACTGTGCCCGATAAACCGTACTCAGGAATTCTGGAGACCATAGGGAACACCCCTCTGGTCCGGCTGGAAAACCTGCTGCCCGGCTTCGGGTCCAAGGTCTTCGCCAAGGTGGAGCGATTCAACCCGGGCGGCAGCATCAAGGACCGGTCGGCGCTTCGCATGCTCATCGGCGCCGTGCGCAGCGGAGAGCTGCAGCCGGGCAAGTCAGTCGTCGTCGAGTCCAGTTCGGGCAACCTCGCCGTCGGACTCGCCCAGATCTGCCGCTACTTCGGACTGCGCTTCGTCTGCGTGGTCGACGCCAAGACCACCGGCCAGAACCTCGCCATCCTGCACGCCTTCGGCGCCGAGGTCGAGGTCGTCACCGAACGGGACGCGGCCACCGGCGAGTATCTGCCGGCCCGGCTGCGCCGGGTGCGCGAGCTGGTCGCCCGTACCGCCCACGCGTACTGGCCCAACCAGTACGCCAACCCCCTCAATCCGCGCGCCCATGAGATCACCATGCGGGAGATCGCCGAGTCCCTGAACGGCCGGGTCGACTATCTCTTCGCCTCCGTGAGCACCTTCGGCACCCTGAAGGGCTGCTCCGACCACATCCGCGCCGAAGGCCTCGGTACCACCGTCGTCGCCGTGGACGCCCTGGGCAGCGCCATCTTCGGACAGGAGTCCCGTGCGCGGCTCATCCCCGGCCACGGCGCCTCGGTGGTGCCGCCGCTGATGGACCCGGACGCCGCCGACGACGTCGTTCACATCTCCGAAGTCGAATGCGTCGCAGCGTGCCGCAGGCTCGTGAACCGCGAGGCGATTCTGGCCGGGGGATCGTCCGGTGCCACCGTCGCCGCACTGCGCAAATACGCGGACCGCATTCCGGCCGGATCGCGGTGTGTCCTGATCTTCCCGGACGGCGGAGACCGCTATCTCGACACCATCTATTCCGACGAATGGGTACGCCGCAATTTCGGCGAGGTCTCCCATCTCTGGAAGGACTGAAAGCCCATGATTGTCATCCGGCATGCCGATGTCGAGGAAATCCTCGAAGGCCGCGAGGCGGACAACATCCGTACCGTGTCCGAGGCCTACCGGCTGCACGCCTCGGGACAGACCGCGGTCCCGCACTCCGTCTTCCTCCGTTTCCCCGGACGGGACCGGGACCGCATCATCGGCCTGCCGGCCTACCGCGGCGGCGACCGCCCCGTGGCCGGCATGAAGTGGATCTCCTCCTTCCCGGCGAACATCGACTCCGGGCTGCAGCGCGCCAGTGCGGCGATCCTCCTCAACTCCCTGGCCACCGGCCACCCCGAGGCCCTGGTCGAGGGCTCGGTGATCTCGGCCCGGCGCACCGCGGCGAGCGCCGCGCTCGCCGCCGAGCTGCTGACCCGCGAGGCCCGCCCGGACGGTGTCGCGCTGATCGGCTGTGGGGTCATCAACGCCGAGATCCTGCGCCATCTGCGGGCCGCGCTGCCCCGACTCGCCGAGGTCACGCTGTACGACCAGTCCCCCTCCCGCGCCGATGAGTTCGCGACGCGCGCGCTCTCGTACGCGCCCGGCCTGCGGATCTCCCGCGCGGACACTCTGGACGAGGCGCTCGGCGCCCACCGGCTGGTCTCCTTCGCGACGACGGCGGGGGTGCCGCACACCGGCCTCGACGCCGTCCGGCCCGGCACCGTCGTGCTGCACGTCTCGCTGCGCGACCTGTATCCCGAGGCACTGCTGGGCGCCCACAACATCGTGGACGACGCCGACCATGTGTGCCGCGAACGCACCTCACCGCACCTGGCCGAGCAGCTCACCGGCGGACGCGGCTTCATCGACGCGTCCATCGGCCAACTGATCACCGGTGAACGGGAGTTCAACCCGCAGCCCGAGCGCACGGTGATCTTCTCCCCGTTCGGGCTCGGCGTACTGGACCTGGCCCTTGCCGACTTCGTGCACGACGTGGCGGTGCGCAAGGGCCTGGGTGTGGCGGTCGACGGCTTCCTGCCGGGACCCGGCGCCTGACCACCGCACCGCTTCTCAACAACCCATGGACCCAAGGAGCAGATATGGCCACCGAGCAGACCGACGACCGCACCTACCGCGTCGTCCGCAATGACGAGGAGCAGTACTCGATCTGGTGGGCCGAGCGCGAGCTGCCCGCCGGCTGGACCGCCGAGGGCACCGAGGGCACGCGCGAGCAGTGCCTGGCCAGGATCGCCGAAGTCTGGACCGACATGCGCCCGCGCAGCCTGCGCGAGCGCATGGACTCCACTGCGGCCTGACGCCCTTTCCGCCCTTTCTCCGCGCATTTCTTTCTTGACCGGAACAGGAGACCTCGTGAACGCCGAACAGCGGTCGGGTGACGTCCCCGACATCCGTCCCCGGCCGTCGGCGGCCGGAGGCACCCCGCTTCTGCACGAAAGCTTTGCTGAGCAGGCCCTTCGTACCCCGCGTGCCGTCGCCGTCGTCGACGGCGGACGCACCATGACGTACGAAGAGCTGGACCGGGCGGCCAACCGCATGGGGCACTACCTCCGGGGCCTGGGCGCCGGTCCGGAATCGGTGGTCGGGGTCAGCCTCGAACGCGGCGGCGACCTGGTCGTGGCGCTGCTCGGGGTATGGAAGGCCGGGGCGGGCTATCTGCCCCTGGACCCCGGTCAGCCGCCCGCGCGGCTGACCGGTCTGGTCCGCGAGTCGGGGGCCCGGACGGTTCTCGCGGGCCCGGCCCTCGAAGGGGCCGTACGGGACGCCGGAGCACGCCGGGTCGGTCCCGATGAGGTGCCCGCCGGTCTGCCGGCGACCGCGCCCCAGCACGGGACCGGCCCGGACAACACGGCGTACACCGTGTTCACCTCGGGCTCGACCGGCACGCCCAAGGCCGTCGTCATCACCCACGCCGGCATCGCCAACCGGGTCCTGTGGACCGTACGCAAGCACGGCCTCGGCCCCGCCGACCGGATCCTGCAGAAGACCTCCATCGGCTTCGACGCGGCCGGCTGGGAGGTCTTCGCCGCCCTGGTCAGCGGCGGCAGCGTGGTGCTCGCCCCGCCCGGCGCCGAACGCGACCCCGCGTCGCTGCTGCGTTCTGTCGCCGACACCCGCAGCACGGTGCTGCAGGTCGTGCCCTCGGTACTGCGGATCCTCGTGGAGGAGGGCGACTGGAGCGGCTGTGCGTCGCTGCGGCTGCTCTTCTCGGCGGGCGAGGCGCTGCACGGCGAACTCGTCGCCCGGCTGCGCGAGCGTGCGGGGGGCAGCCTCGAGGTCTGGAACACCTACGGTCCGACCGAGTGCTCCATCGACATCACCGCCCAGCGCGTGGACCCGGCCCTGAACAGCGGGCCGATACCGATCGGCCGCCCCATCCCGGGCCTGCGGGTCCTGGTGCTCGACCCGAACGGCGACCCCGTGCCGATCGGCACGACCGGTGAGCTGTATGCGGGCGGCGTCGGCGTGGCCCGCGGCTATCTGGGCCGCCCCGACCTGACCGCCGAACGGTTCGTCCCCGACCCGTACGCCACCGAGCCGGGCGCGCGCCTCTACCGCACCGGTGACCTGGTCCGCTGGCGGGCCGACCGCACCCTCGACTACATCGGCCGCATCGACCACCAGGTCAAGGTGAACGGTGTGCGGATCGAGCCCGGCGAGATCGAGACCGCGCTCGCCGCCCACCCCTCGGTCACCGGTGCCGTCGTACTGCCCTACGAGGCCGACGGTGGCAGGAAGCGGCTCGCCGCCCATCTTGCGACCACGGCCGACCTCACCGCCGACGAGCTGCGCGGCTTCCTGCGTGAAACGCTCCCGGAGAGCCACATTCCGTCGTTCTTCCACACCGTCGATGCCTTCCCGCTCACCCCGAACGGCAAGGTCAACCGGGCCATGCTGCCCACGCCCGGTGAGATCGCCGCCGCCGACCAGCCGGCCTTCGTCGCCCCGCGCACCCCCGCGGAACAACTCGTCGCGGACGTCTGGGCCGGCCTCCTCGACGTGGACCGGGCCGGCGCCCACGACGACTTCTTCGCACTCGGCGGCACCTCGCTGCAGCTGACCCGCCTCGCCGCCCGGCTGCGCGACGCCTCCGGCGAGCAGATCTCGCTGCGCGGACTGCTCGTGGCGACGACCGTCGAGGCACAGGCCGCGCTGATCGGCGCACCCGGCGCGGACGAGCCGCCGATCCGCCCCGTGCCGCGCGACGGCGAACTGCCGCTTTCCTCCGGGCAGCGCCGGCTCTGGTTCCTGGACCGGATGCACCCCGGCAGCCCCGAGTGGGTCGCACCGTTGTTCCTGCGGCTCCCCGCCACGACCGGCGCGAATACCGTCCGGCGTGCCCTGGACACCCTCGCCGCCCGCCACGAGTCGCTGCGTACCCGCTACCCGGACCGGGGCGGCGAGCCGTACCAGGTGATCGGGGAGGCCGGGGCGGACAGCATCGAGCTGCGGGTCGTGGACACGGCCCGCGACCGGCTCGACAGCCTCTTCCGCGAGCAGTTCGAGCGCGGCTTCGACCTCGCCCGCGGGCCGCTGTGGCGGGGCCTGCTCGCGCGGACCGACGGCGAGGACCACGTCCTGCTGCTGACGCTGCATCACATCACTGTGGACGGCTGGTCCACAGTGATCCTGGAGCGCGAACTGCGCGAACTGTGCGCCGCGTACGACGCGGAGCGGGAGCCCCGGCTGGCCGCCCCCGTCGTGCAGTACGCCGACTACGGAGCATGGCAGCACGCCCGCCACACCGATGAGTTCATCGCACGCGAACTCGGCCACTGGCGTACGGCGCTGGCCGGCATCGAGCCCCTCGACCTGCCCACCGACCGGCCGCGACCCGCGGAGCGCGATCCGCGCGGCGCCGTCGTCCCCTTCCAGGTCGCACCTGAGCTGGCCGCGCGCCTCACCGAGCTCGGCCGGGCGCACGGCGCGACGCCCTTCATGACCCTCCTCACGGCCTACGCCACGCTGGTCGCCCGCTACAGCGGCCAGTGGGACGTTCCGGTGGGCACCCCCGTCGCGGGCCGGGGCCGGCCCGAGACCGAGGGGACCGTCGGCTTCTTCCTCAACTCCCTCGTGGTGCGGTGCGGCCTCGGTGCCGGCCTGACCTTCGCCGACGCCCTCGACCGGGTACGCGACACCGCGCGGGCCGCTTTCGCCCACCAGGAACTCCCCTTCGAGAGGCTCGTCGACGAGCTCCAGCCCGAGCGCGACCTCTCCCGCACCCCGCTCTACCAGGTCGCCTTCGACCTGCACAGCGAAGGAGTGACCAGCGTCGCCACCGAGGAAACGGACATGGCGGCCTTCACCGCGGCCTGGCAGGTCGCCAAGACCGATCTGTCCCTCTTCATGCGCCGTACGGACAACGGGGCATTCGACGGCGTCCTGGAGTACGCGACCTCCCTCTTCGACCACGCCACCGTTCAGCGGATGGCCGGGCACTTCCTCGCCCTGCTGCACGAGATCACCACCCGGCCCGAACTGGCCCTGGGAGAAGTCGAGTTGCTCACCGCCGACGAGCGGCGGCAGCTGCTCGCAGGGTGGAACGACACCGACGTCCCCCTGGAGACGGAGACCGTCCCGGCGCTCATCGAGGCGTGGTCCGCCGCCGACCCCGACGTCACGGCCCTCGCGTACGGCTCCCTGACCGTCCCGTACGCCGAACTGGACGCCCGTGCCAACCGGCTCGCGCACGAGCTGCGGGCACAGGGCGTCGGGGCGGAGTCCCGGGTCGCGGTACTTCTCGACCGGGGACCCGATCTCGTTGTCGCACTGCTCGCGGTATGGAAGGCGGGCGGCGCGTATGTGCCGGTCGACCCGACCTCCCCGCCCGGCCGGATCGCGGCGATGCGCCAGAGCGCGGGCGCGCGGACCGTGGTGACCAGCGCCGGCCATGCCGGGCGCGCCGGAGACGGCGCGGTCCTGGTGGACACGGACGCGGCCCGGATCGCCGCCCGGCCCGCGACCCCGCCCGAGCGCACCGACGACCTCGACCGGCTGGCGTACGTCATCTTCACCTCGGGCTCGACCGGAACGCCCAAGGGCGTCGAGGTCACCCACCGGGGCCTGGTCAACCATGTGGCCTGGGCGGCGCGGGAGCTGGCGCCGCAGGACCACGGCGGCGCACCGCTCTTCTCGTCGGTCGCCTTCGACCTCGTCGTCCCGAACCTCTGGGTGCCGCTCGTCACCGGCCAGCGCCTGTTCCTGCTCCCTCAGGACACGGACCTCGCGGAGCTCGGCAAGCACCTCGCGGACGCCGAGCCGTTCAGCTTCGTCAAGCTGACGCCGGGCCACCTGGACGTGCTGTCGCTCCAGCTGACACCGGCCGAGGCGGGGGCCCTGGCCCCGGTCCTGGTGGTGGCGGGCGAGGCGTTCTCGCGGGCGACGCTGGAGCGGTGGCGTGCTCTTGCTCCGGAGACGCGGCTGGTCAATGAGTACGGTCCGACCGAGGCGTCCGTCGGCACCTGCGTCTTCGAGGTGCCGGCCGATACCGCTGGGGAGGTGCTGCCGATCGGCAGGCCGCTGCCCAATATGACGATGTACGTCCTGGACGCACTGCTGCGGCCCGTTCCGGTGGGCGTGGCGGGTGAGCTGTATGTCGGCGGCACGGGTGTGGCGCGCGGTTATGCGAACCGCCCCGACCTGACGGCCGAGCGGTTTCTGCCCGACCCGTACGCCGCCGAGCCCGGTGCCCGTTTCTACCGCACCGGTGACCTGGTGCGCCGGCTGCCCGACGGCAATGTCGAGTTCCTTGGCCGGATCGACGACCAGGTCAAGATCCGCGGCTTCCGTATCGAACTGGGCGAGATCCAGGCCGTACTGGCCGAACACCCCGCCGTACGCGAGGTCTTCGTCACCGCCCACGAAACCGCCAATGGCGAGAAGCAACTCCTCGCCTACTACGTGCCCGACGGGCCCGCGGACGACCTGGCCGAGCACTGCGGCCGCCGGCTGCCCGACTACATGCTCCCCGCCGCGTACTTCGCACTCGAGACGATGCCGCTGAACGCCAACGGCAAGGTCGACCGGCGGGCGCTGCCCGCCCCCGGCGGCGAGCAGGACACCGAAGGTCACGTCCCGCCGAGCGGCCCCGTCGAGGAGCGCATCTGCGAGATCTGGACCGAGCTGCTGGGCGCCCAGGTCGGCGCGCACGACAACTTCTTCCACATCGGCGGCAATTCGATCCTCGCGATCAGGCTCATCTCCCGCATCCAGGAGGAGTTCGAGATCGATTTCGCGGTGCGGACGGTATTCGAGGGACCCACGGTCGCCCGGCTGGCGGCCACCGTCGAGGAGCGCATCAGGGCGGAAATCGCCGCGCTCTCCGACTCGGAGCTTGTGAATGACCAACTGCTGGTGAAGGAGCACGAAGCATGACCACCGGTGAGACAGACCAGACGGTCCCGGGCGACGGCACGGGCGCGAACGCCGGCACGAGCGACGCCGGGAGCCTCCGACAGGAGCTGCTGCGCCGCCGCCTGGCCGGGCGCCGCGGAGCCGGCCGCCGTGCCGCCATTCCGCGCGCCGACCGCGGCGCCCCGCTGCCGCTGTCGTACGGGCAGCAGCAGATGTGGTTCCTCAACCGGCTGGAGCCCGACAGCATCGAATACCTTGTGCCGCTGGTCCTCAGGCTGCGTGGCCCGCTGGACGCCGACGCGCTCGGCCGGGCCTGGCAGGCACTGCTGGACCGCCATGAGATCCTCCGCACCCGCTACGCCCTGGACGGCGAGGAGCCGGTCCAGGTCATCGACGCCCCGCGCCCCGTGCCGCTGCCGGTCACCGAGGTGGCGGACGAACGGAGCATCCGGGAAGCCGTCGAGAGCGACATGGCCCGCCCCTTCGACCTGGCGGCCGACTGGCCGGTACGGGCCAGGCTGCTCCGCCACGCGGACGACGACCACGTGCTCGCCGTCGTCTTCCACCACATCGCCTGCGACGCCTGGTCCACCGGCGTCTTCGGGCAGGAACTGTCCACCCTGTACCGGGTGTTCACCAGCGGCGCCGAAGATCAGCCGCTCGCCCCGCTACCCGTGCAGTACGCCGACTACGCGGCCTGGCAGCGCGCCGAGCTGAACGCCGGCGCCCTCAAGCGCCAGCTCGGCTACTGGAAGGACCGGCTGGCGGGGCTGGAGGCGCTGGAGCTGCCGACCGACCGGCCGCGCCCGGTCGTGCGCGACGCGTCCGGCGGCTCGGTGGCCTTCGCCCTGCCGGCCCCACTGGCCGGGCGAATACGCGAGCTGGCCGCACGCCATGACGCCACCCCGTTCATGGTGGTGCTCGCCGCGTTCCAGAGCCTGCTCGCCCGATACAGCGGTCGCACGGACATCCCGGTCGGCACCGTCGGTTCCGGCCGCAGCCACCCCGACCTCCAAGGGCTTATCGGCTACGGCATCAACAGCCTCGTCCTGCGCGGCAGCCTCGACGGCGACCCCGCCTTCGACGAGCTGCTTTCCGCCACCCGCGCCACCGTGCTCGACGCCTTCGACCACCAGGCCGTGCCGTTCGCGCAGCTCGTGGACGAGCTGCAGCCGGACCGCGACCTGTCCCGGACGCCGCTGTTCCAGGTGGCGTTCACCATGCACGGCGACCGCACGACCGCCTTCGAACTGGCCGGCGTGCGCGCGGAGCCGTACCTCGGCACCAACCGCAGCGCCAAGTTCGACCTCGACCTGCAGCTGCACGAGGCGGCCGACGGCTCACTCGGTGGCCAACTGGACTACGCCACCGTCCTGTTCGACCACTCGACGGCTGAGCGCATGGCCGGGCATCTGCTGCGGCTGCTCGACGCCGTCACCGCGGCCCCGGCCGTCCGGTTGTCGCGTGTGGAGATCCTTGGGCCGGATGAGCGGGCGCTGCTGGTGGGTGGTCCGGAGATCGGGTGGCCGGTGACGCGGCGGGTGCATGAGTTGTTCGAGGAGCAGGTGGGGCGTACGCCGGATGCGGGGGCGGTGACGTTCGGTGGACGGACGCTGTCGTACGCCGAGTTGAATGCCCGCGCCAACCGTGTCGCCCATCTGTTGCGTGCCAAGGGTGTGGGTCCGGAGGATTTGGTTGGTCTGTGTCTGGAGCGGGATGGGGAGTTGTTGCCCGCGTTGCTTGGTGTGCTGAAGGCGGGTGCGGCCTATTTGCCGTTGGATCCGGCGAATCCGGCGGACCGTCTGGCGTACATCGTGCGGGATGCCGGGGCTCGGGTGGTGCTGTCCACGTCGGCGGTGGCCGGTGTTCTTGAGGGCCGGTACGAGGGTGAGCTGGTTCTTCTGGACCGGGACGCGGGGCTGATCGCCGCTCAGCCGGACAATGATCCGGCGGTGGGGGGCAGTCCGCAGAACCTGATCTACACGATCTACACCTCCGGTTCGACGGGGAAGCCCAAGGGCGTCGCCCTGACCCACGAGAACGTCGCGCGGCTGATGGAACGCGGGCGGGAACACTACGCCTTCGGCGAGAGCGACGTCTGGCCGCTGTTCCACTCGTACGCCTTCGACGTCTCTGTCTGGGAGATGTGGGGTGCGCTGCTGCACGGCGGACGGCTGGTCGTGGTGCCGTTCACGGTCACCCGCTCGCCGGACGAATTCCTGGACCTGCTCGTCGAGCAGGGCGTCACCGTCCTCAACCAGACGCCGTCCGCGTTCCGTTCGCTGGTCGGCGCGGCGCGCGAGGGTGATCCCCGAGTGGACCGGCTCGCTCTGCGTGCCGTGGTGTTCGCGGGCGAGAAGCTGGAGGTCCCGGAGCTGAAGCCGTGGACCGACCGGCTCGGCCTGGACCGGATCGCACTGGTGAACATGTACGGCATCACCGAGACCACCGTCCACACCACCTACCGGCGCCTGGCCGGTGCGGACCTCGACCCGCAGGCGGGTAACCCGGTCGGCCGCCCACTGGGCGACCTGACCGTGCGTCTGCTGGACGGTCATGGTGAGCTGGTGCCGATCGGGGTGGCGGGGGAGATCCATGTCGGCGGGCCGGGTGTGGCGCGTGGCTATCTGAACCGCCCCGAGCTGACCGCCGAGCGCTTCGTGCCGGACCCCTTCGGCCCTGCGGGCGCGCGCCTGTACAAGAGTGGCGACCTGGCCCGCCGGCTCCCGGACGGGCAGCTGGAGTTCCTGGGCCGGATCGACGACCAGGTCAAGATCCGCGGTTTCCGCATCGAGCTCGGCGAGATCGAGAACGTCCTCGCCGGGCATCCCGCCCTGCGGGACGCCGTCGTCGTCGTACGCGAGGACGAGCCCGGTGACGTACGCCTGGTCGCGTACGTCGTACCGGTGGATCACGCTCCGGGGCCGGGTGAGCTGCGGGCGCATCTGGCCGCGTCGCTGCCCGAGTACATGGTCCCCTCGGCCTTCGTCGTGCTCGACCGGCTCCCGCTGACCACCAACGGCAAGCTCGACAAGCGTGCCCTGCCCGCCCCTGGTGAGGATGCTCTGGGCAGCGGCCGGGCGTACGTCGCCCCGCGCACTGTCGTCGAGGAGCGCATCGCCGAGGTCTGGCAGGAGGTGCTCGGCCTGGACCGGGTGAGCGTCGAGGACGGCTTCTTCGATGTCGGTGGGCACTCCATCCGCGCGGTCACCCTGGTCGGGCGGCTGCGTGCCGCCGGATACGACCTGGCCGTACGGGACGTTTTCGAGTACCGGACAGTCGCCCGCCTCGCCGAACTCGTCACGGGGCGCCCGGCGCCGGCCGCCGTGCACAGCGCCGTGGAGCCGTTCGAGCTGGTCGCGGACGAGGACCGGGCCAAGCTGCCGGAGGGGCTCGCGGACGCCTACCCGCTGTCGCAGGTGCAGCTCGGCATGGTCGTCGAGATGCTGACGGACGACGGACGGCACCCGTACCACAACGTGACCTCGTTCCGTATCCGCGACGAACAGGCATTCTCCGCGCCGGCGCTGCGGGCAGCCGCGGCGCTGGTCGCCGCGCGGCACGACGTACTGCGTACCTCGGTGGACCTGGCCGCGTACTCCGTACCCATGCAGCTGGTGCACGCGACGGCGGAGCTGCCGGTCGGGGTGCGTGACCTGACGGACCTGGGCGAGGAAGAACTCCTCGCGTCCCTGCGTGAGTTCACGGCCACCGAACGGGCCGACATCTTCGACCTGACGAAGGCACCGCTGCTGCGACTGCACGCGCACATCGCGGGCGACGGCAGCTGGTGGCTGACCAACACCGAGTGCCACGCCATCCTGGACGGCTGGAGCCACCACTCCTTCCTGATGGAGGTACTGGAGGAGTACCGGCGCATCCGTGACGGCGAGCCGGTCGCCGAGCCGGTCGACGGGACGGGCACCGCTGCCGCCCGGTTCGCGGACTTCGTCGCCGCCGAGCTGGACACGCTCGCCTCGGACGAGTCCCGCGAGTACTGGCGGAACATCGTCGACAGCCACGCCCGCCTGGTCGTGCCGACGGCCTGGGCCGGCGATCCGCAGGACGACGGTCAGCCCTACCGCGTGCCCGTGCCCTTCCACGACCTGGAGGACCGGCTGCGCGCCCTGGCCACGAAGGCCGGTGCCTCGCTCAAGAGCGTGCTGCACGCGGCCCACCTCAAGACGCTCAGCCTGATCACGGAGGAGGACCGCTTCTTCTCCGGGCTGGTGTGCAACGCCAGGCCGGAGGTGCTGGGCGCTGACCGTGTGTACGGCATGCACCTCAACACGCTGCCCTTCGCCCACGACCGGACCGCCCGCACGTGGCGCGAACTGGTCGCGCAGGTCTTCGCCCGCGAGATCGAACTGTGGACGCACCGTGCTTACCCGATGCCGGTCATCCAGCGCGAACTGAGCGACGGTGAGCGGCTGATCGACATGCGGTTCAGCTACCACGACTTCGACCAGGTGGACCGCGACCGCGTGGACTACCTGGCCAGTATCGACGACAGCCCGACCGAGTTCCCGCTGGGCGTCTCGGCCCGGATCGGGCACTTGGTGCTGACGGCGAGTCCACGCGCGCTGAGCCGGGCAGGTACGGACCGACTGGCCGCGATGCTGCGCGACGTCCTTGAGGCGATGGCGTCGGATCCGGACGGGTCGGCGCGGGAGTCGCACCTGCCCGAGCAGGAGCGCCGGCGTCAGTTGGTGGAGTGGAACGACTCGTCGTACGAGGCGGAGTCGGCGAGTGTTCTTGAGTTGTTCGAGGCGCAGGCGGTCCGGACGCCGGGGTCGGTGGCGGTTCGTGGCTCGGATGTGAGCCTGACGTACGGCGAGCTGGACGTGTGGGCGAATCGGATTGCGCATTGTCTTCGGGCGCGGGGGGTGGTTGCGGAGTCTCGGGTCGCGGTGAGGCTGGACCGTGGTCCGGAGCTGATCGCGTCGCTGCTTGGTGTGTGGAAGGCGGGGGCGGCGTATGTGCCGGTCGATGTGTCGTATCCGGCTGAGCGGGTGGCGGCGATCGTCGGGACCTCTGGTGCGAAGGTGCTGCTGGATGAGCCCGGCCTGCCCGTGGAGGGTTTCCCCGCTACGGCGCCGTCACGGGTCGGGGATCTGGACGGGCTGGCGTATGTGATCTTCACGTCCGGTTCGACCGGCACGCCGAAGGGTGTCGAGGTTCCTCACCGGGGGCTGGTCAACCATGTCGCTTGGGCCGCACGGGAGCTGGCGTCGCGGGGGACTGGTGGTGCGCCGTTGTTCTCGTCCGTCGCCTTCGATCTGGTGGTGCCGAATCTGTGGGCACCGCTGGTCACGGGGCAGTCGGTGCACACTGTCCCGCAGAGTGTCGACATGGCCGACCTGGGCCGGCATCTGGCCGCCGAGGCCCCGTACAGCTTCATCAAGCTCACCCCCGGCCACCTGGAGATCCTGGGCCACCAGCTGGACGCCACCGCTGTGGCCTCGCTCGCCGAGGTCGTCGTGGTCGCCGGTGAGGCGCTGCCCGGTGAGGTCGCCAACCGGTGGCTGGAACTGCTCGGTCCGGGCGCACTGATCAACGAGTACGGCCCGACCGAGGCGTCCGTCGGCAGTTGCACCTTCCCCGTGACAGAGGGACAGCCGTCCGAGGTCGTTCCGATCGGCAGGCCGTTGCCCAATATGACGATGTATGTGCTGGACGGGTGGCTGGAGCCGGTTCCGGTGGGGGGCGTGGGTGAGTTGTATGTCGGTGGTACGGGTGTGGCGCGTGGTTATGCGAGCCGTCCTGATCTGACGGCGGAGCGGTTCTTGCCGGACCCGTATGCCGGCGAGCCGGGTGCGCGTTTCTACCGGACCGGTGACCTGGTGCGGCAGCGCGAGGACGGGAATGTTGAGTTCCTTGGCCGCAGTGACGACCAGGTCAAGATCCGTGGTTTCCGTGTCGAGCTGGGGGAGGTCCAGGCCGTACTGGCGGAACACCCCGCCGTACGCGAGGCCTTCGTCACGGCGCATCAGCCGACGAGCGGCGACAAGCAACTCGCCGCCTACCACGTCTCCGACGAGCGGGACGTGCACGACCTGGCCGCGTACTGCGCGCTGAGGCTGCCCGACTACATGATCCCCGCCACCTTCACCGCCCTGGAGGCCATGCCCCTGACCGCCAACGGCAAAGTCGACCGCCACGCCCTGCCCACCCCCGACCACGACACCCAAGGCGCCCAGGACACCTGCATCGCACCCCGTACCGACACCGAGGAGCAGATCGCCGCAGTCTGGCGCAAGGTACTCGAGCGCGAACGCGTCAGTGTCCACGACGACTTCTTCGACATCGGCGGCCACTCCATCCGTGCCGTCGCCCTTGTCGGCGGACTGCGCGCGGCCGGTTTCGACATCGGCGTCCGCGACGTCTTCGAGTACCGCACCGTCGCCCGTCTCTGCGAGCTGCTGACCGGCCGTCCCGCCCCCGACAGCACCGCTTTCACCGGCGTCGAGCCGTTCGCGCTCATCTCCGGGGAGGACGCGGTGGCCCTGCCCGCCGACGTCCAGGACGCGTATCCGCTGTCCCTGGTGCAGACCGGCATGGTCGTCGAGATGCTCGCCGAGGAAGGCGGCAACAAGTACCACAACGTCAGCCTCTTCCGGATCCAGGATCCGGACGGCGCCCCGTTCGACGCGGCGGCGCTGCGTGCCGCCGCCCGTACGGTTACCGTCCGCCACGACATCCTGCGCACCTCGGTGGACCTGGCCTCGTACTCCGTGCCCATGCAGCTCGTGCACACCACCGCCGACGTTCCGGTCGCGGTCCACGATCTGCGCACCATGACCAAGGACGAACAGGCCCGGTCACTGAGCGAGTTCCGTAACGACGAAGGCTCCCGCCTCTTCGAGCTGACCGAGGCCCCGCTGCTGCGCATTGCCGCGCTGATCGACGGCGACGACTCCTGGTACCTGGGCCTGACCCAGCCGCACCTCGTCACCGAGGGCTGGAGCCACCACTCCCTCCTCATGGAAATCCTCGACTGCTACCGGCAGCTGCGCGACACCGGCACGGCGGCCGAGCCCGAGCCGGTCGCCGTCCGGTACGCCGACTTCATCGCCGGGGAGCTGGAGTCCCTGGACTCGGCGGAGGACCGCGCCTACTGGCAGCAGACCCTCGACAGCCACGTTCCGTTCACTCTGCCCGCCTCCTGGGCGGACGGCCCCGGCACCCCTCGCCGGCCCTCCCGCGCCCGGGTGGATCTGCGCCCGCTCGAACGTGGGCTGCGGGCGTTCGCGGCCGCTGCCCGGGTCTCGTACAAGAGCGTTCTGCATGCCGCGCACCTGAAGGTGATGAGCATGCTGACGGACGAGCCGGCGTTCTTCACCGGCATCGTCTCGCACGGCCGCCCCGAGGCGCTGGGGGCCGAGCGGGTGTACGGCATGCACCTCAACACGCTGCCGCACGCGTACGACCGGCGTTCCGCCCGCACCTGGCGCGAGCTGGCCCAGCGGGTCTTCGACCGCGAGGCCGGGACCTGGCCGCACCGCCGCTATCCGCTGCCCGCGATCCAGCGTCTCGCCGGTGGCAACCGCCTCATCGACGTGGTCTTCAACTACCTGGACTTCCACCAGGTCGACTCCGACCGGGTGGACATGGCGGGCGCGGTGCACGACGCCGCCACCGAGTTCGCACTGCACGTCTCCGTGCTCGGCGGCCACCTCGGACTGAGCACCCACACCCACGCCCTCAGTCAGCACAGTGCCGACCGCCTCGCCGCCCTCTACCAGGCGGTGCTCGAAGCGATGGCCGCCGACACCGACGGCGACACCCGCGCCGTCCAGCTCCCCGCCGGGGAGCTGGAGCTGCTGGCACCGCTGGCCGGGCCCACGCCCGCAGCCCCGGACACCGTGCCCGGACGGTTCGCCGCGCACGTCGCCCTGACCCCGCACGCCGCCGCGGTCGTGTATGAGGACACCATCCTCACCTACGCCGAACTGGACGCCCGTGCCAACCAGTTGGCGCACCACCTCACCGGCCTCGGGGTCGGCCCGGAGACCCTGGTCGGCATCAGCGCCGAGCGCGGCCCCGGCCTGGTCGTCGGGCTGCTCGGCATCATGAAGGCCGGGGGCGCGTATGTCCCGCTGGACCCGTCATACCCGGCCGACCGGCTCGCGTACATGCTCGCCGACTCCGCCGTGCCCGTGCTCGTCACCGAGGAGCATCTGCTGGAGCGGCTGCCCGCGCACCGGGCCGTCGCCGTCTGCCTGGACCGGGACGCCGACATCCTCGCCACCCGGCCCACCACCGCACCGGCACCCGGACTGACCGCCGACAACGCCGCGTACGTCATCTACACCTCGGGCTCGACGGGCCGCCCCAAGGGCGTCGTCGTGACCCACCGCGGCACCGGGAACCTGGCGGCGGCACAGGCCGGCGCCTTCGGCATCGGGGCGGGCGACCGCGTCCTGCAGTTCGCGTCGGCCAGTTTCGACGCGGCCTTCGCCGATCTCGCCCAGTCGGTCCTCTCCGGAGCGACCCTGGTCCTCGCCCCCGCCGAGCGGCTGCTGCCGGGCCCCGAGCTGACCCGGCTCACCTTCGAGCAGCGCGTCACCCACGTAACCCTGCCGCCGACCGCGCTGTCCGTGCTGCCGCCGGACGGCGGACTGCCGGCCGGTGCGACCCTGGTGGTCGCAGGCGAGGCATGCACCCCTGATCTGGTGGCCGCCTGGTCACCGGGACGCCGCATGATCAACGCCTACGGGCCGACCGAGACGACGGTCTGCGCCTCGATGAGCGACCCCCTGACCGACACCGCCCGGCCGCCCATCGGCCGGCCCATGCCGGGCTTCGCCCTGCGGGTGCTCGACGCGGACCTGCGGCCCGTGCCCGCCGGTGCGCCCGGTGAGCTGTACATCGCCGGAGTGGGCCTCGCCCGCGGCTACCGGGGCCGCCCCGACCTGACCGCCGAACGCTTCCTGCCCGACCCGTACGGCGACGAGCCCGGCGCCCGCCTCTACCGGACCGGCGACTCGGTCCGGCTCCTGCCCGACGGGCAGCTCGACTTCCTCGGCCGTGTCGACAACCAGGTCAAGCTGCGCGGCTTCCGCATCGAACTCGGCGAGATCGAAGGCGCGCTGGCGCGCCTCGACGCGGTCCGGGACGCGGTCGCGGTCGTACGTGAGGACAGCCCGGGCGACAAGCAGCTGGTCGCGTACGTCTCCCCGGCCGACGGACACGAACCGTCACCCGTCGCGCTGCGCGAGGCGCTCTCCGCCGCACTGCCCGGCTACATGGTCCCGGCCGCCTTCGTCGTCCTGGACAGCATTCCGATCACCGCCAACGGCAAGGCCGACCGGCGTGCGCTGCCCGCCCCCGAGCGCTCGGCGCTCGCCGCGGCCGCGGCCCATGTCGCGCCGCGCACCCGCGCCGAGGAGCGGATCGCCGAGATCTGGCAGGACGTGCTCGGCGTCGACCGGATCGGGGTGCATGACGGCTTCTTCGAACTGGGCGGTGACTCGATCCGCGCGGTGTCGCTGATCGGTGCGCTGCGCGAGGCCGGATTCGACATCGGCGTTCGCGAAATCTTCGAAGGCCGTACGGTCGCCGCCGTCGCCGAAATCGCCACCGGCCGGCCCGCGCCCGCCGAGCCGCAGCCCGGGGTCGCGCCGTTCGCGCTGATCACGGACGAGGACCGGGGGCTGCTGCCCGCAGGCACCGACGACGCGTACCCGCTCTCCCAGGTGCAGATCGGCATGGCCGTCGAGATGCTCGCCGACGAGACGGGCGCCAAGTACCACAACGTCAGCGTCAACCGGATCCGCGACGGCGTGCCCTTCGACGCCGAAGCGCTGCGCGAGGCGGTACGGCTGGTGGCGGACCGGCACGATGTGCTCCGTACCTCCTTCCGGCTCACCGGCTTCTCCGTGCCGATGCAGCTCGTGCACACCACTGCGGAAACCCCCGTCACCGTGCGTGACCTGCGCGGTCTGGACGCCGACGCGCAGAACGAGGCGCTGGGGGCCTTCGTCGCCGCGGAGAAGGCGGACCTCTTCGACCTGGCCACCGCCCCGCTGCTGCGGGTCGCCGCCCTCGTCGAGAGCGACCAGGCGTGGCATCTCGCGCTCACCGAGTCCCACGCCATCACCGAGGGCTGGAGCTATCACGCGCTGATGATGGAACTGCTCCACACCTATGAGCAGATCAGGGACGGGCAGGCCGCACCCGTCACCCCGGCCGCTCCGCCGGTCCGGTTCGCCGACTTCATCGCCGCCGAGCTGACGTCACTGGAGTCCGCGGAAGACCGTGACTACTGGCAGCGCGTCACCGGGGAGTACGAGAAGTTCGAACTCCCCGAAGGCTGGGGCGAGAACGCCGAGCGGCCCGAGCCCTACCGGACAAGGGTCCCACTGGCCGACCTGGAGCCGCGGCTGCGCGCACTCGCCACCACGGCACAGGTCTCCCTCAAGGCGGTGCTCCACGCAGCCCATCTGAAGGTGATGAGCCAGCTCACCGCCGAGGAGTCCTTCTTCACCGGCCTGGTCTCCGACACCCGGCCGGAGGCGGCGGGCGCCGACCGCGTCTACGGCATGTACGTCAACACCGTGCCGTTCGCCTTCGACCGCTCGGCCCGCACCTGGCGCGCGCTGGTCCAGCAGGTCTTCGCCCAGGAAGTCGCGCTCTGGCCGCACCGCCAGTACCCGCTGCCCGCCATGCAGCGGCAGGCCGGCGGCCGCCGCCTCGTCGATGTCGTCTTCAACTACCAGGACTTCCGGATGGTCGACACCGACCTGGTGGACGTCGAATCGGGCATCGGCTCCGGCGGCATCGAGTTCGGTCTCGCGGTCACCACCCTCGCCGGACACCTCAACCTGAAGACGAACACCGCCACCCTCTCCCGGGCCAACGCTGACCGGCTTGCCGCCATGTACCGGGCCGTGCTGGAGTCGATGGCCGCCGGCGCCGACGGCGACGCGCAGGCCGCGTACCTCCCGGCGGGGGAACGCGAGCTGCTGCTCGCCGACTGGGCCGCGGGCACGGCCCCCACGACGGGCGATCCCCGCACCGTCCACCAGGCCTTCGAGGAGCAGGTCCGCCGCACGCCCGACGCGGTGGCCGTCAGCCACCAGGGCACCCGCCTGACCTACGCCGAACTGAATGCCCGGGCGAACCGGGTGGCGCATCTGCTGCGCGCCCGGGGCATCGGCCCTCAGACCCTGGTCGGCGTCTGCCTGGAACGCGGCGTCGAGCTGGTGCCCGCACTCCTCGGAGTACTGAAGGCCGGCGGTGCGTACGTCCCGCTCGACCCGTCCTACCCGGCCGACCGGCTGGCGTACATCGCGGCGGACGCCGCCGCACCCGTCGTCGTCACCGAACACGCGGCGTCCGGCGTCCTGGAGGGCCGGTACGAGGGCGAGCTGATCGTCCTCGACGACCCCCGATTCGCCGCGGAGCTGGCCGCGCAGCCGGACTCGGATCCCGAGCCGCTCGGCAGCGCGGACGACCTGATCTACGTCATCCACACCTCCGGCTCCACCGGAAAGCCCAAGGGTGTCTGCCTCAGCCACGCCAACGTGCTGCGTCTGTTCACCGTGACGGAGGACCAGTTCCACTTCGGCCCGGCCGACGTGTGGACGCTGTTCCACTCGTACGCCTTCGACTTCTCGGTCTGGGAGCTGTGGGGAGCCCTGCTGTACGGCGGCCGACTGGTCGTCGTCCCGCAGAGCGTCACCCGCTCGCCCGACGACTTCATCGGCCTGCTCGCCGACGAGGGCGTCACCGTCCTCAACCAGACGCCGTCCGCGTTCCGCTCACTGGCCGGCGCGGCCCGCGACGGCGACCCGCGCATCGAAAGCCTGGCTCTGCGAACCGTCGTCTTCGGCGGCGAGAGACTGGAGGTCGGCGAACTCGCCCCGTGGACCGACCGGTTGGGCCTCGACGCCCCTGAGCTGGTCAACATGTACGGCATCACCGAGACAACCGTCCATGTCACACACCACCGCCTGGACGCGGCCGACCTCGCCGCGCCGCTGCGCAGCCCGGTCGGCGGCCCGCTCGGGGACCTGCGCACCGTTCTGCTCGACCGCAACGGCCGGCTGGTCCCGCTCGGAGTGCCCGGCGAGATCCACGTCGGCGGACCGGGCGTCGCCCGCGGCTACCTCGGGCGTCCCGGGCTGACTGCCGAGCGGTTCGTCCCCGACCCGTACGGCGACGAGCCCGGCGCGCGGCTGTACCGGGCCGGTGACCTGGCCCGCAGACTCCCCGACGGCAGCCTCGACTTCCTCGGCCGGATCGACGACCAGGTGAAGATCCGCGGCTTCCGCATCGAACTGGGCGAGATCTCGGCCGCGCTCGGCTCGCACCCCCAGGTGCGGGACGCCGTGGTCGTGGTCCGCGAGGACCTCCCCGGCGAGAAGCAGCTCGTGGGCTACTTCGTACCGGCGGGCGGCCCCGCCCCCTCACTGAGCGAGCTGCGCGAGCACCTCGCCGCCTCGCTGCCCGCGTACATGGTCCCGGCCGCCTATGTGCCCATCGAGCGCATCCCGCTGAACGCCAACGGCAAGCTCAACCGCCGGGTCCTGCCCGCCCCCGCGGAGGCGGCGCTCGCCTCGGACGCCACGTACGTCGCCCCGCGCGACGAAACCGAACGGCGGATCGCCGAGATCTGGCAGGAAGTCCTCGGCGTCGAGCGGATCGGCGTCCACGACGGCTTCTTCGACCTCGGCGGCGACTCGATCCGGGCCGTGCCGCTGGTCGGCGCACTGCGCGCCGCCGGATTCGACATCGGCGTACGGGAGGTCTTCGAGTACCGGACTGTCGCGCGCACGGCCGAGCTCACCACCAGGCAGGACACGACCCGGGAGGAGGCGGCGGTGCTGCCGTTCGCACTGATCACGCAGGAGGACCGGGCAAAGCTGCCCCCGGGCGTCGACGACGCCTACCCGCTTTCCCAGATCCAGGCCGGCATGGTCGTCGAGCTGCTGAACGACGGTGGCCGCAGCAACTACCACAATGTGACCTCGTTCCGCATCAAGGACGAAGCACCCTTCGACGGCGGGGCACTGGCCGCGGCCGTACGTCTGGTGGTCTCCCGGCACGACGTGCTGCGCACCTCCGTACACGCCACCGGCTACTCCGTGCCCATGCAGCTCGTGCACACCGCCGTGGACATCCCCGTCCCGACGCACGATGTGACCGGCCTCGACCGGTCCGGCCTGGAGAGCGCCCTGCGCACCTACGTCGCCGGGCAGCGCGAGGACCTGTTCGACCTCTCCACCGCGCCGCTGCTGCGCGTCGCCGCCCACATCGAGGGCCCGGCGGCCTGGTGGCTCAGCCTCACCGAGTCACATGTGATCCTGGAGGGCTGGAGCCATGCCTCGCTGGTCATGGAGATCCTGGAGACCTACCGGGCGATCCGTGACGGGGAGCAGCCCGCCCACGAGCAGCTCGACGTCAGGTATGCCGACTTCATCGCCGGGGAGCTGGCGGCCCTCGCCTCCGACGAGGACCGCGCCTACTGGTCCGGCATCGTCGCCGAACACACCAAGTTCGAACTCCCGGCGGGCTGGGCCGAGTCCGCAGGAAAGCCGTCCGGCTCGCACCGCGTCAGGGTCGACTTCGGCGACCTCGCCGACGAGCTGCGCGCCCTGGCCACCGCCACGGGAACGTCCTTCAAGAGCGTGCTGCACGCCGCCCATCTGAAGGTGCTGAGCCAGCTCACCGGCGAGGCGGCCTTCTTCACCGGACTGGTGTGCCACGCCAGGCCCGAGGTCGCGGGTGCCGAGCGGGTCTACGGCATGCACCTCAACTCACTGCCGTTCGCCCACGACCGCCGCGCACGCACCTGGACCGAGCTGGTGCGCCAGGTCTTCGAACGGGAGCTGGAGGTCTGGGACCACCGGCGCTACCCGATGCCCGCCATCCAGCGCGAGGCACGTGCGGGCCGGCTCATCGACGTTCTGTTCAACTTCGTCGACTTCCATCAGGTGGACGGCGAGCTGATCGACTCGGACGTACGGATCAGCGAGACACCCACCGAGTTCGGCCTCTCGGCCCATGCCACCGCTGACAACATCGTGCTGTCGACCACCACCCAGGTGCTCGGCAAGGCCCACGCCGAACGGCTCGCCGGGATGTACCGGGCGGTCCTGGAGTCGATGGCCGCCGACGCCGGGGGCGACGCCCGCGCGATGTACCTTCCCGCCGGTGAGCGTGAACGCCTCCTCGGCGAGCAGAGCACCGACGCCGCGGAACCGGTTACACGCCGGGTGCATGAGCTGTTCGAGGAGCAGGTGGGGCGTACGCCGGATGCGGGGGCGGTGACGTTCGGTGGACGGACGCTGTCGTACGCCGAGCTGAATGCCCGCGCCAACCGTGTTGCCCATCTGTTGCGTGCCAAGGGTGTGGGTCCGGAGGACCTGGTCGGTCTGTGTCTGGAGCGGGACGGGGAGCTGTTGCCCGCGTTGCTTGGTGTGCTGAAGGCGGGCGCGGCCTATGTCCCGCTGGATCCGGCGAATCCGGCGGACCGCCTGGCGTACATCGTGGGCGACACCGCGGCTCCGGTGGTGCTGACCACGTCGGCGCAGGCCGGTGTTCTTCAGGGCCGGTACGAGGGTGAGCTGGTCCTGCTGGACCGGGACGCGGAGCTGATCGCCGCTCAGCCGGACACCGATCCGGCGGTGGAGGGCAGCCCGCAGAACCTGATCTACACGATCTACACCTCCGGCTCGACCGGGAAGCCCAAGGGCGTCGCCCTCACCCACGCCAATGTGGTGCGCCTGCTCAGCACCACGCAGGAGCACTACGCCTTCGACGAGACCGATGTGTGGTCGCTGTTCCACTCGTATGCCTTCGATGTGTCGGTCTTCGAGATGTGGGGTGCGCTGCTGCACGGCGGACGGCTGGTCGTGGTGCCGTTCACGGTCACCCGTTCGCCGGAGGAGTTCCTGGACCTGCTGGTGGAGGAGGAGGTGACGGTCCTCAGCCAGACGCCGTCCGCCTTCCGCGCCCTGGTCGCGGCCGCGGCCGACGGGGACCGGCGGGTCAAGCAGCTTCTCGTACGTGCCGTGGTGTTCGCGGGCGAGAAGCTGGAGGTCTCCGAGCTGAAGCCGTGGACCGACCGGCTCGGCCTGGCCAGGACGGCCCTCGTCAACATGTACGGCATCACCGAGACCACCGTCCACACCACCTACCACCGGCTCACCAGGCGCGACCTCGAACCGGGAGCCGGCAACCCCATCGGCCGTCCGCTGAGCGACCTCAGCGTCCATCTGCTCGACAGCAACGGGGACTTGGTGCCGATCGGGGTACCGGGGGAGATCCATGTCGGTGGCCCGGGTGTGGCCCGTGGCTATCTGAACCGCCCCGAGCTGACCGCCGGGCGTTTCGTGCCGGACCCCTTCGGTCCCGCCGGCGCGCGGCTGTACAAGAGCGGTGACCTGGCGCGGCGGCTGCCGGACGGGAGTCTGGAGTTCCTCGGCCGGATCGACGACCAGGTCAAGATCCGCGGTTTCCGTATCGAGCTCGGCGAGATCGAGAGCGCGCTGGCCGGGCATCCGGCGGTGCGGGACGCGGTCGTCGTCGTACGCGACGAACGGCTGGTGGCGTACGTCGTACCGGCCGGTCACGCACCGAGTCTTGGTGAGCTGCGGGCGCATCTGGCAGCCTCGCTGCCCGAGTACATGATCCCGGCCGCGTTCGTGCCTCTGGACGCGCTGCCGCTGACCACCAACGGCAAGCTCGACAAGCGCGCCCTGCCCGCCCCCGAAGGCAGTGCGCTCGGCAGTGACCGGGCGTACATCGCCCCGCGCACCGCCGTCGAGCAGCAGATCGCCGCCATCTGGCAGGAGGCGCTGGGCGTCGACCGGGTCGGCGTCGAGGACGGCTTCTTCGACCTCGGCGGCGACTCCATCCGGGCCCTGGTCGTGGTGGGCGCCCTGCGCGCCGCGGGCCACGATCTCGCGGTACGCGACGTCCTGGCCGCCCGCACGGTCGCGGCACTCGCCGAACTGGCCACCGGCCGCCCGGCGCCGGCCGCCGTCGGGACCACCCTGGCCGACGCGTTCGGCCTGGTCGCGGACGAGGACCGGGCGAAGCTGCCGCAGGGGCTCGCGGACGCCTACCCGCTGTCGCAGGTGCAGCTCGGCATGGTCGTCGAGATGCAGAGCGGCGATGCCCGGCACAAGTACCACAACGTCGTCTCCGTCCGGATCCGTGACGAGGAGCCGTTCTCGGCCGAAGCGCTGCGCACTGCTGCGGCGCTGATCGTCGAGCGGCACGAGGTCCTGCGCACCTCCCTCGACCTCAGCTCGTACTCCGTACCGATGCAACTGGTGCACGCCCACGCCGGACTGCCCGTCGCGGTCCGCGATCTTCGCGGGCTCAGCGAGAGCGAACTGGCCGACTCCATGAGGCAGTTCACGGCCGACGAGCGGGCGGAACTCTTCGACCTGGCGGCCGCCCCGCTGCTGCGGATCGGCGCCCATGTGGAGAGCGACAGCGCCTGGTGGCTGTCGGTGACCCAGTGCCACGTCATCCTGGACGGCTGGTCTCACAGCAACCTCCTGATGGAGGTGCTAGGGGAGTACCGGCGCGCCCGGAGCGGTCAGGAGCCGGACGGGAGGGGCGAGAGTGCCGGGGGCGAGGTGAGGTTCGCGGACTTCATCGCCGCCGAGCTGAACTCGCTCGCCTCGGACGAGGACCGTACGTACTGGAAGGGAATCGTCGAGGGCTACGACCGGTTCGCCCTGCCGGCGGTCTGGGCCGACCCGGCGGACACCCCGCCGGTGGCCTGCCGGAGCAGGATCGCGTACGCCGACCTGGAGGAACCGCTCCGTGCCCTGGCGAGTGCGGCGGGCGCCTCGCTCAAGAGCGTGCTGCACGCCGCCCACCTGAAGACCCTGAGCCTGCTCACCGAGCAGCAGTCCTTCTTCTCCGGGCTGGTGTGCAACGCCAGGCCGGAGGTGCTGGGCGCTGACCGTGTGTATGGCATGCACCTCAATACGCTGCCCTTCGCCCACGACCGGACCGCCCGCACCTGGCGCGAACTGGTCGCGCAGGTCTACGGCCGGGAGACCGAGCTGTGGGCGCACCGCGCCTACCCGATGCCCGTCATCCAGCACGAACTGGCCGGCGGAGACCGGCTCATCGAAGCCCCGTTCACCTACCAGGACTTCCGGCAGATCGACCACGACCTGATCGACACGCAGGCCACGGTCGGTGAGGGAGCGCTCGAGTTCGGGCTGCGGGTCTCCGCGCTGGGCGGCTCGATCAACCTCCACGCCAACAACCACACGGTGAACCAGCGCCATCTGCACCGCATCGCCGGCCTCTTCCGCTCGGTGCTTGAGGCGATGGCGTCGGATCCGGAGGGGTCGGCGCGGGAGTCGCACCTGCCCGAGCAGGAGCGCCGGCGTCAGTTGGTGGAGTGGAACGACTCGGCGTTCGAGGCGGAGTCGGCGAGTGTTCTTGAGTTGTTCGAGGCGCAGGCGGTCCGGACGCCGGGGTCGGTGGCGGTACGCAGCGGGGACCTGACGGTCTCGTACGGCGAGCTGGACGTGTGGGCGAATCGGATTGCGCATTGTCTTCGGGCGCGGGGGGTGGTTGCGGAGTCTCGGGTCGCGGTGAGGCTGGACCGTGGTCCGGAGCTGATCGCGTCGCTGCTTGGTGTGTGGAAGGCGGGGGCGGCGTATGTGCCGGTCGATGTGTCGTATCCGGCTGAGCGGGTGGCGGCGATCGTCGGGACCTCTGGTGCGAAGGTGCTGCTGGATGAGCCCGGCCTGTCCGTGGAGGGTTTCCCCGCTACGGCGCCGTCACGGGTCGGGGATCTGGACGGGCTGGCGTATGTGATCTTCACGTCTGGTTCGACCGGTATGCCGAAGGGTGTCGAGGTTCCTCACCGGGGGCTGGTCAACCATGTCGCCCAGGCGGCACGGGAGTTCACCCAACGGAGCACCGGCGGCACGGCGCTGTTCTCGTCCGTCGCCTTCGACCTGGTCGTCCCCAACATCTGGGTACCGCTCATCATGGGCCTGTCGGTGCACACCGTCTCCCAGGACGTCAGCCTCGCGGACCTGGGCGCACACTTGGCCGCCGGTGCTCCGTACAGCTTCCTCAAGCTGACACCCGGCCACCTGGAGCTACTGGCCCATCAGCTGGACGCCGAGGCGCTCGCGGCGCTGACCGGGACGGTCGTGGCCGGCGGTGAGGCGTTCCCCGGTGAGGTCGCCAACCGGTGGCTGGAACTGCTCGGCCCGGGCGGACTGATCAACGAGTACGGCCCGACCGAGGCATCGGTCGCGACCTGCGTCTACGCCGTCATGGAACCGCAGCCGTCCGAGGTCGTTCCGATCGGCAGGCCGTTGCCCAATATGACGATGTATGTGCTGGACGGGTGGCTGGAGCCGGTTCCGGTGGGGGTCGTGGGGGAGTTGTATGTCGGTGGTACGGGTGTGGCGCGTGGTTATGCGAGCCGTCCTGATCTGACGGCGGAGCGGTTCTTGCCGGACCCGTATGCCGGCGAGCCGGGTGCGCGTTTCTACCGGACCGGTGACCTGGTGCGGCAGCGCGAGGACGGGAATGTTGAGTTCCTTGGCCGCAGTGACGACCAGGTCAAGATCCGTGGCTTCCGTGTCGAGCTGGGCGAGGTCCAGGCCGTACTGGCGGAACACCCCGCCGTACGCGAGGCCTTCGTCACGGCGCATCAGCCGCGGAGCGGCGACAAGCAGCTCGCCGCCTACTACGTCTCGGACGAGCAGGACGTGCACGACCTGGCCGCGTACTGCGCGCTGAGGCTGCCCGACTACATGATCCCCGCCACCTTCACCGCCCTGGAGGCCATGCCCCTCAACGCCAACGGCAAAATCGACCGCCACGCCCTCCCCACCCCCGACCGCGGCATCCGAGGCGGCGAGGAGGAGCGGGAGTACACCGCCCCCGCGACGGAGACCGAGAAGACGCTGGCCGGTCTCTGGCAGCGGACGCTCGGGCACGACCGGATCGGCGCGAACGACAACTTCTTCACCCTCGGCGGCCATTCGATGCTGGTCATCAAGGTGATGGCGGCCGCCAGGAAGCTGAAGCTGCCCGTCTCGCTGCAGATGCTCTACCAGACGCAGACCCTGGCCGAACTCGCCGCGGAGATCGACGCCGAGGTGGCCCGTACCCAGGGGGCCGCCACGGTCGAGCGGCAGTCCGGGACGGGGGCGCGGCCCGCGGAACAACCGACCACGGACCGGCTGCCCGCCATGACGGAGCACCACATCCCCGGCGTGAGCCTCGCGGTGCTCCGCGGCGGCGAGGTCTCCGAGCTGCGAGGCTACGGCGTACTGGAGGCGGGTGGCACCGATCCGGTCAGCCCTTCGACCCTCTTCCCGGCCGGGTCCATCAGCAAGCACATCACGGCCCTGGGCGTGCTGCGCCTGGTGGACGCGGGCCGGCTCGACCTCGACACGAACGTCAACACCTACCTCACCGGCGGTCGGCAGGTCGCCGACCGGGACGGCACACCGGTCGCCATCACCCTCAGGCAGTTGCTGTCCCACTGGTCGGGTCTTGTCTCCGTGCCGTACGCCGGTGTCGCACCCGGCACCGAACTGCCGCCGCTCTCGGACCTGCTCGCGCAGACGCACAGCGAGGTCGGACCCGGCACCAGGTTCCTGGTCTCCAACACCAACTACTGGGTGATCCAGCAGGTGCTGGAGGACGTGACCGGGACCCCGTTCGCCGAGCTGATGCGGACCACGGTCTTCGAACCGCTGCGCATGGCGTCCAGCAGCTTCGAGCCGGCCTTCCCGGAGATCTCCGGCAAGCCGGTGGCCGTGGGCCACGATCCCGTCGGCCGCCCGGTGGAGGGCGGCTGGCGCGTCGGGCCGCATCTGGCCTCGTCGGGCCTCTGGTCCACCGCCGCCGACCTCGCCAAGGTCGCCGTGGAACTGCGCCGGGCCTACCTGGGCGAGCCATTCGCCGTACTGTCCCGGCCGCTGGCCGAGCAGCTGCTCACTCCCGTCGGCGAGGGCACGTTCTACGGCCTCGGCACGGTGGTGGACGGGGAGGCCCCCGACCTGGAGGCGGGCCACGGCGGGGAGCCGCACGGCTACCGCAACATGCTGATCGTCCGGATCTCGGACGGCACGGGCTTCGTGGTTCTCACCAACGCCGAGTCGGGCCGCGCGGCCATCAAGGCCGTCTCCGCGCAGCTGCGGGAGCAGTCCCGCCTCGGCGGCGGCGAACTCGCCGGCCAGTGGGCCCAGGACCAGTGATGACGAACACCGACCCACTCATGGAAGGACGTCTGCCGTGCGCCATCTGATATCCGTCGACGACCTCAACGACGAGGACCTGTGGTCCGTCGTCGCCCGCGGCACCCAGTTGTCGGCCGACGGCCGGGGCGGGGCCCGCCCGCTGGAGGGTGATGTCGTCGGCATCTACTTCAGCAGGACCTCGACCCGTACCCGTACCGCCTTCTCGGCCGGAGCGCTGCGCCTCGGCGCGCAGATCGTTTCGTACGGCCCAGGGGATCTGCAGCTCAACACTGGTGAGAGCAGCGAGGACACCGGCCGGGTCATGTCCGGGATGCTCGATGTCCTGGTCGCCCGGACCGCGGACGACCCGGCCGAAATGCGGGCCTGGGCCGCCCAGAACCGGATGTCCGTGGTGAATGCGATGAGCGCCGACGAACACCCCACACAGGCGCTCACCGATCTCACCACGCTGCTGCTGCAGTTCGGCCGGATCGAGGGGCTGCGCGTCCTGTACATCGGCGAGGGCAACAACACCGCCTCCGCCCTGGCACTGGCCCTGACCCGGTTCCCGGGCGCGGAGCTGGAGCTGCGTACGCCGCCCGGCTACGGGCTGGAGGACCGGTTCCGTAAGCGCGCCGAGGAACAGGCCGCCCACTACGGCAGCCGGTTCTGCGAGCGGCACGACATGGCCGGCCTGCCCGCCGGCCAGGACGCGATCTACACCACCCGCTGGCAGACCACCGGCAGCACCAAGCCCGACCCGGACTGGCGGCGGATCTTCGCACCCTTCCAGGTGACCCGGGCACTGTGGGACGACAGCCCCAAGGCGGTCTTCCTCCACGACCTGCCCGCCCACCGGGGCGACGAGGTCACCGCCGACGTCCTGGACGGCCCGGCGAGCATCGCCTTCGGCCAGGCCGAGAACAAGATGCACAGCGCCATGGCCGTGCTCGAATGGTGCCGCCGCGGACCGGTGGGCCCCGGCGGGGCGGACGGGCGGCAGCCGTGACCCTCGCCCCGCAGGCCGCGGCCGAAGCCAGGCCGTCGCCGCCCCCCCTGCGCAGGAACCGGGACTTCGTGCTCCTGTGGTCCGGCGCGGGGATGTCCTTCCTCGGCTCCAGGGTCACTGCGGTCGCCTATCCGCTGCTGGTGCTCTGGCACACCGGGTCGCCGATGTCCATGTCCCTGGTGACCTTCGCCGCGCTGCTGCCGGCGCTGCTCGTACAACTGCCCGCCGGAGCACTGGTGGACCGCTGGGACCGGCGGCGGCTGATGATGGTCTGCGAGGCGGGGCGGACGCTGGCGCTGGGCTCGGTCGCGGCGGCGGTGCTCACCGGCAGGATCTCGGTGGCGCACATCGCCGCCGTGGCCTTCGTGGAGTCCTGTTTCAGCGTCTTCTACCGGCTGGCGGAGCGGGCGGCGGTACGCAATGTGGTGCCCGGAGAACAGCTGCCGCAGGCGCTCGCGCAGAACGAGGCGCGGGGCCGCGCGGCCGGCATGCTCGGTCAGCCCGGCGGGATCCTGCTCTACACCGCGGTGCGCTGGGTGCCCTTCCTCTTCGGCGCGGTCGCCTATCTCGTCTCGCTGCTGACCCTGCTGTTCATCAGGAAGGACTTCCAGGGAGAGCGGACGGGCGAGCGGCAGCGGCTGCACCGGGAAGTCGCCGAGGGCATGCGCTGGTTGTGGCGGCAGCGGTTTCTCCGTACGGCACTGGGTTTCGTGGCCGGCACCAATGCCCTCTTCCAGGTGCTCAGCCTCGCCGTGATCCTGATGATCAAGGACGAGGGCCGTTCGGAGGCCGTCCTGGCCGTCGTCGTGACGGGCGGCGGCATCGGCGGCATGCTCGGCGCGCTCACCGGCGGCTGGTGGCTGCGCCGGTGCAGCCAGCGCGCCATCCTCATCGGCGGCCTGGCCGCTTGGGCGGCACTGATGACGGGCATCGCCTTCACCAACGCCGAGCCCCTGCTGCTCGGACTGCTGTTCGCCGGTACGAGCCTGGTCGGCGCGGTCTTCAATGTCGCCGCCGCCGTCTACCAGGTCCGCACCACGCCCGACGAGTTCCAGGGCCGCGTCGCCAGTACGGCGAATCTGATCTCTTCCGGCACCAACTCGCTGGGCGCGCTGCTCGCAGGACTCGCCCTCGAACTCTGGGGAGCCGCCGACTCGGTACTGCTGACCGGTGGCGCGATGGCGGCCCTCGCGCTGGCGGCCGCCGTGAGCCCGGCGCTCCGTACCGAGGAAAAACATGACAACGACGGGGGAAAGGCCCATGACTGACACCGCGGCCGGGTGGTTCCGCATCCATCGAAGGGCCGTCGAGCCACGGCTGAGGCTGGTGTGCTTCCCGCACGCCGGCGGCACCGCACAGCTCTACCACGGCTGGCCGGCCCGGCTGCCCATGGACATCGAACTGCTCGCCGTCCGCTACCCCGGCCGGCAGGACCGGCTCAGCGAGCCGTGCGTCGAGGACATGACGGTCCTCGCCGACCGGATCACCGACGCCCTCGTTCCGTATCTGGACCGGCCGGTGGCGCTGTTCGGTCACAGCATGGGCTCTGCCGTCGCCTATGAGGTGGCGCACCGCCTGGAGGCCCGCCACGGCACCACCGCCGCCCGGCTGATGGTCTCCGGCCGGGCCGCGCCGCACCGGGCCAGGACCAGCGGGCTGCACGAAGGGGACGACGACGCGCTGGTCGCCGGGGTGCGCAGCCTGGGCGACCTGGGTTCGGAGGTCTTCGACATCCCGGAGCTGCGAGAGCTTCTGCTCCCCGCCCTGCGCGCCGACTACCGGCTCATCGAGACCTACCGCCCCGAACACCCCACGCCCCTGCGCGCGCCCGTCACGGCGTACATCGGCGATGACGACCCCGGCTCCGGCCGGGTGCGCGAGGACGTGACGGCCTGGGCGGAGCTGACCACCGCGGGCGACTTCGCGCTGCGGGCCTTCCCCGGTGACCACTTCTATCTCGCCCCGTGCGAGGCGGAGCTGACCACCGACATCGCTCAACGCCTGGAAGGCGTGGGGCGGAATAGAAAATTCATAGCTTCCCCCTAGACAGTCATCGCATAGTGAAGGGATCGGCCCATGACCGAAGAGCAGATCTGGACGCCGCTGGAGATCGAGGCGGAGCTCGCAGGCGGCACGGAGGAGCTCACCGACCGGCTCAAAGACCTCGGTGATGAACTCGGAAGCCTGCTGGCGCAGGAGAAGGCCCTGGTCTTCCGGGGGTTCGGGGTCACACCGGGCAGACTCGACGCGGTGCTGGACCTGCTGTTGCCGAACCGGCTCGCCTATGTGCACGGCAACTCACCGCGCACCAAGGTCGGGAGCAACGTCTACACCTCGACCGAGTACCCGCAGGAATTCACCATCTCGATGCACAACGAGATGAGCTACGCCCACGCCTGGCCCGCCCGGTTGGCCTTCTACTGCCAGATCCAGCCCGGCGGCGGCGGTGCCACGCCCGTCGTCGACTCCGAGCTGTGGCTCAACTCCCTCGACGCCGAGATCCGGGAGGCCTTCGCGGGTGGAGTCCGCTACGTCCAGAACCTCCACGACGGCTACGGCCTCGGCAAGAGCTGGCAGGACACCTTCGAGACCGACAAGCGCCACGACGTGGAGTCCTTCCTCGACGGCACCGGAGCCACCTGGGAGTGGAAGGCCGACGGCAGCATCCGGGTCGAGTCCGTGCGCCCGTCCACCACCAAGCACCCGCTCACCGGCACCGAGGGCTGGTTCAACCAGGCCGACCAGTGGCACCCGGCCGGTCTCGGTGACGACACCGCGGCCGCCCTCTCCCAGATCCTCCCCGAGGACGAACTGCCGCAGAACGTCACCTTCGCCGACGGAAGCCCGATTCCCGCGGAGTACGTCGTCCAGATCCGCGACCGGGGCCTGGACAACGCGGTCGACGTGGACTGGCGCACCGGCGATCTGCTTCTCATCGACAACGTGCTGCTCGCCCACGGCCGCCGGCCCTTCACCGGTGACCGCCGCGTGCTGGTGGCGATGTCGGACTGATGACGCCATGACTGCCGAATACGAACGTCTGCGGACGCGGGACGGCGTCCACATCTGGCAGGGCCGGGCGCCGGACCTGCTGGGCCCCGGGAACGCCGCCCTGCTCTCCGCCGCCGAACTGGAGATCGTACGACGCAGGTCGGAGCGGGCCGCGGTCCGGTACGCGGGAGCGCACGCCGCTCTCCGCAGGATCCTGGCCGGGTATCTCAGCGTGCCGCCCGAGCGGATCAGGCTCGGGCGGCAGCCCTGCCCCCGCTGCGCCCACCCGGAGCACGGCCGGCCACGCGTCGACTGGCCGCACACCGCACTGGACTTCAACCTCTCCCGGTCCGGCTCGCACTGGCTGGTCGCCGTCGCGGTCGGCAGCCAGGTCGGGGCCGACATCGAGGACGGCCGGGCCGTGGACGTCGAGGGCTCTTCCACGCTGGTGCTGGCCGACGGAGAACTCGCGCACATGCGGGCCCAGAAGGACGAGAAGCACCGGCTGGACGTCTTCTTCCGCTGCTGGACGAGGAAGGAGGCCGTGGTCAAGGCGAGCGGCGTGGGCATCGCCGCCGATCTGACGTCGATCGACGTACGGCCGGCCGCGGAGGGACCCGTCCGCGTCATCCACACCGAACCGAACGGCCCGGACAACTGGCTGGTCCAGAACCTGCCGGCCGCGCCCGGACTCTTCGCCGCGCTCGCCCGGGAGGCCACGAGCACCGGCCCCGTACGGCTGCGCGACTACCTCCGGGAGATCCACGGCCAAGACAGCCACCACAACGAGAAGGAAGAAGCCCGCGCCGCATGACCGTCACCGAATTCACCGGACCGCCTGGCACCCCCATCCACGCGTACCTCACCGAGAACCGCGACAAGCTGCGCACCGTCCTCGCCGAACAGGGCGCGATCCTGCTGCGCGGCTTCGAAGTCGGCGGCGTGGACGGATTCGACCGGGTGGTCCGCGTCCTCTCCGGCTCCGCGCCCCTGACCTACGCGGAACGCTCGTCACCCCGCTCCACCATCAAGGGGCAGGTCTACACCTCGACCGACTACCCGCAGGGCGAGGAGATCTTCCTCCACAACGAGAACTCCTACCAGGCCGTCTGGCCGCGCACCCTGTACTTCCTCTGCATAGAACCGGCCCACACGCTGGGCGCCACCCCGCTCGCCGACATCCGCGACGTCTACCGGCACATCGACCCCGGCGTACGGGAGGAGTTCGAGCGCAGAGGCTGGCGGGTCGTCCGCAACTTCCACGCCGAGTTCGGTGTGCAGTGGCAGGAGGCATTCGGCACCGACGACCGGGACGCCGTCGAGGAGTACTGCCGCGGCAAGGGCATCGAACCGCACTGGCGGCCGGACGGCGGACTGCGCACCACCGCCGTACGCCGGGCCGTGCACACCCACCCCGAGACCGGCAGCCGCGTCTGGTTCAACCACGCCACCTTCTTCCACGTCAGCTCGCTCGCCCAGGAGGTCCAGGAGGGCCTGCGGGAGATCTTCGCCGAGGAGGACCTGCCCACGAACACGTACTACGGCGACGGCGGGCGCATCCCCGACGAGGTGATGGACCATCTGCGGGCCGCCTACCGGGCCGCGTCCACCCGCTTCGACTGGCAGCGCGACGACGTGCTCGTCGTCGACAACATGCTCGCCGCGCACGGCCGCGAACCGTTCACCGGACCCCGGAAGATTGCCGTCGCCATGGCCGAACCGTGGGACGGCTGACAGCCGGTGCGCGCGAGGCGACAGCGGACGGGCCGGCTCCGCTGCGGCGGAACCGCGACTTCCTGCTGCTGTGGTCCGGCGCCGCCGTGTCCCTCCTGGGCACCAGGGTCGCGGGGGTCTCGTATCCGCTGATCGTGCTCTGGCACACCGACTCGCCCCTGGTGATGTCGGCGGTGTCGTTCGCCGCCCTGCTGCCGCTGCTGCTGGTGCAGCTCCCCGCCGGAGTCCTCGTCGACCGCTGGGACCGGCGGCGGCTGATGATGGTCTGCGAGAGCGGCCGGGCCCTGGCGCTCGGCAGCGTCGCAGTCACACTCGCCACCGGCCGGTTCTCCGCGGTCCAGCTGGCCGCCGTGGCGTTCCTGGAGACCAGCCTCGCGATCCTGTACCGCCTCGCCGAGCGCGGAGCCGTACGCAATGTCGTCCACGCCGGCCAACTGGCGGCCGCCCTCTCGCAGAACGAGGCGCGCGGGCGCGCTGCGGTGCTGCTCGGTCAGCCCGGCGGTGTACTGCTGCAGAGCGCGGCCCGCTGGGCGCCCTTTCTCTTCTCGGCGGCGGCCGGACTCGCTTCGCTCGGCAGTCTGCTGCTGATCCGCAAGGACTTCCAGCAGCAGCGGAAGGCACCGCCGAAGTCCCTGCGCGCCGAACTCGCGGAGGGACTGCGCTGGCTGTGGCGGCAGCGTTTCCTGCGCGCGGCGCTCGCCTTCGTCGCCGGCAGCAACCTGCTCCTCCAGGTGCTGCCGCTCGCACTCTTCGTGCTCGTCAAGGAGTCGGGCCGGCCCCAGACGGCCGTTGCCGTCATCGTGGCCGCGGGCGGCATCGGCGGCATCGCCGGGGCGCTGAGCGGAAGCTGGTGGCAGCGCAGGATCAGCCTCCGCGCCGTCCTTGTCGCCGGACTGTTCGGCTGGGCGGCCCTGATCACCACCATGGCCCTCGCCCGCCAGCCGCTCGTACTCGGTGTCCTGTTCGCCGGGACGGGATACATCACCGGCGTCTTCAACGTCGTCGCCGCCGTCCATCAGGTCCGTACCACCCCCGACGCCCTCCAGGGCCGGGTCGCGGGCACTTCGCACCTCATCGCCACCGGAGCCAATGTGCTGGGCGTCCTGCTCGGGGGTCTGGCCCTCTCCTCCTGGGGCGCTGCCCCCGTCTTCCTGCTGCTCGGCGGCGCCATGGTGGCACTGGCCACGACAGCGACGACGACACCGGCGCTGCGGGGCGAACACGCCGCCACGGCCGACAAGTCCACCGAGACAAGGGAGACCGAGCATGGGCACGAGCGCGCACGGTGACCGGGACGGCCTCCGGGCCGAACTGCTCAGGCAGAGACTCGCCGGAAAAGGCCGCGGCCACAAGCGTAGGGAACCCGCCCGCGCCGACCGGAACGGCCCCCTGCGCCTCTCCCACGGCCAGCAGCAGATGTGGTTCCTGAACCGGCTGGAACCCGACAGCCCCGAATACCTGGTCCCGCTGGCCCTGCGGCTGCGAGGCCCTCTCGACGTCCCGGCCCTTGCCCGGGCCTGGGACCGCTTCCTGGCCCGGCACGAGATCCTGCGCACCCGGTACGTATGGGAGGGCACGGAGCCCGTCCAGGTCATCGACCCCGTGCGCCCGGTGGAACTCCCGGTCGAAGACCTCTCACGGCTCGCCGGCACGGAACGGGAGGCAGCGGTACGCGAGCGTATCGCCCGTGCCTCCAAGCGCCCCGTGGACCTGGAGCGGGAATGGCCGGTCCGCGGACGTCTGCTCCGCTGCGCGGCCGACGAACACGTACTGATCGTGGTCGTGCACCACATCGCCTGCGACGCCTGGTCGGCGCACCTCTTCGCGCAAGACATCAGCGCGTTGTACGCGGCAGGCCCGGAGGACGGCCCGGAGCCGCTCACTTTCCAGTACGCGGACTACGCGGCATGGGAGCGCGAGCAACTCGCGGGCGAGGGCGGACAGCGCCATCTGGAGTACTGGCGGCAGCAACTGGCGGGCCTCACCCAGCTCGCCCTGCCGACGGACCGGCCCCGGCCCGCCGTACGCGACCACCGGGGCGACTCGGTGGTCCGCGACCTGTCGGACGAACTCGCCGACGCCGTAAGAGACCTGGCCAAGCGGCACGAAACGACCCCCTTCACCGTGCTGCTCACCGCCTTCCAGGCACTTCTGGCCCGGTACACCGGTGCCGACGACATCGCCGTCGGCACCCTGCTGTCGACACGGAACCGCCCGGAATGGCAGAGCCTCTTCGGCTACGGCATCAACAGCCTCGTCCTGCGCGGCCGCCTCGACGGCGACCCCGCCTTCGACGAGCTGCTGTCCGCCACCCGCGCCACCGTGCTCGACGCCTTCGAGCACCAGGATGTTCCATTCCCCCAGTTGGTCACGGAACTCGAACCCGAGCGCGATCAGTCACGCACCCCGCTCTTCCAAGTGCTGTTCACCCTGCGCGAGGAGACGGTCGACGACTACCGACTGCCCGGTGTCTCCATGACGGGCATCCCGCCCGCCGAGCCCCCGGCACGGTTCGACCTCTCCCTGGTGATGAACGAGGGGCGGGACGGAGCGCTGTCCGCGCGGCTGGAGTTCGCGACGGCGCTGTTCGACCGTGCGACGGCCGAGCGGATGGTGAGCCATTTCGTACGTCTCCTCGCTGCCGCCGTCGCCCGGCCGGAGACCCGGTTGTCGCGTGTGGAGATCCTTGGGCCGGATGAGCGGGCGCTGCTGGCGGGTGGTCCGGAGATCGAGTGGCCGGTGACGCGGCGGGTGCATGAGTTGTTCGAGGAGCAGGTGGGGCGTACGCCGGATGCGGGGGCGGTGACGTTCGGTGGACGGACGCTGTCGTACGCCGAGTTGAATGCCCGCGCCAACCGTGTCGCCCATCTGTTGCGTGCCAAGGGTGTGGGTCCGGAGGATTTGGTTGGTCTGTGTCTGGAGCGGGACGGGGAGTTGTTGCCCGCGTTGCTTGGTGTGCTGAAGGCGGGTGCGGCCTATTTGCCGTTGGATCCGGCGAATCCGGCGGACCGTCTGGCGTACATCGTGCGGGATGCCGGGGCTCGGGTGGTGCTGTCCACGTCGGCGGTGGCCGGTGTTCTTCAGGGCCGGTACGAGGGTGAGCTGGTTCTTCTGGACCGGGACGCGGGGCTGATCGCCGCTCAGCCGGACAATGATCCGGCGGTGGGGGGCAGTCCGCAGAACCTGATCTACACGATCTACACCTCCGGTTCGACGGGGAAGCCCAAGGGCGTCGCCCTGACCCACGAGAACGTCGCGCGGCTGATGGAGGCGGCACGGCGCCATCTCGCGTACGGCGAGAGCGATGTGTGGTCGCTGTTCCACTCGTATGCCTTCGATGTGTCGGTCTTCGAGATGTGGGGTGCGCTGCTGCACGGCGGACGGCTGGTCGTGGTGCCGTTCACGGTCACCCGTTCGCCGGAGGAGTTCCTGGACCTGCTGGTGGAGGAGGAGGTGACGGTCCTCAGCCAGACGCCGTCCGCCTTCCGCGCTCTGGCGGCGGCAGCGGGGGAGCGGCAACTCGGTTTACGTGCCGTGGTGTTCGCGGGCGAGAAGCTGGAGGCCTCGGAGCTGAAGCCGTGGACCGACCGGCTCGGCCTGGCCCGGATCGCACTGGTGAACATGTACGGCATCACCGAGACCACCGTCCACACCACCTACCACCGGCTGAATGAGCAGGACCTGCTGGCCGGAGCAGGCAATGCCATAGGCCGCCCACTGGGCGACCTGACCGTGCGTCTGCTGGACGGACATGGTGAGTTGGTGCCGATCGGGGTACCGGGGGAGATCCATGTCGGTGGCCCGGGTGTGGCCCGTGGCTATCTGAACCGCCCCGAGCTGACCGCCGGGCGTTTCGTGCCGGACCCGTTCGGTCCGGCGGGCGCGCGGCTGTACAAGAGTGGTGACCTGGCGCGGCGGCTGCCGGACGGGAGTCTGGAGTTCCTCGGCCGGATCGACGACCAGGTCAAGATCCGCGGTTTCCGTATCGAGCTGGGCGAGATCGAGAGCGCGCTGGCCGGGCATCCGGGGGTGCGGGACGCGGTCGTCGTCGTACGCGACGAACGGCTGGTGGCGTACGTCGTACCGGCCGGTCACGCTCCGAGTCTTGGTGAGCTGCGGGCGCATCTGGCCGCGTCGCTGCCCGAGTACATGATCCCGGCCGCGTTCGTGCCTCTGGACGCGCTGCCGCTGACCACCAACGGCAAGCTCGACAAGCGTGCCCTGCCCGCCCCTGGTCAGGATGTTCTGGGCAGCGGCCGGGCGTACGTCGCCCCGCGCACCGTCGTCGAGGAGCACATCGCCGAAGTCTGGCAGGAAGTGCTCGGCCTGGACCGGGTGAGCGTCGAGGACGGCTTCTTCGACCTCGGTGGCGACTCCATCCGGGCGGTGGCGCTTGTCGGCGCCCTGCGGGCGGCCGGGCTGGACGTCGCCGTACGGGACATCTTCGACCACCGCACGATCGCCGGGCTGGCCGGACTCGTGGCCGGGCGGGGGCGCGCCGTCGTACAGGCAGCGGTGGAGCCGTTCGAGCTGCTGGCCGACGGGGACCGTGAGCGGCTGCCGGCCGAGCTGGCTGACGCGTACCCGATGTCGCAGACGCAGATCGGCATGGTCGTCGACATGCTCGCGCACGACCGGCACAGCAACTACCAGAACGTTGCCTCCTCCCGGATGCGCGACGACGTTTCTTTTGACCTCGATGCGCTGCGGGCAGCCGCGGCAGTGGTCGTCGAACGGCACGACGTACTGCGCACGTCCTTCGACCTCAAGTCCTCTTCCGTACCAGTGCAGTTGGTGCATCCGACGGCGGAGATCCCGGTGATGGTGCGTGATCTGCGCGGACTTGACGCCAAGGAGGTGGAGCGTAGCCTCGGCGCCTTCCACACCGAGGAGAAGGCCCGCCTCTTCCACCTCGCCGAACCCCCGCTGTTGCGGCTGACGGCACACCTGGTGGACGGCGGCTGGTGGCTGTCGGTGACCGAGTTCCACGGCATTGTTGAAGGGTGGAGCTACCACTCCCTGGTCCAGGAACTGCTCGCCTGCTACCGGCGGTTGCGCGAAGGCCGGGAACCGGCTCCCTATACGCCGCCCGGTGTCAGGTTCGCCGACTCCATCGCCGGGGAACTTCGCGCGCTGGCCTCCGACGAGGACCGCGCGTACTGGACGCGGACGATCGCAGGCCCTCAGCGGTTCTCCCTCCCTGAGGGCTGGGGCGAGCCGGACCGGCCGGCCGAGCACTTCTGGGTGTCCGTGCCCTTCGACGACCTGGAGGACGGGCTGCGTGCCCTGGCCGCGAAGGCCGGTGCCTCGCTCAAGAGCGTGCTGGTCGCGGCGCACGGCAAGGTGCTGAGTACGCTCACCGACCAGCGGGAGTTCACCAGCGGCGTCGTCGTGCTCACCAGGCCCGAGGCGGTGGATGCCGACCGCATCTACGGCATGCACCTCAACACCGTTCCGCTCGCCTTCGGCCGGACGGCCCGCACCTGGCGCCAACTCGTCGCGCAGGCCTTCGCCCGCGAGGCCGAACTGTGGCCGCACCGGCGGTTCCCCATGCCGGAGATGCAGCGACTGGCGGGCGGCCGGCGACTGGTGGACGTGCTGATCAACCATGTGGACTTCGACCGCCTGGAGAGCGACGCGGCCGACTTGGACAGCGTGATGGCACCCGGGACGACGGAATTCGACCTCGCTGTCACCACGATCTCCCGGCGCATCGGCCTGAAGACCAACACTCACGCCCTGAGCCGGCCCAACGCGGCGCGGGTGGCGGCGCTGTACAGATCGGTGCTTGAGGCGATGGCGTCGGATCCGGACGGGTCGGCGCGGGAGTCGCACCTGCCCGAGCAGGAACGCCGGCGTCAGTTGGTGGAGTGGAACGACTCGGCGTACGAGGCGGAGTCGGCGAGTGTTCTTGAGTTGTTCGAGGCGCAGGCGGCGAAGGCTCCGGAGGAGGTGGCGGTACGCAGCGGGGACCTGACGGTCTCGTACGGCGAGCTGGACGTGTGGGCGAATCGGATTGCGCATTGTCTTCGGGCGCGGGGGGTGGTTGCGGAGTCTCGGGTCGCGGTGAGGCTGGACCGTGGTCCGGAGCTGATCGCGTCGCTGCTTGGTGTGTGGAAGGCGGGGGCGGCGTATGTGCCGGTCGATGTGTCGTGTCCGGCTGAGCGGGTGGCGGCGATCGTCGGGACCTCTGGTGCGAAGGTGCTGCTGGATGAGCCCGGCCTGTCCGTGGAGGGTTTCCCCGCTACGGCGCCGTCACGGGTCGGGGATCTGGACGGGCTGGCGTATGTGATCTTCACGTCTGGTTCGACCGGTACGCCGAAGGGTGTCGAGGTTCCTCACCGGGGGCTGGTCAACCATGTCGCTTGGGCCGCACGGGAGCTGGCGTCGCGGGGGACTGGTGGTGCGCCGTTGTTCTCGTCGGTCGCCTTCGATCTGGTGGTGCCGAATCTGTGGGCACCGCTGGTCACGGGGCAGTCGGTGCACACTGTCCCGCAGAGTGTCGACATGGCCGACCTGGGCCGGCATCTGGCCGCCGAGGCCCCGTACAGCTTCATCAAGCTCACCCCCGGCCACCTGGACGTGCTCTCGTACCAGCTCACGCCCGCCGATGCCGCCGCACTCGCCCCGGTCCTCGTCGTCGCCGGCGAGGCGTTCTCGCGGGCGACGCTGGAGGGGTGGCGTGCTCTTGCTCCGCAGACGCGGCTGGTCAATGAGTACGGTCCGACCGAGGCGTCCGTCGGCACCTGCGTCTTCGAGGTGCCGGCCGAGACCGATGGAGAAGTCCTACCGATCGGCAGGCCGTTGCCCAATATGACGATGTATGTGCTGGACGGGTGGCTGGAGCCGGTTCCGGTGGGGGTCGTGGGGGAGCTGTATGTCGGTGGTACGGGGGTGGCGCGTGGTTATGCGAGCCGTCCTGATCTGACGGCGGAGCGGTTCTTGCCGGATCCGTATGCCGGCGAGCCGGGTGCGCGTTTCTACCGGACCGGTGACCTGGTGCGGCAGCGTGAGGACGGGAATGTGGAGTTCCTTGGCCGCAGTGACGACCAGGTCAAGATCCGTGGCTTCCGTGTCGAGCTGGGCGAGGTCCAGGCCGTACTGGCGGAACACCCCGCTGTACGCGAGGCCTTCGTCACGGCGCATCAGCCGCGGAGCGGCGACAAGCAGCTCGCCGCCTACTACGTCTCCGACGAGCGGGACGTGCACGACCTGGCCGCGTACTGCGCGCTGAGGCTGCCCGACTACATGATCCCCGCCACCTTCACCGTCCTGGAGGCCATGCCCCTGACCGCCAACGGCAAAATCGACCGCCACACCCTCCCCACCCCCACCGAAACCGCCCAGGACACCTACATCGCGCCCCGTACCGACACCGAGGAGCAGATCGCCACAACCTGGCGCGAGGTCCTTCAGCGCGAACGCGTCGGGGCCGAGGACAGCTTCTTCTATCTCGGCGGAGACTCGATCCGTGCCGTCGCCCTCGTCGGCGCCCTGCGCGTGGCCGGGTTCGATCTGGACGTACGGGACGTCTTCGACTGCCGTACGGTCGCTGCTCTCGCCGTTCTCGTCGCGGATCGCGCACCCGCGGCCGTGATGGCCCCGGTGACGCCGTTCGAGCTGCTTGCCGACGAGGACCGTGAGCGGCTGCCGGCCGGTCTCGTCGACGCGTATCCGATGTCGCAGACGCAGACCGGCATGGTGGTCGAGATGCTGGCCGACGAGAGGCTGCACCGGTACCACAGCGTGACGTCGTTCCGTATTCGAGACGAGCTGCCCTTCGAGCCCGCCGCCCTGCTCGCCGCCGCCCGCACGGTCGTGGAGCGGCACGAGGTGCTCCGTACCTCCTTCGACCTCACCTCCTTCTCCCTTCCTGTGCAGCTGGTGCATCCCACCGCCGAGATCCCGGTGTCCGTGCACGACGCCACGTCCCTGGACATCCAGCAGACCCTCCGTGACTTCCAGGCCGACGAGCGTTCGCGCCCGTTCGTGCTCTCGTCCCCGCCGCTGCTCCGCCTCGCCGCTCACCTGGAGGGCGAGGGGGCATGGTGGCTGTCGATGGTCCGCTGTCACGCGATCACCGAAGGCTGGAGCCACTACAACCTCCTGATGGAGTTGCTGAACTGCTACCGGCGGTTCCGCGACGGCGGGCGTGCCGAGGCCACCGAACCGGCCGACAGGCCCGAGGTCCGGTACGCCGACTTCATCGCGGCCGAGCAGCGCTCCCTGGCCTCCGACGAGGACCGGGCCTACTGGGCCAGGACCGTCGAGGAACACCCCACGTTCTCGCTGCCGGCCGGCTGGGGAGAACCGGACGGGCCCGCGGGAGAGAGCCGGGTCAGGCTCCGCATCCCGATTCACGACCTGGAGCCCGGACTGCGTACCCTCGCGAGCCGGGCCAGGGTCTCGCTCAAGAGTGTGCTGCTCGGCGCCCACCTCAAGGTGCTGAGCGGTCTCACCGGCGAGCGTTCCTTCACCACCGGGCTTGTCTGCGACGCCCGGCCGGAGGCGGTGGGCGCGGACCGGGTCCACGGCATGTACCTCAACACCGTGCCGTTCGTCCACGACCGCGGCCGGGCGGCGGGCAGCTGGCTGGACCTGGTGCGGTCGGTTTTCGGCCGCGAGGTGGAGCTCTGGCCGCACCGCCGCTTCCCGATGCCGCAGATGCAGCGCATGGCGGGCGGCCGCCGCCTTGTCGACGTGTCGTTCAACTACCTCGACTTCCACCAGGTCGACCAGGAGCTGGTGGACGTGGCGCCGACCCTCGCCGAGGGCGGCACCGAGTTCGACCTCGCCGTGACGACACTCGCCGGACACCTCGCCCTCAGCAGCCGCACCGGCGTCCTGAGCCCCGGCGCCGCGGAGCGGATCGGGGCGATGTACCGACAGGTACTCGAAGCCATGGCGGCCGACCCCGACGGTGACGCGGACGAGGAGGTCTTCCTCTCCGCCGACGAGCGGTCACTGCTCGCGGAGCTCGGCCGCCCGGCGCACCGGAGCGGCCCGCAGCCCACCCTGCCCGCCCTCTGGGAGGAGCAGGCCGCCCGGACCCCGCACGCGGTCGCCGTCGTCCACGGTGCGACCACCGTCTCGTACGCACAGCTGGAGGCCCGCGCCAACCGCGTCGCACACCACCTGCGTGCCCGTGGCGTGAGCGCCGGGACTCCCGTGGGCGTGCTCCTGGACCGGGAGCCGGACCTGGTGGCGTGCCTGCTCGGAGTGTGGAAGGCGGGCGGGGCGTACGTCCCGCTGGACCCCGCGTCCCCGCGCGAGCGGCTGGAGTTCATGCTCTCGGACGCGGGCGCGCGGATCCTGCTGACCCGGCGTGAGAACGCCCCCCAGGGTTTCGGCCGGCCGGGGACCCTGTTCCTGGAGGACGTGCCCCTGGGCACCTACCCGGCCACGGCGCCCGCCCGGGAGACCGATCCGGAGCACCTCGCGTACGTCGTCCACACCTCCGGCTCCACCGGCCGCTCCAAGGGCGTCCAGATCACCCACCGGGGGTTCGCGCACCGGGTCGCCTGGACGGTCCGCGAACACGGCCTCGGCCCCGCCGACCGCATCCTGCACAAGACGTCGATCGGCTTCGACGCCGCCGGCTGGGAGCTGTTCGCCCCGCTGGTCTGCGGCGGTGCGGTGGTGCTGGCGTCGGCCGGGGTGGAACGGGACCCGGCCGCGCTGCTGCGTTCCGTCGCCGACCACCGCGTGACGGTGCTGCAGGTGGTGCCGTCCGTGCTGCGCCTCCTGGTGGAGACGGAGGGCTGGGCCGCGTGCACGGCGCTGCGGCTGCTGTGCTCGGCGGGCGAGCAGCTCGACGGTGAACTCGCCGGTCGCTTGCAGGCGTTGTGTCCGGCCGTGGAGCTCTGGAACACCTACGGCCCCACCGAATGCACCATCGACGCCACCGCGCACCGGGTCCCGTCCGGCCTCACCGCGGGGCCGGTGCCGATCGGCCGTCCCCTCCCGCACGCCGGCGCCCGGATCCTGGACGCCGGCATGCGCAGGGTGCCGGTCGGGGTGACCGGTGAACTCCACATCGGTGGCGCCGGGCTGGCGCGTGGCTACGCGGGCCGGCCGGACCTGACCGCGGACCTCTTCGTACCCGATCCGTACGGTCCGCCGGGCGCCCGCCTCTACCGGACCGGCGACCTGGCGCGGGTACTGCCGGACGGCACGATCGAGTACGCCGGACGGACCGACGACGAGGTCAAGATCAACGGTGTGCGGGTCGCCCCGGCGGAGACCAGAGCCGCGCTGCTCGCCTTGCCGGGCGTACGGGACGCGGTCGTCGTCCCGTGGCGGGACCGCCGGGGCGAACAGCGTCTGGTGGCCTACGTGGTGGCCGACGACATGGAGCCGGCCGGGCTGCGCCGCCGACTCTCCGCCACCGTGCCCGCGGCCCTCGTCCCCGGAGCCTTCGTCGCACTCGACCGCATCCCGCTCACCGTGAACGGCAAGCCGGACCGGGCCGCCCTCCCGGCGCCCGAACCGGCCGAGGACCGCACGTACCTGGCCCCGCGCACCCCCGTCGAGCGGGCGATCGCCGAGATCTGGTCCCAGGTGCTCGGCCTGGAGCGGGTGAGCGCGCACGACAACTTCTTCGACTACGGCGGGGACTCCCTGCTGGTCATCAGGGTGATCGGCGCGGCACGCCGCCGCGGTCTGCCGCTGACCCTGCGGATGCTGTACGAGTACGACACCCTGGCCGCCCTGGCCGAGGCCGTCGACTCGCTGACGGAAGGACCGGGCATGACGACCGACGTACATCCGACCGCGGAGCCGGCCCGGGCCGTCCCCGTACCGCGGATCTCCCGGAGCGAACTCCAGGAGGTCATGGCGGCCCACCACGTCCCCGGCGTGAGCATCGCGCTGTTGCGCGGCGGCGAAGTGGTGTCTGTGGAGGGGTACGGAGTGACGGCCGCCGACCGCCCCGAACCGGTCACCCCCCGCACCGCCTTCCAGGTGGCCTCGGTGAGCAAGCACGTCACGATGCTTGCCGTGCTCCAGCTGGTCGGCGACGGTGTGCTCAACCTCGACGCCGACATCAACCGGTACCTCACCACATGGCAAGTCCCGGACGGCGCCCGGATCACCCTGCGCGAGCTGGTCAGCCATCAGGCGGGCCTCAGCCATGTCGCCCCGACCAACTACCTGCCCGCCGAACTCATGCCGGATATCCCCGAGATCCTCGGTGGTCGCCCACCCGCCACCAATGCGCCGGTGCGCGCCGAGCATCCCGCGGGAACCGTCTTCAAGAAGAGCAACATCAACTTCTCGGTCCTGGAGCAGCTGCTCGCCGACGTCACCGCAGAGCCCTTCGAGGCGATGATGCGGCGCCTCGTCCTGGACCCGCTGTCCATGGCCGACAGCACCTTCGACCAGAACCGCCCCGCCGTCGCACCCGTCCCGGTGGCTGTGGGCCACGACCCCGACGGCACGCCGATACCCGGGCGCTGGCGCGTCCGCAACGAGGTCGCGGCCGGCGGGCTGTGGGCGAGCGCCGAGGACCTCGCCAAGGTGGCGCTGGAGATCCGCCGCGCGTACCTCGGCGAACCCGGCACCCTGCTGAGCCGCCCGCTGGCGCAGCAGATGCTGACGATATGGCACCCCGGCAGCTTCTACGGCCTCGGCACCGTCGTCGACACCACCGGAGGCGATCTGGAGTACGGCCACGGCGGCCGCACCGTCGGCTACCGCGTCGGCACCTTCACCCGCGTGGACAGCGGCGAGGGCCTCATCGTGCTGACCAACTCCGAGAACGGCAAACAGGTCAACACCTTTGTCGCGGACGCCGTCCGACGGGCGGACGGCGGCCTCGGCACCGGGGAGATGATCGCCACCTGGGCGCACGCCGACGACGAGCCGGTGGAACGGGCGGCATCCGGTGAATGAGGCGCTCGCACAGGCCGTGGGAAAGCGCCCGGACGACGAGGCCACCGCGGTACTCGTACGGGTCGAAGGACCGGAGGGCGCCCGGTCGGCGGCGACCGGGGTCGCCGATCTCACCACCGGCGAACCGGCCCGCCACGACCACAGGTTCCGCATCGGCGGAGTCACCAAGACCTTCGTCGCGGCGGTCGTGCTCGCACTGGTCGACGACGGCCTGATCGGCCCGGACGAACCGGTCGAGCGCCACCTGCCCGGGCTGCTGCGGGCGCCCGTGACCGTACGCCAGCTCCTCGACCACACCAGCGGGCTCGTCGACGACAGCGACGTCCGTTACAACGACACAGCCTGGTTCCTGCGCCACCGCTTCGACGTCTTCACCCCCGCACAGCTGATCGGCCTCGCCCTGCGGGAACCGCTCACCTTCGCCCCCGGAACGCGGCAGCAGATCACCCGTGCCAACTATGTGGTGGCCGGGATGCTCGTCGAGCAGCTCACCGGACGCCCGTACGCGCAGGAGATCGAGGAACGCGTCCTGCGCCCCCTCGGGCTGACCGCGACCACGCTGCCGGGCGCCGACCCCACCATGCCCGCACCGCACATCCATGGGTACGAGAACGGGGCCGACATCACCGAACACAGCCCGACGATCCACGGCGCCGCGGGCGAGATGATCTCGTCCGTCCCCGATCTGGACCGGTTCCTGACGGCCCTGTTCGGCGGTGAACTCCTCAGCGCGGAAAGCCTTGCGCACATGTTCCGGGTCCCGGACGTCCCGTACATCAGGGGCGGCATGGCCTTCTGCGGCGCGGGACTCGACAGCATGGTCCTGCCCGGCGGCACCACGGTGTGGGGCATGGCGGGCGTCGTCCACGGATACCTCTGCGGCATCGGGGCCACCCGGGAGCTGGGGCGCCGCGCCGTCTACATGATGAGTCCGCGCACCCGGGGGAACCTGCGGGTGCCGCCGGCGGTCCAGTCGCTGCTCACGGCGGCCCTGGAACCCGGCCACTGACACACCGGGCGAGCCCGGCACCGGTAGGGGTGCCGGGCCGCTGACGGTCACGACCGTCGTCTCTCACACGGAGGTCAGCTGCACGTTGCCGCCGTCCGTGTGCAGCGTGATCTTGCGGCTGGACGCCGGGTCCGTCTTGACCGAGACCTTCTCGGAGCCGCCCTTGCTCGTGGCCTTCACGGCGTACGCCTCCGCGCTCGGCACCTGCACCGTCACATTCCCGGAGTGCGTATTGATGTCCACGGTCTCCGGCGCAGCGGCGAACTCGGCGTTGATCGCACCGCCGTTGGCATCCACCGTGAGCCGCTTGGCCGCGAGCCGGTCGGCCGTCACCTTGCCGCCGCCCGCCTTCACGTCCAGCGCGCCGGCGAGCCCGGTCACATCGACGTCTCCGCCCCGGCTGTCCAGCTCGGCCGCGACAGCCTTGGGTACCTCCAGGGTGTAGTCCACCTTGCACTTGGACGCCTCGCCGTCCTTGGCGCAGCCCTCTCCCACGCCGAGGCGCAGGGTGCCGCCGGAGCTGGTGTGCTCGGTCTTCGGCTTGTCGCCGCTGTAGGTGAGCTTCTCGGTGACCTTGATGGTGTCCCCGTCACCGGCGACGACCTTGATGTCGCCGCCCGGGGTCTTGACCTGGAGCGCCGTGACCTTGTCCGTGATCTCGTACGACGAGCTCGTGCTCTTGGAGCCCTCCTCGTCGACATTGCAGCCGGTGAACAGGAAACCGGTGGTGACGGCGACGGCGACGGCGGTCAGGTGGCGGGTGCTGAGCTTCATGGTGGCCTCTTCTTCTGAGAATTCTGCGTTGTCTGCTGGGAAGTGCGAAGTCAGGAATCGAAGTGCGGGGTCAGGAATCGAGGTGGCGGGTCACGGTGCGGCCGGCGGCCCGGTGGGTGGCGTGTGCGAAGGAGCCCGGAGTCCGGGCTATCCACACCCGGCCGAACACCTGAGCCCGTACGACGGAGCGAGTGGAGCCCGTGCCGGGGAGCGGGCCGGAGAACACCACGGTCAGCCCGTCCACTCCTGCCGGCAGCCGCCCGGACACCACGGAACGCGGTCCGTTCGCCTCGACAAAGCACTGGGTGTTCTCGACTGCCACCATCTGCACTCCCGGATGACTTGGCCCCGCGATCGCGGCGCTCCGACTGCTGACACAACCAAACCGTCAGCGGGGGGGTCGGCGCATTGCGGCGGAACCGAGTCTTCGGGGTAGGGCCAGACATACCCCCGAAGTAGAACTGGGGTGCTGGGCAGGGTGACCACGTGATTTCTACGGTGGACTCATGGCATCCAAGGCATCGAAAACAGTCTGGGCGGCACTGCGGCGCCCCACATTCCTGCTGACTTCCTGGCCCTGGCGGGCGGTGGCCTATCTGCTGAGCAGCACCCCGGTGGGTGTGCTCGGCCTGATCGCGGTCGTGACCGCGATCGCGGTGGGCGGAGCGCTCGCGATCGTGGTCGTCGGAGTGCCCCTGCTGATGGCGGCGTTCCTGTCGGGCGTACCCATGGGCGCGATCGAGCGGCGGCGGCTGTCTCTCCTCGACCGGCGGGCCGCCCGCACTCCACACGGTGAGCCCGACAGGCCGGGCCTGCGCGAGTGGTGCTGGACTCGCTTCCGGGAGCCCGCCAGCTGGCGCGAGCTCGCCTACACACTGCTCTTCGTCACCGTGCTGTGGCCGCTGGACCTGCTTGCGGTGGTCTTCGCACTCACCGTGCCGGTGGGGCTGATGGCGACCCCGTACATGCTGGTCGCCTATGGCGACGGCGAGTCCGTCATGGCGCTGAAGCAGTGGCTCGTCACCTCCTACCCCGAGGCATGGGCGATGGCCGCGCTCGGCCTGGTGCTGCTCCCCGCCGCGGCCTACGCCCTGACGGTCGTCGCGGGGTTCCGGGCGTACTGGGCCCGGACGTTCCTCACCTGATCCGGGCACTGCCCTCCGCCTCCACTCCACGTCGCTCACATTGATCCATTCAATGGGGCGGCGCGGAGGCGTGTCCGGAGTGTCGCCTGGCAGCAGCCTGCGGTGGCAAGAGGCTGCACCCCACGCCCGCCGGGGCACAGGAGAAGGGGCCCGGGGCACAGCCCCGAACCCCACCGGCCCGCTACCGCACCGAAACCCCGCTACCGCACCGAAACGCCCTTGCCCGCCGGCTCCTTGACCGTCCGCGCACCCGGCAGCGAGTGCGCGTACACCAGCACCAACTCGTGGAACCGGTACTGCGGCAGCCCCGACGCGTCAACCCCCGCCATGTCCAGCAGCGATACGTCGACCAGCCGCTCCAGGAACTCCTCCGCCGCGGACTCCGGCAGACCGGCGAGCACCGCCGCGGCGCCCGCCGGGAACGGGCTGCGCCCGAGCGCCGCCAGTTCGCGCAACAGCCCGTGCTCGGCCACCGTGAAGCGGCGCATCGACGACCGCAGGGTCTGCCGCACATCGAGGTCGCCGAAGCGCAGCTCGTGCAGCCGGGTGCCGTTGTCCGCGAGCCGCCCGGCAAGCCGGGTCACCGACCAGTACGGGCGGGAGGCCAGCCGGGCGCCGGCGATCCGCAGCGCCAGCGGCAGCCCGCCGCAGTACGCCGCGATCGCGTCGGCCGCATCGGGCTCGACCGCTATGCGCCGTACCCCTGCGACCGCCGACAGCATGGCCAGCGACTCGCCCCGGCCCATCGGTTCGCACACCGTGGTGTGCGAACCGGCCACCGCGCTCAGGCGCGTACGTCCGGTCACCAGCACGGCGGCCGTCATGGTGCCCGGCAGCAGCGGGCCGAGCTGGAGGTCGCTCGCCGCGTTGTCCAGCAGGATGAGCAGCCGCCTGCCCGCGGTGCGGGTGCGGTAGAGGCGGATCAGCTCGTCCAGGTCGCCGACAGGGGCGCCCGGCTCGGCCGTCCGTGCCAGGGGCTCACCGAGCGCCCGGAGCAGCTGCACAAGCACCTGGGCCGGGTCCTTGGGCCTGCCGTCGGCGTGGCACAGGTTCGCGTACAGCTGTCCGTCGGGGAAGAGCGGGGCGGCGGCGTGCGCGGCATGGACGGCGAGCACCGTCTTGCCCACCCCCGCCATGCCGGTGATCAGCAGCCGCTGCGGCCGGAAGCGCGAGGACTGCCGCTCTCCCCGCGGGGGCGGAACCAGCCTGGCCAGCAGACCCGCCAACTCCCCCTCACGACCGGTGAAATCGCTGATGTCCGCAGGCAGCATCGCGGGTACGGCCGCCTCCTGGGGGCGAGGCACCGTGCCCGCGGCCGTCGGTTCGCCGCTGTGCGACGCGTGCGAGCCGTGCGGTGCGGATGTCGTGACCGACGCTGGATCCCGTGCGAGGGCGAGCGAACCGTCGAGTACGGACTGGTACGTCGCGTTCAGGTCGGCGCCGGGATCCACTCCCAGCTCCTCCGCGAGCGCCTCGCGGCCCTCGTTGTACACGTGCAGCGCGTCCGCCTGCCGCCCGCACCTGTACAGCGCGGTCATCAGCTGGGCGCGCAGCCGCTCCCGTACCGGGAACTCCGCGACCAGACCGATGAGTTCGGGGATCAGCTGCTGGTGCCTGGCGAGCGCCAGATCCGTTTCGATGCGGTGCTCCAGAGCGGCGGTCCTGGTCTCCTCCAGCTGCGGCAGCTCCGCGTCCGCGAGGTGGGGCGTCACATTGGCGAGCGCCGGGCCGCGCCACAGGTTCAGCGCGCCGCGCAGCGACTCGTCCGCGTCCTCGTACCGCCGCTCGGCGAGCGCGGCCCGGCCCAGCCGGTGCAGTCGCTCGAACTCCATGGTGTCGATACGGCACGTGGGCGTGTGGATCAGATAGCCGGGCTGCCGGCGGACGAGCTCCACCTGCGGGCCCAGCAGTTTCCGCAGCCTGGAGATGTACGTGTAGATCTGCGCGTTCATCGTGGCGGGAGGGTCCCAGCCCCACAGCAGCGCACTGAGACGGGAGTCGGTGACGACCTTGCCCCTCGCCAGCAGCAGGGCGGCGAGAACCGTGTGGATCTTCGCCCCTGACATGGAGATGAGCCGTTCACCTTCTCTCGCCTCCACCGGACCGAGAAGTTGGAAATCCATGAGTCCCCCAGTGATTTCGATGGTGGTGCCGAAGTGCTGGAACGTCCCGCCCGCCCATCTTTCGAGCCGCTGATCCGGGATGTCAGCAGCTGCGGATGGCAGGTGGCTGCGGTGGCAGGACGCTGCAGCCTCGGTCTCCTCGTTCACGGGAGCGGGGCATAGCCCATTGCGTACCCGACGAGTACGAAGACCGGCGCCCACACCGCGCTGCTCAGAACGGACCAGGCCACGTAGGAGCGCAGTGACATCCCCGACATGCCGCAGAGGGTCGGTACGAGCGTGCGCAGCACGGCCGTGAACCGGCCCACGAACACCGCGCGCCCGCCGCTACGCTGAATCAGGGACAGGGCGCGGGCGGTGTGCCGGGGGCGCAGCAACCGCTGCGGTATCCGGTCCAGCAGACGGGTGTTCCAGCGCCGCCCGGCCGCGAAGCCGACGACGTTGCCGAGCACCGCGCCGGCGAGAGCCATGGCCAGCGTCGCGTACAGCGGAACCTGTCCGTGGCAGGCGAGCATCCCGCCCATGACCACCGCGGTCTGGCCCGGCAGCAGCGTGCCGAGCAAGGGCAGCGCCGACTCCAGCGCGGGCAGCAGCAGAACCGCCGCCAGCACGCCCCAGGTCCCGTACATCACCGTGTGCTCGGTCAGCCAGACCATCATCGCGGGCCCCCTCTTCGTGTCCCCCAACACAACCGCGCCCAGCCGCGCCAATCACGACCGCTGGACCGAGTCCTGGGGTAGGGCAGGCCATACCTCCGGCCCTCGGTCTGGAGGGATGGCTCCAGCAGAGACCGGGCTTCTACGGTGGTCCCATGCGCTCACTCAACGTGTGGCAGGCCATGGCCCGCCCCGGATACCTGCTTTCCGCCTGGCCCTGGCGGTCGGCCGGCTATCTGCTCAGCAGTACGCCGATCGGCATCGTGGTGCTGCTGGCGATCCTCATCGGGGTGGCGGTGGGCAGTGCGCTCGCCATCGTGCTGGTCGGGCTGCCGCTGCTCGCGCTGCTGGCGTTCTCCGGAGTGCCGGTGGCCGCGCTGGAGCGCCGCAGGCTGCGGATGGTAGACCTCAGGCCCGCCACGACACCGCACCAGGAGCCGTCCGAACCGGGGCTGCTGGCCTGGGCCCGCACCCGCTTCCGCGAGCAGGCGACCTGGCGGGAACTGGGCTACACGCTGGCGTTCGCGACCTTGCTGTGGCCGCTTGACCTGCTGGTGGTCGCAATGGCGCTGAGCGTGCCGCTGGGCCTGCTCGCCACGCCCGTGATGATGGCGACGCTCCATGAGGGCACCGAGGCGCCCGTACTCAAGCTCTGGACGGCGACCACCTGGCCAGAGGCGATCGGCGCCGCGTTCGTGGGACTGCTGATGCTCGGTGCGTGCGGTTACGCGCTCGGCATCGCGGCCGTCGCCCGCGCCGAACTGACCCGGATGCTCATCGCCCCGGTGGAGCCGGAGCTGGGGGAGCGGGTCACCGAACTCGTCCGTTCGCGCGTCCGGTTGGTGGACGCCTTCGAGGCGGAGCGGCGCCGGATCGAACGCGACCTCCACGACGGCGCGCAGCAGCGTCTGGTCGCCCTCACCATGACGCTGGGCCTGGCCCGCCTCGACGCCCCGCCCGGCCCTCTCGCGGACCAGCTCGCGAAGGCCCACGACGAAGCGGGCAAGGCCCTGTCCGAACTCCGTGACCTGATCCAGGGCATCCACCCCAAGGTCCTCGCCGACTTCGGCCTCGGTGAAGCGATCGCCGACGCGGCCGACCGGTCCGCGGTCCCCGTGGACGTCGGCGTCGACCTGCCCGGGCGCCTTTCCGAAGCCGTCGAGGCCGCCGCGTACTTCGTGGTCTGCGAGGCGCTGGCGAACGTGGGCAAACACAGCCGGGCGAGCCGCGCCGAAGTGACCGGCCGGCACGAGGACGGCCGCCTGACCGTCGAAGTACGCGACAACGGGCGGGGCGGAGCGGACGCGGGCAGGGGCACCGGCCTGACCGGACTCGCGGACCGGGTGTCCGTACTGGATGGCAGACTTGCTCTGTCCAGCCCTCCCGGCGGACCGACCCTGCTGCGTGTGGAGATTCCTTGCGAGTGGACCAAGACCGAGAGCTCCGCGTAGTTCTGGCCGAGGACAGCGTGCTGCTGCGTGAGGGGCTGATCGGCCTGCTCGGCCGGTTCGGTCACGAGGTCGTCGCCGCGGTCGGCGATGCCGACGCCTTGGTGGCGGCGGTCGCCGAGCACGGACCCGACATCGTGGTCACCGACGTCAGGATGCCGCCGGGCTTCCAGGACGAGGGCCTCCACGCGGCCGTACGCCTGCGCACCGTCCAGCCCGCGCTCCCGGTCCTTGTCCTCAGCCAGTACGTCCAGCGCACGTATGCCTCGGAGTTGCTCGACTCCGGGGACGGCTCGGGCATCGGCTATCTCCTCAAGGACCGCGTCGGCCAGGTCGAGGAGTTCCAGACCGCGCTCCAGGATGTCGCCGCGGGCGGCACGGTCGTCGACCCCGAAGTCGTACGCCAGCTGCTGCGCCGCCGCCGCGATCCGCTGGAGCGCTTGACGGTCCGCGAACGGGAGGTGCTCGGCCTGGTGGCGGAGGGCAAGTCCAACGGGGCGATCGCACGCCAACTGGTGGTCTCCGAGGCGGCGGTGGGCAAGCACATCGGCTCGATCCTCACCAAGCTGGACCTGCCGCCGGCGGACGAAACGCACCGGCGGGTGCTGGCGGTGCTGGCGTTTCTGCGGGCGTGAGGGACCGGCAGGGTCCACAGGTCACGCAGCGCCTGGCGCACGCCCGCGCGCACATCCTCCTCGCGTACACCGCCACTTGAGCCGGCTCGCCCAAGTCGCCGCGTACAGCGCCGATATGGCCGCGTCGTAGCTCCCTCCTCAACGCTGGGCCGACCCTGCGGAATCCCGCGGGCACCGTCCAGCAGCCCGCTCGGAGGAGCTCGATGCGCCGTCGTCTCACCACCCCCCTGACCGCTGCCGCCCTCGCCCTGCCCCTTCTGCTCGGCCTGGCCGTCTCCCCGGCGTTGGCCGCCCCGGCCGACAAGTCCCAGGTCCTGAGCGGATTCACGCAGACCAGCGCGAGCAGCTACAACGCCTGGTTCGCCGCCCGCCAGAACCAGTCCGCGTGGAGCGCGTACGGCTTCGACTGGTCCACCGACTACTGCACTACCTCCCCCGACAACCCCTTCGGCTTCCCCTTCCAGAACTCCTGCGCCCGCCACGACTTCGCCTACCGCAACTACAAGGCCGCCGGCACCTTCACGGCCAACAAGGCCCGCCTGGACGACGCCTTCTACGCCGACCTGAAGCGGGTCTGCGCCAACTACAGCGGCCTGAAGAAGTCCTCCTGCGACGCCGCTGCCTGGACGTACTACAGGGCCGTTGACGAATTCGGCTTCGCCGCCTCCACCACGTCGGCGTCAAGGCGGTCTACAGCGGCGTAGGAAACGTACGCCAGGGCCTTCGCGTGTGCGGTTCGGTGGGACTGGACAGTGAGACCCCTCCAGGTTAACTTAGGTAAGCCTAACTTAACCTGGAGGGGTGGCTCGGATGGATGTTACGGACGCGTGCGCGGGCCAGCCGACCAACGGCGAGCGGGTCCGCACCGTGGTGGCCGCCGCGGGATCGCTGATGGTGGTAACGGACGGACACTCCTGCGAGTTGGCCGGTCTGCACACCCTGGACGACAGGGGACGGCTGCTGCTGCGGGTGCCGGACGATTGTGCGCTGGCCGCCGAGGCCGCCCTCGCACCGCGCGGGATCCTGGCCGCAGTGCTGAAGTTCACCGACATCGCACCCACCGCGGTACGCGACCGAGTGCGCGCCCGCGTGACGCTCACCGGCTGGTTCGCTCCGGTCGACGGGAACTCCCAGGAGCCCGGCGTCCAACTGCGTCTGGACTTCGCACACGCCGAACTGGAAACGGCGGGAGGAACGGAAACCGTCGGCCTCGACGAACTCACCCTGGCCCGCCCCGACCCCCTGGCCGCCTACGAGGCCGACATGCTCACCCACCTTGTCGACGGCCACAGCGACGTCGTGGCCCTGCTCACTCGACTCGTGGACCCGCGGCTCGTGCAGGGAGTGCGGCGCGTCCTCCCCGTGTCACTGGACCGGTACGGGATGACGCTGCGGCTCGAACACGCCAGCGCGCACCACGACGTGCGGCTGCCCTTCCCCGCTCCGCTGAGTGACGCGGCAGAGGCCGGCGGCCGGATCCAGGCACTGCTCGCGGCGGCACCCGCCTGCTGCCGTCGGCACGAGTCACCGAGCCGACCGTGATCGACCGGCTGCTCATGCCGGGTTCGGAACCTGGTCGAGGTGACTCAACCGGAGCGGGAAAGCCTCCGCCATACGGCGCCAGCCGTGGCCGCCGAAGTGGACCGAGCACCACGAACCGTCGACGAAGCCGATCTCGTGGACGCCGCCCGCCACATCACTGCGGTCCCGGATCCAGGTCACGTTGCGAACATCCGTGGCCCAGCCCACCTCGGCGGGACCGGGTACGCCGGTGAAGGAGCGCGCCTGGGACACGTACACGAGCTGCAGGCGGCGGTCGGTGACCTGCAGCATCACGGCCCTGTTGTTCTTGGTCCGGGGCACCAGGGCGCGGGCCAGTTGGCCGGCCATGCTGCTCCAGCCGCCGTGGAGCGGCTTGCCCGGCTTCTTCTCCTCACGCTCCGTGAACGCTTCGACGAGCCTCTCGACCGGGTTCCAAGTGGCGGTGGTGAGTCTCGCGGCCCAGTACAGAGGGAGCATCAACCAGCTCCCGAGCGTGCGGCGCTCGGATCGCAGAGCGCGCGGGCGGCGGAAATAGCCGGGCAACGGCGCCCGTTCGGCCAATGCGACCCCGTGATCAGCGCGCAGCACCTCACCCGCCGGTACCAACGCCCTCGCCCGCTCGACCGTGTCCCGGCCGCGTTCCATCCTGCTCACCAGAATTCGTCCCTTACTGTCCTGGCCGCCTGCCGGTCAGGGGCGGGTGGTGAGGTATCCGCCCATCGAGGTGAAGTAGTCGGTCGCGGCCATCTCCTCGCCGTCCTCCGTGCGTACGCGCTTGATCGCCAGGCCGTGGTTGCGGCCGGTGCGGGCGTCGGCTCCGGCGACGATCACCACGCCGTCGCCCTCGCGGTAGAAGATGCGGCCAGGGGTGCCGCCGTAGCGGCCTTCGGACACGACCGCCGCCAGGATCTCCAGGCGCTTGCCCTTGTGGTGGGTGAACGCGCTCGGGTACGGGGCGGACTGGGCGCGCACGAGGCGTTCGAGGTCCTCGGCCGGCCAGTTCCAGTCCATGCGGATGTCCTCGGCGGACCGCTTGTGGAAGAAGGTCGCCTGCGACCGGTCCTGCTTGGTGAATTCGGTCTCGCCGGCGGCGATGCGGCCGAGTGCGCCGACCGTGACCGGGGCGATGAGGTCGACGGTCTTGTGGAACAGGTCGGTGGCCGTGTCCGTCGGTTCGACCGCCACCGCGCGCTGCACCACGATGTCTCCGGCGTCGAGCTCGCCGTCCATCATGTGCGCGGTGACGCCCACTTCACGCTCGCCGTTGATCAGGGCCCAGATCAGCGGGGAGAAGCCCGCGTACTTCGGCAGCAGCGAGTCGTGCACGTTCAGCGTGCCGTGGCGGGGGAGGTCGAAGATGCGCGGCGGAATCCACGTCCGCCAGTTGTTCGCCACGATGATGTCCGGGGCGGCCTCCTTGAGGGCCAGGAACAGTTCCTCGTCGTCCGGCCGGTTGCGGATCAGCACGGGTACGCCGTGCTCCTCGGCGAGGTCGGCGACCGAGTCGCTCCAGATCTTCTCGTACGCGTGCTCGCTCTTGGGGTGCGTCACGACCATCACCACGTCGTGCTCGGAATCCAGGAGAGCTTGCAGGGTGCGGTGCCCCCAGGTCTGATAACCGAACATGACGACCCGCATGGGGTTCCTCCTCAGAGCAGTAATGGACGAACGCAAGTAAAGCAAGCCTTACCTAAGGATGCAACGGCGCATGATTTTGGGCTGTGTTTGCCTCCATGACCCACTGCTTGTCCGATTTGCCCCGTCGACAGGTTCGCCAGATCAGGTTAGCTTTACCTAAGTTCCGCTCGGCCCGCCGCTCAGTCGGCTTGCCCTGTTCTCGTTTGCCCAACGCCTGACAAGCGGCTGCCCCGCACGATGGGAGTGACATGTCACAGGCTCTTCCTGACGACGCACCACCGATCCACGACCTCATAGGAATCGGCTTCGGCCCCTCCAATGTGGCCATGGCGATAGCGCTCAGCGAGCACAACGCACGCGTCGGCAGGCAGGAGGCGGTCACTGCTCACTTCTTCGAGCGTCAGCCGTCCTTCGGCTGGCACCGCGGCATGCTCATCGACGACGCGACCATGCAGGTCTCCTTCCTCAAGGACCTGGTGACGCTGCGAAACCCGTCGAGTGAGTACAGCTTCCTGTGCTACCTCCAGAGCAAGGGGCGGCTGGTCGACTTCGTCAACGGCAAGAGCCTCTTCCCGTTGCGGGTGGAGTTCCACGACTACTTCGAGTGGGCGGCGGCGCAGGTCGACGACATGGTGTCCTACGGGCACGAGGTCATCGCCGTGCGGCCCGTCGTGCGCGACGGAGTGGTGGAGTACGTCGACGTGACGGCCCGTTCGGGGTCGGAGGTCGTGGTCCACCGGGCCCGTAACCTCGTGATCGGCACGGGCCTGCGGCCGCAGATGCCGGAAGGCGTCGACCGTACCGACCGGATCTGGCACAACTCGGACCTGCTGGCACGCGTGGATGGCCTGGACGACGCCGAGCCGTCCCGCTTCATCGTGGTCGGAGCCGGCCAGAGCGCCGCCGAGAACGTGGCCTTCCTGCACCGCCGCTTCCCCGACGCCGAGGTGTGCGCCGTCTTCGCCCGCTACGGGTACAGCCCCGCGGACGACAGCAGCTTCGCGAACCGGATCTTCGACCCCGCTGCGGTCGACGACTACTTCACGGCCCCCGACGAGATCAAGCGCAAGCTGATGAACTACCACGGCAACACCAACTACGCCGTGGTGGACATCGACCTGATCGACGACCTGTACCGCCAGGCGTACCAGGAGAAGGTCCTGGGCACCGAGCGTCTGCGGTTCCTCAACGTGTCCCGCATCACGGACGTCGTCGAGACCCCGGACAAGGTCCGTACGACGGTCGAGTCGCTGGTCACCGGCGAGAAGACTCCGCTGGACGCCGATGTGGTGGTCTACGCCACCGGCTACCGGTCCGCCGACGCCCTCGGGCTCCTCGGTGAGATCGGCGAGCAGTGCCACCGTGACGACGAGGGACGGGTCCGCGTCGAGCGTGACTACCGCGTCGCCACCGACCCCGAACTGCAATGCGGTATCTACCTCCAGGGCGGCACCGAGCACACGCACGGCATCACGTCGTCCCTGCTGTCGAACACCGCGATCAGGGTCGGCGAGATCCTCGACTCGATCGTGGACCGGAGCCAGGCGCCCTCCGCCGGCCCGCTCCGCAACGCCGCCGACGAGGTCAGCACGCCCCTCTAGAGACACCGTCTCCTTCGAACTCCCCCACAAACGCGCCTTCTCCGGTGGACGTCTCCCGCCGGTGGGCGTGGCACTCGCACCGTGAAAAACCCCGTGAAAGGAAGCACCGTGTCCACTGGTACACGCCCCGCGCTGACGAGGATCGTCAGAAACGTCCCCCGCGTGGCAGTCGCCGCTGTCGCCGCGCTCGCCCTGACCGCCTGTGGGGGAGGGGCCGACAAGCCGGAGTCCAAGTCGTCCGGGGAGGCGGACGCGAAGTCCGCCGCATTCCCGGTCACGGTGGAGCACAAGTACGGCAGTACGTCGATCGAGACGGAGCCGAAGAAGGTCGTCACCCTCGGTCTGTCGGACCAGGACGCGGTGCTGGCGCTCGGTGTGAAGCCGGTCGGTTCGGTTGACTGGTTCAAGGAGAAGCCGTACGGCAAGTGGCCGTGGGCCAAGGATCTGTGGGGTTCCTCGAAGCCGCAGATCGTCGGTGAGCGCGACGAGTACAACATGGAGAAGATCGCGGCCCTCAAGCCGGACCTGATCGTCGCTCAGTACTCGGGCATGAAGAAGGAGCAGTACGAAACGCTCTCCGAGATCGCCAAGGTGGTCGCCCAGCCTAAGGGCCACGAGGACTACCAGGCGCCGTGGCAGGTCATGACCAAGCAGATCGGCAAGGCGCTCGGCAAGGACGCCGAGACCGAGAAGCTGATCTCCGGCATCGACGCGCGCTTCAAGGCCGTCCGCGACAAGCACCCGGAGTGGAAGGGCAAGACGGTCACCGTCGGCGAGCCCTACGAGCCGGGCAAGTTCTCCGCGTTCTCGCCCAAGGACCCGAAGGTCATCTTCCTGAGCGAGATGGGCTTCACCACCTCCGAGGCGTACCGCAAGGCGCTCGGCAAGGAGAACATCGCCGACCTCAGCTCGGAGCGCCTCGACGTCATGGAGGCCGACCGCACGGTCTGGCTGGGCACCCCTGAGACGGAGAAGGCCATGAAGGCCGACCCGCTCTACAAGAAGACCAAGGTCCACAAGGAGAAGCGGGACCTGTTCCTGCCGTACGACAGCCCGGACATCGGCGCCGCGCTGTCCTTCAACACCGTGCTGAGCATCCCGTACGCCGTCGACCAGGTCGTACCGATGCTCGAAGCCATCAAGTAGCTCCCCACCGTCGCGCCTGTCCGGTAACCGTCCCCACCGGGCAGGCGTGGCGCGCGCACGCGACCCCGTACGCCCATCGACGACTCTTCAATGACGCACCACCAGGGAAAGGCCCCTTCGACGATGTTTGACGCCGAGTCGGACCGGACATCCGCTGCCGGGATACCCGTCACCGGTGGGCAATCCGGCATCTGGCTTGCCCAGCAGATCGAGCCGGACAGCTCGGCCTACAACGTCTCCTTCCTCCTGGACCTGCGCGGCGACGTCGACCTTTCCCGCCTGACCGACTCCGTGCGGCAGGCGGTCGAAGAGGCGCAGTGCCTGCATGTGCGCGTGAGCCCCGAGGGCGCGGCTCCGCGCCAGACACCCACGCGGTTCGCCGTCGACGTTCCCACCATCGACCTGCGGGACGAGCCGGATCCCGAAGGCGCTGCCGCGCAGTGGACCGAAGCCGAACGTGACCGGCCCGCCGACCTCCAGCACGGTCCGCTGTTCGCCCATGCCCTGCTCCGGCTCGCCGACGACCGCGTCCTCTGGTACCAGCGCTACCACCACATCGTCAACGACGGCGCAGGCATCGCGCTGATCACCCACCGGGCCGGCGAGCTCTACACCTCCGGCGCGGAGGCCGGTGACACGGACTGGGCGCTGTCCCGGCTGGTGGACGCCGACCGCACCTACCGGGAGTCGGAGCGCTACCAGGCGGATCGCGCGTACTGGCTGAGCCGGCTTGCCGACCGGCCGGAGCCCGTACGCCTCGTCGAACGCGCGTCGGCGCCGATGACGCGGCGGATCCGCCGCACGGCGGAGCTGTCAGCGCAGGACACCGCCCGGCTGCGGGGCGCGGCCGCAGGCGCGGGCGTCCGGCCTTCCCGTCTGCTGGTGGCTGCCGTGGCCGCCTACCTGCACCGGGTCACCGGCGAGCAGGACCTGGTGCTCGGCCTGCCGGTGACGACCCGGCAGGACGCCGGGTCGAGGGATGTCCCCGGCATGGTGTCCAACGTCCTCCCGCTGCGGGTGGCGGTCCGCGGGAGCATGACCGGCTCCGAGCTCGTGGAGGCGGTGCGCTGCGCGGTCGCCGAGACGGTGGAGCACGGCCGATACCGTGCCGAGGACCTGGCGAGGGACCTCGGGCTGGTCGACGGCGTACCGGAACTCGTCGGCCCCACGGTCAACATCCTGCCCGGCGGCGAAGGACTGCGCTTCGGCGACCACGAGGCCGACCTCAAGCCCGGCTGGCTCGGCCCGGTCAGCGATCTGGCGGTCACCGTCGACGAGTCCCGCGCGGGCGAGAACATCCGTATCCACTTCGACGCGGACGCGGCGGTGTGCGACCAGCGGACGCTGACCGACCACGAGCGCCGTTTCCTCATGCTGCTGGACGCCCTCGTCGAGGGGATGGACCGCCCCATCGGTCACATCGAGCTGACGTCCGGCGCGGAGCGGGCGCAGCTGCTCGACGTGTTCGGAGCCGCGCCGTGCGACGCCCCCGAACTGTCCTGGCCCGCCGCGTTCGAGCGGCAGGTACGCCGCTCGCCGGACGCCGTCGCGCTCGTGTGCGAGGACCAGGAGCTGTCGTACGCCCAGCTCAACGCAGCGGCGAACCGGCTGGCCCGCCTGCTGATCGCGCGCGGTGTGCGCGACGAGGACGTCGTCGCCGTGGCCGTGCCGCGCTCGCCCGAGCTGGTGGTCTCCCTGCTGGCGGTGATGAAGGCGGGAGCGGCGTATCTGCCGCTGGACGCCGACCACCCCCAGGACCGGATCGCCTACATGCTGTCCGACGCCGGCGCGCGGACCGTCGTCACCACGCGCGAGCTGGCCGGTGCACTGCCCACCGCGCCCGGCGTCGGCCACGTACTGCTCGACGACCCGTCCGTGGCCGCCGAGTCCGCCGCGCTGGACGGTTCGGACCCCGGCCTGCCGATCGCCCTGGACCAGGCCGCGTACGTCATCTACACCTCGGGCTCCACCGGCCGTCCCAAGGGCGTCGTGGTCTCGCACGACGGGGTCGGCAGCCTGATCGCCACAGCAACCGAGCGGATCGGCATCGACGCGGACAGCCGCGTCGTGCAGTTCGCCTCGGTCGGCTTCGACGTGACGGTCTGGGACCTGATCATGTCGCTGTGCGTCGGCGGCCGGATCATCGTCGTCCCCACCGAGCGCCGCGTCGCCGGGCCCGCCCTGACGGATTACATCGCGGAACACCGCGCCACGCACATGATCCTGCCGCCGTCGCTGGTGTCTGCGCTGCCGCAGGAGTGCGAGCTGCCCGACGGGGCGGTGCTCGTGGTGGGCACCGAGTCGGTGCCGAGCGAGCTGATCGCCCGCTGGGGCGGGCGGCTGCGCGTCGTCGTCGCGTACGGACTGACCGAGGCCACGGTCAACTCCACGCTGTGGCTCGCCGAGCCCAACTGGCAGGGGCCCGCGCCGATCGGCGTACCCGACCCCAACACCCGTACGTACGTGCTCGATTCGGCGCTGCGTCCCGTCCCCGTGGGAGTCGAGGGTGAGCTGTACGTCGGTGGCCGCGGCCTGGCCCGCGGCTACCTGGGCCGGCACGGTCTGACCTCGGAGCGGTTCGTCGCCGACCCGTTCGGGCCGTCGGGTGCGCGGATGTACCGCACCGGCGACCGGGTGCGCTGGAGCGCCGACGGTGACCTGGAATTCCTCGGCCGCGCGGACGGCCAGCTCAAGATCCGCGGTCACCGGATCGAACCGGGCGAGATCGAGAGCGCGTTCATGGCGTGCCCGGGCATCGCCCAGGCAGCGGTCCTCGTACGGGAGGACCACCGGAGTGTGAAGCGCCTCGTCGCCTATCTGGTGGGTGGCGGGCACGCGGATGCCGACGCTTCCGTCGCGGCGGCGCGGGTACAGGTGGCGGAGGCGCTGCCGGACTACATGGTGCCGTCGGCACTCGTCGTACTGGACGGGCCTCTTCCGCTGACGCCCAACGGAAAGCTCGACACCCGGGCGCTGCCCGAGCCGCAGTGGACGGCGATGACCGGTGACGCCGAGCCGACGACGCCGGCCGAGGCGGCTCTGGCCAAGCTGTTCGCCGAGCTCCTCGACCTTCCGTCGGTGGGCGTGCACGACAGCTTCTTCGAACTCGGCGGCGACAGCATCGTCGCCATCCAGCTGGTCACCCGCGCCCGTGCCGAAGGGCTGACGATCAGCCCGCGCGACGTGTTCCGGCACCGCACGGTGGCGGCGCTCGCGCGCGTCACTGACGGTGCGGACGCGCCGTCGGGTGAAGCCGGTGCGGTGGCCGAGCCCTTCTCCCTGGTTCCGCTGACCGGCGCCGAGCGTGCCGAGTTCGATGCCGCCGTCCCGGATCTCCTCGACGTCGTACCGGCCACTCCGCTTCAGGAGGGCTTCTTCTTCCACGCCGCCGTCGACGAGGGCGGGTCGGACGGCTATGCCGTGCAGGACACCCTCGAACTCGCCGGTGACGTGGACGCCGAGGCGCTGCGGGCGGCCACGCAGCGGCTACTCGACCGCCACCCGCTGCTGCGCGCCGCCTTCCGGCAGCGCACGGACGGTCAGATCGTGCAGCTCATCGGGGAGCGGGTGGAGCTGCCGTGGCGCTTCACCGATCTGTCAGGACGAGGTGGGGCGGAGCAGTCCACGGCTGTCGACGAGATCACGGCGCAGGAGCGGGCCGAGGGATTCGACCTCGGAGTACCGCCGCTGATGCGTGCCGCGCTGATCCGGCTCGGCGAGCAGCGGTCCCTGCTGGTGCTGACCATGCATCACATCGTCGTGGACGGCTGGTCCGTCTCGCTCATCATGCGGGAACTGCTGGACGGCTACCGTCCAGGCGCGGCGGTCGAACCGTCGGTGCCGGCCGAGTCCGTCGCGACCTACAGGTCGTACGCCGGGTGGCTGGCCGGCCGCGACCGGGAGCCGGCGCTGAGCGCGTGGCGCGAGGCGATGGCGGGGCTCGACGCTCCGGCCAGGCTGCCCGTACGCGGCGGGGAGCCTAATCCTTCCGAGACGGGCAAGGTCATCCTTGAGCTGTCCGCGCAGGACACGACAGCGCTCATGGCGCGGGCCCGCCAGCTCGGGCTGACCCTGAGCACCGTCGTGCAGGGCGGGTTCGGTCTGGTGCTCGGTGATGTGGTTGGTTCCCACGACCTGGTCTTCGGCAGCACCGTCTCCGGCAGGCAAGCGGCCGTCGAGGGCGTCGAAGCACTGGTCGGTCTGCTGATCAACACCGTGCCCGCCCGGCTGCGGTGGCGTCCGGAGCAGCCGCTCGCCGAGGTCCTGGCGGGATTCCAGGACGGTCAGGCCGACCTGCTGGACCACCAGCACCTCGGACTCGCCGACATCCAGCGAGCCGTCGGCCGGGGCGAACTGTTCGACGCGCTGGTCGTGGTGGAGAACCTGCCCGACGCGGGCGAGCCGACCGATCCGGAGGGGCAGGTCCGTATCGTCGGATCGCACATCCGCGACGCGGTGCACTACCCACTGGCGCTCACCGTGCTCCCCGGCGAGCGACTTGAGCTGAGGCTCGAACACGATCCCTCTCGACTGGATGCCGCTTCTGCCGAGCGGTTCGCCGCCCGCCTGCGGGCGGTGTTCGACCAGGTGATCGCCGACCCCGGGCTCCCGGTCGCCCAGCTGACCACGCAGACGGCAGACGAGCTGCGGAGCACGCTCGACCGCCTCACCGGGCCGGATCACGCTCTGCCCGTCGGCACGGTGCACGGAGCGTTCGCCGAGCAGGTACGTCGTACCCCTGACGCGACAGCTCTGATCCAGGACGGCCAGCGGACGACGTACGCCGAGCTTGAGGAGCGGGCCGAGGCGCTGGCGCAGCGGCTGTTGGCCCAGGGTGTGGGACATGAGTCCATCGTGGCCGTGGCTGTTCCCCGGTCCGCCGAGACGCTTGTCGCCCTGCTCGGTGTGCTCAAGGCGGGTGCGGCCTACCTGCCGGTCGACGTCGACTACCCGGCCGACCGGGTTCGCTACATGCTCGCGGACTCCGGGGCACGAACGGTCGTCGCCACCGAGGAGTCGTGGGCGCGTCTGCCCGAACTGGCGGACGTGGCACGGGTCCTCCTCGGCGAGGGGCACAGCACGGACCCTGTCCCGGCCGTACTCGTCCATCCGGACAGCGCCGCGTACCTGATGTACACCTCGGGATCGACCGGCCGGCCCAAGGGCGTCGTGGTGACGCACCGGGCGGTCGTAGGCCAGCTGGCCTGGACGGCCGAGGAGTTCGGGTTTTGCCCCGGCGAGCGGGTGCTGCACCAGTACTCGACCAGCTTCGACCCGTCCGTGCAGGAGATCTTCGCCCCGCTGCTGACCGGCGGAACCGTCGTCATCGCCAGGCCGGACGGCCACCGCGATCCGGCGTACCTCGCCGAGCTCATCCGCGACGAGCGGGTCACCAACGTCGATCTGGTGCCTTCGCTGTACGGCGCGCTGCTCGCCGAGGAAGAGGCCGGTCAGTGGTGGACGAGTCTGCGCAGGGCGTTCAGCGGGGGAGAGGCACTGCCCGTCCCGCTCGCGCGGCGCTGGCACGAGCGCACCGGAGTGCCGCTCTTCAACGTCTACGGGCCGACCGAGGCCGTCATCCAGGTCACCAGCTGGGAGGCGGGCTCCGAACCGGCTGAAGCGGGCACCGTACCCATCGGGCGTCCGGTGTGGAACACCCGGCTCTACGTGCTCGACCGGTACCTCCGCCCTGTTGCCGAGGGTGAGTCCGGCGAGCTCTACATCGCGGGCGCACAGTTGGCCCGTGGTTACCACGGACGCACCGCGCTGAGCGCGGAGCGCTTCGTCGCCGATCCGTACGGCGGGCCCGGAGAGCGGATGTACCGCACCGGAGACATGGTCCAGTTCAGTGGAGACGGTGTGCTCACCTACCTCGGGCGCACCGACCACCAAGTCAAGATCAGGGGAAACCGGGTGGAACTCGGTGAAATCGAAGCGCGGCTGCGCGATGAGCCGGCCGTCGGCGATGTGGTCGTCGTGGCCCGCGACGACGACCGTGGAGTCAAGCAGCTGGTGGCCTACCTGGTCGCCGCTGCCGGAGCGGCCCTGGATGTCGCGGCCGTACGGACCGCGTTGAGCGGTTCGCTTCCCGCGCCCATGGTGCCCAGCCACTTCGTGGAGCTCGACGCGCTGCCGTTGACGCCGGGCGGGAAGATCGACCACAAGGCGCTGCCCGCCCCCGAGGTCCGGAGCAGGCGGCAGGGACGTACGGCGCGCGAGGGCCGCGAGCGGCAGCTCTGCGCGATCTTCGCCGACGTGCTCGGGATCGACGAGGTCGACGCGGACGAGGACTTCTTCGTACTCGGCGGAGACAGCATCCTGTCCATGTCGGTCTCCAGCCGCGCCCGCAAGGCCGGCCTGTCGATCAGCCCCCGCGACGTGTTCGAGCACCGCACGCCGGCCGCGCTGGCGGCCACCGTCGTCGGCACGGAGGACGCCGGGGACGCCGCACCCGCGGTCGTCGCCGACTCCGACGGTGTGGGCGACGTACCGCTGCTGCCCATCGTTCACCAGCTCCGCGAGGACGGTGGAACGGTCAGCCGCTTCAACCTGTCCATGCTGCTCCAGGCGCCCGCCGCGGCGGACGCCGTCGCGCTGGCGCGGGTCCTGCAAGCGGTCCTGGATCACCACGACGGTCTGCGGCTCACGCTCTCCCGGATGGATCTCGGCCCGGCGATTCCCGCGCTGTGGTCGGCTCAGACGCTTGCCGTGGGGTCGGTGGCCGCGGCCGCTCTGCTGCGGCGCGTCGACGTACGCGACCTCGACGACGCCGGACTCCGTACGGTGATCGCCGAGGAGTCCGACGGTGCGGCTTCCCGGCTCGACCCTGACAGCGGCGTCATGCTGCAGGCCGTCTGGTTCGACGCGGGCGGCGAGCGGCCGGGCCGACTGCTGCTCGTCGTCCACCACCTGGCGATCGACGGCGTGTCCTGGCGCGTGCTGCTCGGTGACCTCGCCGCCGCGTGGGACGCCGTCGCGCAGGGCGAGCGACCTGTCCTGGAGCCGGTGCCCACGTCGCTGCGACGCTTCGCACGGGACGTCGCCGAGCAGGCGACCTCACCGCAGCGGCAGGCGGAACTGCCGTACTGGGCGAAGACCCTGGCGCCCGGAGCCGAACTGATCGCCGGTGCGACACGTGCTGGAACGGCCGGTTCGGCGCGGGAACACGTTGTGTCGCTTTCCGCCGAGGACACCCAGGCGCTGCTGACGTCGGTGCCTGCCACGGCCGGAGCCGATGTCACCGAGGTGCTGCTCAGCGCGCTGCGGATCGCCGTGTCGCGCTGGCGCGGAGGGCGGGACGCCGGGTCTGACGGCGATCTGCTGGTGGATCTTGAACGGCACGGACGCGACGGCACCGACATGGACCTGTCGCGCACCGTGGGCTGGTTCACCAGCCTGCATCCCGTACGGCTCCCCGCCGCCGACGGCGCCCTCGACGTACTCAAGCTCGTCAAGGAGTCCGTGCGGTCGGCGCCGGACTCCGGTGCGGGCTACGGCATGCTGCGCTACCTCAACCCGCAGCTCGCCCCGGTCTTCGCCCAGCTGTCCAGCGCCCAGGTGCTGTTCAACTACTTCGGCCGGCTCCCCGCCGAGCAGACGCACGACTGGGCGCCCGCCGTCGAGGCCGACGCCCTGTCCGTGGAACCCGACGCCGACCTGGTCATGCCGTACCCGCTCCAGGTCAACGCGGTGTGCGCCGACACCCCGCACGGCCCCGAGCTGCGCGCCACCTGGACCTGGCCGGCGGGCGACACGCTGACCGAGGAGGACGTACGGGCGCTCGGCCGTGAGTGGGCGGCCGCATTGCGCGAACTCATCGCGCAGGCGACACAGTCCGGCCCGCAGGGGCGGGCTCTCACGCCCTCGGACGTGCCGCTGGTCCAGCTCGATCAGGCCGACATCGACCTGATCGAGCGCGTCAGCCCGGTGCCCGTCGCCGACATCTGGCCGCTTTCCCCGCTGCAGGAAGGCATCCACTTCCACGCCAGCTACGACACGTCCGCGCTCGACGTCTACACCGCGCAGGACAACTTCGATTTCGATCACCGCCTCGACGCCGACCGCCTCCGTGCGGCCTGCGCGACGCTGCTGCGCAGGCACCCGAGCCTGTGCGCCGGCATCACCAGTGACGGCCTGCCCGCGCCCGTGCAGTTCGTCTGCTCAGCGGCCGAGCTGCCGGTGCCGCTGACCGAGGTGGACCTGACCGGCCTGAGCGAGCAGCAGCGGAAGGCACGCCTCGACGAGATCGCCGAGGCCGGCCGGCGCGAGCGGTTCGACCTGGCCGCGCCCCCGCTGTTCCGGCTCAAGCTGATCCGGCTCACGGAGAACACCGACCGTCTGATGCTGAGCCACCACCTGGTGGCCTGGGACGGCTGGTCGCAGTCCGTCTTCCTCGACGAACTGCTCGCTCTCTACGCCGCGGCGGGCGACGACAGCGCGCTGTCCGTACCCGGCAGCTACCGCGACTACCTGAGCTGGCTGGCCGAGCAGGACTTCGACGCGGCCCGTGAGACGTGGCGCCACGCCCTGGCGGGACTCGACGAGCCCACGCTCGTGGCGCGGACCCGCCGACAGAGCAGTGACGAGCCGACGATCCCCCGGCGCCGTACCTTCGAACTGTCCCCGGAGTTGAGTGACCGCCTGCGGGCAGCCGCCCGTGAGCACGGACTGACGATCAACGCGGTGCTGTCCGCCGCGTGGGCGCTCGTACTGTCCGCGACGGTGGGACGCAACGATGTGGTGTTCGGCGCCACGGTCGCCGGACGGCCGGCGGACGTGTCCGGAGTCGACACGGCGATCGGCATGTTCCTCAACACCGTGCCCCTGCGCGTCACGCTCGACCCCGACGAGCCGGTCGCGGACCTGCTGCGCCGTATGCAGTCCGAGCGGGTCGAGCTGATGGGCCACGAGTACCTCGGCCTGGCCGAGCTGCAGCGAGCCGGTGGCCACACCACCCTCTTCGACACCCTGTACGTACTCCAGAACTTCGCCGACGAAGGCGCGTTCAACCAGCTGACCGCCCGGCACGGCATCACCGGCGTGGGCAGCGTGGACGCCACCCACTACCCCATGACGCTGATCGTCAACCCGGCCGGGTCCGTCCAGGCGAAGCTGGAGTACCGCCCGGACCTGGTCGACGACGAGCAGGCCGCGGCCACACTGGAGCGCTTCGGCACGCTGGTGGAACGCCTGATCGGCGACCTGTCGGCGCGCGTCGGCGCCCTGGACCTGCTGCTGCCCGGCGAGCGCGCCGAACTGCTCTCCGCGTGGGAGTCCAGCGTCAACCCGGTGCCCAACGAGACCGTCGCGGACATGCTGGCGGCTCAGGTCGCCCACACGCCGGACTCGGTGGCGCTGGTGTTCGGCGAGACAGCCCTCACGTACGCGGAGCTGGACGCGCAGATCAACCGGCTCGCCCGGCTGCTGCTCGCCCGTGGCGCGGGACCGGAGAAGGTCGTCGCCCTCGCCCTGCCGCGTTCCACCGAGATGGTCGTCGCGCTGTTCGCGGTGCTGCGCACCGGCGCCGCCTACCTGCCACTCGACCTCGACCACCCCGCCGACCGGCTGCGCCTGATGGTCGAGGACACCGGGCCCCTGTGCCTGCTGTCCACGACGGCCGTCGCCCCGACCCTGCGCGGCGAGACGGGAGCCGTCGCCCCCGAACTCCTGCTGGACGACCCGTCCGTCGCCGCCGAACTCGCGGCCCTCCCGTCCGGGGAGGCCACCGACGCCGAGCGGCCCGCGTTCGCGCACGAGGTGGAGAACCGGCTGGAGCACCCGGCCTACGTCATCTACACCTCCGGCTCGACCGGCAAGCCGAAGGGCGTCGTCACCCCGTACCGCGGTCTGACCAACATGCAGCTCAACCACCAGAAGGAGGTCTTCGACCCGGCCATCGCCTCGGCGGGCGGCCGACGGCTGCGCATCGCGCACACCGTCTCCTTCGCCTTCGACATGTCCTGGGAGGAGCTGCTCTGGCTCGTCGAGGGACATGAGGTGCACGTCTGCGACGAGGAGCTGCGCCGCGACGCCGAAGCCCTCGTGGCGTACTGCGACGAGCACCGCGTCGACGTGGTCAATGTGACGCCGACGTACGCCCAGTTGCTGATCGAGGAGGGCCTGCTCGACCACGACGAGAGCGCCGGCAAGCACCGGCCTGCCTTGGTCCTGCTCGGCGGCGAGGCCGTGTCCGACACGGTGTGGACGCGACTGCGCCGCACGGAGGGAACGTACGGCTACAACCTGTACGGGCCGACCGAGTACACGATCAACACGCTCGGCGGGTCCACCACGGACAGCCCGACCCCGACCGTCGGCATGCCGATCCGCAACACCCGGGCGTACGTGCTCGACGCGATGCTGCGCCCGGTCCCGCCGGGCTGCCCCGGTGAGTTGTACATCGCCGGCACCGGCCTCGCCCGTGGCTACCACGACCGGCCCGGCCTGACGGCAGAGCGGTTCGTCGCCGACCCGTTCGGCGCTCCCGGTGAGCGGATGTACCGTACGGGCGACCTCGTCCGGCAGCGCCCGGACGGCCTCATCGACTTCCTCGGCCGTACCGACGACCAGGTCAAGATCCGCGGCTACCGGATCGAACTGGGCGAGATCTCCTCCGTCCTGGCCGCCCACCCCGAGGTCGCACACGCCGCGGTCGTCGTGGCGGAGACCGCCGGGACGAAGCGGCTGGTCGGCTACGTCGTACTGGAGGAAGGCTCTGAGGAGGGTGACGCGCTGCTCCAGCGGCTGCGCGAGCACCTGAAGGCCGGCCTGCCCGACTACATGGTCCCCGCCGCGTTGGTCACCGTGGAGACCCTGCCGCTGACCGTCAACGGCAAGCTCGACGTCAAGGCCCTGCCCGCCCCTGACTTCGCCGGGCCGAGCACCAGCCGCGCGCCCCGGTCGCCGCAGGAGGAGACGCTCTGCGCGCTCTTCGCCGAAGTGCTCGGACTGGCCGTCGGCAGCGTGGGAATCGACAGCAACTTCTTCGACCTGGGCGGCCACTCGCTCCTGGCCACCCGCCTGATCAGCCGCGCACGTACCGCGCTGAAGGCCGAGCTGGCGATCCGCGACCTCTTCGAGGCGCCGACCGTCGCCGAGCTGGTGGTGCGCGCGACCGGATCACAGGCCGCCGAGCGCCCGGCGCTGACGGCCGGCGAGCGGCCCGCCGAGCTGCCGCTGTCCCACGCCCAGCAGCGGCTGTGGGTCATCCAGCAGATCGAGTGCACCTCGGCCGCGTACAACTTCCCGCTCGTCATGCGACTGCGCGGCACGCTCGACGTGGACGCGTGGCGGGCGGCGCTGGCCGATGTGACGGCACGTCACGAGGCACTGCGTACGTTGTTCGGCGAGCGCGACGGCCAGGCGTACCAGCGCGTCCTGCCCGCCGAGCAGGCGCACCCGGTGGTGGAGTGCGTCCGCGCCGGTGAGGCGGAGGTGAGCGGCATCGTCGACGCCGCCATCAACCGCCCGTTCGATCTCGCCGCCGAGCTGCCGCTGCGGGCGACCATCATCGAGGTCGCGCCGGACGACCACGTCGTCGTCATCCTGCTGCACCACATCACCACCGACGAGTGGTCGGACCGTCCCTTCCTGCGTGACCTGGCCGCTGCCTACGCCGCCCGCCGGTCCGGCTCGGCGCCCGAGTGGGAGCCGCTGCCCGTCCAGTACGCCGACTACGCGCTGTGGCAGCAGCGGCTGCTCGGTGACCCGGCCGACGCCCAGAGCCTGGCCGCCCGGCAACTGGAGTACTGGCGTACGACGCTGGAGGGTGCGCCGGAGGAGATCGAGCTGCCGGCCGACCGGCTGCGGCCCGCACGGCCGGCCTTCACCGGAGCCGAGCTCGACATCGAGTTCGACACCACGGCCTACCAGGGGCTCAAGCGGCTGTCCCGCGAGAGCGGCGCCAGCATGTTCATGGTGGTGCACGCGGCCGTCGCCGCGCTGCTCCACCGGATGGGCGCCGGTACGGACATCGCTCTCGGCTCGCCCATCGCGGGGCGCAGTGACGAGGCGCTCGACGAACTGGTCGGCTTCTTCGTCAACACGCTCGTTCTGCGGACCGACCTCAGCGGCGACCCGAGCTTCACCGAACTGCTGGCGCGGGTCCGCGACACCGACCTGGCAGCGTTCTCCCACGCGGACGTGCCGTTCGAGTCCGTCGTCGAGAAGCTCAACCCGACGCGCTCGCTCGCCCGTAACCCGCTGTTCCAGGTGATGGTGGGCTACCACAACCGCACCGGCGACGAGCTGGAACTGCCCGGTCTCGGTGTGGAGTACGTGCCGTTCCGGATCAAGTCGGCCAAGTTCGACCTCGTGTTCAGCTTCACCGAGCAGGTCGGCGCCGACGGGAACGACGGCGCGCTCAGCTGCCGCCTGGAGTTCGCCACCGAGCTGTTCGACCAGGAGACCGCCGAGCGGCTCGGCGACCGCCTGCGGCGGCTGGTCTCGGCGCTGGTCGCCGAACCCGAGGCCCCGGTCTCGGCGGCGGACGTACTCGCCGCCGACGAACGGCAACTGGTCCTGGAGGGCTTCAACGCCACCGAGCGGGTGGTCGACGAGTCCTCGCTGCCGGCCCTGTTCGCCCAGCGGCTCGCGGAGCGGCCCGACGCGGTCGCCGTCGTGGAGCGTTCCAGGTCGGTGAGCTACGCCCAGCTGGACGCCCGGTCCAACCGGATCGCACGCCTGCTGGCCGCACGCGGTGTGGGCGCAGAGAGCGTGGTCGGCGTGGCCGTGCCCCGCTCGGTCGACATGATCGCGACGGTGCTCGCCGCCCTCAAGCTCGGGGCCGCGTTCCTGCCGCTCGACCTGGTCCACCCGGCCGACCGGCTCTCGTACATGATCGAGGACTCCGGTGCCGCCCTCGTCGTCGGCACCGAGCCGGTGGCCGGGAAGATCCCGGAGGTGGCGGGCGTACCCGTGGTGCTGCTCGACGCACCGCAGACCACGGCCGAACTCGACGGGCTGCCCGAGTCGCGGGTGGACGGTCTGCCGGTGAGCCTGGACCAGGCCGCCTACGTGATCTACACCTCCGGTTCGACCGGCCGGCCCAAGGGCGTCGTCGTCCCGCACGACGGCATCTCCAGCCTGGTGGCCACCGCGGTCGACCGGATGGGCCTGGAACGCGACAGCAGGGTGCTCCAGTTCGCGTCGATCGGCTTCGACGTCTTCGCCTTCGAACTGTCGATGGCGCTGTGCCACGGCGGCCGCCTCGTGCTCATATCCGACGAGGCACGCGTCGCCGGACCGGCGCTGACCGACTTCCTGGCGGACCAGCGGATCAGCCACATGATCCTGCCGCCCTCGCTGGTGTCGGCGCTGCCGGCGGGATGCGAGCTGCCCGAAGGATCGACCATCCTGGTCGGCACCGAGACCGTGCCGCCGGACCTGTTCGAGCGCTTCGGCGCCTCGGCCAACCTGATCTGTGCGTACGGTCTGACCGAGGCGACGGTCAACTCCACGCTCTGGCCCGCCCGCGAGGCCGGTGGACGGCCCACCGGGCGCGTGCCGATCGGCCGGCCGGACCCCAACACGGTCTGCTACGTACTGGACGCCAACCTGAGCCCGGTCCCGCCGGGCGTGGTGGGGGAGCTGTACGTCGCCGGTCGCGGACTCGCCCGCGGCTACCTCGGCAAGTCCGCGCTGACCTCGGAGCGGTTCGTCGCCGACCCGTTCGGCCCGCCCGGCACCCGGATGTACCGCACCGGTGACCGCGCACGCTGGCGCACCGACGGCAACATCGACTTCCTCGGCCGGGTCGACACCCAGGTGAAGATCCGCGGATTCCGCATCGAGCTGGGCGAGATCGAGGCGGCGCTCGCCGACCACCCGGCGGTCAGCCAGGCCGCCGTCGTGCCCGATCATGAGGGCGATATCGTGCGGCTGGTGGGTTACGCCGTCCCGGAGCGCGGCGATCTCGAAATCGACCCGCAGGCGCTTCGTACGCACGTAGCCGGGCTGCTGCCCGAGTACATGGTGCCCGCCCTGGTGGTGCCGCTGGACGGTCCGTTGCCGCTGACCCCCAACGGCAAGCTGGACCGGAAGGCGCTGCCCGCGCCTGACTGGTCCGGGATGACCGGTGACGCGCGCCCCGCCACCGAGACGCAGATCCGGCTGGCCGGGCTGTTCGGCGAGATCCTGAAGCTGGAAGATGTCGGCATCCACGACAACTTCTTCGCGCTGGGCGGCCATTCGATGGCCTCGATGCGGCTGCTCGGCCGGATCCGCTCCGAATTCGGCGTCGAGCTGAGCATCCGCGACGTCTTCGACGCGCTGACCGTCGCCGGAATCGCCGCCAAGCTCGACGGAGCGTCGGCCGCCCGGCCGCCGCTTCGCCCGGTCGAGCACCGCGCGGAGGGTGCTCCGCAGCTGGCCGCGCCCGTACAGCGGTGGCAGTGGTCGTCGTACCGACGGCACGCCGGCTTCGACCACGCACTCGTGCTGCGCTCGCCCGGAGGGCTGGACGCCGACGCGCTGTCGGCCGCGCTGGGAGATGTGGTGGCACGGCACGAGCCGCTGCGTACGGTCTTCACCGAGCGGGACGGGGCCGTACACCAGCAGGCCGCGCAATCGCCGGTCCTGGAGCGGGAGCAGTGCGCCGATGTGGACGCACGGCTCGCCGAACTCGCCGCGCAGGCCCCGGAGCTGTCGCTGGAACCGCCCCTGCGGGCCCGGCTGCTCACGTCGCCGGACGGCACCCAGGCGGTGCTGCTGACCATGCACTACCTCGCGGTGGACGAGTGGTCGGTGGTGCCTCTGTTCCGTGACCTCACCACGGCGTACGAGGACCGGACGCACGGCCGGGAGCCCGCGTGGGAGCCGCTGCCGGTCACGTACGCCGACTACACCACCTGGGCGCACGAGGTGCTCGGCGATCTCGCCGACCCCGACAGCCTGGGCGGGCGGCAGCTCGCGTACTGGCAGCAGACGCTGAAGGACCTGCCGCAGGAGCTGGCGCTCCCGACGGACCGGCCGCGTCCCGCCGCACCCGGCCTTCTCGGCCACGGTGGTGACTACGTAGGATTCGTCCTCGACGAGCAGCTCCACGCCGACGTGGACCAGCTCGCCCGGGCGACCGGCACCAGCATGTTCATGGTCCTGCACTCGGCGCTGTCGGCCCTGCTCACCGCGCACGGTGCGGGCACCGACCTGCCGATCGGCACCATGGTCGCGGGCCGTACCGACGACCAGCTGGCCGACCTGGTCGGCTGCTTCTTCAACACCGTGGTGCTGCGCACCGACACCGCGGGCGACCCGACCTTCGCCGAGCTGCTGACCCGGGTGCGGGAGACGACGCTCGGGGCGCTGGACCGGCAGGACGTTCCGTTCGACGAGGTCGTACGGGCGACGGGCCTGCTCCCGGAGGGACCGCAGCTCATGGTGATCCACCATGAGCAGGCGGACCTCGGGGAACTTGAGGGCGGCATGGGCTCGTTCCACGCTGTGCCCACCGGCTCGGTGCAGGCCGAGTTGACGCTCAGCTTCTACGAGCCGCGCGGCGACGGGCCGGTGCACTGTGAGCTCATCTACGCGACCGACCTGCTCGGCAGGGCCAAGGCGGGGCAGCTCGCCGACGAACTTCAGGTGCTGCTGCGGAATGTGGCAGCCGACCCGGAACAGCCGCTCTCGGAGCTGTTCACCGTAATGTCCATGAGGAGTGAGAACGCATGACCACCAACCCGTTCGAGGACCCGCAGGGCCGCTTCCTGGTCCTGACGAATGATGAGAACCAGCACTCGATGTGGCCGTCCTTTGCCGAGGTGCCGGCGGGGTGGCGGGTCGTGTTCGGTGAGGACACGCGGGAGGCGTGCCTTGCGTATGTGGAGGCGAACTGGACGGATCTGCGGCCCGCTAGCCTGATTGCGCAGCAGGGCTAACGGTCGCGCTGCTGAAGCCAAGTCGCCGCCTGTGATGAGGGACCACCTCACCACAGGCGGCGACGCGCGTTTCACCCCCGCCCGCCCCAGGCGCCAATGTGTAAGGCCCGCCGGGATACCCGGCGGGCCTTACACAAGCCTGGTGCGGCGGCGCTCACGCCTCCGACGGCTGCCGCCGCGTGTCCGACCACGCCGCCCACAGCGCCGCATAGCGCCCACCCGCCGCCACCAACTCCGCGTGCGTACCCGTCTCGACGACCCTCCCCTGGTCGAGCACGACAACCCGGTCCGCCGTCGCCGCCTGCGGCAACCGGTGGGCCACCATCAGGCCCGTACGCCCCTCCAGCGCCTGAAGCGCAGCCATCTCCAGCACCCGCGCCCCCGCGCTCCCCGCGTCCGCCGTCGCCTCGTCCAGGATCGCGACCGGCGGGTCGGCGAGGACGAGGCGGGCCAGGGCCAGATGCTGGGCCTGGGTCACCGTCAGCCGGTGGCCGCCCTCGCCGACCACCGTGTCCAGCCCGTCGGACAGCGCCTCCACCCAGTCCAGCGCACTGACCTTGGCGAGCGCGGCCCGCAGTTCCTCGTCGGTGGACTCCGGCCGGGCGAGCCGCAGGTCCTCGGACAGCGGCCCGGCGAACACGTGGACTTCCTGACTGATCAGCGTCACCGCCCGCCGCATGCCGGCGGGTCCGAGCTCCTGGGTATCCACACCACCCAGGGTGATGACCCCCTCGGACGGCTGGTGGATGCCGGCGATCAGCTTCGCCAGCGTGGTCTTGCCTGCCCCACTCGCGCCGACCAGCGCCACCCGCTCCCCGCTGCGCACCTCCAGGTCCACCTCGCGCAGTACGGGATGCCCGGACACGTACGCATGGCTGAGCGCCGAGACCTTGACGGAACCGTCCACCGGCACGGAGGGCTGGTCCGGCTCCCGCTCGCCCGGCAGATTCGACACGCCGACCAGCCGAGCCAGGCTGGCGCCGGCGGACTGCGCCTCGTCGATGAGGAAGAGAGCGGCGTTCACGGGATTGAACAGGCTGTGGAAGTACAGAGCCGCCGCGGTCGCCGTGCCGATGCTCACGGAACCATTGCCGACCAGGAAGAACCCGGTGACCAGGACCGACGTCAGACCGACGAACTCGGCGAGGTTGAGCCGCGAGAAGAACCCGGAAACGAGCCGGATGGCGCGCAGGGCGAGGCTGACGGATTCCTGCGACCGCTGTTCCAGCAGCTCCGCGTGCCGGTCGTTCAGCCGGAACGCGCGCACGGTCCGGACGCCGCCGAAGCTGTCGAGGAGCTGGTGCTGGAGGGCGCCGGTGGCCACCCCGTGCTGGGCGTACAGGGGGGTGGCGCGCGGCATGTACCACCGCACGGTGAGGACGTGGATCGGCATGGCCACCAGGACGGCGGGAAGGAAGCGCCAGTCCAGCACGGTGAGGCCGACCAGCGTCAGCGCGATCGTGAGCAGGGCACCGGCGAACTCGGGCAGCGCCTGGCGTACCGCCTTCGCTATCCGGGTCACATCGCCGGTCACCCGGGAGGTCAGATCGCCCGAACCGGCCTCTTCCACGCGTTCGAGCGGAAGTCGCAGCGCCCGCTCGATGAACCGCTCACGCAGGCTCGCGAGTACGGTCTCGCCGAGCCGGGCGACGAGCGACGTGCCGATAGCGGTCGCGACGCCCCTGGCCACCGCCACCGCGAGGAGGAGGACCATCGGCACCACCAGCGCCCCGGCGCCCCGCTGCTCGACGACCAGGTCGACGATGCGGCCGAGCAGCGGGGCGGTCAGCAGACCGATGCCCGTTCCGACGACCAGTACGGTCACGGCGGACACCGTCAGCAACCGGTGACGGCGCAGCAACGTGCCGACGACGGCGAGCGTCTGGGCGCCGGTGGCGATCGGCAGGAGTTCGCGTTCCGGCGCGCTGGTTTCGCTCATCGTCCGTCCTTCGTCGTTCGCGCGTTCTGTATGGGCGGACGTCACGTCAGTACCACCGAGCGGTACGCCGCGTCCGTGGCCACAAGCTCCGGATGGCGGCCGTCCGCCGTCACGGCGCCGTCGTCGAGCACCACGACGCGATCCGTCACGGCGAGCAGAGCGGGGCTGGTGGTGACCAGGATCGTGGTGCGGCCACGGCGCAGTTCCCGCAGGCGGGCGGCGATCCGGGACTCGGTGACCGTGTCGACGGCGGTGGTCGGGTCGTGGACGACCAGCACCGGGTGATCCGCGGCGAGCGCCCGCGCCAGCGCGACCCGCTGTCGCTGCCCGCCGGACAGCGACCGGCCGCGCTCGGTGAGCATGGTGTCGACGCCCTGGGGCAGGGCGCGTGCGACGTCGTCCGCCGCCGAGGCCTTCAGCGCCGGCTCAACATCCGCCGTACCGCCGTCCGTTCCGGCCAGTACGTTGTCGAGCAGGCTGCTCTCGAACAGCGCCGCGTCGTGATGCGCGACCAGGATCATGCTGCGTACGCCGTCGGGGTCGAGCCCGGCCAGAGACACGCCGTCGAGCTCGATCGTCCCTTCGGCGGGGTCGATTTCCCGGCCCAGGCACAGCAACAGGTCGGCTGCGGCCGCCGGGTCCTTGGCGACGACGCCGACCAGACTTCCGGGGCCGATGTCGAGGTCGACCCCGCGCAGCGCACCGTGCGTGACGCCGCGCAGCCGGAGCCGCCCGGCGACCTGGTCGGGCAGCGCGTCCGACCCCGCTGTCACGGCGGGGGCCGACGCCAGCACCTCCGCGATACGGTCGGCGGACGCGCGGCCCTGGGCGAATTCGCCATTGACGTACGTGAGGAGCTGGAACGGCCCCAGCAGGAACTGTGCGAGTCCGACCGCCGCCACCAGCTCGCCGACGCTGATCGATCCGCGCATCGCCAGATGCGCGCCGACCAGCCCGATGACGGCGATGAAGATCCCGGTCAGGGCCAGGATCGCGCCGTCGTGCCAGGCGCGGCTCCCGGCGGCCCGCAGTGCGGCCGCCAGCGAGTCCTGGCTGGTACGCCGGTACCGGGACACCGCGGCCTGTTCGGCGCCGATGCCCTTGAGTACGCGCAGTCCCGCGACCAGGTCGGCGGCGACACCGGAGGCGTGCGCGGCGCGTTCCTGCTCGACCTCGCTGCGCCGTTCGAGGGGTTGGCTGATGCGGTGACCGAGCCACAGCAGGGGCGGGATGCCGAGCAGTACGAGCAGCCCGAGCGGCACCGAGATCCGCAGCAGTACCACCGCGCTGATGACCAGTCCGGCGACCGCCGATATCCCGTAGGGCAGCGCGGCCGCGACCGCGCCCACCCGCGCGGCGTCACCGGTGGCGATGGAGGTCAGCTCGCCCGGGAGCCGGCCCGCGTCCGCGCCGCCGCTCGGGTTGAGCACCCTGGCGCCGAGATCGAGCCGCAGCCGGTGCGCGGCGCGTTCGCCGGCCCCGTCGGTGATCCTCGCGGAGGTGCGGTAGCACGTGGACAGGACGAAGAAGAGTACGGCGAGTACCACCAGCCAGCGCAGCAGGGCGCTGGAGGAACCGGTCGCGACCGCTTCGTCGATGATCAGGCCGATGACGACGGGGACCATCGCCTCGCACCCCTGGTGGGCCATGCCGAGCAGCGATGCCCCGGCGACTTGACGACGCTGGCCCCTGATCGCCCTCCGGAGGACTTGGCCCCCCGTCGGTCCTCCATCGAGCATGCGGTACCTCCGCGAAGACGGTCGAATAGTTAGGTAAGGCTACTCTAATCAGCGTTCCGGCCAAGGGGTCGGGGTAGCCGCCGCCCGGGCGCCGTACTGGCGGGATATGCCCGCTCGTTGACCGTGCGGAGCAGTTCGGTTAGGCTCACCTAAGTCACTGCTTGTTGTGCGTACGTGACATCTTTTCGCGTGATGCGCACTCTGCCGCCGGGGGGTAGGTCTTGTTGTCGGTCGAGGCGCAGGCGGCATCCGACAGCGTTGCCGACGACCCACCCGTGTCCCCGAACCGCCGGGCCGCAGCGACGGCACTGCGCGGCCTGGGACTGCTCGTGGCCCTCGGCGCGCTGCTCCTGATAGCCCTGCTCGGGGTGTGGATGGGCACCAAAGACATCCCGTTCACCTCGACGTGGAACGTGCTGTGGCACAACGACGGGTCGGACACCGCCGTCATCATCCACGACTACCGGATACCCCGGACCCTGCTCGGCCTCCTGGTGGGCATCGCGCTGGGACTCTCGGGCGCGCTGATGCAGGCGCTGACCCGCAATCCGCTGGCCGACCCCGGTCTGCTCGGCGTGAGCCTGGGTGCCTCGACCGGCGTGGTCGTGGCCATCGCGTTCCTGGGTGTGGGATCGGCCCTCGGCTATGTGTGGTTCGCCTTCCTCGGTGCGGCTCTCGCATCCGTCGTGGTCTACGTGCTCGGCTCGTCCGGCCGGACACTGGCGACCCCCGACCGGCTGGTTGTCGCGGGAGCGGCGGTCACAGCGGTGCTGTTCGCCTTCAACTCAGCCGTACTGCTGCTCAACCCGCGGGCGTTCGACCAGTTCCGGTTCTGGACGGTGGGTGCGCTCGCCGGCCGTAACTTCGAGATCGTGTACGTCACGCTGCCCTTCGTCGTGGTGGGCCTCGTGATCGCCCTCGGGCTCGCCCCCTCCCTCAACGCGCTCGCCATGGGCGACCAGTTGGGACGCGCCCTCGGGGTCAACGTCGGCCGGACCCGCGTACTCGGCGTCGTCGCGGTGATGCTGCTGTGCGGCGCCGCCACCGCCGCGGCCGGGCCGATCAGCTTCGTCGGGCTCGCGGTGCCGCACGTGGCGCGCCTCCTGGTCGGCCCCGACCAGCGGTGGGTGCTGGCGTACTCAATGGTCCTCGCGCCGATCCTGCTGATCGGCGCGGACGTCGTCGGCCGCGTTCTGGGCGCTCCCGGAGAGCTCCAAGTCGGCATCATCACCGCGTTTCTCGGTGCACCGCTGTTCATCGCGCTGTGCCGCCGTCGAAAGCTGGCCATGCTGTGAGCACTGTCCGGGAGGCCGGGACCTCCGCCACCGACACGACCCGTGTGGTCAGCGGTCGGGTCATCCGTACCCGGAGCGGGCGTCTGTCTCTGCGAGTTCAGGGGCGCGCAGTCGCTGTGACGGTGGTGCTGCTGGTCGCGCTCACCACGGTCATGGGGATCGCCCTCACCACCGGGGACTTCGAGCTGTCGATTGCCGAGGTGCTCCAGGCCCTGGCCGGCAAGGGCTCGGGAGGCGCGGACTTCATCGTCAACACGCTGCGCATGCCACGACTGCTCACCGCGCTGTGTGTCGGAGCGGCGCTGGCGGTCAGCGGCGCGATCCTGCAGAGCCTGACCGGCAACTCGCTCGGCAGCCCGGACATCATCGGCTTCACGAGCGGGTCGGCGACCGGAGCACTGGTCGTCATCGTCGTGCTCCACGGAAGCATGACCGAGATCGCGTTCGGGGCACTGATCGGCGGGCTGGCCACGGCCGCCGCGATGTACCTGCTGGTCTTCAGCGGCGGCCTGCAGGGATTTCGGCTCGTCGTCATCGGCATCGGCGTGAGCGCCCTGCTGCTCGCCGTCAACTCCTACCTCATCACCCGGGCGAGCTGGCAGGAGGCGCTGGAGGCCCAGGCATGGCTGATCGGCAGCCTCGGCAACAGGGGCTGGGACCACGCGCTCGCCATCGTCATCGCCGTCGCGATCCTGCTACCGGCCGCTTTCTTCCTCGCCCGCCGACTGTCCATGGTGGAAATGGGCGACGACACGGCGAAGGCACTCGGCGTCGACGTGGCGCGCAGCCGACTTCTCCTGCTCGGGATCAGCGTCGCGCTGGCCGCGTTCGCCACCGCGGTGACCGGTCCCATCTGGTTCATCGCACTCGCTGCCCCGCAGCTCGCCCGGAGGCTGACCCGGTCGTCCGGCCCCGCACTCGTCCCGGCCGCCCTGATGGGCGCCGTACTGCTGGCCGGGAGCGATCTCGCGGTGCAGCGGATCTTCTCACCCGCTCTCCTCCCGGTGGGTACGGCGACCGGCACCATCGGTGGGTTGTATCTCATCTGGCTGCTGGTCACAGAATCGCGAAAGAGCCGCGCATGACAGGAACGATGTCCCCGACGGCCCGGCTGCGCGCCGAGGACCTGACGCTCTCCTACGATCAGCGGACCGTGGCCACCTCCCTCGGTGTCGTCATCCCCGACCACTCCTTCACGGTGATCGTCGGCCCGAACGCCTGCGGCAAGTCCACCCTGCTCAAGGCGCTGGCCCGGATGCTCAGGCCCAAGGCGGGAGAGGTGTATCTCGACGGGGCCGCCATCTCGTCGTACCGCTCCCGCGAAGTCGCGCGCAGGCTCGGCCTGCTCCCGCAGTCGTCGACCGCGCCGGGCGGCATCACCGTGGGAGACCTGGTGGCCCGCGGCCGCTATCCGCACCAGCGGATGCTCAAGCAGTGGTCCGCGGAGGACGAGTCCGCGGTCGCCGAGGCGATGCGGCAGACCGGCGTACTCGAACTCGCCGACCGCCCGGTCGACGACCTCTCCGGCGGTCAGCGACAACGCGTGTGGCTGTCCATGGTGCTGGCGCAGCAGACGTCGATCCTGCTGCTGGACGAACCGACCACCTTCCTCGACATCGCACACCAGGTCGAGGTGCTGAACCTGTGCGCCGATCTGCATGAGCGCAAGGGCCACACCATCGTCGCGGTGCTGCACGACCTCAACCAGGCCTGCCGCTACGCCACCCACCTGGTGGTGATGAGGGCCGGCGGCACGGTCGCCGCCGAAGGCGACCCGGCGACGGTCATGACCGCCGAGCTGATCGAGGACGTGTTCGGCCTGCCCTGCCGGATCATCGACGACCCCGAAACCGGCACGCCGCTCATGGTGCCCACGGCCCGCAAGCGCCCTGCCATGGCAGGCGAAGCGCTCGCGGATTCACCATAGAGACGGGACTGACTGCCCATGCTCTGTACGCGGCTGACGAACGCCCACTTCATCACCATGGACCCGGACCACCCCGTCGCCCACGACCTGGGCATCTGGCGCGGCCGGATCGTGGGCCTGGACGACGCGGTGACCTCACTGCCCGCCCGCGAGGTGATCGACCTCCAGGGCGCGGCCGTGCTGCCCGGGTTCATCGACAGCCATGTACACCTGGCATGGACGGGGCTGAAGGCCACCACCCCGAGCGTCGCACCCTGCGAGCGGGTCGAGGACGTACTCGCGGTCGTGGAAGAGGCCGTCTCCCGGAAGACTTCCCCCGGCGCCTGGGTGGACATCGCCGGGTACGACCAGCGGGCCCTCGGACGCCATCTGACCGCTGCCGAGCTGGACCGGGTCAGCCACGGGCGCAAGGTGTTCCTGATGCACGACTCGGGACACGCCTGCGTGGTCAACAGTGCCGTCCTGGACCTGCTGCCCGCCCATGTCCGCCACGAGGACGGCTACCTCGCCGAGAGCGCCATGGGCGCCGCACGGAAGCTTCGACCGCCCTACTCCCAGGACGAGTTGGCGGACGCGATCGCGCACGCCGGGCGGATCTGTCGCTCGGAGGGAGTGACGGCCTGCGCCGAGGCGGGCATCGGTGGCGCTCTGTTCGGCCACAGCCCGGTCGAGCTGGCCGCCTATCAGCTGGTGCGGGAGCAGGGCCGACTGCCGCTGCGGGTACAACTCATGGTCGCCGCGGACACGCTGCACCCGGTCGGCTCGCCCGAAGGCGGCGGCATACCCCGCGGCCTCGACCTCGGCCTGCGCACCGGGTTCGGCGACGACTGGCTGTCTGTAGGCGCGCTCAAGCTATGGACCGACGGCGGCATGATGGCCCGCACCGCCGCACTGAGCAGCCCGTACCACGGCATGGAACACGCCGGGGAGCTCCAGGACGATCCCGAACTCCTCACGGACACCATCGTCGACGGCCATCTCGCCGGGTGGCAGCTCGCCGTCCACGCCATCGGCGACCGCGCGGCCGACGTCGCGCTGGACGCACTGGAACGGGCACAGACCATCCGGCCCCGCCCGGAGGCGCGGCACCGCATCGAACACGCGGGGCTGATCCGGCCGGACCAGCTTCCGCGCTTCGCGCGACTCGGTGCGATCGCCGTGGTCCAGCCTAATTTTCTGCGGTACTTCGGCGACGACTACGCGTCGATCATGGGCGAGGACAGGGCGCCCTGGCTGTACCGGGGCAAGGGGTTCCTGGACCACGGCATCACGCTGGTGGGCAGTTCGGACCGTCCCGTCACGGACGGATCGCCGCTGCGGGCCATTCAGTTCATGGTCGAGCGCGCCTCTGCGTCGGGCCAGGTCATCGGCCCGGACGAGGGCATCACGGTCGACGAGGCCCTGCGCTCGTACACCGTCGGTGGAGCCTTCGCCTGTCACTGGGACGACAGCGCGGGCAGCCTCACCCCCGGAAAGCGTGCCGATCTGGTCGTACTGGGAGACGACCCACGGCGCGTCAGCACCTCACGCATTGGTGACATCGAAGTGGTCGCGACGTTCGTCGACGGCCGTGAGAGCGAAAAGGCGGCGCTATGAGCACGAAGTTGGCAGTCATCGAGCGGTACGCGTACCTGTGGCAGGCGTCCTCGTACCGGCATCAGTGGGTCATCTGGAACACCGCTGCGGAGACCATGGTCTTCGACACGCAGATCAACTGCCCCGTGGACATCGCCGGGGAGGCGACCCTGCGCGAGGTCCTGCGCAGAATGCGCGAGGCCGGCGTACCGGAGACCTTCGACTATCCCGGCCGCCCTTGCGCCGCGTAGGGCGTGCACGTTTTGGCTGAGGGCTTAGGTGAGGCTACCCTTACTTCATCTGGTGTCCCAGGTGCTGCGGTGGCTCAGCTGCCTCCGTGCACGGGTGGGACCGAAGGAAGGGAAACCCTTGATCACGGCCGCCCCGCGCCTCGGCACACTGTCGTCACGCACCATCCTGCCTGCCCCGCTGCCGGTACGATCCGCGCTCCGCGGAGATGCGGCGTCCCTTGCGGCCCTTTCCCGGCCGTTCGTACGCTCTGGCGCGCTGCGTGAGCGCTCCCCTTCCCTCTACGCCTCGGACGCTTCCGACTTCCTCGTCGTGGAGTCCAACGACGGCACCCTCGACGGCTGTCTGGGCCTGCGAGTACACCCCGCCGACCCGGCAGGCGGCCGCGGGCCCACGGGCGTCCTCTACAACTTCTGCGTCGCGCCGCGCAGGCAGGGCTGTGGACTGGGGGGTCAGCTCCTGCGTGCGGCGCTCGCCAAGGCGACGGCCCATTCGCTGGATGCCCTCTTCACCGCGACGACCGGTGGCGGCGACCTCTTCCTCCGGTACGGTTTCGCGCCCGCCCGCGCCGGTCTCGCGCCGAAGGCGTGGGCGAACTCCTTGGACCCGCGCCGTAATTCGCGGGTACTCGCCCGCGTGCTTTGAGGAGCGGGGTCTGGGGGCGGAGCCCCAGTACGGCCTGCGGGACCAGCCCTGCTCTGCCGCCACGACACGTGGCGCCCGCTCAGGCGTCGAGGATGCCCGGCAGCGCCGCGATCAGCTCATCCACCTGCGTCGCACCGACGGTCAGCGCCGGAGCCAGCCGCACCGTCGTGGGGCCGGTGGCGTTGACGAGGAAGCCGGCGTCCTGCGCCGCCTTTTGTACGCGCGGTGCGACCGGTTCGGTGAGGACGACCCCGAGCAGCAGCCCCGCCCCCCGGACATGGCTCACCAGGGGATGCTTCACCCCCTCGACGCCGCAGCGCAGCCGCTCACCCACGCGCGCCACGTGGGCGAGAAGCCCCTCGCGCTCGATCGTCTCCAGTACGGCGATCCCGGCCGCGCATGCCACCGGGTTGCCGCCGAAGGTCGAGCCGTGCTGGCCCGGCGCCAGCAGGTCGGCCGCCGCGCCGAACGCCACCGTGGCGCCGATCGGCAGGCCCCCGCCCAGCCCCTTGGCCAGAGTCACCACATCGGGGTCCGCACCCTCCATCGCCTGATGGGCGAACCACCGACCCGTACGACCGATCCCGGTCTGGACCTCGTCGAGCACCAGCAGCGTGCCGGTGGACCGGGTGATCTCACGGGCCGCCCGCAGGTATCCCTCGGGAGCCGGCAGCACGCCGGCCTCGCCCTGTACCGGTTCGAGGAAGACGGCCGCCGTCTCCTCCGTGACCGCCGCCCGCAGCGCCGTCACGTCACCGAACGGCACATGGGACACCTCACCGGGCAGCGGCAGGAACGGTTCGCGCTTCGCCGGTTGCCCGGTGAGGGCGAGCGCGCCCATGGTGCGGCCGTGAAAGCCACCCTGGGTCGCGACCAGACGCGGCCGCCCCGTCCGACGGGCGATCTTGAACGCCGCTTCGACCGCTTCCGTCCCGGAGTTGGCGAAGAACACCCGCCCCGGCCTCCCCATCAGCCGCACCAGCCGTTCGGCTAGCGCGACCGCGGGCACGGATACGTACAGATTGGAGACGTGCCCCAGCCTGGCGACCTGGTCGCTCACAGCCGACACCACGGCAGGGTGGGCGTGCCCCAGCGTGTTCACGGCGATCCCGCCGGTGAAGTCGACGTACGCGCGCCCGGACTCGTCCCACACCGTGCTGCCCTCGCCCCTGACCAGAGCAAGGGGCGGCGTACCGTAGTTGTCCATCATCACGGCACGCCAGCGATCCGTGAGGACCGGGCGGCGCGCTGTCCCGGCGCTCATGCGCCGCCCTCCTCGTCCGGAACCACGGTGGTGCCGCAGTGGCCGTCGCCGCCGAACACTCCCCGCAGCGAGTGCGGCACCCGGCCGTCCAGCACGTGTGCCATGGGCACGCCGGCCCGGGCGGCCCGCAGACACCCCTCCATCTTGGGGAGCATCCCGCCCGCCAGCTCCGGCAGCAGTTTCTCCAGCTCATCCGCCGTCAGGCGGTCGATCACCTCGGTGTCGTGCGGCCAGTTGGCGTACAGACCCTCGACATCGGTGAGCATGACCAGCTTCTCCGCGTCGAGGGCCACGGCCATGGCCGCCGCCGCGAGATCGGCGTTGACGTTGTAGACCTGTCCGTCGGCGCCCCGGGCCACGGGGGAGACCACCGGGATACGGCCCTGCTCCAGCAGGGTCCGCACGGTGTCCGGGTTCACGTCGACGATGTCGCCGACCAGGCCGATGTCCACCGGCTCGCCGTCGACCCAGGCCGGTCGCCGCACGGCCGTCATGGTGTGCGCGTCCTCGCCCGACATCCCCACCGCGAACGGCCCGTGACTGTTGATGAGTCCGACCAATTCCCGCTGGACCTTGCCCGTGAGCACCATCCGGACCACGTCCATGATCTCGGGCGTGGTCACCCGCAGGCCCGCCTCGAAGCGGACCTTCAGATCCAACCGGTCGAGCAGCGCACTGATCTGCGGCCCGCCGCCGTGTACGACGACAGGGCGCAGCCCCGCGTGCCACAGCTCCAGCACATCCTGGGCGAACGTCCGCTTCAGGTCCTCGTCCACCATGGCGTTGCCGCCGAACTTGATCACGACCGTCCGGCCCTGGAACTCCTCCAGCCAGGGGTGGGCGCTCATGAGCTGTACGCGCTGTTCTCGTGGACGTACTCGGCGGTGAGGTCATTGGTCCAGATCACCGCCGACTCGGCACCGGAGCGCAGGTCGATCGTGACCGTGATCCGACGCCCCGCCAGGTCGACCTTGTCGCGGGATTCGCCCGCCGCGCCGTCCCGACATACCCAGACGCCGTTGATGGCCACATCCAGGCGGTCCGGGTCGAAGACCGCTGACGTCGTACCGATCGCCGACAGCACGCGTCCCCAGTTCGGGTCCTCCCCGTGCAGCGCGCACTTGAGCAGGTTGTTCCTGGCCACCGAGCGGCCCACCGTCACGGCGTCCTCCTCCGACGCCGCGCCGACGACCTCCACCTCGATCTCCTTCGAGGCGCCCTCCGCGTCCGCGACCAACTGCCGTGCCAGGTCCAGACAGACCGCGTGCACGGCCTCGGCGAAGGCGTCTGGGACCGGTGTAACCCCGGAAGCGCCCGACGCCAGCAGCAGCACTGTGTCGTTGGTGGACATGCAGCCGTCCGAGTCCACCCGGTCGAAGGTGGTACGGACAGCCTCCCGCAGCGCCGAATCGAGACCCGCCGACGTCACATCGGCGTCCGTCGTGAGCACCACCAGCATGGTGGCGAGACCGGGCGCGAGCATGCCCGCGCCCTTAGCCATACCGCCCACCGTCCAGCCCTCCGGTCCGGAGACCACCGCCGTCTTGTGCACCGAATCCGTCGTCCTGATCGCGACGGCCGCCTCCACACCCCGCTCGGGCGACAGCCGCTCGGCGGCAGCGTCGATTCCCGCCGTGACCCTGTCCATCGGCAGCGGGACGCCGATGAGTCCGGTGGAACACACCGCGATCTCGTCCGGATCCACTCCCACGGCCCGCGCCGTGTGCTCGGCCATCACGCGCGCGTCCGCGGCGCCCGCCGGTCCCGTACACGCGTTGGCGCCACCGGAGTTGAGTACGACGCCGCATACCCGGCCATCGGCCAGCACCCGCCGCGACCAGCGGACGGGAGCGGCCTGGACCCGGTTGGAGGTGAACACACCGGCAGCCGCGCGTGACGGGCCGAGGTTGACCACCAGGGCCAGGTCGGGATCACCGGACTCCTTGAGCCCGGCGGCCACACCGCTCGCGAGGAATCCCTGTGCAGCGGTTACGGTCACGGAGCCACTCCATTCGTGGGCAGGCCCAGCCCTTCCGGCAGGCCGAGGGCGACATTCATGCTCTGCACCGCGCCACCGGCGGTGCCCTTCGTCAGGTTGTCGATCGCGCTCACGGAGATCAGGCGACCGGTCTGCTCGTCCACCGCCACCTGCACCTGCGTGGTGTTGGAGCCGAGTACGGCGGCGGTCGACGGCCACTGCCCGGACGGCAGCAGCCGCACGAACGGCTCGTCGGCGTAGGCGGCTTCGTACGCGGCCCGGACTTTCGCCCGGGCTTCGCGAAGTCCGGTACCGGCCTCCGGGCGCAGGCGCGCCGAGCAGGTGGCGAGGATGCCCCGGGGCATCGGAGCCAGCGTCGGCGTGAACGACACGGCCACTCGCTCGCCCGCCACCCGCGACAGGTTCTGCGTCAGCTCCGGCGTGTGCCGGTGGCCGCCTCCGACTCCGTACGGGCTCATCGAGCCCATCACTTCGGAGCCGAGCAGATGAGGCTTGGCGGCACGCCCTGCACCGGAGGCCCCGCTCGCCGCGACGATCACTGCCTCCGGTTCCACCAGGCCCGCGGCGAAGGCCGGGTACAGCGCCAGGGTCACCGCCGTCGGATAGCAACCGGGTACGGCCACCCGCGTCGCGCCTTTCAGCTCTTCTCGTACGCCGGGGAGCTCGGGCAGCCCGTAGGGCCAGGTGCCGGCATGAGCCGAGCCGTAGAACCGCTCCCAGTCGACGGGGTCGCGAAGCCGGAAGTCAGCGCCGCAGTCGACGATCAGCGTTTCGGCGTCCAACTGCTCCGCGAGCGCCGCCGACTGGCCGTGCGGCAGGGCCAGGAACACCACGTCATGGCCGCTGAGCGAGGCGGCCGAGGTCTCCACGAGTACCCGGTCCGCGAGGGCGGCCAGGTGGGGCTGTACCTCTCCGAGCGTGCGGCCCGCGCTGCTGTGCGCGGCGACCATCCCGATCTCCACGCCGGGATGGGACACCAGCAGGCGCAGGACCTCCCCTCCGGCATAGCCGCTCGCTCCGGCCACCGCGACCCGTACCGTCATGTTCTTCGTCTCTCTTCGTGCCTGCCCGGCGCCCGCCCGATTCCCGGGCCCGGCTTCTGGTTGACCGTCATGCACCGTGTGCCGCCCTGCCGATCAGGAGGTCGCGCAGCAGTCCGTCGGTGGTGGACACGACTCCACTGCGCGCGGCCCACCGCAGTGCCATGGAGTGTTCCTCGGCCGAGAAATCGGCCACCGCGTCAGCGACGACGAAGGGCTGGATGTCGTTCATGAAGGCGTCGGCCGCCGTCAGCAGTACGCCGAGATGTGCGTACACGCCACAGATGATCAACTGGTCGCGGCCCGTGGAGCGCAGCAGCCTGCCGAGATGGCTGCGGAGGAAGGCGTTGTGACGCACGTTGGCCAGCAGATGCTCGCCGGGCCGGGGGGTGAGCGCCGGGACGATCGCGGCGGCGTCGGGTTCATGGCCGATACCGGGCCCCCAGATGTCGGCCAGCAGCCCGCGCTGGCCGGGGGGCTGACCGGCCGGTTCGGCGCTGAATACGACCGGCATGCCGAGCGTGCCCGCGAGTTCGCGCAGGGCGGCGATGTTGTCGACGAGCTCCACCACGGGGGAGCGGCCTGCCGGAAACGTCCGGACGAAGTGGTTCTGCATGTCATGGACCAACAACGCGGCCCGTGCCGGATCGATCGTCCAGGGAACGCACGACGGAGGGATCGAGGAGCGGTCGGGCATGGGGTAGGAGCCGATGGCCGGCAAGCCCATGGGCAATCTCCTCCCTGATGACATGCCCGCCCAGTCGGGCCACGGGCGCGGTTCGCTGCCCGATGTCGGGAGACTTAGCTTAGCCTAACCTAAGCGTCGATGGGTGGCCTGGCCTGCCCTGGCCTGCTCCGTCAGCCCTCGATCCAGCCATGGCCCTTCGCGAACTTCGCAAGGCCTGCGCGCACGGCGAGGATCTGCTCGCCGGTGAGCGAGGGTGCGGTCCGCAACAGCACCTCGGTCACCTCCCTGAGGTGCTCGTTCGCGCTGAGCACATCGCACATCGCGTCAGTGTCGGCCGCCGGCAACGCGGGCGGCGTCAGCGGCTCGCCATCGGCTCCCCGCGCGAGCCTTACGCCGGACGCCTTGGGGCCGCGGTCCCCCTCGTCGAGCTCGAACTCGACGGCCAGGCCCGAGCGTACGATCGCCTCGGGGATCAGCATGTCGTTCACGTGCAGGAACACATCCTCGCCACCGCCCTCCGGAGCGATGAACCCGTACCCCCGGGCGCCGTCGAAACGCACCACACGACCTGTAACCACCACGGCAACCCCCAACCAGAACGGGCCCCTTGCCCGGAAACCTGAATCAGAGCGTAGTCGGTCGCCCGGACAGCTGATCAGGGAAATCGAGGCAACGCCGCAGTCGTTCGCAGCCGCACCCCGGCTCAGCGGCGCCCTCCGGCTACCTCCGGTCCGGCGCCGCGGCCGGCAGGATCCGGCGGGGCGGCACGGTGCGCCGGTGGCCGGGCCTGCGCCACTCGCGCGGGTAGCCGACCGAGACCTCTTCGAAGGGGACCCCGTCGTAAACGGTCGACCGGGGGATGTGCAGATGTCCGTACACCATCGCCGCGACATTGAACCGCCGGTGCCAGTCGGCGGTCCGTTCCGTACCGCACCACAGGGCGAATTCGGGGTGGTGCAGCACGTCCATCGGCTCACGTACCAGCGGATAGTGGTTGACCAGCACCATGGGTGTCGCCGGATCCAGCGCGGCCAGCCGCACCTCGGTCTCCTTCACCCTGCTCTCGCACCACGCCTGCCGGCTCTCGTACGGATCGGGGTGCAGCAGGAACTCGTCCGTGCACACCACGCCCTTGTCGTACGCGGCCGCCAGGGCCTCCTCCCTGCTGAGCCCGGGGCCGGTGCGGAAGGTGTAGTCGTACAGGAGGAAGAGCGGGGCCACGGTCACCGGCCCCTGCGGGCCGGGCCAGACCGGATAGGTGTCCTCGGGCGTGACGACCCCCAGGCCTCGGCAGAGCTCCACCAGATGCTGGTAGCGCTCGACGCCGCGCAGCTGGAGCGGGTCCTCGCGCGGCGTCCACAGCTCGTGGTTGCCGGGAGCCCAGATGACCTTGGCGAAGTTCTTGGCGAGGGTGCGCAGCGCCCAGTCGATGTCGTACGACTTCTCACCGACGTCTCCCGCAACGAGGAGCCAGTCGTCGTCGGACTCCGGGCGGAGGTCGGCGACGATCCTGCGGTTCTCCTTGTAGGCGATGTGGAGGTCGCTGATGGCCAGAAGACTTCCGGGCGCGTGTGCCACCTGCTCTTCCTCTCTTCGCGTCTTTGCACAAGGGGCAACCCCCGGCGCACACTAACCTGTTCCTTCTTGTTTCCTTGTGTGCGCGGCGCGGCTCGAAGGGGTCCTCGCGTACACGACTGTCGTCGTCATTCTTCCGCGCACCATCCCGTCCGTGTCGCTGTTGGGCCGAACGGGTGAGGCGCGGGAGGATGGCCGGATGCAGACACAGCACGTGAGCGGGGTGGTCCGGTGAGCAGGTACGACGTCACCGATGAACAGTGGGCCGGGCTCGCTCAAGTCGTGCCACTGCGCAGCAGGAACGAGTGGCCTTCCAGAGTCGATCACCGCGCGATGCCGGAGGAGGAGGCCGCCCAGCAGCGGCGGATGATCGTGCTGCGCGTGCAGGTGTTCTCCGACGCGCGTGAGGTGGCGGAGTACCTGATCGCGCAGGTACCGGTACTCCTGGACCTGACCGCGGCCGACACCGATGTGGCCAAACGCATCCTTGACTTCAGCAGCGGTGTGGTCTTCGGGCTCGGCAGCGGCATGCACAGGGTCGACCGGAACGTCTTCCTGCTGTCGCCGGCCGACATGGAGGTCGAGGGGGCCGAGGCGGCCGCGGTCCCTCAATCGTAGGAAGGTCCCTCAGGCGTAACGGTTCGTCAGCCGAGGCGGTGCATACGGTCCGGCCATGACTGTGCCTTCGCCGGGGACGCGCCCCGGACCTCCGGCCGACGACCGTGGCGTCCCCACGGTCACCGAACTGCGGCTCTCGGCCTTCAGATCGCACCGCGGCGCGGTCTTCCCGCTCGGCCCGGTGACCCTGTTCGCGGGGGCCAGTGGCAGCGGCAAGTCGAGCGTCCTGGAGGTGTACGACGCGCTGGCCCGGCTCGGCGGGGGCGCTGAGCTGGGCGCGGTGTTCCGGGACCCGGTGGGGTGCGTGCCGGAGCGGGCGGGGCCGGACGCCGAGGGGCGGCGGGGGTTCAGGATCGGCTGCACCGTCGAAGGGCCCGCCGGTCCCGTACGCCTCGATCTCGCCGTACAGGCCGAACCCGAGCTGCGCATCGTCGGCGAGCGGCTGACCTGCGACGGGCAGACGCTGCTGGCGACGGCGCTGCGCGATCCGGGGCGCAGCACCGTCCAGGCGGCCTGGTACACGGCCGGCACGGCGCCGGTGACGCGGGCGCCACTGCCCGACGACCTGCTGGGTACGGCGCTGCTGCCGCTGCGGGTGGCGGGCAAGACGGCGGGGCAGCTGCGCGTACTGGCGGCCGCCGAGCAGGTGGTTCTCGCGCTGCGTTCGGTGTTCGCGTGCGATCCGCAGCCCTCGCGCATGCGGGAGCCGGTGGCGCTGGGCGATGCCCGGCTGCTGCGCGGCTGCGACAACCTCGCGGAGGTGCTGCGGCGTACGCACCACCAGTGCGCGAAGCGTCATGCGCGGCTGGCGGCGATGGTGCGGTCGGGGTGCGCGGGCCCGGTGGAGGCGCTGACCGTGGAGGAGCTCGCGGACGGGAGGGTACGGGCCATGGTGGGCCGGGGCGGGCCGTGGGCCACGCCGGTCGGGCGGCTCGGGGACGGCGAACTGAGGTATCTGGCGCTCGCGCTGGTGCTGCTGACCGGTCCGGGGGTGCTGGCCATGGACACCGTCGCCGAAGTGCCCGCGGCGATGCAGGCGCTGACGGTCCTCGCGGACGGTTTCGACCGGTCCCTGGACGGGCGGCAGACGCGGGACCTGGTGGCGCTGGCGGCATCGGTCTGCGGCGAGGGGCACATCCGGCTGGTGGGAACGCTCACGGACGCCTCGGCGCCGTACGCGCGCGGGGTGGACGGCGTGGCGGTGGTAGACCTGGGCCCGTGACTGAACTTGATGTGGCGGGACTGCAACGGCGGCTGGCGGACTTCGCGGCGGCCCGGGGATGGGAGCCGTACCACACGCCGAAGAACCTGGCCGTGGCGCTGAGCGTGGAGGCGTCCGAACTGGTGGAGATCTTCCAGTGGCTGACGCCCGAGGAGTCGGCGCGGGTGATGGAGGATCCGCGGACCGCGCACCGGGTGGTGGACGAGGTCGCCGATGTCCTCGCGTACCTGCTGCAGTTCAGTGAGGTGCTCGGGATCGATGTGCTGGCGGCTCTGGCGGCCAAGATCGACCGGAACGAGCTGCGCTTTCCGGTGCCGGAAAACAAGGATCGTCACTCTGCGGAGTGATGGATATATCCAAAACCGCTTTTCTGTCCACAGATTTCGCCATAGCCCTGGCTTTCCGGGCCCCTGACCCTCACTCTGGGTAGTGGGTAGGAGACGGTGCGCGAAAGACGCGGGCCATGGTATGGACGGGGGCGGCGCATGGACGCGGTGAGGCTCATCGGGCAGAGCCGGCACGCACTCGCGAAGAGCCGGGCGGCACGGGACATCCTGGCGGAGGCCTGGCAGGCGCAGGCGCTGACCCAGGCGATCGGCGGACAGCTGGTGCTGGACGGGCCGGCGGAGCTGAGAGGTGAGGCGCGCGGGCTCAGCGAGACAGGAGGACGGGGCTGCGGGGTGCTCGACATCCCGGCGCTGTGGGCGGGCGGGGTGGACGACGCCGGGGGACCGCCCCCGGACGCCCGTCCGCGTGCCGCGCAGCTGTCCCAAGTGTCGGACGCGCGAGCGGCGTTGATCGGGTTGAGCGGACTTCTCGGGGAGGTGGGAATCGCGCTCGTCGGGGTCGCGTGCGCCACCGACGAGGAGGGGCTCTACTGGCAGTGCATCGAGGGCATCGACGCCGCCGACGAGTCGAGCGACCGGGTGCGCGGGATATTACGCCGGCTCACGGTGCGGGAGCAGGACAGACGTCGCAGCGCTGCCCGCGACTCGGCGACGGAGCCGTTATGACCGTGGGGTTGACGGCAGTCCAGCGGTGCAGGATGGAGGCATGGATCTTCGAATCTTCACGGAGCCCCAGCAAGGGGCGAGCTACGACACCCTGCTCACCGTCGCCAAGGCCGCCGAGGACCTGGGCTTCGACGCCTTCTATCGCTCCGACCACTATCTGCGCATGGGGTCGGGCGACGGCCTGCCCGGGCCGACCGACGCCTGGATCACACTGGCCGGGCTCGCCCGCGAGACCAAGCGGATCCGGCTCGGCACGCTGATGACCGCGGGCACCTTCCGGCTGCCGGGCGTGCTGGCCATCCAGGTGGCGCAGGTCGACCAGATGTCGGGCGGCCGGGTGGAACTGGGGCTGGGGGCAGGCTGGTTCGAGGAGGAGCACCGGGCGTACGGGATCCCGTTCCCGAAGGAGAGGTTCGGTCGGCTCGAGGAGCAGCTGGCCATCGTCACCGGGCTGTGGGCGACGGAGACTGGCAAGACGTTCAGCTACGACGGGACGTACTACCAGCTGACGGACTCACCGGCGCTGCCCAAGCCCGCGCAGGCCAAGGTGCCGGTGCTGGTCGGCGGGCACGGCGTGAGCCGCACGCCGCGGCTGGCCGCGCGGTACGCCGACGAGTTCAACATCCCGTTCGCTTCGCTGGAGGACAGCGAGCGGCAGTTCGGGCGGGTCAGGGCGGCGGCGCAGAAGGCCGGGCGCAAGGCGGACGACCTGGTCTACTCCAACGCGTTGGTGGCATGCGTGGGTAAGGACGACGCGGAGGTGGCGCGCCGGGCGGCGGCCATCGGGCGGGATGTGGCGGAGCTGAAGGCGAACGGGCTGGCGGGCTCGCCGGCCGAGGTGGTCGACAAGATCGGCCAGTACGCCGCGATCGGCGCGTCGCGGGTCTACCTCCAGATCCTGGACCTGGACGATCTCGAACACCTGGAGCTGATCTCCTCGCAGGTCCAGTCCCAGCTGAGCTGAGGCGTGTCCGACGAGTAAAGGAGTCGTGCCGTGAAGCCCGTCCGTCCACTTGCCGCCGCACTCGGAGCCGGGGCCCGGGGGGCCGTTGTCCTTGACGGCGGTCTGTCCAACCAGCTGGAGGCACAGGGCTGCGATCTGTCCGACGCGCTCTGGTCGGCGCGGCTGCTCGCCGACGGGCCGCAGCAGATCGCGGCGGCGCACGCGGCGTACGTGCGGGCGGGCGCACAGGTGCTGATCACCTCCAGCTACCAGGCGACGTTCGAGGGCTTCGCGCGGCGGGGGCTCGGCCCTGGCAAGGCCGCGGAGCTGCTGGCGCGCAGTGTCGAACTGGCGCGTGCGGCGGGGGAGTCCGTGGACCGGGAGGTCTGGGTGGCCGCCTCGGTCGGGCCGTACGGGGCGATGCTCGCCGACGGCAGCGAGTACCGGGGACGGTACGGGCTCTCGGTGCGCGAGCTGGAGCACTTCCACCGGCCGCGCGTCGAAGCGCTCGTCGCGGCGGCCCCCGATGTGCTGGCGCTGGAGACGGTGCCCGACACCGACGAGGCCGAGGCGCTGTTGCGGGCCGTCGAGGGGTCCGGGACGCCGGTCTGGCTCTCGTACAGCATCGCGGGCGGACGGACCAGGGCCGGCCAGCCGCTGGACGCGGCCTTCGCGCTCGCGGCGGGGAACGACCAGGTGATCGCCGTGGGGATCAACTGCTGCGAGCCGCGCGACGCGGACGCGGCGGTGGAGGTCGCGGCCTCGGTGACCGGGAAACCGGTCGTCGTGTACCCGAACAGCGGTGAGCGGTGGGACGCGGAGGAGAGGCGGTGGAGCGGCGGGGGCACGTACGACCCGGCGCGGGTGCGAGAGTGGCGGGCGTCCGGGGCCCGGCTGGTGGGCGGTTGCTGCCGGGTCGGGCCCGCGGAGATCGCGGAGCTGGCCCGGCTGGTCGCACCGGACGCTTGAACCACCGGCCGCTTAAACCCCTGGTCAGGGATGGGCCGGGCCGACGATACTCGGGCGTGTGTTCCTGACGATCAGTACTACCGGCAACCAGGAGCGTCCCGCGACCGACCTCGGCTTTCTGCTGCACAAGCACCCCGACAAGGCGCAGACGTTCACCACTTCCCACGGCACGGCGCACGTCCTCTACCCCGAGGCGTCCGTCGAGCGGTGCACGGCCGCGCTCCTGCTGGAGGTGGATCCGGTGGCGCTCGTGCGGCGCGGCAAAGGCAAGGGGCGCGGTGGCTCACCCGATTCCGCGCTCGCGCAGTACGTCAACGACCGGCCGTACGCCGCGTCGTCGCTGCTGGCCGTCGCGCTGAGCACGGTCTTCAAGACCGCGCTGCAGGGTGTGTGCAACGCCCGGCCCGAGCGCGCCGGGGCTCCTCTGCCGCTGCGCATCGAGGTGCCCGCGCTGCCCGCGCGGGGCGGCGCCGAGCTGGTGGCGAAGCTGTTCGCGCCGCTGGGCTGGACGACGGTGCGGGCCGAGCCGGTGGGGCTGGACGAGCAGTTCCCGCAGTGGGGCGACTCGCGGTACGTACAGCTGGTGCTCGAGGGCGAGTTGCGGCTCGCGGAAGCGCTGCGTCAGCTGTACGTCCTGCTGCCGGTGCTGGACGACTCCAAGCACTACTGGGTCGCGCCGGACGAGGTGGACAAGCTGCTGCGGGCCGGCGAGGGCTGGCTGGCCGCGCACCCGGAGCAGAAGCTGATCACCAGCAGGTACCTGTCGCGCCGCTGGAGCCTTACCCGGCAGGCGATGGAACGTCTCGAACTGGTGCGCCTCGCCGAGGCCGACGACCTGGAGATCGAGGAGATAGACAACGCCGTCGACGAGACGACGGACACCGACGAGCGGCCGGTGCCGCTCGCCGTGCGGCGGCGCGACGCGATCCTCCAGGCGCTCGGTGCGGCCGGGGCGAGCCGCGTGCTCGACCTGGGCTGCGGACAGGGCCAGCTGGTACAGGCGCTGCTCAAGGACGTGAAGTTCACCGAGATCGTGGGTGTGGACGTGTCGATGCGCGCGCTGACCATCGCCTCGCGGCGGCTGAAGCTGGAACAGATGGGTGAGCGGCAGGCCGGGCGCGTGCAGTTGATGCAGGGCTCTCTCACGTACACCGACAAGCGGCTCAAGGGGTACGACGCCGCCGTGCTCAGCGAGGTCATCGAGCACCTCGACCTGCCGCGGCTGCCGGCCCTGGAGTACGCCGTGTTCGGCTCGGCGCGGCCCCGTACCGTGCTCGTGACCACGCCGAACGTCGAGTACAACGTGCGCTGGGAGACCCTGCCCGCCGGGCACGTACGGCACGGCGACCACCGCTTCGAGTGGACGCGTGAGGAGTTCCGCGGCTGGGCCGACCGGGTGGCCCAACGGCACGGGTACGAGGTTCAGTTCGTGCCCGTCGGGCCCGAAGACCCTGAGGTGGGTCCGCCCACCCAGATGGCCGTCTTCACCGTGATCGTCCAGGACAAGCAGGTCGGGCAGGACAAGAAGGAGGCGAAAGCCGCATGAGCACCACCCCCCGCACGCTTCCCGTCACCGACCTGTCCCTCGTGGTCCTGGTCGGTGCCACCGGATCCGGCAAGTCCACCTTCGCCCACCGGCACTTCAAGCCCACCGAGGTCATCTCCTCCGACTTCTGCCGGGGCCTCGTCGCCGACGACGAGAACGACCAGAGCGCGAGCCGTGACGCCTTCGACGTCCTGCACTACATCGCGGGCAAGCGGCTGGAGGCCGGGCGCCTGACCGTCGTCGACGCGACCAATGTGCAGCAGGAGAGCAGGAAGCAGCTCGTCCAGCTGGCCAGGAAGTACGACGTACTGCCGATCGCGATCGTCCTCGACCTGCCGGAGGAGGTGTGCGCGCAGCGCAATTCCGTACGCCCCGACCGGGCCGGGATGCCCCGCCACGTCATCCAGCGGCACCGGCGCGAGCTGCGCCGTTCGCTGCGGGGCCTGGAGCGCGAAGGCTTCCGCAAGGTGCACGTCCTGCGCAGCGTGGAGGAGGTCGACGCGGCGGAAGTGGTGCTGGAGCGCCGCTACAACGACCTCAGCCACCTCACCGGCCCCTTCGACATCATCGGCGACATCCACGGCTGCCGCTCCGAGCTGGAGACCCTGCTCTCCAAGCTCGGTTACGTCGACGGGTCGCACCCCGACGGGCGTACGGCCGTCTTCGTCGGCGACCTCGTGGACCGTGGTCCCGACAGCCCCGGCGTTCTGCGCCGCGTGATGGGCATGGTCGCCTCCGGCGACGCGCTGTGCGTCCCCGGGAACCACGAGAACAAGCTGGGCCGTTACCTCAAGGGCAGGAACGTCCAGCACACGCACGGACTCGCCGAGACCATCCAGCAGCTGGAGAAGGAGGACGACACCTTTAAGGAGCAGGTGCGGGAGTTCATCGACGGGCTCGTCAGCCACTACGTCCTCGACGGCGGCAACCTCGTCGTGTGCCACGCGGGTCTGCCGGAGAAGTACCACGGCCGTACCTCGGGCCGGGTGCGTTCGCACGCGCTCTACGGCGACACGACCGGCGAGACCGACGAGTTCGGCCTGCCCGTGCGCTACCCGTGGGCCGAGGACTACCGCGGCCGCGCCGCTGTTGTCTATGGCCACACACCTGTTCCGAACACGTCTTGGATCAACAACACCATCTGCCTGGACACCGGCGCGGTCTTCGGCGGCAAGATGACCGCGCTGCGCTGGCCGGAGCGCGAGCTCGTCGACGTACCGGCCGAGCGGGTCTGGTACGAGCCGGCCAAGCCACTCACCACCGAGGCCCCCGGCGGGCACGACGGCCGTCCGCTGGACCTCGCCGACGTGCACGGGCGCCGGGTCGTCGAGACGCGGCACATGGGACGGGTCGCCGTACGCGAGGAGAACGCGGCGGCGGCGCTCGAAGTCATGAGCCGTTTCGCCGTCGACCCGCGCCTGCTCGCCTACCTGCCGCCCACGATGTCCCCGACCGGTACGTCACACGTCGACGGCTACTTGGAGCACCCCGCCGAGGCCTTCGCGACGTACAAGGCGGACGGAGTCGGGCGCGTCGTGTGCGAGGAGAAGCACATGGGCTCGCGGGCGGTGCTGCTGGTCTGCCGGGACGCGGACGTGGCGCGCGAGCGGTTCGGCGTGGACGGTCCGACCGGTGTCATCCACACCCGCACCGGCCGCCCGTTCTTCGATGACGAGACCGTCACCGAACTGATCATCAGCCGGTTGCGCACCGCCGTCACCGAGGCCGGGCTCTGGGACGACCTCCAGACCGACTGGCTGCTGCTCGACGCCGAGCTGATGCCTTGGTCGCTCAAGGCCTCGGGGCTGCTGCGCAACCAGTACGCCGCGGTGGGCGCCGCGGCGCGGGCCGTCTTTCCCGGTGCCCTGGCCGCGCTCGAAGGGGCGGCGGCCCGCGGTGTCGAGGTGGCGGGGCTGCTGGCGACGCAGCGCGAACGGGCCGCCGACGCGGCCGCGTTCACCGACGCCTACCGGCGCTACTGCTGGCCGACGGAGGGGCTGGACGGGGTGCGGCTCGCACCGTTCCAGGTGCTCGCCGTCCAGGGGCGGTCGCTCGCGGGCGTACCGCACGACGAGCAGCTGGCCTGGCTCGACCGGCTGGTCGAACACGACCCGACCGCGCTGCTCCGGACCACCCGCCGGCTGATCGTCGACACCGGCGACCCGGCGTCCGTCCAGTCCGGCGTCGACTGGTGGCTGGAGATGACCAGCCGGGGCGGCGAGGGCATGGTCGTCAAGCCGGTCGAGGCGCTCGTACGGGACGGCAGGAACCGGCTCGTGCAGCCGGGCATCAAGGTGCGCGGCCGCGAGTACCTGCGGATCATCTACGGTCCCGAGTACACGCGCCCCGAGCAGCTCGAAAAGCTGCGCCACCGCTTCCTCGGCCACAAGCGTTCGCTCGCCCTGCGCGAGTACGCGCTGGGCCTTGAGGCACTGGACCGGCTGGCCGACGGGGAGCCGCTGTGGCGGATCCACGAGGCCGTGTTCGCGGTCCTGGCGCTGGAGTCGGAGCCGGTCGACCCACGGCTGTGACGTGGCGTGGCCCGGCGCCCCGGTCGAAAACGGCCGGGGCGCCCGCCTCATCCCGGCGCCGCGCGGTGCCGGGAAGTCCTCCGAGCTGCTCTGAGCGAAAGCATTCCGCCGTACGGACGCGTGTGCGGCCGCACTCGGCCAGGATGGAGCCATGGGATTCCATGTCGATTCCGAGACCGGGCGGCTGCGCCGCGTCATCCTCCACCGACCGGATCTGGAGCTCAAGCGCCTCACCCCCAGCAACAGGGACGCGCTGCTCTTCGACGACGTGCTGTGGGTGCGCCGCGCCCGCCAGGAGCACGACGGTTTCGCCGACGTCCTGCGCGACCGCGGCGTAGAGGTGCACCTCTTCGGTGACCTGCTGCGCGAGTCGCTGGAGATCCCGGCGGCCAAAAACCTTGTCCTCGACCGGGTCTTCAACGAGAAGGAGTACGGCCCCCTCGCCACCGGCCACCTGCGCGACGCCTTCGACGACCTGCCGGTGGCCGATCTGGTCGAGGCGCTCGTCGGGGGCATGACGAAGCGGGAGTTCCTGGCGGGCCACGGCGAGCCGACCTCCGTCCGCTTCCACGTCATGGACCTGGACGACTTTCTGCTCGGGCCGCTGCCGAACCACCTCTTCACGCGGGACACCTCCGCCTGGATCTACGACGGTGTGTCCATCAACGCGATGCGCTGGCCGGCCCGGCAGCGCGAGACCGTCCACTTCGAGGCGATCTACAAGCACCACCCGCTCTTCACGGGCCCGGAGGCCGGCCCCTTCCACCACTGGTCCGAGGGGCAGCCCGACTACCCCTCCACCATCGAGGGCGGCGACGTCCTGGTCCTCGGAAACGGCGCCGTCCTCATCGGGATGAGCGAGCGCACCACTCCCCAGGCGGTGGAAATGCTCGCCCGTGGGCTCTTCGAGGCGGGCTCGGCCACCACCATCGTGGCGCTCGACATGCCCAAGCACCGGGCGTTCATGCACCTTGACACGGTGATGACTATGGTCGACGGCGACACCTTCACCCAGTACGCCGGACTCGGCATGCTCCGCTCGTACACCATCGAACCGGGCGTCGGCGAGCGCGCGTTGAAGGTCACCGACCACCCGCCCGAGCACATGCACCGCGCCATCGCCGCCGCGCTCGGCCTGGACCGCATCCGGGTGCTGACCCCCACCCAGGACGTACACGCGGCCCAGCGCGAGCAGTGGGACGACGGCTGCAATGTGCTGGCGGTCGAGCCGGGCGTGGTCGTGGCCTACGAACGCAACGTCACCACCAACACCCACCTGCGCAAGGAAGGCATCGAGGTCATCGAGATCAAAGGCAACGAACTGGGCCGGGGACGGGGAGGCCCCCGGTGCATGAGCTGCCCCGTTGAACGCGACGCCGTATAGTGATGCGCTCTTCTGTATATACTTCCACCGAGCCCGCATGTGCGACGACCGACGTCCGACGACCGATCCAGGAGCAGCCACCATGGCGACAGACCTCGCAGGCCGCCACCTCCTCAAGGAGCTCGACTTCACCGCCGGGGAGTTCCGCGGCCTGATCGACCTCGCGGCCGAGCTCAAGGCGGCCAAGAAGGCCGGCGCCGAGGTGCCGCGGCTGCGTGGCAAGAACATCGCGCTGATCTTCGAGAAGACGTCCACCCGCACCCGCTGCGCGTTCGAGGTCGCCGCCGCCGACCAGGGCGCGTCGACGACGTACCTGGACCCCTCCGGCTCCCAGATGGGGCACAAGGAGTCGGTGAAGGACACGGCGCGCGTGCTGGGCCGGATGTTCGACGGCATCGAATACCGGGGCGGCAGCCAGGCCGCCGTGGAAGAGCTGGCGGCGTACGCCGGCGTCCCCGTCTTCAACGGGCTCACCGACGACTGGCACCCCACCCAGATGCTCGCCGACGTGCTCACCATGACCGAGCACTGCGCCAAGCCCCTGGAGCGGATCGCCTACGCCTACCTCGGTGACGCCGGCTTCAACATGGGCAACTCCTACCTCGTCACCGGCGCCCTGCTCGGTATGGACGTACGCATCGTCGCGCCCAGGGCCTACTGGCCGGCCGAGGAGATCGTCGCGCGGGCCCGCAAGGCCGCCGAGCTGAGCGGCGCCCGTATCACCCTCACCGAGGACGTGGCCGAGGGCGTGCTGGGGGCGGATTTCGTCGCCACCGACGTCTGGGTGTCGATGGGCGTGCCCAAGGAGGTCTGGGGCGAGCGGATCGAGGCCCTCGCTCCGTACGCCGTGACCATGGACGTCCTGCGCGCCACCGGGAACGCGGACGTGAAGTTCCTGCACTGCCTGCCGGCCTTCCACGACCTCGGCACCAAGGTCGGCCGTGAGATCCACGAGCAGTACGGCCTCAGCGAGCTGGAAGTCACCCACGAGGTCTTCGAATCGTCCCACTCGGTCGTCTTCGACGAGGCCGAGAACCGCATGCACACGATCAAGGCCGTGCTCGTCGCGACCATGGCGGGCACCCGTTAGCCAGGGGCTGTATCGCGCACTCGTGACGACAGTCACACATCGGTGATACCTTCGAGGGGCAGGCACCAGCCGCACGGCTGAAGGAGGCCCGGCCCCATGAGCCCCTTTCCCGGCTCAGCACCGCGCACCGAGCACTGGCACCACCTGCGGCTGACCATCGAGGACGGCGTCGCCACCGTCACCCTGGCCCGGCCGGAGAAACTCAACGCGCTGACCTTCGGCGCGTACGCCGACCTGCGTGACCTCCTCGCCGAGCTGGCCCGCGAGCGCGCCGTGCGCGCCCTGGTCCTCGGCGGCGAGGGGCGCGGCTTCTGCTCGGGCGGCGACGTCGACGAGATCATCGGCGCCACGCTCGCCATGGACACCGCCCAGCTCCTCGACTTCAACCGGATGACCGGGCAGGTCGTACGGGCGCTGCGCGAATGCCCCTTCCCGGTGATCGCCGCCGTGCACGGGGTGGCGGCCGGCGCGGGCGCAGTCCTCGCCCTCGCCGCCGACTTCCGGATCGCCGACCCCTCCGCGCGTTTCGCCTTCCTCTTCACCAAGGTCGGCCTCTCGGGCGGCGACATGGGCGCGGCGTACCTGCTGCCGCGCGTCGTCGGGCTCGGGCACGCCACCCGGCTGCTGATGCTCGGCGATCCGGTGCGCGCCCCCGAGGCGGAGCGGATCGGCCTGATCAGCGAAATGACGGAGGAGGGGCAGGCGGACACCCGCGCCGCCGAGCTGGCCCGGCGCCTCGCCGACGGCCCGGCCCTGGCGTACGCGCAGACGAAGGCGCTGCTCACCGCCGAGCTGGACATGCCGCTCGCAGCCGCCGTCGAGCTGGATGCGGCCACCCAGGCGCTGCTGATGAACGGCGACGACTACGCCGAATTCCACGCGGCCTTCACGGAGAAGCGGCCCCCGAAGTGGCGGGGGCGATAGCGATGCCGGTGCTGCGCGTCGCGGTCATCGGCGGCGGGCCCGGTGGGCTCTACGCCGCCGCCCTCCTCAAACGGCTCGACCCGGCGCGCGAGATCACCGTCTGGGAGCGGGGCGCCCCCGACGACACCTTCGGCTTCGGTGTCGTCCTCTCCGACGAGACCCTCGGCGGCATCCAGCACGCCGACCCGGTCGTCTACCGCGCGCTCCAGGAGGAGTTCGTACGGTGGGACGACATCGACATCGTCCACCGCGGCCGGACCCTGACCTCCGGCGGCCACGGCTTCGCGGCCCTCGGCCGCCGCCGGCTCCTGGAGATCCTGCACGAGCGGTGCCGCTCGCTCGGCGTCGGCCTGCGCGTCCGCGAGGAGGCGCCGCCCGCCGCCGAGCTGTCGGCGGCGTACGACCTGGTGATCGCCGCGGACGGCGTGCACAGCCTCACCCGTCAGTCGTACGCCGATGTGTTCGGCCCCCGCGTCACCTCCCACCGCTGCCGCTACATCTGGCTCGCCGCCGACTTCGCCTTCGACGCGTTCCGCTTCGAGATCGCCGAGACCGAGCACGGCGTCATGCAGCTGCACGGCTACCCCTACGCGAAGAACGCGTCGACCGTCATCGTCGAGATGCGCCAGGAGGTCTGGCGGGCCGCCGGTCTCGACCGCTGCGACGAGGCCGAATCCACCGCGTACTGCGCCAAGGTCTTCGCCGACGCGCTCGGCGGCCGCTCGCTGCGCGGCAACACCTCATCGTGGATCGCCTTCCGTACCGTCGTCAACGACCGCTGGAGCTACGGCAATACGGTCCTGCTCGGCGACGCCGCCCACACCGCCCACTTCTCCATCGGCTCGGGAACCAAGCTCGCCGTCGAGGACGCCCTGGCGCTGGCCGCGTGCGTCGAGGAGCAGCCCGACCTGCCGGCCGCCCTGGCGGCGTACGAGAGCGAGCGCCGCCCCGTCGTCGCGTCCACGCAACGCGCGGCGGCCGCCAGCCTGCGCTGGTTCGAGGAGCTCGGGACGTATCTCGATCAGCCGCCACGGCAGTTCGCCTTCAACCTGCTCACCCGCAGCCGCCGCGTCACCCACGACAACCTGCGGCTGCGCGACGCGGCCTTCACCGGCGCCGTCGAGGACGACTTCGGCTGCCCGCCCGGCACACCCCCGATGTTCACCCCCTTCCGGCTGCGCGGCCTGACCCTGCGCAACCGGGTCGTCGTATCACCCATGGACATGTACTCGGCGGCCGACGGTCTCCCCGGTGACTTCCACCTCGTCCACCTGGGCGCGCGGGCCCTCGGGGGAGCGGGCCTGGTCATGACCGAGATGGTGTGCGTCAGCCCGGAGGGGCGCATCACGCCCGGCTGCGCCGGCCTGTACACGGCGGAACAGGCCGCCGCCTGGCGCCGGATCACCGATTTCGTGCACGAGCGGTCGCCCGGCACGGCCGTCGGCGTCCAGCTCGGCCACTCGGGCCGCAAGGGCTCGACGCGGGTGATGTGGGAGGGCATCGACCAGCCACTCGACGACGGCAACTGGCCCGTCGCGGCCGCCTCCCCGCTGCCGTACCGCGCGGGCGTCAACCAGATCCCGCGCGAGCTCGACCGGGACGGGCTCACCGGCATCCGCGAACAGTTCGTATCGGCGGCGAGGCGCGCGGCCGACTGCGGCTTCGACCTCCTCGAACTGCACTGCGCGCACGGCTACCTGCTCTCCGGCTTCCTCTCCCCCCTCACCAACCAACGGACGGACGCCTACGGCGGTTCCCTCGCCGGCCGCCTCGCCTTCCCCTTGGAGGTGTTCGACGCGGTACGCGACGTCTGGCCCCACGAGCGGCCGATGACCGTCCGTATCTCCGCCACGGACTGGGCGCAGGGCGGTACGTCGGCCGAGGACGCGGTGGAGATCGCCCGCGCTTTCGCCGCGCACGGGGCCGACGCGATCGACGTCTCGACCGGGCAGGTCGTCGCGGACGAAGAGCCGGAGTACGGCCGTTCGTACCAGACGCCGTACGCCGACCGCATCCGCAACGCGGTGGGCGTGCCGGTCGTCGCGGTCGGCGCGATCTCGTCCTGGGACGACGTGAATTCGCTGCTGCTGGCGGGGCGCGCGGACCTTTGCGCGCTGGCGCGCCCGCACCTGTACGACCCGCACTGGACGCTGCACGCGGCGGCCGAGCAGGGCTACACGGGCCCGGGCGCGCCGTGGCCGTTGCCGTACCGGGCGGGCAGCCGCACCCCGCCGACGGGGCGCACGGACGCGCCGAAGCCGAGGCTGAGCCTGACGTGAGGGCGGGGCCCTGCGGGGCTTTCCCCTACCCGCGCCTTCCCGAAGCTGGGGGCATGCCGCCAGACCCCCGGGACGCCCTGCGGGCGTGGCCTCAAACGCCGGCCGGGCTGGATTTTGCCGCTTGCGGCAACTCTCAGCCCCTCCGGCGATTGAGGAGCGGGGTCTGGGGCAGCGCCCCCACGCGGCGGAGGCGCAAAGTGTCACAGCGGGAAGGGGCGGGGTGGGGGGATAAGGCCCGCCGCAGGCGACGGGACGCGCTAACCCGCCACCGCGAGCTCGACCCGGTCCGCCACGGCCCGTACCCGACGCGCCGGTACACGCCGTTGCTCGTCGGGTTCGCGAGGTCCATGAACAGGAGCACCTCACCCGCCCCCGCTTACCCCCGCCACTGGGGCGGCGTATAAACCAGCAGCCGCACCTCGCCCCCGGACGTCCAGGGGGCAACGGAATCCACGGCATCCCAAGCTACGGTGCCAGGAGGGGACGTGTCGGGGCGCTCCCCGCAGGGCGGTGAACGCAACCACCCAGAAGAACCCGACTTACCCGAACGTTCGACGCCCGAGGAGACGCCCCGGCGCGGCACCGACCCCAGCGCCCCGGAAGCCATGCCGCGCAAGGCCCCGCCCCAGAAGGCACGCCAACCCAAGCCACCGCGCCCGGAGCCACGCCGACGACCGCGTGGGAGCAGCTAGTCACCACCGCTCTGCTAGGCACTGACCGCCGGCCTGCCGAGCGCCACGCACGCCTCCGCCAGCGGCCCCACCGCCTCCGCCGGCACGGCCCCCACCAGCACCGCGTGCGGCGGCGTCCACAGCAGCGCCCCCGCCACGGCGCCGTCTGCGCCGCGCCACCAGCCGTACCGGGGGGCGCCTTCGCCGTACGCGTCGCTGCCGCGCCGGCGCAGCGTCTCGGCCACGGTCAGCAGCGCCACATGGTGCCCAGTGGCCAGCAGGTTCAGCCACCGTCACCGTGCACGAACTCCGCCCCCGCGTCCCGCAGCCGCGCGTGCAGCTCCGCGAACACCTTCGCCGACCGCACACCCGGCCAGTCCGCCGGCAGCAGCTCGGCCGGGAGGCCGGGATCGGCGTACGGCAGACGGCGCCAGGAGTCGAGCGCCAGCAGGTAGTCCCGGTAGGCGTGCTCCGGATCCGGCGGCGTCTCCTCACCCCGCGCCACCCACGCCCGCAGCACCGGCTCGTGCAGATCCAGGAACTGCTCGTGCTGCTTGGCGATCGCCGTCAGGTCCCACCACCGCGCCACCGACTCCTCCGTCGCCGCGAAGCCGAGGTGGTCCCCCCGGAACAGATCGACGTACGGAGCGAGCTGCAGGCGCTCCAGCGTGTGGCGCGTCTCCTCGTACAGCCGCGCGGGCGCGATCCACACCCCCGGCGCCGCCGACCCGAAGCCGAGGCGGGCGAGACGGGAGCGCAGCACGTGACGCTTGGCGCGCTCGGACTCGGGCACCGAGAAGACCGCCAGCACCCAGCCCTCCGACAGCTGCGGCGCCGGGTGCTCGTAGATGCGGCGGTCGCCGTCGTCCAGGAGCTGGTGGGCGTCGTCGGACAGCGCGTATCCGGCGGCGCCCCCCGGCGTACGGGCGGCGACGAGCAGCCCGCGCCGCTTGAGCCGGGACACCGACGAGCGCACCGAAGGCGCGTCGACACCGACGGCGGCCAGCAACCGGATGAGCTCGGCCACCGGCATGGGTTCCCCGCCTCCCCCTGGGGTGCGTCCGTACGCGCCGTAGAGGGAGACGATCAGGGAACGGGGGGTGTGCTGCTCGGCCACCTGATCACTCTACGGCCGCCCGCAGCCGGAAGCGCTGGAGCTTTCCGGTCGGCGTGCGGGGAAGGGCGTCGAGGAAGACGATGTCGCGCGGGCACTTGTACGGCGCCAGCTCGGCCTTGACGAAGTCGCGCAGCACCGCCACGGTCGCTTCCCCGCGCACGACTCCGTCCCGCAGGACGGCGTACGCCACGACCACCTGGCCGCGCAGCTCGTCGGTCCGGCCCACGACCGCCGCCTCCAGCACATCCGGATGGCGCAGCAGCGCGTCCTCGACCTCCGGGCCCGCGATGTTGTACCCGGCCGAGATGATCATGTCGTCGGCGCGGGCGACATAGCGGAAATAGCCGTCGGGCTCGCGGACGTAGGTGTCGCCGGTGAGGTTCCAGCCGTCCCGCGCGTACTCCGTCTGGCGGTCGTCCGCGAGGTAGCGGCAGCCCACGGGCCCGCGCACCGCCAGCAGCCCCGGCTCGCCGTCGGGCACGGGAAGGCCGGAGCTGTCGATCACCCGCGCCTCCCAGCCCGGCACGGGAACCCCCGTCGTACCCGGCCTGACCGCCTCGTCCGCCGCCGAGATGAAGATGTGCAGCAGCTCGGTCGCGCCGATGCCGTTGATGATGCGCAGCCCGGTGCGTTCGTACCAGGCCTGCCACGTCGCGGCGGGCAGATTCTCACCCGCCGAAACGCAGCGGCGCAGGGCGCTCAGGTCGTACCCGTCGAGGTCGTCGAGCATGGCCCGGTACGCCGTCGGAGCGGTGAACAGCACCGACACCCGGTGCTCGGCGAGCGCCGGCAGCAGCTGCCTGGGTCCCGCCTGTTCGAGCAGCAGCGCCGACGCGCCCACCCGCATCGGGAAGATCACCAGGCCGCCGAGCCCGAACGTGAAGCCGAGCGGCGGACTGCCCGCGAACACGTCCTCGGGCTCCGGCTTCAGCACATGGCGCGAGAAGGTGTCGGCGACCGCCAGCACATCGCGGTGGAAGTGCATGCAGCCCTTGGGGCGCCCCGTCGTCCCCGAGGTGAAGGCGATCAGCGCGACATCGTCGGCGGACGTCTCCACGGCGGCGTACCGCGACGGCTTGCCGGCCGCCGCCCGCAGCAGATCGTCGGGCGCGTCGCCGCCGTACGCCGTGACGCGCAGCCCCGGCACCTCGGCCTTCACCAGGTCGTCGACCGCCCGTACGTCGCACAGGGCGTGGCCGACCCGCGCGATCTCGCACATCGTCGCCAGCTCGGACGCCCGCTGCTGCGCCAGCACCGTCACCGCCACCGCGCCCGCCTTCATCACCGCGAGCCAGCAGGCCGCCAGCCACGGTGTGGTGGGTCCGCGCAGCAGGACGCGGTTGCCGGGCACGATGCCGAGGTCGGTGGTGAGGACGTGCGCGATGCGGTCGGCGCGGCCGAGCAGTTCGCCGTACGTCCAGACCTCGCCGGCGGCGGTACGGAAGACGGGCCGGTCCGGGCCGAGGCGTTCGACCGTACGGTCCAACAGCTCTGCCCCGCAGTTGAGCCGGTCGGGATAGCGCAGCTCAGGACGGTCGAGGAGCAGCTGCGGCCACTGATGAGCGGGCGGAAGCTGTTCGCGGGGAAAGGTATCGATGTGCGCTGAGGTCTTCAGCTCCATGACGGGATCGCCCCCTTGTCGCCTCTTGAGCGTATCGTTTGGGTGACGACAGTCAACAGTTCGCGATAAGAGCGAATGTCGAAATGAGAGCGAGGTGCGAGGACATGACGGGATTCGCGCTGGAACCTCAGCAACTGGAGTGGTGCGAGCGACTGCGCGCCCTCGCCGCCGGCCATCTGCGCCCTCTCGCCGAGAAGGGGGAACAGGGCAGGGTGAACCGCCCGTTGGTCGCCGCCCTCGGAGAACACGGCCTGCTTGCACGCCTGTTCGACTCAGGGGCCCTCGACCTGTGCCTGATGCGTGAATCCCTCGCCCGCGCCTGTACCGAGGCCGAGACCGCCCTCGCCCTGCAAGGGCTCGGAGCCAGTCCCGTGGCCAGGGCGGGCACGGACGAACAGCGGGCGCGCTGGCTGCCAGAAGTGACCGCGGGACGTGCGGTCGCCGCCTTCGCGCTCAGTGAGCCGGGCGCCGGATCGGACGCCGCGGCGCTCTCGCTCCAGACCGTACCGGAGGGTGAGGGATGGCGCCTCTTCGGTGAGAAGTGCTGGATTTCCAACGCGCCCGAGGCCGACTTCTACACCGTGTTCGCCCTGACCACCGAGGGGGCGGGCGCCCGCGGCATCACCGCGTTCCTGGTCCCGGCCGGACGCCCCGGCCTCACCGGCACCCCGCTCGACATGCTCTCGCCGCACCCCATCGGGGCGCTGGCCTTCGACGGCGTACCCGTCACCCGTGCCGACGTGATCGGCGAGGTGGACCGCGGCTTCCGCGTGGCCATGGACACCCTCAACCTCTTCCGGCCCAGCGTCGGCGCCTTCGCCGTCGGCATGGCGCAGGCCGCCCTCGACGCGGCCGTCGCGCACACCGCGAGCCGCTCCGCCTTCGGTGGGCCGCTCAAGGACCTCCAGTCGGTGGCCCACCAGGTCGCCGAGATGGCGACCCGCACGGAGGCCGCGCGCCTGCTCGTGTACGCCGCGGCCTCCGCCTACGATGCGGGCGCACCCGGCGTCCCGCGGCGCGCCGCGATGGCGAAACTGTTCGCCACCGAGACCGCGCAGTACGTCGTCGACGCCGCGGTCCAGCTGCACGGTGCCCGCGCCCTCCAGCGCGGCCACCTCCTCGAACACCTCTACCGCGAGGTGCGCGCGCCCCGTATCTACGAAGGCGCGACCGAGGTCCAGCGCACGATCATCGCGAAGGAGCTGTACCGATGACCCTGCACAGCCCGCACCTTCCGCACCGCCCGCACCACCTGCAACGCGTCAACCCGGCCGAGCTCTCCCCGCCCACCGGTTTCTCGCACGCGGTCACCGCCACCGGGTCCCGGCTGGTCTTCCTGGCGGGGCAGACGTCACTGGACACGGACGGCAAGGTCGTCGGCGATACGCTCCCGGCCCAGTTCGAGAAGGCGCTCAGCAACCTCCTCACGGCGCTGCACGCCGCCGGCGGCGCCACCGCCGACCTGGCCCGCGTCACCGTCTACGCCACCGATGTCACCGACTACCGCGCCCACGCTCCCGAACTGGGCCACATCTGGAGCCGGCTGGCCGGCCGCGACTACCCCGCGATGGCGGTGATCGGCGTGGTCCGCCTCTGGGACGAGCAGGCACTGGTCGAGCTGGACGGGGTCGCCGTACTGCCCTGAGCACCCGGCGTGGCATCGTGAGCCGATCCGGTTACTGGAGCAGGGGGCGTTCATGCCAGAGATCCAACTCACCGCGGGAACCGTCGAGTACGAGGACACCGGGGGCCCGGCACCCGTCGTCGTACTGCTGCACGGTCTGGTCCACGACGCCACCGTCTGGCGCAGGGTCGTCGCGAATCTGCGGACCGATCACCGCTGCGTGGTCCCGACGCTTCCGTACGGCTCGCACCGCACGCCGATGCGGCCGGACATGCCGCTGAACCCCGACTCCGTTGTGGAGCTGATCGCCGAATTCCTGGAGCGTCTGGATCTGAGCGACGTCACGCTCGTCGAGAACGACTGCGGCCGCGCCCAGAGCGTCGCCGCCAGGCACCCCGAACGCCTCGCCAGGCTCGTCCTCACCTCGTGCGAGGCCTTCGACAACTACCCGCCCGGCGTACCCGGCAAGATGATCTCGCTGGCCTGCAAGGTACCGGGAGGCATCACCCTCCTCGCCCGTACGCTCGCCCTGCGCCCGCTGCGGCGCCTGCCCATCGGCCTCGGTGCGCTCACCAAGCGGCCCGTACCCGACGAGATCCTCGAAGGCTGGCTGAAGCCGCTCCTCACCGACCCGGCCATCCGCGCCGACTTCCGCCGCTACAACAAGGGCGTACGCAAGAGCGAGCTGCTTGAGGCGGTCGACGGGCTGCGGAAGTTCGACAAGCCGGCGCTCGTGGTGTGGGCGACGGAGGACCGGATGATGCCGCGCGCCCACGGGCGCGGGCTGGCCGACGTACTGCCGCAGGGGCGGCTCGTCGAGATCGAGGACAGCTGCACGCTGATCGCCGAGGACCAGCCGGAGGTACTGTCCGCGACCCTGCGGGACTTCATCGCCGAAACGCGGTGAACTCCCGCAGGGCGCGCGGCGCTACTTCTTCTGCCTGGGCCCGTACCCGGACTTCATAGCCGGCGACGGGCGTAGGGATTGGTGGGATGTGAGGCTATGCGTGTGGGGGGTCGCATCGGCTCGTCCCACCATCTGAACCACCCTCGAACGCGAGCGCGACGAGCGCCACCTCCGGATTTGGTCACGTATATGGCCGGGAATGAGGAATCCAATGAGCAGCAGCGCCTGGTTCGAACGCCCCACTCTCACCGGCCGTTACGTGCGCCTGGAGCCGCTGACCACCGATCACGCCGAGGGACTCTTCGACGCGCTCAAGGACCCCGACATCTGGACCTGGCTGTCCAAGAAGCAGCCCGCCGACGCCGCCGGGATGCGGAAGATCATCGAGGAACTGCTGGAGAAGCAGGAGGAGGGCGACAGCATCGCGCTCGCGCAGATCGACGTCGCCACCGGCGAAGTGGCGGGCTCCACCTCGTACTACGAGATAACGCCGGCCGACCGGGGCATCGCCATCGGCTCGACCTGGCTCGGCACCCGCTACCACCGCACCGGCATCAACACCGAGGCCAAGCTGCTGCTCCTCGGCCGCGCCTTCGACGACCTCGGCGCGCGGCGCGTCACCTGGCACACCGACCACCGCAACGAGCGCTCGCAGCGGGCCATCGAACGACTCGGCGCGCGGCACGAGGGTGTCCTGCGCAGCCACCGGACCAGGCCGGACGGGACCGTGCGCGACACCGTCGTGTACTCGATGCTGCAAGACGAGTGGCCGGCCGCGCGCGAAGCACTGACCACCCGCCTTCTGCGCCGCTGAGGGGGCACTGAGGGGGCACTGAGGCGGAGTGGGCTGGTCGAGTGGTGGGCCGCGGGCCCCTGCCGTACGGTCGAATGGTGGGCGAAACCGCCCACCAGTGTGCCTCTCGTGAGGGCCACGCCTCATGACGACTCCACAACCGACACCAGCGCAACCGACGGCAGCCGACCGGGGCCCGGGTGGCAAGAACGGCCTGGCCCTGCTGGTCATCGCCTCGTGCCAGCTGATGGTGGTCCTCGACATCACCATCGTGAATATCGCTCTGCCACACATTCAGAGCGATCTCGCATTCTCCACCACGAGCCTTTCGTGGGTGGTCAATGCCTACACGCTGACCTTCGGCGGACTGCTGCTCCTCGGCGGCCGCGCCGGTGACATCCTCGGCCGCCGAAGGGTCTTCATCTTCGGCGTCCTGCTGTTCGTCCTCGCCTCCCTGCTCGGCGGTCTCGCGCAGAACGCGGGCCAACTCCTCGCCGCGCGCGCCCTCCAGGGCGTCGGCGGCGCCATCGCGTCACCGACCGCGCTCGCCCTGATCGCCACCACCTTCACCGAAGGCCCGGCCCGCAACCGCGCGTTCGGTGTCTTCGCCGCGGTCTCCGCGGGCGGCGGCGCGATCGGCCTGCTGGCCGGCGGCATGCTCGTCGAATGGCTCGACTGGCGCTGGGTGCTGTTCGTGAACGTACCGATCGGGCTGCTCATCGCCGTCGCCACGCCCCGCGTGATCAAGGAGTCCGAGCGGCATCCCGGCAACTTCGACGTCACCGGAGCCCTGACCTCCACTCTCGGGATGGTGTGCCTGGTCTACGGCTTCATCCGGGCGGCACAGGACGGCTGGAGCGACGGCTACACGCTGGCGTCCTTCGGCGCCGCGGTGGTACTGCTCGCCGTCTTCTTCCTGGTGGAGCGTCGCTCCAGGCAGCCGATCACGCCGTTGCACATGTTCGCCGACCGCAACCGGGCGGGCACGTACGGCATCATGCTCGCCCTCGCCGCCGCGATGTTCGGCATGTTCTTCTTCCTCACGCTGTTCGTCCAGAACGTGATGGACTTCAGCCCGCTGGAGGCCGGTCTGGCCTTCCTCCCGGTCAGCGCGGTCATCGCGGTGGGCGCGGGAATGGCCTCACAGCTCCTGCCCAAGTACGGCCCGAAGCCATTCATGGTGACGGGCTCGATCCTGGCCGCGGCGGGCCTGTCCTGGCTGACCCTGACGGAAGTCCACTCGACGTATCCGGGCAGCATCCTGGGCCCGATGCTCGTCTTCAGCCTCGGCATGGGCATGAACTTCGTCTCGCTGACGCTGATGGCGGTCTCCAACGTGCCCGCGCACGAGTCGGGCGCCGCCTCGGGCCTGCTCAACGTCACGCAGCAGGTGGGCGGCTCGCTGGGCCTGTCCATCCTGGTCACGGTCTTCGGTACGGCCAGCCGCCATGAGGCGGACGACCAGGTCCCGCGCTTCCTCTCGCAGGCAAACCCGGCGGAACGCGCACAATTCGAGCAAACCGGCCAACTCCCGCCGCCGTGGGCGGACGAAGTGCTCACCTCGGGAGTCTCCGCGGCGTTCATCGTCGCCGCGGTGCTCGCCGTGCTGGCCGCGATCGTGGCGCTGATCGCCATCCAGGTACGCCCGTCCGACCTGGAACGCCTCCAGGGTGGATTCACCCCCGGCCCCTGAGACCCGGCCCCGAGACCGCCGCCAGGGGCCACCCGGGACGGACTCCGCCCCGGAACGGTACCCTCCACATCACCGTCGTCCGTCTCGATGCACTCGCACAAGGAGTGCGACATCCTGCCCCGCTCACGACAACGGCGGGGCCCCTGCGATTGCGACAAAGACTCTTGCCTGCACGTTCAGCCCCCGGGATGACGCTCACGCCCCTGACCGCCCGCGAAATCTCGCTCGTACGCGCCGGTCTGGCGATAGTCGAACCACATACAGCCGACCTGACGGTCTACTTCTACACCATCCTCTTTGCGCGCTACCCGCAGGTCAGAGGGCTCTTCCCGGACAATATGGACGGGCAGCGGGACAGACTGCTGCGCGGGTTGCTGCGCATAGTCGACCTGGTCGACGACCCGGAGAACCTCGTGCGCTTCTGCACGCTCCTGGGACGCGACCACCGGAAGTTCGGAGCCCTTGAGGCTCACTACCCCGCGGTCGGCGAATGCCTGCTGGCCGCCCTGGCCCGTTACGCCGACACCGCGTGGACCGCCGAGGTCGAGGCCGCCTGGACCCGCGCCTACACCACCGCGGCGCAGGTCATGATTTCGGCCGCCGCGGACGACGCCCGCTCGCACCCCGCCACCTGGGCGGCACAGATCGTCCGTCATGAACACCGCGGCCACGGCATCGCCGAAATCACCGTCCAGCCGGAGCTTCCCTATCCGTACCTGGCGGGCCAGTACGTATCCGTACTGACGCCCTGGCAGCGCAAGGCCTGGCGCCACTACTCGCCGGCCAACGCGCCCCGGCAGAACTCCACGCTCACCTTCCACATCCGTGCCGTGCCCGGTGGCCGCGTGAGCAGTGCCCTCGTCCACCGCGCGGCCGTCGGTGACGTCGTCACGCTGGGACCGCCGCAGGGCGACATGACGCTGGAGGCCGCAGAGGACCGCGACCTGGTGTGTGTCGCGGGCGGGACCGGCCTCGCACCGATCCGCGCCCTTCTGGAGGAAGCGGCCCACAGCGACATGCGCCGTTACGTCGACCTTTTTGTGGGGGCCCGCACCGCGGAAGAGCTCTATGGTCTGGACGACATGCTGCGGATGGCTCAGCGCCAGCACTGGCTCACCGTACGAGCCGCGGTCTCTCACCAGCACATACCGGGCAGGCAGGGCACGCTGCCGCAGGTGCTGCGGGAGTTCGGCCCCTGGAGCCAGCACGAAGCGTTCCTCTGCGGGCCCCCCGGCATGGTCGAGGCGGCCGCCCGGATCCTGAGACAGGACGGAGTGCCGATGGCCAGAATTCACCACGACCCGCTGAGTGACCCTGTCCTGAACACGTCCCTGGTACCTGCCCCACCCGAGCCGGAGAGCGAATACCTGTGAACAGCCCTGTGAACAGCCACGACGCCGCCCCCTCCCGCGGGGAACGCATGCTGCAAGACCACCTCGGCACCTCGGAGCGCGCCGAGGCCTTCTACGACCGGCAGGTCCGGCCCCGTCTCACCACGGTGATGCGGGACTTCATCAGCCGTCAGTCGATGGTCTTCCTCGCCACAGCGGACGCCCGTGGCCACTGCGACTCCAGCTTCCGGGCGGGCCCGCCGGGATTCGTCACCGTGCTGGACGCCGACACCCTCGCCTACCCGGAGTACCGCGGGAACGGCGTCATGGCGAGCGCCGGCAACATGGTGGAAAACCCGCACATAGGGCTGCTGTTCATGGACTTCGCCCAGGACCACATCGGACTGCACATCAACGGAACGGCCCGGCTGCTCGGCGACCAGGAATTCCGCGCCGCGCACCAGGCCAACCCGCTGATACCGGTCGACACGGCGCCGGGACGGCAGCCCGAACTCTGGGTCCAGATCACCGTTGTCGAGGCGTACATCCACTGCTCCAAGTACATACCCCACCTGGAACCGGCCCGCCGCCCCCAGGGCGCCTCCCTCAAACGCCCCAAGGACGCGGACTACTTCACCACCGCCCCGGCGGACAGCCTCCTCACGGACCGGTAACCGATCCGCGCCCGCGCCCGCCTCAGATGTCGCGGAACTCCTATACGACGTCTCTGACCTGCACAAACGAACCCGCCCGAAGATCATCTTGCACGGTCGTTGCACAAGCCGAACAGTGCAGCAGTCACGCGGCCCTTGTGTAGGCGCTCCGGACCGCGATGCGGATTTTGGAACCGGCTCCCACGATCCGGTGCACGTACTTACGCAGAGTAAACGCAGGATCGGCGTGTCCGAGCCGATCCGCGAGTGTGTACACGTCTACCCCGCCATTGATCATCATCGACGCGTACAGGTGTCGGAGGGCGTGCATCATCATGTCGCGGGACTTCTCCCAGCGCCGTCCCTTCGTATTGGGGTCGAGGGGCGCAATGAGGCCGACCGACGCCAGAGCAGGTTTCCAGCGGTAGGAGTTGAACCAATTCGACTGAATGGCGGTCTTTTCTCGAGTGTAGAAGATCAGCTGCACCGTGACCGGGTCGCCGCCTTTCCTGCCCCACGGCCGGGTCACCTCGACGGGCGGGTACTTCTCCATGTGCTCGCGCAGGGGGATGGCTACGTCGTCGGTCAGTTCGACCCACCGGTCCTTTGGGTCCTCGTCGTCGCCGCCCTTGGGGAGGGCGTATACCAGGAACGAGCCGTCGTGGACTACTTGCCGTTGCACGTGCACCATGGCGCCGTCCGGATGTGCCCAGTCGATGTCCTCTGGTGACAGACCAAATATCTCTCCTTGACGAAGGCCCAGGCCGCGACCGCAGTCGACGAGTGCCTTGTAGCGGTCGGGAAGTTCGGCACGGACTTTCTCGGTGTCCTCCCATGTCAGGGTCAGCTCTGCCCGGCCGCCACCTCCTCGCTTCGACTTGGCGTCCTGCACCGATTTGGCGAGGCATGGATTTTTGGGTATCAGGCTGTCGTCCACGGCCAGGTCAAAGACCGCTCGAAGATTGTCGAAGACCAGGCGCAGTGTGGAACTTTCGAGCAGTCGACGACGGTCGTGCAGCCAGTCCAGCAAAGACGACGCGTTCACGTCCTTTACGCGCATCTTCCCAACTGCGGTAGGAACGATGTGTAGGTGAACCCGCTCCCTGTGGCGTCGGTATGTGCGCGGATTCTTGTGTTCGTGCCCCTTGAGCCACGTCAGGGCGAGTTCACCGACCCTGACCTCTCCGGCGCGAGGGTTGATGTATGACCCGTCGTCCACTCCGGACCGCATTTTGGTCTCGTGCCTGCGGGCTTCGGCCTCGGTGCGGAACAACTCCGTCTGCTGGACATCTTCCTGGTTACGCCAGCGAGCCTGCCACCGCTTCCCGGCCCCGTGATCCCTCGTCGGAACCTTGCCGTGTTCCCTGCAGGTCGACTCTCCGGCTTTCGGGCGTGACTTGTGCCAGCGGTCGTATGGCATGGACGCAACTCCTAGTTTTCGGCAGGCCTTGAAGTTTCTTTATGGGGTCTCTCGTGTCAGGGTCGTAATCGACGGCGAGATCGTGTGCCCGTTCATCGCACCCTGGGTGAATGGGATGTTGATCCAGACGAGCCGAAAATGTCAAACGCATTCTTGGGATCTTCACGGCAAAGGGGTACAGGGCGATAGGGAAGATCTCACCTAGACGAATCCTCGCTGAGACGTCGGCGAATCCTCGACGAGCCCTCGCCGAGGATTCGCTGGCTTCTTTCGAGAGTTCGGAAGAGTTGTAGGAGTTTCGCCGCAAACTCTTCTATTTGGTCCGGCTGGAATTTCATGTCAATGTTCCGTGGGTCACCGGAGCGGACTACCGCTCACGTGGTTCTTTCCTGCCCGTTCTGAGCCGTTATGGAGTACCCATGCGTCGAACCACTGCCCGTGCGGCAGAAGCCGCCAGTGGCACGGAGGGCCGTTGTCCGTTGATGAGTGCTGAGGAACTGGCCGACTTCCTCGGCGTACCTTTGAACACGGTCTACATATGGAATCATCGACACCAGGGTCCGCGAGCTCACAAGGTCGGCCGCTATTTGCGCTACCGCTGGCCGGAGGTGGAGGCATGGCTGGAAGCTCAGGCGGTGGATCGCACGGTCTGATTGGCCGTGAGCCTTTTGTATCTTGATCA
>NZ_JAGGPA010000043.1 GCF_018614035.1 Streptomyces sp. ISL-96
CGCGAAGTCCGGGCCTAGAGGTCACCGTCGAGTACGGCCTCAGCGACTACATCGTCCACGCCGCCCTCCCCGACGACAGTTCGCTGATCATCTCGCCACCGCAGGAACCACCGAGCGACACCCCCGAGTCCCCCGAGAGCTGGACGGTGATCCGCCACCGGGACACCGGGCCCGCGGTGTACGAAGTGATCTACGACTCGGAACCCGGCGGTCCTGACGCCCGGCACGGCGGCAGCATCCCGAGTCTGCTCGCCGCCATCGACGCGCGCCTGGACCAGCTCGGCGTTCCTCCACGCCCCGCGCAGGAACGATCCGCTCAGGAGCGCGCCGTCGACGCCGTGCTCCACCGCGCAGGCTTCATCCCCGCCGTGGCGTTCGGCGGCGAGCGCTACCACCGGCTGCCCTCGGCCATGACCGACCCGACCGAGCAGCGGCAGGCAGTGCCCCGGGCCTTCGACATGCTGCGGGCCGAAGGCTTCCACCCCGCCGGCGACCCTGCCCTCTTGAACCCCAGCCTTCCTCTTGCCCGGACCGACGAGATGAGTCTCGGCGACCGTCTCGGGCACCTGGCCCAGTCCATCCAGGCGGCGACGCACACGAGTGAGGCGGTCGCTTCACTGAGCGAACTGACCGCTCCCGGCGACGGCGTTTTCCAGCGGGTCATCGAGATCCTCGACACTACGGCCGACTGGTGGGAGGGGTTCGGCGACAGGGCCGACCACCGTTACGCGGACCGCTTGCGCCTCATCGCCGAGGACCTGGACTCAGACGCAAACAGGCTTCAAGAGATTCGCAACGACCTGGCCGACCGCCACACCACCCACCCCAACAAGGCTCGGACGCAGGCGAACCGGACCGCCCCGTCGGCCTCTGCCTCGCCACGGGTGAGCGCCGCTCTCGCGCCTTCGCCGTCGGTCGGACAGCGCACGGTCCCGGCCCGCCTGCCGGAGAAATCGTCCGCGCGCACCGTTCTGCCGCCCGCACGCCCCTCTTCTTCCGCTCCCGGTCGCTGACCACCTTTCCGCATCGGAATGCTCCTTATGCCCCGCACCAGCAGAACCGTTCCGGCCCTCGACCGCCCCTGTCCTCGAGCCTGCACCGGATGGATCAGCCATGCCCACCTCCGATCAAGAACCGCTTCCCGACGTCGCGGTCGGCAGCCACCCCGACTACGGCATCGTCGCCGCGAACCCCAAGCACCTCGCCGCCAGTACGTGGATGCTGGAGCGCCTCGACTTCCGTCCGGTCCCGGGCGAACCGACCCTGTACGCCCTGGCCGATCAGCAGCGTGACGGCCAGGGCCGTGCCGCCCGTGCCGTCACGCTGCTGCGCAACGCCGGCTTCCGGGTCGATACGGATGCCGTCTTCGATCCCTCGCTCGCACCTGTTGCGGCGCCCGGCCGCGACCGGGTTCCGCTTGGCGAGCCCGATGTCGCCTTCGCCGAGCTTCCACGGCTCGGCATCGTCGCGGCCATCGACAGCCGTGCCTCCGGGCTCACCGGACTCGCCCTGGTGGAACACGGCTGGCGGCACAACCCGCACCTGGACATCTACGTGCTGCCCGCCACCACCGGCCGGGATGAGGCCCTGGGGAAGGTCGCCGGCGCCACGCTGGCGCTGAACCGCTCCGGCATTCAGGTCGCGGTGCAGCCCCGCCTCGCTCAGGACGTTGCAGCACGCCCCCGCCCTGCTCCCGTACCGGCCACGTCCCGTGAGCACGACCCCGGTGCCGCCCTCGGATCTCCGACCAGCGCCGCCGCGCTCGCTGCCAGCCCGGCCCGTTCCGGCCTCCCGGGCAGGGCACCGGTCCCCGCCCCCGCCGCCCCGGCCGCGGCGTCCCGTCCGGTCGACCCCCGCATCGCGTTCTCCCGCCCCCCGCTGATCCAACTCCCTTAAGGAGAGAGTCCCATGGCCGTGAAGACCATCTGGTCGATCAACCACACCTGCGGTCACCAGGCAGACCGCGATCTGTCCGACCGGGCAGCCGACCGCCGGGCGGGCTTCGCCGAGTGGCTCGCCAGGCAGGAGTGCTCTGACTGCTGGCGTGCCTCCAAGGAGGGCGCCGAGCAGGACAAGGCAGCCTGGCTCAAGGCCAAGCGAGCCGAAGAGCAGGCCGAGTCCGAATCCTGGTCGCAGCAGTACCGAATGCCTCCTCTGGAGGGGACCGAGCGGGCCATCGCCTGGGGTGTGCGCTGTCGACACCAGGTCCTGGCCGCCGCCTACACCGCCCTGGTCCTCGAAGGCGAAACCACCGAGACGGAGTGGGAGGGGATCGAGGAGACCGCTCGCACCGTCACCCGTGCCGGGTGGTGGATCGACCAGCGGTCCTCCGAACCCGACGACCTCACCGAGCTGCTCCAGGCCGCCACCGCCGCCGACCAGCCGACCGAGAACCCCTACTTCTAGCCGCTCGGTGCCCCGCTGCGACGGGGCACCGAGTCCTCTTCTCCCACCAAGGTCAAGGACGGGTGAGCACGGCGTCTATCAGGGATCCCCGGCCGGGCCAAATCCCGAATCCTGCGGATTCTCTCCCTGTTGGTCCGCCCCGGGCCCTCGCTTCTTCCTTGCCTTTCGAGGTAGACACCGTGATCGCCCACCTGCAGCGCGCCAGCGACACCGCCGGCCCGCTCGCGTACCTGTTCGGGCCGGGTGAGCGCGGCAACCACACCAGCCCCCGGTTGATCGCGGGCGACGGTCACGGAGCCCCGATCGAGCTGCTCGCCGAGTCGGGTTCGCTGCCCTACTTGGCCCACGCTCTCGACGCGCCCGTCGAGCGTCTCGGGGCCCGCGCCCCCGTGCGGCCGACCTGGGTCTGTTCGGTCCGTTCCGACCCGGGTCGGCCGGACCTCACCGACTCGCAGTGGGCCACCGTCGCCCGCAGCCTGGTGTCCGCCGTCGGGCTCGCCCCGGACGGCGATCCCGACGCCTGCCGGTGGATCGCCCTGCGCAACCAGCCCCGGCAGGTGCACGTCGTGGCCACCCTCGCCCGTGAGGACGGCGGTCTCCACAACACGTATCGCGACGTCTTTCGCGTGCAGACCGAGTGCCGGCGCCTCGCTGCCGAGCTGGGACACCTGCCCGCCGCTCCAGACCCGACCCCTCGCGCCGAGGAGACCCACATGCCTGCCCCTTCGATCACTATCACGTCCGAGTTCAGCGGCAGCGTCGTGGCCAAGGGGGCCACCGACGATCTCTCCGCCCAGCTCCTCAAGCACGCAGGCTTCCAGCAGATCGACGACTGGTACGGCCGGCGCCATCGCCTTCCCACCACCACCCCGGTCGCCGACCAGGTCGCCATCGCCAGCCACGCGGCCGTGATGCTCCGCGCCGCCCGCTACGGTGTCGACCTCGCCCCCTCTCTGGATATGGCTCGGATGAGCACTCCTGCGCCTGCCCTCGGGCCCTATGCCGCCGGGGCGGTACTGCTCCAGATCACGGATCGGATCCGGTCGGCCGAGAACGGGGCCGACCTTCAGCGGGCGGTTGACCACCTCCTTCACCCTGAGCACGGCGCCTTGGAGCGCGTCCGCGAAGCGCTGGAGGCGGCGGGCGAGCACATCAACGTCCTTGACGACGAGGCGTACGCGCTGGCCGACCGATTCGGCTTCGCTGCGGAGTTCGTCAGCTCGGCGCAGTCCGAACTCCTCGACTCCGAGGCCGAGCTGCGCCGTGTCGGCAACACGCAGCATCCCCAGGCCGAGACGCGGACGCGCTCCCCGAAGCTGCCCGATCACCGGGGCGCTGCTCTGGCCACTTCGCCGGCCGTGGCCAAGGCCAAGGTCTCCCCGTCCCTCGGCGTCGAGGCGACGGACTCCACTGTGGCTGTGCGTCCGTCGCACGCCCCTGGTCCGCGGCGGTGAATCCGGTGATCTCGTCGTACGCGCCCACCGCCGGCCTGCCTCGCGCCTACCTCATGCGGGCGGTCGATGCCCTTGCCCTTGTCGGTCGCCCCGTGAATCCGCCGCTGCTGTCCTCCGCTACCAGACCGGAGTCCACCGCAGGTGGGAGCGCGTGTGCCTCGTGCTTCCACCCGGCTCCGGCCCAGGACAACCACCAAGGAGGAATCGTGCCCGAGTTCTACTCCAGCATCGGCGAGGCCGTCGGCGCCGCGATGCAGCACAACATCCGGCTCGCTTACCGCAGCGTGGCACCCAGCTCCGACAAGCCGCTGCAGTTCCGACACCTGCCCAGCGCTTCCGCCGACCCGTACGCCGTCCCCGGGATGATCGCCCGTCTCACCGAGGACGCAACGCCCAAGGAAGTGGCGGGAATCATCGAGGAGGTCAATGGTGCGCTGGTCGGGGCTCTGCCTCAGCTGACCGAACACGTCGCCGCTGCAGCCGACTGGACCCGTGTCCGTCTGGCGTTCGACGACTCGCACCACAACCCCGTCTTCGAGACCTGGACGCGACTGGCCGCCGCCCACGTCATGCTCCAGGACGTTCAGGAGCAGCTGGCAGCCGCCGAGGACGGGATCGCCGCGTGCCCTGCCGAGCGGACCGACCCCCGGTACCACGAGAGGGTCAACGTCCTGCGGACCCGGGAACTGCTCGACGACGTCCTCGGCGCCGGCCCGGTCGCCGCAGCGCCTCCCGCCCGCGATGCGGACGCCGACCGCCGCCGTGCCGCCCGTACTTCCACGCCGCAGACCGGCCCCCGACAACCGTCGTCGCCGCCCGGCACCGAAGAAGTCCCGGCGCGCACCCCACCGCTCCGCTCTCCAGAAGGGCCCTCCATGGCCAACCTCGCCGACACCTACGGCACCGACGTCGAAATCCTCCTCTGGGCCGATGACTTGGTCTGGGCCGACTGCCGGACCGGCCTGCCCGAATCGGCCCACCGCATCCTGCGCTCCTGCGGGTTCACCGCCCCAGGCGACCCGGGCGATCCCGCCTCCTACAGCCTTGCGTCGCACCTCGTCGGCCCGGACCGGCAGCTCGCCTCTTCCTCTGCCGTGAGCATGCTGGCCGACCTGGGGTACCGCGTCGCGATCGACCCGGCCCTGTTCGCCGGCTACGTCAGCGAGACTGTCGATCCCGGCGCCCGGCGTCTGGCCGCTGCCCGCCTGGCCTCGCCCGTGGCGGCCAAGGCCGGCACCAACACCAGCGCCCCGTCGCCCGCCGCGCCGCCCCCGCCTGCGGCACGCCCCGCCGACCGCCACCGCTGAAACGTCTCCGCTCGATCCACAAGGAGTAGGCGTGTGAGCTGCATGAGAGCCGAGCGCGCCCCGCCCCCATCCGCTCGCACACCCAAGGAACCGCCGTGCCCTCCCCGCGTACCAGCGCGCCGTCGACCACCACCGGGTCGGATGCGCTCCTCTATCTCCTGTTCGGCGTCCTCGGCGCCGCCACGGCCTTCGGCTCCCTCACCTGGCTGACCGGCAACCTCACCAACGCCGCCGTCGGCAGCGGATCGTGGGCCCCGTTCCGCGCCACCGACGCCCTGTTGCACCCCGAGGTGCTGTGGCCGGCCCTGAGCACCACCGCGCTGCTGGTCGGCGCCCGCATCCTCCCCGGCCTGCTCACCCTGGCCCTGATCACCACCGGCCTGGTGCTCTGGATGCGCTGGCGCGTCGGCTCCAAGTCCGGTCTCGCCCGTAAGAGCGACCTGGCGCCGCTGCTGGACAAGGAGATCACCGCCAAGGCGAAGAGCCTGCTGCCGTCCCTCGGCGACCGGGAGTGCAAAAGAGGTCGCTCCCGCCGACCGCGGCATCCTGCTCGGCACCCTCGACCCCGGTCGTGCCGAGGTTCGCGCCTCCTGGGAGGACGTGATCGTCGCGATCATGGCCCCGCGTTCCGGTAAGACGTCCGGGCTGGCGATCCCCGCGATCCTCGCGGCTCCCGGCCCGGTCCTGCTCACCAGCAACAAGGCCGCGAACGACGCGTTCACCGCCACGATGGACGCCCGTGCCGAGGTCGGCACGGTCTGGACCCTCGACCCCCAGCAGATCGCCCACCACCCGCGCGAGATGTGGTGGGACATCCTGGCCGACGCCCGCGACCTGGCCGGGGCGAAGCGTCTGGCCGGGCACTTCGTCGCCGCGAGCGTGGACGAGTCGAGCGGCTCCGACTTCTGGTCCACCGCCGCGTCCAACACGCTCGGCGCCCTGTTCCTGGCCGCCGCGAGCCACCGGCGGCCGATCACCGACGTGCTGGCCTGGCTCGCCTCCCCCGCCGACCGGACCCCGGTCGACCTGCTCACCGACGCCGGCCATGACGCGGTCGCCGCACAGCTCCAGGGCACCGTCTCCGGCGCGACCGAAACGCGAGACGGCATCTATGAGACGGCGAGGCAGTACGCGAGCTGTCTGCTCGACCCGGATGTCGCCGCCTGGGTCACCCCGAGCGAGGACCTCCCCGAGTTCAAGCCCCTCGCCTTCGCCACCTCCCGCGACACGCTGTACCTGCTGAGCAAGGACGGCGGCGGCAGCGCGTCCGCGATCATCGCGGCGGCGGCCGACGCCGTGATGCGCGCGGCCGTGATCGTCGCCGAGCGCTCCGGTGGACGGCTCGACCCGCCCGCCCTGTGCGTCCTCGACGAGGCAGCGAACGTGTGCCGCATCAGCGACCTCCCGGACTTGTACTCGCACCTGGGCAGCCGGGGCGTCATCCCGATGACGATCCTGCAGTCCTACCGGCAGGGCCAGCGGTGCTGGGGCGAGGCCGGGATGGACGCCCTCTGGTCCGCCGCCACCGTCAAGATCGTCGGATCGGGCATCGACGACGCCGACTTCGCCGACCGCCTCAGCCGACAGGTCGGTGACCACGACGTCCAGACCGTCTCGGTGTCGACGAGCGAGGGCGGCAAGTCCACCTCGGTGAGCATGCGCACCGAGCGGATCCTGCCGCCCGACGCGATCCGCGCCCTGCCCAAGGGCAAGGTGCTGCTCCTGGCCACCGGCCTGCGGATCGCCATGCTCAGCATCCGGCCCTGGTACAAGGAACCCTCCGCCAAGGTGGTCGGGCCAGCCTCCGCCCGCGCCACGAAGGCGATCACCGACCGGGCCCTGGCGAAGACCATCGGCCACGACGACTTCGGGCTGTCGGCATGAGCGCGCCCACGCCCCGTTCCGCGCGGCTGGCGCAGTCGCCGGTCGTCCGGCGCGACGGCCGGTGGTGGCTGGTCAGCGATGCCGGGGCGATTCCCGTCTCCGATCCCGCGTTCACCACCGTGCTGGACGGCTTCGCCCAGGCGGTGGCCGCTGCCGACCGGGCGGTCGCCGATCTGCGTGCCCGACCGAGTGAGCCGTCCGCTTCCAGCACACGAGGTCGTCGATGAACCCGCTGCTGAATGCGGAGCAGGCGGTCCTCGGCGCGGTGCTGCTCGACCCGGGCCAGCTCGCGCACCTGGAGTGGCTCGCGCCGGATCGCTTCTACCGGCCGGTCCACCGGGCGCTGTTCGCCGCGCTGCGCAAGCTCCGAGGCGACGGCCACCCCGCGGTAGAGGGCGAGGGGCCGGTGCCGCTGTCGTGGGTGACCGACGCGGTCGACGAAGCTAGCCTCCACGTCAGGGGACTGACCGCCTCGTACGCCCACATCCTGGTCTCGGCCTGTCCGCGTCCCGCGCACGCCCCGGTGTACGGCCGCATGGTGCTGGACGGGGCGATCCACCGCACCGTCACCCAGCACGCGATCCGTCTCCACCAGGAAGCTCGCACGGGCGCCTTGCAAGGCGAGGTCGAGGGAACGTTGCACTGCGCGGACGTCCTGACCGGGGTGCTCACGGATCTCGCACGGCGGTGGGGCACCGAACCGCGACCGGTCGCGCCTGCGACGTCGCCGGCCACCGTCGCGCCCTCCCTTCCGCCGGCTCAGGCCGATCGAGTTGCCGAGGACGAGGAGTTCCTTCTGGCCGTCCTCGTCGAACGGCCGGGAGCCATGGGCGAGGTGGTGGACTGGCTGCGTCCGGGGGACTTCGCCGACCCGGCCCACGGTCAGCTCTACCGGTGCCTCGGAGCGCTGCACCACCGGGGCGAGCCCATCGACCGGATCACCCTGCTCTGGGAAGCCCAGCGGCGCGGCCTGCTCGCCGACGGCACGCTGTCGGAAGACCGGCTCACCGCCATCTGCGACGGCATGGGCGCCGGCGACGCCGAATGGCTCGGCAAACAGGTGATGCGCTCCTCCATCACGCGCACCGCCGCCGCCTCCGCCCGCGCCGTCCGCGCCCTGGCCGAGGACGAGGCCCTGGCCCCCGGGCGGCTCATCAACCACGCCCTGCACACGCTCGGCCCGCTCGACGAAGTCCGCACCCGCTGGCAGACCGCGAACGGCCGGCCGGCTTCACGGGCGCCAGCCACCGCTTCTTCCCCGAGCGGGCCGCCGGCGGCGCGGGTGCACGCGGCCCTCACCCGCAGTACGCCGCGCACCGCTCCGTCTCCCCCGGGCCGGCTCGGTCCCGGGCCTGCCCCGACCGCCGCACGCCCGCCCTCGCGCAACCACAGCTGACACCCCTCTTCCACCGCCCCTCCTCACGTACAGGGATTCATCGTGACCACCAACTCTCTCGCCGACGCCCTGGCCATACGTGCCACGGCCTCGGCCTTCGATGCCCAGCGTGGCAAGCTCCCGGTCCCTGGAGACCCCCACCGCCTCCCGGGCAGCGTCGCCGTCGCCCAGCAGATCTCCGAACTCGGCAAACTGCTCACCGAGCTGGGTGACGAGGTCCTCTTCCGCACCGTCAACAGGGAACACAGCTCTCGCACTTCCCTGGCCGTTTCCAGCTTCTCCGCCGCCGTACGGCCCGCCGGTGAGGCGGCAGCCGCCCTCGGGGAGGTGGCCCAGCAGCTCGCGTTCCTGGAACGGACCGAGCACCTGCACGACCGGCCCGATGCCCGGGACGCCCGGGAGGCGGCGGGGCGGGTGATCGACGAGTCGCTCGAAACGGCGGACGCCGCCCTGCGGGACGCGGCCGACTCCCTACACGCCGCCTCGACAGCGGTCTCGCCGCCGTCCTCGCGGCTCCGGGCAGCCCTCACCCGGACCACGACTCCCGTGTACGAGGTCGTACCCCCTGCCCCCGCGCCGACGGAGCCAGCAACTGTCGCGCCCCGGACCGTACGAGGTCGGTGATATGCCCACTACCGTCTCCCGCCCTCCGCTGATCGGGTCGCTCTGCTCCGGGTACGGCGGCCTCGACCTGGGGGTGCAGGCCGCTCTCGGCGGCACGCTGGCCTGGCACGCGGAGGTCGATCCGAACGCCTCGCGCATCCTGGCCCGGCACTGGCCCGACGTCCCCAACCTGGGCGACATCACGACCGTTGGCTGGTCCACCGTCCCCCGGGTGTGCGTCCTGACGGCCGGCTTCCCCTGTCAAAGACGTCTCGGTCGCCGGCCGCCGGGCCGGACTCAACGCCCACACCCGCTCCGGGCTGTGGCTGCACGTCGCCCGTGCGGTCGAGGCCCTCCGACCCTGCTTGGTAGTGATCGAGAATGTCCGCGGCCTCCTCACCTCCCCCGCCGGTTCCCCTGGCGACGTGGAACCCTGCCCGTGGTGTCTGGGAGACACCGCAGGTCAGCCTCCTCTGCGGGCACTCGGTGCCGTACTCGGATCCCTGGCCGACCTCCGGTACGACGCGAAGTGGCTCGTGCTTCGCGCCTCCGACGTCGGGGCCCCACACCGCCGCGAGCGGACCTTCCTCACGGCCTGGCCCGCCGGACACCCTGCTCAAGACGCCGACCAGCAACATCGGCAAGAACGGCGGCTCGCAGCACCCGGCCAAGAGGAAGAGCGGGGGCCACGGGCCCAACCTGGCCGACGAGGTCGAGTGGCTGTTGCTGCCGACTCCGAAGGCGTCGGACGGGATCAAGGGCTCGCCGAACCAGCGGCACGGCAACGGGGACATGACCCTGCCCAGTGCGGCAGCGTCGCTGCTGCCCACGCCCAGGGCCAGCGACACGGGCACCCCTGGCCGCCGCCCCGGCAAGGGGTGGCGCCCTCCCTTGTCGGCGGTGGTCCTGCCGCTGTGGGCGGAGCCGTCCCAGGAGACCGGGGAGGCGACCGGCTGTGGGGGCCGTACGCAGCCGCCATCGCCCGATGGGAGACGCTCACCCGCCCCGCGCCGACGCCCACGGACGCGGCCGGTCGGCTCCGTGCCGACTTCGTCGAGTGGATGCAGGGCCTCGACGCCGGCTGGGTCACCGCCACCCCGGGACTCGGGCGCCCGGCTCAGCTCACCGCGCTCGGCAACGGCGTCGTACCCCAACAGGCCACTCGGGCTTTGCAGTTGCTGGCGCCACCGTTCCCGCGCTGTCCGCGCTGCGCGGCCGGGTAGCGGCTCCCTACCGGGTTTTCCCGGCCGGGCCAAACCGCGGATTCTTCGCATCCTCTCGGGCATGTCGCCGTCTCACAGATGGAGCACGCTCTCATGTCCGACACCAGCCCGACCACCCCCGGCCCGGAGCCGTTCCGGGTCTCCGACGAAAACCTCGACGACCTCGCCAGCACCCTCGCCAAGACCATCGCGGAGGTCAGGCGCCACGGCGTCATCCTCGACCGCCTCGGCTCCGAGCCCGATCCCGTACCCCCTGCCGGTCAGCAGACGGACGGCGCTGCGGAAGCCGGGGCGGCCGGCCCCGAGAAGACCAACGGCCCCGCCTCGGTGTTCATCCTCGCTCTGGGCGGCGAGGCGTACGCCGTCGAACTCGCCGCCCTCAGCGACTGGGTGAACTTCCTCCTCCTGCCGGTGTACGGCCGGGAGATCAGCACGACGCGCCCCTGGTGCGCGCAGTGGCACGAGCACCCGGAGGCCGTCGCCCGGCTGCACGCCCTCTGGCTCGCGTGGCAGCAACTCACCGACACAGAGGCCGGCCTGGCCGGTCCGTCGACCTGGCACCGCGACCACCTGGACCAGGCCCTCGTGCACCTCCGCGCCCCGGACGGTCCGTTCGCCGCGTGCACGACGAGCCCGACCCGCCCCAACCACCGGGTGCCGGCCACTCCCGCCCCTGTGCAGTCGGGGGTGGCGGCATGAACGGCGGCTTCGACTTCGATTTTGATCTCGACGAACTCGCCCCCGCCGATGACGCGTCCGAGGAGGCAGTGGAGAGGTTCTGGTCCGGTGACCTGACGGCGCTCTCCCAGCACCACACCACGCCCAACGGCTCCCACAGCTTCGTCATCGCCCACGACCAGTCGGCCACGTGGGGAATACCCGGCGCTCCTCAGGTGATGGCGATCGCCGTCGCACGGGATCTCACCCAGTTCACGTACACCCTGGAGACGAGCCACCACGCCACGGTGTCCTTCGCCCAGAACTGGCTGGTCGAACGCGGCTGCCCGCCCGAGAAAATCGCCAAGATCCACGGCGGCTCCTTGAAACCCGCCGACGACCTCACGGTGTGGGTTGAACGGCAGATCCGGGAGTCGGGCGCCCGGTACGAGGTCCTCGACAACCACACCTCGGACTCCGACCCGTGCGAGACGTGGACGCTGACGCGCGACTCCCGCGCCGACGAGGCACCGATTCGGGTCTTCCACGAAGAGTGGGACCACGACGCCGGCACGTACAGGATGCGCGAGGGCACCTTCGCCGACGTCGGCGCCGCCCGATCCTGGCTGGAGGACCGCAGCGGCCCGTTGCCCGAGCCGCCGGAGTACAGCGATGACAACGGCGCCGTCGTTCGGGCCCGCGTCGCCCGCATCGCCCTCGCCCGGTCGGCCGGTGCCTCCGCGGCGCCGAAGGCGGGCCTCGACGCCCCCCGTACGCCTCCGGCGGAACCGGTCCAGCGTCCGGTACAGGGGAGGCTGCTGTGAGCCGCGCCCGCTTCGCCTTCGCCGCACACCCTGACGCCATCGCCGATCTTCGGGAACTTCACGATGAGATCCGTGACTTGGCGCTGCTGGAACTGCAGAACCTTGTCCACGGAAGTGACGACTGCCTGCCGTTGAAGGGCCGCCTCGCCCGCTTCCATAAGGTCTACGTCGACCCCTCGGTCTCGTACCGGCTGGTGATCCAGTTCCGCCCGGCCCCGCCGACCTCGAACCACAAGCGCGAGGTCTACCTCGTCGCCGCCGGAAGCCGGAACGACTACGCGGTCTACCGCACGGCCCACCTACGCACCGCCCCTCAGCAGATCACCGAGACGGCCTCCGCCGACGAGGCCCGTGTCCAGGCCGCCCGGTCCCGTTCTTCCCTTGCCGCCGGCCGCCCGACGGCCTCCCCGGCAGCTCCTCCCCCAGCGGCCCACTCCACGGCAGCCCCTTCCCGAAAGGTCCCCCAGCGATGACCGCCGACCGCGCCCCGCTGTCCCGTACCGACCTGGCCGGCCTCCTCACCGAGGCCGCACAGAGCGTCTCCGGAATCCTCACCGCCGAATATCCGACGGCCGCCAACCGCTCCTACCTGCACCCCGTACTGGGACCGCTGTCCGCCGGCCCGCGCGTGGTGTGCGAACTGAACGACCGGCTCGAAGAGTTCATGGCCGCCGAACCGCGCCCCGCCACACCGGCGGGTCTGTTCACCCTGGCCTCCTACGCCTCCGCGCTGGGCTGGCTCACCGAATCCCTCGCCGAGCTGACCACCGCCATCGACCAGATCTGTACGCGCGTGGGCATCCCCACCGAACCCTCGGACCTGGCCTTCGCCGCGTCCGAAGACGCCGAGGAGGAAGACGGGTTCGACTTCGCCTTCAGCGCCCTGGAGCTGGCGGCGATCCGCACCGCCGCCGAGGCCGCCGACCTCCCGCCGGGCGACTACGTCGACGTGCTCTCCCAGTCCCTGCTCGCAGCCTCCCGGATCACCGACGCCTGCATGGAGATCTCCAGCGGCCTACTCGGAGACGCCGCGTACGTCCTCGACGAGGCGGCTGACCCCATCTGGATCGGCGGCGAACCAGGGGGCCTGCCCACTCTGGTCCGTTCGCTGCTCGCCCGGATGGAGGCGGCCGAATGAACCCGCGCGATACGCCCGACCGGCCCGCCTTCTTTCCCATCGGATCGTTCGACACTCAGCGCATCGAGGACGCGTTTTCCCTGATGGGGCCCAAGTGGACCACCTGGTCGATGATGACCATGGCTCAGGAGGATCGTCCCATGCGGGTGCGGGATGTCGCCGCCAGGCTCCCCTTCGTCAGCGAGCAGCTGGTCGGCAAGCGGCTGGCCGCCATGCACGCCGACGGACTGGTCACCCGAACCGACAAGCGCCACGGGGCTCCGTACCAGCTCAGCGCCCTTGGCGAGTCCCTGACGCACGTGCACCGCACCTTGGCCGACTGGTCTCGGAACTACCTGTCGCCCGGCGCGATGGCCGAAGCCGAACGTGTCGAGGACGCCGTACAGCGTCTGCGGCTGCGGCACTCCACCGCCGTGATCCAAGTCCTCGACGCGGGCGGCCCGATGCGGTTCGTCCACATCGCCGACGGCGTCGGCCTGGACGTCAGCTTCACCCGGCATCGCCTCCTCCGGCTTCAGGCCGACGGCCTGGTCACCCGCACGGGCCCGCGCCACGGCGACCCCTACGTGCTGACCGATGCCGGCCGGGAACTGGGCCCCGTCTACGCGACCGTCGAGCACTGGAGCGCCCCCTTGGCCACGCAGCGGGTCCTGTCGCCGCCCGCTTCCGTCACGGTGCCCCAGCGGACCCACCCCGGCGTCCCGTTGGGGTCGGACGGCGCGCGGACCGCAGCAGCCCTGCGCCGGAGCGCTGCCGTACCAAACGCCCTGTTCAGCCATGCCCCCCAGCCACAATCGCGGGTGCCGACAGCCGTAACCGCCCAGTCGCCCCCGGGACGGGTCAGGTGATCCGGGTGGCACCGAGAACCAGAGGCACCCCGCCATCGCCACAGCATCCGCGTCCGCGTGTGCTCCGGCCCTTCGTTGCGCTGCGCACGCGGGCGCATTCCCCTCCTCCCACACGCGCCTGGAGCTTCCACCATGTCCGCCCTTCCCGACCCGTCCCGCCACGAAGAGGTACTGGTCAGCCCCATGTATCTCGCTGGCTCCAACGGGACCGGAGACGCCGGCTTCGCCCCCGTGGCCCACTGGCCGCACCACTACCTCGACGACGGCCCCTGCCAGCTCCTCGTCACCTCTCCCGACCAGCGGATCAGGGTCGGCTGGTTCGGCGACGACTTCGAGCTGTGGAGGATCACCGCGGCCGAGGAGGCCGTCACCACGCCCCGCTGGACGGCGACCTTCAACCACGTCACCCCGGCCGAGATCGTCGCCGGCCTCACCACCGCCCTGGCCCAGGACTACGCCGCATCCGACCCGTACGAGAACAACGGACGCTTCCTGGCGAAACCGTCGGTCTACTGGACCGATACCGTCCAGCCGCTGCTCGATGCCGGCTGGCATCACAAGGTCACGTACGGAGTCGTCGAGATCACCGCTCCCGACGGGCTCGCAGGTGTCGAGATCGACACCCTTCGCGGCGGACGCGACGCCGAGGCCGTCATGCTGTGGGCCGGTCCCCGGGGCTGGGGTGCGCGGGCGGAGGCGGTGTTCACGGCCCGCACTCCGTCTCATCTGATCGCCGCGACGGCAACCGTCATGGCGAGTTCGGCCCCGGTGGTCCGTGAACGGCACATGATCCGCCGCGAGATGGAGCCGCTGGTCACGCTGACGCCGGTCGGACCGGCTCCCGCTCCTCGGGTTCCTCGCGCTCCGACCCCCCTCGACGTACGCCGCACTGCTGTCACCGAAGCCGTCCGCCGTGCCTCGCGTGCTCCACGTACAGCAGCCGACCTCCGCGTGATGGCGGCCCAGAGCCGCACCACGTCCTCGGCGCAGAAGCGGTCGAGCACCCTCGCGCCCGCAGCCGCAGCCGCAGCCCGGCCGCCGGCCGCTTCGTCGGCTCCCCGGCACAGCCGCTGACCCCCGCCCGGACCTTCCCGGACGCCCCCTCCGCCCCTCCGGACAACAGGAGTTCTTCATGCCCGACAGCACCGCGCTCGGCCAGGCCACCTCCATGATCGAGAAAGCCTGGGGCAAGCCCCTCGAAGTCCTGGAAGTTCTCGCCCTCCGCCGCCCCTGCGACGACCCGCTCCTACGCTCGGCCATGCACATCCGTACAGCCCTGGCCATCACCGACAACGCGGTGTCCGTTCACCAGGACCGTCTGCACGCCCTGACCCGGCCCGGGTACGTGCCGGCCTTCTACGAGCTGGACCGGATCGTCAACTCCGCGGCCGACCTTCGCGTCGCGCTCGCGGAGAGCGGTACGTACGTGCAGGCGATCCGGCGCGTGGTCGAAGCACGCGGAGCCGCCTCGACCGCGGACCCGGGCCCGACGGCGCACCTGTCCCGGGCCGCGGTCGCCTGCTCGGGGCTCGCTCCACGTGCCCCGGGCCAGGTGCCCGACCAACCTGTTCCTGTGGCCGTCATCGGGCAGCCGACGTCCGCCCTGGGGCCACGCCGCTGAACGGTCAGGCGAGGTCCTCGTCGCGAAGGGTGCCTTCGGTGCGTGCTCCCACCGCATGGGCCAGCTCCTCCACCGTCAGCTCGACGTGCCGCCCCTCCTCGACCCGGTGCTCCACCATGACGTCCTCGTCCGGCCACCTGTCGGACTGCGCGCCGACGCCCCACTGGCCGTCGGCGACCATCGCGATGTCGCCCACGGTCCACGGCCGCCCGGCGGCGCGGATCTTGCGCTCCAGCCCGGCCCCATCCCAATGTCTGCTCGGCTCCGTCATCCCTGCTCCCCCTTCGGTCCCGTACGGCTCGCCGCCGCAACTCGGTTACGACAACCCTGGCCGCCGTTCCATTCCCGCGCCGCCGGCGTTCTGGACGTCTGCCCGTGATCAGTTCGCCCACGGCAGACGGGGCATCCCCGGAAACGACTACGGACTTCGGCACACCCCATGCCAACGTACGGGTGTCGGGAAAACCGCAGGTCAACGAAGGGATCCTCCAACCATGAACGCTTCCGCCACCCTCCTGCCCGCCGTTGTCCGACCCGCCGGGGACGACCGCCACTGGCTCTCCTCGGACCACTGCGCGGGCCCGGTGTTCGAACTCCTCCACGCCCTCGAATGGACGGTCGTCGCCACCCCGGAGGCCAATGTCCACGCGACGAGCCCGGACGGCCGCGTCTACATCGGCTGGCTGCCCGAGGACCCCGCCGCCTGGACACGCGGCATCGTCTGGCGGGTCCAGGTACAGCCCGCCGAGGGCGACGCGTGGGTCCAGGAGTTCGGTACCAACACCCCGGCCGAGGCGGTAGCCGGATTCGTCGCCGCCCTCGTCGCCCACTCCCCCCGCTGAATCGGTGAGCAGGCTGCACCACCGGCCCGCCCCGCTCACCTGCACCTGTTCTCGGTTCCCGCCCCCTCCGGACCGACCGGCCCCGTCCCCGCTCACTGGCCCAGCAGGAGGTTCCGATCGCACGCATGCCCCTGACGACCCGTCCCGGCTACCGCCGTAAGTGCGCCTTCGCCCGTCGCTGCACCTGCTACTACCTGCCCGGTCAGTACGGCCGCCACGCCAAGCCCCTTCGCCGCCGTGCCGCGCGCCGAGCCGAACGACGCCAGTGGCAGCGCGGCCTCTCCGAATGACCGAGCGCCCTGACGTCCACCGCCCGGCCGTCCAGGGGCTCCTCCCCAACACGAGGGACTCACCGTGCCTTTCCACGCCCCGCTCACCAACCACCACGCCGACGGCACCCTCTGCCCGGCGGACCACAAGCACACCAGCTCCGGCAAGCCGCTCCACGCCGACTGCCCGGGGCGCTCGTACACCCAGGCCGTCTGCTCGTGCGGCGGCTGGGAGATGAAGTAACGCGGCAGGGGCTACGTCAACGAGTGCCGCAAACGGCACCTCGCCGGCCACGCCCCGGGGCCGAAGGTCCTCCGGGACCTGCTCCGTCTCGACGCTCCTTGATGCACCGACCCGCCCACCCGTACCGCTCTCGGAGGCTTCCTTGCCCCAGCACATGACCGTCGGCCATCTGCTCCGCCAGCTCCAGGGGATCGACCTCAACCTGCCGATCCGCCTCGCCGTCAACCCTGACTTCCCCTTCACCCACTACATGGGGACCGATGTCGTCGTCCAAGACGGCAAGGCGTTCATCGCCGACGACGGCCAGGAGGACTACCTCCCCACGTCGGTTCGCGACACCCTCACCTGGTCCTGACCCCTTCCCCCTACTCTCCGGAGGCTTCCATCTCGTCGCGCATACTCCCGCTGCACGGCCTCGCCGTACGTCCCATGCCGGACGACGTACGCGGCGCGCTGGTCCAGCGCGTCTCTACCCGGTACGACGGCCCGCTCGACGTCACGTGGCTCGCTGCCAGAACCCCGAATCTCCCCCTCGGCCGCATTCGCCTCCACTGGGAGCCCGCTTCTTGCTCCGGCTGGGACGTCACCGCCCACCTGGGCCTGGCCACCACCGAGGTGCATCTCGCCTCCTGGTCGTCCGCCCCGGACGACTGGCCGCGCCTGGTCCGCCCGACCCTCCACGAGGTGACTGGCCTCTGCGCTGCCCTCGCGTTCGCGACCGCCGCCCTGGACCTCTCGAACCGCCTCGCCGAGGTCTGACCGAGAACCGCAGAAGGCCGCCTCTCGCCGATCAGGCAGGGGCGGCCTTGCCGTGCGCCCGGCCACACGCGCGTACACCCACGAGGAAGACACCACATCATGGCCGACGACCAACCGCTCTGGCGATAGTGGCGGATGGAGGCGAAGTCAGGCCATTCAGAAATTTGAACCAGCCTGCCCGCTCCAGCTACACGAGGCCGCTTGGGCGGAGCGGCAGTTGGCGACAGCGTCGCCGCTCAGCGTCTCCCCAAGGTGGATGGCCCGCCGGGTGAAGACGGGCCTTGCTCAGGCCGCTCGGTTCGGATAGGGACGTTTGTCGGAAAAGGTCATGACGCTGTCAGGGTCTACTCGTATCTTCAATCCATGACCGTCACTGTCCGCCGGGAGCTGGTGAGTCCAGCCACCCGCAATGCATTCCGCTCGCTGGCCACGGACCTGACCGTTCGGATCGTGGCCGAGCTGTGGGAGGACCACGGGTTCGCGCCCATTCCTCCGGAGGAGCTGAAGTACGACGACCCCGGGCAGCGGCGGACCATGTTCATGCTCTACGCCGAAGGCGTGGACTGGTCTGACCCTGACCACGTTCGCCGGGCCCTCCTCGTCTTCGAGGACTTCATCCGCGCGTACAGGGACCCCAGCCAGCAGGAGACCCCCAAGTGGCTGGAGGACATCCGCGTTCGGCTGGAGCGGGACGGCTTCGCGCTCGACTCGAACGGCAAGATCTCGTGGGTAGCCCCACCTGTGCTGGCCCGGGACCTCAGCAACCTGAGCGACGCATCCGGCATCACGCTCGAGCTGGAGCGCATCAGGCGTGACCTGACGACCGACCCGTCCGGTGCGATCGGAGCGGCGAAGCAGCTCATCGAAGCGACTGCGAAGACGGCGCTGCGAGAGCTGGCCATCGAGATCGACAGCAACGCGGCCCTGCCCTCTCTCATCAACACCGTGCAGAAGTCGCTGAAACTCGATGCCGCGTCGGCGCCGGACGGCCCCGACGGGAGCAAGGCGATCAAGAAGGTCTTGTCTGGTGCGATCAACATCGCCGTCGGCGTGGCCGAGCTGCGTAACCAGGGCTTCGGCAGCGGTCACGGCCAGGCGAGCGCCCCGAGCGGACTCGGGGTCCGCCACGCCCGACTGACGGTTAACGCCGCAGTGACCTGGTGTGAGTTGATCCTCGACACGCTGGCGGACCCGGCAGCGCCGTGGCGCAAGGCCATCCCCTGACCTACGACCAGCTCGCCTCGACCCGGTCCGCATTTCAGACGTTGCACGACGATCGCCGTAGCGGGCGCCGGGAGGGAGTTGATGGCCAATAGCGCAGCGTTGGCGAGCGGGTCATCACAACTGTCAGAGTCCGTCCGTGGAGATCGGTCACTCGCGCAGTTCCCTGGCCCCCAAACCCACCGTCAGCAGGGTCAGGGCTGCCGAGGTCCAGCCAGTCTCGGCCAGCGCGACCAGGGGCTGAGGGGCGCCCCCAACACGTCGGTGACGCCCCTCGGCTTTCGTACCTGGCTCGCCTACTCCAGGTAAGTGCCGGCGAAAACACCGTCGAAGCCGAGCGCAGCGAGACCCTCCTCGACGGTGGGGTAGGTCGTGCCGTACGGGCTGGCGATCAGGGCGTCGAAGTCGGCGCGGCTGATCTCGGGTTCGAGCCACTGGTTGCTGCACCGGCAGCGGATCCAGACGTTGCGGCCTCGGTTGATGAGCAGCCAGTCGCGTCGGGCCCGGCAGGCCGAGCACATCACGGGGATGCCGCCGAGGGCGAGTTCGTGTGGGTGGCTGACGCAGCGTGTCGCGCCGGGGCCGTCGGCCGGCTGCGTGTCGTATTGGAGTTGCAGGAGGGGGTCGGTGCTGGTGGGAAGGACGGGCAGCGCGGGTGCAAGCTCCGTGGTGCGGTCGGTGGTTCTGAGCACGAGCGTCATCTCCCGGTCGAGGGCTTCCTGTTTCCATCCGTAACAGCCGGTGGAACCGGCTGTCCAGGCATTTCGTGGAGTCCGGTCAGTCGGTGGCCGGCCTTCCGGACGCGCTGATCAGCGGCGCGGTGGGCGGCTGCGCGGGTCAGAGACGGCAGGGCGCGGCGCCACTGTGGGTGCGTTCCGTTCGCTGGTGCGGTTGGCCGAGGTCTTGATCGGGCTGGTGCCGGCCTGCGGGCGACGCGGAGCTTCGCCCGAGTGGGCGGGGAGCTGGGCGATCCGGCGCAGGCGCCAGACCAGGACATCGTTCACGTCCGCGGCGGTGTCGAGTTCGCGCATGTCGATGGCCTGCTGCAGGAGGGCCTCGGGGTCGTGGCCTGCCTGCTCGGCCTGGGCGAGGGTGGCGACCAGGGCGTCGGTCTTCGTCGGCATGCCATCTGCTCGTACGCCCTGCTCCGGCAGAGCCGCGCGGAGGGTGGCCTCGTGCGTCCGGCGTTGGGCCTCGGGGAGGGCACGGCCTTGGTCGTGCAGCACCCGCATCGGCGTGGCAGCGGCCTGACGGTAGGCAGTTCGCAGATGCTCGGCGGCCTGTCGGGAGGCATGGGCCTGCTGGGCGTGACCGCGGGCGGAGTGCCACCGGGCGGCGGCGAGGGTGACCAGGACCAAAGTGGAGACGAGCATGGCGGTTGTGCCGCCGTCCTCGCCCCGGCCGAGCGCGCCGCCGGCCTGAACGATGCCCCGGGCGGCCGAGCGGAGAGCCCGGGTGTCGGCACGCTCTGCTCGGACGTGGCTGCGGGTCGCCCGCTCGAAGGCTCGGGCGGCGGCGGCCAGCTCGGCGCGGGTGGCGGCAGGGGAGGTCTGGGCGACCGCGTCCAGGAGTTCTCCGACGCCGACGAGCTGGGCGGCGGCTTCATCGTCGTCGCCGTCAAGGAGGACGGCCGCACGCTCGGCGATCCCGGTGGCGCTCCGTCGCTCTCGGGCGGGCGGGGACCAGTCCGCCCGGCCGCCGGCGGCCGACGGCGTTGCCCGCTCGGCGACGCCTTCGGCCAGCCGGAGGCGGATCTTCGGAAGGGACAGGTCGGGAGCCAGCTTGGAGCCGGGGTACCAGACCGGTTCACCGTGGCGGTTGCGGTCGCCGGGCAGGGCCACGTTGTAGCCGAGCGCGTCGCCGGACGGGGCGTGGCGCACCTTAACGCGTAGGCCCGCTTCGCGGATCCGGGTGAAGAACTCCTTCTCGTCGTCCGCTCCCGCGACGGCCTGGCGGACGGCTTCGCGGAGCGTCTCGCGGGAGGTCTCGGGGCGGCCGGTGCGTTCGGCCTTGAACTTCTCGGCGCTGGTGGGATTCTTCGCTGCGGTGCCGTCGCCGGCGTTGAGGCGGCGCAAACCCATCTCCTTTTCAACGCGCCGGCAGACGGCCTGGGCCTTGTTGAAGTCGTAGTTGAGGCGGGGATTGCGCAGGTCACCGCGGACCAGGGTGGCCACGATGTGGATGTGGTCCTCTGCGTGGCGGGCTGCGATCCACGGGCAGCCGTCAGGATCACCGTCCGGGGCGATGCCGGTGGCGTGGACGATGCGCTGGGCAACGGCGTTCCACTCCTCGTCGGAGAGCCGCCGGTCGCCGGGTGCGGTCCGGACCGAGCAGTGCCACACGTGCTTGGCGGGCGCACGGTCGCCGGCCTGCTTGACCCGGAGGTCGAGGGCGGCGGTGAGGCGGGCGAGGGTGACTTGCGGGTCGGTGTCGCGGCCGGGGTCGGGGGCGAAGCCGTCCCAGGAGCCGACGAGGTGCGCGTCGGTGTGCTCCTCACGCCTACCGGGGCCGTAGAGGTAGACGAGGAGTCCGTGGGTGCGGGAGCCGCGTCCGATGTCGGGAACCATCACAGCCGCCTGGTCACCAGGTCGTTCGCCGCGTCGTCGAGGTGGCCGAGGAGTCGGGTCAGAACGCTCAGTGCGTGTTCGAGTTCACCGGGACGGGGCTGTCCGCCGGCGTTGTGGACGTAGGCAATCTGGTTGATGTTGTTGCCGATCCGGGCCAGGGCGGTACGCAGGGCGGCGAGTTCGTCGATGGCCGTATCGAGTCGTTCGTTGTTGTGCAGGGCGGTCGCACCGCGGGTGGCGGCGAGGCCGGCGGCGGCAAGGAAGCGGGCGACGGTGACGCCGCGCTGCGCGGCGGCGGCGACGATCTCGGCTTTCTCGTCGTCGGAGAGGCGGGTGGTCGTCTTGCGGGCGCGCTCGCTCGGGTTGCGGCTGCGGCGGCGGGGTTTGCGGTCGGGGAAGGCGGGCGTGCTCGGGCTCGGCTGCTCGCGGTGGTCGTCGCGATCGGCTTCTCCCCCGGTGACCGGCGCCCCCTGGTGCCGGTTGCCCGGCTGGTTCCCGAGCGCCCTCGCTCGGGAACCAGCCGGGCTTCCCCCGCCCTCCGGGGCGGGGGCAAGTGCGTGCGACGGGCCGTAGGACCGTCGTACGCGATAGCTTGCTCCGCCAGGAGCCGTCGTGGGGTCACGCTGCTGTCCGGCGGTGGTCACCGCCGGGTCGTCGGTGGTCACCGGCTCGTCTCCGGGTCCTGCTGCTGGATTTCGCGGACGAGTTCCTCGATCCAGTCCATGGCCAGGACCGGATGGTGCAGGGTCCAGGGGGATCGTGCTGCTCTCGTTGCACGATCCAGGTGGTGTCGGGGCCGGACTGGGCGCGGTGGAGGTGGCCGCGCTGGTGCAGGACGGTCAGCCAGGAGTCGACTTCGGCGGGAGTGGCCGGGTGGGTGCGCATCGGGTGTTCTCCGCTTCTGCTCTGGAGGGGTGTGGGGCGGGTGACCGGAGCGGGTGACCGGCTGGGGTGACCGGCTCGGTCACCCGCTCCGTAACGTCCGGTCAGTTCCGGGCGGAGTTGACCGGCTGTCCGTGCTGGGCGCGGAGCTGGGCCATCAGGGCGGTCAGGGTGTCGCTGGAGAGCGGGATCTGCTGACCGCGGATCGCCTGGGCGACCACCTTGCGGGTCAGCTTGTCCTCGGCCCTGACCGCTGACCGGGCGATCTTCAGCAGTTCCTCGGTGTCCGGGTCGGGCCGCCGGTCACCAGGTGTCCGGGCCTCTCGGTCAGTGACCGGCGGCGGAGTGACCGGCGGGGTGGTGACCGCAGCCTGGCTGTCCTGGTCACTGGTGACCGGGGCGGTGTCGTCGGGGCGGTCAGTGACCGGCCGAGCCGAGTCCGACTGTCCGGGCAGGTCAGCGGCCTCGTGCGACTGTCCCCGGTCATCGGTGACCGGGTTGCTGCTGCCCACCGGGGCCCTGTCCCCGGTCAGTGACCGGGAGGCAGGAGCCTGCTTTTCCAGGGACAGTGGCGGCCGGTCGGTGAGGGCGGTGACCGGCTGACCGGCTGACCGGCCTTGACCTGACCGACCGCCGACCGGTTCTGACCGACCCGGTCAGTCCGGGTGACCGCGACGGCGTCGCCCCGGTCGGCCTGACTGGGGTGACCGAGGTCCTCGCGGTCACTTCCCTTGACCGGCCCCCGGGCGATGAGGATGTAGAGGTGGACCGCTCCGGCCAGGGCGAGCGGGGCGATGGTGGACAGCACCGCGACCACCGTGTCCCCGAGCCGGAGGCCGGTGCCGGCGACCGCGTCCTCGTTGAGCCGCACCGCGTGGAGCGCGTTGGCCCAGATGCTGGCGGCGGTGGCCGTGCCGAAGAGCGTCCAGACGTAGAGCCGGGCGCGCAGCGGCGCGTCGCGGAGGACCAGGAGCGCCCGGACGCCGTAGGCGATGAACCCGTCGATCACCAGGGGGAAGAGGTAGGTGAGGAAGCCTCGGATGTGGATGGCGACGGCCATCTGCTGCAGCGCGTCGTACGACAGCGCGCATCCCGCGCCGCCGAGGGCGATGACGACCGCGCGGTCCCAGCCGGATATGCGCGCCGTCTTCGGTGCGGTCATGGCGGTCACGCCGCCGTCCCGAAGTCGTCGCGGCCCAGGTGCTCGCCGCCGACCTCGCGTGACGCGGTGGTCGTGTTGGGTTGGTCCAGGTCTCGGTTGCGCAGGGCGCGGCGGAGTTCGCGGTACCGCTTCTGGGCGTGGTCCTCGGTGATCTTCAGAAGCCAGGCCAGGCGCTGTTCGGTCACCCCGTGGCGGTAGGCGGCGCGGATGACCGCGCGTCGCTCGGCCTTGGTGAGGTGGATGTCGCGGCCGGCGATGGTGTCGTTGACGCGGCTGTAGTCGAGGCGGTGGGCGATCTTCTCGTGCAGAGGTCCGCGCTCCTCCTCGGTCAGTCCGCCTCGGATGCCGTCGGCGTCGCCTCCTTCCAGCGCAGCGTCCAGGCAGACGCGGCGGACCGGGCACTGGCCGCACAGCGCCTTCGCTGCGGTGATCTTGTCGGTCTCATCGGGGTCCGGGAAGAAGATCTCGGGGTCCACGGGGTTGTACTCGGTGCTCTGGCAGACGGCCTGGTCCCGCCAGGTGTGGTCGCCGAGCGACCGGTGGCGGACAGGGCTGTGCGTCGTGCTGGTCATGCGAGTTGCTCCGATCGCTCTCCGCGCGCAGGGGCGTCGGCGGAGAGGTGCGCTGGGTCGGGGAAGTACTCGGGGCGGCGCGCGGAAGGCGCGGCCCGGCGTGGCGGCCTGGGGCGGGTCAGGCCGCGAGATGGTGGCGTCTGCGGTCGACCTGTTCGAACTCGACCCGGGTGGTCATCTGGGCGAGCCGGGAGGCGACGCGGTCGCCGAGGTGGGCCCGGAGGTCCCTGATCGCCAGGTTGGTGGTGATCAGGGTCGGAAGCTCGTAGTTGTACCGGCGGTTGATCAGCCGGTACGTCACTTCCTCGACCCACTCGCTGGCCTTGGCCGCGCCGAGGTCGTCGATGATCAGCAGCGGGCAGCGGCTGACGGCGGCCAGCTCCCGCTCGCTGTCGGCTCCGAGCCGGGGCCGCAGGTCGGCGTACAGGTCGGCGGCGGTGGTCGCACGCCAGCGCACGCCGACTCCGCTCTGCACCAGCCGCCGGACCGCGCCGTACGCCTGGTGCGTCTTGCCCGCGCCGACGACGCCGGCCATCAGCAGGCTGGGTCCGGTGGTGACCTGCCGCCTCGCTCCCTGGTTGGGGGCGACGGCGGCCTCGGCGACGGTCCGGACCCAGGCCAGGACCTGAGGGTGGTCGGCGACGGCGGCCCGGTAGCGCGGGGGCATCCCGGCCGACAGGGCCTCCAGCGGGGAGAAGGGCTCAGGCTCCTGGGCCGGTGCGGCGACGGTGGCGGGGTCGATGTTACGGGCGGCCAGGATCCGGGCCATCCGGTCCAGGGTTCCCTCGCCGAGGGTCTGCGGTTCGCGGTGACGGGTGCGCATCACAGCTCCTCGGCGTAGGCGGCAGCGGCGTTGGCCGGGTTGGTCCACGCCTGGTGGGCGGGCACGTTAGGCCGGATTCCCGGCCGAGCCAAACCGCCGGGGCGTGCGTTCATGGCCTCGTTGACCATGCTGGTCAGCACGCTCGGATGCTTGGGGTTCGCCGCGAAATTCGCCAGCCCGGCCCGGATGTGCTCCGGCGCGATGCCTTCGCCCAGGAGCTTCTTCGTGATCCGCCCGACGTGTCCGATCACGTCGCTGGGCGGGCGCTCGTCGCAGGCGGCGACGTACTCGCCGACGAGCTGGTTGGCCGAGACGCCGGCTGCGGGCGCCGTGCGCCCCGTAGGGACAAGAGATCCAGGATCCAAGATCCTAGATCCAGGCGCCGAGCCCTCTCCGACGCTTCGGGGAAGGTTCGGGGAGTCCTCGGAGAATGCCTCCTGACCTGCGCTCTTCGTTCCAGCCCGGCTAGGAGCGCCGCCCGCGCTGTCGGCGGCTTCCTGCTCGTCGGCGGAGGCCCCACCCGCGTGTCCAGGAGGCGTCGACGTGGTCTTGGCGGGCAGGTCGAGGGCTCGGGGAACGTTCGGCGAGGTCTCGGCGAGTCCTCGGGGAGCGGTAGACGAACCCTCGGTCCGCTTGGTGCACGTGCCCTTGCAGGGGGCGCACCGGTCGGCGGCCTGGTGCTGCGGGCAGGAGGGCAGGCGCGACTGGCTCGGCTTGTCGATCTTCTGGTGGTCGGACCAGGTCACGATGTGGAGGTACCGGCGGCCGTCACAGCCGGTGTACCGGCAGATCAGGCCGGCGGTCGCGAGCTGGTGGAGGTCGTCCTCGACGTGGACCGAGGTGTGCTCGGCGCGGAGGGGCCAGAGGAGCCCGGCGATGATCGCGGCGTTGTCGCGGTGGCGACCGTGGTCGTCGGCCTGGGTGAGCAGTCCGAAGAAGGTCCGCTCCGCCTCGACGCGCACCTCGGCGAGCGACTCGGAGACGAATGCCTCCGGCTTGATGGTTCGTATCCGCGCCATGTCAGCGGCCCCGAACGGCGGCGATCAGGTCGCTGCGCGTGAGGGTGGCGTCGGCAAGGTGGAAGGTGTGCGGTCGCGTCGAGTCCGCCTCCGGCCAGACCCTCAGGATCCAGCGGCCCGCGCCCCTGGCGGTGGTGCGGCCCACCTCCATGGTCTTCCCGGCCTCGTCGTTGACGACGGCGTGCGGGTGGGGCCACGTCTGCTTCGGGCCGTTGAGGCTGACCCAAGTGGTGGCCACGCCCGCGATCATGTCCGCGAGCTGAGCCGCGAGGCGGTGCTGACGGTCAGTGTCCGGGCAGGCCGGGGTTCCGATCGGCATGGCGAGCATGCGATACTCCGTTTTTCGTAGGAGCGCGGTGCGGCGGTTCTCGTGCAAAAGCCCCGCCGCCCGCGTGATGTGTATGGGCACCTCTCGGGGTGGCGACCCGGCGCTTGGGAGTTGGTAGCTCCCAGGCGCCGGTTTTCGTTGCCGAGCACGTCACGGACCATGCGCCCGCATTCGCCCCACCTCCTCCTCGGTCTGTCTCTCCTCAGGCATACGGCGTGACTCCCGCAGGCAGGGGTGTGCGTCCCGGCGTTTCATGGCCTAGTCAGTTCGTGCCTTTCATCTGCTCGTTCCGTCCCTCCCCGGGTCGCCGCCCGGCGGGGGACGACGAACATACGTAGACACCTGCGGCAAGTCCATCCCTGGCTCGTTACAGGTCGCACAGGGCTCGCGACGGCCGGTATCTCCGAACGGCGCGTTGCGCGAGTGTCCACGACAACGCAACATGCATAGGGGTCCTCCAGGGCTGGCACCATAGAGGGCCGGAGCCCGGCCACCAGATGCGATACGGAAACGTACGTCAGTTGCGTAGATGTATCAAATCTGGGCTACAGTTGCTCCAGAGGCCGCCCCCACCGGCCCGATCGCCACCCCGCAGGAGTTCATGTGCCACGTCAGTTCGACGGCAGCCGAGTACGTGCTGTCCGGCGGGGCAAGGACTTCCATCAGAAGGAATTGGCCAAGATGGTGGGCGTCAGCGCCCCCACGGTCGCGCGATGGGAGAGCGGCCAGGACTTCCCCAAGGGCGAGAAGCTCCCCGCAATCGCAGCGGCGCTCGGTCAGCCGCTCGATGTCCTTTTCCCCCACGACGGTCCGCCGGACCTGCAGCTCCTGCGCTGCGACGCCGGCCTCAGCGTCGCGCAGGCCGCTGCGATCATCGGCGCGAGCCGCGTGCCGGTGAGCAACGCCGAATCCGGCCGGCGCCGGCTCAGTGATGCTTACGTGCAGCCCCTCGCACGGGCGTACGGGGTGACCGAAGAGGAATTGCTGGCCGCCCAGGACTGCTCGTTCGGACTTCGCCCCAGGGCCTCGCGTGACGAGCAGGCGTCCGCACCCCGCACAGTCGGAGAGAAGATCAATTATCTCCTGCAGCACGGGTACGTTGGTCAGGAAGCGCCCTCTGATGAGGAAATTGCGCGGATCGTCAATCTGCACGCGGGCGTGGCGGCCGTCACCGCCGACGACATCGCCGCCCTTCGTGCGGGTGCCACGACGGAGGCTTCTGATGTGGTGCGCGCCGGCCTAGCTGAGGCGCTTCAGGTCGACGCGGCCCTCTTCCAGGACGATGCCGAGGTCGACCCTGCGGCCCGTGAATTCCTGGAGGCACTCCGCTTCCTCGGCTCGATTCACCGAGGGCAGATCCTCGGCCTGGCTGCCCGCGGCAACGGCGGGGGCCTGTCTGCCGAGATGATGGCCAAAATCAACGAGCTCGTCGGAGAGCTGAAGCACAAGCTGCCAGAGGTGCACGACGGGCGGTGACGCCGTCGGCGAGTATTCCTCGGGGCTTGGTTGTCTGAGGCCGCTCTGCCCGCTTGGCGTCTGACGCGGATCGTCGACCCTGCGTGGACCGGGCCGGTACGAGCTATTTCGGCAGCCGCGTCAGTGGTCGGCAACGGCGAAGGGACTACGGCGACGCCCTTGTGGGGGCATCGCCGTAGTCCCTTCGCTGTCCTGTTCTCGGCACTCCAACGCCGAGTGCGGAGGCTCGCTCACCCTCCGCGTCCACTGCCGCCGTGACTGCCTGCCGCGGCGGGCTATCGTCGACGTCTTGGGCGAGTTCGGTGTGCCGAGGTGTGGGCGAGCAGGGTCGACGGCTCTCTTCGATATCGAGGCCGGTCGGGCCGCCGCGCGGCTGACGCCGGGCTAAGACGCCGTGAGGTCCACGCCGAGCAGCTCGGAGAGAGTGGCCACCGTCTGCTGGGGGTCCTGGTTGTGCACCCCCGCGAGGCCGAGCTGTTCTGCTGCCTGGACGTACGCATGGGTGTCGTCGACGAAGATGCACTCCTCGGCCGGCAGATCCATGAGCTTGAGCGTGATCTCGAAGAGCTCGGGGTCAGGCTTGCGCAGCAGGTGCTGCTCGGAGATCACCACGACGTCGTACAGCCGCTCAAGCTCGTAGCCGTCGTACAGGTCCCACGGGGCGAGTCCCACGCTGTTGGACAGGATGCCTACCTTGATCCCGGCTCGCCTCGCCGCGGCAGCCGCGTTGATCATCAGCGGCTCGGGGCGAAGGTCGCCGAAGATGCGGCCGATCAAGTTGTCAGCCGGCACGCCCAGCATCTTGCCGGCGAACTCGTTCCACTCAGTCTGGGAGACCGCTCCGCGCTCGAGGTCACTGGTGATCCGGACGCCCTCGTCGTCCTTGTACAGGGCCGTGAGGCAGGCGCCCTGCGGAAGTCCCTCGCGCTGCTCGAAGGCAAGCACTGCGGGCAGCAGCGGAGTGGTGAGAACGCCTCCGAAATCGAGGATGAGGCCGGTGCGGCGGTTGGACATGCGGGAACTCCAGATTGCTGAGATTTCGGACGCCCATCCAGACCGGATAGCGTCACGGCCCGGCTACGTGTGGCGACGGCAGTAGCTGTGCGTCGCAGGCCGGGGTGCACTTACGGGGCGGAGCAAGACCTATCAGTCCGCACGACCCACGGTACCAGCCCAGTTCATGCAGCAGATGGTGCCAAATCTCACTCACCAGCCCGCTATTCAAGATCGCTATGCAGCCTGGTTCCGCTCGTCGGGAAATGGGTCTGAACCGAGAAATCAGACTGTGAAGCTCATAGCAGGCTAGCGACCCGGTTCGGATTCCAGCTCTATGGAGTACAGGAGAAGCTCCCGAGCCTGATCCGTGGTGATGTGCGAGTAGGCCGTGCTGACTCGCGCAAGCCACGCCGCTTCACTATCGGTGTCAACGAACGGCTTCTCTCTCAGAGGGGCGGTGGCGTACGGGTTGGCTTGCGAGGTGTCAGCGGCCTGGAGCGCGGCCTTAATCCAGTACGCCTCCGCGGCCGGCTCAGGGTCGGGGTGCGAGGCGGTGATGTCCTCGGCGGCGAACATCAAGTCTCGTGGAGCGTAATAGCGCAGCTTCTCGCAAGCGTCAGCAACGTCCTGAGTCCATCGGTCCAGGCGAACATCGATGGGGACGCGTATGTGCCTGAGTTCCGCGAGGCGCCTCCCTGGCGGATACAGGCTCGTCCCGGGAAACGCATCCACCAGGTCAAACCAGAGCGGGTAAGTCCTATACAGGGTGCGCCAAGTTCTCCACCGGGCCGCCGCCGCGCGGGTGGTGGGAATGCTCGCACCTACGGCAACGATCAGGAAGAGCAGGTTCATCCATATCGCTGTGGCGTCTACAAGGAGCCGGACCGTGGCGGGGCTTAGAGGGAACGCGACCGCAGCCCAAAGGATGGTGATACGCGCCAATGTGTGGGTCAGCCCCATCCACATTGAAATCCCCATCAAACCCAGCCCAACACGCATGCTCGTGTTCTCGACCCGTCGCGCCGCCCTCGTCCACTGGTAGCCGCAAACTGCGGTCGTGATGAGCGGGAAGAAGTAGAACACGGTCATGTAGACCGCGACCCCCCATTGCCCAGCGTGGTCAATGAGGAAGTTTTGGCTCGGCTGGTCGCGGTCCACCACGGTGAAAAATAGGACCGTAAGCAGAATGACGCCTATCGCTCCCGTCCCGTAGGACGCGCGGGCGATCCAGCGGGAGACCGCTACGTGCCGGGGTACGACTGTCTCCGAGCTCTTCCCGTAGCTGGTGGCGACGTAGGTCAGGGCCGCGATGATCGCTGCGGTACTGGCAAAGTGCCTGAGGAGGGCGCTCAGGTCCACTACAGGGATGCGATCCACCGCATCCATCGCTGCTGGCGTGTAGAGCCAGAGAGCTACGGCGAATCCCGCATAGCCGCCCCAGAGTGCCCGGCGGTGAGCGTCGGCGTACCGAACCGCAGGAAACCGCCATACGGCGATGAGGGTCATCACAGCCGCAGTAAGGTATTTGATGTAGTCGAACACGGAACCAGTGGGTATCTGCGCCGGCTGCACGTTTCGCCGGCCCGGAAGGTCAGTCGGCCGCAGCCTTAATTGCCAATAGGTGGACTGCGCGATGTGGCGGAAGTCGTAAGGCCGGGAACTGTGCCTCAGTGGTCGCCAGTCGATCGCGGCTAGAGTCGGCGCCGCGGTGGAGCAGCGACCGGGTGAGCAAGTGAATGCTCCAGGAGGCTGACCATGTCATCTCCCGTGAACGACTGACGGCGCGCCAGCCGCTTTATCAATGAAGCCGAAAGCTCGGCCTGCTTTTCCTCGGAGCTTCCAAAATCTACGCGCCCTTGAATCAGGGCCGACGGGAAACGTCGAAGGACTTCCTGACGAATGCGCTCAGGGACGTATCGCTCGATCTCTGCATCCGTCAGGGAGGTACCGTGGTTCAGCCACTCGTGCGCGAGCTCATGGAGAATGATGTGCTCGGTTTGATTGCGGCTTGAACGGCGGCGATAGAGAATGATCGTGAACTCCGGCGCTTTGACCCGGAGACCGCATGCCGTACCCAGGCCCCCGTCGGTGTCATCCAGTGGCACTAGCCGAATCTGGCGCCCCAACGCGCCCTCCATATTCCGCACCAGCGCCTCGACGCTGAAAGGAGCGGGGATAGGGAGATCGGCGAGCAGGCTCTCACATTCTTTCACGAGGGCGCGCCGTGAAGGGTCTCTACGCCAACGCATCGTCGCTCCATCGAAATGTCACTGAGGTGTTCACTGCCAGCCCGCGAGGCGCTAGTAGCCAGGAGCTTGTGCTTGAGGTGCGCGGCGGTCGGCCGACACACACTGTCTACGCCTAATCGTACAAGGAGGAAAGTATGATCCATGCGGGACAGGCTGTTGTGAAGGTCACCCGAGCGCGACAGTCTCACAATCTGGATCCCAAGATCGAAATTGAGTGACGGCGCGTTAGGGCTTGCCGGAAATCAACACGCCGGTTTGATCTTGGTTTTGTCGGGGTCGAGGAACCTGGCGACGTCTTCCCGTGTGTGGAAACGGGCTGTTGAGGCGGTGAGGTGAACACCATGGGCTTCCAGGAGCGGGCGGACGTCTTTCGCTGCGGAAGATTTCAAGTCCAGTG
>NZ_JAGGPA010000044.1:0-62553 GCF_018614035.1 Streptomyces sp. ISL-96
GTGCCGAACGTTCGGGTACTCCGTCTTCGTTCGCGGTGGTTGCGTTCGACACCCTGCGGGGAGCGCCCCGACACGTCCCCTCCCGCCACCTCGGAACGCGAAACGGTGCCGGGCTGGCCCTCCCGGGGCGCTGGGATCGGTGCCGCGTCGGGGCGGCACCGCGGAACGCGAAACGGTGCCGGGGGCGTTCCCTCAGGGGTTCTTCTTGCGCTCGTCTTCCTCGCCCGGGGTGGCGTCGGCCTCCGGGCCCGGGCCGATGCGGATCTCGAATTCGCCGGCGTACTTCTCGTGGCCCGCGATCACAGCGCTCTCCACGGCCTCCTCGGCGATCTCACCGCGGACGATCAGCGGGTCCTGGCGCAGGTCGCGCATGAGGGCCAGGCACATGCCCACCATGACGAGCACGAAGGGTGCCGCGACGAGGATGGTGAGGTTCTGGAGACCGGCCAGCGCGTCTCCCTTGCCGTCGCCGACCAGCAGCATCACGGCTGCGACCGCGCCGGTCACCACGCCCCAGAAGATGACTACGAACCTGGCCGGTTCGAAGGTGCCTCGCTGGGAGAGCGTGCCCATGACGATCGAGGCGGCGTCTGCCCCGGAGATGAAGAAGATGCCGACCAGGACCATGACCAGGAGGCTCATCACGCTGGCGATGGGGAACTCCTGGAGTACGCCGAAGAGCTGACCCTCGGGTGTCGCCTCCTTGGCTAGCTGTCCGCGCTCCTGGAGCTTCATCGCCGTACCGCCGAAGACGGCGAACCAGACCAGGCTGACGCTGCTGGGGACCAGGATGACGCCGCCCACGAACTGACGGATCGTACGCCCGCGGCTGATGCGCGCGATGAACATGCCGACGAACGGCGTCCAGGAGATCCACCACGCCCAGTAGAAGACCGTCCAGCTGCTCAGCCATTCCGAGACTTCGCCGCCACCGGTCGCCGCCTCGGTACGCCCGGCGAGCTGGGGGATTTCGTCGATGTAGGCGGCGAGGGAGGTGGGGAGCAGGTCCAGTACGAGAATCGTCGGGCCGGCGATGAAGACGAAGAGGGCGAGGACGACCGCCAGGACCATATTGGTGTTCGAGAGCCACTGGATGCCCTTTTCGACACCGGTGACGGCCGAGAAGACGAAGGCGACGGTGAGGACTCCGATGATGGAGATCAGGAGTCCGGTGCCGGCTTTCTCCATCCAGCCCAGTTCCCGGAATCCGCTGCCGATCTGCAGGGCGCCGAGGCCGAGGGAGGTCGCGGAGCCGAAGAGGGTGGCGAAGATCGCGAGGATGTCGATCACCCGGCCGGGTGCGCCGTCGGCGCGCTTCTTGCCGATCAGCGGCACGAACACGGCGCTGATGGTCTGCCGCCTGCGGCGCCGGAAGGTGCTGTACGCGATGGCCAGGCCGACGACCGCGTAGATCGCCCACGGGTGGAGGGTCCAGTGGAAGAGGGTGGTGGCCAGGGCTGTCTGCATGGCGTCCGCCGAGTCGGCGGGGTCGGTGCCCGGAGGCGGGGTGGTGTAGTGCGCGAGCGGCTCGCTGACGCCGTAGAACATCAGGCCGATGCCCATGCCCGCGCTGAACATCATCGCGACCCAGGAGACGGTACGGAATTCGGGTCCCTCGTGCTCCTGGCCGAGCGGGATCCTGCCGTAACGGCTGATGGCCAGCCAGAGAGCGAAGACGACAAAGCCGGAGGCGGCCAGGACGAAGGCCCAGCCGCCGTTGTGCATCAGGCCGCTCAGCATCTTGTCGGAGACGCTCTCCAGCGTCTCGGTGAAGACGGAGCCCCAGACCACGAAGGCCACGGTGAGTACGGCCGTTACGCCGAACACCACCCGGTCGGTCTGGGGCGTCTCGTCCTCGTGCGGGTGGCGGCCCGGGAGAGCCGCCCTCACCGGCAGCCGAAGCCGTTGAGCCGGTTTCTGTTCGTGCGACACAGGGGCACCTTTCAGGAATTCGCGGGAGCCTGATTTCGCTCTCCCGTACCCCCTACCACATGTGTTGCACGTCAGAACTGTCTAACAGGTGGTGTCGGGCCTCCCGGTTGTGAGGTGGTACGCCGCACGGTCGTCGAGCAGGAGGGCGGCGAGTGCGCGCTGGGACTGGCGCAGTGGTACGTAGGCGCCTGTGGTGCGGGGGTGGGAGACGATGCCGTGCAGTGCCAGTTCGTCTGCGATGTCCGCGTACTGCGCCGGGGAGAGGTGGTAGCCGCAGGGGGGATTGTCGATTGTCTCGGCGGGGTCGGGCGGGTCGTTGTCGGCGCCGCCGAGGTGGATGGGGCCTCGGTCCGCGAAGCCCGCGTGGCGCGCTTGGGTGGTGGCGGTCTTGAGGCGGCCTCTGCGCTCGTCGGTGAACGTGAACGCGCCGGTGAGGGCTGCTAGTTGGGTGTCTACTCGGCGTTTGTTGTTCAGGGCCGGGTTGTTTCTTTCGTCGGCGGTCAGGGGGTCTACTCGGGTTTCCACCAGGAGGCCTGCCGAGTGCTTGATCCCGGCCGTGTTGCGCAGGATGCGCTCCTGGCCGTCGCCCGCCACCTGTTTGACCGGCTCGTTTGTTACGGGATCCGTCCAGATGCCGTAGATGCCGCTGCTGAAGCCGGCGTCCTCGGCGTGGGGGCGTACATAGGACTCGGAGAGGGTGTGGGCCTCGGCGTGCAGGTGGTGGTGCGTGTTGGGGTTGCGGGGCCAGAGGGAGAGGAGGTCCTTGTCGTAGTACGGCGAGGTGCCGCCGTACTCGTGCAGGTCGTAGATGATCTCCGGTTTGTGGTCGCGGATGACCGCGGCCATCGCCCTGGCCTCGGCGGTCTTCAGGGCGATGTGGTCACGGTTGATGTCGACCTTGTCGGAGTTGGTACGGGTGTCCGCCGCACGGCCGTCGGGGTTGGCGGTGGGGATGACGAGGACCGTGGTGCGGGCGAGGAAGTCGAGGGTCTTCTTGTCCTTGGCGTACGCGAGGTCCCGAATGGTCGTCAGGCAGGCTTCGCGGCCTGACGGTTCGTCGCCGTGCTGGGAGCAGATCAGCAGCATGGTGGTGGCAGGGTGCCGCTGAGTTCCTATGCGTACCAGTTGGATCGGGCGGTTCTGGTTCGTGGTGCCGATGGTGGATTGTGTGATGTTGTCGCTCGCGCGGTCGACTGTGCTCAGGAAGCTTTGTTCCTCGGCCTGGGTTGTCCAGCGGGCGCCGTTGCTCGACTCGAAGCCGGTACGGGGTGGGGCCGGCGACGCCTGGGCGGTTGTCGTGGCGGGTGCGGCCAGGGCCGCTGCCGCGGCGCCGATGACGAGTGCGCGGATACGCCGGTGCATCAGCGGGTGGCTCCCGGAATCGGGCGGATGTCACGCGGCTCGGCCACGCCGTCGAGGCGGGCGCCCGGTGTGGCGGCGTACGACGAACCGGTTGTCGCTCGGGCGAAGGCCTGCGCGCCGCCTGCTATGGGCAGCTCCGCGGCCGTACGGGAAAGGTCGATGCCGAGGGTCGGGGTGGTGGAGGGCGGGTCGATGAGGCCCGCGTCGGTGCCGCCGACGATCAGCGCGAGACGGTGTCCGGCGGGGACGACGTGGTCGCTCGCGTGGAGGTCCAGGGTGATCGTGTACCGCTTGCCCGGGGTGAGCGGGCGGCCGCGGTCCGGGTCTGCGTGGGTTCCGAGGTCGGCCCAGCCGCGGCTGAAGACGGTGTAGTCGACGTTCGCGGTACGGGCCTTCGTCTCCTTGAAGCAGGAGCTGTCACCGGTGGTGCTCGGACCCCAGCAGGTGCGGTTGGGGAGGGTCGTGATGCCTTCGCCCGCGGCGGTGTAGTCGCGGATCGTGTCGGGGCCGAGGTCGACCAGGACTGCTGAGAGGTGCGCGGTGGAGGTGGAGGGTGTCGCGGTGATGGTCACCTTGGAGGAGCCCGAGAGGCGCAGGTCGCGGGTCAGCGGCTTGGTGGTGAAGCCGGCCTTGGCTGGAGTTGATTTGTCGATCTGCGCGGCCCAGTCGCTCTCGCTCAGCTTGGGGTCGTCGGTGAAGGTCTCCATGGCGCCGGGAGCGGCGGGCTTCAGGGAGAGGGTGCCGACGCCGGGCGCGGACCCCTTGCCGGGGCGCAAGGTGGTGGCGTCGGTGGAGCGGGGCGGCCAGACCTTGTCGGTGGACCACTGGTCGGGGGCACGCTCGATGTCGGCCATCGGCTCGCGGTCGATGCCGTTGTCGTAGCCGAGGAGTTCGTGGTCGAACCAGCGGTGGAGGGTCTTGACCCATCCCCAAGCTCTCGGCTCCGCTCGAGCAGGGGAGACCCCATTGCCGCGGCGGAAGTCGAACGGGTCGACGTGGCCGGTCTGGGAGAGCCAGATCTTGCGGTCTACGCCCGCGTCGGCGAGGGCGTCCCACCACTGGCCGAAGTGCTTGGCGCGGACGTTGAGGTCCTGCATGCCGTGGATGAGGAAGACGCTGGCCTTCGTCTTGTCCGCGTTGGGTACGTAGTCGCGCTCGGCCCACAGGGGTGTGAAGTCGCCGTTGCGCGGGGCCTCGTCGACCAGGCGCTTCTGGACTGCCTGGCAGCGGGTGCGGGCGTCGGGGCTTTCCACGTAGTTGGAGAGCCACTCGGGGCCGCTGTCGTAGAGCGGGGCGCCCTGGGCGAAGTAGTAGTCGTACCAGGAGGAGATCGCGCCGATCGGGACGATCGTCTTGAGGCCCTCGACGCCGGTCGCCGCTACACCGTTGGCTATGGTGCCGTCGTAACTCTTGCCGATCATGCCGGTGTTCCCGGTCGACCAGGCGGCCTTGCTGCGGTTGGTGCCGGTGCGGCTGGTGTACGCCTTGCCGCGGCCGTTCAGCCAGTCGACGACTGCCTTGGCCGACTGGATGTCGGAGTGGCCGCCCACGTCCACGCAGCCGTCGGAGCGGTTGGTGCCGGCGAGGTCCACGGCGACGAAGGCGTAGCCGCGGGGCACGAAGTAGTTGTCGTAGTAGAGCGGGAACTGGACAGGGTTGCCGTCCGCGTCGTACGTCTTCTTCTGGCTCTCGTTGCCGCGCCCGCAGCAGGAGTAGTACGGGCTGGCGTCCATGATGACGGGTATTTTCCGGCCCTGTGCGGCCGGTTCCCTGGGGCGGACTATGTCGACGGCGACGCGGTCGCTCTTCCCGTCGCCGTCGCCGTCCATTCTGGTGTCGACCCATACGGCTTCGCGGATGGCGTTGTCGTAGGAGTAGACCGGTCTGCTCTCGGCTTGACCGGTCGCGGCGCCCTGGGCGCCCGCCGGGGTCAGCATGACGGCCACCAGGGCAGCCGTGGTCGCCGGAATGAGCCTTCGCCACTTCAAGCGGGATCCCCGCGCAGGTATCGGCATGGGCGGAAGGTACTCCGGTCAACTCCCGTGCAAAAGAGGGCAGGAGTGGTCTGCGTGTCGGCCGGGTGGCAGTTGTGTGACAGCAGCGACCATGGACATGACTGGTGGCACTGGGGCTGAATAGGCTGCCAACAGATCCTTCGGACTGACGACTTGGAGTATCCGTGCACCGCAGACTGATCGTCCCGGGCGCGCTGGCTGCCTCGCTCTTACTGGCGATCCCGGCATCGGCAGCAAATTTTGGTCCTGGCGCGCCGGGGATCGGCGACAGCTACTACCCGGCCAGTGGCAACGGCGGATACGACGTTGCGCATTACGACCTCCGCCTCAAGTACCAGCCCACGACCGACCTGCTGGAGGGCACGGCGACGATCCTCGCCACCACCACGCAGAACCTCTCGCGCTTCAACCTCGACTTCGGTCTCGGCGTGAGTGAGGTGCGGGTCAATGGGAAGAAGGCGAAGTTCGCCAAGGAGGGGGATCAGGAGCTGGTCGTCACTCCGGTCGCACCGCTGGAGAAGGGCCGGGCCGTCTCGGTCGTCGTGCGGTACGCCGGGAAGCCCTCCGAGCTGAAGATCGGCGGCTACACCGCCTGGCACCGTACGCCGGACGGCGGCGTCGCCGCCCAGGAGCCCGACTCGGCCGTCTGGTGGTTCCCGAGCAACGACCACCCGCTGGACAAGGCGACGTACGACGTCTCCGTCCTCGTGCCGGACGGAACGCAGGCCATCAGCAACGGCGTACTCCAGTCGCAGAGCTCGAAGCTGGGGTGGACCCGCTACAACTGGCGCTCGAACAAGCCGCAGGCCAGCTATCTCGCCACGCTCGCGGTCGGGAAGTTCGACATCACGACGGACAAGACGGCGGACGGGCTGCCCGTGCTCAACGCCTACAGCAAGGACCTCGGCGACAACGCCGGGGCCGCGCGCGCCAGCATCGAGCGGACCGCCGAGGTCGCCGAGTACCTGACCGAGGTCTTCGGCCCGTACCCCTTCAACGCGCTCGGCGGTTACGTCCCGAACGTGACGAGTGGTTTTGCGCTGGAGACTCAGACCCGGCCGTTCTACAGTCCGCGGCAGTTCGCCAACGGCGCGAATGTCTCGCTCGTCGTCCATGAGCTGGCCCACCAGTGGTACGGCGACAGCGTCGCCGTCAAGGGCTGGAAGGACATCTGGATCAACGAAGGCTTCGCCCGCTACAGCCAGTGGCTGTGGTCCGAGAAGGAGGGCGAGGGCACGACGCAGGAACTCGCGGACTACGTGTACGAGACGCGTGCGGCCGACGACCCCTTCTGGACGGTCAAGCCGGGTGACCCGGGGCCGGACAACCAGTTCCACATCGCCGTGTACGACCGGGGCGCGCTGGCCGTGCAGGCGCTGCGCAACGAGGTCGGCGACGAGGACTTCTTCAAGATCCTGAAGGGGTGGCCGGCCAAGTTCGCCCACGGCAACGCGAGTGTGGCCGACTTCGTGAAGTACGCCGAGAGCGTCTCGGGCAAGCCACTCGCCGCGCTCTTCGACACCTGGCTGTACCAGCCGTCGAAGCCGGGTGCTCCGTCGGCTGTCGAGTCGCGGACCGCCCGCTCGGGCGCCGATGAAGGTGCGAAGCCCGTGCAGCCCAAGTCGTGGAAGAAGATCGCCGCGACGAACACCATCCACCAGCACGACCACCACTGACCGGTCGTACGCCGCGTCGCCGTCCCCTCGCGAGGGGACGGCGACGTTGTCGTGAGTGGGCTGAAAGCGCTCTCACGACGGCCTGGCCGCGGATATTCTCCGTCTCGGCAGCCCTCTCCCCCGCTGCCGTCCCGAGCCGCCGAGGAGCGCCCGTCTTGCCCGAGCAGCCCGCCGGTTCCCGCCCCACTCTCGAAGCCGTCGCCGCCCGCGCCGGAGTCTCCCGGGCCACGGCCTCCCGTGTCGTCAACGGCGGCGCGGGCGTGCGGCAGCCCCTGGCCGACAAGGTGCGCGAGGCGGTCGAGGAGTTGGGGTACGTCCCGAATCACGCGGCGAGGTCCCTCGTCACGCGCCAGAGCGGCGCGGTCGCCGTGGTCATTGCGGAGCCGGAGTTCAGGATCTTCTCGGACCCCTTCTTCGAGCAGCAGGTGCGCGGCATCAGCAGGGAACTCACGGCGAACGACGCCCAGTTGGTGCTGCTGTGGGTGGAGGGGCCGGGCGACTACGACCGGATCGCCCGCTACCTCGGCGGCGGCCACGTCGACGGCGCGCTCGCCTTCTCGCTGCACAACGACGACGGACTGCCCGCCCTCATCCGCGGCACCAAGGTCCCGGCCGTCTTCGGCGGCCGGCCCGGCGGCGGGTCGGCCGCCGTGCCGTACGTCGACTGCGACAACCGGGGCGGCGCCCGGGCGGCCGTACGCCATCTCGTCGGCCTGGGCCGGGAGCGTATCGCGCACATCGCGGGCCCCCGCGACCAGACCTCCGCCACCGACCGCGCCGACGGCTACCGCGACGTACTGTTCGACGCCGATCCCGCACTGACCGCGCAGGGTGACTTCACCATGGACAGCGGTGGGCGCGCCATGGCGGAACTGCTCGCGCGCCGGCCGGACCTGGATGCCGTCTTCGCCGCCAACGACCTCATGGCGGCGGGCGCGCTGCGGGTCCTGCGGGAGAGGGGGCGGCGGGTACCGGAGGACGTCGCGTTCGTCGGCTTCGACGACATGGCGAGCGTTGCCGAGTCGGCGGATCCCGCGCTGACCACGGTCCGCCAGGACATCGAGGGCATGGGCCGGCTGATGGTCCGGCTGCTGATGCGGGTCCTGAGCAGCGAGGTGGCTGGAGCAGGGGACGCGCCGGCCTCGGTGATCATGCCTACCGAGCTGGTGCGGCGGGCCTCGGCCTGATCGGCCGGGGCCCGCCGCCGGTGGGGGTGCGTTCGGTGCGTTCCGTTACTGGTAGGGAATCACCAGTACCGAATCGCCCGTTCCGGTGCGGAGCTGGGCTGTGCCGTTGCCGATGGCGCTCCACACTTCGAGGCGTACGGTGCCGCCCTTGAGGTCGCCGGGCGTGCCGGTCGCCGACTTGAGACCGCGCGCCTGGGTGTACTGCTCCCAGCCCGCCACCGGGTCGGTAGCGAAGTACTGGTACGTCTCCGTCCGGTCGTACGTGCCGTCGCCCGTCAGGTCGTAGCTGACCCGGGCCTGCTGGCCGAGACCGACCGTCGTGCCCGCGTCGAGCTGAAGGCGGAAGGTGGTCGGCGTACCGGACTTGAGCGTGCCGTTGACCCCCTTGACCGTGTACGTCAGCGGCTGGTGCGGGGTGCCGTCGTGGTTGGCGCCGCCCGCCGAGGCGATGGTGTCGGTGGTGGCGGTGGTCCCTGTGGTGGTGGTGAGCGCGCCGCCTGTGCGCAGTTGGAAGGTGTTGCCGGTGGGGGGTTCGGGGTCGGGGTCGGTGCCGCCCGTGCCGGTGCCCGTGGCGGTCGAGCGGGCGGGGACGGTGAGCTTCCCGCCGTCCGAGAAGGTCACGGTGCGGGTGGTGGAGGTGTGGTTGTGGGCGGCGTACGTTCGTACCGTCCCCTTGGTGAAGACGGCCGACGTCGGGATGTCACCGCTCACCGTCGCGTCGGGGGCGCCGAGCGTGTCGAGGGTGTTGATCCAGTGGTAGGTGTGTGCCTTGGACTCACCCTGCTCGGGGGTGTAAGCGGCGTTCCCCGCGTCCCATTTGGCCTTGGCGGCGGCCGGGTCGGCCAGCGACTGGAACTCCCAGAGGATGTCGCGCCATTCGACGGCGGGTCCGCCGTTCTCGCGTTCCATCTCGGCGAGGTTGCGCCGGATGGCGGCCTTCTCGCCGCCCAGGTGCAGTGAACCGCCGGTTACGGGAAGGACGTTGATGCCGTGGATCTCCTCGGGGTTGGCGGTCCACCAAGTGGCGTACGCCCCGCCGCTGCCCCACACCATGCCGACGGTGTCGTGGCCGAAGGAGGACGGGAAGACCTGCTCGTCGGCGTCGAACCAGTACTGGGCGATCGCCTCGGACTCGGTTGTCAGGAGGTACGTGCCGAGGTCGCGGAGTGCCGAGTCGCCTGTTGCCGCGCCCCAGAGCACCAGGCCGGCGCTGAGGTTGGTGGACTCCGAGGACGACTCCTGGTTGTTGCCCGCCGCGAAGCCCTGGTGGCCGGAGGCCCAGCTGTGGCCGGCGTACACGTCGAAGCCGCGCAGGAAGGGGAAGGCGGTGTCGGTGCGGCTGGGGTTGGCGGCGTCGCGGATCAGCGTCTTCACCATGCCGCCCCACGCGGAGTCGGCGGCCCAGGCCGGGTCGTACTGGGCGACGATCGCGGCCGCGTAGACGTAGTAGCTGTAGTGGAAGTGGTGGTCGTTGAGCTCGGTGTCGCTGCCGTACGACGCCGGATAGCCGGTCAGCGTCTTCCAGGTCCTGTCGTACGAGAATTCGTTGGCTCCGCCCGCCGTGAACCAGTCCTGGAGGCGCCCCTTCATCAGGCCGAGGAGCTTGTCGCGGACGGCGGTCTCACCGATGTGGTCGGCGAGGGGTACGAGCTGGGCGAGGCGGCCCAGCGCTTTGCCGGTCCAGTAGGTGTCGGTGGCGCCGGAGAAGGGGTCGGCGGCGTTCGCGGCCTCGGTCAGGTAGCCCCTGAGCCTGGCCTTGTCGACCCCGTTCGACTGCGGCAGGGCGGGCAGCACGCCGGAAGCGCGCCGGCTGGTGGTGAAGGAGGTACCCTCGCGGACCTTCATCGTGCCGCGCGGTGAGATGTACGTGTACGGGGTGAGCGGGTCGGCGGTGTGCAGCCACTGGTGGCGGTAGAGGGCCTGGAGCGTGCCGGTCTCGCTGCCCTCTTTCGCCTCGGTGGTGAGGGAGTACGTCGCCTTCACCGTGCCGCCGGTGGTGCTCCAGCTCGCCTTCGAGCCGGTGACGAAGCTGTACGCGTACTTCTTGTACGTCGTGAGGGCGTCGGTGGAGGGCAGCACGGCGAGCGAGAAGTAGTCCTTGGCGCCGAGGCCGGCGGTGAGCGTGGATCCGGCGATGTTCCAGTCACTGCCGGTGGGGGCGAACAGGGCGTAGTGGTGGCCGGCGACGGTGATGCCGAGGACGTTGCCCTGGTCGGCGAAGACGGCGGGGGCCGCCGCCGTGGTGATCTGGGCGCCGGCGCCCGAGCCCTTGGCGTACACGAAGGGCAGGCCGTGACCGATGGTCGTGCGCAGGGTGCGGGCGCCGTCGGACCAGTACGGGGTGACGGTCCAGTCGGACCAGTTGTCGGCCTTGGTGTCGGGCGAGTTGAGGCCGGTCAGGCCGAGCGTGAGGTCGCGCTTGTGGGCGTACTCGTACTGCCGCCCCTCGCCGACGACCGCTGGGGTTGTGGGATAGCCGACTTCGAGGCCTGCGGCGGTGGCCTGGTAGGTGAGCGGGTGCCCGTACATGGGGGTGGAGTGCGGGTTGTCACCGTATCGCTGGAAGGCGAGGGAGGACCACCAGTCGTTGGTGGGGAGCGGCTTGTCCTTCGCGGCGGGGGTGAGTTTGGGGGTGACGGGTGTGCCGGTGTTGGTGGTGGGGCCTGAGGTTCCGGCGGGGCGTACATCGGAGTAACTGCCCGACCCGACGGGGATGGTGGCGGCGGTCGCGGGTGAGGCGGCGGAGCCGAGGCCGAGGGCGGCCAGGGCGGAGACGAGGACCAGTGCGGACGCGGTTCTGAACGGAGGAGCTGGCATGGACGGCACCTCGGAGTCGTGGGGGAAGGGCGTCCGAGAGCGCTCTCAGATATCAGGGAACGTAAAACTCCTGAAATGGAAGTGTCAATACATGTGACACGGACGGCAGTTGGGGCACGGCCTGACCGCGGTGCGTTCAACTGTTGACGGAGAAGGCGCGCGGGAGCATGCTGCGAGGAGATTTCCGAGAGCGCTCTCAGTCAGTTTTGGGAAGCCTGGTCCCGGTGCCGCGCCCTGGCCTCGCGCGCCAGGGGCAGATAGCGCAGCCGCTCGGGCAGCAGCGGAACCAGGGTGCGTACGACGCGGCTGAACCGGCGCAGCCTGCGTTCCTGTACGTCGCTCCAGTCCAGCCCCAGTGCCTCCCGCGCGTCGGGCGGCATGTAGCCGATGGTCACGAACGCCCTGAAGCGGGCCAGCGGCGGCAGCAGAACGGGCCACAGGGCGCGCAGGACGAGACGTACCGGCAGCGGGCCGCGGTCGGGGGCGGGAACCGGGCTGTCGGTGGCGATCAGTTCCCGTACCACCACGGTCGGTTCCAGCTCCTCGGCCAGCATCTTGCGGAAGTACGGCCAGAACTCCTCGACGGTCTGCGGCATGTCCCGGTCGTTGATGCCGAGGATCCGGCCGACCTGGAGCCACTCGGCGTACAGCTGCCGCTCCTGCGCCTCGGTCAGCGGCCGCCGGCAGAGATAGCGCAGTGCGTGCTGGTAGCAGGGGAAGCCGGTGGCGTGGACCCAGGAATAGTGGGCCGGGTCGAGCGCGTGGTACGGGCGGCCGTGCGCGTCGGTGCCCTGGATGCTCTTGTGGAGCTGCCGGAGCCTGCGGCCCTCCTCGACGCCCGCCTCTCCCCCGTACACCCACAGCTGCACGGAGCGCAGCGACCGCTCGCCGCGACCCCACGGGTCCGTACGGAAGACGGAGTGCTGGTCGACACCCGCGCCGACGGCCGGGCGGGCGACCTGGAGGGTGAGCGCGGCGGGCAGCATGAGCAGCCCGCGCACGTCACCGGCGACCGACCACAGGACACCGCCGGGAGGGGGCGGGGCGGGGTCCTGCTCACTGATCTTCATGCCTCCAGGCTACGGCCGGCGGCCGGTGGTCGGTGATCGGCGGCCGGGGTCGCCGAGAACGCGGCCGACCGGCTCCCGCGCAGGTCCTCGGCCTGCCGCTCACGCCCCTCGGCCAGCGGGAGTTGGGGAGACCGTGTGCCTTCTGCAAGACATTCGCCGTCCAATGGCTACCGGAAGGTAACTAGGGCTGGTTTGATGTGCCGCGCCGAGCCTTACCCCCCACTCGAAACAGGAGTCCCAGTGCCGCACTCCGTGCTCCGCCGCACCTCTGGCGCCGCCCTGGCCACCGTACTGGCGGCCGCCGCACTCGCCGCGACGGCCCCGTCCTCCTCCGCCGCTGCCTCCGGCGAGGTGCCGTCGCTGAAGGTGCTGTCTTACAATGCCTTCCTTTTCAGCAAAAACCTTTACCCCAACTGGGGCCAGGACCACCGCGCGAAGGCCATACCGGCGGCCTCCTTCTTCCAGGGCAACGACGTGGTCGTCGTCCAGGAAGCCTTCGACAACAGTGCCTCCGACGCGCTGAAGAGCAACGCCGCGGCGCAGTACCCGCACCAGACGCCGGTGATGGGCCGCGGCAAGACCGGCTGGGACGCGACCGGCGGCTCGTACTCCACCACGACGCCCGAGGACGGCGGGGTCGCGGTGCTCAGCAAGTGGCCGGTCGTCCGCAAGGAGCAGTACGTCTACAAGGACGCGTGCGGCGCCGACTGGTACTCCAACAAGGGCTTCGTGTACGCCGTGCTCGACGTGAACGGCACCAAGGTCCATGTCGTCGGCACCCACGCCCAGTCCACCGACCCGGGCTGCGGCGCGGGCGAGGCCGCCCAGATGCGCAGCCGGCAGTTCAAGGCGATCGACGCCTTCCTCGACGGCAAGAACATCCCCGCCTCCGAGCAGGTCATCGTCGCGGGCGACTTCAACGTCGACTCGCACAGCCCCGAGTACGCCACGATGCTCGCCGACGGCGGCCTGACCGGCGACGACGCGCGCACCGGCCACCCGTACTCGTTCGACACCGCCGACAACTCGATCGCCTCCGAGCGCTACCCGAACGACCCGCGCGAAGACCTCGACTACGTCCTGCACCGCGCCGGGCACGTCAAACCGGCCGGCTGGACGAACGAGGTGATCAAGGAGCAGAGCGCGCCCTGGACCGTCTCCAGCTGGGGCAAGCAGTACACGTACACGAATCTGAGCGACCACTACCCGGTGGTGGCGAGCGGCCGCTGACGCGGGGGTTCGGCAGTGGCTGCAGGGGAGTCGGTGTGCCACGGTGGTGAACATGACGGGTCACGGACACGTACACGGACACCATCACCATGGGCATCAGGACCGGATCGACTCCGCGCTCGAAGGGTCGGCGGCCGGGCTGCGGACACTCTGGTTCTCCTTCGCGGTCCTCGCGGCGACCACCGCCGCCCAGGCGGTCGTCGCCGCGCTGTCCGGTTCGGTCGCGCTGCTCGGCGACACCGTCCACAACGCCACCGACGCCCTGACCGCGCTGCCCCTCGCCGTCGCCTTCCTGCTGGGGCGGCGCGCGGCGACCCGCCGCTACACCTACGGTTTTGGGCGGGCCGAGGATCTGGCGGGCGTGTTCGTGGTGCTGGTGATCGCCGCCTCGGCCGTGTTCGCGGGGTACGAGGCGGTGCGGCGCCTTTTCGATCCGCAGGAGGTCAGCCACCTCCCTGCGGTCGCCGCGGCCGGCCTGATCGGCTTCGCGGGCAATGAGTGGGTGGCGCGGGCCCGTATCCGGACCGGCAGGAAGATCGGCTCCGCCGCGCTGGTCGCCGACGGGCTGCACGCCCGCACCGACGGATTCACCTCCCTCGCCGTGCTGCTGGGCGCGGGCGGCTCCGCGCTCGGCTGGCGTTACGCCGACCCCCTGATCGGGCTGCTGATCACGGCCGCGATCGTGCTGGTGCTGCGTGGCGCGGCCCGGGAGATCTGGCAACGGCTGATGGACGCGGTGGATCCGGCTCTGGTGGACGAGGCCGAGCACGCGCTGTCCCATGTCGAGGGCGTACGGGCGGTGGGCGCCGTCCGCATGCGGTGGCTGGGCCACAGTCTGCGCGCCGAGACGTCGGTGGTGGTCGATCCCGGCCTGACGGTGGTCCAGGCGCACGCGGTGGCGGTCGCGGCGGAGCACGCGCTGCTGCACGCGGTGGGCCGGCTGGCCGGGGCCACGGTCCACGTGGATCACGCCCCCGAGGCGTCGGCGCCGGACCCGCATGCGCCGCTGGCCCACCATTTCGCCCCGCGGGCCTAGCTGCTCCCCACTGGGGGGACGACCCCCGACCCCTGCGAGGTCGGGCTGGTCAGTCGTGGTCGTAGACCGTGACCGCGATGCCGCGTGTCAGCACCGCTTTCACAACAATGGTGAGACAGCAATACTGTTGCACTGTATCGGCGCAGTACTGGGAAGCGAGGCGCAGTCATGACGACGGACACCGAGGAGCCGACGCTCACGGTAGACGAGCTGGCCGCGCGGGCCGGGGTCACGGTGCGTACGGTCCGTTTCTACAGCACCCGCGGCCTGCTCCCGCCGCCCGTGATCGGCCCGCGCCGCGTCGGCCACTACGGGCCCGCCCACCTGTCCCGGCTGGCACTCATCGAGGAGCTTCAGCACCACGGCATGACGCTCGCCGCGATCGAGCGCTATCTGGAGCAGCTGCCGCCCGACCTGAGCGCGCACGATCTGGCGATCCACCGTGCGGTGGTGGCGTCGTGGGCGCCGGACTCGGCGGAGGACGCGACTCGGGCGGAGCTCGACCGGCGGGCGGGCCGTCCGCTTTCGGACGAGGACATCGGCCGGCTCGCCGCGATGAACGTCCTGGAGCGGGCCGATGCGCCGGATACGTTCCGTGTCGACCCCGGGCTGCTGGGGCTCGGCGTACAGCTGCTCGGTGTGCCGATAGCGCACGAGACGATCCTCGCCGCCCGGACGATTCTGCTTGAGCACGCCCGGTCGGTGGCGCACGCGCTCACGAACCTTTTCAAGGACGAGGTGTGGGGTCCTTACCGCGAGCGGGAGTCGGATCCTGAGCATGTGAAGGCGATGAAGTCGCTGTCGGCGCATATGCAGCCGATGGTGATGCAGGCGCTGGTGACGGCGTTTCAGCGGTCGCTGAGGGAGGAGTTGCGGGCGGCGTTCACGGCGGAGTGAGGGGGCGCGGGTTGCGGGGCAGGTGCAGATTGCGGTGCGAGTGCGGGTGCCGGGTGCCGCTGCGCGAGGCTTTCCCCTACCCGCCCCTTCCCGAACTGGGGCGCTGCCCCAGACCCCGCTCCTCAAACGCCGGAGGGGCTGGAGGGGTGCGGGAGCACCTCCAGCCCGTCCGGGGGCCTGGGGGCCCGCGCAGCGGATCAGGCGTCGCTGAAGCGCTCGCCCCGCTCCGCCTTCTCCACCAGCAGCGCCGGCGGCGTGAAGCGTTCGCCGTACGTCGTCGCCAACTCGCGCGCGCGGGCCACGAAGCCGGGCAGGCCGCCCTCGTACCCGTTGATGTACTGGATCGCGCCGCCCGTCCAGGCCGGGAAGCCGATCCCCATGATGGAGCCGATATTGGCGTCGGCGACCGACGTCAGCACGCCCTCCTCGAAGCAGCGGACCGTGTCCAGCGCCTCCGAGAACAGCATCCGCTCCTTCATGTCCGTGAAGGGAATCTCCGCGCCCGGCTTCGTGAAGTGCTCGCGCAGCCCCGGCCACAGGCGCGTGCGCTTGCCGTCCTCGCCGTACTCGTAGAAGCCCGCCCCGCCGCTGCGGCCCGTACGCCCGAACTCGTCGACCATCCGGTCGATGACCGCGTCCGACGGGTGCCCCGGCCACGTGCCGCCCGCTGCCTCGATCGCCCGCTTCGTCTCGTTGCGGATCTTGCGCGGGAGGGTGAGGGTCAGTTCGTCCATCAGGGAGAGGACCTTCGCCGGGTAGCCGGCCTGGGCCGCCGCCTGCTCGATCGACGCGGGCTCGATGCCCTCGCCGACCATCGCGACGCCCTCGTTGATGAACTGGCCGATGACGCGCGAGGTGAAGAAGCCGCGCGAGTCGTTCACGACGATCGGCGTCTTCTTGATCTGGCGTACGAGGTCGAAGGCGCGGGCCAGCGCCTCGTCGCCCGTACGCTCGCCCTTGATGATCTCCACGAGCGGCATCTTGTCGACGGGCGAGAAGAAGTGCAGGCCGATGAAGTCGACGGGGCGGGAAACCCCTTCCGCCAGGCCGGTGATGGGGAGCGTGGAGGTGTTGGAGCAGAGCAGCGCGTCCGGCTCGATGATGTCCTGGATCTCCTGGAACACCTTGTGCTTGAGCGCCGTGTCCTCGAACACCGCCTCGATCACGGCGTCACAGCCCGCCAGGTCGGCCGCGTCGGCGGTCGGCGTGATGAGGGCGAGCAGCACGTCCCGCTTGGCCTCGGTCGTACGGCCGCGCGAAAGCGCCTTCGCGAGCAGGTTCTCGGAGTACGCCTTGCCCTTGGCGGCGGCCTCGGGCGTCACGTCCTTGAGGACCACCTCGATGCCGGCGCGCGCGCAGGAGTACGCGATGCCCGCGCCCATCATGCCGGCGCCGAGGACGGCGACCTTGCGGACGGGGCGCGGCTCGATGCCCTTGGGGCGGCTGGCGCCGGAGTTGACGGCCTGGAGGTCGAAGAAGAACGCCTGGATCATGTTCTTGGCGATCTGGCCCGTGACGAGTTCCGTGAAGTAGCGGGCCTCGATGGTCAGCGCCGTTTCGAAGTCGACCTGCGCGCCCTCGACGGCCGCCGCGAGGATGTTGCGCGGGGCGGGGTAAGGGGCGCCCGCTGTCTGCTTCTTCAGGTTGGCGGGGAAGGCGGGGAGGTTCGCGGCGAAGCGCGGGTTCGAAGGGGTGCCGCCGGGGATCTTGTAACCCTTGACGTCCCAGGGCTGCTGGGATTCCGGGTTGGCGTCGATGAAGGCGCGCGCCTTGGCGAGCATCTCGTCACGGGTGGCGGCGACTTCGTGGATCAGGCCGTTCTCCAGAGCCCGCTGCGGGTTGTACTGCGTGCCCTGGAGCAGCACCTTCAGCAGGGCGTCGGCGATGCCCATGAGGCGTACGGTACGGGTGACGCCGCCGCCCGCCGGGAGCAGACCGAGCGTGACCTCGGGCAGGCCGATCTTGGAGCCGGGCGCGTCCAGCGCGACACGGTGGTGGCAGGCGAGGGCGATCTCGTAACCGCCGCCGAGGGCCGCGCCGTTGATCGCGGCGACGACCGGCTTGCCCAGCGTCTCGATGCGGCGCAGGGAGTTCTTGATGGCCGTACCGGTGTCGAAGGCCTGCTGGGCGTGCTCGGGACCGACCTTGATCATGTCCTTGAGGTCGCCACCCGCGAAGAAGGTCTTCTTGGCGGAGGTGAAGATGATGCCGCGGATGGAGTCCTTCTCGGCCTCCGCGCGGTCGGCGATCGCCGCGATGGAGGATTTGAAGGCCTGGTTCATGGTGTTGGCCGACTGGTTGGGGTCGTCGAGGACGAGGGTGACGACACCGGTCTCGTCCTGTTCCCAGCGGATGGTGGTGGACTCGCTCATGCTGTGGGTTCTCCGTAAGGGGTGGGGACGGGACGGTCAGACACGCTCGACGACGGTGGCGATACCCATGCCGCCGCCGACGCACAGCGTCGCGAGGCCGTACCGCTTGTCCTGCCGCTCCAGCTCGTCGACGAGGGTGCCGAGGATCATCGCGCCGGTGGCGCCCAGCGGGTGGCCCATGGCGATGGCGCCGCCATTGACGTTGATCTTGTCGAGGGAGAGCCCCATGTCCTTGGCGAAGCGCAGGACGACGCCCGCGAACGCCTCGTTGATCTCGACGAGGTCGATGTCGTCGATGGTCAGGCCCGCCTTGGCCAGCGCCTTGCGGGTGGCGGGCGCGGGGCCCGTCAGCATGATGGTGGGCTCGGAGCCGGAGACGGCCGCCGAGACGATACGGGCGCGGGGCGTGAGGCCGTAACGCTCGCCGACCTCCTTGGTGCCGATCGCGACGAGCGCCGCGCCGTCGACGATGCCGGACGAGTTGCCCGCGTGGTGTACGTGGTCGATCTTCTCGACCCAGTGGTACTTCTGGAGCGCGACGGCGTCGAAGCCCCCCATGTCACCGATCGCGGCGAACGACGGCTTCAGCGCCGCCAGCGAATCGGCCGTCGTACCGGGGCGCATGTGCTCGTCGTGGTCGAGGACGACCAGGCCGTTGCGGTCCCGTACGGGCACGACGGAGCGCTCGAAGCGGCTGTCCTTCCAGGCCGCGGCGGCCCGCTCCTGCGACATCGCGGCGTACTCGTCGACATCACGCCGCGAGTAGCCCTCGATGGTCGCGATGAGGTCGGCGCCGATGCCCTGCGGGACGAAGCCGTTCTCGAAGTTGGTCATCGGGTCGGCGAACCAGGCGCCGCCGTCCGAGCCCATCGGGACGCGTGACATCGACTCGACGCCGCCCGCGAGGACCAGGTCCTCCCAGCCCGAACGTACCTTCATGGCGGCCAGGTTGACGGCCTCCAGCCCCGAGGCACAGAAGCGGTTCTCCTGTACGCCGGCGACCGTGTCCGGCAGTCCGGCGGCGATCGCGGCGGTACGGGCGATGTCCGAGCCCTGGTCCCCGACGGGGCCGACGACGCCCAGCACGATGTCGTCGATGGCTGCCGGGTCCAGGCCGGGGAAGCGCCGGGTCACTTCGTGGATGAGGCCGACGACGAGGTCGATCGGCTTGGTGCCGTGCAGGGCGCCATTGGCCTTGCCGCGGCCGCGCGGGGTGCGGATCGCGTCGTACACAAACGCTTCGGTACTCAAGACAGCAGCCTTTCGAGGGTTACGTGACGTGAAGTGACCTGACAACAGGGAGAGTTCAGGCGAGGAGGGAGCGACCGATGATTTCCTTCATGATCTCGGTCGTACCACCGTAAATCGTCTGGATACGGCCGTCGGTGAAGGCCTTCGCGACGCGGTATTCCGTCATGTAGCCGTACCCACCGTGCAGTTGCAGGCAGCGGTCGGCCACCCGCTTCTGGAGTTCGGTGGCCCACCACTTGGCCATCGACGCATGGACCGCGTCGAGCTCGCCGTTCGAGTGGTCGACGATGCAGCGGTCGAGGAACGTACGCGTGACGGCGCATTCCGTGGCCATCTCGGCGATCTCGAAACGGATGTGCTGGAGCTTGGACAGCGGCCGCCCGAACGCCTCACGCTCCTTGACGTACGTCGTGGTGATCTCCAGCAGGTACTCGGCGGCGGCGATCCCGGCGACCGCGATGCCCATGCGCTCCTGCGCCAGGTTGGTCATCAGGTGGATGAAGGCGCCGTCGAGCTCGCCGAGCAGGTTCTCCTTCGGGACGCGTACGTCGTTGAAGAAGAGCTCGGCGGTGTCCTGGGACTTCTGGCCGATCTTGTCGAGGTTGCGCCCGCGCTCGAAGCCTTCGGCGCCGCGCTCCACGACGAGCAGGGACAGGCCCTTGGCGCCGCCCTCGGGGGAGGTTTTGGCGACGACGATCACCAGGTCGGCGAGGATGCCGTTGGAGATGAAGGTCTTCGAGCCGTTGAGCAGCCAGTGGTCGCCCCGGTCCTCGGCGGTCGTACGGATGCCCTGGAGGTCGGAGCCCGCGCCCGGCTCGGTCATCGCGATGGCGGTGATCGTCTCGCCGGAGCAGAAGCCGGGCAGCCAGCGCCGCTTCTGCTCGTCGGTGCCGAGGCCGGTGAGGTACGGGCCGATGATGTCGTTGTGCAGGCCGAGCGCGAGCCCGGCGGCCCCCGCGCGGGTGAACTCCTCGGCCAGTACGGCGCTGTAGCGGAAGTCGGCGTTCCCGCCGCCCCCGTACTCCTCCGGTACGGCGAGACCGAGCAGCCCCTGCTTGCCTGCCGCCAGCCACGCGTCGCGGCTGACGATGCCGTCCGTCTCCCATTGTTCGTAGTACGGCGTCACTTCCTTCGCCAGGAAGGTGCGCACCGTCTCCCGGAAGGCCTCGTGCTCCGCGGTGAAGATCTGACGCTTCAACTCTGTCTCCTGCCTCTGCAGCCAGCCCTTATTGGGCGCCGTCCTTCTCGCTGTCCTTCTCGATGCTTGGTACGTCCCAGTCGCGGGCCACTTCGGCCGTGTCCGCGCCGGGCCGGGCAGGGCCGCCGCGCACCGCCCCCGGCGTGGCCGAGAAGCGCGGCGCGGGCGCGGGCTGGGTGATGCCGCCGTGGGTGATGAAGGTGGAACGGGCGGCCAGGTGAGGGTGGGAGGGGGCCTCGCGCAGGGAGAGGACAGGGGCGACGCAGGCGTCGGAGCCGTCGAAGACGGCGGTCCACTCGTCGCGCGTCTTCGTTCTGAAGCGGGCCGCGATCACGTCGCGCAGTTCGCCCCAGCGGGCCATGTCGTGGCGGGCGTCCGCCTCGGCTTCGTCGAGTCCGAGGAGGCGGGTGAACTCGGCGTAGAACTGCGGCTCCAGCGCGCCCACCGCCATGTACTGGCCGTCCGATGTCTCGTAATTGCCGTAGAAGGGACATCCGCCGTCGAGAAGGTTGGACGCGCGCCGGTCCTGCCACCCTCCGGCCGCCACCATCCCGTGGATCATCGTGGCGAGATGGGCCGCGCCGTCCACGATCGCGGCGTCGACGACCTGGCCGGCGCCGCCTTCCGTACGGGCGTGCTGGAGCGCCGCGAGGACGCCGATGACGAGGTAGAGCGAGCCGCCCGCGTAGTCGCCGACGAGGTTCGCGGGGACGGTGGGCGGCTCGTCGGGCTTGCCGAACATGCCGAGGGTGCCGGTGAGGGCGATGTACGCGATGTCGTGGCCGGCGCGCTGAGCGAGCGGGCCTTCCTGGCCCCAGCCCGTCATCCGCCCGTACACCAGCCGCGGATTTCGGGCCAGGCAGGCGTCGGGGCCGACGCCGAGGCGCTCGGTGACGCCGGGGCGGTAGCCCTCGATGAGTACGTCGGCGCGCTCGACGAGGTCGAGGACCCGGGCCGGGCCGGTGGCGGACTTGAGGTCGACGATCACCGAGCGTTTGTTGCGGTTCGTGAGGTCGTACGCCGGATCAATGCCCAGGCCCGCGCCGCCCGGGCGGTCCACCCGGACCACGTCGGCGCCGAGGTCGGCGAGGAGCATGGCGGCGAAGGGGCCGGGGCCGATTCCCGCCAGTTCCACCACGCGCACTCCGGAGAGCGGGCCGTTCCCTGTCGCTGCCATCAAGCCCCCAGCACTGTGACACAACTGATGTAACATCGATGATGCTAAGAACGTGTTCCACTCTGCACAAGCCCTTGGGGCGAGCAAGCGCTTAGTTCTTTTTACCGGCGATCACCGCTACCCTCTGCCCCCATGAACGAGACGGTTCGGCGCACGTACGACATCGTGCTTTTCGGGGCGACGGGCTTCGTCGGGGAACTGACCGCGGAGTACCTGGCCGCGCACGCACCGGCCGACTGCCGTTGGGCGATAGCCGGGCGCAGCCCCGCGAAGCTGGAGAAGCTGCGCGAGCGGCTCATCGCCGTCAATCCGGCCTGCGCGACGCTCCCCATCCTGCACGCCGACGCGGCCGACCCCGCATCGCTGCGCGAACTGGCCGCCCGCACGCGGGTGGTGGCGACGACCGTCGGCCCGTACGTCCGGTACGGCGAAGCGCTCGTCGCCGCCTGCGCCGACGCGGGCACGGACTACGCGGACCTCACGGGCGAGCCGGAGTTCGTCGACCGGATGTACCTGGCGTACGACGCGCGGGCGCGGGAGACGGGGGCACGGATCGTGCACGCCTGCGGCTTCGACTCGGTCCCGCACGACCTCGGCGTGTACTTCACGGTCAAGCAGTTGCCCGAGGGCGTACCGCTGCGCGTCGACGGATTCGTACGCTCCAACGCGATGTTCTCGGGCGGTACGTTCGCTTCCGCCATGACCGCGTTCGGGCGCGGGCGGCAGATGCTGCGGGCCGCGAAGGAGCGGCGGCTGTCCGAGCCGAGGCTGGTGGGGCGGCGGGCGCGGGCCCCGATCGGTGCGCCGCGGCGCAGCCGCGAGACGGGGACGTGGGCGCTGCCGCTGGCGACCGTCGACCCGCAGGTGGTGGCCCGTTCGGCGGCCGCACTCGATCGGTACGGGCCGGACTTCCGCTACCGGCACTACGCAGCGGTGAAGTGGCTGCCGGTCGCGGTCGGCGGGGTGGCGGCGGTGGGGACGGCGTTCGCGCTGGCGCAGATCCCGGCGGCGCGCACGTGGCTGATGAGCCGGTACGCGGCGGGCTCGGGGCCCGACGAGGAACGCAGGGGCCGGAGTTGGTTCACGGTGCGCTTCGTGGGCGAGGGCGGCGGGCGCCGGGTGTTCACCGAGGTGTCGGGGGGCGACCCCGGCTACGACGAGACGGCGAAAATGCTGGCCGAATCGGTGCTGTGCCTGGCCTTCGACGAGCTGCCGGCGACGTCGGGGCAGGTGACGACGGCGGTGGCGATGGGAGACGCGCTGCTGGAGCGGCTGATGGCGGCGGGGGTGCGGTTCCGGGTCGCGGCGGTGCGGGAGTGACGCGGGCGAGGCGCCTTCAGCCGCCGCTGATCCAGCCCGCGATGGTGTAGATCATCCCGCCGGTCCACGCGAGTGCGGCCAGGCCGCCGACCAGGATGCCCACGTTCGTACGGCGGCCGGCGCGGTGGACGGTTACGGATTCGACAGCCGGCCTGGGGTGGGTGGGGTGGTCGAAGTGGTCAAAGTGGTCGAGGTGGTCGAGGCGCTCAGGGCGCGTGTATGCAGTCATACGATCACCTTGTCCCATTGCGCCTGTTCAAACATCCGTATAGATACTCAGTTACGTGGTTGTTCCGAAATCCGCATCAATCGCCTCCCGCAGGGCACGGCGGCACAGGGCGTCCGCCGCGCGCGTCGACTCCGGGAGCCGGAAGCCGGGCGCGAGGCGCAGGGTGTGCGCGCAGGCGTTGTCCAGGCTCACGCGGTGGCCGACGGAGACGAAGACCGGCTTCACGCCGTCCTGGGTGCGCAGCGCGCGGCCCACTTCTTCGCCCGCCTCGTCGAGGAGGGGCGACTGGGCGCCGCGGCGGGGGCCCGGCTGCTCGTAGGTGAAGGTGAAGGGGTTCTTGGCCACGCCGATGGTCGCGAGGCCCGTCACGACGCCGAGGTGGCTGGCCAGGCCGAAGCGGCGCGGGTGAGCCTGTCCGTATCCGTCGCAGACGACGAGGCCCGGGTCCGCCGTCAGGGATTCGAGGGCGGCGAGCACCGTCGGGAGTTCGCGGAAGGCGAGCAGGCCGGGGACGTAGGGGAAGGCGACGCGGCCGACCGCCGTGGCCTCTTCCACGATGGTGAGCGTCGCGGCGTCGAGGACGACGGCCGCCGCGGCGACGATGTCACGCTCGTCGTCGTACGCCACGTCCACGCCCGTGACGAGGCCGGTGCCGGGGGGCGGGCCTGGCTCGTCGAGTACGACCCGGGTGCGGAGTTCGTCCTGGATCGCCCGGGCTTCGGCTTCGTCGGCGGGGGCACGGAGGCTCTTCATAGTGATCAGAGCCTACGGGGTAGCCTGGCGATCATGTTCGTACTGGAGTTGACCTACACCGCACCCGTCGAGCGCGTCGACGAGCTGATGGAAGCGCATGTGGCGTGGCTGGACGCGCAGTACGAGGCGGGGGTTTTCATCGCCTCGGGGCGGAAGCAGCCGCGTGACGGCGGGGTGATTCTGGCCGTCGCGGACGACCGGGCGCGGATCGAGGAGATCGCGGCGGCGGATCCGTTCACGGTGGCGGGGGTTTGCGCGTACCGGATCACGGAGTTCGTGGCAACGAAGACGGCACCTGCGCTGGCCCCGTACCGGCAGCAGCCGCCGGCGTAGAGCGGGCCCCTTGGACGCCCTAGGGGCGTTATGTCCTCAATCGCCGGACGGGCTTCATAGTGCCGACCAGGACTTGATCCGCCAGCAGGGCTGCGCCATGCCCGCCAGAGGCAGGGCGTTGGCCGCTGGATGCGCGACCTGCCGGGAAGCGGCTTGCCTCGCCCGGCGAGGCAGGCGGCCTTGCAAGGTAGGACTTGCTTGGCCTTGCCCGGCGACTCCGGCTCTGCTTGGCCTGAACGGTCCGCATGTGTTCACATTTCAGCCGGTCCAGCGGCTGAGGACCGAACCCCGCAGCAGCACCCCGCACCGGCGGGGCGGCCTGGTCTCTCCGCCGGTGCGGAAACCAGCCCGTCCGGCGGTTGAGTGCCAGCTCCAGGCGGCGGCGGGGTGGTCAGAAGTCCAGGCGGGCCGCTCGGCCCTTTTCGCCTGATGCCCAGCAGCCGAAGTCCGGTGCGCAGTCCACCGTGTCGTACGAGCCGGTGTCGATCGTCCGCCAGTTGCGGCCGCCGTCCAGCGTCAGGTTCGTCCCCGTGGGGCCGACCGCCAGCGCGCCGGACTTGGTGTGCGGCAGCCAGGTCACGCCCGAGCGGTATGCCGGTGGTGGCGTCTTCGACCGGTGCCAGGTCGTGCCGCCGTCGGCGGTTACCGCCGCCGCCTCCGGCGACGGCAGGCCCGTGCGGTAGTCGCCGCCGACCGCGAGGCCGTGGTCCTGGTCGCGGTCGCGGAAGGCGAGGCCGAAGACGCCCCGCGCCGGGTCGCCCGCCGGGATGGTGGCATCCGCGGCGGTCCAGGTCAGGCCGCGGTCGGCGGAGTGCAGCACCCGCCCCGTGGCGCCGCCGCCCGTGGCCAGCCATACGTCCCGCGGCCCGGCGCTGACCAGGCACTGGCCGCTCGCCGCGAACGCCGCCTCACCGGGCTCGGCAGCCGGCATGCCCGCGTTCGGCAGGACGGTCCACGACTTGCCGCCGTCGCCGGTGGACAGGATGCGGTACTTGCCATCGACCGGGTCGCTCATCGCGAGACCGTTGCGGCTGTCGAAGAAGGTGACGCAGTCGTAGAAGGCCCTCGGGTCGGTGTTGCGGAAGGTCTCGGTCCAGGTCTCGCCGCCGTCAGCCGTACGGAAGACCCTGGACACCTCGCCCTCCCCGATCGCCAGCACCACCGCCCGCCGGCCGTCGAAAGCCTCGATGTCGCGGAACTCCAACTGCCCCGCCCCCGGCGGCGAGACGTCACGCCAGGTGCGGCCGCCGTCAGACGTGCGCAGCACCGTGCCCTTGGCTCCCGCCACCCACGCGGTCTTCCTGCTGACCGCCGACAGGCCCCGGAAACGTACGTCGTTCTTGCCGGTGTCCTTCAGCTGCCAGCGAGGCGCGTTTCCGTTCGGTTGTACGTTCGCGTGCGCCGGCGCCGACACCGGCGCCGACAATGCCGCGGCCAGCGCCGCCCCACACAGGCCCAGTGACACCACTCGTCGCGTCTTCCCCATGCCCCTCATGGCGCTGGAAGCTAGCCCACCGCGACACCACCGTCCAGACGGTGACGCACGTCACGTCCCGCCCGCATGCACGGATTCCCGTGTTCTTACGTCTGTCCCTATGACAGGACGCATCAACCCGAGCCGTGAGAGGGAGCAGCCCTTGTCTCCCGTGATTGAGCAAGCCGTGCAGACCCGTCTGGTGTCCTCCACACCCCGGATGGAGACGGTTCCGGCGACCCTGCGGTACGACAGCGAGGACCCGTTCGCCGTACGCATGGCCTTCCCGCCCGCCGCCACCCTGGAGGGCATCGAGGTGGCCTGGGCGTTCGCCCGTGAACTGCTGGACACGGGCACGGACCGGCGGGCCGGCCTGGGCGACGTACGCGTGCGACCGTACGGTTACGGGCGGACCGTGCTGGAATTCCATGCCGTGGAGGGGACCGCGATGGTCCACATCCGCACGTCGGATCTGCGCCGCTTCCTCAAACGCACCCACGAGCTCGTCCCCGCCGGCGGCGAGCATCTGCATCTCGATGTCGACCACGACCTGGCCGAACTGCTGCGCGACGCGCTCTGACGGGTCGCGGACTCGAATAATCGGTTGGCCACGCAGGGGCCGCGACGTACTTTGGTCGTGGCCCTGCTGTCGTCGATCGGAGTGGACGTTGCTCGTCTGAGGTCTTGAGACACCGTGTCGTGCAGACTGACTCTCTCCTCTGTGCGCGCCGCGTGCGACCTCGGCACTTGAGCCGTCCGGCCCTGCTCCGCCGCACCCACGCCATCCCCCGGTGTCTCCACCCGTTGCCCTTGCTCGTTCTTCAGCAACCGGGAGGCCCCCTTGTCTGCCGTCCCCACCCATCTCAGCTGCTCCGCGCTCTCCTTCGGCTGGCCCGACGGAACGCCCGTCTTCGACGGTTTCCAACTGGCCGTCGGTCCCGGCAGAACCGGACTCATCGGCCTCAACGGGTCGGGCAAGTCCACCCTGTTGAGGCTGGCTGCCGGTGAACTCACCCCCACCGGCGGGAAGATCCAGGTCGTCGGCGAGGTCGGTTATCTGCCGCAGGATCTCGTCCTCGACACCACGCTGCGCGTGGACCAGGCCCTCGGCATCGCCGGCGCGCGTGCCGCGCTGCACGCCATCGAGGCGGGCGAGGCGACGGAGGAGAACTTCGCGGCCATCGGCGACGACTGGGACGTCGAGGAGCGCGCCCGCGCCACCCTCGACCAGCTCGGGCTCGTCCGGATCGGCCTCGACCGGACCATCGGCGAGGTGTCGGGCGGCGAGTCGGTGCTGCTGCGGCTGGCCGCGCTGCTGCTGCGCCGTCCCGGCGTACTCCTGCTCGACGAGCCGACGAACAATCTGGACCGCCGCGCGCGGGAGCGTCTGTACGCCGCAGTCGAGGCATGGTCCGGCGTGATGATCGTGGTCAGCCACGACCGCGAACTGCTGGAGCGCGTCGATCAGATCGCCGAGCTGCGCGAAGGTGAAGTCCGCTGGTACGGCGGGAACTTCTCCGCGTACGAGGAGGCTATCGCCGTCGAGCAGGAGGCGGCCGAGCGCATGGTGCGGGTCGCGGAGGCCGACGTACACCGGCAGAAGAAGGAGCTGGCCGAGGCACAGGTGAAGCTGGCCCGCCGCAAGCGGTACGGGCAGAAGATGTACGACAACAAGCGCGAGCCAAGGGCCGTCATGAACCTCCGCAAGCGCGCCGCGCAGGAGTCGGCCGGCAAGCACCGCATCATGCACGCCGAGAAGCTGGCGGAGGCGAAGGAGCGGCTGAGCGGGGCGGTGGACGCGGTGCGCGACGACGACGAGATCAGCGTCGTACTGCCGCACACGACCGTACATCCGGGGCGCCGGGTGCTGACGCTGCGTGATCTGCGATTGCGGTACGGGCCCGGGATCGCCGGTGAGTTCGAGGTACGCGGTCCCGAGCGGATCGCGCTGGTCGGGCGGAACGGGTCGGGCAAGACGACGCTGCTGCGCACGATCACCGGGGAGCTGGAGCCGGTCTCGGGTGAGGCGCTCGCGCATGTGCCGCTGCGCTTTCTGCCGCAGCGGCTCGACGTACTGGACGACGCGCTGACGGTGGCCGAGAACGTGGCGGAGTTCGCGCCTTCGGCCACCAACAACGCCATCCGGGCGCGGCTGGCACGCTTCTTGTTCAAGGGAGCGCGGGCTGATCAGCGGGCCGGGACGCTGTCGGGCGGCGAGCGGTTCCGGGCGACGCTGGCGGCGCTGCTGCTGGCCGAGCCGGCGCCGCAGCTCCTGCTGCTGGACGAGCCGACGAACAACCTGGACATGGCGAGTGTGCGCCGGCTCACACAGGCTCTGGAGTCGTACGAGGGCGCACTGATCGTGGCGAGCCACGACGAGCCGTTCCTGGAGTCGATCGGGATCACCCGGCGGCTGGAACTCGGGAGGAATGACGTGGATGAGGTGAGCGAGAGGGATGAAGAGGATGCATCAGGGAACACGGAGGGGAACCAAAGCTCGTAGTCTGAGTGACATGGCTCTCGATACGGCCGTCTGACCTGTACGCATAACAGATCGTAACGGGACATTACAAACGGGGACTTGGCTCAGCTCTTACGACGCCCTTAACCTACGGTCTCGTAACCTACGAAGCCGTAGGTAATTTATGCCCGCAGCCCCCGTCCCCAGGAGCACCAGTGACGATCACCTCTCCCCAACTCGGCAGTTCGGACGCGTGGACCGACGCCCGACTGCTGTACGCGCTGGAAGAGGTGGTGGAGAAGGAACTCAACCGCCATCTCAAGGTCGCCAAGGACTGGATGCCGCACGAGTACGTGCCGTTCTCCGACGGCCGCAACTTCCCCGGCATCTTCGACGACGGCCAGGCCTGGGAGCCTGAGCAGTCGAAGGTCACCGACATCGGCAAGATCGCGCTCGTCGTCAACCTGCTGACCGAGGACAACCTCCCCAGCTACCACCACGAGATCGCTTCCCTCTTCGGCCGCGACGGCGCCTGGGGCACCTGGGTGCACCGCTGGACGGCCGAGGAGGGCCGGCACGGCATCGTGATGCGTGACTACCTGCTCACGTCGCGTGCCGTCGACCCCGACAAGCTCGAAGCGTTCCGTATGCAGCACATGTCGGAGGGCTTCGAGTCCGACAACCGCCACTCGATGCTGCACTCGGTCGCGTACGTCGCCTTCCAGGAGCTCGCGACCCGCGTCTCGCACCGCAACACCGGCCACCAGTCGGGCGACCCCGTCTGCGACCGCATGCTGGCGCGCATCGCGACCGACGAGAACCTGCACATGGTCTTCTACCGCAACCTGCTGGGTGCGGCCTTCGAGATCGCTCCCGACCTGACGATGCAGTCGGTGCGCGACGTCGTCGTCGACTTCCGGATGCCCGGACACGGCATGCCCGGCTTCGAGCGCGCCGCCGCGCAGATGGCCATCGGCGAGATCTACAACATGCGCATCCACCACGACGACGTGCTCCAGCCCGTCCTGCGCTACCTCAAGGTCCTGGAGATCGACGGGCTCGGCCCGGAGGGTCTGAAGGCGCAGGAGGAGCTCGGTCTGTACATGAACGGACTGGACGCCGAGGCGAGCAAGTTCGACGAGAAGCTGGCCGCGCGCAAGGCCCGGATGGCAGCCCGCGCCGCCTCCGCCTGATCCCCTGCTCTCAGCTCTCAATCCGCCGTCACCACGGCACAGGCCGCGTCACGCACGTCCTGTACCGGGTGGCGGCGCAGCTGTTTCAGCATCTCGCGCCACGGGTCTGCCCATTCCGTGCGCCTGCCGCCGACGTCGGTGAGGGTGACGGCCAGCAGCCCCTCGGCGTGAGAGCCGTCCTCGCACAGCAGCCCGGCCTGGGCGAGCAGGGCGTCCGTGTCCCCGGGGCGGGCGGCCGAGTCCAGCCGGTCCTCCAGGCTTTCGGCGGTACGGACCACCAGGGCGGGACGGCCGTCGTGCAGCCCGGCCAGCCGGACCAGGGCGGCGCGCAGCTGCGCCGGTCCGGCGTCGAGATCCAGGGCGTGCACCAGGAGATCGGCGGCCTGCGGCACGAAGTCGCGGTGGCCGGCGAGAAGTCCGGCGGCGGCGTACGCCACGGGGCGTACGGCGTCGGGGCGCTGCCAGGTCTCGGTGATCAGCCCGGTGACGAGGGACTCGGCCCGCCGACGCGCCGGGCGATCCCGTACGGTCCCCGCGTCGTCGGCCGTCCCTTCCGCGCTCGCGTCCGCGATGACCAGGGCTTTCAGTGCCTGCCCCACGGCCAGGCCCGCTTCGGGGCCGGTCGCGGCGGCGGACGTGAGACCGTACGCGGCGCCCCGCCAGACCGATCGGCGGTCCAGCTCGCTGATCGCGGCCACCAGGACCGCCGGGGCGCCCGGCGCCCAGGGGATCCACCCGGCCAGTGCCCGCAGGGCGAGGCCGGCGAGGTCGTCGTCCTCGGTGGCGCACACCTCCTGGACGAGCCGGGCGTAGCCGGGCCGGTGCGGCTCGGGCAGGTCCATGGGCTGGACGCGCAGTACGGCGGTGCGTACGGCCGTCTCCCCCGCCGCCGCGTCCCGGAGCATGCGCCGGACGCGGTCGTCGCCGAGCAGCGGCGCCGCGAACGCCACACAGGTGGCCCGTACGTCGCGGTGCTGGCCCGGCATCGTGTACGCCTCGGCCAGCAGCTCCGCCGCCCCGGCCTGCGGCAGCCGGGTCGCGGCGAGCCGCACGGCCTCCTTGCGGCTGGTGACCTTCGCGGCGCCCTCGCCGGGTGCCACCAGCCCGCGCAGCAGCGCGCCGAGCAGCGAGGGCCGGACGTACCGGGAGGCGCGCGTGGCGGCGTACACCGCGACCCGCGCACGGTCTCCGCCGGCGTGGCTCAGCAGCTCCGCGACCGCCTCGGCGGGCCGGTCGGTCCACGCCAGGGCAGCCAGGGCGGCCTCGGCGAGCACCACGTCCCCGGCGCCGGTCCACTGCCGCACCGCGTCCAGGCCGGTGCCGGGCAGGTTCGCGGACTGGGCTATGGCGGTGGCGCGGGCGTTCAGCGGCAGCTCTTCGTCCCGTGCCGTGCGCGCCAGCAGACCGGCGGCGGCGCGCTGCTGGCGCGGCACCCAGCGGCGTACGTCCGGCCCCACGGGGACGGTCCACGGGCGGTCCTTGGCCAGGAAGCGGCCGTACGGCGGGGTGTCGCCCAGGAGCTGGTCGAGCAGGTCTGTGCGCCGCCGGGTGAGCACGCGCAGGACGGGGTCCAGCACGGCGGCCGACGGCTCGCGGGCGAGGATGCGCTCGACGCGTTCGTCGCGGCCGGCGGGCGGGTCCAGCCAGAGGGCGATCGCGCTCCGCGCGGTGCGGTTGTCTTCGCAGCGGACGGCCTGCCACAGGAGTTCCTGGAGTGCCGGCATCGCGGCGGCCCGCTTGCCGAGGGCGCGTGTGAGGGCGAAGGCGAGCCGGTGGTCGCCCTTCTTCGCGCCCGCGTCCAGCCAGGGGCGCAGGGCGTCGAAGACCTGGTGCTCCTGGCCGCGGCGCAGGGTGTGGTCCAGCCGGCCCAGTTCGGCGCCTCCGGTGGTCGCCGCGATGCGCGCCAGGGTGCGTAGCGCCCAGTTCACCAGGGCGAGCTGCCCGGTCGTCCCGTGCTCGGACGCGTGCTCGCGGAGCACGGCGAGGGCGAGGCTGCTCAGGTCCTGCCGGGCGTCCCGGCAGCAGTCCCGTGCCTCGACGGCGTCCGTGGTGACGCGCTCCAGGTGCGGCGCCGCCTCCTCGGTGAAGAGCGCGGGATGCGTCGCGGCGAGGGCCTGCAGGGCGGGCGAGCGCACCGGGTCCTGCTCGTTGCGCAGCCGCGCCATCTCCTCCAGTACGGCGGTGACGGCGGCCGGGTCGCCGGAGCGGCCCGCGTTGCGTATCAGCAGCGGCCAGGCCTCCGCGCGTTCCCCGGCGGTCGGCCGGCGGGTGGCCTCGACGAGCCGGTGGCGCGCCTCGGCGACGGGCAGGTACGACTCGGCGAGCAGCACCGTGTTCCACCGCGCGCCGTGTTCCCTGGCCCGGTCCGCCATCCGCCGCGCCTCCCGGGCGGCGTAATCGCGCGGCAGTGAATCGAGCAGCACGGCGTCGACGGTGCCGAACCCGCCCTCCCCCTGCCCTTCCGCGACGGACGCCCAGAAGAGCCCTCGCTCCGCCGGGGGCAGAGCCATGGCTAGCCGGGCGACGTCGTGGGTGTACGGCCCCATGGCCCGCCCGAGCTCGACCACCGCCTCCCGTGGGGCGTTCCGTGCGAGGCGGCACAGAACGCTGCGGCGCAGGGCCCCGCTGCGGCGGATCGCGTGTCCTCCGGGTCCGAGGAGCAGCCGCACCACACCCGCGGGGTCGGCGGCGGCCAGCGCGTCGAAGCGGCCGTGCAGCGCGAGGGGCAGCGCGGTGGGTGCGTACCGGCCGAGGAGGCCGAGCACGCGCAGCGGTTCTGCGTCGAGCGCGGACGCCACCGCGTGGGCGTTCCGCTGCCACCAGCCGTCACGCAGGGCCTCGGGCAGCGCGGCGAGCTCGCCCTCGGCGGCGTCGAGCACCAGGGCGGGGTGGCGGGCGCCGAGCGCCTTCCAGCTGTGTACGGCGTGGAACAGGGCGGGCAGCAGCCGGGCCACCGTCTCGTGGCCGCAGATGGGCAGCAGCCGCACGGCCTCGGCGTCGCCCCAGGTGTCACGCAGCTCGTCGACGATGCGTTCCGCCAGGGCGCTCCGGCCGTCCCCGACGACCGCGCGCAGCAGCTGGTGGCGTACGGCGGCGGGTGCGTCGTCCAGCGCCGCCTCGTACGCCGCGTCGGGTACGCCCAGCCTGCCCGCCACCCGCAGGGCCTGGCCGCGTACGAAGTCGTCCGCGTCCGCCAGCCGTGCGGCGACCCAGTCGGCGTCGCGTCCGACGGCGGCCGCGACGGCGGCGATCCCCCGCTCGTACGGCCCGCGCCCGTCGAGCTCCTCCAGGACCGGCCGGAGCGTACCGTCGGCAGCCAGCTCCCTTGCTCGAACGGCCAGTTGGCGCATGCGCCGCGGGTACGACAGCGGGTCGAGCGCGTCGAGCAGTCGGTCGGCCTGACGCTGCGGAGGATGAACCATGGGGAGATTGTGCCTGGCGGGGACGGCGGCACCCACTGAATTTCGAGGGTCGCTGCACGGCCCCTCGCGCATCGACACCGCTTCCTGACCGGGAGCGCCGGCGCCGGCGTCACACGCGCGCGTCCTCCCGGATGAGCTCCGCCGCCTTCTCGGCGATGGCCACCGTGGGGGCCTGCGTGTGTCCCCGAGTGATCCGGGGCATCACCGAGGCGTCCACCACGCGCAGGCCTTCCACTCCCCTCACACGCAGCCTGGGGTCCGTCACTGACCCGTCGTCGGTGCCCATCCGGCAGGTGCCGACGGGGTGGTAGAGCGTTTCGCAGGAGTCCCGGATCGTCCGGGCCAGGGCCTCGTCGTCGACGATCCCCGGGTACGGCGCCATCGGGCCCGCCGTGTACGGCGCGAACGCGCTGTCCGCGAAGAGGGCTTCGGCCCGGCGCACACCCGCTGTGAGGCGGCGCAGGTCGGAGGCGTCCGTCAGGTATCCGGGGTCGATACGCGGCGCCGAAGTCGCCTGGTCGTCGGTCAGGGTGATGCGGCCCTCGCTCGCGGGCTGGAGCAGGATCACACCGATGGTGACACCGTGCTCGGTCGGCGGCGTGAGGCCGTGCTGGACGAACGGCCCCGGAGCGTAGATCAACTCGATGTCGGGCGCGTCCAGTTCCGGCGTACTGCGGACAAAGGCGACAGCCTCTCCGACGTTTGAGGTGAGCGGTCCGCGCCCGGACAGCAGGAAGCGGCCCACGTTCCTGAGCGTGTCCGCCCCGGTCAGCGTGACCGGCAGCGGGCAGCGCATGGTCACCGCCGTGGACAGGTGGTCCTGAAGGTGCCGGCCCACGTCGGGTGAGACCGCCCGCAGCTCCACTCCGGTCTCCCGCAGATGCTCCGGGTCTCCGATGCCGGAGAGCATCAGCAACTGCGGGGAGCCGATGGCGCCCGCGCTGAGGATCACCTCGCGGCGGGCGCGCAGTACGTTCCCCGAGGCCGTCACCACCCCCGTCACACGCGTGCCTTCGAAAGCGAGCCGCCGTACCCGGACATCGGTGATGACGTCCAGATTGGGTCGGCGCGCGGCCGGTTTGAGATAGCCGTCGGCCGTGCTCCAGCGCCGGCCGGCCCGCTGGTTGACCGGGGTCAGGGAGAAGCCGCTGGGATCCGGGACGTTCAGTTCCGGCAGCTCCGTGAGACCGGTGCTCCGGCAGGCTTCGAGGAAGGCGGCCGTGGTCGGGTTCGGATCGCGCGGCGGCGCTATGGACAGCGGCCCCTCGGTTCCGTACACCGAGGGCCGGCCGGAACCGTCGGGCGCGGCGCCGGTCCACCCTTCCGCCCGCCGGAAGTAGGGCACGATCCCGTCGTGCGACCACTCGGGCCCGGCCGCCTCGCCCCACGCGTCGTAGTCGTCGCGGTGGCCGCGTACCCACATCATCGCGTTGACCGACGAACAGCCGCCCAGCACGTGGCCGCGTGGCCAGTACAGCTCGCGGCCGCCGAGCTCGGTCTGCTTGGCGGTGCTGAAGTCCCAGTCGTAGGGCGTCTTGAAGAGTTTGGGGAAGGCCGCGGGTACGCGGATCTCGGTCTTACGGTCCTTCCCGCCCGACTCGACGATCGCGACGCGCACCGTGGGGTCCTCGGAGAGGCGGGCGGCGAGCACACAGCCCGCCGACCCGGCTCCGACGATGACGTAGTCGTACCCGGTCGTTGCCTGCCTGCTGCTCAACATGTCCCCCTGGCCTGTTCGCTGACGGTGCGGACCTCAGCATGGACCGCTCCCCGCCGCCGTGCCAGAGGGCATGAGAGCCCTCAGCGGGGGCCGCGCCTGAGGCGCAGTCGTTCCTTCTCGGAAAGTCCGCCCCAGACGCCGAACCGCTCGTCGTTCGTGAGCGCGTACTCCAGGCACGCCACCCGCCCTTCGCAGGCGCCGCAGAGCTGCTTGGCCTCGCGGGTGGAGCTGCCGGGGGCCGGGAAGAAGAACTCGGGCCCGGCCTGGGCGCACAGTGCTGTCTCCTGCCAGGAGAGTTCGCGTTCGGCAGTGATGTTGGTCGGCATGCCGCACACGCTGCCCCGCGGGGATCAACGTCCGATCAACGTCCGCTCAACACCACCGACCACACGAACTCCGGATTGCCGGGAATAAGGACCCCGCCTCAGTGATCGTGACCTGCCGGATGGTGCGGCTCGTACCCCGGAATCGTGCCGTCCGGCTTGGCGACCAGGAAGAGCCCGGCCATCCCCATGTCGGAATGGCTTTGAACATGGCAGTGATACATCCACGCGCCCGCGCCCACGTGTTCACCCGCGATGATCTGGAAACCGAACGAGTCCGCCGGCCCCGTGATCTTGTTGTCGACCACACGGCTGGGGTCGTCGGGGCCGGTCAGCAGCCCCGTCCTGTTGTCCGCCCACCGGTGACCGTGCATATGGAACGTGTGGTAGAACTCGCCATGCGTGATCATGACGATCTCCACCCGGTCCCCCACCGTGGCCTCGAAGTTGGGACTCCGGTGACCCGGCTTGTTGTTGATCGTCATGTCGTTGAAGACGATGGTGAAGGTCCTGTCCGGCAGGATGTCGCCCTTCCGCCGTACGATCACCCCACCGTAAAGCCCTTTGCGGATGCCGCCCGTGCCGTGGTCCGTGCCGACCACGTGGTCGTGGTAGTGCCAGTAACCCGCGCTGCCGGCCCGCCAGGTGCCGTCCTTGCGCCGCCCGGGGACGTGCGTACGCCAGGTGTACGTCCGGGTCCCGCCGGGCTCGACATGACTTCGGCTCAGCTTCGTGCCGTCACTCGCGACGTCGTAGTCGACACCGTGCACGTGAAGACTGACCGGCACGTCCAGCGTGTTCTCGAACTCGATGTGTACGGTGTCGCCTTCGACGATCTCGATCAGCGGCCCGGGCACCGACGCCTTGCCCTTCTCGAAGCCGTAGCCCAGCTGCCCGTCGGGCAGCTTCTCGGCGTACATCTTCAGCCGGTGGATCCGGCCGCCGGCCGGCGCGGTCTTCGGCGGGCCCTCGGCCGCCACCGCGGAGGGGCCGGATTCGGTGAGCGACAACGATGTCACGCCGGTCGCCGCGACCGCCCCGCCAGCCAGCAACTGTCGGTTGAAGCTTCGTCTGTCCATTGCCTGACTCCCCACCCACGTACGGAGATTGACGGGCACACCGTAGCGGGACGAGCCCAGTTCATCCACACCAAGGACAAAGGTCGCGCTATTCCGGTCATACCTCTTGGCGCGTCGCGAAAAGAGGTCTAGCTTCGTCGCCGTTCCTGTGACCACTGAGGGATGGGTGAACACATGCATCGCGCACCACATCACCGGTCAAAACCCCGACGCGCACTGACAGCGGCCCTGACGGCCGGAGTTGTCGCATCCGGCCTGCTCGGCGGCACGGCCGCCTCCGCCAAACCGTATCCGGAACCCTCGCCAACCGACGCGACAACGTTGTCTCTCCCCGCGCTGCCGTCTCCGCCCGGCGGCGCGAATGTCCGCGTGCTGGTCTTCCACGGATCGGCAGGCGCCGACGAGCCACCGACCGTCAACGCCGGTATCGAGGCCATCGAGAAGATCGGCCAGTCCGGTCCCGCCGCGCAGCGCTTCCGCGTGGAGGCCACGGACGACGCGAGCGTCTTCACCACCGCCAAGCTCGGCAAGTTCAACGCCGTCGTCTTCCTCACCGGCGGCGGCGATGTGCTCGATCCGGAGCAGGAGGCGGGCCTGGAGGCGTACATGGAAGCAGGCGGCGGCTTCCTCGGCATCCACGACGCGGCGCGCACCGAGCCGTACTCCGACTGGTTCGGCGGCCTGATCGGCGCGCGGCCCGCCGCCGGCGGACCCACGAACGTACAGCGCGCGACGGTGGAGGTCGGCGACCGGCAGCACCCCGCGACCACCGGCCTGCCGCTCCAGTGGAAGCGCCCCGACAAGTGGCTCAACTGGTCGAAGAATCCGTCCGGCGACGTCCACACCGTGGCGCGCGTCCGTGAGGCGACGTACAAGCCGGGCACGAGCGCCAACGGCTGGGACCATCCCGTCTCCTGGTGCCGCGACTACGACGGTGGCCGGTCCTTCTACACCGGCATGGGGGGTACGGCCGAGTCCTTCCAGGAGACGGACTTCCGCGACCACCTCCGGGGCGCCCTCCAGTGGACGACACGCCTCGCTCGCGCCGACTGCAAGGCGAGCGTCAACGCCAACTACAAGGCCGAGCGCCTCACCGCGCCCAACCAGCCGGGCCAGTCCGACCAGATCGGGGAGCCGCACGGCCTGGTGACGGCCAAGGACGGCCGGGTCATCTACATCGGCCGGGGCGGCGGCGACAACAACGCGCCGGTCGTGACCGACTGGAACAACCCGGACATCGGCAAGGGCCAGGGCCAGATCCACGTCTACGACCCGAAGACCAAGAAGGTCACGCTCGCGGGCGCCCTCACCGTCTTCGGCAACAAGGGCGGCGGCGACGAGCTGGTCAAGAACGAGGAGGGCCTGCTCGGCGTCGAGACGGACCCCGGCTTCCTCACCAACGGCTGGGTGTACCTGCACTACACACCCCACGCGCGGATCAACCGCGACACGCGCATGGCCGAGCGCCGGGTCTCCCGCTTCACGCTCGACCTCGCCACCAACAAACTGGACCTCGCCTCCGAGAAGGTCCTGCTCAAGTGGCCGGTGCAGATCCACAGTTGCTGCCACGCGGGCGGCGGCCTGGCCTGGGACTCGAAGCAGAATCTGTACATCGCGACGGGTGACAACAACTCCTCCCGCTTCAGCGACGGTTACTCCGGCAACAACCCGGAGCCGAACTTCAAGGGCGTGTCCTTCGCGGACGCCCGCCGTACCGCCGGCAACACCAACAACCTCAACGGCAAGATCCTGCGGATCCACCCCGAGGACGACGGTACGTACACGCTCCCCGAGGGCAATCTCTTCACCGGCAAGGAGCCGGACGAGGGCGGCGGCAAGACGCGCGGTGAGATCTACGTGATGGGCGTGCGCAATCCGGCGCGCATCGCGGTCGATCCGAAGACCGACATCCTGTACGCCGGCTGGGTCGGCCCGGACGCGGGGGCGCCGAGCACCACGTGGGGCCCGGCGAAGTACGACACGTTCGCCGCGATCACGAAGCCGGGCAACCACGGCTGGCCGTACTGCATGGGCAACAACCAGCCGTACCGCGACCGGAACCTTCCCGACCCGACAAAGCCGCTGGGCTGGTACGACTGCGCGCATCCCAAGAACGAGTCCCCCAACAACGACGGCCTGGTCAAGCTCCCGCCCATCACGCCCAACACCATCTGGTACTCGCCCCAGGGCGGCGGCGTCGACTACCCGCGCGACGCCAACGGCGTGCCGAGCTACAAGCAGGAGGAACAGAAAATCCTCCTGCCCTGGCTCAAGGGCGGCGGCCAGGCGACGATGAACGGCCCGGTCTACCGCTATGACGCGACCAGCGACAGCCCGGACAAGTGGCCCGCGTACTGGGACGGCAAGTGGTTCGTCGGGGACTTCTACGACGGCGACCAGCCGCGCCACGCCGTGCTGACCGACCCCAGGACGGTCGGCAACGGCGGACTGCCCACGCACGCCGAGTCGCTGAAGAAGATCATCCCGGTGGGCGCGGACGGCATCCGCAACCTCATGGACTGGAAGTTCGGGCCGGACGGCTCGCTCTATGTCCTCGACTACGGACGCGGGTTCTTCACCTCGGACGCCAAGTCGGCGCTGTGGCGCGTGACGTACAAGGGAGGCGAGCCGACACCGGCCGCCACGGATCTGGCCAGGAAGGCGGAGTAGGCAGTGAAGCTGAAACGAAGAGCTCCTCATCTGTGGACGGTGCTCGCGGTCACCCTGCTGATGGTCCTAGGCCTGACGTCGACGGCGGCGTACGGCCGTGGGGACGACGCCGCAGCCAGGTCCGCTGCCGCCCAGACCCTCACCTGGACCGCAGGCGACCCCATCGACCGCTACCTGACCTTCCCCCGAACAGCGGTGGCGGGCGAGACGACGATCGTCTTCGAGAACAGCGCGGCGACCGGCAACACGACCGGGATGCCACACACGCTGACGTTCGACGTGTCGGACCCCGAGTACAACAACGACGTACAGCTGAACATCCTCGCCAACCCGAGCGACGCCCAGGGCGGCAAGCACACCGCCACCGTCACCCTCACACCCGGCCGGTACTTCTACCACTGCACCATCCCCGGCCACGGCTCGATGCAGGGCATCCTCACCGTCACCGAGGGAGGCGGCGACGACACCACCGCGCCGGAGACCTCGGCAACCGTCAGCGGCGAGAAGAACGCCGACGGCGCGTACATCGGGCACGCCTCGGTGAGCGTCGCGGCGACCGACGCGGGCTCCGGCGTGGACAGGATCGAGTACGCCGTCGGGGCGGCCGGCGCCTGGCAGCCGTACACCGCGCCCGTCATGGTCCACGAGGTCGGTACGCACAAGATCCGCTACCGGGCCACGGACAAGGCGGGCAACACGTCCGCCGAGAAGTCGGCCGACTTCACCATCGTCGCACCGCCGACGGACGACAAGACACCACCCGAGACGTCAGTGACCGTCAGCGGCGAGAAGAACGCGGAAGGCCAGTACCTCGGCATGGCGACGGTCACGGTCACCGCGTCCGACACCGGCTCGGGCGTCAACACGATCGAGTACGCACTCGGGGCGTCCGGCGCTTGGACGGCGTACAACGGCCCGGTCATGGTCCACGAGACGGGCACTCACAAGGTCCGCTATCGCGCCACCGACAAGGCGGGCAACGCGGCCGCCGAGAAGTCGGCCGACTTCACGGTCGTCGCGCCGCCGACGGACGACAAGACCCCGCCGCAGACCACCGCGACGGTGACCGGCGACAAGAACGCCGACGGCGCGTACATCACCAGCGCCAAGGTGACGCTCGCCGCTACGGACGCGGGCGGCTCAGGTGTCGACAAGATCGAGTACTCGCTCGACGGTGGCCCGTACCTCGCCTACACCACACCGGTGATCGTCGACCGCGTCGGCCGGCACACGGTCGACCACCGGGCGACCGACAAGGCGGGCAACACGTCCGTCGCCAAGCAGGTGGCGTTCACGATCGCGGAGGGCGGCGGCGTACCCGCGCCGAACTGCCCCGAGCACGACGAGCGGCTGACGGTCATCGTCGGCACGGTGGACACGGGCGTACCCAACCGCGTCACGCGCAATCGCTGCACAATAAACGAGCTGATCGAGGACGAGAGGGAGTGGACCTCTCAGGCCCTCTTCCTCAAGCACGTCGACACCGTCATCGACAAGCTGCTGTACGACGGTGTCATCGACGAGCGCGAGCACCGCAAGATCTATCGCGCCGCCAAGCAGTCCGGCATCGGCAAACCGGGCCAGACCGCCGGCTACCGCGATCTCTTCGACGGTACGCAGTCCTCCTTCGCCAAGTGGCAGCAGGTGGGCGGCGGTTCGTTCGGCCTGAACGCGGACGGCTCGATGACGAGCAGCACCACGACGCCCGGCATGGGCATGCTGTGGTTCCCGGAGCGCAAGTACGAGGACTTCTCCCTCAAGCTGCGCTGGCGCGACGACGCACCGGGCACGGGAAACGCCAACGCCGGTGTCTTCGTCCGCTTCCCGCAGGTCCACGACCACCCGGAGGAGCCGCGTCCGGAGTGGGTGGCCATCAAGTACGGGCACGAGGTGCAGATCCTGGACCGCCCGGACGGCGACATGTACAAGACGAGCTCGGTCTACGGCTTCGACCGCGTGGGTCTGGGCAGCGCGGGCGTCACACCCAAGGGCACCTGGAACGACTACGAGATCCGGGTGGAGGGCCAGCACTACTCGGTCTTCCGCAACGGTGTCCTGATCAACGAGTTCGACAACACCGGCGGGCAGGACTTCTACCCGCCGCGCGCGGACGACCCGGGCTCTGACGGCCGGCGGTACGCCTCCGGCTACATCGGCCTCCAGGTGCACGGGACCACCGACGTGATCTCGTACCGCGACATCCGCATCAAGCAGCTTTAGCGGAGTGCTACGCCCCGGCGGGCGCGGCCGCGTGCGCAGGCGCGCGGTCGCGTCCGCCGGGGTGCCGGTGCCGGTACACCCAGAAGACCGTGGAGGAGACCAGCACCCATCCCGCCAGCACCACGAACGGGAAAGGGTGCTGGTGCCCCTGGAAGTACACGGCTGTGTGCTGGGCGTTGACCGAAGCGCCCGGCGGCAGCCACTGACCGATGTGGCCGAGTACGGACGGCAGCAGCGGCCAGGACACCGCCCCGCCCGACGACGGGTTTCCCAGGAGCACCATCAGCCCCCAGGTGGGGAGCATCGCCCACCGGCCCATCAGGGTGTTGAACATCGTGAAGACCATCCCGGACGTGAACAGCGTGAGCGCCAGAATCAGCCACGACTCGACGAACGGCAGATCGAGCGCCCCGAGCAGCCAGTCCACGACGGCGGCGATCGCGAACGCGCCGAGGAGTGAGTAGGCAACGGTGAAGCCGATGCGCTCGGCGGGGTTCAGCACGCGGGCGTGCACGCTCAGCTGGATCGCCCCGACGAAGCCGATGATGACGGCGGCGAGCGAGATGTAGAAGAGGGCGAGTCCGCGCGGATCGCCCTCTTGCAGCGGCTTGATGTCCCTGATCGCGACCGGTACACCGGTCTGTTTACCGACCTTCGCGCCCGTCTCGGCGAGCACCTGCGCGACCGAGGCGCCCGACGCCCCCGCCACGTCGAGCTCGACGCCACGGCCTCTCATCCGCACAATCGCGAACTCCTCCTGCTCGTCGACGGCGTAGCGCGCCTCGGAGTAGGTGTCGTAACGGGTCAGGACGAGCGAGGCGTTGAGCGCCTTCTCCATGCCGGTGACGAAAGCCCGGCCGTCCGGTGCGGACATGTCGCCGACCACGGCAGTGGGAATCCGGTGCGGGGTGGGGTTGGCCATGGTGTACGTGTAGGAGCCGGCGAAGAGGCCGGCGGCGGCTGCCAGGATGAACAGCAGCACGAGGGCGGGCAGGAACGGCGACTCCTTGAACGCCGCCCACTTCTCGGCGCGGGTCGGCGCTCTGCCGTGCGCCGGGCCGCGCGGTGCGCCCTCGCCAACGCCCTCGCTCATCCGGCGTTCACGCGCCCTCGCGCTTCGCCCTGCTCGGCGCCACCCGCTTGGGCTCCCCCGGCATCTTCGGGTAGTCCGGCGGGTACGGCATGTCGCCGAGCCCGTGGTCGTGTTCGTGGCGTTCGGCCAGCTCCAGCAGGCCTTCCAGGCGGAACGCGTGATCGTCCATGTCCGCGTGTACGTCGCCGAGTTCCGCGAACCGGACCGGCATGGTGGCGATGTCGAACTCGCGGGGATCGGTCTCGTCGAGCTCGTCCCAGGTCAGCGGCGCGGAAACGGGCGCGTGCGGGCGCGGCCGTACGGAGTAGGCGGAGGCGATGGTGCGGTCGCGGGCGGTCTGGTTGTAGTCGACGAAGATCTTCTCGCCGCGCTCCTCCTTCCACCAGGCGGTGGTGACCCGCCCCGGCATGCGCCGCTCCAGCTCGCGGCCGACGGCGATCGCGGCTCGGCGTACCTCCGTGAAGGTCCAGCGGGGCTCGATCGGCACGTACACATGCAGACCGCGGCCGCCGGAGGTCTTGGGCCAGCCACGCAGGCCCTGTTCGTCGAGGAGCGCGTGGAGTTCGTGGGCGGTCCTGACCGCGTCCCCGAAGTCCGTGCCGGGCTGCGGGTCGAGGTCGATGCGCAGCTCGTCGGGGTGTTCGGGGCGGTCGCGGCGTACCGGCCAGGGGTGGAAGGTGAGGCAGCCCAGGTTCGCGGCCCAGAGCACGGCGGCGGTCTCGGTGGGGCACATCTCGTCGGCGGTGCGGCCGCTGGGGAACGCGATCCGGGCGGTGGGGATCCAGTCGGGCAGGTTCTTGGGGACGCGCTTCTGGAAGAAGGACTCGCCGCCGATGCCTTCGGGGAAGCGTTCGAGGGTGGTCGGCCGGTCGCGCAGGGCGCGCGTGATCCCGTCCCCCACGGCCAGGTAGTACTGAGCCACGTCCCACTTGGTGTAGCCGGGCTCGGGAAAGTAGATCTTGTCCGGACTGGACAGCCGTACGGTCCGCTCTCCGGTATGCAGCTCCACCGCTTCACCCATGCCCGCCACGCTAAGCGGGCCGGGCTTTTGGCGCACTTTTGCCGCATACAGCCCGAAATCGAGCGATCCCGCGCGGAAAGTCGCAGAATCAATCCATGGATCTGCCGGTGATGCCGCCCGTGAAACCGATGCTGGCCAAGGCCGTGGCCACCATCCCGCCCGGACCCGGCATGCAGTACGAGGCCAAATGGGACGGGTTCCGAGCGATCGTCCACCGGGACGGCGACGAGATGGAGATCGGCAGCAGAACGGGCAAGTCGCTGGTCCGCTACTTCCCCGAGCTGGTCGAGTCACTGCGCGCCGCACTGCCGCCGCGCTGCGTCGTGGACGGCGAGATCGTGATCGTCCACGACGGCCGGCTCGACTTCGACCGGCTGAGCGAGCGCATCCACCCGGCGGACTCCCGGGTGCGTACGCTCGCCGAACGTACGCCCGCGAGCTTCATCGCGTTCGACCTGCTGGCCCTGGACGACGAGGCCCTGCTCGACGCCCCGTTCGTGTACCGCCGCAGCGCCCTGGCCGGGGCGATGGAAGGCGCCCCGCCCCCGGTCTACCTGGCGCCGGCGACGAACGACATCGAGGTGGCGAAGGAGTGGTTCCAGCATTTCGAGGGCGCGGGGCTCGACGGTGTGCTGGCCAAGCCGGAGTCCATGCCGTACCGCCCCGACACCCGTCTGATGTACAAGATCAAGCACGAGCGGACGGCGGACTGCGTCGTCGCCGGTTACCGCTTCCACAAGACCGGCGCCGTCGTCGGCTCGCTGCTTCTGGGCCTCTACAACGACGCGGGCGTGCTCCAGCACGTCGGAGTGTGCGCGGCGTTCCCGATGCGCCGCCGCCAGGAGCTGATCGACGAACTGGGTCCGCTGCGGATGGAGTCGCCCGAAGCCGGGGGTCACCCGTGGGCGGCCTGGTCGGACGTCACCGCGCACGAGAGTTCCCGGATGCCCGGCGCGCCGAGCCGCTGGTCGGGGAAGAAAGACCTGTCGTGGGTGGCGCTGCGGCCCGAGCGGGTGTGCGAGGTCGCGTACGACCACATGGAGGGCGACCGCTTCCGGCACACGGCGAGGTTCCGCCGGTGGCGTGAGGACCGTACGCCGGAGAGCTGTACGTACGCCCAGCTGGAGGAACCGGTGAGCTACGACCTGGCCGACGTACTCAGGGCGCGGTGATCTTCTCCCACTCCCTGCGGTCGGGGCCCACGGTGTTCGGTACGTCGCCGGGGTGCGCCAGCAGCCAGGCCGCGACCCGGGCCCTGACTTCCGGGGCGCCGTACGCCTCGGCCGGGGGCGCCGCGAGATGCCGGACCCTGGCGCGTGCCCGCATCACTTCCGGGTCTTCCTGGGCGCACTCGAAGAGCGCCGCCGTCTCGCGGGCGGGTCCGGCCCTGAACTCCCGTACGGCGAAGCGTTCGCCGATCGCGCGGTCGGTCATGACCTGGAAGTCGAACCAGGGCTTGAGGGTGCGCAGCGCCCAGGCGTAGTGCTCGGCGACGAAGTCCGGCGAGCCCGGTTCACCGCTGCTTCCGTGGTCCGTCTCCATGGCTGCCCGGCGGGCCGCCCACAGGGCGAGCGACATGCCTTGGCCGAGGGTGGGGCTGGTGTGGGTGACGGCGTCGCCGACGCCGATCATGCCGGCGGCTATGGGCCCCTGTTCGTCGACGAGGACACTCCAACGGTTGTCGAGTCCGGCGGTCGCGAGCACCTGGGAGAGCGGCCGCGCGCCCAGCTCCAGCCATGCCGCGCCTGGCGGGAAGGTGCGGGCCGCCGCCTCGAAGACGGCCGGGTCGCGCAGCGCGCCGCGCGACGGGTCCTCGGTATGGACGAAGAGGGTGACGGCGAACAACCCGTTGTCGGCGGGGAAGACGGCGCACCCGGCGAACGTGCCACCGGACACCGTCCAGGGCCGGGCGGGTCCGTCCGCGCGCCCGTCGGGCAGCCGGTACCAGCGGCAGAAGTACGCGATGCCGGTACGGTGGCGCTCCACCACCGGGGGCCGGCAGCCGGCCACGGTCAGCCACTGCCCCGAGGCGCACCGGCGGCCGCCCGCGTCGATCACCAGCTCGGCTTCGTACGCCCCGCGTTCGGTCTGTACGCCGCGGACGCGCGGCGGGGCGGCTGACGGGTCGACGAGCAGGCCGGTGACGGGTTCGCCGTAGCGCAGGACGGCGCGCGGCTCGGCGCGCAGGGCGTCGGTGAGCGCCGTCTCGACGACGATGCGGCGCGCCTGGACCATCACCAGGTCCTCGTCGCCGGGCCGGGCGCGGGGCCGTTGCTCGAACCAGTCGAGTTCGTGCCGTTCGCGGGCGCCGAGCCGGATGATCGCGTCGTAGACGTCGGGTGCTTCGGCGCGGAGCACGGAGCGGGCGGCGCCGAGCATGAGGTGGGGCTGGGCGGCCTGCGGTACGCCGGGGCGCCGCCAGCCGAAGAAGTCCTCGTCGAGGGTGGACCCGCCGGCGCGGGGGGCTCGGGCGTCGCGTTCGAAGACGGCCACGCGGTGGCCGCGTCTGGCCGCGAAGAGGGCGGTCGCCAGTCCGCCGATGCCGCCGCCGATCACCGCGAAGTCCGCCATGCCGTCCCCTTCAGCCCGGATTATCCTCGCTGAAGCCTGCCCAGTGCGGGGCGACCCGACCCGGGACCCCTGGCGGGGCCTTTCCCCTACCCGCCCCTACGGCGTACGGACGTCACCGCGTGCGCGGCGCCCGCGCCGGTGTGAGGGTGCAAGGGTGACCACCACCCGCGAGTCCAGCCCGGCCAAGGCCCCGGTACCCGCACCGGCGGCCGCCTCCGCCCCACCGGTGCTCGACCGCCGGCAGCGCAACTTCGTCTTCGCGACGATCATGCTCGGCATGCTGCTGGCCGCCCTGGACCAGACGATCCTCGGCACCGCGCTGCCGACGATCGTCGCGGAACTCGGCGGCGCCGAGCACATGTCGTGGGTGGTCACCGCCTACCTGCTGGCCGAGACCGTAGCCACCGTCCTCGTCGGCAAGTTCGGCGACCTCTTCGGCCGCAAGCTCGTCTTCCAGGTCTCCGCGATCGTCTTCATCACCGGCTCGTTCCTGTGCGGCCTCTCCGGCGACATGACCCAGCTGATCGCCTGGCGCGCCCTCCAGGGCATCGGTGCGGGCGGCCTGATGGTCACTTCGATGGCCCTGATCGCCGACGTCATCCCGTTGCGCGAGCGCGGCAAGTACCAGGGCGCGATCGGGGCCGTCTTCGGCATCGCCACGGTCATCGGACCGCTGCTCGGCGGCCTGTTCACCGACCACCTGACCTGGCGCTGGGCGTTCTACATCAACGTACCGATCGCGGTCCTCGTGGTCATCGCCGCCGCCCGCAACATCCCGTCCGTACGCTCGGCGACCCGCCCCGTCATCGACTACCTCGGCATCGCGCTCGTCGCGCTCGGCGCGAGCGCGCTGATCCTGGCGACGAGCTGGGGCGGCAACGAGTACGCCTGGAGTTCGAGCGTCATCGTCGGTCTCTTCGCGGGCGGCCTGATCGCGCTCGCCCTGTTCTGTTACGCCGAGACGCGCGCCGCCGAGCCCATGCTGCCGATGCGGCTGTTCTCGAACCCCGTGTTCACCGTCTGCTCGATCCTCAGCTTCGTCGTCGGCTTCGCGATGCTCGGCGCGATGATCTTCCTGCCGACGTATCTCCAGTACGTCGACGGGGATTCCGCGACCGTCTCGGGCGTCCGTACGCTCCCCATGATCGTCGGCCTGCTCATCGCGTCCGTCTTCAGCGGCAACGTCGTCAGCAAGACCGGCACGTACCGGATCTTCCCCATCATCGGCTCGCTCGTCATGGGCATCGGCCTGTTCCTGCTGTCCCTGATGGACACGGGCACCGGCACCTGGGTGGAGTCGCTCTACATGTTCGTCCTCGGCCTCGGCATCGGCCTGTGCATGCAGGTCCTGACGATCGCCGTACAGAACACCGTGGAGTACACGGACCTCGGCACGGCCACCTCCGGTGTCACCTTCTTCCGTACGCTCGGCATGTCCTTCGGCACCGCCGTCTTCGGGACCATCTATGCCAATTCGCTGCGCCCCAACCTCACCGCCGGCGTCACCGAGGCCGCCGGCGCCGGCGGGGCGGATCCCGCGGCCCTCGCGCGGGCCGCGCAGAGCCCGGAGGGTCTGCACGCGCTGCCGACCGCGCAGGCCGGGCCGATCGTCCAGGCGTACGCCGACTCGCTGCACACGGTGTTCCTGTGGACGGTCCCGGTCGCGATCGTGGGCTTCGTCGTGTCGCTGTTCCTCAAGCAGGTCAAGCTGCGCGACGCCGCCCGCGCGGGCTCGACCGACATGGGTGAGGGGTTCGCGTCGCCCATGTCGAGCGATTCGGCCAAGCTGCTGGAGCTGGCCGTCGGGCAGATCCTCCGCGCCAAGGGCCCCGACACGGCGCGGTGGATCGTCAGCGGCTCCGACACCCGTCTCGACATCGCGGGCGCGTGGGCGGTCATGCAGGTCGCGCTGCTGACCCGCATCGTCGGACACGCCAGCCTCGGGCTGATCGCCGCCCGTCGCAACGTTCCGCCCGAGGTCCTGCTGCCGGTCTTCGACCGGATGGTGGACGAGGGCTTCCTCACCCGCGACCGCAACCTGCTCTCGCACACCCCGGCGGGCGAGCGCGAGGCCGAGGTGATCGGTGCGGCGTGGGCGCGCTGGATCGGCGACCAGCTGGAGATGGACGGCGGGCGGCCGGGCAACGAGGAGCTGATGGCCGCCATCGACGCGATCGCCAAGCGGCTGCTCGCCGAGGACCTCGCGCAGGGCGAGAGCCTGCCGGCCGGCCGCCGTTGATCGTTTGGGTCGGCAGGAACACCAGGTCGCCGACGATCGTGACGGCGGAGAACCGGCCACCGCGTCAGATCGCCTTGGCGGGCCATTCCAGCAGTCGTGCGCCGATCACCGCCGTCTGGAGGGTGTAGCGGTGCATCGGGTCGGCCGGGTCGGAACCGGTGAGCTGGTGGATGCGCTGAAGGCGGTAAGTCAGTGCCCGTACGCTCAGGCTCAGGCGGCGGGCCGCCTCGGCGGAGACGCAGCCGGCGTCGAAGTACACGCGCAGGGTTTCCAGCAGCGGCTCGGCTCCGCCGCGCGCCCGTCGGAGCGGGCCGAGCGCGCTGAGCACCAGGTCCGCCATCGCCTGCCGGTCCCTGGTGAGGACCGGGAAGACCAGCAGGTCGGCGGCGCGCAGCACGGGACTGTCGAGCGCCATGCGGTCGGCCAGTTCGAGGGCGCTGAGGGCCTCTTCGTACGAATGGACCACGCCGCCCGCGCCGGGATGCGCACGGCCGATCGCCACGCGGCCGCCCTCCGTGGCGGCGTGGGCCTGCTTGGCGAAGTGGGTGAGCACGTCGGCCTGGTCGCCGGGCACGATGCAGACCAGCCGGCCGTCCTTGGTGGCGATGAGGATGCGGCGGTCGCCGAAGCGGCCGACGAGTTCGCGGTCCACCCGGCGCGTGACGTGGTCGGTGTCCTCGTACGCCTCGGCGCCCTCGGCCACCGCGACGGCGTGGGCCTGGGAGAGCCGCAGGCCGAAGCGCTCGGCGCGGGCGGCGAGGCGGCCCAGGTCGCTGCGCCCGTGGAGGAGGTCGTCGATGAACTCGCGGCGGGCCGCCTCTTCCTGGCGTACGGCCAGCCGCTGGGCCCGCTCGTACCCCTCGGCGAAGGCGTCGACGGCCTGTTCCACCGCCGCCAGGACCCGGTCCGGCGCCGCGGACGCGCCCGGCCAGGCGGCGCGGGTGGCGGCCAGGTGCCGGCCGACGAGGGCGCGCAGGCCGTGGCCGGCCTCGGCCGCCTGTTCCCCGAGGGCGCGGCGGGAGTCCAGCTCGTCCCTGGTGAGACGGCGGCCGGTCACGGAGACCTCCGCCAGGATCTGGGCATAGCCGTCCAGATACTCTTCGGACATTTCAGGCTCTGTCACGCGCTTCCCCGGATCCTTGATGCTTCCTGAAGCCCTTCGGCATTAACAGAGCATAAAGATTGCCGGAAACCGGAAATACGCCGGGAGTTGCCTCCCTGAAACGATGGGCGGGCCCGGAGCTGCCGTACAGGGGTCGTCAGCTCCGGGCCGGGGCAGACCGTCAGATCCCCCGGGTGGCGGGTGCGGGAGGCGGATGTGCCGTACCTGCCGAGGCCCGGCAGGCCGAAGGTGACCGGCTCGGTGTCGCCGCCGCAGTCAGCCCGTCGGTGGCGCGTCGGCGCGGGGCGCGGGCGTACGGCCGAGGAGTTCGGCGAGGCCGCGGCGGGTGGCCGCGAGGACGACGCGGTCGTCGGAGCGCAGAACGTAGCCCGGGTGCAGGTCCCACACCAGGCGCGGCGGATCGCCTGCGCGCCTGCCGCCGCCGTCCTCGTCGGCGGCGCGGGCCGCGCTCAGGTCGTCGCGGCGGTCGCCGGGGGTCGCGGTGTCCAGGGCGAGGAGGCGCCACGCGCCGGAGCTGAAGGCCTCGGCGACCGTACGGCCTTCGAGCTGCGGCAGGCCCGCCACCGCGACGGCGGCGAAGAGGAGCACCGTACGTTCGACGGGGATGGCGCCGAGGATCTGGCGCCCCATCATCGCCCCGGCGAAGGCGGGCGCGGCGAGGTGCGAGACGCTGCGGCTACGGGTCAGGGCGCGGGGGTGGGCGGCGCGCAGGGTGCGGTAGACGGCGGTGGCGAAGTCGTCGTCGTACAGGCGCAGAGCCACGCGCAGGTCGGACTTGACGGAGCGTGCGTACAGGGCGGCTTCGAGGTTCGTCGTGTCGGCGCTGGTGAGGGCGAGCATGGCGTGCGCCCGGTGGATCTTGGCGGCTTCGAGTACGCCCTCCTGCGTCACGTCGCCGATCACGGTCGGTACGCGCAGGCGGCGGGCGAGCGCGATACCGCGCGCTTCCGGGTCCTCCTCGACGCACACCACGGGGATGTCGAGTTCGCGCAGCCGGGCCAGTACGCGCGTGCCGACCTTGCCGAGGCCGAGCAGGACGACATGGCCGGACAGTCCGCGCGGCGGGCGCCGCAGTCCGGAGGCGCTGCGCAGGGCGCCGAGGCCCTCGAGTACGGCGGCGACGAGCACGGGGAGCAACAGCATCCCGGCCAGTCCGGCGAGGAGTTGGAGGATCTGACGGTCGAGGGGAGCGTCGACGGCGGGGTCGTTGATGGCGAAGAGGTCGAGCAGGGTGACGTAGGCGGCGTGCAGGGGGTGGTCGCCGGTGGTGAGCCAGGACGCGACGGCGAGGCCGAGTACGGCGGTCGCGATGCCGGCGATCGCCCACCGCAGGCGGCGGGAGAAGAGTTGGGCGAGCGGGAGGCCGCGGCCTGCGAGCCGACCCGGCGGCGGCATCGTACCCGTGTGGGAGATCGCTTCGAGCACAATGGTGCCCCGGCCCGTGGCTGCGGCGACGCTGCGGTCGTCCGGCAGCAGGCGCGGCGCCTCCTCGCCGCTGCGGTCGGAACCTTCGGCGCCGGCGGGGTTGCTAGTGGTGGAGGAGAGCAGCGCGAGGGTGCAGAGTCCGGGGTCGGCGACCTCGCCGCAGGCGGGCGGGTTGCGTTCGACGGCGCGCAGGAGCAGTCCGTCGGCCTGGACGACCTTGCTGGTGCCGGCGACCGCGGTGGCGGCCAGGGCGGGGGCGGCGGTGTCGGCGTCCGAGAGCACGGTGGTCGCGGCGTCGAGGGCGGCGGCGTCGAGTCCGGGCGAAGCGAGGGCGGCGGCCTGGTCGAGGAGTTCTTCGAGGTGCTGGCCGAGCTTGCGGTTGTAGAGGCGGATGACCAGGCGCAGACGGGGGTTGAGGCGGCGGGCGGTCAGCGCGGCACGGATGTTGGTTTCGTCGTCGTCGTGGACGAGGGCGAGCGCGGCGGCCCGCTCGACGCCGGCCTCGGCCAGTACGAGGTCGTCGAGTTCCCACGCCTCGACGATACGTACGGCGTCTGCGGGCCGGTCGTCCCGGTCGGCCGCGCCCGTGGCTCCCGGGGCCGTGGCGCCGGTCCGGCCCATGACCGCCGACACCCGCCCGAAGCCCGCGGGACGCCCGGTCCGGAACGCGGACCGGGCGTCCCGCGGGCGCGTGGCGCGACTCGCGGGCGGGCGGTACGACGAGGGTCACCCGCTCCCCGTACACCTCGCGCAGCTCGGCGGCCAGCCGGTGAGCGAGTGCGTCGTCGCCACTGACGATCATGTGGTGCTCGCGGGGGCCGTGTTGCCCCTGCCGGGGAAGTGAGGTCACGCTCCTAGGGTGCCTTGCGGCCCGCGACCGGTGCGTGCGGCCCTGGGTCTGAGGCGGGGGGCGCCGGACGCCGGGGCTCGTAACGGACTGGCGGCCACCGAGGGCTGACGATACGTCAGCGCCCTTCACCCCTGCCGCCGCCTCCGGGGCTCCGGGGCTCCGGGGGCGACTGCTGCCGGGTCGGCTTCTTAAGGGCCGCCTCGCTTCTTCTGCTCCCGTACGGCTTCGCGGTCTCCCGAGGCGCCGCTGCCCGTCGGCGGATCGGCCTCCACCGGAGGCTGCCACGGCCCGCGCTGGACCCGCTCTCCGGGCTGGATTCCCTCGACGGGGCCCTCGGCGACCTCCGGCTGCTGTACGTCGCTGCCCGCGACGGCGTCCGTGTCGCCCTTGCCGAGCGGGGGGCGCGGTCCGCGCCGCTCCTCGCGGCCTTCGAAACCGTCGTCGCGTTCCTGGCGCTTCATCGCCTGCGCTCCTCTCCTGCGGCGGCCACCGCGTCAGTCGGGCCGCTCGGAGCGTTCACTCTCGGGGCCACTGCCGCGCTCGGTGCGAGGGCCGCTGCTCCGGTAGTGCGGGTCGGCCTGGAGGTTCTCGTTGGCCTGCTCGTTGGCGTGCTTGTCCGGTACGCCGCTGTCCTCGGCCTCCTTCCGCAGCCGGGCCCGCTTCGTGTCGTACTTCTTGCTGCCTGGCTCGGGCACAGTGCTTACCTCTCTCGTAGGTCCCGCCGCCCCTCGCGTACCCCATGCGCCCCTGCCGTAACGGCCCCGTCGCGGGTCGCGCGGGATCAGCCTTCGTCCCGCAGCTCGTCCCGCAGCTCCTCCGCGATATGCCGGTCGAGCGCGACCCGTACGAGCGCCGCCGCCAGCGAGGCGACCTCGCCCTCGTCGACGAGGCCGGCCAGCTTGGCCGGGTCCGTCGGCAGCCCGAGCCGTTCCGCGCCCTGGAGGGCCTTGCCGTCCAGGTACGGCACGACCTGCGGCCATACGGCCTGTGCCTCGCGCAGGAAGATGTCCGTACCGGCGGGGCCGAGTCCCGGGACCTCGCGCAGCAGGCTCCGCAGCGCCTCCGTATCGCCGTCGGCGGCATCGCGCATGCGGCGCAGGTCGCCGCCGTACTTGTCCAGGACCAGCCGCGCCGCGTCGCCGAGCTGCGTGGCGGTCCGTTCGTCGTAGCGGCGGTAGCCGCCCTCGCCGAGGGCGTCGACCCGCTGCTGCCAGGTGGCGCTCTCCATGCGGCGCGCGTCGCGCATTCCCGCGTCGTGCAGCGCGCGGGCGGCGGCCACGGCGATGGAGGCCTGGATCCGGGCGCTCAGGAGGTGGGACAGGACGAGAAGGCGGTAGAGCGGCTGCGGGGTGTCGCGCAGCCGGATGCCGGCCTCGGCGGTGTACGTACGCCCGTGCGCGTCCAGGAGTGCCCGGACGGTGCGCTCGTCCTGGCCGCCCTTGGAGCGGGCGCCGGAGCCGGAGCGGGTCCGGGTGCCGGCGGTCATGCCGGCTTGAGCGGGTCGTGGCCCAGCAGCATCAGCCGGTGTCGCCAGACGCCGTCCCCCGACATCGGCTCCAGGTCGGTGCGCCGCTGTGCGCTGACGGTTTCCACCACCTGCCGCATGACCGCGAGGTCGTCTTCCGTCAGATCCGTGCGCCGCTTGCCCAGGATCGCGAGCACCTGCCGCCCGGTCTGGGTCCCGGCCCGCTCGGGCAGCGGCTCGGTATGCTCACCGGCGCCACTGGTGCGCAGCCAGGTGCCCAGTTCCTGCGACGTCATGTTCACCACGCGGTGGAAATCGTCCCAGAGCGCTTCGAGTTCCAGGTCGGTGATGCCTTCCATGGTGTGCCTCCCGGTGGTTCTGGGGTCCCGTCCGCAGTACCCCTGCGACGTGGGCCGAAACTCTCCCAGACCGGGATGAAAGGCGTGCCGAGCACGGCTACTAGCGCGTGAAGACAGCGTCCAGGTAGACCCAAGCGCCCTCGTGCCGCGCGAAACGGCTCTGCTCGTGCAGTTCGCCGGGCTCGCCCTCGTGCGTGTAGTGGGCGCGGAAGGTGACCGTTCCCGTGGTGTGGAAGGCACTGCCGTCGGCGGTGGCCAGGATGTCCAGGCCCTGCCAGCGCATGTCCGGGTCGAAGTCGAGGGTCTGCGGCCTGGTGTCGGGGTGCCAGGAGCGCAGCAGGTACGCCGCGTCCTGGGCCACGAACGCGCTGTAGCGGGAGCGCATGAGGAGCTCGGCGGTCGGCGCGGCGGCCTCGCCGGAGTGGAAGCGTCCGCAGCATTCGCCGTAGGCGGCGGGGAGTCCGCAGGGGCAGGGTGCTGCGGCGGAGAGGGGCGCGGGGGGCGCGGCAACGGACCGGCTCCGGGGGCGGCGGCTCGTACCGCGTGAACTGCGTCGGGACATGTCCCCATTGTGCCTGTGTCGGATGGGGCTCTTTCGCGCCAATGTGCGGCCGATGGACACAGGAGCCCGCACGTGCCTTCCGGGTCGTGGGGGCCGGCCTTAGTCTCCTGGGCCTGACGCGACAGTTACCGCCGGTAAGGCGACAAGGGGGACGGGCATGGGCAGTTCCAGACGCACGTTCGTGGCAGGGGCAGCGGCCGTGGCAGCGGCAGCGACCGGAGCAATGACGCTGGGAGCGGCGCCCGCGACGGCGGCCGGTGTCCGGCGTACGGCTCAGGAATCCGTCGCCGTGCTGGGCGGCGGCGTCGCGGGCCTCACGGCAGCGCACGAGCTCGCCGAACGGGGATTCGCGGTCACGGTGTACGAGAGACGGGCGCTCGGCGGCAAGGCCCGCAGCATGGACGTACCGGACAGCGCGAAGGGCGGCCGCAGGCCGCTGCCCGCCGAACACGGCTTCCGGTTCATCCCCGGCATCTACCACAACCTGCCGGACACGATGCGCCGCATCCCCTTCCCCGGCAACGCCAACGGCGTCCACGACAACCTCGTCGCACCGCGCGAAATGATGTTCGCGCGCACGGGCGGCCGCGAAGACCTCCGCATGCCGATCCCCTGGCCCGGCCACCAGCCGGCCGACCTCACCCTCGACGACCTCCGCCGGGCCCTGACCGGGCTCCTCGAAACGGCCGCCAACCTCCCCGCGCACGAGACGGCGTACTTCGTCAACCGCGCGCTCGTCTTCCTGACCAGCTGCGACGAGCGGCGCGACAACACGTGGGAGCGGACGCCCTGGTGGGACTTCGTACGGGCCGAGCGCATGTCCAAGGACTACCAGCGCATCCTCGCCATCGGCGTCACCCGCAACATCGTCGCGACGAAGGCCGAGGAAGCCAGCACCCGTACGGTCGGCACGCTCGGCGAGGCCTTCGTACTCAACGCGCTCGGCCGGGGCGCCGACGGCCCGCCGGACCGCATCCTCAACGCCCCCACCAACGAGGCGTGGATCGACCCCTGGGTGGACCATCTGCGGGGCCTGGGCGTCGACTTCCGGATCGGCTGGACCGTACGGGAGATGAGGTACGCCGACGGGAAGATCTCGGCGGCGATGATCGAGGACCCCGACGGCGTACGCCGGACCGTGACCGCCGGCCAGTACGTCTGCGCCCTCCCGGTGGAGCACGCCCGGCCCACCTGGAGCGCCGCGATGCGCGCCGCCGACCCGCAGCTGGCGCGGTGCGACCGGCTCAGGACTGACTGGATGACGGGCATCCAGTTCTACCTGACGGAGCGTACGCCGATCCTGCACGGCCACGTCAACCTCATCGACTCGCCCTGGTCCCTGACCGCAATCGCCCAGGCCCAGCACTGGCCGGACCGCGACTTCCCCGCCGACTACGGCGACGGCACGGCGGCCGACTGCCTCTCGGTCGACATCTCCGAATGGGACAAGCCCGGGATTCTGTACGGGAAGACGGCGAAACAGTGCACCCGCGAGGAGATCGCGCGCGAGGTGTGGGCGCAGCTCAAGGCGGCGCTCAACGACACGGGCAAGACGGTGCTGCGCGACAGCACACTGCACTCGTGGTTCCTGGACCCGGGCGTGGACGGCACGGGCACCCCCAACCCCACGAACGAGGACGAGCTGCTGATCCACCCGGTGGGTACGCTCCACAACCGCCCGGCGGCGGCGACGAAGATCCCCAACTTCTTCCTGGCGGGCGACTACGTCTCCGTCGACATCGATCTGGCGACGATGGAAGGCGCGAACGCGTCGGCCCGCGCGGCGGTCAACGCCCTGCTGGACCGGGTCGGTTCGACGGCGCCACGGTGCACGGTGACGCCGCTGTTCCGCCCGCCGGAGCTCGCCGCCCTGAAGCGGCACGACCTGACGCGGTACCGGCTGGGGCTGCGGAACGCGCTGGATGTGGGGTGACGACGGTCAGGGCCGACCGTCCTGGCCCGGGTACGCGGCGACCAGGCTGCGCACCCGGGCGAGGGTTTCCGGCGGGACGTCGCGCAACTGGTCGTCGGTCACTCGGTCCAACGCCTCCCGGGCAGCGGCGCCGAACCGCCCGTCGGCCCACTGCCATTCGCCGGCCTGAGCCGACAGGGCCAGCACGCGGCCGAAGGCGCCGTTCTCCAGGTGAACGTCGATGGCAAGCTCCCAGTACCGCCGGAGCGCGGCGCGGTCCGCGCCGGTGGCGCCCGACTCCAGTGCCGTCATCGCCGACCGCGCCATCACCTCCAGCACGTCAAGGCCGGGATACTCCATCAGCGCGTCCAGTACACCCGTCACCACAGACGCCGGGAGGCGGCCCGCGTCGTTGACCAGTTGCCCCAGGACGAGCAGGATCGCGCCGCGCCGGATGACGTGATCGAGACCGGAGGATGGTTCGAGGAACGTGCCGCAACGCTCGTACAGGACGGCCAGGTCGGCGTCCGAGGCGACGCCCAGACCGCTCGCCAGCCACAGGTCGGTCAGGCTGTGGGCGAGGGAAGTGGCCGTGCCGTCCGGCGTACCGACGAAAGTAGTGACGGCGGATCCCATCCAGCGGAAGACGGGATCCACGGCGTGCAGGACGATAGCGTCGTTGGTTCCGCCGGACACCGCCATCTTGTGCCGGATCTGTTCCGGGTAAGGGCGGGACCAGCAGACCCTGCTGGTGCGGTCCCCGTGACCCGGTGGACGGCCGTAGAGCCAGAAGGCGTCCACCGGTTCCACGCCGAGGAGGCCTTCCGCCGGAAGGATGTCCAGGTCCCGCCTGCCGTCGGTCCAGATGTGGCGGAGGTCGAGCGCGATCGCGAAGTCCGTCCACTCCGGTTCGGTGAAGGCCGACCGCCATAACAGCACGTACCGATGCCAGACCCCGGCCGGATTAGCCCTTCCGGGGAACACTTCGCTCGCCTTAACGCCGTCCCTGACCAGCACCGTCAGCATCATCAGGTTCGCGCCGTACACGCCGTGCCGCGACGATGTCGCGCGGACGGTCGGCCGGTATTCGGAGAACCGGTGCTCGGTGCGGTTGCGGTGGTCGGCCATCACGGTGACGAGAAGCTCTCCGAGCCGTTCACGGTCCTCCGGCGGGATGAGGCCGATGCGGGCACCGACGAAGCGGAGCATCTGGCGGGAGGAGAGCGGCGCGTAGGACAGCAGGACGTACAGCAGATCGTCGTCCACGCCCGCCCGGCCGAGGGAGAGCGCCGGGCGCTGGTCGAGCAGTCCGCTGAGGAGTTGTACGGCGAGACGGGCGGCAAGGTACTCGCCGAAGGTCGCGTGCAGGAACTCGTACGTCGCCAGCCGCTGGTCATCGCGGAGCGCCTGGGCCCGCTGGACGAAGAAGAACCGGCCGAGTGCGATCTCCGCCTGATCGAGGGGCGCGCGAAAGCCGGCGGCCTGATGTGACTGGGGGCGGCCGAGAAGCGCCGTAAGGTCCTGCTCCAGCTCGGCGCTGGTGATCCACTGGCGGTGCCGGTTCAGCATGCCGAAGGAGATCAAGGAGAGCCGCTGGAGTTCCTGCTCGACGCGGTCGGCCAGTTGCTGTTTCGTCAGCGCTGTGGCGGACTTGCCCACCTCCCGGACGGCGAAGGACGCCAGCAGTTCCTCGTACAGCTCAGCCTCACCCAGGGGCTCTTCGTTTCCGGCTCCGCATTGCAGCGCGTTCCCTGTGGCGTCGTACAGGGCGAGCATCAGCAGGAGCAGCGGCTGGGAGGCGAGTGCCTGGTGCCGTGCGGCGACGGCAGCGGGCAGGGGGCGCAGCCCGTTCGCGGTGAGATACGGCTCGTTGAGGTGGTTCCACAGGTCGAGCCAGCGTTCGACCTGCTGCTTCCTGAAGGGTTCGAGGCGCAGTGCCACCGCGCCCTCCGGGTAGCTCGCGCGGTCGGCCACGGCGGTGCGACTGGTGACGAGCGCGAGCACGGGCCGCCCCTGGTCCGCCTCGCGCTGCTGGAAGCGGGCTACCCGTACCAGGTAGTCGGACTGGCTGACGCCGGTGGCCTGGAGCAGCTCGTCGAAGCCGTCGAAGAGGAGGACGGGTACGGACCCTTCGGCGGCCCGGACCAGCTCCGGCCAGGTGGCCCGCTCGCCGGTCGCCGCCCGGACGGCGTACTCGATCTGGTCCTGTACGTCGGCGTCCGCCGGCACTTCGCGCAGCACGATCCGCACGGGCAGGAAGCCCGCCTCGGGCAGCCGGGCCGCGAGGATCTTCGTCAGCACGGACTTCCCCGCACCCGGCTGGCCGAGGACGACCAGGGGCGCGGTAGTGGAGGCGACCGAGGTGAGGGCGCCCGCGAGGTACTCCGTGAGGTCGGACCGTACGGGCACGGTCTCCCACCACTCCTCTTCGGCGGGCCCGTGGGGGCCTTCCGTCACTGCCCGGACGCGGAAGTCGGGGTCGACGTACCCCTCGCCGAGAGTGGGCAGACACACGCCCGTCGGCGCGTCGCCCTCGGCCAGGATGGGGCGGGGCAGGGCGGCCCGGTAGCCGGTGGCGAGGGCTGCGGCGGCGTGGCTGAACGGGCGTACGGTGGTCAGGCCGGCGAGGGCGGACTCGACTCCGGTGAGCGCCTGCCTCAGGTGTGCACGGGTGGCCTGGTGTTCGAGCTGCCCGGACCAGAACCCGAACTCGGGCACTTCGAGCGCCAGTTGGCTGTAGAGCTCCTGATAGCGCTCGACCGCTGTCGGAGGCAGCGTGTCGGCCAGGGCGTCCACCACCGCACGCCGCTGCCTTTCGTCCAACCGGTCCCGTACAGCGAGCCCAGTGATGAAGCGATGCAGCCGGTCAGTGAGACCCATGTACCAGTTGCGAAGTTCGACGAGGACCTCTTCGTACGGCTGATGCGGGGCGGGCTGCGGAATGGCGGTCGCGACCAACGCGCGTACGAAGCTGCGTTCAATGTCCGCCCCGCCCGCAAGGCTGATCTGCTCGCGTCGCGTCAACCCCAGCTCAGCAAACTCAAAGGGGAGCTCCAACTCGCCGAGTGCGTCGAAGTACGCCGTCACCACCAGCACCGCATGAGCCGCCGCGATCCGCTCCGTACGATCCGCCCGCTCCGCGGACCCCAGCCGCTCCCGAAGCCCCGTCGTCAGATCACGCCCGAGCCTGAGCACCCCTCCCCGCGCCGCGAACAGGTCGAGCACCGCGTCGCTCGCCCCGCCCGTGGCCATCGACAGCGCACCGCCGAGCGCCTGGTCGGCTGCCGCCAGTGCCGCGCTGTCGCCGCCGAGAATCGCCACCGCGTCGCTGTAGCTGAGAAGTCGTCGCCCCCGTACCGTCACCGTTCTGGTCTATCACCAGAAGCGGTTACAGGCGTCCGGCTTCGACAATCCGCCGCAGGAAGCGCTGGGTGCGTTCGGCCTGCGGGTCGCCGAAGATCTGCTCCGGTGTGCCGCGCTCCAGCACCACTCCCCCGTCCAGGAAGCAGACCTGGTCGGCGACTTCGCGCGCGAAGCCCATCTCGTGAGTGGCCAGGACCATCGTCATGCCGTCGCCCTTGAGGTCCCGTACGACGTTCAAGACCTCCCCCACCAGCTCCGGGTCCAGCGCCGCCGTGATCTCGTCGAGCAGGAGGAGGCGCGGGCGTACGGCGAGGGCGCGGGCGATGGCGACGCGTTGCTGCTGGCCGCCGCTGAGGCGATCGGGGTAGGCGGTGGCCTTGTCGGCGAGGCCGAGGCGGTCGAGGAGTTCGCGGGCCTGTGCCTCCGCCTCCGGTCGCGAGGTGCCGTGTACGCGTCGCGGGGCGAGGGTGATGTTGTCGAGCACCGTCATGTGCGGGAAGAGGTTGTACGCCTGGAATACGACGCCGATCCGGCGGCGTACGGCGTCCGCGTCCGCCCGTGGGTCGGTGATGTCCTCGCCGTCGAGGAAGATCGCGCCGTCGTCGATCTCCTCCAGGAGGTTCGCGCAGCGCAGGAGGGTCGACTTGCCGGATCCGGAGGCGCCGATGAGGGCGGTCACGGTGTGCGGGGCGACGTCGAGATTCACGTCGCGCAGCACGACGGCGTCGCGCCCGAAGGTCTTGCGTACGTTCTCCAGCCGCAGAACCGGGGCGGTGGCGGTCATGTTGTGCCTCCCTGGGCTCGCTGCCGGTCCATGCGGGCCGTCACCCAGTCCGTGAAGCGCGTCATCGGGATGGTCAGCGCGACGAAGACGAGACCCGCGACGACGTACGGCGTGTAGTTGAACTCCTTGCTGGCGATGATCTGCGCCGCGTACACGGCGTCGACCGCGCCCGCGATCGAGACCAGACCCGTGTCCTTCTGAAGCGACACCAGATCGTTGAGCAGCGGCGGCACCACCCGCCGCACGGCCTGCGGCAGCACAACGAACCGCAGCGCCTGGCCGCTGGAGAGACCGAGCGAGCGGGCCGCCGCCCGCTGCGAGGGGTGGACGGACTCGATGCCCGCCCGGAACACCTCGGCGACGTACGCCGAATAGGTCAGCGTGAGCGCCGCGCCGCCGAGCAGCACCGGGTCGGTGGTGACACCGGCCAGGCGCAGGGCGGGTACGCCGAAGACCACCAGCAGCAGGCAGATGATGAGCGGCAGGCCGCGGAAGAAGTCGGTGTACGCCGCTGCCAGGGCGCGCAGCGGGAAGAACACCGGCCCGCGCAGGGTGCGGGCCACGGCGAGGAGCATGCCGATGACGAGGACAGCGGCTCCGCAGACGACGAGCAGCCGCAGGTTGAGCCAGAGGCCGTCGATGACCTTGGGCAGCGCCTCGCGGGCGTACTCGGCGCTGAAGAAGGTCTCGCGCGTACGCGGCCAGCCCGGCGAGTTCGTGACGACGAGGAAGAGGACGGCGGCTGTGAGGAGCGTGCTCAACGCCGCGATGGCGGTGGCGCGGCGCGTGCGGGCGCGCTTGTGGCGCTCGCGTTCGAGGCGCCGGGCGGAGGGGACGTACTCCTCCTCCTGCACTGCGCCCGCCTTCTCCATGGTCACTTGAGCACCGGGGCGTCAGCGGCGTCGGACAGCCACTGCTTCTCCAGCGCCGCGAGCGTCCCGTCCGCGCGCAGGGCGTCCACCGCGCCGGTCACGCAGGACGTGAGCTTGCTGTCCTTGTCGAGTACGAGACCGAACTGCTCGGCCGGGCCGCTCCCGGTGTTGTTGTTTTCCAGCTGGCCGACGATCTCCGCCTCCGGCACCTCGGCCGATGTGATGTAGAAGGCGGTGGGGAGGTCGAGGACGATCGCCTCGACCTGGCCGTTCTTGAGGGCGGTCTTGGCGAAGTCGTTCTTCTGGAAGACGGCGGGCTGCCGCTTGGGCTTGATGACGTCGCCGATGACGTCGAGGCTCGTGGAGCCGACCTGTGCGCCGAGCTTGACGTCCTTGAGGCCGGCCAGGGTCTTGACCTTCGCGGCCTTGGAGGTCTTGAGGGCGATGACGGCCTGGCGGACGTCGTAGTAGCCGGAGGAGAAGGAGACGGCCTTCTTGCGGCTTTCGCTGATGGAGATCTGGTTGAGGTCGAAGTCGAACTTCTTCTCGCCGGGCGCGAAGGCGGTGTTGAACGGCACGGTCTGCCACACCACTTGGTCCTTGCCGTAGCCGAGCTTCTTCGCCACGGCGTGCGCGACCGCGGACTCGAAGCCCTTGCCGTTGGCCGGGTTGTCGTCGTCGAACCACGGTGCGTACGCCGGCTTGTCGGTGCCGATGGTCAGCTTGCCCGGTACCTCGGTGGCCAGTTTGCCCGGCGCGCAGCTCGCCTTGGCGTCGCCGGGCGCGGCGGCCGGGGACTCGGGCTGCGGGGCGCAGCCGGTGACGGCCGTGACGGTCACGACGGCCGTGGCGGTGAGCGCGGCGAAGGTGGCGAAGGGCGAGAAGGCGGTCGTACGGCGACGGAGCAGGCTGGCAGGGCGCATGGCGGGAGACTGGCAGTGCGCGAGCGCGTTTGTCCAGGTCACGGCTGGAAACGTCCGCATCCTGGAATGTGTCCGCAATGTATGGCGAGCCGGTGAATTCCGGCCGGTTCAGGCGCCAGGTGCGAACCGCTCGCGGTAGGCGCTGGGGGTGAGTCCGGTGCGGCGGCGGAGCTGCGCGCGGAGGTTGGCGGCCGTACCGAGTCCGCTCGCCCGGGCCACGGACTCGACGGAGGGATCGCCGCGTTCCATCAAGCGGCAGGCCAGCGCGACGCGTTCGGCGGTGAGCCAGGCCAGCGGCGTGGTGCCGAGCTGGGCGCGGAACCTGCGGTGCAGCGTCGCCGGGCTGACAGCGGCGCGGGCGGCGAGGCCGGTGACGGTCAGCGCGGTGCCGAGCCGTCCCCTGGCCCATTCCAGGAGCGGGCCGAGGGAAGTGTCGGCGGAGGAGGTGGGTGCGGGAATCGGGTGCTCGACGAACTGGCGCTGGCCGCCGTCGCGGTGGACGGCGAAGACGAGGCGGCGGCTGACGGAGACGGCGGCCTCCACGCCGTGGTCGCGACGGACCAGGTGCAGCCCGAGGTCGAGGGCGGCTGCGCTGCCCGCCGCGGTGAGGATGTCGCCGTCGTCGACGAACAGCACGTCCGGTTCGAGCCGGACAGCGGGGAAGCGGGTACGGAAGGTGTCCGCCCACTGCCAGTGCGCGGTGGCGCGGCGGCCGTCGAGCACGCCTGCCTCGGCCATCGTGAAGGCGCCGCTGCAGAAGCCCACCAGCCGCGCGCCGCGCTCGTGGGCGCGGCGGACGGCGTCCAGCACGGCGGGGCGGCGCGGTACGTCGGTGTCGGGCCGGTTGGGCACGATCAGGGTGTCGGCGGTGTCGGCCGCCTCCAGCCCCGCGACGCCGGTGAGCGTGAAGAATCCGTCTCGCATGAGGGTGCGGGACTCGGGGGAGCAGAGGGCGAAGTCGTAGAGTTCGCGGCCGAGTTCGGCCTTGCGGCGCAGTCCGAAGACTTCGATCGCGCAGCTGAGCTCGAAGGGGTTGGAGTTCTCGTCGACGATCACGACGACGCGGTGCGAGGATCCTTGCGCCATGTGCGATTTCTAGCACTCGCGCAGGTGCGGCGCCAGGGGCGAAGGTGAGGTCATGACGACGACGTACGAGCAGGGCAAGCAGCACGAGCCCATCGCACTTACCGACGCACTCGGCTCCTTCGACGCGCTGTGGAGCCCGCGCATCGTGACCCGGGTCAACGACTACGACGTACGCGTGGCCAAGGTCGCGGGCGAGCACGTATGGCACGTACACGAGGACACGGACGAGTTCTTCCAGGTCCTGGACGGGGAGCTGACCATCGCCCTGCGCGAGGGCGGCGTGGAGCGGTCCGTGGTCCTGGCGACCGGCTCGGTGTACGTCGTGCCGCGCGGCATCTGGCACAAGCCGTCGGCGGCGGACGGAGCGTCGATTCTGCTGTTCGAACCGACGGGCACGTCAACGGTGGGCGACCGCCACGACCCGGTCCCGTCACACGTGGACGCGACCACTGGTCACATGCTCTGACGGACCAGACCTTTCTGGGGCA
>NZ_JAGGPA010000044.1:62595-79366 GCF_018614035.1 Streptomyces sp. ISL-96
TCTGGGGCAGCGCCCCAGTTACGGGAAGGGGCAGGTAGGGGAAAAGAACCCGCTGTTGGGGCCCGGAGCCGAACTTCAATAGGATCCGGCGATGATCACAAGAAAACGGCTGGCGGCAGGGGCGTTCGCCCTACTCGTCGCCCTGGCCACCGGCCTCCTCCCGGCCGGCCCCGCCGCAGCCACCGCTGCCGCCGGTGAACCGGACTCCCGCGACGCCCCCAAGGTCGAACTCGTCCTCGACGTCAGCGGTTCGATGCGCGCCAAGGACATCGACGGCCAGTCCCGGATGGCCGCCGCCAAGCAGGCGTTCAACGACGTACTCGACGCAGTACCGGCCGAGGTGCAGCTCGGCATACGCACGCTCGGCGCCGACTACCCCGGCGACGACCGCAAGACCGGCTGCAAGGACACCAGGCAGCTGTACCCGGTCGGCCCGCTGGACCGGACCGAGGCGAAGACCGCCGTCGCCACGCTCGCCCCCACCGGCTGGACCCCCATCGGCCCCGCCCTCCTCGGCGCGGCCGACGACCTCGAAGGCGGCGACGGCACCCGCAGGATCGTGCTCATCACCGACGGCGAGGACACCTGCGGCCCCCTCGACCCGTGCGAGGTCGCCCGCGAGATCGCCGCGAAGGGCACCCACCTGGTCGTCGATACGCTCGGCCTGGTCCCGAACGCGAAGATCCGCCAGCAGCTGACGTGCATCGCGGAGGCCACCGGCGGCACGTACACCGCCGTACAGCACACCGACGAACTCTCCAGCCGCGTCAAGCAGTTGGTGGACCGCGCCGCCGACCCCGTCGTCAATCCGGTGGCGACCGAGGGCGCGGACCAGTGTGTGGACGCGCCGCAGCTCAAGGCCGGTCTCTACACCGACCGCGAGAGTTTCTCGGAGCACCGCTGGTACCGGGTGGACGTACTGCCCGGCCAGGAACTGCGGGCCTCGGTCAGCATCGGCGCCGACCGCGCCGTCGACCGCGACTACGGCGTACTCCTGCGGGCGGTGACCACGAACGGCAGGGAGATCGTGCGCGGCTCGGAGGCGGGCGACGGCCGTACGGACGTGATCTCGACCGGCCTGCGCTATCCGAAGGCCCCCCTGGACGACGACACTGCCGACGAGGTGAAGCCGGCGGCGGAGAGCGTATGCCTCCAGGTCAGCAACTCCTTCTCCGCCCCCGCGTCCGTCAAGACCACGCCGGGCCTGCCCGTCGAGCTGACCATCGACGTGGTGGACGGCCCGGACGAGGCATCGGACGTGGCGTCCTTCGGCCTCGGCCGCGGCTGGTGGCTGCTCGGCGTACTCGCGCTGGCCGGCCTGCTCGCCGGTCTCCTGTGGGGCTGGATCTCGCGCTTGCGCTTCGCCGTATGGAGGACCAACTGATGCGTACGACGACACGTGTGCTGAGCGGTGTTGTGCTGGCGGGTGCCGCGCTCTTCGGCACGGCAGCCCCCGTCCTCGCGGACTCGACGCCCTCGCCGGGGGCCAGCCAGGGCGGCGAGGAGGAGGCCGCGCCGACCGAGGCGGGCACCACCTTCCGTACCGCGACGCAGATCCGCCAGGACCAGCCGGCCACGGCCGACGCGTCCACCGGTGACTACCTCTACTGGGTCTTCGACGCCGACGCGGGGCGTACCGCCACCGTGAAGGCCACGGTCAAGCTGCCGGAGACCGCCGCCCGCCATGGCGCGGCGACCTGGCAGCTCGACGTGTACGACGGCCTGCGCCGACGGCAGGCCTGCGTCTACGGCAGCCAGGCGAAGGCCGCACCGACGGAGGCCACGTCGGTCACGGTGTCCTGCACCTTGCGTACGGTCAGGGCATGGGCGGAGCCGTGGGCGAACGACCCGCTGCCGGGGAGTTACTTCGTACGGCTGACGGTCGTCGACCTGCCGCAGGAGGACCTCGGTCTGCCGGTGCACGCGGAGGTCGTGGCATCGGCGAAGGACGCGGGCGGTTCGCGGGCGGTGGACGGTGCGCTGTCCGTCCCGCTGGTTCCCGGCGTGTCCGACGCGGACGTGGCGGAGGCCGCCGACGACCGCTTCTCATCCGGCTGGTGGTCGTCGCGCTGGCTCTGGACAGCGGGCGGGGGCGTCCTCGCGGCGGCCGCGGCCATCGCGGGGTACAACCTGACGCGCGGCGCGGGGCGGCCGTCGCGCGTCCCGCCGGGCGTCTGAGCGCTCGCGCTCGGCACGCAGAACAGCAAACAGTCGGCCCCGTCCCGCCTCGGCGGGACGGGGCCGACTGCCGTAGGGGGGTGGGCGTACGGCAGGTGGCGCAAGGCACTTGTGGTGCGGCTACCCGGTCCGCACGCTTGCCTCATGACCGCTCCCGTCCATGGTCCGGGCCCCGCGACAGTCGCCCCACCGGTCCGCTCACGCCGGGCGCTGGTGGCGGGGTCCGTCGGCAACTTCATCGAGTGGTACGAGTTCGGCGTCTACGGCTACTTCGCCACCATCATCGCCGCGCACTTCTTCACCCCCGAGGGCGGCAGCGACGTAGAAGGGCTCATCAAGACGTACGCGTCCTTCGCCCTGGCGTTCTTCTTCCGTCCGGTGGGGGCGGCGGTGTTCGGGCGGCTCGGTGACCGGATCGGCCGCCGGCCGACGCTCATCCTGGTCATCTGTCTGATGACCGGGGCCACGACGCTGATCGGTTTGCTTCCGACGTACGCCTCCATCGGTGCGGCAGCGCCGTGGCTGCTGACGCTCCTGCGGATCCTGCAAGGGCTGTCGGCGGGCGGGGAGTTCGGCGGCGCGGTGTCGATCATGACGGAGTTCGCGCCGCCGGGCCGACGGGGGCGGTACGGGGCGTGGCAGTCGTTCACCGTGGCGCTCGGGCTGCTCGCGGGCGCCGGAATGGCGGCGCTCCTCGCGACCGTACTGACCGAGTCGCAGCTGAACGGATGGGGCTGGCGGGTGCCCTTCCTGCTGACGTTGCCGCTCGGGCTCGTCGCGCTGTGGCTGCGGCTGCGCCTGGACGAGACGCCCGCCTTCGCGGCGGCCGTCGTCGAGAAGAGCACGCCGGTACGGCCGCCGCCCGCCGGCGAGACGGTCAGGGCCATCGCGCTGGGCGCCGGGCGGGTGATGGGGTGGTCCGCGGCCGGTTACACCTTCCTGGTGGTCCTCCCCTCGTACCTCCAGAGCACGCTGAACGCGACGTTCCAGGAGGCGCTGATCGCGACCGTCCTGGCCAACCTCGGCTTCGCGGCGTCGATCCTGCCCGCCGGCCTGGCCAGCGACCGGATCGGGCGGCGGGCGGTGATGCTGAGCGGTGCGCTGCTGGTCGCCGTGCTCGCGCTGCCGCTGCTGAATCTGGTGCAGGATGCGGGTGTATCGACGTACGCGAAGGGAGCGGCGCTCTTCGGGGCGGGGGCCGCCGTCGGGCTGATGGCGGGGCCGGGACCGGCGATGCTGGCCGAGATGTTCCCGACCACAGTGCGCTATACGGGGCTCGGCCTGGCGTACTCGCTGTCCAACGCCGTGTTCTCCGGCTGTGCGGGGCTCATCATCACCGAGGTCGTCAAGCGGACCGGCGACGTCGACATCCCCGCCTATTACGCGGCGGTGACGTGCGCGGTCAGCGTCCTGGCGCTGCTGACACTGCGCGGCGACGACCACAAGCGGACACTGCGGTGAGCGGCAGCCTGCGGGTGGTCGGGCTGATGTCCGGCACGTCGTACGACGCCATCGACGCCGCTGCCGCCGATCTCACCCTCGACGGGGACACCCTGGTCCTCAGGCCGCTCGGCATGATCAGCGCGGTGTACGACGAGGAGCTGCGGGCCGCGCTGGCCGAGGCGCTGCCGCCCGCCGGGACGACCCTGGCCGCCGTGTGCCGGCTCGATACGCGCATCGGGCAGGCCTTCGCCGGCGCCGCGGTCCGAGCGGATCGCGAACTGTGCGGTGGTCGCGCCGACTTGATCGCCTCGCACGGGCAGACCGTCTACCACTGGGCCGAGGACGGCCGGGTGCACGGCACGCTCCAGATCGGCGAGCCGGCCTGGATCGCCGAGGCGACGGGCCGCCCCGTCGTATCCGGCTTCCGTACGCGCGATGTCGCCGCCGGGGGCCAGGGCGCGCCGCTGGTGAGCATCGTCGACGTCATGTGGCTGCGCGGCCGGCCGGGTGTGCCTGTCGCGCTGAACCTCGGCGGGATCGGCAACGTCACGGTGGCGGCGGACGGCTCGTCAGCGAACGGTTCTTCAGCGAACGGTTCGTCGCGCGGCGACGCTCTCGCCTTCGACACCGGGCCCGCCAACGCTCTGATCGACGCGGCGGTGCGGGAGCTGACGGGTGCGGCGTACGACGCCGAGGGTGCCCTGGCCGCCCGTGGCACTGTCCACCGGCCGCTGCTGCGACGGCTGCTGGACGAGCCGTACTACGCCAGGCCCGCGCCCAGGACGACGGGCAAGGAGCTGTTCCATCTGCCCTACCTGCGGGCCGCGCTCGCCGGCTTCGGGCCGTTGCGCGCCGCGGACGTCGTCGCCACGCTGACCCGGCTCACGGCGCGGACCGTGGCCGACGCCATCCGGCCTTTCGGGGCGACGGAGGTGATCGCGTCGGGCGGGGGTACGCGCAATCCGGTGCTGATGAAGTGGCTGCGGGAAGAGCTCGGCGATGGTGTACCGCTGCGGACGTCGGAGGAGCTGGGACTGCCGTCAGCGGCCAAGGAGGCGTACGCCTTCGCCGTTCTGGGCTGGCTGACCGCGCACGGCCTGCCCGGCACGGTCCCTTCATGCACCGGCGCCCGCCGCCCGAGCGTGCTCGGCTCGATCACGCCCGGCGGGCCCGGCCTGCGCCTGCCGGAACCGTTGGCGACTGCGCCGGCCAGGCTCACCATCTCGGCCACGGACAACTGCGTCCCCTTTACTGGACGTTGAACGCGCCCATACGCTCCCGCCACCGCGTGATCACCAGTCGTACGGCAGACGGAGGGTGCACCACCATGAGGCTTCTGAACAGACCCGCGCTTCTCGCGGTGGCGGGGGCACTTCTCGCAGCCGGCGCCATAGGCACCACACCACCGGCCACGGCGGCCACATCGGCAGCGCCGCACCCGGTAACCGCGAACGCCAAGGTGGTTCCCGTCCAGCAGACGGGCCCGGCCGACAAGCGCTTCAATCTCGTCGTGCTCGGTGACGGCTACACCGCCGGCGACATGCCGGGCTTCCGTGCCGATGTCGACAAGCACATCAATGTGCTGTGGAGCATGGAGCCGTTCGCCTCCTACCGTTCGTACGTCAACGTCTGGGCGGTGGAAGTGCCGTCCGCCGAGTCGGGCGTCGACTGCGATCCCGGCCTGGACGCGCCGCGCCGTGACACCCCGCTGGACATGGGCTTCTGGGGCGGTTGCAACCCAGCGAGTGTGCAGCGCCTGCTGTCGATCGACTCGACGGCGGCGACGGCCCTGGCCGACCTGGTCCCCGGCTCGAAGAGCTCGAACCGGCAGATCGTCGGGCTTGCCAACAGCGCGACGTACGGCGGTGCGGGCGGCACCTTCGCCACGGCGTCCGGCGGCAACGCGCTGTCCTCGCTCATCACCCCGCACGAAATCGGCCACTCCCTGGGCAAGCTCCAGGACGAGTACGACTACTACGCGCGCGGCGTCCCCGGCGGTGTGTACGAGGGCGGAGAGCCGAGCTCCGCGCACCACACGCTCCTCACCGAGGACCAGATGCGCGCCGAGCAGCGCAAGTGGTGGCGCTGGCTGGGCGAGCGCAGCGACTCCGGCGGATTCATCGGGCGCCACGAGGGCGGCATGTACCAGACGAAGGGGGTCTGGCGGCCGAGCAAGCACTCGATGATGAAGACCCTCGGGTACGCCTTCGACCAGGTGGAGCGGGAGATCATGACGCAGGCGATCTCCGCCAAGGTGGACCTGGTGCAGGGCCACACCCCGAACGACGCGGTGATCGGCGACGACCGGACGGTGTGGGTCGACACCCTGCATCCGGTGGGCGGAGAACTCGACACTGTGTGGCGGCTGGACGGCCGGAAGGTGGACGGGACGGCGGGCCGGCGCAGCCTGGACCTGCGGCGCCTCGGCCTCTCTGAGGGGCGCCGCCACACCGTCACGGCGACCGTCTTCGACCCGACTCCGTTCGTACGGGATCCAAAGATCCGCGCCTCGGCGGCACTGACCCGCACCGTCACCTGGACGGTGGACGCGTCCGTCACCACCCCGGCGGGACCGTTGTCCGCCGCACCGGAGTTCACCGGGCACACCGGCACCGGCGCACCGGTGGGCGCCGATTCGGTCGTGTACGCCGACACGACGCATCCGGCGGGCGGCGAAGCCCCGCAGGTGCGGTGGACCCTGGATGGGCGTCCGGTCCCGAACCCCGGCAACGACCGGGACCTGGACCTGGGCGAGCTGCCGCTGCGCGGCGGCAGCCACACCCTGAAGGCGCGCATCGCGGGTACGGACCGGACGCTGGCCTGGACGGTGGACGCGACGCCCGCCACGGCGGCGTACGAACTGTCCGAACCACTGCGGACGGTTCGGCGGCCGGGGAAGCCGGTGGAGTACGTCTACGACGGTCCGTTCACGATGAAGCTCACGGCGCACGACGATCAGGACGGCTACGTGGTCATGCAGTTCCGGGTCGACGGCGACGGCTGGTACACGTACTTCGGCTGGCCGACGGACGCGAACGCGCCGTTCCTCTTCACGCCGGGCGGCACGGTGATCGACGACCTCGTCTACGGCAAGCTCGGCACGCCGCGGGTCGTGCCGTGGGACGACGCGACCCCGGAGTACGGCTCGCACACGGTGGAGTACCGCACGATCGATTCGGCGGGCAACGTCGGCCCGGCGAAGGCGTTCCGCGCGACGCTGGTGCCGCCGGGGCAGTAAGGGGAGCGGGTGGGGTGCGGACGCCTGCGGCGGGCTTGTTCCCCTACCCGCCCCTTCCCGAAACTGGGGGCAAGCCCCCGGCCCCCAGTCAACACAGACGCCCTCCGGGCGTGTCCTCAAACGCCGGACGGGCTGGAAAATCCAGCCCCTCCGGCGTTTGAGGAGCGGGGCCTGGGGCAGCGCCCCAGTTCGGGAAGGGGCGGGTCGGGGAAGGCCCGCCGCAGGCGCCATCCGGGCCACCCCTGCCACGCCCGCCCTAGTCCCCCGGCAGCACGTCCGCCAGCATGGTCGCGAACTCGTCGGGGGTAGCGATCCGGACACCCAACTCTTCCGCCTTCGCCCGCTTCGAGCCCGCGTTCTCCCCCGCCACCACCAACGCCGTGCGCTTCGAAACGCTCGACGACGCCTTGCCGCCCGCGCGCTCGATGACCTCGTTCATCTGGTTGCGGCTCAACTTCTCCAGGGGCCCGGTCATCGCACCGGTGACGACGACCGTCATGCCGTCGAGCGGCCCCGAGGCCAGGGCAACGGACTCTTCCGCCCCCGCGTCCTCCTCCGCCGGCGGCGTCGCCCCCGGCTCCGTCATGTTCACCCCGGCGGCGACGAGCTTGCCGATCAGCGGTCCCAGTTCCGCCAGCTCGGCCACGATCACCGGCGCCTTCTCCACCCCGATGCCCTCCACCCGCTGCACCGCCTCCGCGTCCGCCGCCCGCAGGTGGTCCATCGTCGCGAAGTGCCGGGCGATACGGCGGGACATGGAGCGGCCCGTGCCCCGCACGCCGAGCGCCGCCAGGACGCGGGACAGCGGTCGGGTCCTCGCCAGTTCGATGCCGGCCAGCAGATTGTCCGCGCTGGTCTCCCCCATCCGGTCCAGCGTCAGTAGCTGCTCACGAGTGAGGGTGAAAAGGTCGGCGAAGTCGCCTACCAGACCCGCGTCGACGAGCTGGACGACCCGCGTCGTACCCAGGCCCTCGATGTCGAGCTGGTCGCGCCCGACGGCGTACGCGATGGACGCCACCACCCGGCAGTTGCGCCCCCGCACACAGCGCCAGCGCTGCTCGCTCGCGTCGATCTCCGAACCGCACTGCGGGCACGCCTCCGGGAAGGCGATCGGCTGCTCCTCGCCCGTCCGCAGATGAGCGACCGGCGCCTCGATGCGCGGAATGATGTCGCCGGCCTTGTAGACCATCACCTGGTCGCCCAGGCGCAGGTCGCGGCGGGTGATGTCGGCCGGGTTGTGCAGCGTGGCGTACGTGACCGTGGACCCGTCGATCTCCACCGGTTCGAGGACGGCGCGCGGCGCGATGATGCCCGTACGCCCGACGTTCCACTCCACGGCGATCAGCCGTGTGACCTTCTCGACGGCGGGCAGCTTGTACGCGATGGCCCAGCGTGGCGCACGCGAACCCGCCCCCGCCTCACGCTGGTCGGCGGCCGAGTCGGCCTTGATGACGATCCCGTCGATACCGAACGGCAACTCGGCGCGCAGGGCCGCGATCTCCTCGACCCGGGCCTGCACCTCGTCGGCCGTGGCCACTGTGCGCGGCGGCACGGCGGTGTCCGCCGCGGTGTGCACGCCGAGCGCGTCGACCCGCCGCAGGATCTCGCTGTGCGGCCACTCGGCCAGCCCTTCGCCGAGGTCGCCGGACCCGGGCAGCGGCAGGGCGCCGTACGCGAAGAACGTCATCTCCACCGTGTACGGGCGGTCCTTGGCGCGCAGCGTGCCCGCCGCGCCGTTGCGCGGATTGGCGAACGGCTCGCCGCCGTGCTCCGTGCGCACCGCGTTCGCCTTCTCGAACTGGGCGGTCGTCATGAGGACTTCGCCGCGCACCTCGAAGGTGGCCGGCTCGGTCAGCTCGCCGGGCAGTCCGACGATGGTGCCCATCGCGTGCGACACGTCCTCACCCGCCGTGCCGTCCCCGCGCGTGATGAGCTGGACGAGCTTGCCGTGCCGGTAGCGGGCGGCGATGGCGAGGCCGTCGAGTTTGGGCTCGACGCTCCACTGCTCCACCGGCCGGCCGAGTCTGCGCTCCAGGGAGGCCGTCCAGGTGGCGAACTGCTCGGCGGAGAACACATTGTCCAGCGACAGCATCGCCACGGTGTGCGGCACGTCCCCGACCGCCGCGCCACCGGCCACCTTCCCGGTCGGGGAGTCCGGCAGCACTTCGTCCGGGTGCGCCTGCTCGTACCCCTCGATGCCCCGCACCAGCCGGTCGTACGCGTCGTCGTCCAGGGCGCTGTCGCCCTGGGCGTAGTAGGCGGCGGCCGCGCGGGTCGCGGTCTCGACCGCCTCGGCGTATGCGGCGGTGTTTGCGAGAACGGCAGGTGTGTTCGTCATGTCCTTCATCCTGCCTCCCACCACTGACAACGCCCTTGAACCTCGCAGAGGCGGCCGGTGGGCGCCCGGTGGGCAGCCGGTGGGCAGCCGGTGGGCAGCCGGTGGCGGGCGGGCGGTATCGCCTTCATATCGAAGGGCAGTCGGCCGTTCGTACCACTGGACCTTCTGTTAATCTGCCCGCTCCTGGATGTCGTCCACCCGTCCGTCTCCCCCAAGCGCCCAACCCCCGCAGGGTGCAGCGAGGTGTCCGTCCGTGTACAGCACTCCGTTTTCCCCCACAGAGTCCAGAGCCGCGCGCGCCCGGATGGGCCTGACCACAGCTCAGGTCGCCCATTCCATGGCAGCGTGCGGTGCGCCGACCCATCCCGACCTGATCGCCGCATGGGAGCAGGGCACCCATGTGCCGTCGGAGTCCCAGCTCTTCGCCCTGGCCGATGTCCTGTGGTGTACGCCGACCACGCTGATGGGCATCGAACCGCGCACGCTGGCCGAGCACCGGCTGGCCAAGCTGCTGAGCGTGGAGCGGCTGGCGTACCGCATCGGCATGGACGCCGCCGAGTACCGGGCTGCTGAGGCGGCGCAGCGCTGGGACGGGGACCCGCGCCAGACCAGGGCCCTGGTGGAGGCATTGGGTCTCTCCCTGCGGAAACTGATCGGGATCATGGGCCGGGTCGACGAGTTGGCCGGGCATCTGCGGACGGCCATCGACGGGCGCTGGAAGGTGCATGTCTCACCGGTGGCGGAGATCGTCTGTGTCGACGAGACGCTGGTGGGCGACGCGCTGCGCGAGATGCACGCGGAGTTCACAGCCTTCTCCGAGCGCTATATGGGCCACCTGGTGGCCCGGAACGACGATGCCCGCCTCAAGGAGATCGCGGCCGAGCGTGCCGCGTATCTGCGCCGGCTGGTCGATCATTTCTGGGAGCTGATCGGTGAGGCGGGCGACGTGCCGCCGTTCAACGCGGTGGGCCGCTGAAGCGAGTCGCCGTACGCCGGTTGTGGGCCGGTGGGGGTATGGACAGCCCCTCCCGGCCCACAACCGATGGCGCGGCTCAGCGTCCGGTGGCGGCGCCGACGTAGGGCTCCGCCGGGCCGTCGGTCTCCTCCATGTCGTCCCAGTCGATCTCCATCGCCTTGCGGCGCGTGAAGACGTTGAAGAACAGGTTCAGCGTGATGGCGGTGAGTCCGCCCAGCGTGATTCCGCTGTCGAGGACCGCCTGTACGTCGTCCGGCAGCCGGTCGAAGAACGTCGGGACCGTGGTGGGCAGCAGGGCGGCGCCGAGGCTGACGGCGAGAATCAGTGCGTTGCGCTCCTCGCGCAGGTCCACCTTCCCCAGGATCTGGATGCCGACGGCGGCGACCATGCCGAACATCGAGATCGCCGCACCGCCGAGCACGGGGTGCGGAATCGCGGCGACCAGGCTGCCCGCCTTCGGCAGCAGCCCCAGGATGATCATGAAGACGCCGGCCGCGACGACGACGTACCGGCTCATGACTTTGGACATCCGTACCAGGCCGATGTTCTCGGCGAACGCCACGTACGGGAACGAGTTCAGAACGCCCCCGAGAACGGTCGCTACACCGTCCGCACGCAGTGCCCTGGCGACGGTGTCGCCGTCGACCTTCTTGCGGGTGATCTCCCCGATGGCGTAGACGTCGCCGGTGGTCTCCACCATCGTGATCAGCATGACGACGGTCATCGCGATGATCGGAAGGAGTTCGAACTTCGGCATGCCGTAGTGGAACGGCGTACTGACCCCGAACCAGTCGGCCTGAGTCACCGCGCCGAAGTGCGCGTCGCCGAAGAACCAGGCGACGGTGGTGCCGAGGACGAGACCGAGGAGTACGGCGAGGCTGCTCAGGAACGGCTTGCCGACCCGGACCAGGGCCAGGATGAACAGGAGCGTGCCCAGCGCGTACGCGAGGTTCACCGGATCGCCGTACTCGCGCTGCCCTATCAGCTGCGAGCCGCCGGCCGCGTCCTGCAGGCCCACCGGGATCAGCGTGAGGCCGATGATGGTGAGGATCGTGCCGATGACGATGGGCGGGAAGTACTTCACCAGCTTGCTGAAGAACGGCGCGAAGAGGAACGTCGCTATGCCCGCCGTGATGACCGCGCCGTAGACGACGAGCAGTCCGGCGGTCCCGCCGCCCGCGCCGAGGCCGATGGCGATCATCGGGGACACGGCGGTGAAAGTGACACCCTGGACCAGGGGCAGCCTGGCGCCGATCCTCCAGATGCCGAGGGCCTGGATGATCGAGGCGATACCGCAGGTCAGCAGGTCGGCGTTGATCAGGTAGACGAGCTCCTCCTCGGACAGGCCCAGGGCGTTTCCGAGGAGGATCGGGACGATCACCGCTGCCGCGTAGAACGCGAGGACGTGCTGGAAGCCGTAGAGGGTGAGCTTGGGGAGGGGGAGCAAATGGTCGACCGGATGCACCTGCTGTCCGGCGGACTGCCGTGCGGCCTGCCGTGCTGACTGACGGGTGGACTGTCGGGAGACTCGTGCCATCTCTGCCTTGCCTTCGCGAGGTAGGTGAATGAGAGAAGACCGCCGCCGTCCAGTCCCGGATGGCGGGAGGGAGGGCGGATCGGCTCGTACGGAAGCCGACGTCTGGCGGAGTTGCCGACACCACGTCGCCCTGCACTACACATTGCGTCCTGGATTGACAGGACTTCCTTCGATTGACACAGCAAAGCCCGGTTCACCCATGGGATCCGCAGGTGGTGTCGATCGGAGCGCTCACCTTAGAGCAACCTTGTCGTTCCTCGCGAGTAACCGGCGCCGAGGCCGGGCGGCCGGGCGGCGAGCGACGTCGCTTAGGCTCTCGGTGCCATGAAAAGCAACCCCGCGCGCCTGGAACCCAAGGCCGACAAGGACACCGTCCGCAGGCACAACCTGAGTCTGGTGCTGCGCGCCGTCCACGACGGGGGTGAGGCGACGCGCGCCGGGGTCGCGGCCCGGGTGGGACTGACGCGGGCTGCCGTCTCCTCGCTGGTCGAGCAGTTGCTGGAGAGCGGATTCGTCACCGAGTCGGGGAAGACGTTCAGCGGGCAGGCGGGGCGGCCCGGCACCGTCCTGAAGGTGGCGCGTACGGGCGTGGCGGGACTGGGCGTTGAGGTCAATGTCGACTATGTGTCGGTATGCGTGACGGACCTGTCGGGCGACGACCGGGTACGGCTCACCGAGCACACCGACAACCGCGCCGCCCGGCCCGCCGAAGTCCTGGCGCGCGCCGCCGGGATCGCGTCGCACGCCCTGGAGTCGGCGGCCGAGCTCGACCTGCGGCCCGTCGGCGTGCAACTGGCGCTGCCCGGTCTGGTGTCCGGCGGTACGGTCCGTCAGGCGCCCAATCTGGGGTGGAACGGGGTCGCGGCGCAGGAGATCTTCGCGCGGGCGTTGGTGGCGGGGCTGCCGGTGGGTTCGGACAACGAGGCGAATCTGGCCGCGCTCGCCGAGCTGTGGTTCGGCGACCTCGGCCGGGAGCGTACGTTCCTCTACCTGAGCGGCGAGATCGGCGTCGGCGGCGCGCTCGTCCTGGGCGGTGAACTGCTGCGCGGCGCGCACGGTTTCGCCGGCGAGATCGGGCATGTGGTGGTCGACCCGGACGGCCCCGAGTGCCGCTGCGGATCACGGGGCTGCCTGGAGCAGTACGCCGGCCAGCGGGCGGTGCTGCGGGCGGCGGGCATCGACGAGAACGCCGGGCTGCCGGGAATGGCGCAGCTCGAATCCCGGGCGCGCGCGGACGACGCGCAGGCCGTCGCGGCGATCCGGCAGGCGGGGGCGAAGCTGGGGCTCGTACTGTCCGGCGCGGTGAATCTCCTCGATCCGGACGCGGTGGTCCTCGGCGGGATCTACCGGACACTGATGCCGTGGCTGTCGCCGCCCGCCGACCGGGAGCTGAGCCGCCGCGTGGTGTCCGGCCTCTGGCCGGCCGGCAGCGGCCGGCTGCGCGCCTCGTCGCTGACGGGGGACGCGGCGCGGGGTGGGGCGGCGCTGGTCGTACGGGACGTACTGGCGGATCCGGTGGCGTACGCGTAGGGCAACCGGCCCCTCAGCCAGCGGTGATGCCATGGGACGAGGCGAAGTCCGCCAGGGCCGCGAAGTCGGCCGTACGCAGTCCGATCCGCGGATTGACGTGATGGAGCAGGGCGGGGGCGTTGTGGCCGACCACCATACCCCTCGGCGTACGCCACCAGCGGCAGTGGTTGGTTCACACAGTCTCCTCGTCGTAGGGGAAGCGGGCGAGCGGGGGCTCACCCTGGAAGAACGTCTTGGCGCGGATCATCGCCCGCTCGTCGTTCCGCACCTGACCGGGCCGGGAACCGTTGCCGAACAGCACCCCGCCGAATCCCATCCGCAGGTACGCCGCCGTGTGGTTGAGGGTGGTCACCAGCCCGTCGCCGACGACCTCGTCGTCGTCCGCCATGACCGTCACGCCCCACAGGGTCCGGCCCGCCATCCGCTCCTTGAAGTCGGAGCCGGGCACCGAGAGCCAGCCCGACCAGTAGTCGAGGTAGCGCTTGGTCTGCGCGGAGACGGTGTACCAGTACAGGGGTGAGGCTATGACGATGTCGGTGGCCTCCAGAGTGGCCTGCCGCAGCGTCTCCTCGTTCTCCCCGGCCTGCCGGCCGTCGGTCTCGTGCCGCCCGTCCTCGAAGTCGGGCAACGGCAGTTGGGCCAGGTCCACCCAGCGCTGGGTTACGCCGACGGGCAACTGCTCGGCGGCGGCCCTCGCGAGGAGCTCGGTGTTGCCGTCGGGCCGGGAGCTTCCGAGGACGAAGAGGAACGAGCGGTCCGTGGCACGGGGCGTTTCGGTGGTCATGTCTGCTCCGGTCTCGGACCCCCGGGCAGCGGCCGCCGAGAGGCGTGACGCCGACCGCTGCCGGGGGAGTCGGTAAGTTACTCGCTTCCAACTCCCCCCTCCACCTGGGTATTCCGACGATGACCGACCCGTCGGGTGCCTTACCGGCGTACGCCCAGCAGGTGGTCCAGCGCCAGTTGGTCCAGCACCTCGAAGGCCATGCTCCGCTCGGCGGCCGCCGTAACGTCGAACTCCTCGTACGAGCCCGGGTCGGCGAGCAGCGCCGCGAGGCCGTCTTCGGCGGTCGGGCGGGCAAGGTCGTCGAGCCTGGAGGCGCGCAGGGCGTCCTGAACCGCCGGGTCGGCGCGGAAGGCCGCGGCGCGCTCCTTGAGGATCAGGTAGTTGCGCATGCAGCCCGCGGCGGAGGCCCACACGCCGTCCATACCGTCGGTGCGTACGGGCTTGAAGTCGAAGTGCCGGGGGCCTTCGTAGCCGGCCGTCTCCAGCAGGTCGACGAGCCAGAAGGCCTGGCGCAGGTCGCCGGCGCCGAAGCGGAAGTCCTGGTCGTACTTGATGCCGGTCTGGCCGTTGAGGTCGATGTGGAAGAGCTTGCCCGCCCACAGGGCCTGCGCGATGCCGTGCGGGAAGTTGAGCCCGGCCATCTGCTCGTGACCCGTCTCGGGGTTCACGCCGACCAATTCGGGGCGTTCCAGGCGCTCGATGAAGGCGAGCGCGTGGCCGATGGTGGGGAGCAGGATGTCGCCGCGCGGCTCGTTGGGCTTCGGTTCGATGGCGAAGCGCAGGTCGTAACCCTGCTCGGTGACGTACTCGCCGAGGAGGTCGAAGGCCTCCTTCATACGGTCGAGTGCTGCGCGCACGTCCTTCGCGGCGCCGGACTCGGCGCCCTCCCGGCCGCCCCAGGCGACGTAGGTGGTGGCTCCGAGTTCGACGGCGAGGTCGATGTTGCGGACCGTCTTGCGCAGCGCGTAGCGGCGTACGCCGCGGTCGTTGGCGGTGAACGCGCCGTCCTTGAAGACCGGGTGGGTGAAGAGATTCGTGGTGGCCATCGGCACCTTCATGCCGGTGGCGTCCAGTGCCTGGCGGAACCGCTTGACGCACGCCTCGCGCTCGGCGTCCGAGGAGCCGAAGGGAATGAGGTCGTCGTCGTGGAAGGTCACACCGTGCGCGCCCAGCTCGGCCAGGCGCTGGACGGACTCGACCGGGTCGAGGGCGGGGCGGGTCGCCGTACCGAAGGGGTCGACGCCCTGCCAGCCGACGGTCCACAGACCAAAAGTGAACTTGTCGTCGGGGGTGGGGGTGAATCGCTCCGACATGTGACCGGCCTCCATCGGGATTTGTTTGTTGACATGACTAATACTGCACGACCAATCTGTTCCACAGAAGGCACGACGCCGAGGAAATGAGGAATCCCATGCCGCCGAGCACGGTCGTCATCGGTGTGGACAGTTCCACACAGTCCACGAAGGCGGCGTTCGTCGACGCCACGAGCGGCCGGCTGCTGGCCCTGGGGCGCGCGTCGCACCGGGTCACGGGAGAGGGGGGCGCGCGCGAGAGCGACCCCGAGGTGTGGTGGCAGGCGCTGGGGGAAGCCGTCGCGGCGGGGCTGCGGGAGTCGGGCGTACGGGCCTCCGCCGTCGCCGGCATCGCGGTCGCGGGCCAGCAGCACGGCCTGGTCGTCCTCGACGGCGCCGGGCGGCCGCTGCGGCCCGCGCTGCTGTGGAACGACACCCGTTCGGCCCCGCAGGCCGCCGCCCTCACGGGGGCACTTGGCGGCCCGGCCGCGTGGACGGCGCGTACCGGATCGGTCCCTGTCGCCTCCATGACGGCCGCGAAGTGGCAGTGGCTGCGCGAGAACGAGCCGTACGCCGCCGAGTCGGCCGCCGCCGTACGCCTCCCCCACGACTTCCTCACCGAGCGGCTGGCCGGGGTGGCCGCGACCGACCCGGGTGACGCGTCGGGCACCTGCTGGTACTCCACCGCCACCGGCGCGTACGACGCCGAACTCCTCGGCCTGGTCGGCCTGGACGAGAAACTGCTGCCGCCCGTCGCCCCGACCGGCGCCACCCGCATCGGGTCCCTCACGCGGGCGGCGGCCGCGCGGCTCGGCCTGCCCGCCGGGATCGCTGTCGCGGCGGGTACGGGCGACAACATGGCCGCGGCGGTGGGGCTCGGGCTCGGCGGCGCCGGGCTGCTGGACCACCCGGTCCTCAGCCTGGGCACCTCCGGCACGGTGTTCGCGACGACCCGCACGCGGCCGGCGTCGGCCGCGCTGGCCGGTTTCGCTGCCGCGGACGGTACCTATCTGCCGCTCGCCTGCACCCTGAACTGCACGCTCGCCGTCGACAAGGTCGCGGCCCTGCTGGGCCTGGACCGTGACGACGCCGCGCCGGGCGGCGAGGCCGTGCTCCTGCCGTACCTCGACGGGGAACGCACCCCCGACCTGCCCGCCGCCTCCGGCCTCCTCACCGGCCTGCGCCACCACACCACTCCCCAGCAAGTCCTGGGCGCGGCGTACGAGGGCGCGGCGGTGACGGTGCTGCGGGCCCTCGACGAGGTACTGCTCGCGTGCGGCCTGGATCCGGCCGATCCGGCGGTCGCGTCGCGTCCGCTGCGGCTGGTCGGGGGCGGGGCGCGGGGGCGTACGTGGGTGGAGACGGTACGCCGCCTCTCCGGCCGCCCGCTGCTGATCCCGGAGGCGGGCGAGCTGGTCGCGCTGGGGGCGGCGGCGCTGGCGGCGGGGGCGGCGG
>NZ_JAGGPA010000045.1 GCF_018614035.1 Streptomyces sp. ISL-96
TGAAACCCCTGAACAGTTACCAAGGGTTTGCCGCCATCCGGCGCTTTCTGTTGAGGCGCAAGAGTAAGACGATCCTGCAAATGATGCAGGTATACGCTCCCAGTGGACACGGGTCAAACAATCCTGAGGTCTACGCCCAGAAAATTGCTGCAGCCCTCGGCGTGAGCACGAATGTGCCAGTCAGTCAGCTAAGCGAAGGGCAAGTGACCGATTTCGCTAGGGAGATCAAGCGAATAGAGGGATGGCGTGAAGGGCAGGCCCACGGTCCGGATGACTTGCCGCATGGTATGAGCGAGTGGCTGACCAAATTCCCCACTCGAGCCGAGCGTGAGGCAGCCGACCAGCCGTTCGCTAAACGGGGTTCCCTGAAGGCGGAAGGAATCAAGAACATTCAACGACCCCTGAATAATCTCGGATGGACGCCCGCTCTTGTCGTCGATGGAATATTCGGCACCAAGACCGAAGCGGCCGTGAAATGGTTTCAAGTAAAAAATGGCCTCTCCGCAGATGGCATCGTAGGAAACAAGACCTGGAAAAAGCTCGCTGAAGCATGACGACCATGCCGCATCCCGCCCGGCAAGAAGTATGCGACGGCCGTCGATCGCCTTACCGCCGCCGTTATCCGGGTTCGGAATCGGCCCAGGCCAGACAGCTGATCAGCCACCAGGCACGTGAGCCACACGCTGAGTGCATCAGAGACTGACGGAGGGGCGGCGGCGGCCGGCGGGCTCCATCCAGCTTTACGTCGTTCCATGGTCGCTCCTCCCACCTGCATCCATACGGACAGCAGCACGACCAGAGGGGGCAGTCCCGGAAAACTTGTTCCTGGCGATTGATTGCCCCATTGCCGACAAACTCAGATAGGACGGTGGACGCCATGCCCGCGACGGAAACTGCACGCGAAGAGTTGCGACGGCAAGCCGCCGACGCGGCGCGGCGGTACGGGGAGTCGGCCACGGAGCGGGAGCGGGTCGAGGAACGGCTGGCAGCGGGGACGTTGTTTCCAGATGCCCCGGAAACCCTCGCCGTGCGCGCAGAGCGGATCCTCGACCGGGGCGGAGTATCGTCCTCAGCCGTGGTATCGAGCATCCACGCTGAAGTTCTGGGCCTTCCTGAGGCCAATGAGCGGATCATCAACCTGTCCAATGAGCTGCAGGCCTGGAGCTTTCTGCCACGCGGCACACGGGCTGCTGGCACCGTCGCCCGGATCACCGTACGTCACGCTGGCCGTGAGATCCCCCACGGCACCGGCTTTCTGGTCTCGCCCCGACTGCTGATGACCAACCATCATGTGCTGCCCGACGAAGGCTTCGCCGGCCGCTGCTTCCTGGAGTTCAACGCTCAAGTCACCATCGACAATGTCCCGGACTCGGTGATCCGGATGGAGTTTGATCCGGGCACCTTCTTCACCGCGGACAAACGGCTGGACTTCGCGTTGGTAGCTGTCGCCCCGGCCGTGGATGGCCGTCTTCCGGGAGAGGTCTTCGGCTGGAACCGGCTCAGTGCCCAGGTCGGCAATCTGGTGATCGGCGAACGCGTGAACATCATCGGCCATCCCAACGGCCGCCTCAAGGAAATCGCCCTGCGCGACAACACCCTTTTGGTGCGGCTGGACGAATTCGTCCACTACAAGACCGACACCGAACCCGGCAACTCGGGTTCCCCCGTCTTCAACGACCAGTGGGAAGTAGTGGCCCTGCACCACAGCGGGGTGCCGAGAACGGATGCCCAGGGACGTGTACTACGCAAGGACGGCCAGCTCTGGCAGCGCGGCGATGGCGACGAGGCAATCGACTGGATCGCGAACGAAGGCGTCCGCATCAGCTCCATCCTGAAGCACCTGGCCGCACTAAGTCTCGACCCCGTGCGACGTACGCTACTGGCCGAGTTGGGGCCGGACTCCTCACTCGGCCAGGGCATCAGGCCAGTCACAAAGGAGGCTCCGGTACCACCTCTCCCGGCGCAGACCGCCGGCGCGATGAGTCAGCGCGGCACGCCTGTTCCGGAAGCGGCCGCCGCGACGGTCACAGCAGCGGCTGCTGTGCCCGCCACCGGTCTGCGGGCTCGGGGCAGTGCTTTCGACAGTGGTAAACGGCACCTGGTTTTCCTGCATGGCAGGAGTCAGCACAGGAAGGACCCCAAGGCGCTTCGTCGGGAGTGGACGGCGGGCCTGAACCATGGACTTACGCGTGCGGGAATGGCCACGGTTGATCCGGCGGATGTCTGGTTCCCGTACTACGGCGACCGGCTGGCTGCCCTCATGGGGTGGACGGAGGCCGTCAGCGGTGCCATCGAGTTCGGGGAGCTCACCGCAGCCTCGGCTGCGGAGCGGTTCGCCGCCGAGTCACCGTCGGGCTTCTATGAGCAGATGCTCGTCGAAGCGGCGAACAGGGCCGGTATGCCGCAGGACGGCCCCGTCGCCACCGAGGGGTTCGGGAACACCCTGGTGGGTAGGTTCCAGCAGGCCCTGAGCTGGCTGGCAGCCAAGACCGATGCCGACGAGTGGACCATCGCCACTGTCTTCGGGGACGTCAGCCGCTACCTCAGCGACCGCAAAGTCCGCGACACGGTGCTGGACACCGTGCTGGAAACAATGCCGACCAGCGGGGAACTGGTTTTGGTCACACACAGCCTCGGCACCGTCGTGGGCGTGGACCTCATCAGCCGGCCTCCGGACGCGCTTGATCTCACCCTGCTCGTCACCGCGGGCAGCCCACTGGGCATGAACGCTGTGAACGAGCGCCTCCTCGCCGGCGGGCCCCACCGCCCCGAGAAGGCGCGTCAATGGTTCAACGCCTGGTGCCCGACCGACGCGGTCGCCATCGGCTGCCCACTTGAGGACCCCCGCTGGGGCAAGGTCACGCAACTGGCCGTCGCCAACGCACGCGATCGAGCCCACAACATCGACGAGTACCTCGCCCACAGGGGCGTCGCTAACGAGATCGGCGGAGCACTCCACCAGCCCTGACCGACCGCACAGGGCAACCCAGCCGATGTGCGATTCCCATGGTGGCGAAGTACGCCAGAGAGACATGGCATCGGGCGATCGAAGTCAGGCGCGCCCGCTTTACGCACACGGAAACGTCCTCCCAACTCGAACGGAGACACGCCTCCTCTCCGTCCGCATGCAGTGGTCTCGGTCTATCCGGCGACCGGCCATGAAGGCTACGTGCGTGGCTGTTCGTCGGATTCGGCCGGGGCAAACTCGCCTTCTACAAGAACCTCAACGCCTCCGCATCGGCCACCTTCAACAACGTCGCCTTCTACGAGGCCAGCAAGAATCCGGGGGCTGTTCCCGGTGAGCAGTTCTTCAACGGCCTCGTCGATGCGTTCGGCTCTTGGATGAAGGCTTAGACGCAATACCGGTGACTTTGGGTTGTGTTGGTCGTTGGGTGTGGTGTGCCAAGGCCTGGACAGGTGAAGTCGTCGGGTGAGCGGTTGTCGGACCGGATCGCTCTGGGTGTGTTGACGCGGGTGTTTCCGCCCGGGGTGGTGGATGAGGTGATCGCGGAGTGCGGACGCCGGGAACAACGTTCCCGGCTGCTGCCGGCTCGGGTGGTGGTGTACTTCGTGCTCGCGATGTGCCTGTTCTCCGGGCAGGGCTATGAGGAAGTGGCCCGGTTGCTGACGCAGGGACTGGAACGGGTGCGGCAGTGGGAGAAGCCGTGGCGGGTGCCGACGACGGCGGCGATCGGCAGAGCTCGCAGACGGTTGGGGCCACAGCCGCTGAAGGCGCTGTTCGACCGGGTGTGCCGGCCGGTCGCGACACCGGAAACAACTGGTGCTTGGTATCGCCAGTGGCGGCTGGTCGCGGTGGACGGCACCGTCTTCGATGTCCCGGACACCGAGGCGAACAGCATGTTCTTCGGTCGTCCCGGCTCGGGGCGGGGACAGCAGCGCAGTGCGTATCCGCAGGTGAGGGTTGCCGCTCTGGTGGAGTGTGGGACGCATGCGGTGTTCGCCGCGGCGACCGGTCCGCTGTCGGTCCACGAACAGCAGCTCATTCCCGACCTGCTGGGCCGACTCGAACCAGGCATGCTACTGATGGCCGACCGCGGCATCACCGGCTTCGAGCTGTGGAAGGCCGCCTCAGGCACAGGCGCGGACCTGTTGTGGCGCGTCCGCAAGAACATTGTGCTTCCGTTCCTCGAAGCCCTCGAGGACGGCTCCTACCTGTCCGAGATCGTGGCCACCGGCGACCGTGACCGCCGTGATCCGGCCCGGGTTCGCGTCATCGAATACACCCTCGGTCGAAGCGGCGACGATACGGTCTACCGGCTGATCACGACCATCTGCGACCCGGACCAGGCGCCCGCCAACGACCTTGCGGGCCTCTACCACCAGCGGTGGGAGATCGAGAACACCCTGGACGAGATCAAAACCCACCAAGGTGGTCGTCAGTTGGTCCTGCGATCGCAATACCCCGATGGCGTCGAGCAGGAAATCTACGGCTTCCTCCTCGTGCATCACGCGCTGCGGGACGTTATGCACCACACCGCTCACCAAGCCGGCCTCGACCCCGACCGGCTGTCGTTCACCCGCACCCTTCGCATCGCCCGCCGCCACGTCACCGACCAGGCGGCACTTTCCCCCCTCACGACTCAGCCGAGCCCTGACCCACACCACCCGTGAGCTGCTGGAACGACTCCTGCCGCCCCGCAGACAATGCTCCAACCCCCGCGTCATCAAACGCAAGATGAGCAACTGGCTCCTCAAACACCCCCACCACCGCAACCCACCCCAACCACCCACCAGGGCAATCACACTGAGTGGTGTGCATCGTGAAGTTGCTGGTCACGGGTCTGGTGTGAGGGGCGGGAGAGATACTCGCGCTGGTCGTCGGCCGGTGTCCACGGTGAAGATCGTCCGACCTGTCGGCCGGAGCCGTTCTCGGGTTCTGCTGCGCTCGCCGTCCTGCCGCTCCTACGATCCGTGACCGGGCCGGTACGCCGGGAGAGCGCGGGGAGGATTCGGGGATGCAGGAGCTGGAGCGGATCACGGCTCGCCGGAGTGAACTGGACGCGCTGGCCGAGGAGTTGGCCAAGCAGCTGCAGGAGGTCCAGGCCGAGCGGGAGGAATTGGTGATCGCCGAGCGGGTCCTGCACAGGCTGGCCGAGCAGGACCGGGCCGCGACAGAGGCCGCTGCGGCCGTCGCCCCGGCTCCCGCCCGGGTGGCGGGGCGGGCGGTGCTGCTGATCCCGCACCGCAGCGAGAATCCCGACGAGGCCGCCCTGCCCGGCGACTACCGCAAGATCCTGGCGATCGTCCGGGCTGCCGACGGCCCGGTGCAGGTCAGGGGCGTCGGCGAGGAGCTGGGCCTTGAGATGACGGCACGCGGCAAGCTGGAACCGCTGCGCGCGAAGATGACCAAACTCGCTGACCGTGGCTGGCTGCACAAACGACCCGACGGCAGGTTCACCGCACGCCTGTAGCCGCGCGAGATGGGCACGAAAGCGGCGTAACCAGCGGGCCCCCGGCGGCAGTTGAGTTTGGTGTGAAGAAAAACAACCACGCCGTCGAGGGCCTTGACGGCCTTGTCTACACTGCCCGCCTGCCGCTGTCGAGCGCCACCCTGAACTGGCTCGCCGATCTGATACGCGGCCACCTGAAGAAGATCGGGTCGCGGTGGCGGGCCCTGCCCGCGGGAAGGATCGCCGGCCTCGTGCTGGCGGTGCTGCGCTGTGACCAGCGGCCGGGCGACCTGGCCGGCGGCAACGGGATACACCGCACCACCGTGGGCCGGTGGGTCAGGGAAGCCGTGGGCCTGCTGGCCGCCCGTGCCTCGCGCCTGGACCGGGCCCTGAAGAAGATCGCCCGATCGGGTGGCGGAGTCGTGCTGCTGGACGGCACGCTGATCCGCACCCGGCGGCGCACCGGCACGGAGAACCGGAAGAACTACTCCGGCAAGCACAAATGCCATGGCCTGCTCGTGATCGCGCTCACCGACGACCGAGGCCGCCTGCTCTGGGTCTCCGCGGCCCGGCCCGGACGGACCTCGGAGATCACCGCCTGCCGTCACGACAAGCTCACGCAGAAGTTGCGGGCGGCCAGGCTCGGCGCGATCGCCGACCTGGGATTCGTCGGGCTCGACGACAGTGATCCCGACGCCGACCCGGCAGTGATCACCGGCTACAAGACCGCCCGGAACCGGCCTCTGACGCGAGGGCAGAAGCTGTCCAACAAGGCATTGGCGGCCGTCCGGGCACCGGTCGAGCACGGGTTCGCCCACCTGAAGAACTGGCGCGTCCTGGGCAAGGTACGCACCGACCCGACGTGGGCGACCGCGCTGGTGAGGGCTCTGCTGGTTCTGACGAACCGTGAAGTTGCCCGCTGACCGACGATCTTGACCGGAGTCATCCGCCCGCGACCAGCTTGAGCATCATGAACCCCACGCACACCAGCCCCCTGACCAGCAACTTCACGATGCACAGTGCTCACTTGCCCCACCCACCAAAGCAACCAGCAGACGCCAGAAACCCACCTAAATCAGCGGTATTGGGCTTAGACGGACTCGTACCGGCTCTCCCATCGCGGCTCCGCCCGCGCCACCTGCGGCAGGATCGCGAGCGGCGAGCCGGCGAGCGCGTACGTCGCACGCGGCCTCCCAGTCGAAGTTGTTCGCCTTGCCGTGCGAGCCGTGCCAGCGGGCGGGGTCCGAGCTACTCACGCGGTGAACGTGGCGGACAGCCGGATGAGGCTTGGCTGACGCTGCCCGTGGCTCACTCCACGATGCGGGCGGTGCGGGCGGCAGTCAGCCATTGGGGGAACTCCTGCAGGAGCCGGTCGAAGAGCTGGTGGTCGTTGGTGGCATGTGGGGTGCGGCCGGCGTGGAAGAAGCCGGCGTTGTCGACGATGCGGCGGGCTGGGACGGCGAGGGTGTCGAGCTTGCGCAGGAACGCGAACTCGTTGTCGTGGGGGTCACCGAAGCCGATGAACTGCCAGAACAGAGGTAACCGGGCTGCTTTGCAGAGGTAGCGTGATGGTCTGCGGGGGAGTGTCAGTGGAATATCGTCATCTGGGTATCAGTGGCGCAGGCTCAGCGACCTGGTGGTTGGCACTGACGGATGGCGCTCACCTGTTGCTGACATGAGTGACGAATGGCCATGTCATTCTCACGCCGACTGTTATGGCGGGTGCAGAGCCTTGGCCCACGAGATCCCGTGTTGCACATCGCCTCCCGGTGTACCTACGGGGTGCTGCGGATCCATGCCGAGTTGCGCAGGCTGGACCGGCGGGTCAACCACAAGCGAGTGGAGCGGATCATGCGTGAGCGTGACATCGCCGTGGTCACCCTGCGCAAGCGCCGGTCGTTGACCCATCCGGCGAAGAGAGGGGTGCGCACCGCGGACCTGATCGGCCGCGACTCGAGGGCTGGCTGTATCTGGCGACCTGGCTGGACCTGGCCACCCGGGAAATTGTCGGCTACTCGATGGCCGATCACCACCGAGCCTCCCTGGTGGTCGACGCGCTGACGATGGCTGCCGGACGCGGTCGGCTTCGCGACACGAGCAAGAACACGCCCTCGCAGCGTAAGCAACGAGGCTCCAGCATCACGGGGAAGTTCACCCACGCTCTTCATCACCGGGAAGGACACCTCGACGTTCCCCAGCGCCACGTCGAGCCGAATCCGTACGCCTCGGACAGCAGATCAGCGGCACCCGCCGTCGCAAGGACAGCCTGCCCGCCGACCAGATGCGCGCTCGATGCTCTCGACATGCGCTGGTAGGGGCGTCGGCGGATACGGGGCTTGAACCCCGTGTCGGGTCTGTCGACCGATCCTCGCAGCAGCATTGAGGCGTCTCGCCGCCTGCGCCACAGGGTGACGGATCTGCTGCGCTACCTGTGAGCGCTGGCCTGGTGGCGGGAGACACGACGGCCGGGCCGGAGTGCTCCTCGGGGACGCTCTGACCCTCTCCTGCCGACAGTGCGGCGAGAACGAGTAAGAGGATCAGCAGGCTGCCGAGCCCGGTGCCGGGGGCCACTGCACGATTGCGGCGAGCGAGCGGGCACCGCACATGACCGCCACAGTCGAAGAGCGAGTAACGGCAGCCCTGCTTGCGGTGCGGATCGGCTACCAGCATCAATGCGTCCAGCAGTGCCGTCACCTCAGCAGATCCGGCCAAAGCGTCTTAGTCAGCGCGAGCTTCGAGCTATGGCGTTCTGGCGCCTCATCGCCCAAGGCATCACCACCACGACACCAACAACCCACCCACCAGCCCTCATGAGCCAGGGCACCCGCACGATCCCGACATCCGGGTAGTACGACTCGCCCGCCAGATCCCCGCCCGGTTGCGTCCAAGGAAGTGGTGTACGGGTTCGACCTGATCCGGGGGTTTGCTCCGGCGTCGGGATGGTGCCCGCATAGTTGAACGGCCACCGGCTGATCTTCGAAGTGTCGAAGCCTCGAAGGAGATCAGCACGATGACCGCACCAGACAGTCTGGCCCTGCACGCTCTCGCGGAAGAGAACCTCGCCGCGGCGAGTCCCGATCTGCTGCGCGCGATGGTCAAGACGTTCGCCGACGCGCTCATGTCCGCGGAGGCCGATGCCCTCTGCGGCGCCGAATACGGCCAGGTCAGCGACGAACGCGTCAACCACCGCAACGGCTACCGCCCACGCGAGTGGGACACCCGCGCAGGGACCGTCGAACTCGCCGTCCCCAAGCTGAGGCAGGGCAGTTACTTCCCGCACTGGCTTCTCGAACGGCGCCGGCGGGCCGAGCAGGCCCTCATCTCGGTCGTCGCCACCGCCTACCTGCTGGGCGTCAGCACCCGCAGGGTCGAGAAACTCGCCGAGTCCCTCGGCGTCACCCAGCTGTCGAAGTCCCAGGTCAGTGCGATGGCCAAGCACCTGGACGAACAGGTCGCCGCGTTCCGCAACCGGCCGCTGGACGCCGGGCCATATGCGTTCGTCTGGGTCGACGCGCTGACGCAGAAGGTCCGCGAGGGCGGCCGCATCATCAACGTCCACGCCCTGATCGCGGTCGGCGTCAATGCGGACGGACACCGGGAGATCCTCGGCATCGACGTCGCCACGGCCGAGGACGGTGCGGGCTGGCTCGCCTTCCTGCGCTCGTTGACTGCCCGCGGTCTGTCCGGTGTCCAGCTGGTCGTCTCCGACGCTCACACCGGCCTGGTGAACGCGATCGGCGCGGTCCTGCCGGGCGCCTCGTGGCAGCGATGCCGCACGCATTACGCCCGAAATCTGCTGAGCCAGGTCCCCAAGTCGGCTCAGCCGTGGGTGGCCACCCTGCTGCGGACGGTCTTCGAACAGCCCGACACCGACGCCGTCCAGGCCCAGATGCGGCACGTCCTGAACGCGCTGGAGGCCAAGTTCCCCAAGGCAGCAGCCCACTTGGACGCCGCCCAGCACGATCTTCTGGCGTTCACCGCGTTCCCGCGTGAGATCTGGCGGCAGATCTGGTCGAACAATCCGCAGGAGCGGCTGAACAAGGAAATCCGGCGCCGCACCGACGTGGTCGGCATCTTCCCCGACCGCACCGCCGTGATCCGCCTGGTCGGCGCGGTCCTGGCCGAGCAGAACGACGAATGGACCGAGGCCCGCCGCTACATGGGCCGCGAACTCCTCGCCAAAGCCCGCCTCCACCCGATCGAGTCAGAAACCGACGAGACCGTCCTGCCCACCGAACTCACCGCATAGCCTCAAACACGAGATCACCGAGTGGCCGTCAATACACCACTCCAGCGGACGTGACCCGAGCATGACGATGTACGGCGCCGGATCCGGCGGCAGAGCGTCGGCAGCGGCGTCACAGGCCTCCCACGCCACCTCCATCGCCTCGCTGCGGCCCCTGCCACGACCGCCGGCCATTGAGCGCAGCGCCTGCACATGGGCGAAGAGGGCCAGGGCGTGGGGGGAGCGAGGTTCGGCCTGAGCCCAGGTGTCGGCGAACGTCAGCCGCGCCCCGGCACGGGCGAGAACCTGGAGCCGGAAGATGCGTCGGTCCCAGTCCGCGCCTGTCGCGGCCAGCAGTTCCCGGGCGCCTTCCCAGCGGCCCATGGCCGCGTCCTCGACCACCATCCGCAAAGCGTTGTCGTCGCGGGCCGGATTCCTGTCAAATGTCAGTCTTGGCCTCACGGCTGCCTCGTTCGGCGAGTCGCCGACGAGAACGTCAGCGACCACTCGCACTCGATGACGGTGTCGGCTTGCACCTTCATGCCTCCGGATTTGTGTCCGCCATGCCAAGGCGAAAGCTGAGGTAGAGGTCGAATGACTCGTAGGACGACGCAGCGGACATCTCGTGACACATGGAGATCGAGCCGCCACGTCTTTCACAGTGGGATTGAGATGCGCAGATATTCGGTGCAGCGGAGTAATGCACTCAGAACCTGATCCCGCCGATCATCCGGGCCACGCTCGTAGCGGCCCCGCTGATCGTCGGCGCGATCGATGAGCTGGCCAGATGGAATCCGAGAAGTGCGCAAACGATGGCGTGGCCCACCTTGAGTCCGGCCTTCTTGACGAGCAGGAACGTGATGGCCGAGAGCAGCACGACGGCGGAGATGCTAACGGCCACCGTGTGCCCTCCCCTGGACGCGCGCTCCCACAGCTCGCAGCGGCTGCTCCGGCACCGCGTCAAGCGGGCCGATGAGCGCCGGCGGCGGGTTTCCTACCAACCCTGCATGTATGGCCGAGGACACCTTGGACTCCGATGGAAGAGGCAGCGACGAGTACGCATTCCCTGTAGTCCGAAGCACTCAGACGTGTCCGAATGACCACGCTCTCAGGTTGTTCGCCTGACCTGCGGACCGCAGGACACTCAGACTGATGGCCAAAGCACCAGTGCACATATTCCCCGGGTGATATCACTGGAGTGATTCCGAGGAAGCCAGGGGTAGCTGAATCCTGCACGCACTCGCTCAACGGATTGGCAAGAGGCGCTCGGAATCTGGCCGAGCGTGCCGCCGTCGTGATGGGAAAGAGGAACGTGACCGAGGCCCAGCAGGTCCTTGTCCTGTGGGACATCGACCGCACGTTGCTGTACGTCGGCGACATCGACCGGCAGGTCTACCGTGAGGCGTTCGCCGAGGTCGTCGGTCGCCCAGCGGAGCACCTCCCAACTCGCGGGACCGGCGTCACGATGCCCCTCGCGATCCGAGCAGTCCTCATGGACAACGGAGTCACGGAGGAGGACGTCCCCGATCTGCTGCCGCAGATGGTGGAACTTGTCCCACAACGGCTGGCCGCCCATTCGGACAACCTGCGAGAACACGGCGTCCTCATGCCAGGCGCTGTGCTGGCGTTGAGCTCGGTACACGACCGTCCCGACTACGTGCCGACCGTCGTCACTGGCAACCTCAAGCCGAACGCCTTACTGAAGCTCGCCGCCTTCAACCTCGGAGGCTACGTCGACGCGGAGATCGGCGGATTCGCCTCCGACGACCACCATCGGCCGGCGCTCGTTGCCATCGCGCAGAAGCGCGCTCAGGCCAAGTACGGGACGATCTTCACCCGCTCCAACACCGTCATCATCGGCGACTCCCTCGAGGACGTCCGCACAGGCCTCGAAGGCGGCTCCACCGTCATCGGCATCGCGTCCGGCAAGACCACAGCAGCCAAACTGACCGCGGCCGGAGCCGATGTCGTCCTCGACAGCCTCGAAGACGTCGAGCAGCTCCTTGAGGCCATCTCCACGCTGACGCGAGAGCCTCACTGATGGCCATGAGCTGCTGATCCCGAACGTGAGCAGCCTGATTGCAAGAAGGGACAGGGCCGGATCACCCAGGGTGATATCGCCACCCGGGCGCCCGACGTAGCCTGACCGCGCGCCCCGGACGGCAGCTGACTCTGATCGGAAGAGGAGCCCATGGCTGGCCTTTCACACGGCAGACACACAGTCAGTCACGGAGAACATCGCACGCACGGTCGCTGGCGGTGAAGGCAGTACCAGACAGTGAGCCGGCAGCCAGCGCGATTGGGCTGCTTGTCTTCGGAGGCGGCGCGCTCCTCCTGGGCGAACTGTTCGGGGTGTGGGCTGCCTTCGCCGCCGTTGTCACGACCAGCGCCGCGATCACCCTGCGGATCGAAGTGCTCCGCAGGCGACGGACCCGATCCAACTATGAGCAGGGTGCATGGCACCGAATCCTCATGGAGGAATGGGGCTACCGCCCCGAAAGAGCCCCAGACCGAAACCCACCGAGCGACGTATGAATGGCGCAGACCCGAGCTAGGTTCCGAGTCTGATGGTTCAGGGACCGATCACAGCCCGATCCCTGGAAGGTGTTCATTCACGCGCCGGGCAGCAGTAGCCAACTCCGGGATCTCTACGACAGTGACGCCAGCAGCCGTAAGCATCTCCACCCCCTGGCAGTCAGCAACGAAGAGCTGAGGTTCACGCCACGCGATCACCACGCGAGGAATGCCAGATTGAAGGATGAGTTCGGTGCATGAACGCGGTCGTGACTTGCGCTGACTGCACGGCTCGAGGGTGCTGTAGAGGGTGGCCTCCTTCAGCGAGGATTCGCCGACCACCTTCAACAGCGCCGCTTCCTCGGCATGCACATGCAGGTCGGACTCCCGGGAGTAGCCGGTAGTGATCTCGTTGCCGGCCTGGTCGAAGATGAGCGCACCAACGGCGTAGGCACCGTCGGCGCGAGGACATCTACGGGACAACTCGATGGCGTCCTTCAACCGCTCGTAGTCGACGTCGGTCCACGGCGGGGTCACTGGGCGCTCTCCTGCTTCGGCAAGTAGCGCAGCAGCACTACATCGCCGATGGTACGGGCTTCCGCCAGTGCCATTCGATGGGTCGACCCTCCGGGGTACGCCGCGGGACTGAGGAACCGCGGTGCCCCAGCATCACCGACGATCAAGGGAGCAACGGCCAGGTGAATCTCGTCTGCGAGCCCCTGCGAGAGGAACGTGGTGTGGATGCTGCCGCCGCCTTCCACCATGAGCCGCTTGACGCCGCGCATGCCCAGGTCGTCCAGGAGCCGGCTGAAATCCACGGTCTCTCCGAGCGAGACGACATCGGCTAGGCCCGCGAGCCGCTCGCGCAGCTTCTCCTCTCCGGCGGTGGTGGTGTACGCGACCTTGGCGTCGCCGTGGTGCCAGAACTTCAGCTCGGGATCGAGATCCCCTGAGGCGCTGATAGTGACCTTGAGCGGATACGCGGGCTTTCCCGCGGCGACCCGCGCAGCGCGGCGCTCTTCGCTGTTGACCAACAGCCGCGGGTTGTCGGCACGCATTGTGCCGGCGCCGATCAGGATGGCGTCGGATTCGGCGCGTACCTGGTCGACGCGGTCGAAGTCGGCAGCGTTGGACAGCAGCAGCCGGTCCGGGCTGGTGTCATCGATGTGCCCGTCGATCGACGTGGCAACGCTCAGCAGAACGTAGGGACGGGGCAACGTGTTCTCCCTGGTAAGAGCAGCAATGGGCAGAGGGTACGGATCACGCCTCGTGGAGAACGCAGGCGTCGAGTGACTCTTTGAACTCGCGGACGGAGGGGACCGCACGCCACCGCTCCAAGTCGGTGTCGAGCTGCGCCAACTCCGTCATAATGCGCGCGGAGCCGGTCTCGTTCCCGATGGCCAGTGCCTCCATGCCGACGACGGCGGCCTGCTCGGCTTCACGGCTTCCCGCCAGTGCCAGCGCCTCCCGGGCGAGATATACGCCACGGTCGCGGTGATATCCCGCAGGAAGAGCGGTGATGGCAGAGCGGAACCCCTCGGCAGCTGCACGGTGGTCGCCGAGCACGGACAGGCTACGGGCCCGCTGGACGCTGATGTACGCGTCGTCCAGCCACACGCCCCAGCTGGATGACGGATCAGGATCAACGCCATGGAACAGCTCCCGGGCGTGGTCGTACGCTCGCATCGCCTCCGTGGTCTCGCCCTGGAGCGCGTATCCGTGGGCGGCGTACGTCGCGGCAACCGCCGCCAGCCGACTCCCCGGGCGAGCCGTTCCCTCCGCGGCCTCCGCGACGTCGACCGCCTCCACGGGCTCGCGCATGTCGCCAGCCAACTGGCTTTTGCGCGCCAGGATGTAGACCGTCAGGTCCGGGTCGCCGGCTCCGTGGGACCACTGGAGCGCCCGGTCCGTCCAGTACTGCGCGGCCCGGTGGTCACCGGCGTCCTGATGGAACCAGCCGCACAGCTCGGCGAACTGTGTCTGCATTTGAAGCAACCGGCGCCGGTCCGTGCCGTGCGTGCCTTCCCGCATGCCCGTGATGAGGTTGATCTGTTCCTGGACCTTGGGAATCAGCTGACGCGGGCCGAACAGGTTGTCCGAGTCGATCAGCACCCGGCGGACCGCCTGAAGGTGCTCGATCGGGTTGCGATCCGGAGCAGTCGCCCGCGTAGCCGCCTGGGAAGCCTGGGCCAGCGGCGCGCCCGTGATACCCACGGCAGCGGCGGCGCCAATACCCCCCAGAAACACCCGTCGAGGTACAGACACGAAAATGATCCTTCCATCAGAGGTTCGGCAGGGAACAGAGATCCCCTCCTCCTCCGACACTGCCTGCGCATCTGGAATGGCATCTACACGAGTCCGGCTATTGGCCACATGGGGTCCCGCGTTGGCCACATGGCCAGAGGCCAGAGCGGCGACATCCGCGCCGCCGAGTATTGAGGTGTGCAGCCGGACTAACGCCTCGTTGGCTCCCACGGCTCTGTCGTAGGCCATGACCAGTGTCGGCGAAGGCGCCTGCTCACCACGCTCAACTCGCGCCACGTAGCTCGGGTCATAACGGATGATGCCGTGCAGTTTGTTCAGAGAAAGGCCACGCTGCACCCGCCAAGCGCGCATCTCGGCGCCCAGGTAGTGATTCGGGCTCGCGTACGGCGTCAGATCCTTCGGCCGCTGCCCCACTCCACCCTCCCCGATGTGGCCCACGTGGCCAGGGCACACCAGCCACATTCTGTGTCTGCCCTGCGGCTCCCACTGGCAACTACAACCGATGCACAGGCAGTTGCCAGCCTACCGACGGCTTGCGGAACGCGGACTCGATTGATCAAGAAGATCGCCCGACGACGCTCGCATGGCCGTAGACCGAGTTCAGTTCGAGCCCCGCCGGCATCTGCTCTTTCAACCAGTCGGGTCCGCGAAGGAGTGGAGGACCGTGCAGCAACACACCACGAGAAGGTCCGTCATGCTGCCGGGCGCGCGACACTGCGCCCGCTGCCGGTGCCGCCTGAGCAGGTACAACCAGGACGACTACTGCAGTGGGTGCACCCGCAGCCTGCCGGGGGCGCTGCCCGACTGGCCACGCATCTCGCCGCACGTCTGGCAGTCGACGGAAGTGCAAGAGGCTCTGTTCGACAGGGACTTCGGCGCGGTGTGTCTGCTGGTTCGGCAGTCCACGGGACTCCGGCAGGATGATGTAGCCGCTCTTACGGGCCTGAGCCAGGGGTACCTGTCGATGATCGAATCCGGCACCCGGACGCTCACCAACATCGACAAGATCGTCCGGCTGTTGGATGGCCTGCAAGCCCCGGACGAGCTCACCGGGCCGATGTTACGGCCGCGGTCCGACGGTGAAGACGGGCCCCGTCTTCGCACTCCGGCACCAGCCACGAGTCCATCACCCCAGTGATATCACGCCTGAAATGTGCCTCCAGCCATCCAGCACGGCACGCTGCTCACCGGACGGCCACCACGGCGCAGTCCCAACTGCACCACCGAACATCGACAACCGCGCCATTGAAGGGAGAGAAGTACATGCCGACTCCTCGTCGCCCCAAGAACGACCACCTGATCTACGCCGACGTCGTCGACTCGAAGAGCAAGGCCGGAGTCTGGATGGGTGAGCGCGATGCCTTCCAGGCCAAGCAGGCCGAGATCCTGAACGCCGTGAAGGACCAGGCGAACTGGGTTCCGGTCGAGAACGCGATCATGGTGGTCAGCACGGCACCGGCCGGCATCACGGTGATCGCGCCGAACCCGACCCTGCCGGGCATGATCGTCCTCGCGGACGGCGGATCCCCCGAGGCCTCCGCCCAGCTCCAGGCCGCGGGCGAAGACCTCGTCCGTCAGGTCATGGGTGACCTGGGGATCGTCGAAGAGGAAGCCGCGTAACACACATGGCCTCCTCACAGATCCTGTGGGGGAAGTACATCCAGTTCGACCGGGACGGGGAGGCTGCCCTCCTCGACCCGGTCACCCTGGACAGCGTGTACCTGAGCCGCGGAGAGGTCGCTGACCTCTCCGCGGTGCCCCCGACCGCGACTCACGCCGCACTCGCCGAGCTCGGCTTCACCCCCAACGGCCCGATCACCGATCCGCGTGAAGGACTCCACCACCGCCTCAAGGAACTGGGGCTGGATCCCAACCCGGTACGGATCAGCGGGCTGCGGGTGGTTCTCACCGATGCCTGCAACATGAAGTGCGACTACTGCTTCGTCCCGACCAACACCGGCAAGCGGGACATGACCGAACAGGAAATCCACGAGGGGCTGACCTACCTGTTCGAGACGAACGCCGGCCAGGACGAAGTCTCCATCCAATGGTTCGGCGGTGAGCCGACCATCCGCTTCGACCTCATGCAGTACGGCGACGAACTCGCCGACACCCTTGCAGCCGAACATGGCGTACGGCGAGTCCGGCGCACGGTCGTCAGCAACGGCGCCCGGCTTACCGACGAAATGCTGGCGCACTACGCCCACTACAACTACGGCGTGGGCATCTCCATCGACGGCCCCCCGGCCATCAACGCCGCGAACCGTCGCCTGCTCGGCGGGCAACCCGCCGACGACCGGATCCGGAACAACGTCCAGCGTCTCCTCGCAGCCGACGGCGTGCACGTCGGCTGCAACCTCACACCCACGTCCGCGAACATCGGACGCCTCGCCGAGACCGTGACGTGGATCATCGACGTACTCGGGCTGAAGTTCATCTACGCCAACACCCCCATCCCCACCAAGGGCCGCTGGCTCGTACAGGGCGGGAAGCTAGCGAAGGAACTACATGAGGCCCGCATGGTGGCCCTCGGCCGCGGCGCCATGATGTTCTCCGTCCTGGACCGCGCCTTCCAGGCCTTGGACCGGCGCCGACCCATGCTCCTCGACCACATGCAGTCCGACCGCACCCTCAATGCGGCGCTGCTCACCGGCAGCCGGATCAGCCTGTGCGACATCAACTTCGAGGAGCCGGCCTTCCTCCACAGCATCGACGACATCCGCACGACCCCGAGCCTGCTGACGGGAATCGCGAAACAGGTCGCCCCCATATCGGCATGCGGCACGTGCCCCGCCCTGGCGATCTGCGGAGGACCCTCCCGCAACGAACAGCTCCTCATCGGTGGCGACAGCCCGGACCCGGAAATGTGCGCGTTCTACACCGGCACCGTCGAGATCGCCGTCTGGGACAACACGGGGGTGCAGTGAGCCCCCTCACCGAACCTGAGCAGCGATCACGCGGGACGCTGATCCCGACCAAGACGGCGCTGATCAGCACCGCCGGACACTGCACGATCGCCTGCGGATTCTGCCTCCGCCCCGACCGTGCACGTGGATTCCTCGAAGTCCCCACCTACGCTCGGGCGCTCTCCCGGCTCAGAGAGGTCGGTGTCGAGGGCGTTTGCCTCACAGGCGGAGAGCCCGCGCACCATCCGCAACTCCGCCAACTCGTACGACTCGCTCACCAATTCGGCCTGGCCGTTTCCGTAGTGACCTCCGCCCGAACCTCGGACGAGGTCCACCGGCTGAGCGAGATCGCACACCTCCTGACCAACGTCACCGTCTCCGCGGACTCGGCCGGAGCGATGCACCTGGGCCGCACCACCCGCTCCGTGAGTTCCGGGATCGCGACCTTGAAGCAGGTGATGGCACCGGTAAGGGTCCTCCACCTCACCTACTGGGACGTCACCGCTCAGGAGTGCCAGGACATCCACCAATTGGTCGATGAGCCCGAGGTCGAGATCCAGTTGAGCCCCGTGACTCTGGGCGAGACGGCCCGGGAGCGCGCCGGGTACACACTCTCCGGCTACCTCGCCCAGCAGCGGACGGACGCCGAACATCTCGGCCGCTTCTTCCAGCTCACACCCCGGTTCCAGAAGCACCTCACGGCATTGCAGGACATGTATCTGCACCCCCGCTGTGAACGTGCCTGCAGCTCGGCGACCCTGTACGTGTCCGCGAAGGGGGAACTCCGCCGCTGCCCCTACAGCAAGAACGGGGTCAGCGTGCAGGCGCCACGAGCGGCGATCAGCCGCTTCCTCACGTCCGGGCCCCAGGACTGGACAACACCGGACTGCGCGGCCATCTGCCGCGCCGACCATGGCCCCGCGAGCGGATGATGACCATTCCTGTCACCACACCAGACGAGTTCATCGAACGATGGCGCGTCCCGCCGAACATGCGTATAGGCAAGGAACTCGCTGCGGTCGACTTCGTGTTCCCCCCGGCCCGCGAAGTCCTCGACACCATCCGGCGCGACGAACAGGTGCGGTTCACGATCCTCGGAGACGAGGACTGGTCCGTACGCATGGACCGTACCGCGGCGTTCCGCACCGCCCCGATCGACGAGGTGATGACCTGGACCTTCCGCCTCGTCCACTTCAACCTCAGCCGCTTCTACAACGAGATCCTGGCCGGCTTCCAGGAACAGGTCATGATCCCCTGGCGCACGCAGCTCTCCAGTTGGGGATACACCTGGCAGCGATGCGCACCGCTGCTGTTCATCTCGACCGACGGCGCGTTCTCGACGTACCACAACGACAACTCCCACGGCATGGTCTGGCAGATCGAGGGAACCAAGACCTTCCACAGCTACCGTGACCCCGACCGGGTCCTGTCTGCTGACGACGCCGTGGTCGGGGAGACGACGGCCGAAGAGCCGCCCGAGCACGACCCGGCCGATCGCCTGTCAGTACGTATGGGGCCAGGCGACATGCTGTGGAGCCACGCACTGACACCGCACTGGGTGACCACCGAGTCCCCGCTCGCGATGAGCGTCACGCTCTCCCACGGTGCCCTGTGCCACCAGGGCCGCTTCGCGGAACGCGAACTGGCACTGCGCACCTACTGGGACAAGCACCCGGCCGAAGCGTGGACGCATGACCTTCGCAATCTCCGCTACTGACCAGGCGGGGCCGTCACCTGTCGTACATCGGTGACGGTCCCGCCTTTCCATGCCTACGGAGTGAGCCGGTTCGGGCCACGGAACAAGAACGTGGCCTCACGGATCGTGTCGAGGCCGAGCATCACCATCAGCACCCGGCCCAGCCCCATACCCAAACCGCCGTGCGGCGGACACCCGAACCGGAAGCAGTTCAGGTAGTCCTGCATCGGTTCCGTGTTCATGCCCTTCTCTGCCGCTTGCTTGAGCAGCATGTCGTAGCGGTGCTCGCGCTGCGCGCCGGTGGTGACCTCCAACCCCTTCCACAGCAGGTCGAAGCTCAGCGTCACACTCGAGTCGTCCGTCGGCCGCATGTGGTAGAAGGGCCGGATGCTGGTCGGATAGTGGGTGATGAACACCCACTCGTGCCCGGTCTGCTCCTTGATATGCGCGGAGATGCCACGCTCGCCCTCCGGGTCCAAGTCTTCCTTGATGCCGTCCGGGTCCCAGCCCTTGGCGCGGAGAATCTCCTGGGCCTCGGCCATCGTGATCCTCGGGAACGGTGTCTCCGGCACCGTGACCTCGACGCCGAACGCTTCCCGGATCGCGTCACCATGCGCCTCCGCGACCTTGCCGATGGCGTGCGTGAGCATCTGCTCCTCGAACGCCATCACGTCCTCGACGCTGTTGATCCACGCCAGCTCCACGTCCACACCGGTGAACTCGGTGGCGTGCCGGGACGTGAACGACGGCTCGGCCCGGAACACCGGGCCGATCTCGAAGACCCTGTCGATGCCGGCCGCGATGGCCATTTGCTTGAAGAACTGCGGCGACTGCGCCAGGTAGGCGGAGCGGTCGAAGTACCCGAGCTTGAACACCTCCGCGCCCGACTCCGAGGCCGTGCCCATCAGCTTCGGGGTGTGCATCTCGGTGCAGCCCTGCGCGTACGCGTACTCGCGCATCGCCTGCTCGAGGGTGGTCTGCACGGCGAACAGAAGCTGGGCGGTCGGGCGGCGGCGGACGTCGAGGAACCGCCAGTCCAGGCGCTGCTCGATCCCCGTGTGCTCGTCGATCGGCAGCGGCGACTCAGCCCGGTTGAGGACCTCGATCGACTCCGGGATGATCTCCAGAGCACCGAGCTTGACGACCGGGTTGTCGACCACGCGGCCAGTGATCCGGATGGCGGACTCCGTGGTCAGGTCCTCCAGCTGCTGTTCCAGCTCGCTGTCGTCGCGCTTGTGGGTCACCTGGACCGTGCCAGTGTGGTCCCTCACGAGGACGAACTGCATCTTGCGCTGCAGGCGGAGGGTGTTCACCCAGCCTGAGATCGAAACGGTGTGGCCGACGTGTTCTCGCAGGTCAGAGACCAATACGCGGCTAGTGGTGTGGATCATCGCAGCCCTCCCAGGGGCGTCGTCATGATCCCTTGGGAGCGTGGGCGAGAAGGGTACTCGCGGTGCCACCACGCCTTTGCCACCGCCAGACAGCGGCGGCCTCATTCATGCCCGATGACGGGGGCCAGCCGGCGGGGCATAAGACCGCAGGGGTCGTTCCTCCCCGCACTCAGGAGGGTCTTCACCTGGGGCGCGACTCTGCCTTCACAGCTACCGGCAGCTCTCTCTGCTCGCGTGGTCCCGCGGCTACTCGTCTCCATCGACGCGTTGCAATAGAGGATAGGGCGGCAGATGTGATCAAGGCAATCACATTGCCGTTTTCGGGTGCGCCTGTAGACGGGGCAGGGCGCCGTGCAGCCCGTGCCGCTCGTTGAAGAAGGGGCGGCACGGGTGCGGGAGCTCCGGTCAGGCTTCCGGGGCGCCGCCGAAGCGGGCGCGGTAGGACTCCAGGTCCTCCTCCGTGATCTTCGCGAAGAGCACCGGCGGCACCGTGAAGGCCGTGCCGGCCGGGACGGCGTCCAGGGACTTGGCCTGGTCGGCGGTCACCCAGGTCGCGGTGTCGTTCTCCAGGGCGAAGGCCCCGCGCATGGCGGCGGCCGTGGCCGGGATGAACGGCTTGGAGACGACCGCGTACAGATGGATCAGGTTCATCGCGGTACGCAGGGTCAGCGCCGCGCCGTCCGCGTCGGTCTTGATCTCCAGCCAGGGGGCCTTCTCCTCCAGGTAGGAGTTGCCCGCGGACCACAGCGCGCGCAGGGCGGCGGCGGCCTTGCGGAACTGGAGCGCCTCCATCTGCTCCTCGTACTCGCCGAGCAGCCGTGCGATCTCCTCACCCAGCTTCGCCTCCGCCTCGCCGGCGGCGCGACCGGCCGGGACCTCGTCGCCGAACCGCTTGCGGGAGAAGGACAGCACGCGGTTGACGAAGTTGCCGAGGGTGTCGGCCAGGTCCTTGTTGACCGTGGCGGTGAAGTGCTCCCAGGTGAAGGAGGAGTCGTCCGACTCGGGGGCGTTGGCGATGAGGAAGTAGCGCCAGTAGTCGCCGGGGAGGGTCTCCAGGGCCGCGTCGGTGAAGACGCCGCGCTTCTGGGAGGTGGAGAACTTGCCGCCGTAGTACGTCAGCCAGTTGAAGCCCTTGACGACGTCGACCTTCTTCCACGGCTCGCGCACGCCGAGCTCGGTGGCCGGGAACATCACCGTGTGGAAGGGGACGTTGTCCTTGGCCATGAACTGCGTGTACCGGACGGTGTCGTCGGCCTCGTACCACCACGACTTCCAGTCGCGGGTCTCGCCGTCGGAGGCGGCGTCCGCCCACTCCTTCGTCGCACCGATGTACTCGATCGGGGCGTCGAACCAGACGTAGAAGACCTTGCCCTCGGCCGCGAGCTCCGGCCACGTGTCGGCCGGCACCGGCACGCCCCAGTCGAGGTCACGGGTGATGGCGCGGTCGTTCAGGCCCTCGGTCAGCCACTTGCGAGCGATGGACGTGGACAGGTGCGGCCATTCCGCGCTGACGGTGGCGATCCACTCCTCGACCTCGTGCTGGAGCTTGGACTGCAGCAGGAAGAGGTGCTTGGTCTCGCGGACCTCCAGGTCCGTGGAACCGCTGATCGCCGAGCGCGGGTCGATCAGGTCCGTCGGGTCCAGGACGCGGGTGCAGTCCTCACACTGGTCACCGCGGGCCTTGTCGTAGCCACAGTGCGGGCAGGTGCCTTCGACGTAGCGGTCCGGCAGGAAGCGGCCGTCGACCGGCGAGTACACCTGGCGGATCGCCCGCTCCTCGATGAAGCCGTTCTCGTTCAGCTTCCGCGCGAAGTGCTGGGTGATCTCGACGTTCTGCTGCGAGGAGCTGCGCCCGAAGTAGTCGAAGGCCAGCTCGAACCCGTCGTACACGGCCTTCTGCGCTTCGTGCGCCTGCGCGCAGAACTCGGCGACCGTCAGTCCGGCCTCCTTGGCGGCCAGCTCGGCCGGCGTGCCATGCTCGTCGGTGGCGCAGATGTAGAGGACGTCGTGACCGCGCTGGCGGAGGTACCGGGAGTACACGTCCGCCGGAAGCATCGACCCGACCATGTTGCCCAGGTGCTTGATCCCGTTGATGTAGGGAAGCGCGCTGGTTACCAGGTGTCGAGCCATCCTCGGATGCTCCATTTCGTACGTACGGCGCCAGTGGTGCTGCCACGGCGGGCCCAGGTCGGGAGGCCGCAAAGACGCGGACCAGGCAGGTCGCGAGTGAGCGTCACTGACACGCGGTGACGTATCGGGGGTTGCGGGCCACCGCCATCGTATCGGGGGCGCTGGGTACCCTTCGCGGTGATTTTGGCGCCGGCCCGGACGGCCGAAAAGCGCTCGGCCGTCCGGGACAGGCGGCCAAGCGAGTCCCGTACGGCCGAGGCACCCCTCATTCTAGGACCGGGGGCAGCAGCGGGGTCGCTGCCGGAGGCCCGACGCGATCGGCGTGAGCCCACGCCGTGGCTGACGAAAAGGGGGAGTGCCGTGAACCTGCTGCCAACCGCAACGAGCACAGAGGTCGAGGAGCGGTAGCCCCGCGTTGCTGTCCTCCCGGTCGGTTCCTTCGAGCAGCATGGCCGGTACCTCCCCCTGGTCACCGACACCGCGATTGCGTGCATCGTCGGTCAGGAGATCGCCAGCGCCTACGCAGTGCACTTGCTTCCACCGATCACAATCTCGTGCAGCCACGAGCACGCGGCGTTCCCGGGCACGGTCAGCATCAGCGCCAAGACCCTGCTCGCGGTGATCGATGACATCCGGGCGTCCCTCGGGCGTTCCGGAATCCACAAGCTGGTGATCATCAACGGCCACGGCGGGAACTACGTCCTGTCCAACGTAGTCCAGGAGGCGAGTATCGAGGGCCCGACGATGTCCCTGTTCTCGATGGGGCCTGACTGGAATCGCGCCCGCGAGCGCGGGGGACTGGTGTCAGACCGGCACGGAGACATGCACGCCGGCGAGATCGAGACCTCGATCCTGCTGCACGCCGCTCCCGACCTCGTCTGTGACGGGTTCGCCGAGGCAGACCACGACAGTGGTGACCGCTCGTTCCTTCTCGTCCGGGGGATGAGCGAGTACACGAAGACAGGGGTCATCGGCTTTCCGTCGCAGGCCACCGCCGAGAAGGGGAAGGCCGTTCTGGAGAGCCTGCAATCGAGCTTTGCTCAGCACCTTGAAGCACTGGGTGAGTGGACTTGACCACGCTGCAGTCAGCCTCACGGCTCGCGGTACAGCGCTTGGGCCGACTGGTGGTGGGCTCTGCGGAGATTTCGAACCAAGTCGTCTTGCCAGCAGGATCCGGAACGATCCCCCAAGCGTCCGCGATGGACTCAACGAGAAGGAGGCCGCGGCCGTTCTCATCGTCAGGGCCGGCCACTTGAGCGAGTAGCTCAGTATCGGCATTGCCGCTGTCGGTCACCTCGACCCGGAGCCGCGTGCCGGTCCAGCGCAGACACACCGCGCAGGAGCCATCGGTGTGCCTCACTGCGTTCGCGATCACTTCCCCAGCCAGCAGCTCTATCGAGGCCAGCATGTCATCGTCCAGGGCTAGCCCGAGACCATGGGCCACGGCACGGACACGGCGGCGAGCTGGCGGCACGGCTTTGACGAGGGCAGGCACTTTGAATCCATACGGCAACTCATCGAGCGTGGGGCGCGGCATGGGATACCCCTCTGACAAGGACCGGCCTGGGTAACAGCACCGCAGTCGCGGCGAGCCATCAGGCTCAGTCCAGCCGAACAAGCCCCGGATAGGGCCTCTGCCTGGTGGCGGAGCCCACCCTCCCAATCTGCCTGACTGTTCACCATCGCGCCGGAGATATCACTCCGGCAATGCGGCGGTACGTGTCCTCGGCGCATGGTGGAGCGGATCTGGTGCAACTGGTCCCGCAGTGCCGTCCACGGAACGTCGATCACCTGCGGGAGCTGACCGATGCCCTGGCTTACGAGGCCGACGAGAACGTCATCCCGTCTCGCGGGAGCGGAACCAGCCGAGGGACACAGCACGATCCTCCCCGCTCCCCGTTCGCCCACGTCGACACCCTGCGATGGGACGCCTCATCCCCAGCACCCTGGACGAAGTGATCGGCCTGCAGTTCTCGTTCAGCTACAGCACACCCGCCCTACTTGGCGATCACATCGCCGAGTTCGAGGCAGACCTACGCCAGGTTTCACCCAGCTGCAGCCCGGCGGGAAGTTCGAGGAGCGCATCCGCACCGGAGCCCTGATCGCCACCCGTCCATGAGTCGATAGTGCTGGCGGCCGAAATCGGCCGCCGGTTACGGAGGTGCCCTGTAGCGTGACCGGCCTTGACGATCGGAGGAGAGCCATGCCTGAGAAGACCGCAGAGTCCGGCCGTACGTACGCCGCTCACTACGCCGACGTTCACCTGATCGTCCGCCAGGGTGACGAGATCCTGATGGGGCGACGCCGCAGTCAGCCTGTGTTTCCTGGCATGTACCAGGTGCCGGCCGGGCTGATGGAGGACCACGAGCCCGCCACGCTGGCAGCCGCCCGGGAGTTCACCGAGGAGACTGGCGCCACCGCCGTCCCCTCCGACGTGCGGTTCGTGCACCTGATGCACCACGTCTCCACGCACGCCGGGTCACGGCGGATCGCCTTCTTCTTCGAGGTCGACCGCTGGCACGGCCGGATCGGGAACCCCGAGCCGGACAAGTGCGAGGGCTGGCAGTGGCACAAGCCCAGCAGCCTCCCCGAGCCTCTGCCTCCGTACCTCGCGGTCGCCCTGCAGCACATCGCCGACGGCGTCACTTACAGCGAATACGCCTGGCCCTCCGCATGAGTGCCGGCGACATGTGGATGCGGCCGGTGCGCAGGACCGGGTACCAGCCGCACACTGCTGACACCTCCGTGAAAGGAAGAACGCATGCCGGTCCGGGAGTTAGCCCGTCGCGCCGTGGTCGCGGATGCGCCCCAGCTGGTCAGGCTGCGATGGATCATGTTCGGGTCGCCTGGTCCAGCGCCCGCTCCGCGATGGGCGGCGGAGTGCACGGCATTCGCCCAGCGCCTCGACGACCCGCTGTTCGCCATCTTCGTCGTTGACACCGGGAGAGGCGGCCTGGCCGCGTGCGCCGCAGGAACCCGCACTCCTCGACTCCCCAGCCCGGGGAACAGTGCCCCCTATGCCGGGCACATCGGGTCAGTGGCCACCGACCCGGCGCACCGCCGCCGTGGGTACGGCCGGGCCTGCGTCACGGCCGCGCGTGATTGGCTAGCCGGACAGGGCTGCACAGTCATCGATCTGTACGCCTCGGCGGACGGTCGCCCCCTGTACGACACGATGGGCTTCGTTGTCCGGCCTGATGTCGCGATGATCTGGCGCGCACCGAGCGCGAGCCGTGAATGGTGACTGGCCAGGCCTCCGGGCAGGACTGGCAGCCCGCACCGCTGAGTGAGGTCGCCACGCTGTTCTCGAAGACGGCTGCCCCGTGGTGGATCGCGGGCGGTCATGCCATCGAGCTCGCCACGGGCCGGTCGTTCCGCGAGCATCACGACATCGACGTCCTCGTGCTGCGCCGAGACCAGCTCGCCGTTCAGGAGGTACTCGCCGGGTGGCAGTGGTGGGCTGCTGTCCCGCCCGGGAACCTGCGGCCGTGGCGGCCCGGCGAGCTGCTGCCGGTCGGCGTGCATGACGTCTGGTGCCGTCCCAACGCGTCGGCGCCATGGCGGATTCAAGTGATGCTCGACGAGGCCGAGGGCGACGACTGGGTGTCGCGGCGGGACCGCCACGTGCGGTGCGGCCTCGCGGACCTGGGGGCAGTCTCCGCAGCCGGCATCCCCTACCTGCGGCCGGAGGTCCAGCTCTACTACAAGGCGAAGCAGCCGCGGCCCAGGGACGCGGTCGACTTCGCGGCGGTGCTGCCGATCCTCGACACCGGGCAGCGGGCATGGCTCGTGCAGTCGATCGGCGGCACGTACGGGCCGCACCCGTGGATCGAGCAGCTCGGCGAGTAGCGCCGGCGCTGGACCGTCAGCGATCCAAGGTGTTGAGCTGCGCTCGTCCTTGACGGCCCGCCCCGTCCCTGAACCTCGGCTGGGTATCGGTCGGCCGGGGAAGGGGTGGCATCCCCATGGGGACGACGGCGCAACTCCGCCATCCCATGGCCGATTCCGTGACGCTGATGGTGTGGAATATCGGCGGCGTTCATAGGGCGAGCTCCACTACGTCGTCGAGCAGACCTTCGCCCTGCTCCACCAGTTCAAACGCCTCGCTGTCCGCTGGGAACGCCGCACCGACTCCACAACGCCTTCGTTTCCCTCGCCTGCAGTCTCATCTGTTGGAGACGACTCAAGAAAGCCCCCGCCCCGCCCCAACCGGACTGGACCGTGCAAGCACAGGTGGATCGGTCTTACCTCGGAAGTATTCAGAAAGATCAATTAAGCTTGATCTTTAACCTGTGCGGCGGGGCCGTGGGGTGGTTGATTTCTTTGTTCGGCGTTTCGCTGTCTGCGTTTTGCGGGGTGTGTGCACGTCGTGGCGTGGTGTGGGCCGGGTGTTCTTCCGGCCTGGTGGTCGTCCAGGGCCGGGGTGGGAGGGTTTCGGTGCTCTGGCCGGGCAGCCGGCCTTTGGGCGGATGTGCCGGAAGTCCCTGCGGACGCGGGCGGGGGTGAGTCTGTCCGGGGAGGTTGGTTTCTCCCAGGGGCGACGCAGGTCGGCTGCCAGCGGGCGGGCGAGACGGAGTTGGGTGTAGGCGGCGAGGATCAGCCAGGTCCAGCGGTCCGCCGCCTCGGGGGTGCGGATCTTGGGGCAGGTCCAGCCGAGAGTCTGCTTGAAGAGACGGAACGTGTGCTCGATGTCGAAGCGCCGCAGGTATGACTGCCAGAGACGGTCGACGTCGGCGACGCTGGCGTCGGTTCCGGACCACCACAGCCAGACCGGCTTTGGGGTGGCTCCGCTGGGCAGGTGGTCGATGTCCAGGCGGATCACGGTCCCCTCGACAAGCGGGAGGGTGCCGTCGGCTGCGGCCCAGGAAGAGCGGTGGGTCAGCTTGGGGTGGAGGCGGTTCCAGGAGCGGGCGGTGGCAATGCCGTAGAGGCGTGTCTCAGTGACGGTTTCGGTGTCCGGCATGCCCCAGGTGTCGGGCTGCCGGAAGACAAACTCGCCGCCGTGCCGGGGCGGCCGGCCCAGGGTGTGGGGTTGGCGGGGCGGGGCGGCCCTGCGTAGGACGCGGTCCGAGCGCATCCGGGCCAACACCTGCACGGGTAGGTCTCCCAGCAGGAATGCCAGGCGGGGTGCGTCGTATCCGGCGTCCGCGACGATGAGGATCTCCGGGTCACCCGTCTGCCACTGACCGGCGTTGATCAGTCGCTGAAGCAGAGCGCGCAGTTGTCGGGCGGTGACGGTGGCAGTGTCATCCCCGGGAGCCAGACGAAGAGCGTCCAGGGGTGCGGTCCACGAACTGCGGCCTGGTTCGAGAGCGCAGACGATCGAGTACGGCCAGCCGGGGACCGGGATGTGCTGGTCCTTGCCCCGTCCGTAGGTGTGGCACAGGATCCGTTCCGGCGAGGTATGGGCGTCGGGCCGCAGCCAGCAGGTGACATCGACGGCCAGGACCAGCCGGCCATCGGTAGCCCGCGGCAGCGGCACCGCGGCCACTGCCCGCCGCAGCCGGTCGGCATCGATGCGTCCACGAGCAACGGCGGCGTAGAGCCCGCCATGGCCCCGGCGGTGTTCGCCCACCAGCGACAGTTCGGCCAGCGACCTCACCGGCCCGTCGCCGCACAGAACGGCATCAGCCAGCTCGAACAACGCGTCCGAACGAGCGGTGAGGCAGGAGTAGAACTCGCCCCGGAATCATGACAGTTCCGCCAACGGCTCTTGCCGGGCATCGTGATGCAGCAGACTCATCCTCACGGCCTTCGTGCTGGACGTGTGTGTTCCTTGGTCGGAGCACATGTTCAGACGCAGGCCGCTTCCGCGTACCCCGGTTACCGCACCGAGTGATCAAGTTCGACTCGCCATTCGACGGCGGACGTTAAAGATCAAGTTAAGGGCTTGCCAGGAAACAAGTCGTGGCTTCCAGCTGTTCGGACTCGTTGTTCTGGTATGGGGAGACCAGAGGGGACCGAGGATGTCCTGGCGGCGAAGTTTCAAGTGTTGTTGCCGCATCTCGACGAGCGTCAGCGTCGGCTGGCCATAGGGGCGGAAGCACTGTCGCTGGGGCATGGTGGGATCAGACTCGTCGCGCCGCGGCCGGGGTTCGGGAGGGTACGGTCTCGCGCGGAGCGGCCGAACTGGATTCTGGCCAGGTGCTGTTGGGGCGGGTCCGTCGTCCTGGTGGTGGCCGGAAGAGGGCAGCGGACCTTGATCCGGGGCTACGGCCGGCTCTGCTTGCGCTGGTCGAGCCCGACGAGCGGGGTGACCCGATGTCACCGCTGCGCTGGACGACGAAGTCGACCCGGAAGCTGGCAGCGGCGCTGACCCGGCAGGGCCATCGGGTCTCCGCCGACACGGTCGCCGGCCTGCTGCGGGAGGAAGGATTCAGTCTGCAGGCCAACGCCAAGACCATCGAAGGTGCGCAGCACTCCGACAGGGACGCCCAGTTCCGCTACCTCAACGAGCAGGCACGAGACCACAGGGACGCCGGTGACCCGGTGATCAGCGTGGACAGCAAGAAGAAGGAACTGGTCGGCTACTACAAGAACGCCGGGCACGAATGGCGGCCCGCAGGGCAGCCCGTGAGGGTCAAGACGCACGACTTCCCCGGCCAGGCCGAGAAGGCGATTCCGTACGGGATCTATGACATGGCGGCGAATACCGGCTGGGTCAGCATCGGCACCGATCACGACACCGCGGCGTTCGCCGTCGCCTCGATCCGACGCTGGTGGCAGGCTCGCGGCCGGCACGACTACCCCCGCGCTCGTCGGCTGCTGATCACCGCCGACGGCGGGGGCTCCAACGGCTACCGCACCCGTGGCTGGAAGACCCAGCTCGCCGACCTCGCTGCCGAGACCGGCCTTGAGATCACGGTGTGTCACCTGCCGCCCGGCACCTCGAAGTGGAACAAGATCGAGCACAGACTGTTCTCCCACATCACCATGAACTGGCGAGGCAGACCTCTGACCAGCCACGAAGTCATGATCCAAACCATCGCCGCAACCACCAGCCGCACCGGCCTCACCGTCCAGGCCGAACTCGACAGCGGCGAGTACCCCACCGGCATCCGCATCAGCGACGACGAGATCGCCGCCCTGCCCATCACCCGTCATCGCTTCCACGGCGATTGGAATTACACCCTCCACCCCCAGCCGATGGACGCGGCGCCCACTGGCAGCACACCGGACGAGGCCCTGGCGGACCGACCGACTCACCTCACGCGGCATTCGCTCCAGGACCCGGAACTGACCGGGATGACCCGCCGGCAACTCAGCGAACTCATCGATGCGTTGATTCCAGAGATGGAGGTTCAGCGTGAGCAAGTACTCCGTACACGCCGAGGCCACGAGCGCCTGGTTGCCCCTGGCGCAGGTGCCAAAGCCAAGCTCACCTCAGCTGACCGGATCCTGGCCACCGTGCTCCACCTGCGAAAACTCGCGCCTATGGGTCTCCTGGGCCAGCTCTTCAACACCACCGCCATGACCATCAGCCGCGCAGCCCTCTCTGTCAGCCTTGGGT
>NZ_JAGGPA010000046.1 GCF_018614035.1 Streptomyces sp. ISL-96
CGTGCAGGGCGTTTTTCTTTGGGCCGTCCCCGTGGAAAGCGTTAGCGGTGGGCCGGGGCGGTGGGTCAAGGGTGGGCCGCAGGCACATCGCGTAGCGACGCGACGCAGGAGCGCCCTTGACGCGCCGCCCCGGCCCACCGACACTCGAGCGCCCGGGACGGCCCGAAACCCCCAGAAGCAAGCCTTGGTTACTGCCCCCGGCCAGCAAGTCGGTGCCCGGTTAACGGACAGAGGTACGCACCTTTCGGACAAGAACCGGTCAAGCTTTGTCGAGACCCTGTCAATGACGGATCGCTCGGTGACACTCTCTCTCCGCGCCGCCCCCCACGGCCGGATGTTGACGAAGGAGTCCGAGTGAGACTGCAGTCCCCCGCTCCCCGCGCCACCCCCCGCAAGACCGCGCTCCGCGCCGCCGCGCTCGCCGCGTCGGCCGCCATGGTCGTCGTCGGCGTCCAGGCCGGCTCCGCCACCGCCGCCCCGGAGGCCTCGGACCGTACGGCAGACCGTACGACAGACCGCGCCAGCGCCAGCGCCAGCGCCGCCACCGCCCTGCCGCTCAGTGCCTCGCAGCGGGCCGCCGCCATCAAGGACGCGCAGGCCGGCGCCGACGCCACGGCAGACAAGCTCGGGCTCGGCTCCAAGGAGAAGCTCGTCGTCCGGGACGTCGTCAAGGACCGCGACGGCACCGTCCACACCCGCTACGAGCGGACGTACGAAGGGCTGCCCGTCCTCGGCGGCGACCTCGTCGTCCACACCGCGAAGGGCAGCGCCCACAAGGGCGCCCCCATGAGCGTCGACAAGGCCAACAAGGCCCGGATAACCGTGCCCTCGACCAGCGCCTCGATATCCACCGCCTCCGCCAAGAAGGCCGCCCTCGCCGCCTCCGGAGAGAAGGACACGAAGGCCAAGGCGCCCCGCAAGGTCCTGTGGACCGGGAACGGGTCGAAGCCCGTTCTCGCCCACGAGACCGTCGTCACCGGCCTCCAGCACGACGGCACCCCCAGCGAACTCCACGTCATCACCGACGCCACCAACGGCAAGAAGCTGTACGACTTCGAAGCCATCGAGACCGGCTCCGGAACCGGCCAGTACAGCGGAACCGTCACCCTCGGCACCTCCCCCGGTCCCGGCGGCTCCGGCTTCACGCTCACCGACAGCACCCGCGGCAGCCACAAAACGTACGACCTCAACCAGGGCACCACCGGCACCGGCACGCTCCTCACCGACGCCGACGACACCTGGGGCGACGGCACGCCCACCAACCGCCAGACCGCCGCCGTCGACGCCCACTACGGTGCCGCTCTCACCTGGGACTTCTACAAGACCGAGCTCCAGCGCAACGGCATCCGCGGCGACGGCGTCGCGGCGTACTCCCGCGTCCACTACGGCGACGCGTACGTCAACGCCTTCTGGTCCGACCAGTGCTTCTGCATGACGTACGGCGACGGAGCCGCCAACCAGAAGCCCCTCACCTCCATCGACGTCGCCGGCCACGAGATGACCCACGGCCTCACCTCCGCCACCGCCGGCCTGCGCTACAGCCGCGAGTCCGGCGGCCTCAACGAGGCCACCAGCGACATCCTCGGCACCTCCGTCGAGTTCTACGCCGCCAACAGCAGCGACGCCGGTGACTACCTCATCGGCGAGAAAATCGACATCCGCGGCAACGGCACGCCGCTGCGCTACATGGACAAGCCCAGCAGGGACGGCAACTCCGCCGACTACTGGTCGCGGGACCTCGGCCGCCTCGACGTGCACTACTCCTCAGGCCCTGCCAACCACTTCTTCTACCTCCTCTCCGAGGGCAGCGGCGCGAAGACGATCAACGGCGTCGCGTACGACTCCCCGACCGCCAACGGCTCCACGCTCACCGGCATCGGCCGAGTCAAGGCGTACAAGATCTGGTACAAGGCCCTCTCCACCTACATGACTTCGTCCACCGACTACGCGGGCGCCCGCACCGCGACCCTCAAGGCGACCGGCGACCTGTACGGAGCGAGCAGCGCGGAGTACCAGGCGGTCGCCGCCACCTGGACCGCCATCAACGTCAACTAAGCCTCAACTAACGGGCGGTTGGCTTGTCCTGGCCGTAGAGCCAGGTGTCCCAGACGTCCTTCAAGTCCTTGCCGGACTTCCTCTCGACGTACGCCGTGAAGTCGTCCGTCGACGCATTGCCGTGGCGGTGGGCGGCGGTCCAGCCCCGCACGATGTCGTAGAAGGCATCGTCGCCCACCGCTTCACGGATCTTGTGAATCACCATGGCGCCGCGCCCGTAGACGGGCTCGTCCGAGATGTGGGCCGCGGTCGGCGGATTGGCCGGCGGAAAGGCCCAGTTGGCCTTTTCGTCGAAGGCCCGGCGGAAGCTGGCGCGCACCGGGATGTTCTCGAAGTCCTCGGCCCACATCCATTCCGCGTACGTCGCGAAGCCCTCGCTCAGCCACATGTCGCGCCAGGACTTGGGCGTAACTGAGTTGCCGAACCACTGGTGCGCGAGCTCGTGGACGAGCAGTCCCTGGTTGGGCGCGCCCGGAAAGACCGGCTTGGTCTGCGTCTCCAGGGCGTATGCGGAGTCGTTGCCGCGCTCGACGATCGCGCCCGTGGAGGAGAAGGGGTACGGGCCGAAGTTCTTGACGCCCCACTCCATGACGTCCGGGACGGTGGCCAGGACCTTGGCGCTGCCCTTGGTGACCGTCGGGTCGACGGCTGTGTAGACGGGTACGCCCGAGGGTGTGCGTGAGGTCTTCGTCTCGTACGCCCCGATGGCGACGGTGGCGAGGTAGCTGGCCATCGGCTCGCCGCTGCGCCAAGCGAAGGCCGTACGGCCGTCCTTGGCCCGTCGCTCGCTCTTCAACTCACCGTTGGAGATGGCCTTCAGGCCCTTGGGGACAGTGACCGTGATGTCGTACGACGCCTTGTCGCTGGGGTGGTGGTTCCCGGGGAACCACGCCATCGACCCGGTCGGCTGACCGAGCGCGACCGCGCCGTCCGCAGTCGTCAGCCAGCCCTCCTGCGAGTTGTCGGCGTCGGTGATGGTGGCGGGGTTGCCGGAGTAGCGGACGACGGTGGTGAAGGTCTCGCCCTCGGTCAGGTCGGCGTCGGGGCGCAGCGTCAGCTCGTTGCCCGCGCGGTTGACGGCTGCCTCGGCTCCCTCCACGGTCGCGGACGAGACGTCCAGGCCGTGGAGGTCGAGGTTGAAGGCGCTCAGGTCCTGGGTGGCGCGGGCGGTGATCTCGGCGGTGCCTGTGAGACGGCCTGCGGGACCGCCGTGGTCTGCGCGGCCACCGTGGTCGGCGCGGCCACCGTGGTCTGCACGGCCCCCCCGGCCGCCACGCTCCCCGCTGTTCCCCTGGCCAGGATCCGGCGCGTAGTCCAGGGTCAGGGTGTAGTGCTGGACGTCGTAGCCGCCGTTGCCGAGTCTCGGGAAGTACGGGTCACGTACGCCCGACGCGCCCGGCGTACCGCTGACGCCGCCGAGCCCACCGAGCCCGCCGAGGCTTGTGCAGGACGTGAGCGACCCAAGCAGGGTGGCAGCGGCGATGGCGACGGCGACAGTCCCAGCGACGCTGGGAGCTGTTCGGCGTACGCGAGTCCATTGATCCACACAGATGATCCTATGCGCGAAATGTGCCGCCCACACGGTCGCGCCCGGGCCGCCCCGTGGCCGCCCGCAGCAGGGCCGCCATGGCGTCGAAGCCCCGGCGTGCCGCGTGGGCCAGCGGGGTTACCCCGTCGGCGTCGGGGAGGTCCGGGGTCGCGCCCGCCGTGAGGAGGAGTTCGACGATCTCCTGGTGGGTGCGGCCGCCGTCGCCGAGGATCACGGCCTCCAGCAGGGCGGTCCAGCCGAGCCGGTTGACGTGGTCGACGTCGGCCACCATGTCCGTCTCGCGCAGCACCGCCCGTACGTAATGGACATGGCCGCGCTCGCACGCCGGGATCAGGGAGATCCCGCCGAAGCGGTTGCGCAGCTTCAGGTCGGGGCCGGCGGGCAACAGGGCCCGCATCATCGGCACGCTGCCGGTCACGCCCGTGATCAGCCAGGCGCTGTCCTCGCGCCGGTCCTGCGCGTCCGGGCTCGCCCCGGCCGCGACCAGCAGCGTGGCCGCCTCCACATGACTGCCGAGCGAGGCGAGCAGCAGCGGGGTGCGCAGCTCCTCGTCGCGGCTCTCGACGCGGGCGCCCTCGTCGATGGCGGCCCGGACGCCGGCCGTGTCTCCGCGAGAGGCTGCGTCGAGGAGCCGGCGCTCGGCAGGGTTCAGGTTCATGTGGAGGCCTTTACCTACGTACGTACGTACGTACTTGCTTACGTGCCCAGCCTTGCTTACTTGCCCAGCGCCGCGACGCCCGCCTGCGCGAACTTCTCGTCCAGGTCGCCGCTCGGCGCGCCGGCCACACCGATGCCCGCGATCGGCGCGCCCTTGACCTGGACCGGGGCACCGCCCGCGAGGAACAGCGTGCCGGGGATGTCCTTCAGGTTCGGGGCCTGGGCGAGGCGCTTGGCCAGCTCGGAGGTGGGCGCGTTCCACGAGACGGCGGTGAAGGCCTTGCGCTCGGCGGACTCGTACGACTGCGGGCCGGCGCCGTCGCCGCGCAGCGTGACGATGGTGTTGCCGTTGCGGTCGACGACGGCGACGGTGACGCGCTGGTTCTCGTTCTCGGCGGCGTCAAGGGTGGCCTGCGCGGCCTCGGTGGCGGCGGCGATGGTCAGGTGGGTGGACTGCTGGAGGTTCTTGTCGGCGGTGTCGGCCTGGACGGCGACGGCCGGCGCGGCGGCGGGCTCGGTGGCGTTGGCGGACACCGCACCGAATGTGCCGGCGCTGATGGCGGCAGCGGCGACGGCGCCGGTCAGGACACGGGTGCGCAGCGAAAGCTTCTTCATGGTGGGGCTCCTGGGGAAGGTGTGAGGGTGTGAAGGTGTGAGTGGGACCGCGGTGGGAACTTCTTCCGCCCCACTCGGCTCTGCTGTCGATCCTCCGGCCGCTTCCGGGCCCGTCCCGTCGGCGTACCGGCTGCATACGGCGTGCGGGACGGCCGACCTCTCCGTCAGCCGATCGGTTGATGCGGGTCTGGTCCCACCGGGTCACCATGGGGACGTAGGCGCAGGTCAGCAAGGAGCGAGTGGTGCAGCAGGAACAGGACCAGGCGCAGGACCAGGAGCGCGAGCACAGAGCCGAGGAGCGGCCCCAGCAGCCCGACCCCGACGCCCGCTGGCTCGCCCCCGTCATGCACGTGGCGTTCTTCCTGCTGCTCGGCGCCTCGCTCGCCCGGTTCCTGCTGCGGCACCCCGGCGAAGCCCGTACGCCGTGGATCATCGCGCTGAGCGTCACGCTGGCCCTGCTGTACGTACTCGGCCCCGTCCTGGGCCCCGCCGCCCCCGGCGCCGCCCGCCCCACGCCCCGCCGGCTGGTCTGGCTGGGCGGGGTGGTCGCCGTCTGGATGGTGCTCGTGGTGCTGGCGCCGAGCTTCGCGTGGTGTGCGGTGCCGCTCTTCTACACCGGGCTGCGTACGCTCCCGTCCCGCGCCGCACTGGTCTTGGTCGGCCTGCTCACCGTGTTCGTCGTCACCGCCCAGCTCCAGCTGTCGCGCGGCGGCTTCGACCCGAACCTGGTGCTGGCGCCGCCCGCCGTGGCGGCCGTCGCGACCGCGTTCTTCGTACACATGCAGCGGCAGGCGGCCCGCCAGCGGGCGCTGATCGACGACCTGATCCGTACGCGCCGCGAACTGGCCGCGACCGAGCGCCGCGAGGGCACGCTGGCCGAACGCCAGCGCCTGTCCATGGAGATCCACGACACCCTCGCGCAAGGCCTGTCCAGCCAGCAGATGCTGCTCCAGGCAGCCGACCGGCAGTGGGACGCCGACCCGGCGACGGCCCGCCGCCATGTCCGTACGGCCGAGTCCATCGCGGAGCGCAACCTGGCCGAGGCGCGCCGCTTCGTCCACGATCTGGCCCCCGCCGACCTGGCGGAGGGCGGCAGCCTGGAGGAGGCGCTGCGGATGCTCGCCGCCCGGGAGTCCGCCGCGTTCCGGGTGGACGGGGCGCCGGTCGCCCCGCTGCCGGACCGGGTGCAGTCGGCGCTGCTGCGGATCGCGCAGGGCGCGCTGGCGAACGTACGCGAACACGCGAACGCGCAGGCGGCGGCCGTGACGCTGACGTATCTGGGCGACCAGGTGGTCCTGGACATCGCGGACGACGGCACGGGCTTCGCCGCCCCGCCCACGCCCACGTCCTCTTCCACCGGCGTACGCGGCCACGGCCTGCCTGCGATGCGCGCCCGCGTGCGGCAGCTGGGCGGCACCCTGACGATCGAGTCGGCCCCCGGCGAGGGCACCGTGCTCTCCGCCGCGATCCCCCTGGAGCCCCAGCCATGAGTCCGAGCCCGAGCCCGAGCCCGAGCCCGAGTTCCAGCCCTCATCCGGTACGCATCCTGCTCTGCGACGACCACGTGGTCGTACGCGCCGGCCTGCTCGCCCTGCTGGGCAGCGAACCGGACATCGAGGTCGTCGGGGAGGCGGGCAGCGGCGAAGAGGCTGTGGCGCTGGCCGCCAAGCTCGCCCCGGATGTCGTTCTCATGGACCTCCAGCTGGGGACCGGCATCGACGGCGTGGAGGCCACCCGCCGTATCGCCCCGACCGGCGTCCACGTCCTTGTCCTCACCACGTACGACACGGACGCGGACATCACGCGGGCGATCGAGGCGGGAGCGACGGGCTACCTGCTCAAGGCCGAACGCCCGGAGGAACTCTTCACCGCGATCCGCTCGGCCGCCCAGGGCCGCACGACGCTCTCCCCACCGGTCGCCAGCCGCGTCATGGACCGCATGCGCGGCGCGGCCCGGCCGACCCTGACGGAACGCGAGACGGACATCCTCGGGCAGCTGGCACACGGCCTGGGCAACCGGGAGATCGCCCGCGCGCTGTTCATCAGCGAGGCGACGGTGAAGACCCACCTGGGCCGCATCTACGCCAAGCTCGGCGTGGACACGAGGTCGGGCGCGGTAGCGGTGGCAAAGGAACAGCGCCTGTTGCCGTAGTCGTAGCCGCGGCCGCAGCCGGTTCAGAATTCGCTGGTGTCGAGATCGAAGCCGAGGGGCGCCGGCAGCGGGATGGTCTCCGACAGCTTGTACGGGACCTTGCTGACGTAGTCCTCCCCGGCGGGCGCCGTGCACAGGAGCGCCTCGCCGGCTTCCCGGTCAATCAGCAGGTAGCAGAGGATGCCTGCCCGCGCGTACTCACGGAGCTTCTTGCGATCTCTTCATGCTCGCCGTTGGTGGGAGGTGCCACGTGGATTGTCCCTTCGGTCAATTCCACGCGCCATCCCTCGCTGTGCCTCAGCAGATTGATCAGAGAGTGGCCGTCGGGCTCAGCCTCGGACTCGGACTCGGACTCGGACTCGGACTCGGCCTCGTACGAGTCGTCCTCCGGCACAGGCAGTGCCACAGCGACCTCCTTCGCTCAGAGCGCCGTGCCCAGCGTAGGCCGCTTCTGCGCGCAGGAAGCCGAGACCGTTCACCGGCCGGGTCGGGTCCATCCGGCGGACGTGACACCATCGACTACGTGCTCGACATCGGCTACTCCCTCTCCCGCCGCTTCCCGGACCCCCCGCAGACCGACTACCGGCGCGCCGGCGTCCACGACCTGCGGCACGACCTCTTCTGCGGCGACGTCTATCTCGCCGACACCAAGGCCGACCGGGAAGTGTCCACAGCCTGGGGATGGGTTCCCGTGCTCGACTTCGCCTGGGCCCTGTGCGACATCGTCGAGCAGCTCGACCAGGACCCGCGCGGCAGCCGCGCCGCCAAGCCGCAGTTCGCCGAGCTGGACTTCACCGAGTCGACGGACCGAATGCTCTTCGAGCGCCGCTTCGGCTGGGTCGACATCGCGGCCGACTGGATGCCGGTCGAGGAGCCGCCGATCACCTTCAGCCACCGGCTGCTGCGGCGCGAGGCCCGTGACTTCCTGCACGACCTGATCGCGGACCTCACCGACATGCACGACGGCCTCGCCGACAACCCGGCGATCTGGGACCTCCAGGCCCGTTTCCCCCGCCTGCCCTCTTAAGCCGTACCACTCCTCCCTACGCCCCGGGGCTCTCCACCCGCACCCCCATCTGCGCCGCGAACGCCGGTGCCAGGTCCAGGAGTTGGGCCGGGCTGATCACCGATCCCGCCAGCCGGTCCAGGCCCCGCGCGATGTCCAGCTCCGCGACCGTACGCAGGTCTACGTCGGCCATCGTCGCCGAGCTGAAGTCCGCCCGCCGCAGCACACAGTCGCGGAACTCCACCCGTTCCAGGCGGGCCCCGCCGAAGTCCGGCTCGACCAGTACGCACCCCTCGAAGACGACGTCCTTCAGGCGCGCCCGGCGCAGATTCAGGTAGTCGATCTTCCCTCCCCGCACCAGCACCCGCTCCAGGGACGACGCGTGCAGTTGCAGCCCGCCGAGCCGGGCGTCGATCACCTCCACGTCGCGCAGTGACGCCTCCGCCAGGTCCGTGCCCACGCCCCGTACCCCGTCCAGCACCGAGTCGATGATGCGCGCCCGGCTCAGCCTGGTCTCGTCGAGCGCGACGCCGTACAGACCGCAGTCCATGAAGCGGGCCCCGCGCCCCTCCTGGCCCACCAGGTCGAGGCAAGGAGACCAGCAGGATGCGCCCCCACATCACCGTCATCGGCGGCGGCGTCGCCGGCCTCACCGCGGCGATCACAGCGGCCGAATCCGGCGCCAAGGTGACCCTGTACGAGGCCCACCACACCCTCGGCGGACGCGCCCGCACCGCCGAGGGCCCGTACAAGACCAACGAGGGCCCGCACGCCCTCTACAACGGCGGCCCGCTCTGGTCCTGGCTCAAGCAGCGCAACCTGCTCGGCCAGGTCATGGCCGTGCCCCCGCTCGAAGCCGCCCGCTTCCGCTTCCACCGGGCCGGCGCCCTGCGACGCACCCCGCCGCTCGCCATGGTGAAGCTGGCCCTGCGTCCCACCGCGAAGGCCCCCGTGGACGCCGACTTCCTCGCCTGGGCCACCGGCGAGGTGGGCGTGGCCGGGGCGCGCGCGGCAGCCAACTACATGGCGGTCGCCCTCTTCCACCACGACCCCGGCTCCCTCTCCGCCCCCTTCGTGCAGGAGCGGCTGCGGCGCGTCGTCAAGCTTCCGCCCGAGGCGCACTACCCGCGCGGCGGCTGGGCGTCGGTCGTCGACCGGATGGCCGCGAGGGCCTGGAATCTCGGCGTACGGATCGAGACGACGGAACGCGTCACCGCCCTGCCCGAGAATGGCGGCCCGGTGATCGTCGCGACGTCTCTGGAAGCGGCCCGCAGGCTCCTCGGCGACGACGGCCCCGCCCTGACCTGGGACAGCGGGCGTACGGTGCTGTTCGATCTGGCCGTCAGGACGCGCAAGGGCGACCCGTTCGTCATCTCCGACCTGGAGGCGCCCGGCTGGATCGAACGGTTCACCGCCCAGGACCCCACCCTCGCCCCGGCCGGCGAACAGCTGATCCAGAGCCAGTTCCCGATCGCGCCCGACGAGTCCAGGGCGGACGGTATCGCGCGCGCGGAGCGCCTGCTCGACCTCGGCTTCCCCGGCTGGCGCGAGCGCACCACCTGGCGGCGCGAGGCCCTTGCCGCGGGCCGTACGGGCGCACTCGACCGGCCCGGCACCACCTGGCGGGACCGCCCCGCCATCAGCCGGGGCAACGGCGTGTTCCTCGCGGGCGACCAGGTGGCGGCGCCGGGACTGCTGGCGGAGGTGGCCTTCAACAGCGGCCTGGAGGCGGCCACGCTCGCGCTGAGGGCCAAAAGGATCACCGGCCGCGAAGGGCTTGACCTCAACCACGCTTGAGGCACGAGCCTGGGCGGGCCCAGTCACCGATCAACGAGCCCGAGGAACCCGAGGAGCCCGCCATGCACGCAGTCCGCCTTCACGCCTACGGCCCCGCCGAGAACCTCACGTACGAGGAGACCGGAGACCCCACCCCCGGCCCCGGCCAGGTCCGCATCGCCGTCGCGGCGGCCGGCGTGCACCTGCTCGACACCGCCCTCCGCGAGGGCATGCCGGGCCCTTTCCCCGCCCCCGTCGAGCTGCCCACCATCCCCGGCCGCGAGGTCGCCGGTACGGTCGAGGCGCTCGGCGAGGGCACCGACCCGTCGTGGCTCGGCAAGCGCGTAGTGGTCCACCTCGGCATGCCCCTTCCTTCTGGGAGAAACCCCCAGACCCCCTCCGGCGGATACGCCGAACTGGCCGTCACCGATGCCGAGCGCCTCCAGGCGATCCCGGAAAACCTCGACGAGGCGCAGGCCGTCGCCATGATCGGCACCGGCCGCACCACCATGGGCATCCTCCAGTTCACCGACGTAACGGCCGACACCGTGGCCATCGTCCCGGCGGCCGCCGGCGGCATCGGCACGCTCCTCGTCCAGTACGTCAAGAACGCCGGCGGCACCGTCATCGGCCTGGCCGGCGGCCCCGCCAAGGTCGCCCGCGTACAGGAGAACGGAGCCGACCTCGCCGTCGACTACAAGCAGCCCGACTGGCCGGAGCGAGTACGCGCGTACCTGGACGCCCACGACCGCCCCGCCACCGTCGTCTTCGACTCGGTAGGCGGGGACACCGGCCGCGCCGCCGTGGATCTCCTCGGCAAGGGCGGAAAGCACATCGTCTTCGGCTGGTCGTCGGACGGTCTGCACGACGGTTCCCCGCTCACCTTCACCGACGAGGAGCTCGCCGAGCGCGGCATCACCTCCGAGGGCGTACTCGGCCCGGCGATGCTGGGCAAGGCCGGCGGCGACAACCCCGTACGCACCCTGGAGAACCGGGCCCTGGCGGAGGCGGCGGCCGGGCGCCTGGTCCCGGCGGTGCAGCGCTTCCCACTCGCGGAGGCGGCGGCGGCTCACCGCGCCCTGGAGACGCGCGGCACGATGGGCAAGGTCGTGCTGGTCCCGTAGTGCACCCCAACGGGCGGCGACCCGCTCAGGGGCCGGGCCGCCGCCACCCGCGTCAGCACACGCCCCGAAGGAAGTCCCGTACCAGAGCGGCGATTTCCTCACCGTGCGTCTCCAGCGCGAAGTGCCCGGCGTCGAGCAGGTGGATCCGCGCGTCGGACAGGTCCCTGGCGAACGCCTCCGCGCCCGCCGGCCCGAAGATCTCGTCGCCCCGCCCCCACGCGACGAGGGTCGGCGGCCGGTGCGTACGGAAGTACTCCTGGAAGGCCGGGTAGCCGCCGAGGTTGAACTGGTAGTCCCAGAAGAGCTGGAGCTGGATCTCCTTGTTCCCCGGCCGGTCGAGCCCGGCCTGGTCCAGCGTCCACGTCTCGGGCCCGATCCGGTCGAGCCGGTCCGCCGGCACCCCGTGCTCGTACTGCCACCTGGTCGCCGCGGCGGTGAGCAGCTCGCGCACCGCGGGCTCGTGCGCGTCGCGGTCCGCGGCGTGGGCGAACAGGACGTCCCAGAAGGGCGTGAAGCCCTCCATGTAGGCGTTGCCGCTCTGCGTGACGATCGCGGTGACCCTCTCCGGGTTGCGGCTGGCGATGCGCAGCCCGATCGGCGCGCCGTAGTCGTGGATGTACAGCGCGAAGCGATCCACCCCCAGCTTGTCGAGCAGCGCCAGCGTGACCTCGGTCAACTTCTCGAAGCTGTACGTGAATTCACTGACATCCGGGGCGGCGGAGCGGCCGAATCCGATGTGGTCGGGGGCGATCAGGTGGAACTCGTCGGCGAGTTCGGCGATCAGCCCCCGGTACATGTGCGAGCTGGACGGAAAGCCGTGCAGCAGGACGAGCGTGGGGCGGGACGGGTCACCCGCCTCGCGGTAGAAGACGTCGAGGCCGTCGAGGCCGATGGTGTGGTGGCGCGTACCGAACACAGACACAACTACTCCCTGACAGCGGACGTGAGACGACAGAGAACGACCGTTCTCCCCATGCGGTGTACAGTATGAGAACGATGGTTCTCCACGCAAGGGTTGATCGAGGAATGGACGCGGAAACCGCCGAGGCCCGTCTGCTGGACGCGGCCGAGACGCTCTTCAACGAACGCGGCGTACAGGCCGTCGGCATGGACGCCATCCGCTCCGCGTCCGGCGTATCGCTCAAGCGCCTCTACCAGGTCTTCCCGTCCAAGGACGACCTGCTGGAGGCGGTACTGCGCCGCCGGGACGCCGATGTCCGCAGCGGAATCGAGCAGGCCACCGCCGCGCGCGAGGACCCGCGCGAGCGCGTCCTCGCGGTCTTCGACTACCTCGACGACTGGTTCGCCCAGCCCACGTTCAGGGGCTGCGTGTTCATCAACGCCTTCGGCGAGATGGGCGGCGTCTCGCAGGGCGTCGCGGCAGTGGCCCGCGCCAACAAGCGCTCGCTCCAGGACCACTTCGCCGAGCAGCTGGCGGCGGCGGGCCTACCACCCGACCACGTGGCCGAACTAGCGGCCCAACTCGCGGTCCTGGCCAACGGCGCGATGGCGACAGCAGGCATCACAGGCTCCCCGACCCCGGCCCGCCACGCCCGCGACGCCGCAAAGATCCTCCTGGACACCTTTGGCCCGTCCGGCGATTAAGGACCACGCCCGAAGTACCTCGGGGGAGCCTGGGGCTCGCCCCAGGGAAGGAGCGGGCAGAGGAAAGCACCGCAGGCACCCGCAACCCCTGCGGGCCAGGCTGCGCCTACTGAGGAGCTCCAGCATTTAACGCGCCGAACGCCGTGGAGTTGACAGCCTACGAGCCGCAGGGGCGGCGGTCTTGACGTTGATCAGCCACGCGGGTCAGGCTCGTGCGGCACATCGGTGCAATCCACTCGGTGGAGGAGTGACCAATGGCCCTGAAATTCCTGGGAATCTGGCCAAACACCCCGGACGATGGATCACCCACAATTTGGCTGGACGACCAGACGGGGGACGTACCGGACCACGAGACCGTGATCCGACTGCCCGCAAACATGCTCCAGTTCATCCCGCCCGGACAGTGAGGCCAACGGTGGCAACAGCGGTACGTGAAGCACTCGCCAAGGCGCAGCGCTCAGCCATTCACCTTGATGCGGGACAGCTACATGCGGGATGACCCCGAGTTCATCCGCTGGCAGGAAGGGCACCGGTACGACCCTGCCGACCGCGAGTCATGGTGGCGCTCGTGGCCGAACATAGTGGCAGAGACGACCGGCCGGGGTGTGGTCATGCGGCGTCTGCGCGTCGTGTCCGAGCCGCTGAGTGACTACGTGCGGTACGAGTACGACGGCACGTTTACCAACGTCGCAGCGGGTGAGGATGTGCGTTGGCTGCCCCGTTCGCGCGCCTGTGATCTGCTGCTCCCCGCGCTGGACGGCTGGGTCATTGACGAACAGACCTGACACCAAAGCCCCCAAGCCCGATCCGAAGCACAAGAAGGACTAGGCGGGAACCGCCATGACCCACATCGGACCGGCCGAACAGATCGCCATGCGCGGGCTGCTCGGCGCAGTGAACGAGGACCTGGGCACTCCCCTGAGTCGGGAGTGGGAGCAAGCGTTCTGGGCGGTGCCGCGCCATCGGTTCCTCCCGGAACAGATCTGGGTGGGGGACGGCCTGGAGCCGTGCCACTGGAGCGTGGCCCCAGAAACGTGGCACAACGCCGCCTACGCCGACGAACCCGCCGTGACACAGATCAACGACGGCCACGATCCCGGCGACGGCGACCGCTGGCCGTCATGCTCGGCGTCGGCCCCGTCCATCGTCTTCCGCATGCTCGACATCCTGGACGTGAAGGACGGCCACAAGGTGCTGGAGATCGGCACGGGGACCGGCTGGAACGCCGGGCTCCTGGCTCACCGGGTCGGCAGTGAGCACGTGACGACGGTGGAGGTAGACCCGGCCCTGGTCACACAAGCGGCCAACAACCTGAAGAACGTCAGGCTGGAGCCGGAGGTGATCGCCGGGGACGGGGCGGCGGGGCACCCCGACAGCGCGCCGTATGACCGGGTCATCGCCACATGTTCCGTACGGAAAGTCCCGGCCACCTGGGTGGAGCAGACGGCCCCGGGCGGGGTCATCCTCACGCCGTGGGAAACGCCCTGGCTCTGCTACGGCCTCCTCCGCCTAACCGTCGATGGTCAGGCCTGGCGTCCGGCTGGTTCTCCCCCCACTCCGCATTCATGCTCATGAGAAACCAGCGCACCGGTCTGCGGATCTTCCGTGACGTGGTGCGGGACGAGCACGTACCGGAGGAATCGCGGACCACGCTGTCCCCGTGGGCGGTCACGGGCGACGACTGGGCGGCCCAGTTCGCCATCGGCCTCCAGCTCCGCGACGTGTGGCATACGTGGCACGACGACCCCGACGTGGACGGCGTGGCCAAGCGGCTTTGGCTGGCCACCACGGACGCCACATCATGGGCGGCCGTCGACTGGGACGGCCAGACGGAAGAACAGTTCACGGTCTGGCAGCACGGCCCCCGGCGGCTGTGGAACGAGGCGGAGGCGGCCTACCAGTGGTGGCTGCACGTCGGCAGTCCCGGCCCGGAACGCTTCGGGATGACCGTGGCCCCTGACGGCCGGCACACGCCATGGCTCGACGCGCCAGCCCGCCCGGTTCCCGTAACGGACTGACCCCTGGCCGGCCCCGGTCCCCGCCTCCTGCACGGCGGAGGGCCGGGACCTCACGTACGTCTGGCTACTCCGCCGTACCCAGCTCCGCCAACGCCCCATCCGTCAGCCGGTAAACCGTCCACTCATCCTGCGGCTCCGCGCCCAACCCCCGGTAAAAGTTGATCGACGGCTCGTTCCAGTCCAGGACAGACCACTCAAGCCGCTCGTACCCCCGCTCCACACAAATCCGCGCCAACGACGTCAGCAGCGCCTTCCCGTACCCACCCCCGCGCCGCGAAGGCCGCACGTACAAATCCTCCAGGTAAATCCCGTGCACCCCACGCCAAGTGGAGAAGTTCAAGAACCACAGCGCGAAGCCGACGACCTCCCCCTCCTCCGTCTCCGCGACATGCGCGTACGCAGCCGGCCGCTCCCCGAACAGCGCCTCCCGCAGCTGCTCCTCACTCGCACGCGCCTCATGCAGCGCCTTCTCGTACTCCGCGAGCTCGCGGACCATCTCGTGAATAACCGGCACATCAGCAGGTGTTGCGTCTCGAATCATCCCCGCAGCCTAAGCAACGCCCGCGCGACAGCCACCTGCTCCCTCACCAACTCCCCCTCCCCCTCCTCTTCCTCCTCCACCTCCCAAAGGCAGTTCTGCAGTACGCGCCCGAGCGTCCAAGCCCGCGCCCGCCCGCGATCCAGCCCCAGCACCTCCGTCATCAGGTCAAATCGCTTCAGCACCTCCCCCTCGTCGAAACGGTTCACCAGCGCCGGCAGCAGCTCGAACCCCGGATCCCCCACCAGCGGCTTCGGGTCGATCACCACCCAGGGCTCGCTGCGCCCCGACCCCGCCAGCGGCGCAAGGACGTTGTCGTAATGCAGATCCCAGTGCAGCAGTTGCCCGCCCGGCTCCTCCGCGACCTCCCGCACCGCCCCCGCGCACCGCTCCAGGAGCCGCCGTTCCGCCGGATCCGCGAGCGCCTTCACCGCTTGCGGTACGTCGTCGAGCATCGCCCCCGCGATGTCCCCGAGGCGGCGTACGCCCTCGGGCGCGGCCACCGCGTTCAGCCGCACCAGCAGCTCCGCGAGCACCCGCACCGCGGCCATGGTGTCCGGCACCACCGACAGATGCCGACCGGCATCCAGCCGCTCCAGCAGCATCGCGCCACTCACCTCGTCGTGCTCCAGCAGCCGCACCACGCCGTCCCCGTCCCACGCCCGCAGCGCCGCGGCCTCACCCGCGCTCTCCTCGTCCAGCAGCTGGAGCTTCAGGGCTGCCGGCGTCCCGTCGGCCCGCTCCACCGGCAGCACGAGCGAGACGGCGCCGTGCATCGGCGGCCCGGCGAGCCGCAGCCCCCACCGCTCCAGGTACGCCGCCGCCTGCCCCGGCAGCGCGGCGATCCACGCCCGCCCCGCCTCACCGTTGAACTCCACCTGCGTCATGGCCAGAGCTTCCGGAATCACGATCACGCCCCGGATCCTAAGACCGCGCATTGCCGCACCCCACCCCCGCCCGCTAGCGTTCCGCGCCATCACCACCACCCCCACCACTGACCAGCAGCGAAACGAAACGAACGCAGGGGCATCAGACACCATGAGCACCGTCAACGGCGGCATCTCCTACTGGTACGCGAACGAAGGCATACCCGACCCCCGCGAGCCCCTGCCCGGCGACGCGACGGCCGACGTCTGCATCGTCGGCGGCGGCTACACCGGACTCTGGACGGCGTACTACCTCAAAAAGGCCGTCCCCTTCCTCAACATCACCGTCCTGGAAGGGAAGTTCTGCGGTTACGGCGCCTCCGGCCGCAATGGCGGCTGGCTCTACAACGGCATCGCGGGCCGCGACCGCTACGCCAAACTCCACGGCCACGACGCCGCCGTCCGCCTCCAGCAGGCGATGAACGACACGGTCACCGAGGTCATCAGCACCGCCGCCGCCGAGGACATCGACGCCGACGTCCACCACGGCGGCGTACTCGAAGTGGCCTACACCCCCGCCCAGCTCGCCCGCCTCAAGCACTTCCACGCCGCCGAGATCGCCTTCGGCGAGAAGGAACGCACCCTCCACGGCGCCCGCGAAACCGCCGACCGCATCCGGGTGACCGGAGCCGTCGGCTCCACGTGGACCCCGCACGGAGCCCGCCTGCACCCGGTCAAACTCCTCAAGGGTCTGGCCACCGCCGTCGAATCCCTCGGCGTAACCATCCACGAATCGACCCTCGTCACAGAGATCAAGCCCAAGCACGCCGTCACCCCCTACGGCACGGTCCGCGCGCCGTACATCCTGCGCTGCACCGAGGGCTTCACGGCCGGCCTCAAGGGCCAGCGCCGCGCCTGGCTCCCGATGAACTCCTCGATGATCGTCACGGACCCCATCCCCCGGTCCACCTGGGAAACGATCGGCTGGGACGGCCGCGAGACCCTCGGCGACATGGCCCACGCCTACATGTACGCCCAGCGCACCGCCGACGACCGCATCGCCCTCGGCGGCCGAGGGGTCCCGTACCGCTACGCCTCACGCACCGACAACGACGGCCGCACCCAGCCCGCCACCATCGAGGCCCTGCGCGAGATCCTGACCCGCTTCTTCCCCACCACGGCGGGCATCCCCATCGCCCACGCCTGGTCGGGCGTGCTCGGCGTCCCCCGCGACTGGTGCTCCACCGTCGCCCTCGACCGCTCGACCGGCATCGGCTGGGCGGGCGGCTACGTAGGCAGCGGCGTAGCCACAGCGAACCTCGCCGCCCGCACCCTGCGCGACCTGATCCAGCAGGACTCCGGCCAGGGCGGCCCCACCGACCTGACCACCCTCCCCTGGGTCAACCACCAGGTCCGCAAGTGGGAGCCGGAGCCCTTCCGCTGGCTCGGAGTCCAGGCGATGTACGCCGCCTACCGCACCGCGGACCGCCGCGAAGCGTCCGGCCGTACGACCGACACGGACCCCATGGCAAGGGCCGCCAACCGCATCGCGGGCCGCCACTGAGCAACGCCCTCCGCACGCGGAAAAACGCCCCGGACTGTCGAAGTCCGGGGCGTTTTCCCTGCTGGGGCCCCCTGTCGGATTCGAACCGACGACCTACGCATTACAAGGGCCTCAAAGATCGTCCCGGGTCATGCTGGGAGGTGTCTGTGAATCCCGTTTCCCCAGGTAGGAGACCTGAACCGCTCGCTACGCGTACCACCCGATCCATCCGGTGCCGCCCCGTCCGCTCACGCAGCGCTCACGCACTCCGGGCACGTGATCGCTTCGCGGCCAACACGCTTTCCAACTGTTCGTCTGGGGGTCCGGCCGGGGTCGTCGGCGTTCCGACCTGTGACCGAGCGGGTTCAGCAGGGCCCGATGAACGAGCCTGTACGTGGCTGACTGCAACCCGAACTGCAACCCTCGTCGGGGCTCGTCAGGAGTACAGACTCTTGCGACGTACACGCATGTAGGTGCCTGATCCGGCGCTTCCGCCCCGCCCACCACTCGTGGCGATGTCCCACCCTCGCCGGGCGCGCATCTGCCTGGCGAACGCGTCGAGGTCATTGATGGCGCAACCGCAGTCCGGATGGACACGGACAGTGATGTAGCTGCTCATAGGCTTCTTCTCGCTGGGGTCCAGCGACCATCGGGCGGTGTGCTCATGGTCAGCGAGCCCGGTGCGTTGTTGATCGTGAAGGAGCCCGTGCGCTCGGGCGTACTCGTCAAGGTCGTCGATTACGAACAGGTCGCTTCGCCAAGAGCCCGGCCATACGGCGGACAGCCGGGACTCCCCGCTGCGAGCCCGCTCGTAAGTGTGGGCATCGACGCTGTGGGACGACACCGTCCCGTCCTTGACTACCTCGATGTAGCACAGCGTCTTCGCCGTGTACGGGAAGCCCCTGCCGACAGCCGCTGCGCTGCGGGATTCCATGCAGCTCCTTCAGGCTTCGAGATGACGCTGCGGTCCGATGGCTGTCAAGGACTGGTGCTTCAAGGCATCCCGACTATCGGTTCTTCTTACGCGACGTTCTTGCCTGCTTCTGCTGCCGTTTCCTGGCCTGCGCAGCCCGTTTCTGTGCCGCCAGCGCCCGGCGCTCTGCAGGAGAAAGCATGGCTCGACGGAACGCCGAGTCCATTAGCTGCTCATTCTCGCCAAGCCACGCAGGAGCCTTGCCGGCCGTTGTCTCGTCGTTGGCGAGAGCAGCGGTGAGCTCGTCTTGCAGATCCGCAGCGCGGTTGTAGGTGATGATCTCGATCGGTGCCCCGTAGACGACTCCTGGGCCAGCTGCGGTTTGCTTGAACCCGTAGTCGTTGTAGGCCACGACCGCGCCTCCGCTGCCACGGGCGTCTCCCTTTGGCAGGTCGGCTCCATACATGTCTGATGCTTCGCTTCGGCGGCCTTCTGGGCTGCTCAGAAAGGGGCAGACCATCGCGGCGTAGATCATGCAAGTCCGATGCCCCGGAGCCTCGCCAGTGGGTGCCGAGTTGAGGAACTCCTTCCCGACACCCAGGACGGCGCTGATCATCTCGGCCTCGTCTCCGTCGACGACCCGCCACACCGGCCCTGGCTGCATCTCCGTGCCACAGACTGTGCATCGACGCTCTTCGACGCACAGGAACACCCGTCGCATGCTGGTGCTGGCAAATTGCGGTGTTCCATCCTCCCATGGGGTGATCGCCGGGACGGGGTACCCGCGGTCGTCTAGCGGGCGGGCAGCAATGCCCGCAGGCATGGTGACGTCGGTAACTCGCATTCGGTGACTATATGACTGGACTGCGTCGTCCTGAGTAGGAGCCGGGCAGTATTGCCCACCCTGGGATTGATGGCGTCCCGCCATGTGGACACCGAGGTCTGTTGGCCGCAGGCAAGCAGACAGTCGCGATGCATGTGAGTGGCCTCGACTGTCTCTGCCCCTCGGAGAATCGCAACCTGCTGGAATGTGCTGGCGAACCGGGGCTACGCGTAAAGGAGATGGCTCCAGGGGCCGCGTGGACTACCGTATAGCTATGAGTCGTTGTACAGCCCCACGCCAGGGTCATCGGACCGCCAGCGGACGTGCGGCGTGTCCCGCGTGCGGCGGCGGAGGCTACGGGTACTCGTCGCCCCGGTCCTACTACCCGCCGCCGGCTTACACGCCGCGGAGCGGTGGCGGGGGTGGCGCGACCAGTGGGGGCAGCTCCAGTAGCGGTAGAACGCGGGCGCCTTGGTCACCGAGCACCTCCTCCGTGATTTACACGCCTGCCGAGGTGAAGGGGCTGACTCCTGTTCGCGACGCCGCCGTGTTGCGCGCGCGTCAACAGCCAGACCTTCGCGATGTCTTCCTCTGCCACGCATGGGATGACCGGCGCGGTGCCGCCCGGGAGTTGTGCGACCTGCTGGAAGCAGAGGGCGTGTCCGTCTGGTTCAGCGAGAAGGACATCGCGCTCGGCCTACCGTTCATGCGGGAGATCGACAGGGGCCTGGCGAGGTCGCGTACGGGTCTTGTCCTGGTTACCCCTGCGCTACTGAGGCGCATCGAGCGCGGTGGTGTCTCTGACAAGGAGCTCTCGGAGCTCCTTGCACGTGACCTGCTGCTCCCTGTCATGCACGAGACGACCTACGGCAAACTCCGGGACGTTAGCCCCCTGCTTGCATCTCGAAACGGGTTGGACACGGCGGTTGATTCGATGGCAGTTATTGCCACCAAGATCGCCGAGCTGGTCGCCGTTGAGGACGACCTGACCGAGTTGCCCACACCGGCGAACTAGTTGTTCGGCGGCGTGCCCGGACGTCGCTTCGCGTCGCCGGCGCCCAACCCGCAGCGTGTCTGGCCGACCTCGCATGGGAGACCGAAGCCTGGGTGGCTGACGCGCCTGACCACCTGATCCACCTGAACGGCTCACGGTTCCTCGGCCCTTATGAGTGAGCTTTCTCAGCCAGCGCTCTGATTGGGTGAACCCCAGGTCGCGGTCGTGACCAGGCCCTGTGCCGCTCCACCCGTCCCGCCTAGCGTTCCGTCGCCGTCGCCAGCCGCGTACGGGAAGGCAAACTCAGCTTGTCGACCCGCACCCTTATCTGAGTGAGCCGTCGCACCGCCTCTGCGTGAAACATCTGGTGCTGCCATCGCTGGAAGCGGTAGGCACACTCCATGGTCGTCCAGGCCAGCCAGAACCCCACAACCCCAGCGGCCACAGGCGCTGCGTGCAGCCGCGCCCCACCCCCGCCTTCGACTCCGAGGGGCAAAGTCCATGCGAGCGTGAGGGCGACGGTGAGCGCCAACCACAGGAAGTACCCGCTGAAGATCCAGGGCTGCGCCTCACACAGCCATCGGAACCGCCCACGGTTCGCCGCACGCCCCTGGGTAGCCACCGCCCCTGCCAGCTCTTCAAGCGCGAACCGTGCTCGGTCCCGCTGCTCTCGCCGGATCGGCGCTTCCCATTCTTGCGTACGCACGTCAAGCCGAGCGATCTCCCGCCGGACCACCGCCATCGGGGCTGCCGAGGGCATCGCTTCCGGCCACTGCACCCACCGTTCGCGGTCCTCCTTGAGGGAGCGTACGAAACCGGCTGCCATCGGGCCGACGGCAGCACACATGCCGAGTATCAGTACGACGGCGAAGCCGGGACTCTGCCCCCACACTTGAATCACAAGCACTACCGCGAACAGCAGGAGAAAGGCCGGCACCGGATAGGTTGCCCGGAGGTAGTTCTCCTGCGAGGCGTCCTGCAGTTCACGTTCCCACGCCTGAACGGGGCGGCGCATGAGGCCGCATGCCAGCAGTACAGCGATTAGAACGAAGCCCATCAGCCCAAGGGACGCCAGGGCCAGCAGCAGGGCGACCGGGTCGTCGTCCGGATTTGAGGACGGCCCGATCGCCGTTGCTGCCCACGGCACTAGAACGCAGAGCGCGGTGGCGAGGAGGCCGGTGGCCCAGCCGAGTAGTCGGCCGGGCCGTCGTGGCGCCCGCACTTCAGACAGGACTGCTGGCACCCACTCTGATGCCACCAGGGTCTCCAGCGAGGCGATTAGCTCCTCAACGGATGCGTCCCAGTCATCCGCGGGGAGGCGATGTGCCTGTCGCAGGGAGAGATCGCGGATCGACGTGGGAAGCAACTCGGGCGACGGTGGCTCTGCGGCGTCAAGGAGCAGGGGAATTACGGTCTTCCCAGCGGCCAGCGCCAGTTCGATCTCGTGCCGCACCCAGTCGCCCGGGCGGTCGAGGGATCGAGGGCCCGACGGGTCGCGCGTCTCCAACCAGCCCTCCGGAATGGTGACGAGCAGGACCTCGCAGTCATGCACTCGGGCTCTGAGGTCGTCTGGGTAGCGGCTACCCGGCAGCATCGACGACGTGTCGAGGAAGACTTGCGCGTCACCGAAGTGTCGGCTGAGCCGATGACGCAGCCGGTGCACCGCATCCGTGGCACGCGGACTCCTGCGGTAGTTGATGAAGACGCCCCCCATGGCGGTGTTGCTCCTCCTCGTCCGTTCCCTCTGTCAGGGTGGTGGCTGGGTCATGTTTCTGAGCACTCAAAATCGCGAAGGTCAGGACGGCAATGCACGCGGCCGGCTGCGGCCAGGGCGATGATCTTCGAGGGAGAGCACACGGTGATGCTCTGCCTGCTGAGGTCGGCGACCCTTGGCCCCGCACTTGCGGGCGCCCCGGATCCATAGGCTGGACTTCTGGGCCATGGCGCTGACGGAGGTAGACCTGCTGCTTGCGGTTGCGATCCGCGTCAGAGCTGCCTTGCGTGAGCACCTCGCCCGCAAGGGCATGACTTCTTGCGTTCTCGTACAAGTTGTCGGAGGTCGCAGCTAGAGTCGCAGTCGTCCACATCAACACTCTCGATTGGCGTTTCCATGGCCAAGACAGTCTTCTACAGCTTCCACTACGAACAAGATGTCCACCGCGTCCAGTTGGTTCGCAATGTTAACGCGCTTGAAGCGCAGCCACTGTTGAACTCTCAGGACTGGGAGCAGGTGCGTAGGCGTGGAGACGAGGCAATCGAGAAGTGGATTCACGAGCAGATGGTGTACAAGAAGGCCGTTATCGTCTTGATCGGCAAGTACACGGCAAGTCGACCCTGGGTCATTTATGAGATTAAAAAGGCATGGGCCGACAAGAAGCCGCTGCTAGGTATTCGAATCCATGACCTCTCGGCGCTCGGGAGCGTTGATAGTGCGGGTTCCGACCCCTTTGTCAAGGCTATTGGTGCGGGGGTAGTGCCGGTATTTGATCCCACGATGCAGGATTGGTCGGGAAAGACCGACAGTAAGGCGACCTATAATAAACTGCGTGACAACTTGGAGTCCTGGTCGGGTCAGGGGGTGATTAGGCGGTCATGGTAAATCAATCCGCATGCCCGTTTTGTGTGATTATTGCAGGAGGTGACTCCAGCGCGAGGCTGGTGTATCGCACCCAAGAGGTCACCGCATTCTTTCCATTGGAACAAGCCACTCGCGGTCACACTTTGGTAGTGCCGAACCGCCATGTTTCAGACCTGACCGATCTCAACGCTGTTGAGAGCCGCGATTTAGGTGAAGCGGTCCTCAGGGCAGCGCGTGCGATCCGTTCGGCCCTAGCTCCGGATGGTTTGAACGTGATTCAGTCAACCGGGCAAGCCGCCACTCAAACCGTACCGCACGTGCATTTCCACCTCGTGCCCCGATGGTCGGGGGATCGTATGGTGCTTAGATGGCCTGTGAGTGCGGCCGAAGATAGTCAAGCTCAAAGCCAGACTCTCACTGCGATCCAGTCTGCGCTTTTGAATGAAGTGAGCGCGGTTGGGTCGGAGGACCGTCGGCAGCACTTGTCATTTATTCAAGCGATAATTACGCGCATGTCGCAAGCGTCTTCATCCTCGAAGACGTGGCTGCTTCCAATTGTAACCGCGACCTACGGATACGCGATCACGAAGAGTTCGATCTTCGTGGCGCTTCTCGGTCTATTGGCGGTGCTTGTCTTTGGTATCCTTGATGCTAATTATCTAAAGCAGGAGCGCGCCTTTCGTAAGCTCTATGACGAGGTAGCGGCCGGTCGTTCAATTCCTGCATTCTCCTTGAACCCTACCCTGGCGTCGCCTGCGGGTTCTCGTGTCAACTACTGGCCCGATTGGCCCGATATCAGGTCGTGGGCGGTTGCTCCTGTCTATGGGCCCTTGCTGCTTGCGGGGATGGGTATAGGGGCCTGGCTGCTCTACCGTTGAGGCCCAAAAATGATCGCTTCGGCGAACCTGGAAAAAGCATCGTCGCCATGCGTGTTAGCCCTCCTTGTGCCCATCGCCGTGCCGGATCGCTGCCCTGGCTGCCCAAGCCAGCAGAGTCTCGGCGAGCCAGCGGACGTGACTGCCGCCCTGTGCCTCGGCCGGTCCGAGGTGCATAGGCGTGCCGCTCAGCAGCAGACGCAGGGTGGGTTCGGCCTTGATTCCGCTGGGGCACTTAATGAGCATGAACCGATCGATGGCGAAGTGGGCATGTTCGGTGGCCGAGGCGGAGCTGCGTGAGTCCCTTCCTCGTCGATGGATGCACTCGCAAGGGGTCGCGCGGCGCGCGGCCGAGCTGACTGAACTCCTGGGTGGTGACGCGGACCTGCTGGCTTCTGCCGCCGTGCTTCACGACGTGGGCTACGCACCGCGGCTGGCAGCGACAGGCTTTCATCCGCTGGATGGTGCCCGGTTTCTTCGTGACGACCATGCTGCGGATGAGCGGCTGGTGCGGCTGGTGGCGAACCACTCGTTGGCGTTGCTGGAGGCCGAGGAGCGCGGGCTGCAGGGCGAGCTGGAAGCCGAATTTCCGCTGCTCGACGACCACCGGCTCGTGGATGCCTTGGTGTATTGCGACATGACGACGACGCCTGACGGGAAGGGCACGTCTGCCGAGGATCGGCTGGAGGAGATCATGGAGCGTTACGGGGCAGACAGCCTGGTGGGGCGGTTCATCCGTCGCGCGTCGCCGGGCATCCTCGCGGCCGTCGGTCGCGTGGAGGCGGCGCTTGCGGCTCACCCCAGGTAGGGGTACGTACCGGCGAGGTAGTCACCGATCTGTTGGCGCATGCTCGGGTGGATGTCGTACTGGTCCAGGTCGCTCGGTTGGACGTAGCGGACTCCGTCGGCTTCGTCGTTGATCGTGGGTTCGCCGCCTACAGGCCGGCCGATGTAGGTGTTCTCGTACTGCTGGCGGATCTCACCGTCGGTGTAGGCCACGATGTGGTTGGGGTTCGTGTAGACCCCCAGGAAGCCCGTGACTTCGGCGATGATCCCGGTCTCTTCCAGGCATTCCCGCACCGCGCACTGCGCCGCCGTCTCGCCGATGTCCTGGGCTCCTCCAGGCAGGGCCCATTGGCCGGTGTCCCGGCGGCGCTGGAGGAGTATGGCGCCGTTGTCGTCGACGACGAGCAGGTTGTTGGCGGGGATGAGCGTGTTCGCCTTGGGGGCCTTGGGGTCGTTGTAGTACTCAGTCCTGCCCATGCGGCGAGGGCCCCTCCTGGTCGGGTGTCCAGGGCCGTGCGGCGGCCCAGACAGCTTCGAAACTCTGAGCGTAGTTGTCGAACCAGCCCGCCGTGTCTGCTCTGCGGAGATGGAGGAGGGGGTTGGCGCTGGCCGGCTGGCCCCAGACGTGCGGGTTGATCAAAAGGTCATCGTCATACCGGAACATGGAGGTGTAGAGCGTGGTGTCGTGCAGCCTCACCTCGCAGCCGGCCTCGGACAACAGGGGCCGGTAGTAGGTCAGGGAGGCTCGGATCTTGGCGGCCAGTGTGTCGCCAATTCCTTCCTCGTGGCCCCGGATTGCTGCGGCCCGGCCCTTCGAGTCGCCGAAGCAGAGCCGCACTCGCACCCCGCTCGACGCGCGCTCGGCGAGCATCTTGGCGACGTGCGGGTTGGACTGCGCGAAGAAGGTACCGGAGAAAACGAGGACGCTGATCTGCTCCTGGGTGCCATTGAGCAGCGACAGCCACATGTCGCGCGGGACGCTCGCCCGGTTCTGGTAGGTCCCGACCAGCTCCTGCCCTGACCCTGCGAGCTGCTGCGGAGTACTCGGCACCGGTGCGGGCCAGAGGAACAGTTCCTCGACCCGTAAGTGCTTGGCGACGCGGAAGCGGTGGCGAGGATGGGGAACGCGCCCGCCGAGCCACCGGCCAACGGTCTTGGGGTCCACCTCGCAGACTTCGGCGAGTGATTCAGGTGGGATGCCGCGCTGGGCGAGCACGGAGTGCAATCGCTCGTTCACAGACGCCATACAAGCCGAGACTGGTCAGGAGCGGCAAGGACGTTTCGGGACGTTCCACAGAAGGAGGGGGCCATGACCGCTGTATTTACGCTGGATGCATGGAGCTCATCGTCCTGTGGGACATCGACCACACCCTCATCGAGAACGCAGGGGTCAGCAAGGAGATCTACGCCGCCGCCTTCACGGCGCTGGCGGGAAGGGCGCCCGCGGGGCCGGCGCGGACAGAAGGGCGTACGGACCGGCTGATCATGCGCGACATGTTCGAGCGGAACGGCCTGGCCGAGCCGGACTGGGCAGCGGTCGAGAAGGCACTTGCCGACGCAGGGGAGGCGCGTCTCCAGGACCTCAGCCAGCGGGGAACCGCCCTGCCCGGCGTGCGGGAAGTCCTGAAGGAGGTCTCCGTGCGACGCAGTTGGGTGTCGTCGGTACTCACCGGCAATATCGCGGACAACGCTCGCGTGAAGGTCGCGGCCTTCGGCCTTGATCCCCTCCTTGATCTGCCGGTTGGTGCCTACGGGGCCGACGCCCTTCAGCGCCCCGACCTGGTCGCTGTCGCCCGGGAGCGGGCCCAGCGGCTCCGGGGCGCCCCGGATGGCGTGCCCGTCGTACTGGTCGGAGACACCCCTAGGGACGTGGAGGCCGCACTCTCCACGGGCTCCGAGATCATCGCGGTGGCCTCCGGCGTCCACAGCGCCGAAGAGCTGGCAGACGCCGGTGCCCGTACGGTCCTGCCCGATCTGAGGGACACCGGCCGTGTTCTCGGGATTCTGGAGGCGCTCTCCGCACGCTGAAAACGTCCCAGGACGTCCTAGGAGCGTCCCGATACGCGGTGACGAGGTCCGTACCTGTCCCGCCAATATCAGGTCTCCCACCAGGCAAGCGCCCCGAAGGAGACCCTAGTGATCAGCGAAGTCACCGGGATCCGCAGGATCCGGATGCTGTACCTGCAACTGCTCTACCGCTGCAACTTCGAATGCCTGCACTGCTTCCACGGCAAACGGCTCCAGCACGCCGACGCCTTCACCACGGACGAGGCGGTCAACCTCCTCACGCTGATGCGCGACGAGTACGGCACCGAGGCCGTCACCCTGCTGGGCGGCGAGCCGTTCGTCTACCGAGACCTCGCCCAGGTCGTCCGGTACGCCAAGCGGGACCTGGGTATGCAGGTCGAGATCTGCACCAATGGCTACCGCATCGAGCGCCGGCTGACCGAGATCGCCCCCGACCTTGACCTGCTCCGGGTATCGCTGGAGGGCATCGGCACGACCAACGACAAGATCCGGAAATTCGGAAGCTACCGCAGCGCCCTGAGCGCTCTCGAAATCGCACAGCAGCTCGGCGTCCGCGCCGGCGCGACCATGACGGTCACCTCACGCAACATCGACGAGGTCCTGCCGCTTGCCTGCACACTGCAGCACTACGGGGTGGAGCAGCTGAAACTCCATTGCCTCCGGCCGGTCGGCAACGCAGCCGATCACCCCGAGCTCCTCGTCAACGACGCCACGGCCTACACCCGTCTGCGGGAGCGCCTGGCCTCGGCCGAGCTGGACATCGAGGTGATCCTCGACGAGGACCTGTCCGAGCTCGGTGCGCCGGACGCCTGCCTCCCCGCCGGGGGCCCTGTGGAGATCGAGCGGATCGAAGCTGACCCGCGCGGCGCGCTCACCATGTCCTGCAAAGCTGTCGGCAAGGACTCGCACGCCTTCTGGTACGACAAGCTCGCTGACCACATCGACCACCGGCCCTCCCCCACCGACGAGTTCACGCTCGCGGTACCGGACGTGGTGTACGCCCGTGTCTGACGGTCCGCTGTTCGAGAGCCTCGAAGGGCTCCGCGGCACCGGAAAGTCGACCATCGCTCCGATGCTGGCAGCGGCCCGCCGTGCCGTCCTGGTCCCGACCGTGCCTCTCTTCTACCAGCCTCTGCGCCGGGAGGTGGATCGGCGTGGAAACGCCGAGGCCCGGATGTGCTTCTACCTGTCCGCGCTGTTCACCGTGGCCGATGAGATCCAGCGTCTCCTGGCCGAGGGCACCTCGGTGGTCGTGGAGAGCTACTTCGCCCGCTGCCTGGCCAACCACCAGGCGCTCGGCTCCAGCCTCGGCGTCAGGCTCCCGCCCAGCCTGCCCCAGCCCGTGACGTACCAACTGACGTGCGGCAAAGGCGAGCGCGGGCGTCGGCTCGCCGAGCGCATCAAGCCGGTCTCCGGCTGGGACGTCCTCACGGAAGAGGTGGCAGACCGCGTTACCGACGCCTATGCCCAGTTCCCGATGCACCACGTGGACACCACGCATCTGGCCCCCGACGAGGTCCTCCAGACGATCCTGTCCATCGACACGCAAGGAGCCCGCCACCGTGCAAACGCAGAGCCTGTGGGAGCACACCCTCACGTTCTTCCCCCAGTTCCTCGCCGCGCTGAAGGAGCGTGCCGCTCCTGACGCCACAGTCATGGTCGTGGGGGCGAGCGACGGAAAGTTCGTCCTGCCTCTGGCCGCCGCCGGCTACCGGGTGGTCGCGGTAGAACGCGACCCTCTCGCCCTGCACGGAGGCGAGGTCATCCTCCCGGGTGACAACCGGGCCCACGCGATGGGCCTCGGCGACCGCCTCAAGCTCGACTCGCTCCGCGACCGTGTGCAGATCGTGGAGGAGGACTTCCTCCATTGGGAGCCTTCGGGCACGCCCTGCGATGCCATTTGGACGAGCTGCTCCTGGCATTACAGTGCCAACCATTATCGCCCGCTCGCTGACTTCGTCACCCGCATGCAGTCCGCTGTCGGCCAGAGCGGCCTGTACGGGGCGGAGTTCATGATGCCCATCACCCAGCGCCAGCACCTGATCGAGCACTACACGTCCCCCGAGAAGCTCAGACGCCACTTCATCGGCGACTGGGACGTCCTGCTGACCCTGCGCACGAACGAGTTCGCCGAGCGCGCCCACATCGGCCAGCTCCAGGACCACACCCACCGGATGGGCCTGCTCCTCGCGGCCCGCACCCCCTCCTAGTACGAAGGACAAACCCGTGAAGCACGAGTACGAGGCCAAATTCCTCGCCATCGACGTCGCCGGCCTCCAGGCCAAACTGACCACCCTGGGCGCCACCCAAGCGTTCCCCCGCACCCTCCTGACCCGCAAGATCTTCGAGAACGACGCACTCGAAGGCGCCTGGGTGCGACTGCGGGACGAGGGCACCCGATCGACGCTCACGCTCAAGCAGGTCACCGACGCCACCACGATCAACGGCACCACCGAAATCGAGACCGAGGTGACGGACCTGCACGCCATGGCCGAGATCCTGCGCAGCCTCGGCATGCGCGAGGTCCGGTACCAGGAGAACTACCGCGAGGAATGGCGCCTCGGCGAGGTCGCCTTCGACTTCGACACCTGGCCGGACCTCCCCACCTTCGTCGAGATCGAGGGCCCCGACGAGGCATCGGTCCGCCAGGCAGCCGCCCTGCTCGACCTCGACTACTCCGAAGCACGCTTCGGCAGCGTCGATGAGATCTACAAGAGCGAGTCCGGCAGGGACATCCTGGCCGAACCCACTCTCCTCTTCGCCGACGCCGACAAGCAGGCTTCGGCCAGGGCAGCTGTCCCGAGCGAGTGATCTTGAGGACCGAGCTGTGTTCATAGAACTGGCCGTGACGCCTCGGGTCATACCCGGCATCGCCGAGTTCGCGCGCGGCGGTTTGCCCGCCGCGGCAGACACTGACGACGGCAATACGTGGACGGACGGATTCTGCTGGCTCTACTGCGGCCAGCGATGGACCCGTGTTCTATGGATCGGCCCCGTGAGTGTGGCCGGCGCGCAGGCAGCCATGTTCGCCTGCGGCCCGTGCATCCGCGCCTTGCAGGAGCAGGTCTGGCAGTCTCTCCTCCTTCACGATGAACCGACTCGCCGGGCGCCTGTGAGCACGGCTTCTACGACCGAGCAGCCTGAGGGACGCCGCGTTGGAAAGCATCGCGCGCGGGGCGGCATGTTCCGTCGGGAGTGAGGTCGAGAACGGACAGTGGGCGTATCAACGGTTGGGCCGGTCACCACGCGTGGTGACCGGCCCAACCGTTGATA
>NZ_JAGGPA010000047.1 GCF_018614035.1 Streptomyces sp. ISL-96
CGACCATCCAAAACAGTCACCCATAATAGACGTGTTCACCGCTGGGGCCGTGATAATGAGGTAGCGCCCACTCCTCCTTATCTTTGAAGTAGTGACCATTGGCGTGGTGGTGAAACTCGACGATACGCCCTCTGGAATCAATAGCCGTAATGATTTCCCAGGGCTCCCCATTCGGGCCGGTGAGGTTTGGATTCTTCCCGTACGCGGGCGTCCTCTCCAGCATCGACGGATCCTCTATATCGTACCGCCGCATTGCTTCGCGCAGTGCTTCATCGTGGGAGGGGTAGTGGACATCTCCGCGCGCCGCATCCAGCGGCACGTGATTCTCGCGTCCCCCGCAAGCCGCCAGCCCCAACGGATCTGTCCATAAATGCGGGTTGCGGACGTAAGCGGTGGGATTGGGAGCAGGTGTGAGGCCAAGAGGGTCGGGGGTAAGATAACGGGCGGTTTCGGGGTCGTAGTGGCGGAAGTAGTTGTAGTGGAGGGAAGTTTCCGGATCGAAGTACTGCCCGGGGAAACGCAGTGGCGTGTAAGCCGTCGCTGTCCGGTTCCACGCTGTCGTCCCCCATAGCGTGCTGCGCGTCCGCCATGCGATATCGCCCTGATCGTCGACGAGTTCTTTAGGGGTGCCGACGAGGTCAGTGACGATGGCGTAGAAGCGGGCGTCGATTTGCTCCTGGGAGGTGCCGGCCGCCGAAGTCTTGCGTTCCGTTTGGGTCAGGGGGCGTAGGCCGTCATGGTCCCAGGTGAGGGTCAGCCCGCCCGATGACGTGCCCGGCGTGTGAGCCGTCTGTTCGCACAGTGTCGTGCCGTCCCAGGTGAAGTCGACCTGCTCCACGACCGTCTCGGAACCGTCTGCCGCGAAGCACTGTTTCGCAATGCGGCGGCCCAGCGGGTCGTACTGGTAGCGCCAGGTCGTGCTGTCCGGCGTGAGGACCGAGACCAGGCGGTCCTCCGCGTCCCACGTGTAGCGCCAGGTGTCCGGCTTGCGGGACAGACGCGGCTTCTGGCGCAGTGTGATGCGGCCCGCCGTGTCGTGTTCGTAGCGGACTGCGCCCGCCGTCCGGATGTGTGTCCCGGTGTAGGTGCGCGGGCCCACCGCTTCCTGGCCGGGCATGGGGGCAGGCCAGGATGCCGAGCTCTGGTTGCCCGCCTCGTCGTATGCGTATGTCTCCGTCCAGCCCGCCGCGTGGACCGCGGTGACCCGGCCTGCCGCGTCCAGGCCAAAGCGGCTGGATCCGTTGAGCTGGTCGTCGACGCCGACCAGGTTGCCGTCCGCGCGGTACGCGTACGCGCGCTGCTGGATGCGCTGCTTGGCCGGGCCGAACAGCTCCTGTTTGGTCAGGCGGCCGAGGTCGTCGAACGCGCTGGTGACGGACAGAGCTCCGCTGAGGTGGCGGGAGAGTTCTCGGCCTGCCTCGTCGTGCTCGAAGATCAAGGTCCGGCCGGAGGTGGTTAGTTCGGTGCGGTTGCCCGCCGCGTCGTACCTCCAGGTACTGACTGCACCCATGGGGGTGGTACGGCCGGTGCGGCGACCGAGCGCATCGTAGGTGTACGTGACCGCGCGGCCGTTGACCGTCTCCGCCAGCAGGCGGCCTGCATCGTCCCGTTCCAGGGTCAGGACCGCGTCCGGTCCGGTCGCCCGGGCCAGCCCGCCTGTCACCTCGTACGCGTACGTCGTCACCGCCCCAGCCACGTCTTTCACCACCGTGCGGCCCAGCACATCCCGCTCGAAGCGGATCACCGAACCGGAGGCCGTCATTCGAGAGGCCAGTTGGCCCGCCGCGTCATGGCGGTACGACAGCGAACGGTCGTCGAAGTCCGTCTCGGCTATCAGGCGGCCGGCTGGATCGTACTCATAACTCCAGGTCAAACCCTGGGGGTTGGTGACCTTCCGGAGCTGGAGCTCCGTGTCGTGATCGAACTCGTAGCGCACCCCGTCCGGGCCCGTGCGAACCGACATCAGATCGAAGTGCGTGTACTCGAAGGACGAGACGGCGCCCATCGCGTCGGTATGTGACGTGCAGTTGCCCTCGCCGTCGTACGTCCACGACTCCGTACTCCCGTCCGGAGCGGTGCGCCGGGCCAGCTTGCCTTCGACTGTCCACTCCAGCCGCGTCGTCGCGCCCGTTGGGTCGGTGACTGTAACGGGGCGACCGAAACCATCCCGCTCATACCGCGTCACAGCGCCCAGGGGATTCGTGACTTCCAGTGGGAGGCCGACCGCGTTGCAGCCAACCGTTGTCGTCGCGCCCAGGGCATCCGTGGCTCCTGCCAAATGGCCCCACTGGTCATACGCGAACCGCGTCGTCGCACCCGAGGAATCCGTCATCGACGTCCGGTTGCCGAAGTCGTCAAACTCCTGGCAGCGGCGCGATCCGTCCGGACCTCCGATCGAAACGGGCAGTCCCAGGTCGTTGTAGCCGACGCTGGTGTACGCCCCGTCCGGGCGGACTTCCATCACCATCCGGCCTGCGGCGTCGTAGCCGTAGCTGGTAGTGCGGCCCAGTGGGTCGGTGATGGTCAGAGGGCGGTCATGCTCATCGTACGTGCGGTGGGTCGTGGCGCCGTCCGGGCCTGTCTCGGTGACGACTTGGAGGCGGCTGTTGACCAGGAAGCGTGTGGTGTGGCCGAGTGAGTTGGTGACGGTAGTGATCTTGTGGCCGGTGGCCGGGTCGGTGTCGTCGTAGATGAACGTGTTACGTAGGTGTCCGGCCTGCCCGGACTGGTAGGTGCAGCGGTGTTGGTCGTCGTAGACGTAGCTGTACGACGAGTTGTTGGTGTCCGTCCACGCGGTGATGCGGCCCTGCTCGTCGTTGTTGAACCGGGTAGGGATGCCGGAGGAGCGGGTCACGGTGGCGAGGTGGCCGTGTGTGTCGTAGCCGAACCGGACCAGTTCCTGATCCCCGCCTCCTGGGGCTGCGCCGGCCAGGTGCAGGGCGGTGATGCGCTCACCCTCGGTGGTGATCTTCAGGTGGTAGCCGGCGGAGTGCACGATGCTGGTCGGGGTGCCATCGGCGTCGTAGTCGAAGGTGACGTACTGGCCCGACCTGTCGGTTATTTCGTAGAGGAGGGCGATGCCGTTGCCCTCACCTCCCGGAGTTGTGAAGTGCCGGGCCCGACCGACCACCGGGTCAGTGATCGTGTAGTTGCCATGCAGATCGACGGTCAGCGGGTGCGGGTCGCCCGCGTCAGGCATGACCGAGATGCCGGGAGCGGGGTGGGGATAGGTCAGCAGTGCGCCGTCGTGGCGGAGGAGGACGATGCCCTGGGCGTCGATCTCCAGATGTTCATCCGCTGTGGAGGCCCAAGCGGGGCCGAACCAGTGCCCGTTGCGGTAGGACGACTTGAAGTTGCGGGAGAAGGCCAGGGGCAGCGTGCCGGGCAGGGAGATGTCCGTCTGCGGCAGCAGCATCCGCCCTGATGCCACGTCGACCGGGTCACCCTCGCAGCGGCATTTTTCCGGGTCCTGGCTCTTGTCCGGCCCCCCGTCGGCTTGCTCTCTGCCCTTTCCCGGAACTCTCTTCAGCCCGCCCCTGACGACCCCGCCGACCCCTTTGCTGCCGATCAGGTTGAACAGGAAACCACCGCCGGTGTCTCCGGGGTCGCTGGACCATCCGGAGCCGATGATCCCCTTTGGGATGCGCTCCGGATGGGCCACCGTGCCAAGCAGGTTTGTCGCCAGCAGGTGCTGCTGCTTGCCCCACTCAGCGGGGTGGGTGAGGTTGTAGGGATCCAACGGGTTGAGTGTGCGCGCCAGCGCCACCGTCTCGCTCGCGCCCTTGACGAATCCGCCGACCACGTGCGCGAGGTTCATGCCCGAGCTGAGCACGGAGTCTTTGGCTTCGGCGCCGAGCCGGTCGCTGAGTCCCGGCTTTTGCGGGGCCTGCTCCAACGCCTGCTTGACGCGCACATACGCGTCGCGTGCCGCCTCGGTGCGCTGGCGGCGGGCCTCGGTGAGGATCTCCTGCGCCCGCTCGCGGGCCGCCACGCCCGGGTCCTGGAAGTCGCCCGGCTCGGTCGGCTTGGGACCGGGATCACCGCCCGTCGCGGCAACCTTGTTGTACTGGGTGGCCGCCTGGTTGTACTGGGCGACCTGCGCGTCGTACGCCTTCGCCGCGCTCTCACTGGCTCGCTGGGCACTCTTGTACGCCTCGATCGCGGCCAGCGCCTGCCCCTGGGCCCAGCTCACCGCTTCCCCGTACGCCTTCAGGGCCTTGCCGGCCTCCTCACACGAGTCGGCCGCCTTCAACCACGCCGGCGGCTGCATCCCGAACTTCTCCCGGAACGCGTCACCCGCCTTGCCCTGCCAGGCACCACTGTCCAGACCACGCAGCCCCTGGCCGACCGTCTCGAACGCCTTGCCGAAGTCAGCCAAGTGGGACGCCCGCGCCTCGATCGCAGGCGCGCTGCCGTGGATGAGTTCCTTGGGGTCCTCGCTCTCGCCCAGCTGCCGCTCGGGGACGTCGCCCCCCAGGCGGTTGCTCATACCTTCGCCGTAGTCCCGCACGCCCTCGGCGATCCGGTCGGCGCCCACCGAGGACAGCCCGTCGGCCACCTTGTCCGCGACCCGGTTGGTGGCCTCGCCGACGCTCTCCACCGCGGAATCCAGGGCGCCCTCGGCTCTAGCGCCGATGTTGTCGACACCGCTCTTGATCGCGCCGCCTATCCCCGGCAGATCGATCCCCATCAGCGCTCACCCCCCGCAGAACCCTCGGCAGGGCTCTGCTCGGCTTCGGGCGGCCCGTCCCACTGCCATTCGGTGTCCTCCTGCCACGGAGTCCACGGCGAGGTTTCGACGTCCTCCACCAACTGCTCGTTGGCCGCGCCCTTCTCCTTCTCGGCCTCCACGAAGGACTCCACGCTGTAGTCCGCGTCCATCACATGGCCGACCACGTTCCCCTTGAGTATCGTGTCCTTCACGGACGTCTTCTCGATCTCCTCTTGAGTGGCGTACGGGTTGCCGGCGACCTGGTTCCATACTGTCTTGAGCGTGTTCGCGGCGTACCGTTCCTGCTCGTGGTACAGCCCTGCGTTCAGTCCGAGCCCGACCGCGAAATTACTGGCGTCCTGCATCAGAGTGCGTACACCCCAGCCCCACCGGTCGCAGAACTCCGCGAAGACCTCCTGCAGGGGCTTGTCGCCCAACTCCAAGCCGGCAAGCTCCAAGTCGTCGAAGCCGCGCCCCAGATTCGCATCGATGTCGAACCCGAGCTCCTTCAGCTCATCCATCGCCAGATTGATACCCCTGGTGATCTCACCCAGTGACTCGGTATCCGCCCGGTACCCGCCCCCGTCGCTCATACCGCAGCCCCCTCCACGCCGAGCGCCACCGCATCCGGCACGATCCCGGCCACCGGCGGCAGCACCATCCCCGCCGGACTTCCGACATCCACCGCGACACCCACCGGCCCACCGATATCCGGAATCACCTGGTCCAGGAGCCGGGCCCCGAACACCGGCACCCACTCATCAACAGCCTCGGCTCGCTGCCCGGCGAACACCTCCAGCGCCTCCACACTCGTGAAAGCAAACAGCCAGCGAACCGGCCCCGTCGCCACCGACAGCAACGACCCCTCCACCACCGACACCAGGACCTCACTGCGCCGGAACTCACCCACCAGCGACCGAAGATCCCCCACCCCCGTCCCCGCCAGCTCCGTCAGCCGCAGCGCCAACGCCTCAGCACGCATACCCGCCACCCCGTTGCCTAATTGCGTACACGAACCTCACCGTAACCGACGGGTCTGACAACCTTCTTGTGTCGTTGGCTGGTGCATGCCGATTACGACTTCGCCGCCTGGACGCGTAACCGTAGACCGCACTGCCTTCTACGTCCCGCAGTACGGTTCCGCAGGTCGCGTCAGCGAACGTGAACGTCACACGTGCAGCACCCTCCTGCGCAGGAGTCCCACGACGTCGGGCCCGTTTCAGCGGGTAATCGCGCCGCCGTGCACGCGATCGGCCCGATGCGCCCGGCACACCTGGACTCTTCAGACCACTCCCATAAACACCCAGCGGACGATCCAGGCAAGGGAGAAGGGGAGCGGCTCTCAAGAGGGTTGTGTCTCAGTCCGCCTTGTGTGGCTTGACCTGTATCTTCGGCACTGCGAGCGTCTACGCATGGCTGATTGGTCCACCATGGGTCCATTCACGCTCGCTTCAGTTAAGAGACTTCTCGATCGCCCCGAAGATGTCCGCGTCTGTCTCCCTCTGCCAGTCCGGCAGATCCGGCCAGTCCGCGACGTACCCTGGCTTGGGGTCCTCGAAGTGCTTGAACATCTGGGCCGTCCAGCACGTTGCGACGAAGCGGCCCTTCTGCTCCCGTGACAGCCGCGACGCATGGCCACTGCTCAAATCGAGGAACTGGCGCACCTGCTCGTAGACAGAACCAGCGGCCTCACGTTCCCACTCGGGAGTTTCTTCCCAGGGGGTGATGTAGCTGGGCTTCGGTTCGCCAGGGAAGTGCTTCAGCACACCCGCGATCCACGCCTCTCGGAACACCCGTGCGCCCTCGATCTGCGACATGCCTACCCCTCTCGTCACGTCTTGCTCAATGCACCGATGTCTGCCGCGAGCTCGGCCACGCGGCTATCTCGGGCCAGGGTGCCGAACTCAGCTCGTAGCGTCTGGAGTCTACGGGCGACGTATCCGGAGGAGGATTCCCGCGCGAGTTCCAGGGCCTCGCGGCCGAAAATGATGACTTGGTCAGGATCGCGCCGCTTGGCTCCGATGGCGGCCAGGTCCGCTAAGACGACTCCTCGGCGGCGGAACGATTGCCCCTGGGCCAATGCGCCCTGACTCAGCGCTGCTTTCAGGGCCCGTTCAGCGAGGTCGAGACGGCCGAGCTGTACGTATCGGGCGCCGCGCTCCTCAGCCAGTCGCGAGCCGTCGAAACGGAGCCATCCGCCGTTGTGGCCGGGCCCCGCAAGATGCGTGACCTTCTCTGCCTGATCAAGCGCACGCTCGCAGGCAACCAGGTCACCCAAGCCTGCATGGGCTTCGGCCTGAACGGATGCGACCCAATGCCGCGTGGCCAATGAGCTGTCCCCCCGCCTGGCGACCCTCTCGGCTGCCGACAGCAGATCTGCGGCCTCTTTGAAGCGGTGCTCGTACACGTCGACGTATGCATGCCGCACGAGAGCGCAAGCCCAAAGGTCGAACGCTCCAGCTTCCTTGCTTGCCGACGCTGCGAGGGCATATGAGGCGGCGGCGTCCGTGTAGCGGTTGCTGTCGAAGGCGAGTTCCCCCGCGAGCTGGAAGAGGTCGCCGGCAGCGCTGCACAGCGGCTGCACCTCGGCGTCGGACCGGCCGGTCAACGTTCTGTTCAAGGCGGATAGTTGCTCCCCCACGATGGGGCGCATGGAACGCTTGGAGCGTGCGAGCTGGTACACCTGCCAGAGGTGACCGTTCATGCGTAGAAAGTCGGAGGCAGTGCCTCGACGGGCGGCGTCGTCAAGGGCTTCGGTGTCATCGGCGGGCAGGGTCGCGAGTGCTCCGGTTACCGCTATAGCCCGCAGGAATTCGCGTCGGATCATTTCCTCGGTGTCCCCCGAGCCGTAGTTGTTGCTGGGCGGCGTACCCGCGGACTCCTGGGCTGGGGTTTGTGGCTGCGCAACCAGGGCGTCCAGTTCGGCAAGGTCTACTTGCAGGACCTCAGCAAGCTTGGGTCGTAACGGCGGCTGAGGCGCATTCTTACCGCTCTCCCAACGGCCGACCGTGGTGCGATCGACGCCGAGTGCCTGGGCGAAGGTTTCTTGACTGTAGCCCAGGACTTTGCGCCGCTCAGCAAGTCTCACGCGCGGCTCCCTCCTCCGCAGCGCCCGCAAGTACGCGGACGGTGCACCCGGTGCATCGGATGTGCATCAAGACTGCCGCATGGATGCCGTGGAGCGCTTCGTCTTATGCCGGTTCCCTTGAGGTTGTCAGCAACACCTAGGCGGTCGAGGGCAGCAAGGGGTGCCAATGGAGACGCAGAGCATCAACGCAGAGGCGAAACCGGAACCTGAGCAAGAGGCGCAGGAACAGCCCATTCCGGGGGTCACGGATGCGCAGCGGCGTGCGCTTGCTGAGGCTACGCAGACGTACACCGACATGGTGAAGGCGCTGGCGAGGGCGGGCATCTACATGCCGGAGTTGCATATCGATATGGACGAGCGGGCCAGCGATCCGCAGCACATGATGATCTTGGGCTGGGTGTCGATGGGCAGTGCGCGGAAGCTGGTTCGCATTCTTGAGGCGGCCCGGCCGTGACCACTCGACTCGTCCAGGTGGGCGACGTAGTAAGTGACGGTGCTCGGTGCCAAGTTGGGGAAGTCAACGCCATCGACGGGGACCGGGTGGAGGTGTGCCGGCCTTCGGGCCTGACGTGGTGGGCGTCGAAGTACCACCTGCGTCCGGCGACTGCGAGGGAACGCGAGCGCCTGGAGACGAACCGCCAGCTCCGCCTGAAGTCCTTGGCGCGAACCGCGTTGCCTCCTCCTTCATCGTCTTCCTGACCGCTGTCGCGGTCGGTGCGTTCTTCGCGGCCCTGTGGTTGAGGGCCAACCCCTAGACCCGTACTTCGCAGGTCACCCGATCGTGAAGATCAACTGGTCACGACCGATCGCCGCTCAGTCCGGTCCGCAACGGCGATCGCAATGCCGGTCCGATCCGGTCGGGTTCGGACGCCGAAGAGCCGCTGCGGCGAACCTTTTCAGCGACCCGCGAAGTCCGGGCCTAGAGACTCCCGAGACCCGGCAGAGCCTGTCCACCGGCAGTGGGCAGGCGTGACGCCGACCGTCGTCCTGTCGGGTCTCGGGGCACGACCACCGCCCCCGCTGGGATGAGCTGTGCAAGCTTGGTCCCCCTTCGTCGCTTGCGCGGCGCGCGCCCCCTCGGTGGGGGTGGTGACCAACCCTCGCTGATGGAGGCAACCACCAGCGAGACGCACCGAGGCGCAGCCACACCCGCACTGCACTGCGGGCGCCCGGTGCCGCCCCGTCTCCCGTTGATCTGTCGGGAGGCGGGGCCCCTGGACACCCGTCCGTCTGCCCCTCGGTGGGGACGGAAGCAGGCGGGCGGGGTTGTACCACCATCGTGTCCGTACCGACAAAAGGGAGTCAGCCATGGCATGGGGAACCGGCAAGGGCGGCAGTGGCGGGGACGGCAAGCACTCGGGCGGCAAGGACCCCGGCACGTCCAAGCCGTCACCGGACAGCGACAAGCCCAAGCCCGAACCGAAGCACGGGAAGTAAGGCGCTGACCGCGATGACGACAATGAATGCGGCTGAGGAGATCGCCCTTCGCGGTCTCCTCGGCACGTTGAACGAGGACCTGGGAACCGCCCTTGGTCGTGGGTGGGAGCGCGCGATGTGGGCGGCCCCCCGCCACCGGTTCCTCCCGGACACGATCTGGCTGGGGGATGACCTGGAGGCGTGCTCGCGCGGGACTGCCCCGGAAACGTGGCTGCGGGCCGCGTACGCGGATGCTCCGGTGGTGACGCAGATCAACGATGGTGAGGACCCCGGTAAGGGGGAGCGCTGGCCTTCGTGCTCGGCGTCGGCTCCCTCGATCGTGCTGCGGATGCTCGACATGCTCAATCTGCTGCCGCAGCATCGTGTGCTGGAGATCGGCACGGGGACCGGGTGGAACGCCGGGCTGCTCGCGCACGGCCTGGGCAACGAGCTGGTGACCACGATGGAGGTGGACCCGGCCCTGTCGATGCAAGCGGCGGTCAACCTGAAAAACGTCCGCCTGGACCCGCACGTGGTGAGCGGCGACGGATCGGCCGGCTACCCGCCCGGCGCACCGTATGACCGGATCATTTCCACCTGCTCCGTGCGCTCGGTGCCCCCCGCATGGGTGGCGCAGACAGAACCGGGCGGCGTGATCCTCACGCCCTGGGAAAGCCCCTGGTTCTGCTACGGACTGCTGCGCCTGGAGGTGTCCCATGAGAGGAACGCCTGGGGGCGGTTCCATCCGCACTCTTCGTTCATGCTGATGCGTAACCAGCGCACGGACCTGCGTATCTACCGGGATGTTGTCCGCGATGAGCATGTGCCGCGCGAGTCGCAGACGCGCCTGTCCCCGTGGGCGGTGACGGGGGATGACTGGGCTGCCCAGTTCGCCCTCGGTCTCCAGCTCCGCGACGTGTGGCGGACCTGGCACAACAATCCCGGTGTGGACGGGGTGGCCTCGCGCCTGTGGCTGGCGACCACTGATGGCACTTCGTGGGCGGCTGTTGACTGGGACGGGCACACCCATGAACGGTTCACCGTGTGGGAGCACGGCCCGCGCGTACTGTGGCGCGAGGTGGAAGCGGCCTACGACTGGTGGAGCCACGTCGGCAGTCCCGGCCCGGAACGCTTCGGCATGACCGTCACCCCGGACGGCAAGCACACTGCCTGGCTCGGCTCCCTCGACCACCCGGTGCCCGCGCTCGGCTGAACCCGTCCCTTCTCGCCCTGGCCCCGGCCTTGTGCCCCTCGTGGGAGATGGCCGGGGCCTAGTGAATCAAGCACGCATCCCATTCAACTGCGCGCCGGGGCACAGCCTAAGGAAGTTGCCACACCGGGTTCAGAAGTTTCGGAATCATCTATTCTTCCGCGTGATCAAGCCAACTGATCGCCATTACCAGACAGAGACGATCAAAAGGCACCCAGTCCTGTCATGGATGCGCGTAGACACGTTGCGACCAGTCGCTCGTCTACGGGGAGAATCGCACAATGCGCAGAAAACACATGTTCTCTGTCCACGCCATAGGAACTGCTTCACTGGCGTTAGTCATGGTTGGTGTCTCGGCTCCTGTCACACAGGCAAAGCAGGGCACCGCGACGCTGTCGTCCGACGAGACAGCGGGGCTCACAAAGATCACGGACGTCTACCTTCAGAAGCGCGCCGATGCAGTGACGACTACCGGCACGCAACGCAGCTTCCGTACCGCAGTGGCGGGCATGACCGCGCCCCTCGCAGGGGAGCTTGAAGACGAATTCTCGGCTCTGGCAGAGCAGGGGCGCATCCTCCAAGGGGTCAACGGCGGTTACACGCGTGCGGAAGTGGAGGTGACGCCGGGGGCGAGCAGTGTGGAGGGAGACACCGCCACGCTTGAGGTCATCGAGGACACCCGCCTGTATTACCCGAACGTCCAAGAGGGGGACCCGGAGTACGAGGAGTACTCGCTGCCTCACTCGCTCAAGTTCAACCGCGCTCCTGACGGCCAGTGGCTCCTTGCGGAGGACCAGGCGCAGGTCGATACGTCCGGCCCCGCCCCCACTACGCAGATCACCGAGCCGCTCGACGCGACGGCGGAACCTGATTCCGAAGACGAAGGCCCCAAGCCGCCGGCAGCCTCCACAGTCCAGCCCCTGGACACATCGGTCGAGAAAAAGGACGAATTCGCCGCCGCCGGATACAACTACGGAAAGATGGCGTCGTACGCGGACAAGCACTGGAGGAACACCAACTCCGACTACCGCGTCTACGGCAACGACTGCACAAACTTCATCTCGCAAGCCATGCGAGCCGGCGGCTGGCGTGCGACCTCCGGCAGCGTGGCAAGCCGACGAGACAACAGGAAGTGGTTCTACGCAAGCCACACCTGGAACACGAGCTACACCTGGGCCGGTGCGGAAAACTGGTACTGGTTCGCGGCCAAGCACTCCGACAGAACACGAGTGCTCAACAACATCTGGCAGATGCAGCGATCTGACGTCCTCCAAGCGGACTGGAAAAAGGACGGGATCATCGACCACACGATGATCGTCACCAAGAGATCGGCCAACGAGATCTACATGACGTACCACACCCCGAGCATCCACAATAAGAAGCTCAGCACGATCCGGGCGCAGTACCCGCGTGCGGCCTGGTACGCACACCGCACCTGATCTCCAGCAAGGGGAACTAGGCTATGAAGAATGCTTCTCTCATCGGTGCCCTGGCAGCCGTATGCGCTCTGCTGGCGGGCTGCTCCTCGGACGACGCTTCGGAGGTCTCCAGGACAGAGCGCGACACCGCCAAGGCGTATGTGGCGGCGCTCAATGCCCGTGACGCTGACGCCCTCGCGAAGCTGGGAGAGCCTGGGTACGAAGGGGTCAAGAAGGACGCCTCGGAGATCATCGCGGCCGATGGCGGACGTGACCTGAAGGTGAAGAGTGTGCAGGTAACGCATGACTTCGGGCCCGACGTGGCCAGTGCTCACGTCACGGCTATCGATGATCGTGGCAAGCCCTTCAGCACCCACATCCAGATGTCCCGCAGCAAAGACGTCTGGGTCGTCGCACTGGGCCAGGCACCGGGGTTCGGTAAGGACGGCAAGACCCCAGCGTCCACCAGCACCCCCCAGTAGGCGGCCAGCCAGAACAGAACCGCCACGGGCATGCGTGCCCCCTCAGGCTGCCCGTCGTTGACCTTGCCGAGTGCACACTCCTGCCCGGTACGTTTTCTCCTCGGAGGCCGGGCGGCATCCCTGACTGCCCCGAACACCGCGTTGTTGCCTGCCCGGCCGCCTGGTGTTCGGGGCTTTCGGCTGTCTGGGGTGCCACCGCGGATGCCGGCTGCGCTGGCTGTACGACGGGTCGTGGTGCCTCTGTCGGATGGGTTCGCAGGGGTGGGCTGGTGGTGCCTGGTGTGGGATGGCCGGGTTACTTCCCGGGCCTTTCGGGTCGCGCCCCCTAGCCGTGCCTCCTGGCGGGCCACGAAAGGGGCATGGCTCGACTCACTTGATCACCGCTCCCCTCACCGGGTTGACGTCTGGAAGCACGCCGGCAGTCCTCGCAGGGAGAAAAGCCCCGGCTATCCGCACCTACGCGGAAAGCCGGGGCTTCTTCCTCCCATGGTTCTACCGTGTGTCCAGTTCCTTGATCAGTGCCGAGGAGAAGATGGTTCCGGCTAGCCAGGCGTCCTTGTCCGGTCCCTGTGCCGGGATGATCAGTCGGCTTCGGGTCCAAGGCTCTTGCTGGCCCGGTAGCTCTACTTCGGCTGCGACCCAGACGCCGTCCTCATTGTCGAAGAACGAGAGTGCAGTCAGCGTCGCGCCGTGCTGGGCCAGCTCGGAGGGCAGGCTGTCGGCTACCTCGGAGCGGAACTCTTCGAGGTACTGCTGGTACATGGCGACCATTGGCACGTTGTCCTTAGCATCCACAGTCGTAATAGTAGGCCGTGATGATGCCTACGGGCCGGTGGTCCCTGGACTTGGAGTCCACGCGCTCGGTGAACACAACCTTCATCGCACCGGCTCGGGTGTTGGAGAAGGTGTTGCTCTTCAAGGTGCAGTTCGTCTTGCTGCCGTTAGGAACGCACTTGCCCCGATCCAGCGTCTTATCGATGTCCTTCTTCATGTTGGTCCAGCTCGAAATCTCATCCCCGTGGCCCGACTCGATGTGACGCTTGCCAAACCCGTCGATGCTTCCGGCGTCCTTCTGCCCAACGCGGAGCGGGAGGTCTTCACCATCCGGACCGAAGTGAGTGGAGTACACCTTCCAGTCGATCGGGTTGGGGTTCGCCGCGGCCTGGGCCGGTACGGCTGCTGCTCCGAAAAGACACAAGGCGGCCACGGTGGCTGCCGTGGCGGTACGACGCCGCAAGAGAGTACGCATGAGTTCCCCGAGATTCATTGATGACGCTGCCCTGTTGGTCTGTGGTCGATGGGCACTTAATTCCCATCGTTGTGTTGCTCCTGATTGGTCGTCAAGCAAGGCCGTGTGCACATCGAGTGCCTTTTGTGCGCCCAATTTGGGGCGCTTTTTGGGGGTGGCGGGCGGGAGCGGCTTTGACCGGCGCCCGGTTCGGGTTGGGGTCGGGCATGGTCAGGGAGCTGTACGTCGGCCCGGCAACCCGGACAGGCTTTGCCCCTGCCCGGAATTCGAACCAGTGGCCCCACCGTTTGCCCTTCCCCCTACGCGGGCCCCAGCCTGAACAGGTGGATGACGCCTCTTCATCCGGCCGCTCCAGCCAGCACAACCCCGCGACGGCAGTGCGTGTCCGCTCGGGCGGTCTGTCGTTGATGCTGGTGCGTTTCACCGCTGCCGGGCTTCGCTCCCTGTCATGGTGCGGAGCCGGGTGTGGATGAACTCGGTAGCCCCGAACACTGCGTCCGCCGCCCCGGTCGCGTGGTGTTCGGGACTCTCGGCCGCCCTGTTACTTGGCGGGTTCTATTGGCGGTGACGGTGGGGCTGGTCAATGCCCACGGGACGTATCACAGCCGGTTGTGAGCTTCGGGCCTGCTGGGTGGCGTTGTAGGTCATGGTGGTGCGTTGACGGGCGGCTTCGGCGCGGCGGTTGGGTGCGGGGTTGCGGCTGGTGTGCTGGATGCGCGTGATCAGGACGCGGGCGGGTTGGCGGGCGGTGGTCAGTTCGCGCTGAGCGGCGGCCTCCTTGAGGAGCTGGTGGGGCTTGTGGCCGCCGGCTTCGGCGTCGGCGAGGACGGTGGCGAGGGCGGGCCAGCCGGGGTCGGCGAGGATCCGGTCAGCGTGTTCAGGAACGGCGGCGCGTACGTCGCTGGCCAGGGTGTGACGGGTCTCCTCCTTGGGCCGGCGGGCTTGGAGTTCGGTGAGCGTGGGAGTGAGGGCGGTATCGGCTGCTGTCTGGAGATGTTGGAGGGCCTGGCGGGCGGCGTCGGTCTGGTGGGCGTGGCCCTTGGCTTCGTGCCAGCGTCCTGCGAGGAGGGCGGCCCAGACCATGGCTGCGATGAGGGCTGCGAGGGTGCTGCCGTCGGGACCAGTGGCGGTGTTGGCGATGTCGCGGGCTGCGGTCCGCAGGGCGTGGGCGGCGCGGTCTTCTGCCCGGATCTGGGAGCGCTGAGCACGGCCGAATGCCTTGCTGGCCGCTTGCAACTGCACGCGCAGGTCCGCGGGAGCCTTTTGGGCGGTGGCTTCCATCAGTTCACCCAGGGCGGTGATGTGGGCCTGGGCCCGGGCGTCACCGCTGTCGCAGGTGCTGGTGCCGGTGATCTCGGTGTGGAGGGTGTCGAGGGCTTCGGTGGCCTGCTGCCAGGGGGTGGTGGGCCGGTTGCGGCGGGCGGTGGGGTGCTCCTCCGGCACGGTGGTTTCCAGGCGGGCTTTGAGTTTGGGCAGTGACAGGTCGGGGGCGATTTTTCCGCCGGGGTGGAAGATCTGCTCGCCGTCCTTGTTGAGGTCGCCGGGGCGGCCGACCGCGTAGCCGAGGAGGTCTCCGGAAGGGCCGCGGCGTGCCTTGACCTGGACGTCGCCGGCTTCGAGGTACGCGACGAGTTCCTCGGCGCTGGTGGCGTGCGGGATGGCGGCGCGGATGCGGTCGTGGAGCCACTCGCGGCTGGTCTGTTCCCAGCCGAGGCGTTCGGCCTTGTGCATCTCGCCCTGGGTGGGGCGGCGGGTGCCGGTGCGGTCGCCCTTCTTCAGCTGCCGCAGGCCGTAGTCCTTCTCGATCTGGCGGCACTCGTCGCCGACGCGCATGCCGCTGTCGTGGAGTTTGGGGCGGCGTCCGTCTTCACGGACGGTGGTGGCGAGGATGTGAATGTGGTCCTCGGCGTGGCGTACGGCGATCCAGCGGCAGGCCAGGTCGTCGCCGTCGGGGGCGATGCCGGCGGCTTGAACGATGCGCTGGGCGATCTCGCCCCACTCGGCGTCGGAGAGGTAGCGGTCCTCGGGGGCGGCGCGTACAGGGCAGTGCCAGACGTGGTCGGTGACCGGCTTGCCGAACTCGCCGTTTCGCAGGCGGACAGGTTCATCGAGGTATCGGCCCAGTTCGGTGAGGGTCGCGTTCTCGTTCCGGCCGGGGTCGGGCATTCCGAGCATGGCGAAGCCAGCCACGATGTGCGGGTCGAAATGTTCGTCGTGGGTTCCGCGGCCGTAGAGGTAGGCGAGCAGACCGCGGGTGTTGGATCCGGAGGGCTTGATGGCGGCGATCACGGGGTGGTCTCACGCCTCCGTCGGGTCGGTCGGTTGGCGCAGGGCTTCGGCGATCAGGGTGAGCAGGTGGTGGAGTTCGTCGAGGCGCTGGCGTATGTCAGGTGGGGTGTAGTCGCTGTTGAGGGCGCGGGCGATCTGGTTGACGTTGATGCCAATCCGGTTGAGCTGGCGCAGGACCTGAGCGCGGAAGATATGCGTCTTGCGGCGGTCCTCGGACAGGGGGAGGTTGGCCGTGAACCGGCCGGTGATGAAGGCGAGGACGATGTCGGCGGCGAAACCGGATTCGCCTTTGTAGCCGTGCTCGGCAGCGGCCTCCTGGAGGCGGACACGCTCGGCATCGGTGAAGCGCAGGGGACCGACGCGGTCGGCGCGCTTGTTGCCGGTGAATCGGCGGATCGTGGGCTGAACGTTCTGCACGGCGGGTTCGCTGGCGGCGGGCTGGTCTTCGCGTGCGGGGCGGAGGATCTGCTGCTGGACGGTGTGGAGATTGTCCGGGGCGGAGCCGCCCTCGGCCCCGGCCTCCTGGTCCGGCGCCCCCTGGCGCTGGGCCGTCTCCGCCACCCCCGGGGCGGAGACCCCCCGAATCCGGCCTTGAGTCGGACTCGGGGTACTACTGGCTCCGCCAGGGGCCGCCTTCCCGAACGCCCGCCGCAAACGGCCCATCACTTTACGGGACTTCGTCAGAGTCTCTGTCTCGTCGGCGTTGTCGTCGGGGTGGAGCTGACCATGCGTCATGGGTGGTCTCCGATGAGAGCGGGCGATGCGGCGGATGACAGCCGAGCTGTTCGGCGGCGTGTCGGCGAACAGCGAACGGGTCGTGGGGGCGACGGGCCCGAGGCGTGCATACAGTCCTGAGCCCTAGCGGGGGCGGCGGATTGCGGGCCGCGCGGTGGCAGTCTTCTTCCGTCCACAAGGTGTGGACAGAGGAGGGCCCGAGCGCCAGGGAGAGTTCTGCCGATGCTTATGGGACGTCGGCAGAAGTGGGCGGCCCTCTGCCCAATTCCTATCCGGGTAGCGGACCGCATCAGGCGAGATCAGTCGATGACCGCATGCTCGCGGGCCTGCGGCTGTGTCCGCTCGGCACGTAGTCGGCGCATGAGCTCGGTGAAGCGGGTGCTTCCCAGGGGCAGTTTCGCGTCCTTGACTGCACGTTTGACCACGGCGCGTGAGATGCCTTGTTCGGCGACGGCGGGGCGGGCGACCGCGAGGAGCTGGTCCATCGTCGCGCCAGGCGGACGGCCTTTCCGCCTGTCTCCGGTCCCTTCGGTTGCCTCCGTGTCGGACGGGTTCGAGTCTGCCTCCTTGGCGCCGTTTTCCGGGGAATGGGGCCCTCGATCCGCCAGCCCCTCATCTGGCTCGGACGAACCCGCGCCCTGGTCCACCTGGGCGGAGGCCGACCCACGGTTGGCCTGTGCGGCAGAAGGATCCTCCTCGGCGCCGCTGGCCGTGTCGGCACCAGCGGGCGCGGTGAGCGGCTCGGCGACGAGCTGGTGGATCTGTCGCATCAGGACTCCAAAGGCCAGCAGCGCTGCGGTCGGCGGCACAGCGGCGACCACGTAGTCAAGGAGAGGGATTTCGGTGGCCTTGTCCGTGCCGTTGACCCCGGCGACGTTGAGCGCGATGGATCCGACTGATCCGGTGGCGGTCAGGCCAATGGCCCACCAGTCCGGTACTCGGCGCAGGCCCGCGCGGAGCATCAGCAGCTCGCCCGCGACGATGAAGGCATCCAAGGTGGCCGGCCAGGCCCACTGCCGGACGGGGGAGCTGCCCAGCCCGTGCTGTCCGGCGACCTCGGCGAGGTGGGCGTAGGACAGCCAGAACCCGCCAGCGGTAAGCGCGACGATGAAGGCCCCTGCGGCGACAAGTGCGTACCGCTCGGCAGCGTGCTTGGTCATCGCCCACCCGCCTTCGCCGTACTGCGCTGCGTCACCCTGCGGACGGTGGCGAGTTCGGGGGAGCCGAGGCGACGTTCGGGGATGTGGGCCAGGGGTTGTGGGACGCGGGCTGCGGCAGGCTGCCGCAGGGCGTCGTGGGAGAGGGCGAACCGTGCGGCGGGCGGGGTGGGTGCGGTCATGCGGGTGGTGCTCCTGCGGTGGTGTGGCTTGAGGTGTTGGCGTAGTCCGTCTTGGCCGTCTTGGCCGTTGCAACTGCAGGTCAGGGCCGGTACGGCAGCCCCGTCGGGTTGCCGTCTTGGCGGTGCTCTCGCGTGTCCGGCTGCTGCGGGTACCGGCATCAGGGCGTACCGGGTGCGGTGCCCGCCTCACCTGTTGGCCAGTGGGCCGGGACGTTGCCGTTCCGTCTTCCGTCCCAGTCGGCAGGTCTGTGACCTGCGGTGATACGGCGGGGACGTCCGGGACGGCACAAGACGGATGCGGGCGGCGCCCTGACCGGCGGTGCGGAGTTCTTGATCGCGTTGCCGTCTTGGCCCCGGTTGCCGTCTTGCACGCATGGTGTTTGACCTGCGCTTTTACGGCAGGGACGGCAAGGACGGCAACCGGGGGACGCGGGCCGGTCGGCGTTAGCTGGCCGTGGGGATGGCACCGACCGGGTGGACGGTGGGGCAGTAGCGCCGCCACGCGTCGAGGAACTTGTTGCGTGTGTAGCCCTTGCGCTGGGTTCCGTCGGCCAGGCGGACGTTGCCGGGCCTAATATCGAACTCCCGAAGCATGCGGCCAAGCTCACGCGGGCTCAGGCCGCTTCGTCCCCACTCCGCCCAGGGACTTTCCGGGTCCAGGCGCAGGTGGTGGAGGAGCTCGTCGGTGGAGAGGCTGTCGACCTCGCGCTGGGCGACGAAGACCCGGCGGATGTCGGCGAGGATCCGTGCTCCGCTGGGGTGGTCCTCCTCCGCCGCTACTTCGGCGGCGACCATCTGCGCGCAGGCCGCGCGTGCGAGACGCGGCCAGGGGCCGGCGGCGAGGTCGGCGACGATCACCAGGGGCTCCCAGGTGTCAGCGGCACGGTCCTCCACCGGCATCACCGGTTCCAGGTCGGCTGCCTCATCCAGCAGCGGCCGTGTCCATGCGGCGATCCGGTCGCGCAGGTCATGCAGGGCCGGGGTGTCGCGGCGGGAGCGGAAGGGCTTGACGCTCTCGCCCTCCGCGCGGCGGCGCATGCGGATGACCACCGACCGGTCCATGATCGTGTCAGGCAGGTCGCCGATCCCGGCCAGGGCCGCCATGGCGAAGGTGGCGAACTTGTGGGGCGTGTGGTCGTTGCCGACGACGCGGGTGACGTACCGGTTGCGCTGGTGACCGGCGTTGAGCAGGCCGCGCATCTCCTCGTTCTTCTCCGCCATCTTCGGGGTGCCGAAGATAGTGTCTGCCTCGTCCACCAGCAGGGTGGGTGGCTCGTCGGTGATCGAGCGGAAGACCGCCGCCGGTGTGGTGTTGATGGTGAGCATCGGCTCGTGGACCGTCTCGGTGAGCACGTCCAGGAGCCGTGACTTGCCGCATCGTTTGGCCGGTCCGACCACGGCCAGGCGCGGGGCGTGCTGCCACGCGGGCTGCAGATGCGTCGCCGCCACCCACAGCGTGACCGCCTCCAGCGCCTGCTGGGAGGGCAGGATCACGAACTGGGCTATGTGGGCACGTAGTTCGTCCAGCAGCTCGGAGCCGTACGTCGGCTCCGGCACGGCCTCCTCGGCGGGCTGCTCCGCCGCGTCCAGGTCCGGTGCGCTGTCGTCTGCCGTGAGGGAGGCTTCGGGTGTGTGGTGGTCGGGCTTGCCGGGCACTGCGGCCGTCGGCCATACGGATTTGGCGGGTGCGGAATAGGGCTCGGGTGTCGTAGGTTGCACAGGGCAGCTCCTTATCCGGCGACCTCGGGCATCCAGGTCCCAGGTCACGCAGGTCGTTCGTTGGAATGCGGGCAGTGGAGTGTGCTGAGCCTCCGGCGTTGGCCCGCCGGAGGCTCTCTCGCTTCCTTGGCCGGGGCGAGGGAACACGGACAGTACGTCCGCGTCCGGCAACAGTCCAGCGTTTCTGTGTCAGCTCCGCGCAGAATCGTCTGCTACGCGCACGCGCGGTCATGCGGCAAGACCCAGCAGGTCCAGCAGGTCGGCGGTCACCACCCGATACGCCTTGCCCAGCCGCTGGACCTTGCACGGGTACTCGTCACGCTTGGCCAGCGCGTACCCCTTGCTCCGCCCCAGACCCAGCGCCCGGTTGCCGGTGTCCAGGTCAACGGCGGCGGGCAAGGCCAGCAACTCCTCCCGCGTCATGCCCTTCGACTGCTCGACGGTCCCGTTGTTGCGCATGCGGTGCTCCATCCCATGACTGAGCCCTCGGCGAACGCGTCCATCACGTCCGGCTCCAGGCCCAATAACTAGGATGAGCAAGCTAATGTGTCTCTATGACACAACGCGGTTTCGATCCTGAATATGACGAGGACGACGTCCCTGAGTGGGCGGACCAAGTGATGGCCACCGTGGCAGCCGAGGTCCGCAGAAGGAGGAAGGAGCTGCGCATGAGTGCCCAGGACCTGGCGGACAGATGCGAAGAGATCGGTTATCCGATGCCGCGCAATGTGATCGCCAACATGGAATCCGGCCGCCGCTCCAACCTTCCCCTGGTCGAGGTCATGGTCCTGGCCGAAGCCCTGCGTACCTACCCGATCTGCTTGCTCTACCCCGTCGGCTACGTCGACAGGGTTCAGCGGCTTCCGCTCCGCGACTCCGAACCGGAATGCCATGCACTGGTTCACCGGCGACATGGAGGGCTTCGGCGTCGAAGACGGCATGCTCCGCAGTTTCCGTGCCCACGCCAGCCACCAGCGCGCCGCCTTGGCCGCCCTGAAAGGCGAGAAGCGTGAACGCTGGAGGGTCGAGATGGCGACCAACCCCGCTGAACGTGAGGAAGCCGCAGAGGACCAGGCCGACTATGCCGAAAGGGCCGTACAGGCCAAATACCGGCTCCGCAGCGCACGCGCCTTCATCCGCGAAGACGGCGGCACACCACCGCTCCTGCCGCCCGAACTCGCCGACGTCGACCCAACCGGCACCTACCCGAACACTACCGAGGAGAACGGCCTTTGAAGGGCTCCACCCACCGCCGCTGCTACTGCCGCGACCCTAAGACCGGCAAGCCGCTCGGCAAGTCCTGCCCCAAGCTCACCAGCCGCAAGCACGGCTCGTACTCCATACGCCAGGAGCTCCCGCCCCGCGAGGACGGCACCCGCCGCTCGTTCAACCGGGCGGGTTACGACTCCCTCAAGGCCGCCCAGGCCGACCTCGACCACGTCCGCTCCCTCCTCGGCCTCCCCGACACTGAAGACCCGGACGACGTAGCCCGTCTCGTGTCGCTGCTGGAGCAGGTCGCCGACGAGAAGGCTCCCCTGCCCGATATCGAGGAGACCCGGCGACGCCTACGGGCCGGCTTGGACCTCACGGGACGTCGCACAGTGGGCGAGTGGCTTGACCAGTGGCTCGCCTCGAAGAAGACACGGAAGACGACGACCAACGGCTACGCCTCTCACATACGTGTCCATCTCAAGCCACGCATCGGCCATATACGCCTCGATCGGCTCAACGTCGGCCATCTGGTGGAGATGTTCGACGCCATCGCCGACGCCAACGAGGTGATCGAGGCCGAGAACCGCGCACGCCGTGACCAAATCGCTCGGTGCAAGCCCAGCAGGCCGGGCCGCCCAGTCACAGCCGAGCGAGCGCGGTTGAACGTCGAGCGGGCCCAGCTCGCCGAGATGAAGCCGTTCCGGAAGCCGACTGGACCCGCCACCCGGCAGAGCGTCCGGCGAACGCTGCGAGCCGCGCTGAACGCCGCGATCAGTCAGCAGTTCATCACGTTCAACCCTGCCGCTCACGTCGAGCTGGAATCCGGCAAGCGACCGAAGCCGCTGCTGTGGACCGAGCAGCGGGTTGCGCGCTGGCGGACGACCGGCGAGAAGCCCTCCGCGGTCATGGTGTGGACCCCGGAGCAGTTCGGCGCCTTCCTCGACGCGGCCGAGGGCGAGCGACTGTACGCGTTCTTCCACCTCTCCGGCACGCGCGGCCTACGGCGTGGCGAAGGAGTCGGCCAGGACTGGACCGATGTCGACCTGGACGCTGGGCTGATCACACCCGCCAAAGAGATCGTGGTCGACGGCTGGGACCCGTACGAGTCCGCGCCGAAGACCGACGGCAGCGCCAGCACCATCGCCCTGGACAGCCTGAATGTGGCCGTCCTCCGCGAGCACCGCAAGCGCCAGCTCCAGGAGAAGGAGAAGTGGAGGACGGCCTGGAAGGACACCGGCAAGGTGTTTACTCAGGAGGACGGATCCTGGCTCCATCCCGAGACGGTCTCGGAAATCTTCCGCCGTATCCTCGCGCGCACCGATCTTCCGCCCATCACCCTCCGGGACCTGCGGCACGTCTCCGCGACTCTCACCCACGGCGGCGGAGGCGACCTCCACACGATCAAGGAGACGCTGCGGCACTCCACGATCACGCTGACCTCGGACACGTACACGAGCCTGCTGCCAGAAGTCGACAAAGCCGCAGCAGAAGCCGCCGCCCAGCTGGTACCTCGTGCCCGTAAGGCCACCTCCGTAGCGGCTGCTGCTGCACCGTCCGCTCACGCATCGCTCACGCACGAGGCCCCGAACGACGCAGCGCCCCAACCGGCCGAAGCCGATCGGGGCGCTGCGTAGCAGGTCAGAGGGGTGTTTCCCCTCCCTGCACCAGGTAGGCCGTGTGGGACTCGAACCCACAACCAACGGATTAAAAGTCCGCTGCTCTGCCAATTGAGCTAACGGCCCTCAACAGATCACCCCCGAGCATAGCCGCAGCGAGCCCGGCAGCCGATCGGGTATCGGTTACCGGGCCCGTCGAAGCTGAACTGAAGCCTAGAACAGGCCCATGTAGCCCTGCCAGCCGGTCGCGATCTGCGTGCGGACAGGAAAAGAAAAGCGGGCCCGTTCGTGAAGAACGGGCCCGCTTTCGCAGATCAGCGGCCTACGCCGCCGAGCTGATCAGCTATCAGCTGCGCTTCCAGCGCGGCTTGTCGTCGCGGCGGCCGAACGAGCCGGTCGCCGTGCCGGTGCCGGTGCCGGCGCTGCCGGCGCCGCGGTGGTCGTCACGACGGCCCTGCGGGCGGTCCTGGCCGCCGGTGCGGAAGCCGCCGCCGGCCGGACGGTCGTCACGACGGTCGCGGTTGATCGGACGGTCGGCGCTGCCGGAGCGGAAGCCGCCACCGGTGGCCGGACGGTCGTCGCGGCGCTGGAAGCCACCACGCTCGCCGCCACCACGGTTGTCGTCACGGCGGAAGCCGCCACCACGGTTGTCGTCACGACGCTCGAACGGACGGCCACCACGGTCGCCACCACCGGTCGGACGGTCGTCACGGCGCTGGAAGCCACCACGCTCGCCGCCACCACGGTTGTCGTCACGGCGGAAGCCGCCACCACGGTTGTCGTCACGACGCTCGAACGGACGGCCACCACGGTCGCCACCACCGGTCGGACGGTCGTCGCGGCGCTGGAACCCGCCACGCTCGCCGCCACCACGGTTGTCGTCACGGCGGAAGCCGCCACGGTCACCACCGCGGTCACCACCGCGGAAGCCACCACGGTCGCCACCGCGGTCGTCACGGCGCTGGAAGTTGCCGCGGTCGTCGCGACGCTCCGGCGCCGGGGCCGGAACAGCGGCGGCGGCCTCAGCGGCAGCCAGCTCGGCCTCGGCGGCCTTCGCCATCTCCGCCACAGCCTCGTCCGGGTCCTCGCCGCGCTCGCGCGCCGCGCGGGCGACCAGACGGGTCGCCTCCTCGCGGAGCTCGGTCGCACGGCGCTGGACGCGCTCCAGCTCGCGGGTGAGCTCCTTGGCCTCGCGCTCCGCCTGCTTGGCGGCGTTGTTCGCGGAGTCGGCCTGGACCTCGGTCAGCGAACGGGCGCCGGTGATCTCGGCGACCTCCGGCTCGAACGCGCCCGCTCCACCGACGATGTGGCGCGAGGCGTCGACGCCCGCGTCCTCCATCAGGCGGAAGATCTGGCGGCGCTGGTGCGGCAGCGACAGGGAGACCACGACACCCGACTTGCCTGCGCGAGCCGTACGGCCCGAGCGGTGCAGGTAGTCCTTGTGGTCACCGGCCGGGTCCACGTTCAGCACCAGGTCGATGCCGTCGACGTGAATACCGCGAGCGGCGACGTCGGTGGCGACCAGGGCGTTGACGTAGCCCTTCTTGAAGTCTTCGAGGACGCGCGTACGGGCGCCCTGCGTCATGCCGCCGTGCAGTGCGTCGGCCTTGACGCCCGAGTCCTGGAGCTGCTCGGCGATGCGGTCCGCGCCCAGCTGGGTGCGGACGAAGATGATCGTGCGGCCCTTGCGGGCGGCGATCGCGGCCGTGACCGGCGCCTTGTCCTTCGGCTTCACGACGAGGACGTGGTGGGTCATGGTCGTGACGTTGCCCTGGGCGCTGTCGACCTCGTGCGTGACGGGGTTCGTCAGGTAGCGCTTGACCAGCGTGCTGATCTCGTTCTCCATGGTGGCGGAGAAGAGCATGCGCTGGCCGCCGCCGGGGATCTGGTCGAGCAGCTCGGTGACCTCGGGGAGGAAGCCCAGGTCGGACATCTGGTCGGCCTCGTCGAGGACGGCGACCTGGACGTTGGCGAGCGAGCAGGCGCCTCGGTTGAGGAGGTCGCGCAGACGGCCCGGGGTGGCGACGAGGACGTCGACGCCGCGCTCCAGGGCGTAGATCTGGTTGCTCATGGACGTACCGCCGCAGACGACCTTCATCTTCAGGCCGAGTACGTCGCCGTACGGCTGAAGCGCGTCCGCGACCTGCATCGCGAGCTCACGCGTCGGGGTCAGGATGATCGCGCGGGGCTTCTTCTTCTCGGTGTGACCGCCGGCCAGCGAGGCCAGCGTCGGCAGACCGAAGGAGAGCGTCTTGCCGGAGCCGGTGCGGCCACGGCCGAGGATGTCCTTGCCGGCCAGGGCGTCCGGGATGGTCGCGGCCTGGATCGGGAAGGGGGAGGTGACGCCGTTCTGCGCGAGCTTGCGGACGATGCCGTCCGGCAGGCCCAGGGAGGCGAAGGTCACAGTGGGCTCGGCGTTGGCGTCGTCGACGTCATCAGCGCCGTCGGCCTCGGCCGCGTCATCGGCGAGCTCAGCGATGTCGCCGACCTCGGTGATCTCGGTGATCTCAGCGATCTCAGTGATCTCGGCGGCGAGCTCGGTGGTGCTCTCCGCGGCCTCGATGACCTCGACGGCGGTCTCTACGACCGTCTCGTTCTCGTTCTCGGGCATGGCGGTGCGGTCAGTGCTGGAAATGGACATACGAAATGCGAAACCTCTCGGAGTCTCGGCACGCGCCCAAACTCCGTGAAATCGCAAATCAATCGCAAAGTCGACCGCCTCAGTGCGGTCAGGTCACGGTAAGGGAGAGTACGCGCCACGGGGCGCTCCAGGTCCTCGTTCTTTACGAGAACTCAACGGCGCCGGGCAATGGGATTCAAACGATCTATAACCATACGCACCCTCCCCCCCTTATGGCAAACCGACCCCGCCTAAGCGGGTCCCACCTGCGGTGATGCCGCCGGCTCCCGCCGCATTTCGCGCCGCGTCCCCATCGCCGCCGTCTGCGTGTCCGCCGCCGGTGACGCAGAGGGCGGCGGAGGGCTCGGCTCCGGCTCGGACGGCTCCGGAGGCGGCGGCTCCGTGGCCGGCGGCGGCTCCGGCGGCTCCGGCGGCCGGGTCGGCTCGGGCGGCTCCTGCGTCGGCGTCGGCACCCCGGGGCGTGGCTTCGGCGGGGTGCCGCCGCGCCGGGGCGGGACGTCGGCGCTCTTCGAGGGCGCGGCCGAGGCCCCCGGCGACGCGCCGGGGCTCGCCGACGCATCGTCCCCGGCCTTGCCGTCATCCGCCTTGTCACCGCCGTCGTGGCCGACCGCTGCCCCGCGTCCGCCCGTACGTCCGATTCCTGCCCCGCGCTGCGCCGTCCCGCCGTCGGGCTCCGCCGCCGCTGCCCCTTGCCGGGCGGCCGCCGACCGGGACGGGGCCGGCTTGCCCTCCTCGTCGTCGCTCACGCTCATGCAGCCCGCGGACGCCGCGACCGCGAGTACGGCAACGGCCAATCTGGCAGGGGCCAAACGGACACGACGGGGCAACTGGCGCACGGGGCGCACCTCCGGGGCACGGCGGGCGGGATTTCACTGCCCAACTCCCTTTGGCCCACAAGGGACACGCCAAAGCGCCACCCTGGGCCTCCTACCCCACCAGCCCCCGCGCGAGTTCGAACCCCAGAAAGACCGCGCCGAGCCCCACCAGCAACGAAGCACCCACATTGGCCACGGCAAGAAACCTCCAGCCCCGCTCGGCCAGCCGAAGCGTCTCGTAGCTGAAGGTCGAGTACGTCGAAAGGGCCCCGCACAGCCCGGTCCCGAGCAGCGCGTACGTCCCCGAGGACACCAGCGCCCCCGTCAGCACCCCCAGCACCAGGCTCGCCCCCGCGTTCACCACGAACGTCCCCCACGGGAACACCGAGTCGTGCCGCGCCTGCACCGCACGGTCCGTCAGATACCGCAGCGGCGCCCCGACCGCCGCCCCCACCGCCACCAGCAGCCAGGTCACCCCGCGGCCCCCGCCCGCGCCACGGCGGCCCGCGTCACCACCACGCCGAGCCACACCGCACCCATCGCCCCCGCCAACGTCCCGGCGGCGTACGCCATCGCGGCGAGCGCGTCCCCCCGCTCCAGCAGCCGCGCCACATCCACGGCGTACGTCGAGAAGGTCGTGAAGCCACCCAGCACGCCGACCCCGAGGAACGGCCGCAGCAGCGCATGCCCGCGCCCCTGCTCGCTCACCAGCACCATCAGGACGCCGATCAGGGCGCACCCCACCACATTGACGCCGAAGACCGTCCACACGCTCCCGGGCCACAGAACCGTCGCCCCGTACCTGGCCAGCGCCCCCAGCACGCCGCCCGCCGAGAGCGCCGCGAGCACCCGCCACTTGCCGCGCCCGGCGGTCTCGGCACGCTGGGCGGCCACATGGAGATCGACATCCGGATCGATCACACCACCAGAACCACCAGAACCACCACCAGAACCGGTCGCCGCGTCACTCACCCGTACCCCAGCGCGTGCAGCCTCTCGTCGTCGATCCCGAAGTGGTGCGCCACCTCGTGTACGACGGTGATCTCCGTCTCCGCGACGACGTCTTCCCGCGACTCGCACATCCGCAGCGTCGGCCCCCGGTAGATCGTGATCCGGTCCGGCAGCACGCCGGCGTACCACTCGCCACGGTCCGTCAACGGGGTTCCCTCGTACAGGCCCAGCAGATCGGGACCGTGGTCGGGATCGTCCGTAGCCGGCTCGTCCTCCACGAACACCGCGACGTTGTCCATCAGTCGCGTCAGCTCCGGCGGGATCCTGTCCAGCGCCTCGGCGACCAGTTCCTCGAACTCCTCACGCGTCATCTCCAGCACCCGGCCATTGTCACGTAAATCCGTGCGACGGGGTGGGCCGTGCACCGGTGGGCATGGGGCCCCGCCCGGATGGGCATACGGGACCAATGGCCCGCGCCCCTTTCCGTGCCAAGCCGAACTGGCCGCCGAACCTGCCCCTGCTCCGGCCGCTGACCCGGCTGCAACGCCACTACCGCTCGCGTCACCTCGACCCCACCAGCGCCCTCGTACACACCCCGCACCCCTACGCACGGGTACTCGGCCTCGCCGCGGTGGTCCTCGTCGGCGCCTGGCTCGGCCTGCTGATCGTCGGCAGCGTCCGTACGCCGGTCGGCCCGATGGACACGACCATGACGCTGCGCGCGTCCACCGCCGGCGGCACGAAGATCAACGTCTCCCCGCTGGGCGCCCTCGAGCTCAACACCCACGTCGCCCCCATCCGCCTGGACGTGGACGTCGACCAGCTGGACCCGGTCCGCTCCCAGGCCCTGGTCGAGCACCCCGAACGCCTCTCCGGCCTCCAGGAAGAGATCACCCAGGACGTGGCCGACGGCACGACCGACCTGGCCGTACGTTCCTGTGTCGCCGTGGTGTCGGGCGCCACCGCCCTCGGCCTCGCCGTCTACCGGCGCCCACGCCGCGCCCTGGCGGCGGGCGGCCTCGCGCTCGCCCTGCTGACGGCGTCGGGCATCAGCGCGTACGCCACCTGGAACCCGAAGTCGGTCCTGGAGCCCAAGTTCTCCGGGCTCCTGTCCTCCGCGCCCTCCCTGGTCGGCAACGCGCGCAGCATCGTCAGCGAGTTCGACGTCTACCAGAAGGAGCTGGCGCGCCTGGTCACCAATGTGACGAAGCTGTACGACGCTACTTCGACCCTCCCGGCCTACCGGCCCGACCCGGCCACGATGCGCGTCCTCCACGTGTCCGACATCCACCTGAACCCGGCCTCGTGGCACATCATCGGCTCGCTCGTCGAGCAGTACGACATCGATGTGATCATCGACTCCGGCGACACCATGGACCACGGCACGGCTGCCGAGAACGGCTTCCTGGACCCGATCCCGGACCTCGGCGCCCCGTACGTCTGGGTCCGCGGCAACCACGATTCGCTCGCCACCCAGCGCTACCTCGAAGGCATGGGGGACGGCGTACACGTCCTGGACGAGGGGAAGGCGGTCACGGTCGCGGGGCTGCGGGTGGCGGGCACGGGCGATCCGCAGTTCACCCCGGACCGCTCGGTCGAGGCGCAGGGCGACCCGGCTGAACGCATGGCGGGCATCCGCCTCGCCTCGGCCCTGCGCGACCAGCGGCGCGCCGGCACGCCCGTCGACATCGCGGTGGCGCACAACCCGGTCGCGGCCCGCGAAACGGACGGCACAGTTCCGCTCGTCCTGGCCGGACACGTCCACAACCGCAAGACCGAGGTCCTCGACCACGGCACCCGCCTCAAGATCGAAGGCTCGACGGGCGGCGGCGGGCTGCGGGCGCTGCAGAACGAAGAGCCGGAGAAGGTCCGTACGTCAGTCCTCTACCTGGACCGTACGACCAAGCGGCTACAGGCGTGGGACGAGGTCACGCTGGGCGGCCTGGGCCTGACAACGGCCGAGGTCAGCCGCCACCTCCCGGAGGAGAACAGGCCCGGCGCGCCCCCTCCGCCGACCCCCTCCCCAGCCCCTTCCGCCACGCCCCCCTCACCCTCCCCGTAAACCGTTTTGGCGAACGGTGCCGCCATCCCATATGCTTCTGACGTCCCCGACGCGCTGCAAAGCGCCCAGGCGGGCTCTAGCCCTCATCGTCTAGTGGCCCAGGACGCCGCCCTTTCAAGGCGGTAGCACGGGTTCGAATCCCGTTGGGGGCACGCACAACCGTGTGCGAGACTTGGTCTCGCACCACGCTTGGTCCTGTGGAGCAGTTTGGAGTGCTCGCCACCCTGTCAAGGTGGAGGCCGCGGGTTCAAATCCCGTCAGGACCGCTGCGGATCGCGAGATCCGAGTGGCTGGGTAGCTCAGTTGGTACGAGCGATCGCCTGAAAAGCGATAGGTCGCCGGTTCGATCCCGGCCCCAGCCACCACTTCGAAGACCCCCGCCCACCGGACGGGGGTCTTTGCGTACCCCCACCCCTTACTTCGAAGGCCCCGTCAATGGACGGGGCCTTTCGCGTTATCCCTCCTCCGCCGGGGCCTTGCGGCGCCAGGAGCGCAAGGCGAGTGCCACTCCCACCACCGCCACCACGCCGGTCAGCAGCACCGCGTCCGGCACCGACTCGCCGAGCCCGCTCACCCACTCCTCGACGGCGAACGAGTCGTCCACGTCCAGCAGCCCGGGCAGAGCGGTCGTCCCGTCGAAGACGAGGAAGAGCGCGCCCAGTGCAATGAAGAACAGCCCGGACAACAGCGACGTGGTGTGCAGCTCGAAGCGCCCGGCCTTGAACGCGCGCCCCCGCAGCCACTGCCGCTTCCCCAGCCCGAACCGTTCCCAGAGCAGCGCGAGCAGGAAGAGCGGCACGGCCATGCCCAGCGCGTAGACGGCCAGCAGCAGTCCGCCGTACGCCGGGCTGCCGCTCACGGCCGCGACCGTGAGGACGCTGCCGAGGATGGGGCCCGCGCAGAACCCCGCCAGGCCGTAGACGGCCCCCAGGGCGTACACCGACGCCGCCGTCGTCGGCCGGATCCGCCCGGACAGGGCGGCGATACGGCGTGAGGCGAATCCTCTGCCGAGGATCTGCGCGACACCGAGCGCGATGATCAGCCAGCCGCCGGCGAGGACGAGCTGGTCGCGGTGCCCGTAGAAGAGCCGCCCGGCGTACGAGCCGGCCGCGCCCAGCGGCACGAGGGTGGTGGCCAGTCCGGCGTAGAAGATGCCGGTCCTGGCCATCAGGCGTGACGCCGAGTCGATGGAGTACGCGAAGAAGGCGGGGAGGAGGAGTGCGCTGCACGGGCTGAGCAGGGCGAGCAGACCGCCGAGGAAGGCGGCCAGGTACCCGATGTCCGCGCTCACTTGGCGGCCTTCGCTGCCTTCTCCGCCTTCGCTGCCTCCGCTGCCGCCTCGATGGCCGTGGTGAAGGTCTCAGCGGGCTGGGCGCCGGCGATCGGGCGGCCGTTGACGAGGAAGGACGGTGTGGAGGTGGCGCCCAGCTGGTACGCCTCCTCCTGGTCCTTCTCCACGGCCTTCACGGCGGCTTCGCTGCCGGTGTCCCGGGTGAAGCGGGCGAGGTCCTTCACCCCGGCCTCCTCGGCCAGCGCCTTCAGCCGGGCGTGGCCGAAGCCCTTCTCCTTGGCGCCGTCGGCGTACGCGGCCGCGTGGAACTGCCAGAAGCGGCCCTGCTGCCCGGCCGCCCATGCTCCGCGGGCCGCCGCGTCCGACTCCTCGCCGAAGATCGGGAAGTTGCGCCATTCGATGCGCAGGGTGCCGTTGTCGACGTACTTCTTCACGAGGTCGGGCTCGGTGTCGCGGGCGAACTTTCCGCAGTAGCCGCACTTGAAGTCGGCGTACTCGATGAGGACGACGGGCGCGTCCGCCCTGCCCTGTGCGAGCGCGTCCTTGGCGTCGCGCCGGGCGAGCTTCGCCAGCTCGGGGTAGACGCCGGTCTGCGGATCGGCGGAGGCCTCGTCGGTGGAGACGGCGGTGCGGGTCTCGCCGGGCGGCTTGGTCGCGGTGTACGAGACGACGCCGAGCAGGACGGCCGCGGCGGCGACGGCCGCGCCGATGGCGACGGCCTTGGAGCGGGTACGGGAGGAGGTCATGGGTGTTCGGTACTCCTGGATGGAATGCGGGACGTGGAAGTGGGCCGGGGTGGGGCGGGGCATTTGTCCCCTACCCGACACTTCCCGCTGTGTCATTTCGCGGCTCCGCCACGTGAGGGGTTCGGGAGCGTATCCATCCCCAGCAGCGCACTCACGGTCGCCGAACCGCCGCACCGTCGGCCGGCCTGCGGCCTGACCTGGGGCATTGGCTGTGGATCTCCTGTCCGGGGGCGTCTCGTAGAGCGTAAAGGCTTCCCCCGCACCCGCCCCGCGGAAATCGGTTCGCCAGCCGCAAGCGGCGGGTGAGATCCTGAATCAGGTATGTCTACTTCCTTCGCCGACCTCCAGACCGTGCTCGGAGGGCTGCCGCTCCGCGACGCCCACCGGCTCGGCCGCCGTCTCGACGGCGCCCGTCGCATCCGCAAGCCCGACGCCCGCCAGGCCGTACTGGACGAAATCGCCGCCGAGGCGGAGAAGTCCGCCGCCCGCCTGGCGCAGCGTGCTGCCCGGATGCCCGAGATCACGTATCCGGAGTCGCTGCCGGTCAGCCAGCGCAAGGACGACATCGCCGAGGCGATACGCGACCACCAGGTCGTGATCGTCGCGGGCGAGACCGGCTCCGGCAAGACCACGCAGATCCCGAAGATCTGCATGGAGCTCGGCCGTGGCGTGAAGGGCATGATCGGCCACACCCAGCCCCGCCGCATCGCCGCCCGCACCGTCGCCGAACGCATCGCGGACGAGCTGAAGACCCCGCTCGGCGAGGCGGTCGGCTGGAAGGTCCGGTTCACCGATCAGGTCAACCCGGACGCCACCTTCGTCAAGCTCATGACGGACGGCATCCTGCTCGCCGAGATCCAGACGGACCGCGACCTGCGCGCGTACGACACGATCATCATCGACGAGGCCCACGAGCGGTCGCTCAACATCGACTTCCTCCTCGGCTACCTCGCTCAGCTGCTCCCCAAGCGCCCGGACCTCAAGGTCGTCATCACCTCCGCGACCATCGACCCGCAGCGCTTCTCCCGCCACTTCGGCGACGCGCCGATCGTCGAGGTCAGCGGCCGTACGTACCCCGTCGAGGTCCGCTACCGCCCCCTCCTCGAAGACGACAGCGACGACTCCGACCGCGACCAGATCACCGCGATCGCCGACGCCGTCGACGAGCTCCAGGCCGAAGGCCCGGGCGACATCCTCGTCTTCCTCTCCGGCGAGCGTGAGATCCGCGACACCGCCGACGCGCTCAACAAGAAGAACCTCCGCCACACCGAGGTCCTGCCCCTCTACGCCCGCCTGTCGCACGCCGAGCAGCACCGCGTCTTCCAGCGCCACACCGGCCGCCGCATCGTCCTGGCCACCAACGTCGCCGAGACGTCGCTCACGGTCCCCGGCATCAAGTACGTGATCGACCCGGGCACCGCCCGCATCTCCCGCTACAGCCACCGCACCAAGGTCCAGCGCCTGCCGATCGAGCGGATCAGCCAGGCCAGCGCCAACCAGCGCAAGGGCCGTTGCGGGCGTACGTCCGACGGCATCTGCATCCGGCTGTACGACGAGGACGACTTCCTCACCCGGCCCGAGTTCACCGACGCCGAGATTCTGCGTACGAACCTCGCCTCCGTCATCCTCCAGATGACCGCCGCCGGTCTCGGCGAGATCGAGAAGTTCCCCTTCATCGATCCCCCGGACCACCGCAACATCCGCGACGGCGTGCAGCTCCTCCAGGAGCTCGGCGCGCTGGATCCGACCGAGAAGGATCCCAAGAAGCGGCTCACCGAGCAGGGCCGCAAGCTCGCCCAGCTCCCCGTCGACCCCCGCCTGGCCCGCATGGTCCTGGAGGCCGACAAGAACGGCTGCGTACGCGAAGTCATGGTGATCGCCTCCGCGCTCTCCATCCAGGACCCGCGCGAGCGGCCCTCCGAGAAGCAGCAGCAGGCCGACCAGCAGCACGCCCGCTTCAAGGACGAGACGTCCGACTTCCTCGCCTTCCTCAACCTCTGGCGGTACGTCCGCGAGCAGCAGAAGGAGCGCGGCTCCTCCAGCTTCCGCCGGATGTGCAAGCAGGAGTACCTGAACTTCCTGCGCATTCGCGAATGGCAGGACATCTACACCCAGCTGCGCTCCGTCGCGAAGCAGATGGGGATACACGTCAACGAGGACGACGCACCGGAGCTGTCCGTGCATCAGTCCCTCCTCGCCGGCCTGCTCTCCCACATCGGGCTGAAGGACACCGAGAAGAACGAGTACCTCGGTGCCCGCAGCGCGAAGTTCGCGATCTTCCCCGGCTCGGCGCTGTTCAAGAAGCAGCCGCGCTTCATCATGTCCGCCGAGCTGGTCGAAACGTCACGGCTGTGGGCGCGGGTCAACGCGAAGATCGAGCCGGAGTGGATCGAGCCGCTCGCCCAGCATCTCCTCAAGCGCACGTACAGCGAGCCGCACTGGGAGAAGGACCAGGCGGCCGTCATGGCGTACGAGAGGGTCACGCTGTACGGCGTCCCGATCGTCGCCCAGCGCAAGGTCAACTACGGCCGGATCGACCCGGAGACGAGCCGCGACCTTTTCATTCGCAACGCACTGGTCGAAGGTGACTGGCGTACGCACCACAAGTTCTACGCCGACAACCGCAAGCTCCTCACCGAGGTCGAGGAGCTTGAGCACCGCGCCCGCCGCCGCGACATCCTCGTGGACGACGAGACGCTCTTCGACTTCTACGACAAGCGCATCCCCGAACACGTCGTATCGGGCGCGCACTTCGACTCCTGGTGGAAGCGCAAGAAGCGCGAAGAGCCCGAACTCCTCGATTTTGAGCGCGAGATGCTCATCAACGAGAAGGCCGGCCAGGTCACGAAGGACGACTATCCGGACTCCTGGCGGCAGGGGAAGCTCAAGTTCCGGGTGACATATCAGTTCGAGCCGGGCGCGGACGCGGACGGCGTGACCGTCCACATCCCGCTCCAGGTGCTCAACCAGGTCACCTCCGAGGGCTTCGACTGGCAGATCCCCGGCCTGCGCGAGGAAGTGGTCACCGAGCTGATCCGCTCCCTGCCCAAGCCGATCCGCCGGCATTACGTCCCGGCGCCGGATTACGCCCGCAAGTTCCTGGACCGGGCCGTCCCCCTCCAGGAGCCGCTGCCGCTGACGCTCGCGCGCGAGCTGAAGCGGATGGTCGGCGTTCCGGTCGAGGCGGACGACTTCGATCTCTCGCGCGTCCCGGACCACCTGAAGATCACGTTCCGCATCATCGACGAGCGCCGCAAGAACCTCGCCGAGGACAAGGACCTGGAGGCGCTGCGGCTGAAGCTGCGCCCCAAGGCCCGTCAGGCGCTCTCCAAGGCCGCAGCGGCGACGGCAGGGCCCTCGGGCGAGTCCATCGAACGTACGGGCCTCACGGACTGGACCATCGGCACGCTCAGCCGCGTCTTCGAGACGAGGAGGGCCGGGCAGCCGGTCCGGGCGTACCCGGCCCTCGTCGACCAGGGCGAGAGCGTCGCCGTGCGGCTCTTCGACACGGAGGCCGAGCAGCAGCAGGCGATGTGGCGGGGCACGCGCCGGCTCATCCTGCTCAACATCCCGGTGAATCCGGCGAAGTTCGCCTCCGACAAGCTCAGCAATCAGGCCAAACTGGCACTTTCGCGCAATCCGCACGGCTCGATCCAGGCCCTCTTCGAGGACTGCGCGACCGCTGCCGCCGACAAGCTGATCGCGGACCACGGCGGTCCTGCCTGGGACGAGGAATCGTTCCGGAAGCTGTACGACAAGGTCCGAGCCGACCTCGTGGACGCGACCGTACGCACGGTGAACCAGGTCCAGCAGATCCTTGCCGCCTGGCAGGCGTGCGAGCGCCGCCTGAAGGCCACGAACAGCCTGACCCTGGTCAAGAACGTCGCCGACGTACGCGACCAGCTGGCGGCCCTGGTGCCGGCCGGGTTCGTCACGAAGACGGGGCTGCGCCGGCTGCCCGATCTGATGCGCTATCTCGTCGCCGTCGACCGCAGGATCCAGCAGATGCCCACGGCCGTCCAGCGCGACACCACGCGCATGGAGAAGGTCCACGAGATGCAGGACGAGTACGCCTGGCTGCTGGAGCAGCTGCCGCAGGGCAGGCCCGTACCGCAGAATGTCCTGGACATCCGCTGGATGATCGAGGAGCTGCGGGTGAGCTACTTCGCGCACGCCCTCGGGACGCCCCAGCCGGTCTCGGACAAGCGGATCGTGAAGGCGATCGACGCGGCGGCGCCGTAACTCCTCCGTCGCCTTGAGTGAGTTCGCCCGCACCCCCTGACCTGCTGTACAGTCTGTCTTCGCAGCGCCGAGCAACACGGCAAAGCGAATCAAGGTCCTGTGGAGCAGTTTGGAGTGCTCGCCACCCTGTCAAGGTGGAGGCCGCGGGTTCAAATCCCGTCAGGACCGCATCGAATGAAGTACAGAAGGCCCGGATCCGTAAGGATCCGGGCCTTCTTGCGTCTTGACTGCGTCATCTGCCACCGGTACCCAGACATCAGGGCATCGGGGGCCCGTACCGGGGAGGTGACGCAATGGCGGCATCCACTGCCAGGCACGAGACGCGCGCACTGCTACGCGCCCATCTGGCGGCCTCGACGGGCTATCGCCACGTCACTCGGCACTGCCCCATCTGCCACCGGCTCCTGCGGCTCGCCATGGAACCGGAACCGGGCGAGCCCGTCGCGGAAGTCGAACCCCCCACAAGCGCGGAGAACGCAGAGGGCGCAGAGGGCGCACAGGGCGGCGCCGAGGACAAGAGTCGCCCAGCTCCGTGATCCTCTATCGCTGATAGGCCCTGAATGCACAAGAGTTGGGCCCTGTGACGGGTGTCACCGCACGAGTTTTGGAAACTGGTGCGCTTACACCCTCCCTACAACCGCTCAATTTAATATGTGCAATTGCACCTCCGTGAAGGGGCCACCCAAAGCCTCCCGAAAAGCCGGCCGACCGCAGGTCAGAGCGGTCGGCGGCCCCCCGGCGCGGGCACAAAAAAGATCGCGCTGGACCCGGCGGAGTCCAGCGCGATCAACGACGCACCCGTCATGCATGGATGTGGCGCCTGTTGGGGCAGACGCCTGTCGTGTGGTGCTCGGGTGGGCGTCCGGATTGGGGGACCCGGAGGAATGCCCGGTAAAGCGGGGTTATGCGGTTGTTCAGGCCTCGCTGCGCTGCTGCGGAATGCCCGCAAGCAGTGCGCGGACCTCTGCCTCGCGGTAACGCCGGTGTCCACCAAGAGTGCGGATGGACGTGAGCTTGCCTGCCTTGGCCCACCGCGTGACCGTCTTCGGGTCCACGCGGAACATCGTGGCAACCTCAGCCGGGGTCAGCAGCGGCTCGGCGTCAGGGGTGCGAGCGGTCATGAGCGGCCTCCTCGGGAGAACCGAACCATCACGGTTCTTTCCTCTAAATTCTGCACCTTGACCCGCGTTGCCCGAAATGGCGGACGCGGGCCGAGTCGGTTATAGGACGAACGGCTTGTCCTCGGCACTACAACTACACCATCCGTCCAGCCACGTCGGCCAAACCGATGGAATTGCCCTCCCAGGTGTTCATCAGCGACGAAGCCGATGGACCATGCCATAGCGGACAGTCACGTCACAGTGACGATCAGTCACAGAGCGATCAGGAGCCACCAGACCCCTCATAGCGCGCATTACCGAGCCATCTGCCCTTAGGTGGACAGAAGGAGCCCTCGCCGGACTCCTTGTCCTATTTTGGCATGAGGGTGGGCGATGGGCGCAAGAGCCCGCTTAGTGCTGTCCGTCACGCTTGAGGCAAAGGCCCGGATCAGGACCTACGTCCCGGCGCGCCGGAGCCGCTGATCATCACCCGGCCGCCCTCAGTTCGCGAACTGGCGCTCGCGCACTACCCGCCACCGCTCCGTGAGCCGTCCGTACGCCTCCCCGGCCGCCGCACCGTCGCCGGCCTTCAGCGCCGCGATCCCCTCGGCCACGTCCGCCGCCGAGAGGTCCTCGGCCAGATGCTCCTCGGGAAGTACGAGCGCCAGGCCGCCGTAATCGAGCTCAACCAGTGAACGGGGGTGGAACTCCTCCAGCCAGCGCCCCACATCCACCAGGCCGTCGACGAGCGGCTGCCCGGCCTCCTCGTCGAGGTTCTCCCGCAGCGCCTTCAGCGCCCGCGCCACCCGCCGCCGCGCCTGGGCCATCGGCGTCCGGTAGCGCAGTACGGCCGCCGCCTCCCCCTCGGCCTTCGCGTACTCCCGCTCCTCGCTCCCGAAGAGCGCGAACCAGCGCACCGGCACGTGCCACACCGAGCTCCTGATCCACGGGCGCGCGTCCGGGTTGCGTTCCAGCCAACGCTCGAAGTCCGCGGCCGCCTGCCGGCGCACCAGTGGCGGCAGCGCCGCGTCCAGCAGCGGCTGCTGGAAGAGCTCGGGCAGCTCCTCCAGCGCCAGCCAGCCGCGCAGCCGCGTCCGCCAGGGACAAACGCACACCACTCCGTCCACTTCGGTCACGAACGCGTCGCCACTCTCGTGGACCGGAACCGGGACGGGCGGGGTGGGCAGCAAGTCCGCCAGGGAACGCCTCAGTTCGTCCTGCGCGGTGGGCAGCCGCTCGCGCTTCGCGTACTGCGTCCAGTGGTCGCGTTCCGGCTCGGGGAAGGCCGCCAGCGGCTCGTACACCCGCAAATAGGAGACGTACGGGACGATCACCGATGACTCCTGGGCCACGTGCCTGCTCCTCGCTCGTACCGGAGGGAACCTTGAAGAACCGGAAGGAAACCGGAAAGAAATCGTCCCACGCGTACTCCGCCAGGGGGTGATCCTCAGCACTGCCGCACGCCCGCGGCCCGCCAGGTCTTACTCTCTTGCTCATCAGCCCTCCCCACCCCTAGGAGGGCAAAGCCGCCTCGTACTTGGGAGTCACCACCGTGACCGACGCAACCGACGGCGTCCTGCACACCCTGTTCCGATCGGAACAGGGCGGCCACGAGCAAGTCGTGCTGTGCCAGGACCGTGCCTCCGGCCTCAAGGCCGTCATCGCCATCCACTCGACCGCCCTGGGCCCGGCCCTCGGCGGCACGCGCTTCTACCCGTACGCGAGCGAGGAAGAGGCCGTCGCCGACGCGCTGAACCTCGCGCGCGGCATGTCGTACAAGAACGCCATGGCCGGACTCGACCACGGCGGCGGCAAGGCCGTGATCATCGGGGACCCCGAGACGCTCAAGAGCGAGGAACTGCTCCTCGCGTACGGCCGGTTCGTGGACTCCCTCGGCGGCCGTTACGTGACCGCCTGCGACGTCGGTACGTACGTCGCCGACATGGACGTCGTCGCCCGCGAGACCCGCTGGGCCACCGGCCGCTCCCCCGAGAACGGCGGCGCCGGCGACTCGTCCGTACTGACCGCCTTCGGCGTCTTCCAGGGCATGCGGGCCTCGGCCCAGCACCTGTGGGGCGACCCGACCCTGCGCGGCCGCAAGGTCGGCGTCGCCGGCGTCGGCAAGGTCGGCCACCACCTCGTCGAGCACCTCCTGGAGGACGGCGCCGAGGTAGTGATCACGGACGTACGGGAGGAGTCGGTACGCCGCATCACCGACCGTCACCAGAACGTCACCGTCGTCGCGGACACCGAGGCGCTGATCCGCGTCGAGGGTCTCGACATCTACGCCCCGTGCGCGCTCGGCGGCGCGCTCAACGACGACAGCGTCCCGGTGCTCACGGCGAAGGTGGTGTGCGGCGCGGCCAACAACCAGCTCGCCCACCCCGGCGTCGAGAAGGACCTCGCGGACCGCGGGATCCTCTACGCGCCCGACTACGTGGTGAACGCCGGCGGCGTGATCCAGGTCGCCGACGAGCTGCACGGCTTCGACTTCGACCGGTGCAAGGTGAAGGCCGCGAAGATCTTCGACACCACGCTGGCGATATTCGCACGTGCGAAGACGGACGGTATTCCGCCGGCTGCGGCGGCCGACCGGATCGCCGAGCAGAGGATGGCCGAGGCACGCCGGAGCTGACCCGCGGGAGGGCCGGCCCGCCGTCGGTGTGACCGCCGGTGTGACATTGGTGGGACATGACGAGACATGACTCACCCCCGTCGGCGGGTCGACCCTCAGGAAGAGGTTAAAATCGCAGTTGACCAGCGAGGACGGGGCTCCTCGAAGGTTCTGCGACGAGGCGTTGCGTGCGGGCGGCGTACCGTATGGCCGCGGAAGCAGGTACCGTTGATGCCCTACGGACCGGTCTCTCCAAGGGGAGCCCGTTCCGAACCATGAACGCGTGTCAAGACTCTGGGGCCGTCGAGCCCCGTCACCGAGGGGGTCGAGCCATGGGGCGCGGCCGGGCAAAGGCCAAGCAGACTAAGGTCGCCCGCCAGCTGAAGTACAGCAGCGGCGGGACTGACCTGTCGCGTCTGGCCAACGAGCTGGGCGCTTCGACGACTTCGCAACAGCCGCCTAATGGCGAGCCGTTCGAGGACGACGACGAGGAAGACGACCCGTACGCACAGTACGCGGCTCAGTACAACGATGACGAGGACGAGGACTCGACCGAAGAGTCCGGCCCTTCGGCCCATCGTCGCGGCGCTTGACGTCCGTACACCTCGAACAGGCATTACACACGTAACCCGGTCTGGGGCTTCGGCCCCGGACCGGGTTCTGTGCTGCCACCGGTGACTACTTGGCGGCGCTTTTAATTCGAATACGTACCCGTAAGCGTCGCGCCCGTGGCGTGGTCGCCGCGCTCGGTGATCTCTCCGGCGACCCAGGCCTCGACGCCGCGGTCGGCGAGAGTCTCCAGGGTCACGTTCACCGACTCCTCGGGGACGACGGCCATCATGCCGACACCCATGTTGAGGGTCTTTTCGAGTTCCAGGCGCTCGACCTGCCCGGCCTTGCCGACGAGATCGAAGACCGCGCCGGGGGTCCAGGTGGAGCGGTCGACCGTGGCGTGCAGGCCGTCCGGGATCACACGGGCCAGGTTGTTCGCAAGACCGCCGCCCGTGATGTGGCTGAAAGCGTGCACCTCGGCGGTGCGGGTGAGGGCGAGGCAGTCGAGTGAGTAGATCTTCGTGGGCTCCAGGAGCTCCTCGCCGAGCGTACGGCCGAACTCCTCGACCTCGCGGTCCAGCGACCAGCCGGCACGGTCGAAGACCACGTGGCGCACGAGTGAGTACCCGTTCGAGTGAAGACCGGAGGACGCCATGGCGATCACCGCGTCGCCCTTACGGATACGGTCCGCGCCCAGCAGCCGGTCGTACTCCACCACGCCCGTACCGGCGCCGGCGACGTCGAAGTCGTCCTCGCCCAGCAGACCGGGGTGCTCGGCCGTCTCGCCGCCGACGAGGGCGCAGCCCGCGAGGACACAGCCCTCGGCGATGCCCTTGACGATGGCCGCGACACGCTCGGGATGCACCTTGCCGACACAGATGTAGTCGGTCATGAAGAGCGGCTCGGCGCCGCAGACGACCAGGTCGTCGACGACCATGCCGACGAGGTCGTGGCCGATCGTGTCGTACACGCCCATCTTGCGGGCGAGGTCGACCTTCGTACCGACGCCGTCGGTGGCGGAGGCGAGGACCGGACGCTCGTAGCGCTTGAGGGCGGAGGCGTCGAAGAGGCCGGCGAAGCCGCCGAGGCCGCCGAGGCCTGTGACCTCGGGGCGCTGCGTCTTCTTCACCCACTCCTTCATGAGCTCTACGGCGCGGTCGCCTGCTTCGATGTCGACGCCCGCGGACGCGTAGCTGGCACCAGTCGTCTCAGACATTGCTGGGAACTTTCGTGTCGTGGAACGGGGGCGTTACGGGCGACGGAGCGCCTCGGCCGCGGCGCTCGCCGGGCCGGCCGCGAACTCGGTCTCCAGGAGCTGCTTACCGAGCAGCTCGGGGTCCGGGAGCTCCATCGGGTACTCGCCGTCGAAGCAGGCGCGGCACAGGTTCGCCTTGGGAATGGTGGTCGACTCGATCATCCCGTCGATGGAGATGTACGAGAGGGAGTCGGCGCCCAGTGACTTGCCGATCTCGTCGATCGTCATGCCGTTGGCGATGAGCTCCGCGCGGGTCGCGAAGTCGATGCCGAAGAAGCAGGGCCACTTCACCGGCGGGGAGGAGATCCGGATGTGGATCTCGGCGGCGCCGGCCTCGCGGAGCATCTTGACCAGGGCGCGCTGGGTGTTGCCGCGGACGATCGAGTCGTCGACGACCACCAGGCGCTTGCCGCGGATGACTTCCTTGAGCGGGTTGAGCTTCAGGCGGATGCCGAGCTGGCGGATCGTCTGGGACGGCTGGATGAAGGTCCGGCCGACGTACGCGTTCTTGACGAGGCCCGAGCCGTACGGAATTCCGCTGGCTTCCGCGTAGCCGATGGCCGCGGGAGTGCCGGACTCGGGCGTAGCTATCACCAGGTCGGCGTCGGCCGGGGCTTCCTTGGCCAGTTTGCGACCCATCTCCACACGCGAGAGATAGACATTGCGGCCGGCGATGTCGGTGTCCGGGCGCGCCAGGTAGACGTACTCGAAGACACAGCCCTTGGGCTTCGCTTCCGCGAATCGGGAGGTGCGCAGGCCGTTCTCGTCGATGGCGAGCATCTCGCCCGGCTCGACCTCACGGACGTACGCGGCGCCGCAGATGTCGAGGGCGGCGGACTCGGAGGCCACCACCCAGCCGCGCTCGAGCCGGCCGAGGACCAGCGGGCGGATGCCCTGCGGGTCGCGGGCGGCGTAGAGCGTGCCCTCGTCCATGAAGACGAGGGAGAAGGCGCCCATGACGTCGGGGAGGACCTTTGCGGCGGCTTCCTCGATCGTGAGCGGCTTGCCGTCGTCGTCGGTCTGGCCGGCCAGCAGAGCTGTGACCAGGTCGGTGTCGTTGGTCGCGGCGACCTGGGTCGCACGGCCGTTCTCCTTGGGCAGGGCGGCGACCATCTCGGCGAGCTGCGCCGTGTTGACCAGGTTGCCGTTGTGTCCCAGGGCGATCGATCCGTGCGCGGTGGCACGGAAGGTCGGCTGTGCGTTCTCCCACACCGAGGCTCCGGTGGTGGAGTAGCGGGCATGACCGACCGCGATGTGGCCCTGGAGGGAGCCGAGGGAAGTTTCGTCGAAGACTTGCGAGACCAGTCCCATGTCCTTGAAGACGAGGATCTGGGACCCGTTGCTCACTGCGATGCCCGCGGACTCCTGTCCACGGTGCTGCAGGGCATACAGTCCGAAATAGGTGAGCTTGGCGACCTCTTCGCCGGGAGCCCAGACACCGAAGACGCCGCAAGCGTCCTGGGGGCCTTTCTCACCGGGGAGCAGGTCGTGGTTGAGTCGTCCATCACCACGAGGCACACCACCGAGTGTAGGCGAGATCGACCACTGGTCCGAATTGGGGACGGGGCCGGCTCCGAATCGGGGCGCTATGGGTGCATGGGGCCCGTAATCGCTTACGTTCCGCCGCCCATCCAGCGACTTGGCATGCGCATTGTACGTCGCTGCACGTAGGCGCACTTAGCGCACTGTATTCGCGTTTAACGGGTGCCGCGCTTGATCACGATGTCCTTCCCCCACTGTTTCGTTTTGCGGCGGAAGGAACCACCACATGCAGCCGACCTCCCGAGTACGGCGTCTGTCGGCCCTCGCCTGCGGCGTCGTACTCGCCTCGGCGGCGGCCCCCGCCGCGTACGCCGCCGAGGTGGCGCCCGACGGCCGGCGCGGCGTGCAGATCGTGATGGTGAACTTCAGCGACAGCGCGCACGGCGACCCCGCGAAGCTGGAGTCGGCCCTGGAGTCCGCCTACTACGGCAAGAGCGGTTCCCTGACCTCGTACTACAGCGAGATCACCCGGGGCAGGACCACCTTCGGACCGGCCGGTACGGACCAGGTGAGCGGGCCGCTCACGCTCCCCATGGCCGCCGCCTGCGACAGCGGCCGGATCGCGGACGAGACGCAGAAGGCGCTGGTCGCGAAGGGCATCGGGGAGAGCGCGTACGACCACGTCTCGATCGTCTTCCCGAACAAGAAGGCCAAGTGCGAGTACGCCGGACTGGGCACGGTCGGCGGAGGGAAAACCTGGATGCCGGACGAGCACTTCTCGATCGACGCGCTGGTCCATGAGTTCGGCCACAATCTCGGTTACCACCACCACAAGCGGCTGCGCTGCCCGGACGGGGACCTGGGCGCCGGCTGCAAGGAGGACGGCACGAGTGACAAGTCGGTCATGGGCGGTGGCGGTTCGGCGGCCGGGCTGACGTCGCCCGAGCTGATCCACAACAAGTGGCTGGCGGGCGACGAACTCGCCGACGTGACCGAGTCCGGTACGTACAAACTGCGTCCGCTGTACGGCGAGGGCAGTGGCGTCCACGCGCTGCGCATCCCACTCGACGGCAAGGACAAGATCGTCGTCGAGCTGCGGGCGAAGGCGGGTTCGCTCGACGGCGCGATCGAGGGCGTCCACGTCCACCGCGTCCTGGCCGACGACTACACGAGGTCGGCGCTCATCGATCCGACCCCGGGTGACGGCAAGGCGCCGGACGCGGACGCGGTCAAGGCCGGGACGGAACTGACCGACACCGCGCGCAAGGTGGGGGTGAAGGTCGTGGCCTCGGGCAAGACGGAGGCGACGGTCGCCGTCAGCCTGGCCGGCGGGGCGGCGGGGCCGGCTCCCGCGCCCGGCCCCGCTTCCCCTCCCGCTTCCGGTCCCGCAGCCGCTCCCGAAACGCCGAAGACACCCGGGGGCCCGGCCGCCGCCGTACCGGCCAAGACCGTGGCGCTCCGGGCGGCCGAGGCACCTGCGGCTCCGGAGTCCGGCGTACGCCCCGGGGGAGGCGAGCAGCGCCTGGCCGAGACCGGCGGCGACGCGGCCGCCCGGCCGCTGGCCGTCGCGGGGGCGCTGGCGCTGGGCGGCGCGGTCGTATGCGCGACGCTGCGCCGCCGTCGCCCGTAAGCGACCGATCGGTCTACCTGGCGATCGCGACCGCTTCCAGTCCCTTGCCGCCCGCCGCGGTGAGGGACAGGACGCGCTCGCGGACCTCGTAGGCCGCCTTGCCGTCCAGGACCTTGAGCAGGGCCTTCTCGGCGTCCATCACCGGCGGCGCGCACATCTTCCGAGTCGTGGCGATCTTGGAGAAGGTGATGGTCGATCCGGAGACCTTCGCCTTGCCCGAGACGTTGTTGCAGCCGAGATGTCCGCCTACGGTCCCGTCCTCGCCGAAGAACAGCTTCGCCTTGCCCGCCGCGTCCCCCGGGAGTGAGGTCGCGGTGTCGCCGTCACGCAGCGACTCCACCTTCCACTCGGTACCGAGGAGCTGCGCGTCGGGCTCCGGCTTGGTCTCGGACAGGGCGATGGTGTCGCCCTCAGCCGTGGTCAGGGTCAGCTTGTCGTCCGCGACCTTGGCCTTCAGCTCACCGGTGAAGGTGCGCTGAAGGTGCTGCTCGAACTTCGCGATGTTCTTCGGACAGCCGATCTCGGTGGTCTGGCCGGGTCCCACGGTGATCGTGTCGCCCTCGACCTTCACATCGGCGCCGAAGCGATTGCAGCCGGTGTGGCCTTCGGCCCGGCCCTTGTCGTCGATGCGGACCGTGGCCTTCTCGGGTGCCGGCATCTTCTTCCCGTCGACGGTCACGCTGTCGACGGTCCAGTCGATGCCGCTGACCTGGAGGTCCGGCTTTACGGTGCCGTCGCCGCCGGTGCCCGGGCCCGGCTCCGTGCCGCAGGCGGCCAGGGTGAGGAGGGCGAGGACGCTGACGGCGCCGGTGAGGGGGCGGCGGGCGGAGATGCGGGTGCGCGACGTATCCATGGCGATGGGACGGAACAAGTGGGGTTTCTGGTTCCACTGGCTCGCTCAGGCTCCGCTCATCCCCTGCCCCTGCCCCTGGTCCCGATGACGACGGTGGCGTACAGCTCGTCGGACGTGACGACCCGCGGGACCAGCCCGTCGCGGGCCACGGTTTCGACGGCCTGCGGCGCCTGGCGCTCGCTCGTCTCGAACAGCAGGTGGCCGCCCGGCGCCAGCCACCGCGCCGCCTCCGCCGTCACCCGCCGCAGTACGTCGAGCCCGTCAGCCCCGCCGTCGAGCGCGACCCGCGCCTCGTGGATGCGGGCCTCCGGGGGCAACAGGTCTATCTCCTCGGTCGGTACGTACGGCACATTGGCCAGCAGTACGTCGACCCGTCCGCGCAGCGTGGCGGCGGGCAGCGGCGCGTAGAGGTCCCCCTGGTAGACCTGGCCGCCGACGGCGGTGATGTTGCGCCGGGCACATCGCACGGCGGCGGGGTCCACGTCGGCGGCGTACAACTCGACCCGCTCCAGGCACGCGGCCAGCGCCGCGCCGAGTGCTCCCGTGCCGCAGCACAGGTCGACCACGACGGCCTGCGACGGCGCGAGGGCCACGGCCTGCCGGACCAGGAACTCGGTGCGGCGGCGGGGGACGAAGACCCCGGGGTCCACGGTGTAGCGACGGCCGCAGAACTCGGCCCAGCCGAGGACGTGTTCGAGGGGCAGGCCGTCGATCCGGCGGTCCACCATGGCGGAGAGGTGGGCGGGATTCCGCGCGGTGGAGAGGAGCAAGTCCGCCTCGTCCTCGGCGAATACGCAGCCGGCGGCCCGAAGCCTGGTGACGATGACGGAGGGGGAAAACGAGGGGGAGAGAGGCATGGGAAACCTTTCGGGACGCCGATGGGCGCTCCTTCGGTCACCTATGCCTGGTGGACCGCGCGGTCGCGAGATGAGAGCACCCGACCTGATACAGCGGTAATGGGGCTCACCTCCTAGGTGCGTGTGTACGGCCTGCCTGCGTGGGCGACGGCAACACTACATGATCAACTAATCGCTAGCCGAGGATCGGCAACAGCCCTGCCAGATGGGCCCGTTCGCCGCTGGCGCTGACCTTCGCGTCGTCGACGGCCGCGTCCCAGTCCGTACGCCCCGTGGCGAGGCGGATCCAGGTGAGCGGGTCGGTCTCTACGACGTTCGGCGGTGTGCCGCGGGTGTGACGGGGGCCTTCCACGCACTGGACGACGGCGTACGGCGGGACGCGGACCTCGACCGACCCGCCGGGCGCCTTGACGGCGAGGGCGTCGGCGAGGAGACGGGTGCAGGCGGCGAGGGCCTGGCGGTCGTACGGGACGGCGAGTCCGGCGGCGTGGTTCAAGTCGTCGGTGTGGACGATGAGTTCGACGGTGCGGGTGACGAGGTAGTCGTCGAGGCGCATGGCGCCGACGCGGGTCGCGAGGAGCCGGTCGTCGGGGGCGGTGGGCAGGAGCTCGGCGAGGCGGGTGCGGGTCCGCTCGTACAGCGCGTACAGAGCGTCGAGATCCGGGGCCGCCTCGCTGATCGACTTCGTGGCGTCGGAGATCTGCGCGGCGTGGGCGGCGGTGGCGAACGGCCACTCCTGGAGGGGGACTTCCTGCTTGGGCGGGGCAGGCTGTTCGAGGCAGCGGCTGACGGCGCCGACGGCCAGGGTGATGTGCGCGGCCAGGTCGCGGACGGTCCAGTCCCCGAGGTGGGTGGGGAGCGCGAGCTGCGCGGGCGTGAGGTCGCGCACGGCGTCTTGCACGTTGCCGAACTGGGCCAGGACGGCGGCGCGGATCTTACCGGCGTCGTAGCGGCGCGGGCGGGGGCGCGGGCGCTTCTGGTCAGCGGATGACATGGCCCGAGATTAGCGCGGCCGAACCGCTGCGCGGAGCTTTCCCCACCCCGCCCCTTCCCGAACTGGGGCGCTGCACCAGACCCCGGTCCTCAAACGCCGGACGGGCTGGATTGGCCGGGAGTTGGCTGGAGCTCCGCCCCCAGACCGCCGGAGGCCTGCGGGCGTGTCCTCAAACGCCGGACGGGCTGGGTGCGGCTGAGCGAAAGCCCCAGAGCACGGCACGCTCGTGGAGCGCGGCACCTTCGCGAAGCGCGGCACGTCTGCGTTCGCCGAGCACAGCTCGCTCCCGGAACGCGGCAACCTCGAGCTGGGGCACAGCCCCTGGGTCGAGGTGAGCCACCCCGCCCCCTCCAGCCCCTCCGGCGTTTGAGGAGCGGGCCTGGGCAGCCCCCAGTTTCGGGAAGGGGCGGGTAGGGGAACAAAAAACTCGGCCCTGGCCAACCAGCTGGCCAGGGCCGAAGTTGTCGCTTCAGGGACTCAGGCGAAAAGCGCCGGCAGCGTCGCCTCGTGCGCCGCACGCAGCTCGCTCAGCGGGATGCTGAACTCGCCCTGCACCTCGATCTCGTCGCCGTCCACGACACCGATCCGGGACACCGGCAGACCCCGCGCCCCACACATGTCGTTGAAGCGAAGCTCCTCGCTGCGCGGCACGGAAACAACCGCCCGGCCCGCCGACTCCGAGAAGAGGAAGACGAACGCGTCGAGCCCGTCCGGCACCACCAGCCGCGCACCCTTCCCACCCCGAAGGCAGGACTCGGTGACCGCCTGGATCAGGCCGCCGTCGCTCAGGTCGTGCGCCGCGTCGATCATGCCGTCGCGCGACGCCGAGATCAGGATCTCGCCCAGCAGCTTCTCGCGGTCCAGGTCCACCTTCGGCGGCATGCCGCCCAGGTGGTCGTGGATGACCTGCGACCAGGCCGACCCGCCCAGCTCCTCGTGCGTGTCACCGAGCAGGTAGAGGAGCTGGCCCTCTTCCGCGAAGGCGATCGGCGTACGCCGCGTCACGTCGTCGATCACGCCGAGCACCGCGACGACCGGCGTCGGGTGGATGGCGGTCTCGCCGGTCTGATTGTAGAGCGAGACGTTGCCGCCGGTCACCGGGGTGCCCAGCTGCAGGCAGCCGTCCGCCAGCCCGCGCGTGGCCTCCGCGAACTGCCACATGACGTCCGGGTCCTCGGGCGAGCCGAAGTTCAGGCAGTCCGAGATCGCGAGCGGCTTCGCGCCCGAGGCCGCGACGTTGCGGTACGACTCCGCCAGCGCGAGCTGCGCACCCGTGTACGGGTCGAGCTTCGCGTACCGGCCATTGCCGTCCGTCGCCATCGCGACACCGAGGTTCGTCTTCTCGTCGATCCGCACCATGCCGGCGTCCTCGGGCATGGCGAGCACCGTGTTGCCCTGCACGAACCGGTCGTACTGGTCCGTGATCCACGACTTCGACGCCTGGTTCGGGGAAGCGACGAGCCGCAGCACCTGCTCCCGCAGCTCCGCCGCGTTCGCCGGCCGCGCCAGCTTGTTCGCGTCGTCCGCCTGGAGCGCGTCCTGCCAGGCAGGGCGGGCGTACGGCCGGTTGTAGACGGGACCCTCGTGGGCAACCGTCCGCGGCGGTACGTCGACGATCTGCTCGCCGTGCCAGAAGATCTCCAGCTGCGAGCCGTCGGTCACCTCACCGATGACGGTGGCGATGACGTCCCACTTCTCGCAGATCTCCATGAACCGGTCGACCTTCCCCGGCTCCACGATCGCGCACATGCGCTCCTGCGACTCGCTCATGAGGATTTCCTCGGGCGAGAGGGAGGAGTCACGGAGGGGAACGGTGTCCAGCTCGACCCGCATGCCGCCGGAGCCCGCCGAAGCCAGCTCGGACGTCGCGCAGGACAGGCCCGCGCCACCCAGGTCCTGGATGCCCGCGACAAGCTCCTCGCGGAAGATCTCCAGGGTGCACTCGATGAGGAGCTTCTCCTGGAAGGGGTCGCCGACCTGGACGGCCGGACGCTTCGCGGGACCGGTCGACTCGAAGGTCTCGGAGGCGAGGACCGATACGCCGCCGATGCCGTCGCCGCCCGTACGGGCGCCGTACAGGATGACCTTGTTTCCGGGACCGCTCGCCTTCGCGAGGTGGATGTCCTCGTGCTTCATCACGCCGATGCATCCGGCGTTGACCAGCGGGTTGCCCTGGTAGCACTCGTCGAAGACGACCTCGCCGCCGATGTTCGGCAGGCCCAGGCAGTTGCCGTAGCCGCCGATGCCCGCGACGACGCCCGGCAGGACGCGGCGCGTGTCGGGATGGTCGGCCGCGCCGAAGCGCAGCGGGTCGACGACCGCGACCGGGCGGGCGCCCATCGCGAGGATGTCGCGGACGATGCCGCCGACGCCGGTGGCCGCGCCCTGGTAGGGCTCGATGTACGAGGGGTGGTTGTGCGACTCGACCTTGAAGGTCACGGCGTAACCCTGGCCGACGTCGACGACGCCCGCGTTCTCGCCGATGCCGACGAGCATCGCGTCGTTGACCGGGACCTTCTCGCCGAACTGCTTCAGGTGGACCTTGCTGCTCTTGTAGGAGCAGTGCTCGGACCACATGACGCTGTACATGGCGAGCTCGGCGCCGGTGGGGCGCCGCCCCAGGATTTCGCGGATACGCGCGTACTCGTCCTCCTTGAGGCCGAGCTCCTTCCAGGGCTGCTCGACGTCGGGGGTCTCGCCCGCGTGCTTGACAGTGTCGAGAGTCATGCGTTGACCAGCTTCTTCAGGATCGAGGTGAAGAATCCGAGGCCGTCGGTACGTCCCGTGCCGACCAGCGGCTCCACGGCGTGCTCCGGGTGCGGCATCAGGCCGACGACGTTGCCGGCGGCGTTGCTGATGCCGGCGATGTCGCGGAGCGAGCCGTTCGGGTTGACGTCCAGGTAGCGGAAGGCGACGCGGCCCTCCGCCTCCAGCTCGTCGAGCACGCGCTCCTCGGCGACGTAACGGCCGTCCATGTTCTTGAGCGGGATCTGGATCTCCTGACCGGCGGTGTAGTCCGCCGTCCAGGCCGTCTCGCTCGTCTCCACGCGCAGCTTCTGCTCGCGGCAGATGAAGTGCAGGTGGTTGTTCTGCAGCATCCCGCCGGGCAGGAGGTGGGCCTCGGTGAGGATCTGGAAACCGTTGCAGATACCGAGGACCGGCAGGCCGGCCTTCGCCTGCTCGATGATCGTCTCCATCACCGGCGAGAAGCGGGCGATCGCGCCGGCGCGCAGGTAGTCGCCGTACGAGAAGCCACCCGCGAGCACGACCGCGTCGACCTGCTTGAGGTCCTTGTCGCGGTGCCACAGCGAGACCGGCTCGGCGCCCGCGGTACGGACAGCACGGAGGCTGTCCTGGTCGTCGAGCGTTCCCGGAAAGGTGACGACTCCGATGCGAGCGGTCACTTCGACTCCTCCACCTTCACGGTGAAGTCCTCGATGACGGTGTTGGCGAGGAACGATTCGGCCATCTTGTGGATGCGGGCGAGGGCGGCGTCATCGACCGGCCCCTCGACCTCGAGCTCGAAACGCTTTCCCTGACGGACGTCCGCGATTCCCTCGAAGCCGAGACGGGGCAGTGCACGCTGCACCGCCTGTCCCTGCGGGTCGAGGATCTCGGGCTTGAGCATGACGTCGACTACGACGCGTGCCACTGGCACTCCCGGTGGTGGTGTGGTGCGAAGGCGGTTCCATCAGCGTACCCGGCTTGAAATTCTACGCGGGTAGATATGGGTCTACGCGGATCACGTTCCGGTATCAGGGGTGACAACCGGGCGGAAAATCCGGGGAAAATGGCCGCCTCCGATTGCGGAAGGACACGCGGACGGAATTAAATGGGCTTCACAATGCAATGGCTGTCGCTGTACAAAGGAATAGCGAGAAAAACAGCATTGCTCCAAATCAGCCGGAAGGCCGGCATCACCGCATGTCAGACGTCATGTCAGGCGTCATGTCGGACGCGGTAGTGCCGCAGGAAAGGACCGATATCCGTGGCTCAGCGCGTAGTGGTCACGCTCTCCGACGACATCGACGGAGGGGAAGCAGCGGAAACGGTCAGCTTCGGCCTGGACGGGAAGTCGTACGAGATCGACCTGAATCCCGCCAATGCAAAGAAACTGCGCATGGCACTGGAGCCGTACATCGAGGCGGGCCGAAAGCACTCGAAGTCGGGCAAGGTCTACCGCCACACCGCCGTGGCACCCGATCCGGCGGCCGTGCGTGCGTGGGCACGCTCGCACCAGATGGACGTGCCGGCGCGGGGCCGCATCCCCAAGAAGGTCTACGAAGCCTTCGCCGAGGCCTCGTAGGGCTTCGCGGACAGCTGCTGAGAGTCCGGGCGCCCGCCGACTTGCAATGCACCCCTGGTGATCGGCTAGAGTCTGGAACACGCCGAGGGGCAAGGCCGCAGGGCCGGACCTCAAGCAGCGTGCGGGTGTAGTTCAGTAGTAGAACATCCCCCTTCCAGGGGGAAGGCGCAGTGTGCAATTCCTGTCACCCGCTCTACATCGCTTACCAACCACTTCGGTGGATCAGGTACAGTGGTGGCACCAAATGCGGACGTGGCTCAGTTGGTAGAGCATCACCTTGCCAAGGTGAGGGTCGCGAGTTCGAATCTCGTCGTCCGCTCCATGAGTACGAAGGCCCCGGTCATTGCGACCGGGGCCTTCGTCGTTGTGTCCGTTGTTCTGTTGTTCGCCACTGACATTTGTCATATGCGTCCGTTTCCTTCTCCGTGGCGCGCGGCGAGCTCTTCGTGCGGGGCGGCTGGAGCGGGCAGTTGGGGGCGCACGAGGCGCTGGGCGCCGTCGCTACGGCGGTGGCCTGGACCGTACTGTCTGTATTCGCTGTGCGGCCGTGGTTCCGGTGGGAGCCGCGGCGGTAGGGGAATCAGCGGTAGGGGAATCGGGGGGACGACGGGGATGAAGGGCTTCTGGCGGAAGCGGAGCCAGGCGGCGAAGCTTGACCTGTACATGCGGGTGACGCTGTATCTGCTGCCGTGGCTGATCTCGACCGGGGCTCTGACGCCCCTCACCCAGGAGGTGAGCCGCGAACCCGGCGCCGTCGCGCTCGCGCGCGGGCTGCTCGTCCTGTCCGTGGCTCAGTGCGCGGTCTCGATGCACACCACTCACCACGGGCTCGCGCATTACGTCGACAGGGCCCCGGCGCCGTGGCGCTCGGCGGCCGTCGCGATCGGGCTGGGCGGGATTTCGGTGGGTTCGATCGTGGCCCTTCAGGCCACCGGCGGGATCGGTGACGGGAGGGCGATGGTGGCGATACTGCCGTACGCCCTGCTCACCACTGCCATGTCGACGTTCATGCTGTCGACCCTCCGGCGGCTGATGCTCGGGACCGTGGTGGCAGCGGCGCTGGTCGCGGGGGCGCTGGCCGCCACCGGGGCGGAGGCGGGGCTGGCGGTGGCCGGGGCGGTGGTCGTGCTCTTCGTGGGGCTGTTCGCGTTGCTGACCACGCGGTCCTCGGCCTGGTTCATGGCGGTGATCTGGGAGCTGGACCGGAACCGCGACGCCACCGCGCGGCTCGCGGTCGCCGAAGAGCGGCTGCGTTTCGGGCGGGACATGCACGACGTCATGGGGCGCAATCTCGCCGTCATCGCGCTGAAGAGCGAGCTGGCGGTGCAGCTCGCGCGACGCGGCAGGCCGGAGGCCGCCGACCAGATGGCCGAGGTGCAGCGGATCGCGCGGGAGTCGCAGCGTGAGGTGCGTGAGGTCGTACGCGGCTATCGGGAGGCGGATCTGGCCACCGAACTGGAAGGGGCGCGCGGGGTGTTGAGTGCGGCCGGCATCGAGTGCCTGATGGAGCAGGGGCGGCTGGGCGACGATCTTCCGCCGGGCGTGCAGTCGGCGCTCGGGTGGGTCGTACGGGAGGCGACGACCAATGTGCTGCGGCACGGGGACCCGCGCAGCTGCACGGTACGGCTGACGGCGGAGGGCGGGAGGGCGGTGCTGGTCGTGGAGAACGACGGGGCGGGGGACGTGTCCGCCGACGGCACTCCAGGGTCGGGGCTTGCCGGGCTCCGGGAGCGGCTGAGCGCGGTGGGCGGGACGCTGCGGGCGGGGCCGGGCGGGGACGGCACGTTCCGGCTGACTGCCGAGGTGCCGATGGGGCAGGTGGTTCCGGTGGAACCAGTGGTTCAGGAGGTGCTGCGGTGAGTGGTTCGGTGGTGAAGGGGCCGGTGCGGGTTCTCCTCGCCGACGACGAGCATCTGATCCGTGGTGCGCTCGCCGCGCTGCTCGGGCTGGAGGACGACCTCGTCGTCGTCGCCGAGGCGGCTACGGGGCCCGAGGCGATCGCGATGGCCCGGGCGCACCGGCCGGACATCGCCGTACTGGATCTGCAGATGCCGGGCGCCGACGGTGTGAGTGTGGCCACAACCCTGCGGGCCGAGCTGCCCGACTGCCGCTGCATGATCGTGACCAGCCACGGGCGTCCCGGGCACCTGAAACGGGCGCTCGCGGCGGGGGTGCGGGCGTTCGTACCGAAGACCGTCAGCGCACAGCAGCTGGCCGAGCTGATCCGGAGCGTACGGGACGGAAACCGGTACGTGGACCCGGAGTTGGCGGCCGACGCGATCTCCGCCGGGGACTCGCCGCTGACCTTACGGGAGGCGGAAGTGCTGGAGCTGGCGGCGGACGGGGCGCCCGTCGCGGAGATCGCGGAGCGGGCGGCACTGTCGCCGGGGACGGTGCGCAACTATCTGTCTTCGGCCGCCTCGAAACTGGGTGCGGAGAATCGTCATACGGCGGTGCGGCTCGCACGCGAGCGAGGTTGGGTATAGTGGGCATCGCAACACAGCGCATGCGGACGTAGCTCAGTTGGTAGAGCGCAACCTTGCCAAGGTTGAGGTCGCCAGTTCGAACCTGGTCGTCCGCTCAGAGTCAGAAGGCCCCGGTCATTGCGACCGGGGCCTTCTGCGTTGTCCTGGGTCGGGGCCCGTGCTGGGCCCCCGGACGAATTGCCGTGGGGCTCAGGCGGGTCTCGCTAGGACCAGCTGAGGCCGGTGAGGAGCTCGTACGCCTCCAGGTACTTCGCCCGGGTCGCGTCGACGATCTCCTGCGGGAGCGGGGGCGGCGGAAGCTCCGCCTTGCGGTCCCAGCCGGAGGCGGGCGAGGTCAGCCAGTCGCGGACGTACTGCTTGTCGTACGACGGCTGGGCGTGGCCCGGCTCCCAGATGGCGGCGGGCCAGAAGCGCGAGGAGTCCGGGGTCAGCACCTCGTCGGCGATGATCAGCTGGTCGCCGTCGAAGCCGAATTCGAACTTCGTGTCGGCGAGGATGATGCCCCGGTCGCGGGCGATGTCGCGGGCCCGGCTGTAGATGGCGAGGGTCATCTGGCGCAGCTGGGCGGCTGTCTCAGCGCCGACCTGGCGGGCTACTTCCTCGTAGCTGACGTTCTCGTCGTGGTCGCCGACCGCCGCCTTTGTCGCCGGCGTGAAGATGGGGGCCGGGAGTTCGGAGCCGTCGGTCAGGCCCTCGGGGAGGGCCAGGCCGCAGACCGTACGGGATTCGTTGTACTCGGTGAGGCCCGAGCCCGTGAGGTAGCCGCGGGCCACGCACTCGACCGGCACCATCCGCAGCGACTTGCAGACGAGGGTGCGGCCTTCCCAGTCGGCCGGGGCGCCGGCGGGCAGGTCGGTGGAGATCACGTGGTTCGGGACGAGGTCCGCGAGCTGGTCGAACCACCAGAGCGAGAGCTGGGTGAGGACCCGGCCCTTGTCGGGGATCTCCGTGGGCAGCACCCAGTCGTACGCGGAGATGCGGTCGCTGGCGACCATGACGAGGTCGCCGGCCTCGTTCTGGTAGAGGTCACGCACCTTGCCCGTGTGGAGGTGGGTCAGGCCCGGCAGCTGAAGCGGCTCGGGCTTTTCTACGAATCCGGACACGGTTCCTCCGCGTAGGTTGATCCAGGAGCGCTTCCGATTCTCCCGTATGCGGGGCCTGAGTGTCGGGGCGGGGCCGCCTGTGACCTCAGTCGCGTTTGCAGATGCGGTCCAGGAGGTTGGCCGTGGCTCGTTGGATGCGGGGGTCCACATGGCCCGGTCGGTCCAGGGCCGGGGACCAGGCGAACGTGCCGGAGGCGAAGACCAGGGCGCCGCTGGGAGCCCGGTAGAGGGATGTCTCCTGGTGGCGGCGGTGGCCCTCGCCGTCCTCGTACGGGGAGTGGGCGAGCAGGATGCGGTCCTGGTGCTCGGGGAGCTGGGTGCGGGGGAAATAGCGGTCGGCCTCGCCCGCGACCATGCCTTCGATCTCGTCGTTCTCGTGCGCGCCGGTCGAATCCCACAGCCAGTGGTCCGCGTTGCGTACGACCAAGGGGCGCGGCTCCGGGACCCGTCCGGCGTACTGGATGCCCATCAGCTGCTGCTCGGGGCGGTCGATCTCGCGCCAGAGGGCGGGCTTGCCGGGGGCTCGGCGTTTTCGGCAGGTGAGGAGGCGGTCGGGCGTGCCGGAGGGGGACGGGGCGAGCTCCACCTGCCAGTACATCGTGTTGGCGGAGAGGAAGACCAGGGATGTGCCTGCCTCGCGCGCGAGCTCTGTGGTGCGGCGCATGGGGGCCGACCAGTACTCGTCGTGGCCCGGGAAGACCAGGCCTCGGTAGCGGGTCGGGTCGATGCGGCCCGCGTGCAGGTCGCGGGCGTCGGCGTAGGCGAGGTCGTAGCCGTAGCGCTCGGCCCAGCGGATGAAGTCGTAGGCGTGGCCCACGTGGAGGGGCAGGCCGGCGCCGGCGTACGGGCGGTCGAAGGAGACGGTTGTGGCTGCCTCTTCTTCGCCCAGGAGGCGGCCCATGCTGTCCCACGCGTGGTAGAGGCTGGCGCCGGTGCGGCCGTCCTCCGGGTAGAGGTTGTACGCCTGCCAGGTGATGTCCGGCAGGAGGAGGAGCAGGTCGGCGGGGTGGCTGTCGCGGACTGTGAAGGGGATGTGGGAGCGGTAGCCGTCGGCGGTGGTGAGCACGGCGACGTACGCCCCGATGTTCCAGAAGTCCGGGATCTGCAGGCGCCAGGACAGCCACCAGTGGTGGCAGGAGACCGTGCGGTCGGCGGTGAGCGGGGCCGGCTGGACGATGCCGGGCAGGCGGGGGCTGGTGGTGATCTTCGCCGCGCCGTCGCCGCCGTAGTGGCCGATCCGGTAGATGTCCACGGAGAACTGCTGGGGCGGGTCTACCGTGATGTGGAAGTCGATCGCCTCGCCGGGGGCTGCCGCGCCGGGGGACGCGAAGCCCTTGATCTGCTGGCGTACGTCGTCGGCGGTGCGGGGGCTGCCGGTGGAGGCGGAGCGGGGCCGCGGGAACCTGGCTCCGGTGACCGGGTCGCGGTGGTCCGCGCCCTCCGTGGGCTCGGCGTACCAGGGGATGACCTGGCCGCTGTCGCCGAAGTAGGTCTCGCTGCCGCGCAGCCAGGGCAGCGGGCCCTGGCCGAACGGGTCCGACACGGCATGCGCGAGGGCGCCCGATTCCCAGCGCCGGATGAATTCGTCCCCCATGCCGCTTCCCTCCCTCGAGCCCCCGAGACAACTGTGATGCGCCACTTGTCAGCTACTGGTCCCCAGCACATCACATAACGCACGCACTCCGTCACCGTTCGTCGCGAATTGGCGAGAACGGAACGTAAGCCTCCGCATCGTGGGGGTCGTGATATGGGGCGCGGGGGCCTTTGCCGGGGCCTTTTGGCGGGGCCCTGGGGCCGGTGCCGCGCCGGGGCGTCTCCTGGCACCGTGGCTCGCGAGGCGGAGCTGGGGGCCACCCGGTCCCGCTCAGACCAGACGGACTGTCTTCTCCGGGCGTACTCCCACCGTGGCCAGCCAGGAGCGCAAGGGTGCCGCGTCGCCGTCCTCCACGAGGCTCAGGACGTGGGAACCGAGGTCCGTGCGGCGCTCGCCGTCGATCAGGAGCGCCGGGCCGTCGAGCCAGTCCAGGCCCGGTACGGCGCCGGCGGTGTCGACGGCGGCGCAGCAGACCATCGCGGTGACATGGTCGGCCAGCAGGTCACGGCCGGTCCTCGGCGCCTGGAGCGGGAAGAGCGGGAGTGGTCCCCAGGGATCGCCGTCAGCGTCACCGAGCCCTAGCGGCGCGGGCGCCGGAGCGGCGGACTCCTCACGGGCGACCTCTGCCCCGATGGCGGCGGCGAGTGTCTCGGCCGCTGAGCTCTGGTTCCCTTCAGGGGTGGGATTTGACGTCGCCAGGTGGTCCATCACCCGGGTCAGGGTGGGGGCCGTGGAGCGGCGTGCGGCCATGGTGTCCAGGACTCGGTGCAGGCGGGCGGCGTCCGCGCGCCACTTCCGGTCCACGACCTCTTCCGGGTACTGGGCCCAGTCCACCGGCGACCAGTCCGGGCCCGGCTCGGCCGGGCCGCCGTGGAAGAGGCGGGCCGCGAGGAGCGAGGCGGCCTCGTCCACGGTGCCTGGCTCTTCGAGCAGGTCGCAGGCCGGGCGCTCGCCCAGGCGGGAGGCGAAGCCCTCTGCCAGGCGGTCGCGGCGCGAGAGTTCGGTGAGGGCGGAGACTACGCCGGCGTCGAGGCGCGAGGGCCAGCGGCCCATGCGCCAGGCGGGCAGCGCGACCCGGGTCAGGAGGCGGTCCCAGCCCGCGTACGCCAGGCCTACTTGCTCCTGGGCCACGATCCGCAGGCCGTAGTCGACGGTCTGGGCGCGCTCGGAGGCGGCCGTGGCTACGCCGCGCTCCATCTCGGCCGCGTGGACGCGGCAGCTGCGCAGGAGGAGTTTGGAGACCCAGCCGACGAAGCGGAGGGGGAGCCGGCGGAGCACTCCCTGGTCGGGGGCGGCTGCGACCGCGACTGCTGCGTCCAGGCCTCGTACGAAGCGGCGGGCGGCGGCTATGTCGGGGTGCGCCGAGGGGCCCGTACCGGCGACCACCGGGGCGAGCACCGCGCGCAGCTCGGCCACCCGCATCCACCACAGGAACGGGGACCCGATGACCAGCACGGGCGCTTCCGCGGTTCTGCGGCGTCGAGGGGCGGCGCCCGGTATGGACGATGCCGGGTGCGTGCGGTCCTCCAGCCAGCTGTCGCAGTCGGGGGTGAGCGCTATGGCCGACGGCACCGGTACCTCCAGGCGGTCCGCCAGGTCACGCACGAGCCGGTAGAGGTCCGGCGCCGAGCGTTCGGAGACCTCCACCGTCGGCGTTGTGGCGGGTCTCGCCCGTACGATCACGGCCCCTACGGCGGCGGCGGCCAGCAGCACCACCACCGCGACGATGGTCATCACCCAGCGCGCGGTGTCCCAGCCCCCGCCGACCGCATGCCCCGTCGCGCCGCCCACCAGCAGGACGACGGCGACGGCTGCGGGCAGCAGGGCGACGGCCAGCGCTCTGCCGCGGATGCGCAGCACAGCGAGAGCCCTGGAACGCGCGGACTGCGCGCCCTTCTCCACACCCATACCGGTACCGGACACGGCCGGACGTCACCCCCTTCGCCCTGCGACGGCTTTGCTCACTCCCCCACTGTGGCACCCGCCACTGACATCGCAATGTCGGTGGGGCCAAGTGCCGGAATGCTTGCGCCGCACCCTAGTTGGGGGTTCGGCGCCCGTCAGCCGGATGGCCCAGCGGTCACTCGATGGAATGGCTTTGGGGAAAGCTGCTGACGTTCGGATCGGTGGGGGAGCCGCTGGAGGCGGGCTGATCAGGCCTCGGCCGCTGCTTTCTGGGCGATGTCCGTGCGGTGCTGGGATCCGTCGAGGCGGATGCGGCTGAGTGCCGTGTACGCCCGCTCGCGGGCCTGGGTGAGGTCGGCGCCGGTCGCTGTGACCGAGAGCACGCGGCCGCCCGCGCTGACGATGGTGTCGCCCTCGCGCCTGGTCCCGGCGTGCAGGACGTACGCGTGGGGCGCATCCTGGGCCGCGACCTCGTCGAGGCCCTCGATCGGGTCGCCCGTGCGCGGCGTCTCGGGGTAGTTGTGCGAGGCGATGACGACCGTCACGGCCGCGTCGTCGCGCCAGCTGAGCGGCGGCTCGACGTCGAGCGTGCCCTGGGCGGCGTTGAGAAGCACGCTCGCCAGCGGAGTCCTGAGGCGGGCCAGGACCACCTGGGTCTCCGGGTCGCCGAAACGGGCGTTGAACTCGATGACCCGTACGCCCCGAGAAGTGATCGCCAGACCCGCGTACAGCAGACCCGAGAAGGGCGTGCCGCGGCGGCGCAGCTCGTCCACGGTCGGCTGGAGCACGGTCGCCATGACCTCGTCGACCAGCTTGGGGTCGGCCCACGGCAGCGGGGAGTACGCGCCCATGCCGCCAGTGTTCGGGCCCTCGTCGCCGTCGAGCGCGCGCTTGAAGTCCTGCGCGGGCTGGAGCGGGAGGACGGTCACGCCGTCGGTGATCGCGAAGAGGGAGACCTCGGGGCCGTCGAGGAACTCCTCGATGACCACACGGTCGCAGGCGAGCGCGTGGGCGCGGGCCGCCTCGATGTCATCAGTGACGACTACGCCCTTGCCCGCGGCCAGGCCGTCGTCCTTGACGACGTACGGCGCGCCGAACGCGTCCAGCGCGATGTCGATCTCTTCGGGGGTGGTGCAGACGTAGCTGCGGGCGGTGGGGACGTTCGCCGCGGCCATCACGTCCTTGGCGAAGGCCTTGGAGCCCTCCAGCTGGGCGGCTTCCTTGGACGGGCCGAAGCAGGGGATGCCGGCCGCGCGCACGGCGTCGGCGACGCCGGCGACGAGCGGCGCCTCCGGGCCGACGACGACGAGGCCGGCACCGAGCTCAGTGGCGAGCCTGGCAACGGCCGCACCGTCGAGGGCGTCAACCGGGTGCAGCTCGGCCACCTCGGCGATGCCGGCGTTGCCGGGGGCGCAGTACAGCGCGGTGACGTCGGGATCGAGGGACAGAGAGCGGCACAGGGCGTGTTCGCGGGCGCCGCCGCCGATGACGAGGACCTTCACGATGTGCAGCCTAGCCCGCGCGCCGCGCTCCCCCCGCCGGGCTACTCGTTCGTGAACTCCTCGACGACCGTCGCGCCCAGCTCCCGCACGATCAGGTCGTGGCCCGAAAGTGCCGAGTCGACCAGGTCCGCGTCGTCCTCTTCCGGTACGTCGTCCTCGATCGCCATCGGTGGGGGTGTGGGCGGGGGCGGGGGAGTCGGGTCCGCGGCGTAGGAGGCGCCTGTGGACGCCTCGGATGCCGGGCGCTGCGGGCCGGGGGCGGCGTGGGATGCGGCAGGGGCCGCGTGGGCCTGCGGGGCGGGCTGTGCCGGGCGCGGGGCCGGGGCGGGGGGCCGCCCGCCGAAACCGCCGCCGCCTCCGCCCGCGCCGCCGCCGTAACCGCCACCGCCGGGCGGCTGTGCGCCGCCGCCGCCGGACGGGTCGACGATCGACTCGATCTTCCACTGCACGTTGAAGGACTCGGCCAGCGCCTGCTTCAGCACGTCCTCGCTGCCGCTGCTCGCGAAGTTGTCGCGGGCGCCGGCGTTGATGAAGGCGATCTGGAGCGTGGTCCCGTCGAAGCCGCTGACCTGGGCGTTCTGGCTGAGCAGGATCCAGGTGAAGCGCCGTCGGTTCTTGACGGCCTCCAGGATGCCCGGCCACATGTTCTGCACCTGCAGAGCGCCCTGGGCGGACGACTGCGATACGGCGGGGGCAGCTGGGGCCGCGGCGGGCGTGGGGGCTGCCGCCGGCGCCGCGGCCTGCGGCTCCGGGCGGCCCTGGCCCGGTGCGGAGGCGGTGGGCCACCCGCCGGGCCGGCGCCCGCCGTCCTGCCCGCCGCCGCCTGCGCCGGGCCACGCACCGGGACGCTGCCCGGCCTCGGCGGCGGCCGGGACCGGCTCCGGGGCGGGGGCGGCCGCCACGGGCGCGGGCGCGGGCATCACAGGAGCAGGTGTGACGGCAGGAGCAGGGATGGGCGTGGGCGCGGGAACTCCATGGGCCTCGGGACCCGGTACGTACCCCATCGCCGGGCCAGGAGCGGCAGCCGCGGCCACGAACGCACCGCCACCACCCCCACCGTTGCGCTCAAGGCGGTCCAGTCGTGCCTGGAAGGAGCGCTCGTCGTCGAAGGCGGCGGGCAGCAGCACCCGGGCGCAGATCAGCTCCAGCTGCAGCCGCGGCGACGTCGCGCCCCGCATCTCGGTGAGCCCCGTGTTGACCAGGTCGGCGGCGCGGCTCAGCTCGGCCGCACCGAAGACCGAGGCCTGCGCCTGCATGCGCTCCACGACATCCGCGGGCGCGTCGATCAGGCCCTTCTCGCGCGCGTCAGGTACGGCGGCCAGGATCACCAGGTCACGCAGCCGCTCCAGCAGGTCGGCCACGAACCGCCGGGGATCGTTGCCGCCCTCGATCACCCGGTCCACGATCTCGAAGGCGGCCGCTCCGTCACCCGAAGCGAAGGCGTCCACGACCGAGTCGAGCAGCGAGCTCTCCGTGTACCCGAGGAGCGCGGTGGCCATGGCATATGTCACACCGTCGTCGGCCGCGCCGGCGAGCAGCTGGTCCATGACGGACATGGAGTCACGCACAGACCCGGCTCCGGACCGCACCACGAGCGGAAGCACTCCGTCCTCGACCGGGATGCCTTCCTTCCCGCACACCTCGCCGAGGTAGTCGCGCAAGGTCCCCGGGGGCACGAGCCGGAAAGGGTAGTGGTGCGTACGCGACCGGATGGTCCCGATGACCTTCTCGGGCTCGGTCGTCGCGAAGATGAACTTCAGATGCTCCGGGGGCTCCTCGACCACCTTCAGCAGGGCATTGAAGCCCGCCGGGGTGACCATGTGGGCCTCGTCGATGATGTAGATCTTGTAGCGACTGGCGGCGGGCCCGAAGAAGGCCTTTTCCCGCAGGTCACGGGCATCGTCCACACCACCGTGGGAAGCGGCGTCGATCTCGATGACGTCGATCGATCCACGGCCGTTGCGGGCCAGGTCGACGCAGGACTGACACTCACCGCACGGGTTCGGCGTGGGGCCCTGCTCGCAGTTCAGACAGCGGGCGAGGATGCGGGCGCTGGTCGTCTTTCCACAGCCCCGCGGCCCGCTGAACAGGTACGCGTGGTTGACCCGGTTGTTACGCAGGGCCTGCTGCAAAGGGGCAGTGACATGCTCCTGCCCGATGACCTCGGCGAACGACTCGGGACGGTAGCGGCGGTAGAGCGCAAGGGACGACACGTATACGAGGTTATCGGGACCCACCGACAACCGTCCCCGCCCAACGAAAGCGCCCCCCACGCACCCGCCAGAGCTCACTTACCCTTGCTGCCTTCCGGCCCTGGGGGAGTTCGGTGAGATAGCGCCACGTGAGGGGCTGGCCCCCACACTAGCGGATCGCCCCCCGGGAAAACGACCCGGACCCCCACCACCCGGAACACGTTCGCGAGCACTCCTCAACGTCTTGTATTGTTTGCGGCGGAGGATTCGCCTAGTGGCCTAGGGCGCACGCTTGGAAAGCGTGTTGGGGGCAACCCCTCACGAGTTCGAATCTCGTATCCTCCGCAGCTAGAAGGCCCGGACCGCTCACGCGGACGCTGTTGGTTAATTC
>NZ_JAGGPA010000048.1 GCF_018614035.1 Streptomyces sp. ISL-96
TTTCGTTCGGTATTTCGTGTTCCCGACTCTATCAGACTCTTTCGTGTCCGACTTCCTCGGTGCTTTCCAGTTCTTCGCTTTCGCGTTTCCCTTTCCAGCGGTTCCGACTCTATCAGTGCTTTTCCGCTTCCCTGACCATCGTTCCGCGGACATGCAGAATTTCAGATTAGGGTTAGGGTCTAGACCTGTCAGAAGCTACCGAGCCGCTGACCCCCAACGCGGTGGGTGCTGGTCTCAAGCAGGACTACGAGGATACATCGCTCCGGCAGACGAGGCAAACCATTGCCGGTGCACCCCTAGGTCCGCCAAGCGGCAACTCTCGTGCGGAACCGGGACTTCTAGTGACTTACCCTACTGAAAAGTACGCCGTCCTGGACAGGTAGTGACGGCGGCACACGAACTCTCCACCCCTGGGAGGCCCCATGACCAGCGTGACGTCCCCTCTTGCTGGACGCGCCATCGCACTGGCCGCAGTCCCCGACCCGGTGTTCTCCGGCGCGATGGTCGGTCCGGGCACCGCTATCGACCCCGTGCGTGAGCCGTCGGAGGCTGTCGCTCCCGTTGACGGTGTCATCGTCTCCCTGCACCCGCACGCGTATGTGGTCGTCGACGGTGACGGGCACGGCGTTCTGACGCACCTGGGTATCGACACGGTGCAGCTCAACGGTGAAGGCTTCGAGCTGCTCGTGAACAAGGGGGACACGGTGACGCGCGGACAGGCGATCGTACGGTGGAACCCGGCAGCCGTCGAAGAAGCCGGCAAGTCGCCGGTGTGCCCGGTCGTGGCGCTCGAGGCCACGGCCGACTCCCTTGCCGACGTCAGGGAGGACGGCGAAGTGAAGCCCGGGGATGAGCTCTTTAGCTGGCAGTGACGCCGGCGCCGTAGGGGCGACCGCGGGTACGACATCCATCGCGGGGGGACTGGACAGGGTCTCGCCGCAACTATCGGAGACGGTGAAATGGAGACAACGCTGCGAGGCGTCGGCGTGAGCCACGGTGTGGCGATCGGCGAGGTTCGGCACATGGGCACGGCGGTTCTCGAGCCGCCGGCCAAGCAGATTCCCGCGGAGGAGGCGGAGCGCGAACAGGGGCGTGCCCGCCAGGCCGTGGAAGCTGTGGCAGCCGACCTGATTGCGCGCGGCAACCTGGCCGGCGGCGAGGCACAGCATGTGCTCGAGGCGCAGGCCATGATGGCGCAGGATCCCGAGCTCATGGCGGATGTGGACCGGCGCATTGCCGTCGGCAGCACAGCCGAGCGTGGGGTGTACGACGCTTTCGCGGCGTACCGGGCTCTGCTCGCCAATGCCGGCGAGTACCTGGCCGGCCGTGTCGCGGACCTGGATGACGTGCGGAATCGTATCGTCGCCCGTCTGCTGGGCGTGCCGATGCCGGGCGTGCCGGACAGTGACGAGCCGTATGTACTGATCGCGCGGGATCTGGCTCCCGCCGACACGGCGCTGCTCGACCCCACGTTGGTTCTCGGCTTCGTTACCGAAGAGGGCGGGCCGACCAGCCACAGCGCGATTCTGGCGCGGGCTCTTGGTGTGCCCGCAGTGGTGGCTCTTCCGGGCGCCGGCGAGCTGGCCGAGGGCACGGTGATCGCGGTGGACGGCAGTACGGGCGAGATCTTTGTCGAGCCCACTGCGGACAAGCGTGCCGAGCTTGAGGCCGCTGCCGCCGTACGCAGGGCCGCGCTCTCGGCGTCGACAGGTCCTGGTGCGACGTCCGACGGTCACAAGGTGCCGCTGCTTGCCAACATCGGCGGTCCCGCCGATGTGCCGGCCGCGGTCGAGGCCGGTGCTGAGGGTGTCGGTCTGTTCCGTACGGAGTTCCTCTTCCTCGACGACAGCAAGCAGGCGCCGTCGGAGGAGAAGCAGGTCGAGGCCTACCGCAAGGTTCTCGAGGCGTTCCCCGAGGGCCGTGTGGTCGTGCGGGTGCTGGACGCGGGCGCTGACAAGCCGCTCGAGTTCCTGACACCGGCCGAGGAGCCGAATCCGGCGCTCGGTGTGCGGGGGCTGCGGTCGCTGCTCGAGCACCCCGACGTGCTGCGTACGCAGCTCACCGCGCTGGCGAAGGCCGTCAAGGGGCTGCCGGTGTACCTCGAGGTCATGGCTCCGATGGTCGCGGACCGTACGGACGCCAAGGCATTCGCGGACGCGTGCCGGGCGGCCGGGCTGCAGGCGAAGTTCGGCGCGATGGTCGAGATTCCGTCCGCCGCGCTGCGGGCGCGCTCGATTCTGCAGGAGGTCGAGTTCCTTTCGCTGGGGACGAACGACCTGGCTCAGTACACGTTCGCCGCGGACCGGCAGGTCGGTGCGGTGTCGCGGCTCCAGGATCCGTGGCAGCCCGCTCTGCTCGACCTGGTGGCGGAATCGGCCGAAGCTGCCAAGGCCGAGGGCAAGAGCTGTGGCGTGTGTGGTGAGGCCGCGGCCGATCCGCTGCTCGCCTGTGTACTGACGGGTCTGGGTGTCACCTCCCTGTCGATGGGCGCGAAGGCCATTCCTTATGTCCGCGCGACGCTGGCGAAGCACACGCTGGCCCAGTGCGAGCGCGCTGCCGCGGCGGCGCGTGCCACGGACACCGCCGACGAGGCGCGGTCGGCCGCGCAGGCGGTGCTGTCCGGCGAGTAGTCCCGGACTGCTTTTTGTGTGGGGTCGATGGGCTCCCGGCCATGTGGCCGGGGGCCCATCGAGCGTTCACTGGTGGATGTCGGGCTCTTCGATGTGGAAGCCCGGGCAGTATTCGACATCGGGCTCGGGGGATACGGGGTCGCCGGTGTCCGCGTCCGTGCAGTAGGCGCTGAATACCTCGCCCGCGGTGAGTGCGACCAGGCGGCCCCGGTGGAGCCGCCAGCCGTGGAGCCGGTCCGGGGCTCCGGGCTCGGTGGTCCTCAGTACTACTCCCCCAGTGCTTTCCACGGCGATGCCCGCCGCGAGGACCGTCACGAACTCGGCACCCTCGGCCTCGGTCAGGCGGACCGGCTCGCTCGCGGTGCACTCCGCGTGGAGCACGGCGAGGAGTTGTTCCTCCTCGGCCGGGACGCTGCAGACAAGGTGGTGACTGCCCGGGCCGGCCAGTTCGAGCAGGCGCGTGATCAGTCGCGCCGCCCTGTCGAGAGCCTCGCGGCCGATGTCCTCGCCGCACTCGGCGCAGTTGCCGAGCCGGGCCAGGAGCAGGGTCGCGTACTCCCAAGTGGCCTGGCGAACCGCTTCGTTGATCAGCATGGGCACGAGGCTGTCGATGGGCTGGCCGGTGTACGGGACGCAGGCGCCGCCAACCGCGACTTCCGCGGTGAAGCGGGTGCGGCTCTCCGCCGTGTCCGGGTCGATTCCGGTGGTGCGGCAGAACTCCAGGAAGTCTTCGGGGTCGAAGAGCGCGACGGTGGTGTGCACGCCCTGGGCCGCGAGGGCCCGGAGCAGCCCGTCGACCTCCTGGAGGTAGGCCGTGTGGTCGTCGAAGGCGAAGGTGCCGTAGCCGGTCATGGATGCGAAGTCGTGCTCGTCGGCCAGCAGGCCTACGGTGCTGGGCACTTCGCGGCGGAGCGTACGGCGCAGGGCCTTGTTCTTGTGGTGCTTCGTGGACTTGGTGCGCGCCATGATTCCCCCTGAGCGCAGTCGGCCATTGCTCACTCACCGTAACTGACTGCACTGACAACGCACTCACCGTGAATGCCTCAGCGGCGGGTGCGGGCGAGGGATTCGTAGAAGCTCAGGAGATCCAGGTTGTCCACCGAGCCGGGGTTGACTGCCTTGGCGAGAGGGGTTCCCTGGAGGAGCCGCTTTACGGGCACCTCGATGCGCTTGCCGGTGAGGGTGTGCGGGACGCCGTGGACCTCGATGATCTCGTCGGGGACGTGGCGCGGGGACAGCTCGGTGCGGATGGCCTGCTTGATGCGGGTGCGCAGGGTGTCATCGAGGGTGGCGCCCTCGGCGAGGTGGACGAAGAGCGGCATCCAGTAGCCGCCGTCGGGCTCTTCGAGACCGATGACGAGGGACTCCCTGATCTCGGGAAGGCGCTCGACCACCTCGTAGATGTCGGCCGAGCCCATACGGACGCCCTGCCGGTTGAGGGTGGAGTCGGAGCGGCCGTGGATGATCACCGAGCCGTGGTCGGTGATGGTGATCCAGTCTCCGTGCCGCCATACGCCGGGGTATGTGTCGAAGTAGCTGTCGTGGTAGCGGCTGCCGTCGGGGTCGTTCCAGAAGTGGACCGGCATGGACGGCATGGGGTTGGTGACCACCAGTTCGCCCACCTCGTTGGTGAGCGGCTTGCCCTGGGGGTCCCACGCCTGGAGGTCGGTGCCGAGGCAGGCGGCCTGGAGCTCTCCGATGTGCACGGGAAGGGTCGGGACCGCGCCGGCGAAGCAGCTGCAGACGTCCGTGCCGCCGCTGACGGAGGCGATCCAGAGATCGGACGCGACCTCGTCGTGGAGCCACCGGAATCCATCGGGCGGGAGCGGGGAGCCGGTGGTGGCTACGCATTTGATGCGGGAGAGGTCGTAGTCACGGGCGGGGTGGACCTCCGCCTTAGCGCAGGCCATGACGTACGCGGCCGAGGTGCCGAAGAGGGTGGCCCCGGTGAGTTCGGCGACGCGCCACTGGGCGCCGGTCTCGGGATAGCCGGGGCTTCCGTCGTACAGGACGACCGTGGTGCCCGTGAGGAGGCCGGAGACAAGGAAGTTCCACATCATCCAGCCGGTGGAGGTGTACCAGAAGAAGCGGTCCTGGGGACCGAGGTCGCAATGCAGGCCGATCTGCTTGAAGTGCTCCAGGAGGATGCCGCCCTGGGACTGCACGATCGCCTTGGGGAGGCCGGTCGTGCCGGAGGAGTACAGGACCCACAGGGGGTGCTCGAAGGGCACCTGCTCGAAGACCGGTTCCGTGTCCGCGGAGGTGAGGGCCGACCAGTCGACGGCGCCTTCGGGGGCCTCGGTACCGACGAGCGGGATGTGGACCACGGCGCGGAGGGTGGGCAGCTCGCGGCGGAGTTCCGCGACGGTGTCCGTGCGGTTGTGTTCCTTGCCGCCGTAGCGGTAGCCGTCTACGGCGAACAGGACGACGGGCTCGACCTGCTGGAAGCGGTCGAGGACGCTGCGGGCGCCGAAGTCGGGGGCGCAGGAGGTCCAGACTCCGCCGACGGCTGCGGTGGCGAGCAGGGCGATGGTGGCCTGGGGGATGTTGGGGAGGTAGCCGCTGACGCGGTCTCCGGGGCGTACGCCGAGGGCGCGCAGTTCGGCGGCGAGTGAGCCCACCTGGCGGCGCAGCTCGGACCAGGTCACCGGGGTGGGCTGGTGGGTTTCGTCGACGTGCAGGAGGGCCGGGTCGTCTGCGCGGGAAGGGTCTTCTGCCGTTCGCAGGGCGTGTTCGGCGTAGTTGAGGGTGGCTCCCGGGAACCACCGGGCGCCCGGCATGGAACGGCTCGCGAGGACCGTTTCGTACGGGGTGGAGAAGCGCACGTCGAACCAGTCGGCGACGGCCTTCCAGAAGGTGTCGAGCTCGTCGACCGACCAGCGGTGCAGCGCCGCGTACCCGCCCTCGGCGGGTGCTCCGTACCGCTCGGCCGCCCAGCTCTGGAAGCGGGTGACAGCGGCGGCGGCGATGCGGTCCGCGTCCGGCTGCCAGAGGGGCGCGGTGTTCGCTGCTGAGGACATGGGGCGGCTCCCGGGCTGTACGCGTGGTGTGCGTGTGTCGCGCGCACGTGCGAAGGGTGTGCGCACGAGGCGGCTGACAGGGACGATGCCATGTGATCGTCCCGCACACCAGGGCGGGCCCCCCACAGTCGGGTATCGGGTCATGTGCGCACACCACGGGTGAACGGAAGTTGAACGACCCCCGTGCGTGTCCGGCCGGGTGGCAGGGTGAGCCGTATGGACGGTCGTGACCTGGTGCGCTCGGTGAAACTGGTCGGCACGGTGCAGGGGCTGCGCTTCGCGCGCGCCGCGTGGCGGCGGCGTCGTACGGATGCCTGGGGGCTGCGGCAGCGGGGTGCGGAGCGGGCCAGGGTCCCCGGGGCGGTGACGGGGGCGGAGCCGCAGCCGGGCGGCGGGGTGATGCGCTTCGCCCGTTCCGAGCTGCGGGTGATGGTGGCGGCGGGCGGGGCGGTGTTCTGGGGATGGGACGGCGCGGATCCGGAGCCTTCGTACGCGCTCGTCGGCGCGTGCCCCGAGCCCGATCCCAGGGCGGAGCTGGAGCCCGACAAGGACGGCGGCTGGCAGGTGGTGTCGGAGCGGCTCACGGTCGCCGTGTCGCGGCACGGCGGTGTGGAGGTGCGTACGCCGGGCGGCGTGGTGCTCCGCCGGGACTTGCCGCCGCGCTGGTGGGAGCCGGTCGAGGGAGGGCGTGCGCGCTGGCTGCAGCGCAGTGAGGTGCCGGCGGACGCGCGGTTCTTTGGTCTGGGCGGGCGGTCTTCGGGGTTCCGGCTGCGGAGTGGCGCGTACCCCTTGTGGAACAGCGGTCCCGGCGGGAGCTTGGCGGCGGTCGACGAGCCGCTCGCCGTCACCATGCCGGTGCAGCTGGTCGTGTCGGACGCCGGCACACATCTCGTCTTCCACGACAACACGTGGGAGGGGCGGGTCACGCTTCGGGAGGGCGAGGAGGGTGCCGGGTCGGGCCATGACCGGCCGGGCACGAGTGAGCTGCGCATGGATGGCGGGCCGCTGCGGTGCTGGGTGGTGGCCGGGACGCCGGCGCGTGTGCTGCGGGGCTGGACCGCGCTCACGGGTGCGCCCGCGCTTCCTCCGTCCTGGGCGCTGGGGCCACAGCACGCACGGCGGGGGCCCGGAAGCGGACGGGAGGTGCGGCAGGTGGTCGCCGGCTATGAGGAGCGGGGGTTGCCGCTGGCCGCGTTGCATCTGGACCTGGGCGGCCGCGAGGGGCCTCCGGAACTTGCCCGGCTTGCCACGGATCTGAGGGAGTCGGGCGTGCGGCTGGTTTCGATCCTCGGTCCGGCCGTCCGGGCTGAGTCCGGGAACGCGCTCTATGAGAGCGGAACGGCCGCGGGGGCGTTCGTACGGGACGTACGGGGGAACGAGGTGCGCGGAGTTCTCCGGTCCGGGGAGAGTGTGTATCCGGACTTCACCGATCCGGGTGTGCGGGCCTGGTGGGCAGCGCGGTACGAAGAGCGGCTCACTCAGGGCTTCTCCGGTGTCTGGCACGAACTGAACGAGCCGGCGGCCTTCGCTCCCTTCGGTGCTGAGGACTTGCCGCGCTCCGCACGGCACGACCTGGAGGGCCGCGGTGGCGATCACCGGGAGGCGCGCAATGTCTACGGCTTGGGGATGGCGCGTTCCGGTTTCGAGGGGCTGCAAAAGGCGCGTTCCCGGGAACGGCCGTTTCTGTTCTCGCGTTCCGGCTGGGCCGGCGTGCAGAGGTACGGCGGCATCTGTTCCGGGGATGTGCCGGCGGGCTGGCCGGGGCTGCGTGCCTCGCTCTCTCTGGTGCTCGGTCTCGGGTTGTGCGGGGTGCCGTACTCGGGAACGAATGTCGGAGGGTTCGGCGGCACGCTCTCACCTGAGCTGTATGTGCGCTGGTTTCAACTGGGCGCCCATCTGCCGCTGTTCCGGACGCAGGGAGCTGTCGCCACGGGCCCGAGGGAGCCGTGGGAGTTCGGTCCGCAGGTGCTCGCACACGCGAGGGCCGCTCTCGCCGAGCGTGAACGGCTGCGGCCGTATTTAGTGACGCTGTCCCATCTGGCGCGCCTCACCGGTGCGCCGTATGTGCGTCCTGTGTGGTGGGGTGCGCCTGAGGACCGGGCGCTGCGGGACTGCGCGGACGCTTTCCTGCTCGGAGACTGTCTGTTGGTCGCTCCCGTGCTGGAGCGCGGCGCGGACCGCAGAGCGGTGCGTCTGCCGCGCGGACGGTGGTACGACACGGCGACCGGCGAGGCGTACGAAGGACCGGGCCAGGTGCTGCTTGAGGCACCCCTGTCGCGTATCCCTGTGCTGGCTCGGGCCGGCGCCGTGATTCCCGTTCGCGGTGACGACGGTGGGCCGGCGCTCGAGGTGTGGGCCCCGGCTGCCGGGCGCGGCGGAGGAGGGCTGGTGGTGAGGGACGCGGGCGACGGCTGGGGGCGGGCGGAGATCGAGCGGTTCACCACGCGGGTGAGCGGTGGCCGTGTGCTCGTGGAGCGGGAGGGCGGCGGAGAGGTCGGGCTCCCGGTGCGGGTGCGGGGGCGCTAGTCGACGTACCCGGGAACGCTCGTTACGTGTGGCTGTAGCTTCCCGAGAACCATCGGCGTACCGCTTCGGTGTGGAGGGGGAAGGCCAGCTCGGCGGGCTCTCGAAGGACGTGCCAGCCAGTCGTTTCGGTGGTGGGGGCGGACGGCGGAAGGCCGGCGGCGGCGCGTTCGGGCAGCAGTCCGAAGAGGAGCAGGTGGCCGGCCGGGGAGCTGAGCGCGTCGGCGAGGCGTACCTGTCCCGCCGCGGCTTCGATGCCTGTTTCCTCGCTGAGTTCGCGTACGACCGCGTGCTGCCAGTCCTCGCCGTGGTCGATGAAGCCGCCGGGCAGCGCGGTTTCGCCGAGCTGCGGTTCTATGGCACGGGTGATGACGACGAGTCCGCCGCCCTGTGCGTCGCGTACGGGCTGCAGGGCCACGGCGACGGGCAGTGGATTGCGATAGGCCGTGTCCCCGCAGACGGGGCAGGTGCGAGGCCAGTCACCGGCGGGCCGGAAGGGCGCTCCGCAGCTGGAGCAGTGGGAGTCCTTGACGGGCTTCTTCGAGGGTGCGGACACGCGCGGACTGTATCCGATCGCCCTTCCGTCACGGGCCGTTGACCTGATAGATGGAGGACCCATGACACGACTTGCCACCGCAGTGCGCGCCCTGGCCACCACCGCCGTCACCCTCCTCACCGTCACGACCGCCTCGCCCACGGCGCAGGCGAAGCCAGAACCGAAGGCGCCGAGGGAGTTCGTGTCGCTGCGGGCCGTCGACGCGACGATCATTCAGGAGATGCGCTACACCACCGCGCACAATTTCGTGGGCGTACCCGTGGACGGCTATCGCCAGCCGCTCTGCATTCTCACCAGGCCCGCGGCGAACGCCTTGCACGAGGCTCAGACGAAGCTGCTGCGGCGCGGCTATTCGCTCAAGGTGTACGACTGCTACCGGCCGCAGCGGGCCGTAGACCACTTCGTACGGTGGGCGAAGGATCTCGACGACGAGGCGATGAAGGCGGAGTTCTATCCCCATGTCGACAAGTCGCGGCTGTTCGCGGACGGTTACATCGCGGAGAGGTCCGGGCACAGCAGGGGCAGCACCGTTGACCTGACGATCGTGAAGCTTCCCGCGAAGGCCACTCGGCCGTACGTCCCCGGCGAACGGCTGGTGCCCTGCTACGCGCCCAAGGATGAGCGCTTCCCTGACAATTCAGTCGACATGGGGACCGGTTATGACTGCTTCGACACGCTGTCCCACACGGAAGACCCGCGCATCCAGGGGTCCCAGCGCGCCAACAGGCAGCTGCTGAAGGGACTGCTCAGTGAGCTCGGTTTCGTGAATCTCGCCGAGGAGTGGTGGCACTTCACGTACAAGCCGGAGCCCTTCCCCAACACCTACTTCGACTTCCCCGTCGCCCGCCGGTCGGTCGCCGGGCACTGACGCGGCCGTATCCGGTTGTCCGCTCAGCCATTACCGTGCGCGTATGGAGAAGCGGACTTTCCATTCGTACGAAGAATTCTGGCCCTACTACGTCGCCATGCACTCCAGGGCCGCGACCCGGTGGGTGCACCTCACAGGAACGCTCACCGGCCTCGCGGTCAGCGTGTACGGCCTGGCGCGCGGCCGGAAGCGGTACGCCGCCGCGCTGCCGCTCATCGGGTACGGCGCCGCCTGGCCGGCGCATTTCCTGATCGAGAAGAACAACCCGGCCACCTTCGCGCATCCGGCCTGGTCGCTGCGCGGCGACGTACAGATGATCCGGATGATGCTCGCCGGCCGCGACCGGGAGCTCGCGGAGACCGCCTCGAAGTGGCTCGCGGAGAACAACCGCTGACCCCGCTCCTGCCCTGATGCTCCCGGCCAGCGGTTGCTGTCCATGTCCTTGACGCTCCCTCACCACCGGTGAACCATGCTCGTCACGTACGCCGGGTGGGGAGCTGGGACGCCTGCCTCCGGCTCAGCAGCCATGGGAAACGCACTGCGCACTTCAGAACCAGGGCTCCGGCTCGGGGCGAGGGCCCGTCAATGCTGATCGGCGGGGCCCTATCGGGCCTGATCTGCAACGCAGCCTTCTGAACGCAGACGAGGGGACGTCGTGACGGAACAAGCCGCGCAAGCCGAGAAATACGTCGCCGCTATCGACCAGGGCACCACGTCCAGCCGCTGCATCATCTTCGATCACGGCGGTTCAATCGTCGCCGTCGACCAGCGTGAACACCGCCAGATCTTTCCCAAGCCGGGGTGGGTCGAGCACGACGCGACCGAAATCTGGTCCAAGGTTCGGGCGGTGGTCGCGGGCGCGCTGGCCAAGGCCGGTCTGCGCGCCGGGCAGCTCAGCGCTCTGGGCATCACCAACCAGCGCGAGACGACGGTGCTGTGGGACCGGGCGACGGGCAAGCCGGTGCACAACGCGATCGTCTGGCAGGACACGCGTACCGCCGCCCTCTGCGACGAGCTGGGCGGCGCGGACGGTCAGGACCGGTTCAGGGAGGCGACCGGTCTGCCGCTCGCCAGCTACTTCTCCGGTCCGAAGGTGGCCTGGCTGCTCGACAACGTTCCCGGGCTGCGCACGCGCGCGGAGCGGGGAGAGATCGCCTTCGGGACGATCGACTCGTGGCTGATCTGGAACCTCACCGGCGGCACGGAGGGTGGCGTACACGTCACGGATGTGACGAACGCGGGGCGCACCATGCTGATGGACCTGCGAACGCTCCAGTGGGCCCCGGCGATCCTGTCCGCGATGAATGTCCCCGAGGCCGTACTGCCGGAGATCAGGTCGTCGGCCGAGGTGTACGGGACGGCCGTCGGGCAGCTCTCGGGTGTGCCCGTGGCCTCCGCGCTGGGTGACCAGCAGGCCGCTGTGTTCGGGCAGGCCTGTTACGACGTGGGCACCGCGAAGAACACGTACGGGACGGGCAGTTTCCTGTTGCTCAACACCGGTAGCCGGCCGGTTCCTTCGAAGAACGGGCTCCTGACCACCATGGGCTACAAGATCGGCGGCGAGGCGCCGGTCTACTGCCTGGAGGGGTCGATCGCGATCACCGGGGCGCTGGTGCAGTGGTTCAGGGACCAGCTGGGGATCATCCGTTCCGCGGACGAGATCGAGACGCTCGCGGGAAGCGTCGACGACAACGGCGGGGCGTACATCGTGCCGGCCTTCTCCGGACTGTACGCGCCCTACTGGCGTGCCGACGCCCGCGGTGTGGTCACGGGTCTCACCAGGTACGTCACCAAGGCGCATCTGGCGCGAGCGGTGCTGGAGGCGACCAGCTGGCAGACCAGGGAGGTCGTCGACGCGATGTTCCAGGACTCGGGCGTGGCCATCACCACGCTCAAGGTGGACGGTGGCATGACCAAGAACAACCTGCTGATGCAGCACCAGGCCGACGTGCTGGGAGTTCCGGTCGTGCGACCGAGGATCTCCGAGACGACCTGCCTGGGCGCGGCGTACGCCGCCGGGCTGGCGACCGGCGTGTGGTCGGATCTGGACGAGCTGAAGTCGCACTGGCGGCGGGACGTCGAGTGGACGCCGCGGATGGCGGAGCGGGAGCGCGAGCGGGAGTACCACAACTGGCGCAAGGCCGTGGAGCGGAGCTTCGGCTGGGAGGAAGAAGGCGGCAAGGGCGGCTGAGCGAGTCGCGGCGCGATCCCTACGACCGCGGCTCGGACTTGTATCCCTGTCGGTGGGGGTACGGGTACGGGCCGCCCGGGTCGCGTCGTACGGGCCGAAGGGTCAGGTGGCCGCCGTCTGGCGCCGGTCCGCCGAGCGGGCCAGTGCGTGCTCGACGACCGCTATGAGCACTGCCTTGACGGTCTCGCGGTCCCGCGCGTCGCACAGCAGCAGGGGAACGCCCTCGTCGAGGTCGAGTGCCGCGCGCACCGTCTCCGGCGGATAACGGTCGGCTCCTTCGAAGCAGTTGACGGCCACGGTGAAGGGAATGCCCCGGCGCTCGAAGTAGTCGATGCCGGCGAAGCAGTCCTCCAGGCGGCGGGTGTCGGCGAGCACGACCGCTCCGAGTGCCCCCTGTGCCAGTTCGTCCCACAGGAACCAGAACCGGTCCTGGCCGGGCGTACCGAAGAGGTAGAGCACCAGGTCCTCGCGGAGCGTGATCCGCCCGAAGTCCATGGCCACGGTGGTGGTGTTCTTGCTCTCGACGCCGTCGGTGTCGTCGACGGGGCGGCCCGCCTCGGTGAGCACCTCCTCGGTGCGCAGCGGTCTGATCTCGCTGACCGCGCCCACCAGGGTGGTCTTGCCCACCCCGAAGCCACCCGCGACGAGGATTTTGAGCGTCACCGGTTCGATCGGTCGCTTCTTGCGGCTAGAGCGCCCGAAGACCATTGATTACCTCGCGAAGGATGCTTTCGTCCGGCAGCTCGGCCGGAGGTACGGGTCGGGTCACGTGTACCAGCTCGTCCTCGACGAGGTCGCCGACGAGCACTCTGACCACCCCTACGGGGAGGTCGAGGCCCGCCGCGAGCTCGGCGATCGACTGCGGCGTCTCACTGCAGAGTTCAACGATTTCGACGTGCTCGGGAGCGAGCGTCTGGTCGCGCCCGGGATCGTCGGCCGCGGGTTCGGGGACGACCAGCGCGATCAGGTCGAGCCGGTGCCGGCTCGCGCTGCTCGTACGGCCACGCGTCATCGCGTACGGGCGTACTACGGGGCCCGCGTCGTCGTCGAACCAGTGCGGCGAACCCTGCTGACCTGCTTCGCTCATGTCAGCCCACTCACCCTCCGGCGGGCAGACCGGAGCGTGGCGCGGTCTTCAGGTGGACGCCGACCCGCTTTACCATCAGCGTCATCTCGTACGCCACCTGTCCAACATCGGAGTCGGAGTCCGACAGCACGGCGAGGCAACTGCCGTCGCCCGCCGCGGTGACGAACAGGAAGGCGTCGTCCAGCTCTACGACGGTCTGCCGGACGCTGCCCGCGTCGAAGTGGCGGCCGACGCCCTTGGCGAGGCTGTGGAAGCCCGAGGCGACGGCGGCGAGGTGTTCGCCGTCCTCGCGCGTCAGGTTCTTGGACGTGCCGGTGGCAAGCCCGTCGCTGGAGAGCACCAGGGCCTTGCGGATGCTGGCGACGCGGTCGACGAGCTCGTCGAGGAGCCAGTTGAGCTCCCCGGAGCCGCGGCCGGTGGTGTCGTGTGCTGTGGCCTTCGGTGCGGTCATCGACCGTCCCTCTCTGATCTGGTTCCTGGTGCTGTTCCGCCGGGGCCGGGCTCGTCCTCGGCGTTCTCGCGGCGGCCGCGTTGCCAGCCGCGTTGGAGCGAGGCCATCCGGCTGCGTACTTCCGCCGCCTCGCGCTCGGCCTCCTGCACGGTGGCCGGTGCGTCGTTCGCGGGTTCGGTACGGGCTGTGGCGGCCTCGCGCAATTGCGGCGCGAGACTGGCCTGGCGGACGCGGCGGGGCAGTCCGCCCAGCGGGAGGCCGGAAGCCTCGTCCGCCGGTGCGGTTTCCCGTGCGGGTGAAGTGTGGGGTGCGGTGGCGGCTGCTTCGGAAGGTGCTGCGGGTTGTTCGGTTGGATTGTGCCCCCGGCCGCTGACACGGCGGCCGTTGTCGGCGACCAGGGTCGGTGTAGTGCGGCGGGGCAGCGGAAGAGGGGAAACGGGCGCACCGGGGCGCACGCTCTCGCCGTTCCCGGGAACGTGGTCGGACGCCTGCTGGTGTTGCTCACCGGCTGCTTCTCGGGCACGGCCGCGCGAGCGTTCCCGGGAACGCTCGCGGGCATGGAAGAGTCCGCCGCGCTCGCTCTCAGTGTCGTCGGCGAAGCCGCCGAGCGAGGCCTCCTCCAGGCCCAGTGCTCCCAGTGGCGGCTCGAGTTCGACAGGTCCGTCCAGTACCGCCTGTGCGGCAAGTTCGGCGGGCAGGCGTGAGAACGTCGTCAGGGACTTGCGGCGTCCGCTCTCCCCCGCCTCTCCGGTTCCTCCCACGCCGGCGGAATGCTTGCGGTCGAGCCGGAAGCCGGTGCCGTTCGTTTCGGGTGCGTCCGTGAGAAGGGCGGCCGGAATGAAGACGACCGCGGTGGTTCCGCCGTACGGCGACGGCTGGAGTGAGACGCGGACGTTCTGGCGCTGGGCGAGCCGGCTGACTACGAAAAGGCCCAGCCGGTCGGTGTCCGACAGCTCGAATTCAGGTGTCTCGGCGAGCCGCAGGTTGGCGTCCAGGAGTGCTTCGGGTGTCATGCCGAGGCCGCGGTCGTGGATTTCGAGGGTGAAGCCGTTGGCGACCCGCTCGCCGTGCACCTGAACAGCGGTGTGCGGGGGTGAGAACACCGTGGCGTTTTCGAGGAGTTCGGCGATCAGGTGGGTGACGTCGGCGACCGCCGGGCCGCCGACCCCGATGCGCGCCAGGCGGCGTACCTCGATGCGCTCGTAGTCCTCGACCTCCGCGACGGCTGCCCGTACGACGTCCATGAGCTGGACGGGCTTGCGCCACTGCCGGGACGGGGCCGCGCCGGAGAGGATGACGAGGCCCTCCGCATGGCGGCGCATACGGGTGGTGAGGTGGTCGAGACGGAAGAGGTCGGCCAGCTCCTCGGTGTCCTCGGTACGGCGCTCCATGGTGTCCAGGAGCGTGAGCTGGCGGTGGAGCAGGACCTGATTGCGACGGGCCAGGTTGACGAAGACCTCGGAGACGCCGCGGCGCATGTCGGCCTGCTTGACGGCGGATTCGACGGCGGCGCGCTGAAGGGTGTTCAGGGCCTGGCCGACCTGGCCGACCTCGTCCCTGTCGTACTCCAGTCGCGGAGCCTCGGTCTCCACGTCGACCTCCTCGCCGGCGGCGAGCCTGCGCATGACGCTGGGCAGCCGGACGCCGGAGATTTCGTGGGCTTCCTTGCGGAGCCGGGTGAGGTCGCGTATGAGGCTGCGGCCGATGCGCACGGAGAGGAACAGCGAGACGATCAGGGCGAGGAATCCCAGTACGCCGGCGACGCCCGCCTTGATGAGGACGCCGAAGGCGACGGGCCCGACACGGTCCTGGTAACGGCTGCCCGCCTCGTTGCCCTCGCGGGCGAGATGGTCGAGCACGCCCGTCGCGGCCTCGTTCCAGCTCTTGGCGGTGACGGCGCGCGGGCTCCGGGTGGCGCCCGCGGTGATGAGACGTTCCTCCGCTGTACGCAGGGCCTGGGTGGCCGGGCTGTCCCAGTAGGCCGCGAAGGCGTCGCGCTCGGCGGCGGGGAGGATTTCGAGGTTGACGTCGTACAGCAGTTCGCGGTTCGCGGCCAGGGCCGAGATCTCGCGCAGCTCTGGCGCGCTGAACTGGCCGGCGACGAGGCCGGACGCGATGAGCGCGTCCTCGCGGGAGAGCGTCTCTCGCGCGCGGGTGATGCCGACCAGGGCGCGCCCCTGCTTGTCCATCTCCACGTCTTCGAGGGCGTGGAGGGTCATGAGGAAGGAGTAGCAGGGGTCGACGAGCCGGTTGTACTGGTCGAGGGCCTGGCGGCGGGTGACGGTGCTGTTCTCGACGGAGCGACGGAGGGGTTCGATGCCTTCGAACGCCTGGAGGAGGGAGGCCAGGCGCTTCGCCGCCGGGGGGCGCAGGTCGTCACGTACGCCGGGGTCCTGGGCGCGTGCCTTGATCTTCGCGACGGCGTCGTCGGTGGCCGCGCGCTCGCGGCGGAGGGTGGTGAGGGCGTCGGAGGCGCGCGGGTCCGCGAGATAGATCAGCGTCTGGCGGCGCTCCCGCTGGATGTCCCTGACCGTGTCCTCGATGGGATAGCCCATCTGCTCGACGATGTAGGCCACGTCCAGCAGCTGGTTGGCCTCACGGCCGGTGAGCACGGTGGCGAATCCCCACAGCGAGGTGAGGGACACGAGCGGCACCAGCAGCAACGCCACGATCTTCCTGCGGATGGACTTCCCGCGAAAGCGCATGGCCTCCCCCAGCTCGGCCTCCGCCGGGCGGAGGTGGTGTTCGGTCAATAAACGGCGTGAGCCTACTACTGTCCCTCGCGCAACTCGAAGGCACGTCCGGACGATTTTCAGCCGTGCTGAGGTGCGTTGATCATGAGTTGTCATGGAATTCGAGGAGTTGGCGGGCGCCAGTGTGGCAAAGGACACCTGTGCGTACGCCCGTCGCCCTTTCGGGGCAGATGGCTGGAATTCTTCGTTCCGCGGGAATCTTCGGAGCCGGCCATTCGTCCTGCTGTACGGGGAGCGGACCGAATGAGGCCGGACGCGGCGCATTCGGCCCGCCGGGAACGGCGTAAAGGGGCGCAAGGCGGGCAGCCACTCGTGAAGGCGGAGGTTCGCCTCCGAGTTGAGAGGCACGCCAGGCGGCGGTGGGGAGTGAAGGTCTGATGGACACGGAAGAGCGCCGTACGGTGTCGTCCGCGGCGCCCGTAGCGTTCGAAATCGCTGAGGAGCCGCGTGAGTTCGAGGCGTCCGGGACTCAGCGACAGTTGTGGGTCGAGGAGCCGGCGGTACGGCCACGGTTGCCCGATCCGGTCCGTACCGCGGCCGTCCGCGCCGTCATCCTCACGTCGCTGACGATCATTCAGGCGATGGTGGCCTACTTGTGCACGCTCGCGGGATCCTGGCTGGCCTTCCCGATGGTGCTGAGCAGCGTGGGCAGCACGGTGCTCGCCACCTGGGGCGTGCTGGACGTATGGGTCACCCGCCAGGTGTGGAACCAGCGACACGGCGTGGTGTCCGTGCCGAGCAGTACGGCGCGCCAACTGCGCCGCGAGCGGCGCAAAGCGCGGAGGGCGGCCCGCAGGTCCGCCCGGATACGGCAACGGGAGGAAGGGACCCGGCGGAGTACGGGCCGGCTCTCCCAGGCCTGAGGCGCTGCGGCCGCGGCGGGGCGCCGGGGCCTGCGCCCCCGCGCCCCGCGCGGGCTCGCCGCTACTCGGCCGGCGCCGCCGACGAGCGCTTGAACATCCGCGTCGCCGTGATCTCGCCGTGCACCGTCTCGCCGTCCGGGTCCTGTTGCGGCAGCCCCGGCCGCAGGTGCTCCTCCACGCTGATGTACTTCAGCCCCGCCCGGAGGTCGGCGTCGTTGCGCAGCCGGATGACCAGTGGGAACTCGGCGAGCGCGGTCGTGTCGAACAGCCCCGTCGTATAGAGCAGCTGCACGCCGAGCGCGTCGGACACCGCCCGCTGGAGCTCCAGCAGGTAGGTGGCGTTGGCGCGGCCGATGGGGTTGTCGAGGAACAGCGTGCCGGCGTGCCGGTGCTTGTCGCGGCCCCGGTCGTTGCTGCGCAGCGCAGCCATGGTGCAGTACAGCGCGATCGCGGCCGTGAGCAGCTGGCCGCCCGAGAAGACGTCGCCCATCTGCCCGACCGGCACCCGCTCGGCGCGCAGCACGGCGTCCGGCTTGAGGATCTCGACCGAGATGCCCTTCGGCTGCAGCGCGGCCTGAACACCCCGCAGGAGCAGTGACATTCCGTCCCTGCGCAGGTCGGAGTTCTTCTTGACGGCGGCGCTGGTCGCCTCGTCGATGACCTCGCCGAGCCGTTCGACGAGGGTCGCCTGGTCCGGCTCCTCGAAGCGGAGGCGCAGGAATTCCTGGCCGGACCACTCCCCGAGGCCTTCCGGCAGCTGGGAGAGCCGCTGGGCCGAGCGGAGCGTCGCCAGGGCCGACTCGACGAGGCCCCGGAGCCGGTCGACGATGCTGTCGCGGTTGCGCTCCAGCTGCGCCAGCTCGTCGGTCAGTACCCGCAGCCGGGGCTCGAAGGCCGCCGCCCACGCAGCCGCGTGCTCGGGCAGCGAGGCGGCCGGCAGCTCGCGGATCTGCTGGCGCGCGGGGGTGCGTACCTGCTCGTACCGCGTGGAGTTGGCATGCCGTACGAGTACGTCGCTCGCCTCGCGCACCGCGGACTCGGCCGCGGACAGTTCGGCCGCGCACGCGCGCAGCGAGCGGCGGGAGTCGGCCGCCGACTGCCGTGCCTCCTCCAGGCTGCCGGGGTACGGGTCGGGATCTTCCGCACCCTCGTCCTCCTGGTGGTGGTCCCTGAGCAGGTCGCGCAGCAGCGCCGCCGTCTCGTCGAAACCGCCCGCCGCGTCCTCGGCCGCGCGGTGTGCCCGCAGCAGCTCGGCGTGGGCGGCGCGGGCTGAGTCGAGCGCGTCGGTGCGGGCGGCGAGCTCGGAAGTGGCGGTGCGCAGGAGCGTCTGCGCGTGCTCCGCGTCGTCCGGTACGAGTTCGTCGGGCAGCTCGGTGTGCGCGGTGCCGTCCTCGGGGGCGAGGCGCTCGGCCTCGCCGCGGAGCCTGCCGAGCTGCTCGCTCGCGGCGGAGGCCCTCGACTCCAGCATCTGTACGAGCGATTCGGCGCGCGCCACCGCGGCCTGGCGGGACGGGCCGTCGGCACCGTCCGTGCCCTCCAGCATCTGGGCGGCCCTGGTGCGGACCTTGTTGCTGAGCCGGTTGAGCTCGGCGAGGGCGGCGCTCTCGTCGCTCTCGGCCCTCGCCTGCTCGGCGCGCAGGTCGGCGCCGACGCCGACCTTCTCGTACAGCTGGGACGCGGCACGGTACGCCTCCCGCAGCGCGGGCAGGGCGACGCGCGGTGCGTCCTTGTCCGGCTCCGGCAGCGTCTCGGGCGCGCCGGCGATCTCGGCCCGCTCGGCGCGCAGCGTGCGCGCGGTCCTGTGGGCGTCGTCGGCGGTGCGCTGGGCGGCGCGGCGGTCCTCGTCGGCGGCCTTGGCGCGCTCCAGGAACACCGTGGCCCTGGCCTCCAGCTCTGCGGCTTCCTCGGTCAGTTCGCGCACCTTCACCTGCCAGGCGGCGCGCTCTCGCAGCCGGTGGGCGAGGCCTGCGAGGGCGTCGGCGACGCGGCGGGCGCGCTGGGCGGCGTCCTGCCGCTCGTCCCTGACCCGGGCGGCTTCGGCCGCGGCCTCGTCGGCCTCGGCGCGCACCGTACGGGCCTCGGCGAGCACGGCTTCGGCCGCCTCGGCCGCTTCGCCCGCCGTCCTGGCCGCCTCGGCCAGTTCGGCGAGCATGCCGGGCGGGCAGTCGGCGCGCCACGAACCGAGGCGGGCGGCGAGCGTACGGTCGCCGGCCAGCCGGGCGGCGAGCCTGCGGATCTCCTCGTCGCGAGCTATGGCCCGCACCCGCAGCGCCTGGCGTTCCTCGTCGGCCGCGTGCTCGTCGTGCATGGCCGGGTTCGGCGGTACGAGGAAGACGTCGGCGCGCTCGGATCCGGCGTCGCCGGGCGGCGGTACGGGCGCCAGGAGTGCGGCGGCGGTGCCGACGGCGACGGCCGAGCGGGGCAGCAGGGCGGCGCCGGCGAGGGCTTCGCGCGCCCTGGTGTGCGCGTCGGGGTCGGTGATGACCACGCCGTCGACCAGCTCGGGCCGGGCGGCGAGCACGGCGGCGTGGTCGGCGGGGGCGACGGCCTGCGCGAGGTAACGCCAGCCCGGCAGGGCGGGGATGCCGTGCTCGCCGAGGAACTCGACGGTGGCCAGGACATCGGGGCCGGGCGGCAGCAGCCCTCCGTCGCCGAGCGCGCCGAGGATGCGTGAGTCGTCGGCGGCGGCGGTGCGCAGCTCGAAGAGCTGCCGTTCGGCGGAGGTGATGCCCTGGTCCAGGAGGACGAGGAGGTCCTCGGCGTTACGGTCGAGCTCCTCGACGGTGAGGGGGCCTTCGGCGCTGCGGCGGGGGCTGCGGACGGCTTGCGCCGACGCGGCGGACCGGCCGGAGGTGTCGGTGCGTGTTGCTGTGCGGGTGGCTGCGCCGTCGGCCGCGCTGCCGTGACCGGCCGCACCACGGTCGTCGCCCTCCGCCGGCTCCTCGACGGCGGCGTGCACGCCTTGGCGCGCGGGGTGGCCGTCGGCGGCGACGGTTCGCGCGCCGGGTGTGCCGTCCGTCGCGGCCACCGCTCGGCGGGGCTGCGGCACGCCCTTGGCGGCGGGCGGCAAGGGCGACGGCAGGCTGAGCAGTTCCGCCAGCCGGTCCTCCGCTGCCAGCGACTCCGCCGCGCGGCGCTCCGCTTCGTACGCGTGCTCCGCACCCTGCGCGGCGTCCGCCGCGCGTGCGGCCGCCAGTTCCGCGCGGGCCTCGGCGCCGGCGGCCTCCTTCGCCCGGTCGCCCGCCGCACGGGCGGCTTCGCGCGCGGTGTCCCACGCGGCGACCGCCGTCTTCTCCGCGTCGGTCGCGGCCAGCGCCGCGCGCGCCGGGTCGGCGTCCGGGGCCGTGTCGTCGAGCCAGCCGGCGCGTACCGCCTCCGCCGTTTCCTGTTCGACCTCGGAGAGGCGCTGGCGCAGGTGCCCGGCCTCGCTGCGGGCGCGCTGTGCCTGTGTGGCGGCCGTGGTGGCGTCGCGGTGCGCTGCCTCGCCCGCCTCCTGAAGGGTGGCCGAGCGCTCTTCCTCCTCGGCGGCGACCCGCTCGCCGTCCTCGGCCGCCGCGTGCAGGGCTCGTACGAGCTCACCTGCGGCCGTGGCACGGGCGGCCAGCGCCGGGGCCGCGTCCCGCTCGGCCTCGCGGATGGCCACGGCGACGCGCGCGGCGCGGTCCGCGGCGGCGCGGTGGCGCAGTACGGCCTCGGCGGCCTGCCAGGCGGCGTGCAGTGTGCGGGCGTCGGCGAGCTCGCGGCGCTGCGCGCCTGCCGCCTTTTCGGCTGCGGTGAGGGCCAGCGAGGCGTGCCGGTAGGCGAGTTCGCTGGCGATCAGGGAGCTGCGGCTGCGGGCCTGCTCGGCCTCGGTGACGGTGTGCGCGGTGACCGTGACCTGCTGCGCGAGCTCGGCGGTGCGGCCGCGCTCCTCGCCGGCCCGTGCCGAGAGCCTGCGGGCGAGCGTACGGGTCCTGCGCTCGGCGGCCGCGTGGACGTCGCGGGCTCGCACGCGTGTCCCGGCGGCGTCGACGATGCGGCCGAGGAGGTCGACGGAGCCCGCCGTGAAGTCCCGCTCGGCGGTGAGTTCGGCCCGGCGGCCGAGTTTGTTGCCGAAGCCGTGGACGAGGTCGGCGAGGCCGTCGGTGTCCCTGGTGTCGGTGACGGCGCGCAGCAGCAGGTCGGTGAAGTCCGAGTCCTTCTTGACCGCGAAGAGGCCGGCCGCCTCACCCTCGTCGGCGTTCATCTCGCGCTGATAGCGGAAGAGTTCGGGGTCGAGGCCCAGGTCACCGAGGTGTTCGTTCCAGCGGTCGTGGATCTCCTCCCAGTGGATGTCCAGGTGCGGGTACGCCTTGCCCGCGTCGGTGATCGCGTCGCGGAAGCCCTTCATGGTGCGGCGGCGGCCCTTCGCGCCCGAAACGCCCTCGCCGTACGGGCGTACGGCGGTGGACTCGGCGACCGGCAGCGAGTCGAGGCTGAGGCCGGGGCCGGGGCGGAAGGAATACCACGCCTCGGCGAACTTCCGCGGGTCGTTGGACACCTGCCGCCCGCGCCACTCGCTCACCTTGCCGACGACCACGCATTCACCGGTGAGCGTGTGCTGCCATTCCAGCGCGACGTGACCGCAGTCGTCGGCGAGCAGGAATTTGCGCAGTACGCCGGAACTCGCGCCGCCGAGCGTGTTGCGGTGGCCCGGCAGCATCACCGAGAAGATCAGCTTGAGCAGGACGGACTTGCCGCCGCCGTTCTCCAGGAAGAGCACGCCGGCGGGCGCGGGCCTGCGCGGCGGGCCGACCGGCTCGTCCTCGAAGAACTCCGCCTGGGCGGGCGCGGGGTTGGGCACGGGCTCGCCGACTCCGCGCAGGTCAAGCACGGTGTCGGCGTAGCGCGCTCCGGCGGGCCCGATGGAGTAGAGGCGGACCCGGGACAACTCGTACATGGCGGCGGACTCTCGTCGTAAGTCGTGAAGTGGAGCGGCAGGTGTGGGGCGGCTGCTCGGCCGGTCGGCTGGTGGGCCGGCCCGGCCGTGGGTCAGGCGTGGAAGGGCAGGCCGGCCTCGGCGGTCAGTTCGAGGTCGTCGGCGTCCGACGGCGGCACGAGCGTGGCGCTGCCGTCGGTCACCGGCACCACGCCCAGCTCCAGCAGCTCGGCCATGGCGGCGCTGCCCGCCATGTCGCGGACCTGCAACTGGTAGCGGGCGGTGGTGCGGTACGCCCCTCCCGCGTCGTCACCCGTGCGGTGCAGGAAACCGGAGTCGGTGAGGAAGGCAACGGCCTTGCCGACGATGCCGGTGGTGGAACCGGCGAGCCGCCGCGCGTCCTTGGTGGCGCCGGTCGCGCTGCGGCGGGCGTAGATGCGCCAGGCTGCTTCGAGGCCGGGGGCCTCGGTGGCCGGGTCGGTGTTCTCGCCCTGCTCGTCGGCCCGCTCCTCCAGGCGGCGGCAGGCCTGGCGGACGAAGGCGTCGACGCCGTTGACCGTTATGCGGCCGATGTAGCCGTCGTCGGCGAGGTCTTCCGGGCGGGGGAAGGCCAGCGCGGCGACGGCGAGGTGGGCGAGACCGTGCAGGAACCGGTCGGCGGAGTCGGCGGAGGCACGCCGGGCGTAGTCGCCCATGCGTACGGCGAAGACGGAGTCCTCTGCGGCGGTGACGGCCATGCCGGCGCGCGTGGAGACTTCCAGGACGATGAGCCCGAGCCCGGTCGCGACGGCGTCGGCGAGCCGTGCGAAGGCGGGCTCTTCGCGGTAGCGGCGCAGGAGGTCGGCGTATTCCATGTCGCGGGCGGGCAGCAGCTTGGGCTGGAGCCCGAAGGACACGAGCCGGGCGGCGTCGGCCGCGTCGGCGGGCGTGACGGTGCCGTGCGCGGCGGGCGAGGGAGCGGTCGCGGACACCTCGGCGGACTCGGCGGGCTCGGCCGTGGCCGCTGCGGTTGCTGTTGCGGTTGCTGTTGCGGTTGCTGTTGCGTCGCTGTCGGCTCGCTCGGTCCACGCGTCGGTGTGCTCTGCGTGGTGGTCGCTCACGGCTGCTGCTCCTCGGTACGGAAGTTCTTGGTTTCAGGTACGGACGGGATGGCGCGCCCCGCGCGTGGAGCGCCCGGAATCCCGGCAAGGGCAGCACCTTCACCACCCGGCGGCCGCCCGTGCGGCGCACGGGAATGCGGCGCGGGGCCGCCGGTGTGTGCTGTCGCAGGGGCGGTCGCGGTCATGCCGCCTCCGTCCGGTCCGCGGTCATCCCGGCGGCGTCCAACAGGGCCATGCCCACTATCAGGTCGGCGCCGCCGAACTCCGGGTCGTCGAGCTCGGTACCGTCGTCAACCGCGAACAGCAACCGCTTCTCGCCCTGCCGGTACGCCGTGCCGACCGGCGGGCTCGCCGCGTGGACCGCGAGCAGCGCGACGAGGTACGGAAGCTCCGGGTCGCGGTCACGTGCCTCGGCCAGCAGCCCGGACAGCCTGCGCGGCGCGTCGTGCGGCAGGTCGAGCAGCTCCATCGCGCTCGCCAGCTGTTCCTCGCTGAACCGGCTGTCGTCGGGGGTGGCGATCAGGTCGGGCTCCTCCATCTCGGCGCCCAGATGATCCCGCTCCACCGGCGGCGTCAGCAGTATGTCGACGAGGTCCCCGACGCGTACCGACACGGGCGTGCGCAGCCCGGTGCCGCGCGCGAAGAAGGCGTCGGTGACCCGGATCGCCTGCTCGACCGGCAGGGGCAGCAGCGGTGCGACGAGCTGGCCGTACAGGTCGAGTCCCGTCCGCGCCGTGGGCGCGGCGAAGGCCTGGCGGTCCTGCTCCGCGCGGAACAGCGGTCCCGCGTCCAGCAGCCGGGACTGGAGCTGCGTGTGCCTGCGGATGCAGTCCTTGACGATGTCGACGAGCTCGGCCGCGCGTCGCTTGTGCTCCGGCTCTTCGGCCTCGTCGCGCGCCTTGCGGATGTTGGTGAGGATCGCGTTCTCGTGCCGGTACCGGTCGGCGACGTGGTCGAGCGCCTCGGCGATCATGTCGGGCACGGAGTTGAGCCAGTCGACGGCGCGCACGTTGCGCCGGGTCGCCTCCAGTGTCCTGCGGAGCGTCTCGGCGTACTGCACGGTCCGGTAGCGGGCCTGTTCGGCGGCGAGCTGGGCGTCGGCGAGCCGGCCCCGGCTGATCAGGACTTCGAGCTTGACCTCGGCGGCGATCTGCGCGCTGGTAACGTCCGTGTCGAGGGCGCCGACGAGGACGTTGACCGCCTCGTCGGTGGTCCGCAGATAGACGTTGCCGCCGTACCCGGGAACCTCCTCGATGAGCTTGAAGTCGTAGTCCCTGCGCACATAAGCACCGTCGGGGCCGAAAGTGCCATAAACCGCACGGAAGCCGCGGTCCACGCTTCCGACGTTGATCAGGTTCTCCAGCACCCAGCGGGCGACGCGCTCATGCTCGGCGAGCGGGCGGCGCGGCGCCTGGGCGGCGACGCGCGGAAGCAGCCTGGCCACTATCTGCTCGTGGTCTGCGCCCGTGTCGAAGTCCATGTTGAGTGTGACCAGGTCGATCGCGGCGAGCGCGATTTCCGCCATCGCGTAGCCCGAGTACTCACCCGCGAGATTCGCCTTGCGTACGTCGAGATCGTGCAGCGGCGCCGTGCAGGCGAGCGCGCGGAGCCGCCGCGCGAGCCCCTCGTCGGCGGCCGGGCCCTGTGCGGGCCGCGGCCCCGCGCTGAGCTGGGGCGGAACGAATTCCGTCGATGCAGGCGAAGTCACGTGGCACAGATTAGGTCCTCGCACTGACAACGGTCGAAACGGCGCAGAAGCGACCGCACGCGCAGGACCGGGTCAGCGGGGCGACAAGCCCCTCATGTCTCCCAGTTCCCGGTCTCGATGTGGCGTGCGTACACCTCGACGAGCTGAGTGCGCGAGTCGTCGAGATAGCCGGCGAGCAACCTTTCGCCGGCCGTATTGTCGCCCGTGCGCAGACATTCCAGAATCTGCCGATTCCGTACGAGATAAGGCTCGTGCAGCTGACGCGGATCGGCCACCACGTGGAACGCGAGGCGCAGTTCGGCCAGGACGCTGCGCATCAGCTCGTCGGTGCGCGGGCTGGCGGCGAGGGCGACGAGTTCGCGGTGGAAGTGGATGTTGGCCGTCGATACACCCTTCCACTCCCCTTGAGCCGCGGCCCGCTCGCCGTTGCGGACGGCCTTGTCGAGGCCGTCGAGAGGGAAGGGCGGCGTGCCGAGTCCGCGGACGACAGCGCATTCGATCAGTCGCCTGATGCGGTAAATGTCCTCTACGTCCTCTACGGCGAGGACACGGACGAAGACTCCGCGGTTGAGCTGGTGAACGAGCAGCCGCTCGTGGGTCAGCAGCCGGAACGCCTCGCGCAGCGTGTTGCGCGAGACGCCGAGCGCCTTGCCGATGCTGTCCTCCGAAAGGCGCTCCCCCGGCGGGAAGTAGCCCTCGGCGATGCGGGTGCGGAGGATGTCCGCGACTCGCTCCGCCGTGCTGGTGCGGCCCAGCAGCGGGCGGTCGTCGGCCAGCCCGCCGGCCTCGGACTCCGTGGTCCTCACAGCGCCTCTCTCCCTCAGCTCCCCGCACCGGCCGCTATCGCCGGGCGCGCGGTGTTCATCGTAGAAGCAAGAACGACCCGACATGACTCTTGTCGGATCGTTCAACAATCCCCTACCTTGGCGTCACCGCACGGTCTCCAGCGCACTCCTCCACCCTCCTCCCTGCTGCGAGGTGCAGATGAGTACCACTCAGGCACAGCCGAAACAGGACGAACTCCCTGACGACAGCGGTGCGTTAGCCTGGCTGCGCGCGCTTGGACCGCGCGGCCGCCGCGCCTTCGGCGGAGCGTTCGGCGGATACGCCCTCGACTCCTACGACTTCTTCACCCTGCCGCTGAGCATGGTCGCGATCTCCGCGTACTTCAGCCTCAGCACAGGGCAGACCGGCCTCCTCACGACCGTCACTCTGGTCGTCTCCGCGATCGGCGGCGCCATCGCGGGCATCGCCGCCGACCGCATAGGCCGGGTGAAGGCGCTGATGATCACGGTGATCACGTACGCGCTGTTCACCGTCCTGTGCGGGTTCGCACCCAACTACGAGACGCTGCTTGTCTTCCGCGCGCTCCAGGGGCTCGGTTTCGGCGGCGAGTGGGCGGTCGGCGCGATCCTGGTCGCCGAGTACTCCTCGGCCAAGCACCGCGGCCGTACGCTCGGCGCCATCCAGAGTTCCTGGGCGATCGGCTGGGCGCTCGCGGTCATCGTCTACACGGTGGTCTTCCAGTTCCTGGACCCGGACACGGCCTGGCGCGTGATGTTCTGGACCGGCGCTCTTCCGGCGCTTCTGGTGATCTGGGTACGCCGCCACGTCAGCGACGCACCGGAAGCGACACAGCGGCGTCTCGCGAGCAGCGACAAGGGCTCCTTCACGGCCATCTTCAAGAAGGACCTGCTGCGCACCACACTCTTCGCAGTACTGCTCTCCACCGGTGTGCAGGGCGGCTATTACACGCTCGCCACGTGGGTGCCCACCTACCTCAAGACGGAGCGTGGGCTTACCGTCGTCGGCACGGGCGGCTATCTGACGTTCCTCATCTCGGGTGCCTTCATCGGCTACCTCACGGGTGGCTACCTCACCGACAAACTGGGCCGCAAGAAGAACATCGCGCTCTTCGCGTTCCTGTCGGCGGCCTGCATCGCCGCCTACACGAACATCCCCTCCGGGGCGAACAGTGTGGTGCTCGTCCTGGGCTTCCCCCTGGGGTTCTGTATGTCGGCCATTTTCAGCGGTTTCGGTTCGTTCCTCAGTGAGCTCTATCCGACGGCGGTTCGCGGGACCGGTCAGGGGTTCACGTACAACACGGGCCGTGCCGTGGGCGCGTTCTTCCCGACCCTCGTCGGCTTCCTGGCGGGCAGCTGGGGAGTCGGAGGGGCGCTGATCTTCGGCGCGGTCGGTTACGGGCTCGCCGTACTGGCACTGTTCGGGCTGCCCGAGACGCGCGGAAGGGAGCTCCAGTGAACGTCACGGCGACGCACAGGGGAACGACGGGCGAGAGCTCCCGGGAAGCGCGCGAGCTGTTCCGTGCGGGGACCAGGTCGACCACCGCCGGCTGGGCGCCCGGACACGCGCAGGCGAACCTCCTGTCGGTGCCCGCGGACTGGGCGTACGAAGTGCTGCTCTTCTGCCAGCACAATCCGAAGCCCTGCCCGGTGCTGGACGTGACCGACGCCGGGTCCTGGAGCACGCCGCTGGCACCGGGCGCCGATCTGCGCACCGACCTGCCCGGCTACCGGGTCTGGCAGCACGGTGAACTCGTCGACGAGCCCACCGAGGTGACCGGCCACTGGCGCACGGATCTGGTGTCCTTCCTCATCGGGTGCAGCTTCACCTTCGAGACGGCCCTGTCGGAAGCCGGTGTGCCGATGCGTCACATCGAACAGGGGCGCAATGTCTCGATGTACACGACGAGCCGCCCGTGCCGTCCGGCGGGACGGCTGCATGGCCCGATGGTGGTGTCCATGCGCCCTGTTCCCCCGGACCATCTCGCCGCTGCGGTCCGGGAGAGCGCCCTGCTGCCCGACGTACACGGCAGTCCGGTGCACTGCGGTGAGCCGGGCGGCCTCGGCATCGCGGACCTCGGGCGGCCGGACTTCGGCGATCCGGTGGACGCGCAGCCGGGCGACATTCCCGTGTTCTGGGCGTGCGGGGTGACACTGCAGGCTGCGGTCATGGCCTCACGGCCGCCCTTCGCGATCACCCACGCACCGGGCCAGATGTTCATCACCGATGCCCGCGACGAACAGTTCCGCGTGGCCTGACAGGAGACGGATCCGTACATGACCTCGGTTTCGATCGATCTCAACGCCGACCTCGGGGAGGGCTTCGGACGCTGGCGGCTGACCGACGACGAACAGCTGCTGTCCGTCGTCACCAGCGCCAACGTCGCCTGCGGCTTCCACGCCGGTGACGCGGCGACCATGCGCCGCGTCTGCGACCTCGCGGCCGAGCGCGGGGTGCGGATCGGTGCCCAGGTGTCGTACCGCGATCTGGCCGGCTTCGGGCGGCGCTCTATGGACGTCCCTTCGGACGAACTCGCCGCCGAAGTCGCCTACCAGATAGGCGCACTGGAGGTGTTCGCGCGAGCGGCCGGATCGCACGTCTCGTACGTCAAACCGCACGGCGCGCTCTACAACCGTGTGGTGCACGACGAGGAACAGGCCACCGCTGTCGTCGACGGTGTACTGCTCGCCGGCGGCGAACGGCCGGTCCTGGGACTGCCCGGATCGCGCTTCCTGGACATTGCCGCGAAGGCCGGGCTGCCGGTCGTCACCGAGGCGTTCGCGGATCGCGCGTACACGCCGGAAGGGACGCTGGTTCCGCGCGGACAGGAGAACGCCGTTGTCACGGACCCGGGAACGGTCGTTGAACGCTCCCTCTCCATGGCCCGGTTCGGCGTCGTCACTTCGCACTGCGGCCGCCCAGTAGGCGTGCGTGCCCGCTCACTGTGCCTGCACGGTGACACTCCGGGAGCCGTCGGCCTGGCCCGCCGCGTACGGGAACGTCTGGAGGCCGCGGGCGTCCGGGTGGAGGCCTTCGTATGAGCACCATGCGGGCACTGCCCGCCGGTGACCGCGCTCTCCTGGTGGAACTCGGCAGCGGCGAGGAGGTGGAGGCGCTCCACGCGGAACTGCTGCGGCGCCGGGCGGCGGGCACGCTCCCCGCCGTGCGGGAGATCGTGCCCGCGGCGCGCACCGTGCTGCTCGACGGCCTCGACGATCCCGGGCGCTTCGCGGAGCACCTGGCCGGCTGGGAGATTCCGCCGCTGTCGCCCGGCGTCCAGCGCGCGATCGAGATCCCGGTGCGTTACGACGGTCCCGATCTCGCGGCGGTGGCCGAGCTGTGGGGCGTGCCCCGCGGCGAGGTGGGCCGGATCCATTCGGGGACCGGCTTCCGGGTGGCGTTTTGCGGGTTCGCTCCCGGGTTCGGCTATCTGACCGGTCTCGCCGAGCGGTACGCCGTGCCGCGCAGGGCCACGCCGCGCACAGCGGTGCCGGCGGGCGCCGTCGCCCTGGCCGGCGCGTACACGGGGGTGTACCCGCGCTCGTCCCCCGGTGGCTGGCAGCTCATCGGCTCCACGCGGGCCGTGTTGTGGGACCACGCGCGCGTGCCCGCCGCTCTGCTCACGCCGGGCGCGCGGGTGCGCTTCGTACCGGAGGAGCTGTGACGGACCGGGCTTTCGCGGTGGTACGGGCGGGTGCTCTGACGTCCGTACAGGACCAGGGGCGGTCCGGTCACGCTCACCTGGGGGTGCCGCGCTCGGGCGCGCTGGACAGGCCCGCGAGCGAGCTCGCGAACCGGCTGGTGGGCAATCACGCGGAGGCGGCCGTCCTGGAGACGACTCTGAACGGCTGTGCGCTGCGGCCGCGTTGTGCCGTGACCGTGGCAGTCACCGGTGCGCCGTGCCCGGTCACCGTGGACGGCCGCCCCGCCGCCTGGGGCGCACCGGTGCGCGTGGCGGCGGGAGCGGTACTGGAGGTGGGGCAGGTGACGGACGGTGTACGGAGCTATGTCGCGTTCGCCGGAGGGATCGCCTGCGAACCCGTGCTGGGCAGCCGCTCCACCGATCTGCTGTCCGGACTGGGTCCCGCGCCCCTGACCGACGGTGCGGTGCTGCCGCTGGGCGGCGAGACGGGGACACCGGTGTACGCCGATGCCGTGCCCTGGCAGGGGCCCCCGCGCGAACTGGTGCTGCGGTTCGGTCCCGGACCGCGTACGGACTGGTTCACCGCACGGTCGCTGCACACCTTGGCCACAGCGGTCTACCGGGTCTCCTCCGAGAGCAACCGCATCGGGCTGCGCACGGACGGCCCCCCTCTGGAGCGCGCCGTGTGCGGTGAACTTCCCAGCGAGGGCATGGTGCTCGGCGCGGTGCAGGTGCCGCCGGACGGGCGTCCTGTGGTTTTCCTGGCCGACCACCCCACCACGGGCGGATATCCGGTGATCGCGGTGGTCAAGGAGTCCGGTCTCGCCGCGGCGGCGCAGGCCGCGCCCGGTACGCCGATCCGTTTCGTCCCCGCGGGAAGGCGCTGAGAGCCCTCAGAACCCCTCAGGAGCCGCCAGGGGCGCCGTATCCGCCCCCGCCGGGCGTCCGGATCACCAGGACGTCCCCCGGCCCGACTTCGGCCGTGTCGCAGCCCTCCAGCGGCGTGACCGTACCGTCGGCGCGCTCGACGAGGTTGCTGCCGGTCGCTCCGGGCCCGCCGCCCGCCATGCCGTACGGCGGGACGCGTCGGTGGCCGGAGAGCAGCGCCACCGTCATGGGTTCCAGGAACCGGATCCTGCGCACCACCCCGCAGCCGCCCCGCCACCGGCCGGCTCCCCCACTGCCCTCCCGTACGGAGAAGCCGTCCAGGCGCACCGGGTAACGCCACTCCAGCACTTCGGGGTCGGTGAGGCGCGAGTTGGTCATATGGGTCTGCACGGCGTCGGCCCCGTCGAATCCGTCGCCCGCCCCCGAGCCGCTCGCCACGGTCTCGTAGTACTGCACGCGGTCATTGCCGAAAGTGACGTTGTTCATGGTTCCCGAGCCCTCGGCCTGGACGCCGAGCGCGGCGTACAGGGCGCCGGTCACCGCCTGCGAAGTCTCAACGTTGCCCGCGACGGTCGCCGCCGGATAGGCGGGCGCGAGCATGGAGCCCTCAGGGACCCGCACCTCCAGCGGTTCGAGGCAGCCACTGTTGAGAGGGATGTCGTCGGCGACGAGCGTCCTGAAGACGTACAGAACGGCCGCCATGACCACCGACTTGGGGGCGTTGAAGTTCCCCGCCTGCTGAGGCGCCGTACCGGTGAAATCCAGCACCGCGCTGCGTGTCTCGCGGTCCACGCGCAGGGCGACCTGGATGACGGCTCCGCTGTCCGTCTCGTAGCGGTACTCGCCGTCCCGCAGTCCGGCGACGATACGGCGCACGGATTCCTCGGCGTTGTCCTGCACGTGCCGCATGTACGCCTGGACCACATCGAGTCCGAACTGGTCCACCATGCGCCGCAGTTCGGCGATGCCCTTCTCGTTGGCGGCGATCTGCGCGCGCAGGTCGGCCAGGTTGGTGTCCGGATCTCGCGACGGGTACGCGGCGGTGGCAAGCAGTTGACGCGTCTCGTCCTCACGCAGCCTGCCGTCCCTCACGAGAAGCCAGTTGTCGAAAAGGACCCCCTCTTCGTGCACGGTACGGCTGAAGGCGGGCATGGAGCCGGGGGTGATGCCGCCGATCTCGGCATGGTGTCCGCGCGAGGCCACCAGAAAGCGCAACGGCCCGCCGTCGGCGTCGAATACGGGTGTCACCACGGTGACGTCGGGCAGGTGTGTGCCGCCGTGGTACGGGTCGTTGATGGCGTACACGTCCCCGGGGCGCATGGCCCCCTTATTGCGCCGCAGCACCTCCTTGATGGACTCCCCCATCGAACCCAGGTGTACGGGAATGTGCGGGGCGTTCGCGATGAGATTGCCGTCCGCGTCGAAGAGTGCGCAGGAGAAGTCCAGCCGCTCCTTGATGTTGACGGAGTGGGCGGTGTTTTCGAGGCGTACGCCCATCTGCTCGGCGATGGCCATGAAGAGGTTGTTGAACACCTCCAGCATGACGGGGTCCACGTCCGTGCCGACCGCCGTCGTGCCGGGACGCGGGCGCACGCGCGTGAGCAGCAGATGCCCCCGTTCTCCGGCGGACGCCTGCCAGCCGGGGTCGACGACGGTGGTGGCGTCGTCCTCGGCGATGACGGCGGGTCCTTCGACGGTGTCTGTGAGCCGCAGGTCGTCGCGCCGGTACAGCGGGGTGTCCTGCCGGCGCCCCTCGGTGAACATCCGTACCGTCGAACGGGGCCTCAATGTTCCCGTGTGCGTGCGCCCTTGCGTGACGTTCCCGTGAACGCTCGGTCCCGCCACGCCCACGGCCTCGACCGAGACGGCTTCCACCACCAGCGGCTTGTCCATGGTGAAGGCGTACCGCGCGCGGTGGTCCGCTTCGAAGGACTCGGTCATGTCCTGGACGCTGCTCAGGGCCACCGGGAGGCTCGAGTCCGTACCTGCGTACCGGATCAGCACGCGCGCGTGGGTGCTGATCGCCGTGTCCGCGATGCCGTCGGCGCGCAGTTCCTCGCGGGTACGTCCGGCCAGCCGGTCGCACAGTTCCCGTACGCGCCCGAGCGTCCCCTCGTCGAGGCGCGCCTCGACCGACTGCTCGCGCATGGCGGTGGCGTCGGCCAGCCCGATGCCGTACGCGGAAAGCACGCCGGCCAGCGGCGGCACGACGACCGTGTTGACGCCCAGCGCGTCGGCGACCGCGCACGCGTGCTGTCCGCCCGCGCCGCCGAAGCTGGTGAGGGCGTAGCGGGTGATGTCGTGACCACGCTGTACGGAGATCTTCTTGACGGCGTTCGCCATGTTGAGCACAGCGATGTCGAGGAACCCCGACGCGACCTCCTCGGGGCTGCGCCGTACACCGGTCGCTTCCGCGACGTCGTCGGCGAGCCGCGCGAACCGGCGGTGCACTGTCCCGGCGTCCAGGGGCTGGTCGCCGTGCGGTCCGAAGACGGCGGGGAAGTGGTCCGGCTGGACGCGCCCGAGCATGACATTGGCGTCGGTGACCGTGAGGGGGCCGCCGCGCCGGTAGCAGGCGGGCCCAGGGACGGCGCCCGCCGAGTCGGGACCGACGCGGTAGCGCTGGCCGTCGAAGTGCAGCACCGAGCCGCCGCCCGCCGCGACGGTGTGGATGTTCATCATCGGAGCGCGCATGCGTACGCCCGCGACCTGCGTACCGAAGTCCCTTTCGAACGTGCCGGCGTAGTGCGACACATCGGTGGACGTGCCGCCCATGTCGAAGCCGATGACACGATCGAACCCGGCCTGCTGGGATGTACGCGCCATTCCTACGACGCCACCCGCGGGGCCCGAAAGCACGGCGTCCTTTCCGCGGAAGTGTGCGGCCTCGCGCAGTCCGCCGTTGGACTGCATGAACATCAGGCGCACGCCTCGCAGTTCCTCGGCGACCTCGTCGACGTACCGGCGAAGGATCGGCGAGAGGTACGCGTCCACGACGGTCGTGTCACCGCGCGGCACCAGCTTGATCAGCGGGCTGACCTCGTGCGAACAGCTCACCTGGGTGAACCCGAGTTCACGCGCCACGGCGGCGACTGCGGACTCGTGCGCGGGATGACGGTAGCCGTGCATCAGCACGACGGCGGCGCTGCGGAAACCGTCGCTCCGCGCGGAGCGCAGTTTCTCGGTGACGGCCGCGAGGTCCAGCGGCCGTACGGTCACTCCGTGCGCGTCGATCCGTTCCGGGACCTCCACGACACGCTCGTACACCGCCTCGGGCAGCACGATGTGGCGGTCGAAGAGGCGGGGGCGGTTCTGGTAGGCGATGCGCAGGGCGTCTTTGAAGCCTTCGGTGATGACCAGTACGGTCGGCTCCCCGCGCCGCTCCAGGAGCGCGTTGGTGGCGACCGTCGTGCCCATCTTCACGGTGTTGATCCGGTCGGCCGGGACCGGGTCGTCGGGCCCGAGCTCCAGCATCAGCCGGATTCCGGCGACGGCCGCGTCCCGGTAGCGCTCCGGGTTGTGCGAGAGCAGTTTGCGGGTGACGAGCCGCCCGTCGGGCCGTCGTCCCACTACGTCGGTGAAGGTGCCGCCACGGTCGATCCAGAATTCCCAGCGCCCGCTCATTTCCCCATTCTGGCAAGGGGCGGGGGTTGCTCGGGTTCGTGCCCCGGTGGCGCGCCGGTCGCGAGCCCTTCGGAGGAGTCCCCCGATGCCGCGAACCGCATGGCGCGCTCGGGGCCGGGGCCGGGCCGGGTCCGGAGAGTCCTTTCCCCACCCCGCCCCTTCCCGTAACTGGGGCTCCGCCCCAGACCCCGGTCCTCAAACGCCGGACGGGCTGGGTGGTTTTGGGGGAGCTCAGGACACACCCCAACCGCGTCCACGGGGCCGGCTGGGCTTCCGGCGTCATGTCGGTGGACGATGCGGGCGTGGAACGTCCTGCGAGCGGCTGGCCCCCGTGCCCGCCACGCGCCGCCCTCTCGCCCGCTCAGACAGCGGGCGCGTCCGGCCCGATCCTGCTGCGTACGGCGGTCTGGACCTCGGCCTCCTCGGCCGGGTCGGCGGCGAGCCGCCGCAGTCGCTCCGCCACGCGCGCGTCGCCGGTCTCGGCATGCCGCGCGGCCACTTCTCTGGTCGTTTCCTCGCAGTCCCACAGGCACTCGACAGCGAAGCCGGTGGCGTACGAGGGGTCGGTGGCGGCCAGGGCGCGCGCCGCGCGGCCGCGCAGGTGCGAGGAGGCCGTCTCCCGGTAGACGTGGCGCAGTACGGGCGCCGCGGCGCAGATGCCGAGTCGCCCCGCCCCGTCCACGAGGTTCCACAGGAGCGGTGCGTCCGGCCCGTCCGCCCGTACGGTCTCCCGCAGTGCACCGAGCACGAGCGGGGCGTCCTGCGCCGCGCCCCGGCAGGCGAGCACGCCGGCCGCCGACGCACCGAGGGCGTCGGGCCGATGCACCCAGCCCCGCGCGCGGTCCACCGCGTCGGCGCCGCACATCCGCTCGAAGGCGGCGACCGCGGCGTCCGCGACGGTACGGGAAGGGCTCTGCGCCGCCGCTTCGATGAGGTCGAGCACGACGGGGTCCCGCGCTTCGGCGAGGTAGTGCAGCGCTGTGCAGCGCGCGCCGTCCTGGCCGCCGCGCGCGGTCTCGACGATGGCGGACCGGTCCGCGGGTCCGGCAACGGCGGTCAGACACCTGGCGGCCGGCACATGGAGCGGCGTACCGCGGTCGAGGCCCTGCTGGGCCCAGTCGAACACGGCCTGGACGCTCCAGCCGGGGCGTGGCCCCGTCGGCCGCATCTGCCGCTGCCAGCGGTGGAAGGAGCCCTGTTCACCGGCCGCCCGCACGCGGGCACCGATGCTTTCGCGCGGGTCCTCGGACCACAGCCGCCAGGGTCGCGGCTCGAAGGCGTCCCGTACGGCGGCGGACAGCTCGGCCTCGCCCTCCGGGGTGCCGGGGAACCGGGCGAGGACGGCCGCGGCGAGGCCGCGCAGTCCGGCGTCGTCGTCGCGCAGGGCGAGCTCGTCGAGGGCCCACGCCCAGTTGGCGCCGGTCCTGGCGTACCTGCGCAGCAGTACGAGAGCGTCGTCCCTGCCGTACGAGGCGAGGTGGCCCAGCACGGCGAGCGCCAGGCCGGTCCTGCCCTCGTCGTCGTCGACGAGGTCCTCCGGGTCGAAGAGGTGTTGCTCGATCGCTTCGAGCCCGCCGTTGAGATCCAGGTAAAGGCGCGCGTAGTAGAGCGAGCGGTTCTCGACCTGCCAGTCGTGGCGGGGGTCGTCGAGAACGCAGTGGTTGAGAGCCGCGAGCGCTTCGGGGCGGGGCGCGGCGAGCGCGTGCAGTGTGCCGTCGCCGCGGCCCCTCTGCAGGAGGCCGAGCAGCGTACCGCTCGGCGCTATGACTGGATCGAACATGGAAAAAAGCCTCACATCAAGCTGTCGACGCAACCGGGATACGTGCCGTGTCTAGGCCGCGCGGCAACATGTCCGGGCGTACGCCGTCGACTCTTGCTCGCTGTAGACCATCTTCCTCTGCCTCTCGTCGGTGGCCCGGAGTGGGCCCGCTCACATTCCCCGTGATCCGGCAACTTCTGCCCGCATCACGTGCATGTGAATCCGACGTCATGATGACCCAGCCATTTCGCCGACGCGACCACATTTACGGCGACCCGGTCACTGGGCCCCGAAGAGCTCCAGCAGGTTCTTCTTGTCGAACATGCGGGCGGTGTCCACCGCGGACGGCGTTCCGGCGGCCGGGTCGGCGCCTCCCTCGACCAGGGCGCGGGCCACCGCTTCCTCGCCCTTGAAGACCGCGCCGGCGAGCGGCGTCTGGCCGCGGTCGTTGGCCCGGTCGGGGTCGGCCCCACGGCTCAACAGGGCCTCCACGGCGGCGGCGTGGCCGTGATAGGCGGCGAGCATCACGAGGGTGTCGCCCCGGTCGTTGGTGAGGTTCGCGGGCACGCCCGCGTCGACGTACGCGGCGAGCGCCTCGGTCTCTCCCTGGCGCGCCAGGTCGAAGACCTTGCCGGCCAGTTCGACCACCTCGGGATCCGGGGTTTCGCTCATCGGACGGACCGCCTTCCACTGCCGTTCACTGCTGTGACCTGTACGTACGGCACCAGCGCCGAACGAGTGAATCGTCAGGGTACTGCCCGCTCGCCGACATGACGCGGCCCGGCGGCGGCAAAGATCAGGGCGAGCCGACCCGAAGCGAGCCACATCGGCCACTCCAGTGAAAAACCTGAAAAGTAACCCATTTGCACCTTTTGCCGTATAGATACATCCTGTGAGCCTGGAAGAACTCATGGTGACTGTCCCCTCAACCAGGAGAACCTCATGATCCTGTCCATCTCAGGCGTCGTGCTTCTCGGCATCATCGTCTTTCTCTTCTTCCGGAAAGACGGCCTCAAGGCGTCGCACGCCCTCGTCTGCGCACTGTTCGGCTTCTACCTCGCGGGCACAGCCATTGCACCGAGCATCAAGGCCGGAGGCGCGAGCCTCGCCGGTCTTCTGGGCGGGATCAAGCTCTGACCTGCCGTAACCGCTCAACACCCCCAGGAGACCGAAGTGGCCCGGCGACCTCGTCAACTCCCTCGCATTCTGAGCAGCGGCAGTGCCTCGATCACCCGCAGCCGCGAGATCGCGCGCACCGCAGCCGACAGCGCCACCGACGTTCTCCACCCGCTGATCACCATCACCCGTGGTCTGCGGCAGCTGGCCGCCGCCGGCCGGCGCAAATGGACCGATACGCCCAAGGACAGGCGTGGTCCCGCGCTGTTCGTGGTGGCGGCCGTTGTCCTGGTGGTCGCGCTCATCCCGTACGGGCCGCTGCTCGCCCTGATCACGGTGATGGCCGCGGCCGCCTGGAAAGGACGGGAACGCACCGCCGCGCAGAGCGGCCCCACCGAGGCCGAGAGCGACCGGCTCAGGGCCCTCTACGAGGCCCTGGTGCCGTACTTCTCGGTGGCCGAGCACCCCAGCCCGCTGTTCACCCACGGCGGTGAATGGGACAAGGCGTTCCCCGAGTACGACTTCGACGACGGCCGGCTCGTCCGTCTCCTGGTGCGCTACCCGGCGTACTTCACCGATGGCGAGGCCTCGTCCCGCGCGCGCATCGAGCAGTTGTTGCACGCCAAGTCGGGCCGCGGCCGCGAGTACCACTTCGAGTGGGACGAGGAGGGCAACCAGCTCGTCATGACGGTGCTGCCCCCGCTGCCCACGTCCATCGCCGCCCAGCGTTTCGTCACCGCGCCCGGCGAGACGGTGCTGGGCTTCACCGACGCCGACGCGGTGCAGCGGACCGTGCCCGTCATGGAGGGCGACAGGACGTACGACGCCCCTCCGGTGATCTGGCGGACGGGGACGCGTTCCACAGAACCGCATCTGCTCGCCGTGGGGCAGCCCGGAAGCGGCACGAGCAGCCTGCTGCGCTCGATCGCTCTGCAGGCCCTTCAGCACGGCGACGTGGTGATCGTCGAAGGCAGCGGCACCGGCGAGTACGCGTGCCTCACGGGAAGGAGCGGCGTCCTGGCGGTCGAATGCAGCCTCCCGGGAGCGCTCGCAAGCCTGGAATGGGCCGCGCACGAGACCGAGCGGCGGCTGATCGCCGCGAACCGCGCCCGGCAGGCCGGGCACCCCACCCCGGAAGACACGAAACGCCCGCTGTGGATCCTGCTGGACCGGCCGAGTGTGTTCGGTCATCTGGCGGCCGCCGACGGGCGCACCGATCCCCAGCAACTGCTCCAGGTGCCACTGCGGCACGGCAGGGCGGCGAATGTGACCGTCGTGGTGGCCGAGCAGTTCGACGCCATGGACGCTCTCAGCGAGACCGTACGGTCCCACACACGCGCGCGCGTGGCGCTCGGTGCGGCCGTTCCCGGGCAGATCGAATTCGTGCTGGGGGAACCGCCGCACACCACACCCACACGCGACACCCCGCCGGGCCGCGGTTACGTACGGCTCGGTACGGGTCCCGTGATGCGGCTCCAGGTTCCGGCGACGCCCGATCCGTACGACGACGCGACGAGCGAGGCACACCGGCAGGCCGTCATCGAGCTGCTTCCCGAGCTCGTTCTTCCCACGGGTGGAGACACCGGGGTACAGCCCCGGATCCAGCCCCCTGCGCAGGAACCGGAGCCGGTGCCGGCCGAGGGCTGACAAGGGAGCGTTCAGGAAGGGCCCGACACCCCGTCAGGCGACAAACGTCCGCGGGGCCTCGGCGCCGTTGCTCACTCCGCTCTCGACCAGCCTCGCGGCCGCCGCGAGCCGCACCGCGGCCTCGTCCGCCACCGGGCCGCCGACAGTGAACGGCAGCCGCACGTACCCCTCGAAGGCCCCGTCGACCCCGAAGCGCGGCCCGGAAGGGACCCGTACACCGACGCGCTCACCCATCTCGGCGAGCCGCGAACCCGACAGGCCTCCGGTACGGACCCAGAGCGTCAGCCCTCCGCTCGGTACGTCGAACTCCCAGTCCGGCAGCTCCCTGCGCACCGCCGCCACCAGCGCGTCGCGGTTCTCGCGTGCCTGGGTGCGACGGATCTCGACGGCCTGTTCCCAGCCGCCCGTGCTCATCAGCCAGTTGATGGCGAGCTGTTCCAGGACGGGCGTACCGAGGTCCGCGTACGCGCGTGCAGCCACGAGGCTGCGGATCACATCGGGCGCCGCCCGCACCCAGCCGATGCGCATGCCCGCCCAGAAGGCCTTGCTCGCGGAGCCCACCGTCAGGACCGTGCTGCCCGACGGGTCGAAGGCGCAGACCGGCCGCGGCATGTCGACATCCGCGTCCAGATACAGCTCGGTCATGGTCTCGTCCACCACGAGTACGGTCCCGGCCGAGCGCGCCGCGTCGACGAGCCCGCGCCGCTGGTCCTCGTCGGCCAGCGCGCCGGTCGGATTGTGGAAGTCGGCGACGACGTACGCGAGTCGAGGGGCGGCGTCGCGCAGGACCTGTCGCCAGCGCGGCAGATCCCAGCCGGTGAGCCCCTCGGCCATCGCTACGGGAACGAGCCGGGCGCCCGCCTCGCGCATCAGCTGAAGGATGTTGGCGTACGACGGTGACTCGACGGCGATCCGTTCGCCGCGCCCCGCGAAGAGATGGCAGATCGCGTCGATCGCGCCCATCGCCCCCGTGGTGACCATGATCTGCTCGGGCATGGTGGGAATGCCGCGCGCCGTGTACCGGTCGGCGAGCATCTGACGCAGGGCGGGCAGGCCCGCCGGGTAGTCGCCGTGGGTGTGCGCGTACGGCGGCAGCTCCTCCAGCGCGCCCTGGACGCCTCTGGTGAGCCACGGCTCGGGCGCGGGCAGCGCGGCGCAGCCCAGGTCGATCACCGAACCGAGGGATTCGGGCGGCAGGGGTTCGAGGCCGCGTGCGGGCAGCGGGTTGCCCGCGGGAACGGCGGTCCAGCTGCCGGCTCCCCTGCGCGACTCCAGGAAGCCCTCGGCGCGCAGGGCCTCGTACGCCGCGGCCACGGTCGTACGGCTGACGGCCAGGGCCACCGCCAGCTCGCGCTCGGCGGGAAGCCGCGCGGCGACCGGCACCCGGCCTTCGAGAACCAGCAGCCTTATGCCGTCGGCGAGGGCGCGGTAGGCCGGCGGCTTGCGCGTGCCGGGGCCGGCCGGGCGCGGCTGCTGGGCGTTGAGCTGCCTGGCGAGCTGAGCTGCCCCCACCGCCGAAGTCCACTGCGCCATAATTTCCAGTCCACCTAACTCGAATTGGCCATGGATGGCATCTCCTGCCAAGCCACAGAGTGTCATGCGGCGGTCCAGTAACGCCACCACTTCCAGTCGAGGAGCGCATGTGTCCAGGCAACTCACCCGTCGGCTGTCGCAGCTGTACATCGGTCTCGTGCTGTACGGAGTGAGTTCGGCGGTGCTGGTGCGCGCCGGCCTGGGGCTCGAACCATGGGGAGTGCTGCACCAGGGCCTCGCCGCGAAGACCGGGCTGACGATCGGCGTGGTCTCGATCATCGTCGGCGCCGTGGTGCTGTTGCTGTGGATTCCGATCAAACAGCGGCCGGGGCTCGGCACCGTCTCCAATGTCGTGGTGATCGGCATCGCGATGGACGGCACGCTCGCGGTCGTACCCGGCGTGCACGGCCTGGCCGCGCAGATCCCCCTGATGATCGTGGGCATCGTGCTGAACGGCGCGGCGACGGGCCTGTACATCGCCGCCCGGTTCGGTCCCGGTCCGCGCGACGGGCTGATGACCGGACTGAACCGCGTCACCGGGCGCTCCATCCGGCTCGTACGCACCACCCTGGAAGTGGCGGTCGTCGCCACCGGCTTCGCCCTGGGCGGCTCGCTCGGTGCGGGCACCGTCGTCTACGCCCTCGCCATCGGACCGCTGGCCCAGTTCTTCCTGCGCGTCTTCGCCGTCCCCGCGCCGGACGCCCGCAGTACGGTCGTCGCCGCCGGTACACCACAAGCCGCGATAATCGCCCGGTGAATCGCGTACGCCATCCCTATCTCGACCATCCCGCGCCGCTCGCCTTCGCCCATCGCGGCGGAGCGGCCGACGGCCTGGAGAACACAGCGGCGGCGTTCCGGCGCGCCGACGAGGCCGGATACCGCTACTTCGAGACGGACGTGCACGCCACGGCGGACGGCCGTCTCGTAGCGTTCCACGACGCGACCCTCGACCGGGTGACGGACGCGCGGGGCCGCATTTCGGCGCTTCCCTGGAACGACGTCAGCCGTGCCCTGGTGGCGGGGAAGGAACCACTGCCCCTCTTCGAGGAGCTGCTGGAAGAGTTTCCCGACGCGCGCTGGAACGTCGATGTCAAGGCCGAGCCGGCTCTCGGGCCGCTGGTCGACCTGATCCGCAGGACCGGCGCGTGGGACCGGGTGTGCGTCGGGTCGTTCAACGAGAACCGGGTGGCCAGGGCTCAGCGCCTGGCGGGTCCCCGTCTCGCCACTTCCTTCGGTACGGCGGGCGTCCTGGGGCTGTGGCTGCGTGCGCGCTCCATACCCGCCGCGATGCGCCGCAGCGCGGTGTGCGCCCAGGTTCCGGAGGTCCAGAACGGCATCAGGGTCGTCGATCACCGCTTCGTACGCACCGCACACGCGCTCGGCCTGCAGGTCCACGTGTGGACGGTCAACGATGCGGACCGGATGGCAGCGCTTCTCGATCTCGGTGTGGATGGCATCATGACGGATCACATCGAGACGTTGCGTACGGTGCTGACGGAGCGGGGTACTTGGCTTTGACCGGCTTGACCGACCGGTCTCCGCGTCCGCCCCGTGACCCGCGACGGCACGGGGACGAGCGAGGGGGCGCGCGGTGAGCGCTGGCACCGTGGACCGTACGGACGGCACGGACGAGGCGGGCGGCCCCGACAGGGCGGCGGGCCGCAGGCGCGAACAACGCGGCTGGTACTTCTACGATTTCGCGTGCTCCGTCTACTCGACGAGCGTGCTCACCGTTTTCCTCGGCCCGTACCTGACCACGGTCGCGAAGGCCGCGGCGGACGCGGACGGCTTCGTCCACCCGCTGGGCATCCCGGTGCGGGCGGGATCGGTGTTCGCGTACGCCGTCTCCCTGTCCGTCGTGGTGGCCGTCCTGGTCATGCCCCTGGTGGGCGCGGTGGCCGACCGTACGGGCCGGAAGAAGCCGCTGCTCGCCGCGGCGGCGTACACCGGAGCGGCCGCGACGGCGGGCATGTTCTTCCTGGACGGGGACCGCTATCTGCTGGGCGCGTTCCTGCTGATCGTCGCCAACGCCGCCCAGTCCGTCTCGATGGTGCTCTACAACGCCTATCTCCCCCAGATCGCGGAGCCGCACGAGCGCGACAGGGTGTCCTCGCGCGGCTGGGCGTTCGGCTACACCTCCGGCGCCTTCGTGCTCGTCCTCAACCTGGTCCTCTATTCCGGTCACGAGAGTTTCGGGGTCTCGGAGTCCACGGCCGTACGGATCTGTCTGGCCTCGGCGGGCCTGTGGTGGGGCGCCTTCACGCTCGTACCGCTGCGCCGGCTGCGCGACCGGCGGGTGGCTGCGCGCGGTGAGGAGGACGCGGGCAGGGTCGGCGCGGGCTGGCGGCAGCTGGTCGCGACCGTCAAGGACATGCGCCGCCATCCCCTGACGCTCTCCTTCCTGCTGGCCTATCTGGTCTACAACGACGGCGTCCAGACAGTGATCTCGCAGGCGTCGGTCTACGGGTCCGAGGAACTGGGTCTCGACCAGACGACCCTCATCACCGCCATCCTGCTCGTCCAGGTGCTCGCGGTGGCGGGGGCGCTCGGCATGGGCCGGCTGGCCCAGCGGTTCGGCGCCAAGCGCACCATCCTCGGCTCGCTCGCCGCATGGACACTGACGATCGGCGCGGGCTACTTCCTGCCTGCCGGGGAGCCCGTCTGGTTCTACGCCCTGGCCTCGGCCATCGGCCTGGTTCTCGGCGGCAGCCAAGCCCTGTCCCGCTCCCTCTTCTCGCATCTGGTGCCGCGCGGCAAAGAGGCGGAGTACTTCTCGGTGTACGAGATGAGCGACCGGGGCATGAGCTGGCTGGGGCCACTGGTTTTCGGCCTCGCGTACCAGCTGACCGGCAGTTATCGGGACGCGATCATCTCGCTCGTGGCCTTCTTCGCACTGGGATTCGCCCTCCTCGTACGGGTGCCCGTACGGCAGGCTGTGGAGGCTGCGGGAAACCCCGTACCGGAGCGGATTTAGACCTTGAAGTGAAAGGCCGGTAGTGTACGCCTTTGGCCTGCCAGGCGGACCGTTACTGCGCGCTCGGATATCGACAACGCTGGGTGACATCTGCTGCCAGAAGTGACAAACCGGGCACTGGTGGGTACCCAACTTTTTGGGAAAAGCAGCGGCACGACGGGCGACGCATGACCCGCAACGGGAATCTTTACCGCCGACCGGACGTTGACCGGATGACGACGACAGCGACACCTGTCCTGTGGGCGACAAGCCCGGGAGGCACGATTCATGAGTGAGCGAGCTCTCCGCGGCACGCGACTCGTGGTTACAAGCTACGAGACCGACCGCGGCATCGATCTGGCCCCGCGCCAGGCGGTGGAGTACGCATGCCCGAACGGACATCGATTTGAGATGCCGTTCTCGGTAGAGGCCGAAATTCCGCCGGAGTGGGAGTGCAAGGCGTGCGGCGCCACGGCACTCCTGGTGGACGGCGACGGGCCTGAGGAGAAGAAGGGCAAGCCCGCGCGTACGCACTGGGACATGCTCATGGAACGGCGCACCCGCGAGGAGCTCGAAGAGGTCCTGGCCGAAAGGCTCGCGGTACTGCGATCCGGCGCCATGAACATCGCGGTGCATCCGCGGGACAGCCGCAAGTCCGCGTAACGCTCCGGCGTTGCGCCTGACGGCAGTCAGCACGACAGCAAGAGCCGCGGGGGTGTGACACAGCGAGTCTGTGTCACACCCCCGCGGCTCTTGTCATGCCATGGGAACGGGGGAACCGGACTCAGGGCGTCAGCGGCGGCCGCGGGCCGTCGTCGCGCCGCCCCGCGGGCGGGCCGTCGTCCCTGATGACCTCACCCTGTACGACCTTGCCGTCCGGGCGGTGAATACGAGCCTGCTGGAAGGCGTCGCCCAGTCTGCCGGCGCCGGCCGCGCTCATCCTGCGTTCCAGGGAACGCTCGGCGTACCTTCCGAGGAACGACCGTACGGGCGGTACGAGGAGCAGCAGCCCCGCCACGTCCGAGATCATCCCGGGCAGCATCAGCAGCAGGCCGCCGAGCATCAGGAAGCCATTGCCGCTGCTCCCCTGCCGCTGGGCGGACGTCTCGCCCGCCTGCTGCCGCTGAAGCGTCTCGGTGAGGTTCTTGAACGCCCGGCGGCCCGCCCGCTTGATGACCACGGCGCCGAGCACGAAGCCCGCGACCAGCAGCAGGAAGACCGTGAAGCCGCCTGCGGCGCCGGCCACGACGGTCAGCAGCCAGATCTCGAGCACCAGCCAGGCGGCGATGCCAAGAGGTACGAACGTGCGTGCGCGCGAGCGCTTGGGACGCTGGGGAACGGTCGGGGGCGGGGGCGGTGAGCCGGTCGTCATGCCCCCAGTGTGCCTGTACGGGCGCCTGGACGGCGTAAAGGTCCGGTCAGGAGGGCTTGCGCCCCAGCAGCTTGTTCGCCCGGGAGCCGACGCCCCAGGCCGTCACGCGCCACAGCGCCTCGACGACGATGTCACGGCTCATCTTGCTGTCGCCCAGCTCCCGCTCGACGAAGGTGATGGGCACTTCGACGACGTTGTAGCCGGCTTCGACCGCGCGGCGGGCGAGGTCGACCTGGAAGCAGTACCCCTGGGACGCCACGTCTTCCAGACCGAGACCTTCCAGCGTCTGGGCGCGGAAGGCCCGGAAGCCGCCCGTGACGTCGCGGATGGGTACGCCGAGCAGGATCCGCGAGTAGGTGCTGCCGCCGCGGGAGAGCATCTCCCGGTGCTTGGGCCAGTTGACGACGCGTCCGCCCGGCACCCAGCGCGAGCCGAGGACCAGGTCGGCGCCCTTGAGGGCGGTCAGCAGGCGGGGAAGCTCCTCGGGCTGGTGCGAGCCGTCCGCGTCCATCTCCACGAGTACGCCGTAGTCGTGCTCGATGCCCCAGCGGAAGCCCGCCAGATAGGCCGCGCCGAGCCCTTCCTTGCCCTTGCGGTGCAGGACGTGGACCTGGTCGTCGACGGCCGCGATCTCGTCGGCGACCTTGCCGGTGCCGTCGGGGCTGTTGTCGTCGGCGACCAGGACGTGCGCGTCGGGCACCGCGGCACGCACCCGGGAGACGATCGGCTTGATGTTCTCGGCCTCGTTGTAGGTCGGAATGATCACCAAGGTTCTGCCGAGCGGGCCGTAACGCCTCTGACCGCCGTCGTTCACTACTTCCCCTTAATGTCCGTACACAGTTGCCCCACCATAGCGAGCGTGGTCGGCGCGCCTGCACGGATGTCTCCCGAGGAAGCGACAAGTCGTTTCTGCGATCTGCGGATCGGGGCCCGGTGTCCTTCGGGCCGGCCCCGGGCCCGCCGGCTGCGGGTCGGCCGAGAGCCGTTGTCTACTGAACGTCCGGGCCCCACCCGGGTCCCACCTGCCGCTCGGCTGAAACCTTCCCTCGCCCCCGAGGCGCGGGCGCTGAACCTGGCTCCGAGTGCTGGTGCGCCGGTGCGGCACACCACCCCATGACCCAGCGGCGTTCGGCGACTGCGTGGAGGTTTGCCGGTCGGACGTCCTGCGGTGGACTCGCCGAACCTACCCGCCGGTGGCCGCTTTCTGTCAATAGCCCTTTGACCTGGGGAGTTTACTCAAATCACCAGGTCAGTGCCGAAGGTACGCAGGTGACACGAGACCTCTCGCGAACACCGATCGGCCGTACGCGGCCCGCGCACATCACTCGTTCGGTCTCACGTAAACAGTTTGTCCGAAGACCACGGTCCGCAGACAGACGGGGAGGTCGGCGCCGGGCGTGAGATCCGGCAGCCCGGGCGTGCCCGAGCGCGGGTCGGTCGACCAGCGGGCGACCCGGTCGTCGGGCGCCTGTACGACGAGCTCGTCGGCGCGCCAGAGCGCGTAGTCGGCGGGGGCGCCCGGTACGAGCGTGCCCGCGTCGTCGCGGCCAACCGCACGCCAGCCGCCGCGCGTGTGGGCGGTGAAGGCGGCGCGTACGGAGATCCGGTGCTCGGGCGTGCGGTGGAAGGCCGCCGCGCGGACCGTCCCCCACGGGTCGAGCGGGGTGACCGGGCTGTCGGAGCCGAAGGCCAGCGGCACACCGGCGCGCAGCAGGGCGGCGTACGGGTTGAGGGTACGGGCCCGCTCGGCGCCCAGGCGCTGTGCGTACATCCCGTCCTCGTCGCCCCAGGCCGCGTCGAAGGCCGGCTGCACGGACGCGGTCAGGCCGAATTCGGCGAAGGCGGCGATCGTGGCGGGGGTCAGCATCTCGGCGTGCTCGACGCGGTGTCGAGCGGCGCGGATCCGGGCGGGGCCGACCTTCTCGGCGGCGGCGCGCACGCCGTCGACGACCGAGGTGACGGCGGCGTCGCCGATGGCGTGGAAGCCGGCCTGGAGTCCTGCTTCGGTGCAGGCGACGACATGGGCGGCGACGGCCGCCGTGTCGAGGTAGGCCGCGCCGGTGTGGGCAGCGTCGGCGTACGGCTCGTGCAGGCAGGCGGTGTGCGAGCCGAACGATCCGTCGACGAAGAGGTCGCCGGCGGCGCCTGCCGCGCCCAGTTCGCGAATACGTTCGGCGTCCTTCGCACTCGCGACCTGCTCGGCCCAGTAGCCGAAGACGCGCGGGCCGGGACGCTCCGCCGCCAGCTTCAGCAGGCCGGTGAAGTCCTCCTCGTCGGAGATGCCGGGTCCCGCGCACTCGTGGACCGTACCGATACCGAGCGAGGCGGCGTGCGCGAGCGCCGCGCGCTGCGCTTCGGCGCGCTGCGCCGGGGTGACGGCGCTGTGCGCCGCGCCCCGTACCGCGTGATGGGCGGCGGCGGTGAGCGGGGCGTCCGGGTGGTAGCCCGCCAGGCCGGTGATGCCGGGGACGAGGTCCAGGAGGGCGGTGGTGACGACGGCCGAGTGGACGTCGATCCGGGGCAGGTACAGCGGCCGGCCGCCGGCCGCCTCGTCGAATTCGGCGCGGGACGGGGGCCGCTGTTCGGGCCAGCGCGTGGCGTCCCAGCCGTGCCCGAGGAGGATCCGGCCCGCCGGGGCCGCGGCGGCGTGCGCCCGTACGAGCTCCAGCGCACCGGCGAGGCTCCGCGCGCCGGAGAGGTCGAGGCCGGTGAGCGCGAGGCCGGTGGACGTGGTGTGCACGTGTGCGTCCGTGAAGGCGGGGGTGACCAGTGCCCCTTCGAGGTCGATCACCTCGTCGACCCCGGAGGCGAAGGCGTCGGCCGCGCCTTCGGAGCCCACCCAGGCGACATGTCCGCGTTCGACGACCATCGCGGTGGCGAAGGGGTCGGCGGGGCTGTGGACCTCTCCGCCACGCAGCAGCACAGTGCGGTGTCCGGCGGCCTGAGGGGTGGGGGCGTTGTGCTCGGTCATGGTGAACAGTCTCGCCCCTCGCGCGCGACGTTCCGTGCGCGGGGGCCGGGCGGGCGGTCCTCCGGGTGGGGTCAGACCTGCGGCGGGCGGGCCTCGTACGGCGTGGACAGGACCACGGTCGTACGCGTGGACACGCCGGCCAGGGAACGGATCCGGGTCAGCAGGTGCTCCAGTTCGAGCGGGGTGGCGACGCGCACCTTGAGGATGTAGTTCTCCTCGCCCGCCACGCTGTGGCACGCCTCGATCTCGGGAACGCCCGCGAGCCGTTCCGAGATGTCGTCGGGGGCGCTGGGATCGAACGGTTTCACCGAGATGAAAGCGGTGAGCGGCAACCCGACGGCCTCGGGGTCCACCACCGCGGCATAGCCCCGGATGACGCCCCGCTGCTCCAGCCTGCGCACGCGCTGGTGCACGGCCGAGGTGGACAGGCCAGTGGCCTTGCCCAGGTCGGTGTAACTCATCCGCCCGTCCTTGACGAGCAAATCCACGATCTGACGATCCAGCTCCTCCATAGCGGATCAACCTATTGCCCCGGAGAGCCTCCCGAACAGCCGCAGGCCTCTCGGAGGGGCATCTGCGAGGGGCATGTGACGAACGCCACAGGCCTACGACCGTGTCCGTCGGGCAGGCGCGATTACCACGCGTGCGTGGCGGGAAGTGCTTGCTGTGGTCGAGGCCGCAGCGCCTTGTCGGCCCACCCGAGGGGGAGTGTCTCCATGCAGAACCTGAAGCGCACCGGACGCAGTGAACCGGATCCTGTCGAACCCGCATCCGTCGGCGAGGACGACTTCGACGATCTCGACGCGTACGACACCTTTGAGATGTTCCGAGTGATCTGCCCGGACTGTGCCCAGCCGATCGCGTTGCTGGCGGACGAGACCGTCCTGCCCGAGCACGCCAAGTGCCCCACCCCCTGGAACCCGTTCGGGCTCACGGCGTGCGCGGGCACCGGGCGCCCGGCGGCGGACGCCAAGCCCGCCGACGAGACCCTGGAGGTCCAGGAGCAGGAAACAGCCCTGCTGTTGACGCTCCCTCAGGGACTCGACTGGCGGACGCAGCCGTTCTCGCACGTCGGCGGTCCGGGCTCGCGCCCGCTCAAGGCGTCGCAGTTGCGACGCGCCGCGTAGGGGCGGCCGACGGAGCTTCGGGGGCCGGGGCAGGGCCCCGGCTCAGGCAGCCGCCCAGTACGTTCCGCGCACCATCGCCTCCAGTGACGCCCGGTGCAGAATCATCGCGTCCGGGTTCTCCGGGACCCGGACCTCACCGAAGTGCACCTGCCGGTAGGCGATGCGCAGCATCACGATGGCGTGCCGCAGGGCGGCGTACAGCGTGTGGAACTCCATGTCCCGCGGTGTGTGGCCGGTGAGTTCGGCGTAACGCCGCTCGACGGCCTCGCGCCGCAGGAAGTCCGGCAGGCCGCTCTGGCCGAAGCTCACCGTCAGGTCCTGGAAGAAGCGGTGGAGGTACACCGCCCAGCCCAGGTCGAGTTCGCGCGGTCCGTAGGACGCCATTTCCCAGTCGAGTACGGCGGCGGGCTCGAAGCCGTCGTAAATGATGTTGCCGATACGGGCGTCGCCCCAGCTCAGCACGGCCGGGCCGGTGTCGTCGGGCCAGTGCGCGTCGAGCCAGTCGAAGGCGGTCTCGATGAGCGGTGACCGTGCTACGCCGTCCACGACCCATTCGTAGTACGTCCGTTGGGCGGCCACGTGGCGGCGCAGGGGGCTGCCCGTGCCCTGCGCCATCAGGAACTCCGCTTCCTTCGGCGGGAATTCGTCGTGCAGGCGCGCGAGGACCGTGAGCGTCGCGTCCTGGAGGCGCTCGCGTTCGGCGTCGGTGGCGGAGTGGAGCCAATTGCCCTCGTACGTATAGGGCATGACGTCGGGCGGTACGCGGCCGTCGGCGCGTTCCATGACGAAGAAGGGCGCCCCGAGCGGTCCGGGGTCCTCCTCCAGCCACAGGACGCGTGGCACGGGGACGCTCGTGTGCTCGGCGACGAGGCTCATGACGCGGTGCTGGCGGGCCATGTCGTAGACCGGGAAGACGCTGTACGCGGCGGGGTCGGCGGCCAGTCGCAGGGCGCAGGCCGACACGGGGGCGGACGGGTGGGCCAGGTCGAAGAGCAGCGTCTCGCTCGACATGCCGTTGGAGGCGGGCGCGTTGACGCCGCTGACGCGCGCGCCGGGCAGCCGCGCGCCGAGCCAGGCGGCCAGGCGCCGGCCGAGCTCTTCGGGGTCGCGGGTGGTGGTGCGGGGGCGGGGTGCGGTTGCCATGCCGTACTCCTGTCAGGAGGGTGACGTTCAGGGGCGTTCAGGGGGCGACCGATTCGTAGCCGGTGAAGCCGCTCGGGTCGTGGCGGCCGAAGGTGCCGTGCTCGAAGATGCCGTGGCCGGTCCGCCCGTCGAGGGTGAAGCGGGCGGCGTGGTCGGTGACGCCGTACGCGGCCATGGGGTGCGCTGCGGGGTCGGAGAGGTCGTACGTACGCCGGTCCGTCCAGCCGCGCCCCTGCCAGCTGCCGTGCTGCCAGTCCGTCGCGGGCGGGTAGCCGGCGCCGACGGCCAGCGGCGAGGAGTTCAGGATCTCGACGCCGAGCTCCAGCGGCTTGCGGTCGGGGCCGGCGAGGTGGATGACGGCGCGCTCGGGGTGTCGGGTGCCGGTGCGGTAGGTGATGTCGGCCTGCGGCCAGCCGAGTTGGACGTCGCGCTCGCCCTCGCGCACGAGCAGCGCCTCGTTCAGGCCGCGGTGCCCGTCGGCGTCCTCCTGGGCGATCACCATCAGGAAGCGGTCGTCGAAGCGGGCCGGGATCCAGAGCCAGTGGAAGCCCTCGGGGCGGTGCTCCTCGGCGGCCCGGCCGCCGTCCTCGCCCGGGATCGGCCGTACGCCCCAGCTGCGGTCTCGGGTGCCGGTCCACTCCCCCGCGGCCGGCCGTATCTCCTCTCCCCCGGCGCGGATCACGCCCGTACAACCGCCTGCCTGGACGAAGCGGCGGCCTTCGAGCATCAGGCGGTCGCCGCGCCGCTGGACGTGGTGCGGCTCCCAGACGGCGGGGAAGTCCGCGGTCCAGGTGACGTCGTACGAGAGGGAGTCCGGGTCGGCGGGGTCGGCGTCGCAGTGCAGGGTGAAACGCCGCAGCGGCTCGTCGACGGTGATCCGCAGAGGACCTACGGACAGGTTCATACGGTCGTCGGTGAGTGCGTCGGAAGCGCGCACGGCGTGCAGGCGGTCTCCGATGCGCACAGTCGCGTAGGCGTCGATCACACCGGTGTTGGGGTAGACGCCGAGCCCTGCGATGAGAAGGGCGCGGCCGGAGTGGTCCACGAGGTGGAAGATGCACCGGTCATAGGCGTTGCGGTCCCCCGTGGCGACGTGCTTCATCGACAGCGGGGCCTGGTGGATCGGGTACTCGTCAAGCGCGATGGGGCGGTCCTCGGCCACGGCGGTCCTCCTGGGCACGGACGTAGCGGTGCGGCCCCCGGCGGGGTTTTTGACGGTACGTCAGAAACCGTGCTCAGGGCCATACGCGCGTCACGCCCCGGCCGGCCCCGTTCACCGCGCGAACGGACGCCCGAATGAGGTCGGCGATAACTCCGGCGGCCTTGCGGCTGTTGGCCCGATATGACCCTGCAGTACACCCCGGTCGGCGACGGACGCCGACGTCTCCTTTATCCGCCCTCCGCTCCGGCAGAATCGGTTCCGCATCCCTCGGATCCGCCCCTCTACCGCGCCCTTCTGCGCCAGTGGCACAGCCACGGCCGGACCCTGCCGGGACGCCGCGACCCGGAATGGGCCCGGCTCGTGGCGTCCCCGGCGTGGCCTGAGGGGAGCCGGTTCAGCGGGTCTCGGGACCCAGGAGATGGCGTGCGATGACCATGCGCTGAATCTGGTTCGTACCCTCGACGATCTGGAGCACCTTCGCCTCGCGCATGAAGCGCTCGACGGGGAAGTCCAGCGTGTAGCCGTAGCCGCCGAGCACCTGGACGGCGTCGGTCGTCACGCGCATCGCCGCGTCCGTGCAGAACAGCTTCGCCATCGCGGCCTCCCGCGAGAACGGCCGCCCGGCGTCCCGCAGGCGCGCAGCCGCCAGGTACAGCGACCGGCCGGCCTCGATCTGGGTGGCCATGTCGGCGAGCATGAAGCGCAGGCCCTGGAAGTCGGCGATCGGCCGGCCGAACTGCTGCCTTCCGGTGGCGTACGAGGCGGCCTCGTCCAGCGCCGCCTGGGCGACGCCGACCGCGCAGGCCGCGATGCCGAGGCGGCCCGAGTCGAGCGCGGACAGCGCTATCGCGAAGCCCTGCCCCTCCTCGCCGATGCGGCGCGAGTCCGGGATCCGTACGCCGTCGAAGTTGAGCTGGGCGGTGGGCGAGCCCTTCATGCCCATCTTCTTCTCGGGCGCCGCGGCGTTCAGCCCCTCGGCGTCGCCCGGCACCAGGAAGGCCGTGATGCCGCGGGCGCCCTCACGGCCCGTACGGGCGAGGACGGTGTAGAAGTCGGCGATTCCGCCGTGGGTGATCCAGGCCTTCGTACCGGTGATGACCCAGTCGTCGCCGTCGCGCACGGCCTTGGTGCGCAGCGAGGCCGCGTCGGATCCGGAGGCGGGCTCCGAGAGGCAGTAGGCGCCGAGCAGGCCGCCGCCGAGCATGGCGGGCAGGTGCGTTGCCCGCTGCTCCTTGGTGCCGTAACCGGCGAGGGCGTGGCAGGCGAGGCTGTGGACGCTGACGCCGAGGCCGACCGTGAGGCGGGCGGCGGCGAGCTCTTCGAGTACCTGGAGATACACCTCGTACGGCTGGTCTCCGCCGCCGTACTCGGCGTCGTACGGCAGACCGAGCAGACCGGATTCGGAGAGCAGCGCGAAGATCTCGCGCGGGAAGTGCCCGGCGTCCTCCTCGGCTGCGGCCGTGGGCGCGATCTCCCGCTGGATCATTTCGCGCACGAGCGCGAGCAGGTCCCGGGACTCCTCGGTGGGCAGCTGACGTTCCACCGGCTGCGGGGCGCGGTCGGACATTGCGGCGCTCTCCTCCCTGTCGGGCGCTGCGGCGGGCGCGCGCGCAGGGTGTGGCGGCGCCGCCGGTCTCACTGCCTGGCCGCCGGCATCCCTCCGGATCACGGAAGTCGCTGGCCAGCGGCTGTGGCGGGATGAGTATGCCCGATGGAATGCCTTCCGTCACGGGGTGCCGTCACTGGGTGCCGTCACTGGGTGCCGTCACTGGGTTGTGGACGGCGCCGGGCAGCTCGGTTCCAGTTCCTCGATCGTACGGAGCGTGGCGCGCAGCAGCCCGGTGAGCAGGGCGCGGACGGCGTCGCGGTCGAGCTCCTGGTGGCTCAGCCAGTCCAGCGTGACTCCCTCGACCCCGGTCATCCAGCCGATCAGGGCCAATCGGGCGACGACAGGGATGTCGCGGCGGCCGTACGCGCCCTCCGCGATGGTGGCGATCAGCTCCTCGCGCACCGCGTCCCGGATGGCCTGCACCTCGGTGTCGAAGCCGACGCCGCCGGTGACGATCGTGCGGTACGCCGCCTGGTGGTGCTGGGCGTAGCGCAGATAGCCGTCGATGGTGCGCTGGACCCGCTCGGCGGTCGGGAGGTCCGGCTCGCTGCCCGCCCGCGCGACGAGGTCGGCGACCGACTCCTCGACGATGGCGAGGTAGTAGCCGCGTTTGCTCTTGAAGTAGTAGTAGATCAAGCCCTTGGCGACGCCCGCGTGCCGGGCGATGTCGTCCATCGACAGGGCGTCGTACGACGTGTCGGCGAACAACTTCCGCCCGGTCGCGATGAGTTCGGCGCGGCGCACCTGCGATCGCTCGGTGGAACCACGCTGTTGACTAATATTCAATACCGGCCCTAGTCTCCAACTGCCACAGGATCTCCGCAGTATGGCAGACCTGCGCCAACTCCCTTCCTGCGTCGTCCTGTAGGCGATCGGCCACGCACTTCCCCTGCGCACCGCAACGACGTACGGGAGGAACAAGTGAGCGCAGCCAAGCAACAGCAGCAGTCGCCGCCTACCGAGGGCAGAACGGCATGGAAGAAGACGGCGGTCGTCGCCGTGCCGGCGGTCCTCGCGGTCGGAGTGATGGCGTCGATGATGGGCCAGGGCGCGCTGGCCGCGTCGTTCGCCGTATCGGGGACGAGCTTCCAGGTGGCGTCGGGGAAACTGACGAGCCAGGGCCTGTCCAGTTACGTACAAACCGACCGGTCGGCGGACGGCAAGGGGCATCCCGTCGCCCTGCTCGGCATCGGCGACGCCCGGCTCAGCGACATCTGCCAGGCCGCGGAGGTCGGCACGCCGGTCGGGAAGGTCGTCTTCAAGCTCACGGCGGGAGGGAAGGCCGGTGAGGTGACGGCCAGCAGTCTGGTCATCGACGCCGAGGATCTCGTCGGAAACGCCCGCTTCGGCACCGCGCAGATCGGCCGGGACGCGTCGACGCTGGACGAGGTGCCCGGGGTCAAGGGCGAGGTCGGGAAGTTCGGCCTCCAGGCCGGGGACATCGAGGTCGCGGGCGTGAAGTCGCACGCCTGGTCCGCGACCGGCGGGAATTTCCGGCTGAAGGGGCTCAGCATCGACGTGAGCCTGGACGGCAAGAAGTGCTTCTGACCCGCGTGCTCGGGACCCGCGCGCTCCGGACCCGCCGTCCGGCACGGGGATGGCTGGAAGAGCGGCTGCCGTATCCGGACAAGCGGCGCCGCCTGCGGGGCTGGCGGCGGACCCGGCCCTTCTGGGGCGGGCTGCTGCTGATGCTCGGCGGGACCGAGCTGCTGCTGGTGCCGCTGTCGCCGCTGACGGTGCTGGTGAGCCTCGGCCTCGGCGGGCTGGCTGCGATCGGGATCGGGCTCGCGCTGATCACGGCGGGGCTGTTCCTCTGGTTCCTGCCGCATACCCGCCACTACGTGAGCATCAATGCTCTGCTGCTGTCCGTGCTGTCCTTCGCCGCGACCAATCTCGGCGGTTTCGTGGTCGGGATGGGGCTGGGGATCGCGGGCAGCGCGATGGGGTTCGGCTGGACGCCCGTACAGTCCGCACAAGACGGGGCGCGGGAGGATGTCTCGCCGCTGCGGGACGGGCAGGGGCCGCGTACCCTCGCGGCCGCGCTCCCGGTCGTCCTGCTGGCGGCGCTCGGCCCGGGCCCGGTCGTCGGCAAGGCGCCGGAGCCCGGGTCCGTCGTCGCACCGCGTACGCCGCCGACCGTCACCACGACGCTCTTCGCACCGCACGGGTTCCTGATCGCGGGGGTACGGGAGGTGCCGACCGCCGACGGGCCGGTGAAGGCGATGGTGCTGAAGATGCGGTCCGCCTCCCTCACCGACTACCGCCTGAGGACCCGCGACGGCCGCGACGAACTCGCCCTGGGGGCCGACACCCTGGACCTGAGCGGCAACGTGACGCTCTACCTCACCAAGTTCAGCGGCTGCCTGGAGGGGATTCTCTGCCTCACCTTCACCCCGGACGGCCTGCCGGTGCCACCCGTGGTGCCGCCGTTCGTCTTCATGACCGATGTCAGCGCCGAACAGGCTCTGGTGACCTCGGACGTGATCGTCACGGACGGGCTGACCCTGGAGGCATCGTGATCCCGGGGGTTGAGGAGAGCGCCGGGTGGGCTCAGCGGATGCCGACCGCTGCGAGCGCGCGTCGCTGGGCGGGGGTGGGATGAGCGGGCCAGTAGATGTAGCAGACGCCGCCCGTGCCGGATGTGACCTTTCCGTTGGCGTTGTAGCGCTTCGTACGCAGCCAGATGTTCTCCCACTCGCGGCGCCTGTAGACGCGGCGCACTGCCTCGTTGCTCGGCGAGGCGGGGTCGTTCGCGATCACGTCGCCGTCGGGCGTGAACCCGATGACGGTCATGAGGTGGCCTGCCGTGCCGTAGCCCGCGCCCGTCAGCTCCTCCTTGAGGAAGGACTGCGACGTTATGGCCGGGATTCCCACGCGGACCAGCGTCTCCAGGTCGGTGAGCGAGTGGAGGCGGGTGACGACGGCGCTCATGTCCTTGTACGTCGCGGCGTACGCGGCGTTGAAGGGCCAGTTGCCGCACCCGTCGTACTGGTAGTCGAACGTGAAGCGCGCCGCGTGGCAGACCTGCGGGTCCGCGAAGGCCGGGTCGACCCAGGCCAGGTCGGCGGCGGTGGGCTTGCGGCCCCAGTACTCGATGACCATCTGCGAGGAGGTGGGGCTGCACCAGGCCTCGCCGCCGTTGTCGTACTCGGGGTACTGGCCGATGTGCGTGTTCTGCGAGTAGCGCGGGACGACGAGCTCACGGGATACGCCGGGCTGCGAGGCCGGCACGGTGAAGCGGTCCGGGATGTCGGAGGCCATCGCACCGAGGCGCCAGACCGTGGGGGTCAGCGTCGTGCCGGGCTTGCGGTGGAGGGTCAGCCTCAGTTGGTACGAGGCGAGGCGCAGGGCGCCGGCTGTGCTGTTCATGGAGAACGTGTCGGTCCAGATGCTGCTGCGGCCGTCACTCTGGCCGTCGACGGAGGTGCGCTTGATGTCGGCGTCGCCCGCCGCCCAGCGGCCCATGACGTACCAGGGTGTCGTCGTGCCGTCCGCGTACGTGCCGTGCAGCTCGACCGCGAGCCAGGTGCCGGCGGGGGTGTGGGCGTTCCAGGAGGCGATGACCTCGGCCGCCGGAACTGTGGAGCGGTGGACGGGTGAGGTCCAGGTGGCGCTCTCCCAGGTGGAGGTGGTGCCGGTGTGCGGGTCGGCGTAGTCGGTGCGGCCCGACGGGGTCGCCATGACCAGTCCGGGCCTGCGGCCTGCCACGGGCCTTGTTCCGGCGGCGGTGCCGGAGCGCCAGTCCGGGTAGGAGGACCAGAAGCGGTTGTCCACGAGGCGGGTCGGGGCGGCGACGGCAGGGGCGGCTGATGCCGTGCCCACGCCGACCGCTGCGGCGATCGCGGCGGTCAGTACGGTGCGGCGTGACGTGGGTCTGGTCATGGTCATGGCCCCCGGGTCGGATGCGGATGGCGCGGGCAGGTGCACGACAGTGGGCCAACTATGGCTGGTGGCGGCGGGCTTCTGCCAGCACTTCGGACCGCGTCGCTCCGACCAATATTGGTGTGGACCGGTGGCGCGGCGCTGGGCCCTGTCCTGCGGAGCCTCCGGCGTTTGAGGAGCGGGGTCCGGGGCGGAGCCCCAGGCAAAGCCCCGCCGCGCGCGACCTAAGGTGGAGGCGTGGAACGTCGTCTCGATCTGCTGGCCCAGTCCCTGCGCGCGCTGCCGCCCTCCTGCGGCCCCGTGCGGCTCGTCGCCGTCGACGGGCATGCCGGGTCCGGCAAGAGCACCTTCGCCGCGCGACTGGCGGCCGTGCTCGGCGGGGCGCCCGTACTGCACCTCGACGATCTGGCCACCCACGACGAGCTCTTCGAGTGGACCGGACGGCTGCGCGAGCAGGTGACGGGGCCGCTCTCGCGCGGGGAGAGCGCGCGGTACGCCCCGTACGACTGGACGCTGCGCCGCTTCGGGCCCGCGCAGCCACTCGCCGCCGCGCCCGTCGTGCTCATCGAAGGGGTCGGGGCCGGGCGGGCCGCCGTACGGCCGGATCTCGCGCGGCTGCTCTGGATGGAGATGGGTGCGGACGAGTCCTGGGCGCGCGGGCGGCGCAGGGACGGGCCGGCGCAGGCCGGCTTCTGGGACGGATGGACAGCGGCGGAGATACGCCATTTCGCTGCGGACCCCTCGCGGCCGTATGCGGAGCTGCTGGTACGGCAGTGTCAGGAGGGGTACGAGTGGCTCCCGGGGCCGGCCTCGACAGCACGACCGAACCAAACCGTCACGATGCGTGACTACCTGCCCCGACCCTCAGAAACGGCTTGAAAACCTCCCTCGCAAGTGCCTCAACTCCGCTTGACCCAGGGGGCGTACAGGTCTTACGTTCTCAATGTGCGGCTTTTCGAAGCCCCGCAGACGCGAAGCCCCCGGTTGTTCCCCCGTGATCGGGGGCTTCGTTCTGCCCAGAGCGCCCCTCGACGGGCGTCGGGGGACCCCGTCCGCTCACCCTCGGTCACTGTCGCTGCCGGGCCTGCGCCACCCTTAGGTCTGTGCCACCCGCACGGGTACGATGCCTTACGGTGCGGTCAATTCCCGTCCGCGACAAAGCGGTTCCGAGGACAGTCGACGGGCGCACGCCCGGCCGGCACATCACGGAGGGCACGGTCTGTGGGGGACGTGACGGAATTCGGTACGCAGGGCATCAATGCCCCGGCCGACCTCGCCTGGCTGCGTGGCGTCGACGCGTACACGATGGGCGCCTATCCGCAGGCCGAAGAGGAATTCAGGGCCGCCGTACGGATGGATCCCGGCATGGCCGACGGCTGGCTCGGGCTCCACGCCCTGCGCATCGACACCACCACCGCCCTGCTGCGCATGTACCGCCACCGCGAGCGCTTCGGCGAGCAGCGCGCCCGCCACCGCCGCACCCTCAACTCGTGGTACTGGCTGGGCTGGTGGGTCCAGCCCGTCCTGGAGAAGCCGCGCGACCTGCTGCTCGCGCACGCCTCCCACTGGCTCGACGGCCGCCATGTGCCCGAGCTCGACCGGGCGCTCGCCGGACTGCCGCCGGTGGACGCCGATCCGCAGGTGCGGTTCCTGCACGCGTGCCGGGCGTACCTGGTCAAGGACTGGGAGCAGCTCGTACGGCACACGGATCCGCTCGTCGACGACCCGCTGCTCGGCATCGAGACCGGGCTCTTCGGCGGCATGGCGCGGGTGCGGCTGGAGATGTACGGGCAGGCCGAGCCGATGCTGTCGGCCGCCCTGATGCGCTGCCGCAGTGAGCAGCCGCAGCGCAAGGAGCTGCGCTACTGGCTGGCCCGCGCGCACGAGGGCACCGGGCGCAGCGCGGCCGCGCTGCCGCTCTACCGGGCCGTGCACCGGGTGGATCCGGCCTTCATGGACACCTCGGCGCGGCTCGCGGCGATCGCCGAGGGCGACGGGTACGAGGACTCCGCCGGCTTCGCCGCCGTATCGCTGGCGGGGATCGGCCAGGACGCGGCCGACGCGGCGGGTGATACGGAGAGCCTGGCGGGCCCCGAGGTTCCGGAGGGCGGCCGGGACCTGCTGCTGGGCGGCGGAGGCCAGCCGCCGCTCGGCGGCGGCGCGGTGCCGGCGGCCGGGGACAGCGGCGTACGGGAGAAAACGACGACTCCGCCGCGGCCCGGCGCGCCTCAGGCCTTTCCGGCCGGTCCCTCCGATCCGGCGCTGCTCGCCGAGGCGCTGGCGGAGCTGGAGCGTATGGTCGGCCTCGAACCGGTGAAGCGCCAGGTCAAAGCCCTGTCGGCGCAGCTGAACATGGCCAGGCTGCGGGCCGGGCAGGGCCTTCCCGTACAGCCGCCGAAGCGTCATTTCGTCTTCTCCGGCCCTTCGGGTACCGGCAAGACCACGGTCGCGCGCATCCTGGGACGGGTCTTCTACGCCCTCGGGCTGCTCGGCGGCGACCATCTGGTGGAGGCCCAACGAGCCGATCTGGTCGGTGAGTTCCTCGGGCAGACCGCCGTCAAGGCGAACGAGCTGATCGACTCGGCGATCGGTGGGGTGCTCTTCGTCGACGAGGCCTACAGCCTTTCCAACTCCGGGTACAGCAAAGGTGACGCGTACGGCGACGAAGCCCTCCAGGTGCTCCTCAAGCGCGCCGAGGACAACCGGGACCACCTCGTCGTGATCCTCGCCGGCTACCCGGAGGGCATGGACCGCCTGCTCGCCGTCAATCCGGGCCTCTCGTCCCGCTTCACGACCCGCGTCGACTTCCCCAGCTACCGGCCGCTGGAGCTGACGGCCATAGGCGAGGTGCTGGCCGCCGAGAACGGCGACGCGTGGGACGAAGAGGCGGTGGACGAGCTGCGCAGCATCAGCGGGCACGTCGTCGACCAGGGCTGGATCGACGAGCTGGGCAACGGCCGTTTCCTGCGCACGCTGTACGAGAAGAGCTGCGCGTACCGCGACCTCAGGCTCTCCGGTTACGCCGCCACCCCCACCCGCGACGACCTCTCGACGCTGCGCCTGCCCGACCTGATGCAGGCGTACGGCGAGGTCCTTTCGGGGCGCGGACCGGCGAACCGCGGCCGACAGGAACCGCCCGCGCTCTGAAAGCGCGGACGGTCCCCCCTGTCACCCCACCAGAGCCGCCGCTTCGTCCGCTGCCGCCGCCGGCGCCGTGTCCCGGGACAGCTGCGGCACCACCACCCGGTGAGCGGGATCGCGCACCTCGCCCACCAGCATTTCCAGTACGTCCTCCAGCGCCACCAGCCCGAGCACCCGCCCCGCCCCGTCCGCGACCTGCGCCAGATGCGTCGCCGCGCGGCGCATCACGGACAGGGCGTCGTCCAGGGGCAGTTCGGCGCTCAGCGTCGCCATCGGGCGCCAGACCTGCTGCGGAACCGCCCGTTCCCGCTCCTCCAGGTCGAGTACGTCCTTGACGTGGACGTAGCCCATGAAGGCCCCGCCGTCGGCGCACACCGGGAAGCGCGAGTAGCCGGTGCGCACCGTCAGCTCCTCGATCTCCCGAGGGGTGACCGACGGCTTCACGGTCACGAGCGACGCCCGGTCGAGCAGCACGTCGGTGACCGGCAGGCTGCCGAGCTCCAGTGCGTCCTCCAGCCGCTCCTGCTCCCCCGGCTCCAGCAGCCCGGCCTGGCCGGAGTCCTCAACGAGCCGGTTGAGCTGTTCGCTGGTGAAGACGGCCTCGACCTCGTCCCTGGCCTCGACGCCGAAGAGCCGCAGCACCACCCGCGCGCACGCGCCGAGCCCGGCCGTCACCGGACGGCACAGCCGGGCGAAACCGACAAGGCCGGGGCTGAGCCACAGCGCGGTCTTCTCCGGGGCGGCCATGGCGAGGTTCTTGGGAACCATCTCGCCGATGACCAGGTGCAGGAAGACGACCACGGCGAGCGCGATCACGTACCCCAGTGGATGGATCAGCCCTTCGGGCAGGTGCACGGCGTGGAAGACCGGCTCCAGCAGGTGCGCCACGGTCGGCTCCGCGACCGCGCCGAGCGTCAGGGAGCAGACGGTGATGCCGAACTGGGCCGCCGCCATCATCTGCGGCAGATTCTCCAGGCCGTGCAGCACCTGCCTGGCGCGCGCGGAGCCCTGGGCCGCGAGTGGTTCGATCTGGCTGCGGCGTACGGAGACGAGCGCGAACTCGGCGCCGACGAAGAAGCCGTTCGCGAGCACGAGGAGCAGGGCAAACAGCAGTTGGAGAACGCTCATCGCACAACCTCCGGGGCAACTCGCGCGGTACGGACGAAGCGCACCCGCTCCGCGCGGTAGCGATGCACCTGCCGTACGGACAGCCGCCAGCCGGGCAGTTCGGCGCGGTCGCCGGGAGCGGGGATGCGCCCCAGCAGGTCGGCGACGAGCCCGGCCACGGTTTCGTACGGCCCCTCGGGTACTTCGAGGCCTATGCGGCGCAGGGTGAGGACCCGGCAGCTGCCGTCCGCGTCCCAGGCCGGATGGCCGTCCTCGGCGGGCGCGGCGGCCAGTTCCGGCCGCTGGGCGCCCTCGTCGTGCTCGTCCCTGACCTCTCCGACGAGCTCCTCGACGATGTCCTCCAGGGTGACCACCCCGGCCGTACCGCCGTATTCGTCGACGACCACGGCGATGGGCTGCTCGCTGCGCAGCCGGTCGAGGAGCTGCTGCACGGGCAGGGTCTCCGGGACCCTCAGCGGCGGTACGGCGACCCTGGTCACCGGGGTCCGCAGGCGTTCGTGCACCGGCACGGCGAGCGCGTCCTTGAGGTGGACCATGCCGACGATCTCGTCGATGCGCTCCCGGTAGACGGGGAAGCGCGAGAGGCCGGTGGCACGGGTGAGGTTGAGTACGTCGGCGGCGGTCGCGGAGGACTGGAGGGCGCTGACCTTCACGCGCGGCGTCATGACGTGCTGCGCGGTGAGTCCGCCGAGGGAGAGCGTCCGTACGAACAGATCGGCGGTGTCCTGTTCGAGGGCGCCGGCCCGCGCCGAGTGATGGGCGAGCGAGACGAGTTCGCCCGGGGTGCGGGCGGAGGCCAGCTCGTCGGTGGGCTCGACGCCCAGCATCCGTACGAGCCGGTTGGCGACCGCGTTGAGCAGGGAGATAACCGGGCGGAAGACGGTGGAGAAGAGGTGCTGCGGTCCGGCGACGAAGCGCGCGACCTGCAACGGGCGGGAGACGGCCCAGTTCTTCGGGACGAGCTCGCCGATCACCATCTGGACGGCGGATGCGAGCAGCATGCCGACCATGACGGAGACGCCGGGGACAGCCCCTTCGGGTATGCCGACTGCCGTGAAGGGACCGGACAGCAGGTGGGCCAGCGCGGGCTGGGCCAGCATGCCGACCACCAGCGAGGTGATGGTGATGCCGAGCTGGGTTCCGGAGAGCTGGAAGGACAGCTCGCGCAGCGCTGATACGACGGTGCGGGCCCGCCGGTCGCCTTCGGCGGCGGCGCGCTCGGCGTCCTGCTTCTCGACGGTGACCAGGCCGAATTCGGCGGCCACGAAGAAACCGTTGGCGAGGATCAGGAGGAATGCCGCGGCGAGCAGCAGGAGGGGGATGGTCATGCCGCCGCCTCGGAGAAATCAGAACAAGGGGCGGCGCAGGTATTGCCGGACGATCCGTCCATTGCTGGAGGGAGTCACTCCTCGGGTCGCAGGTACTCCGCGGGCCGATGGAGCGCCCTGAGTGCGGAGCGCGGCGCCCTCGGCGCCGCCTTCCACAGAGTAAACGGGACCGTGCCCGGTCGGGCAGGGGCTCAGCCGGTGTGTGGGCCGGTGCCGCGGGATTCCGCGAGGGCGCGCAGGGCGCGGGCGTCGCGGATGGCCTGCTGCTTGGCGACACCGGGCTGGATGCCGAGGGCCGGGAGGCTGGTGCCGTCGCTGAGGTCGAGGAAGACCCAGGCGTCACCGGGGCGCAGGTTGACCCGTACGATCTCGGCCCACTCCAGCCTGCGCTTGGTGGTCAGGTTGACCACGGTGACACCGGCCTCGTCGGCGACGACCTTGGGGCGGCTCAGCAGCAGCAGTACGCCGAAGAGCAGCAGCGCGGTGAAGATGAAGCTGACCCGCTCCCCGGCGCTGAGCGTTTCGAGGAGCAGGGCGACCGCGGTGATGACGCCGAACATCGCCACTCCGACGGTCAGGAGGACGGCCCGGGTGCGGGTCGGCCGGAAGGTGACCGGCAGGGTGGGGAGTTCGGGCTGTGACACGGCGGTCGCGTTCCTTCGAAAGGCTCGGTGGCTCGGTGGTTCAGAGGCGGCAGGCGTGGATGGCCGTGGTGAGGATGGCGCGGGCGCCGAGCTCGTACAGGTCGTCCATGACGCGCTGGGACTCCTTGGCCGGGACCATCGAGCGGACGGCGACCCAGCCCTCGTTGTGCAGCGGCGAGATGGTCGGCGACTCCAGGCCCGGGGTGAGGGCGACGGCCGCTTCGAGGTGCTCGGCGCGGCAGTCGTAGTCCATCATCACGTAGCTGCGGGCGACCAGGACGCCCTGGAGACGCCGCAGGAACTGCGCCACCTTCGGGTCGACGGCCTCCTCGGCGGAGACGCCCGTACGCCGGATGACGACCGCCTCGGACTTCATGATCGGCTCGCCGATCACTTCGAGGCCCGCGTTGCGCAGGCTGGTGCCGGTCTCGACGACGTCGGCGATGACCTGCGCGACGCCCAGCTCGATGGCGGTCTCGACCGCGCCGTCCAGGTGGACGACGGCGGCGTCGATGCCCTCGTCGGCGAGGTGCTTGGCGACGATGCCCTCGTAGGAGGTGGCCACCGTCATGCCGCCGAAGTCCTTGACACCGGTCGCGGTGCCGGGCTTGGTGGCGTAACGGAAGGTGGATCGGGCGAAGCCGAGCTGAAGGATCTCCTCGGCGTTCGCGCCGGAGTCGAGCAGCAGGTCACGCCCGGTGATGCCGATGTCGAGGCGGCCGGAGCTCACGTAGATCGCGATGTCGCGGGGCCGCAGGTAGAAGAACTCGACCTCGTTCTCGGGGTCGACGAGGCGGAGCTCTTTCGACTCCTTGCGCTGCTGGTAACCGGCCTCATGGAGCATCTCCGACGCAGGTCCGGAGAGGGAGCCCTTGTTCGGGATGGCGATGCGCAGCATGAGGTCTGGTTCCTTCTGTGCGGTGAGAGTAATCGTACGTAAACGAGAAGAAAGGGGTGCAGCTCAGAGGTGGGCGTAGACGTCGTCGAGCGAGATCCCGCGGGCGACCATCATCACCTGGACGTGGTACAGCAGCTGCGAGATCTCCTCGGCGGCGGCTTCCTTGCCCTCGTACTCGGCGGCCATCCAGACCTCGGCGGCCTCCTCGACGATCTTCTTGCCGATCGTGTGCACACCCTTGTCCACCAGCTCGGCGGTGCGGGAGGTGGAGGGGTCGCCGTTGGCGGCCTTGAGCTGGAGCTCCGCGAAGAGCTCTTCGAAGGTTTTGTTGGCCATGATGGTCCTAAGAGTACGGGGTTGCCCGCTGCCACTCAGCGCCAGGGTTCGGCGACCGTGCGCAGCGTGGTAGCGGTGGCGACGGCGGCGGTGACCGCCTCGTGGCCCTTGTCCTCGTTCGAGCCTTCGATTCCCGCCCGGTCCAGGGCCTGCTCCTCGGTGTCGCAGGTCAGGACGCCGAAGCCGATGGGGACGCCGGTGTCGACGGAGACCTGGGCCAGGCCGTTGGTGACGCCCTGGCACACGTACTCGAAGTGGGGGGTTCCGCCGCGGATGACGACGCCCAGGGCGACGATCGCGTCGTAGCCGCGGCCCGCGAGGACCTTGGCGACGACGGGGAGCTCGAAGCTGCCGGGGACCCGCAGGACGGTCGGCTCGTCGATGCCCAGCTCGTGGAGGGCGCGCAGCGCGCCGTTGACGAGGCCGTCCATGACCTTCTCGTGCCACTGGGCCGCGATCACCGCCACCCGGAGGTCGCCGCAGTTCTTCACGCTCAGTTCGGGTGCGCCCTTGCCGCTCACGCGTTCTCTCCTTCGAGGTTTGTTACGGAGTTACTGGTTGCCGCAGGTGGAGGCTGAGGTGCCGTCCAGCCACGGAAGGTCGTGCCCCATCCGGTCCCGCTTGGTCCGCAGGTACCGGAGGTTGTGCTCGCCCGCCTTGACGGGCATGGGCTCGCGTCCGATGACGGTCAGGCCGTGCCGTACGAGCGCGGCCGTCTTCTCGGGGTTGTTCGTCATCAGCCTGACGCTGTGTACGCCGAGGTCTTCGAGGATCTGCGCGCCGGCCGCGTAGTCGCGGGCGTCGGCGGGCAGGCCCAGCTCCAGGTTGGCGTCGAGGGTGTCGCGGCCGAGCTCCTGGAGTTCGTACGCCCGCAGCTTGGACAGCAGTCCGATGCCGCGCCCCTCGTGGCCGCGCAGATAGACGACGACGCCGCGGCCGGTCTCGGTGATGCGCTGCATGGACGCTTCCAGCTGCGGACCGCAGTCGCAGCGCTGCGAGTGGAAGATGTCGCCGGTCAGGCACTCGGAGTGCATCCGCACGAGGACGTCGTCGCCGTCGCCGATCTCGCCGTGCACGAGCGCGACGTGCTCGACGCCGTCGACGGTCGAGCGGTAGCCGTACGCCGTGAAGTCCCCGAAGGACGTGGGGAGCTGGACGGTGGCCTCGCGGCGGACCTTCGGGTCGGAGGTACGGCGGTAGGCGATCAGGTCCTCGATGGAGATGATCGTCAGGCCGTGCTTGCGGGCGAACGGGATCAGTTCGGGCAGCCGCAGCATGACGCCGTCCTCGCCGGCGATCTCGACGATCGCTCCGGCCGGGCGCAGGCCCGCGAGCCGGGCGAGGTCAACGGCGGCCTCGGTGTGGCCGTTGCGGACGAGTACGCCGCCGGGCTTGGCACGAAGCGGGAAGATGTGGCCGGGGCGTACGAAGTCGCTCGCGGTGGAGCGGCCGCTCGCCAGCAGGCGCAGCGTCGCGGCGCGGTCGGCGGCCGAGATGCCGGTGGTGACGCCGTGCTCGGCGGAGGCGTCGACGGAGACGGTGAAGGCCGTACTCATCGACTCGGTGTTGTTCTCGACCATCTGGGGGAGTTCGAGCCGCTCCAGCTCGTCGCCCTCCATGGGTGCGCAGATCAGGCCGCGGCACTCGCTCATCATGAACGCGACGATCTCGGGCGTCGCCATCTCGGCGGCGATGACGAGGTCGCCCTCGTTCTCCCGGTTCTCGTCGTCGACGACGACCACGGGGCGGCCGGCCGCGATGTCGCGGATGGCGAGTTCGACGGGGTCGAGGGCCAGGTCCTCGGCGTTGTCGGTGCTGTACCAGGTGGGCAGGGCGCTCATGCTGCTGCTCCTTCCATGGCGGGCTTCACGCTCGTGCGCGAACGCTGCCACCAGTCGTAGGCACCCCAGAGGACGAGGGCGAAGTAGACGACGTACACAAGACCGGAGAAGGCCAGGCCGCTGCTGAAGGCGAGGGGTACGCCCACCAGGTCGACCAGCAGCCAGGCGAACCAGAACTCGACCAGGCCGCGCGCCTGGGCGACCATCGCGACGAGCGTGCCGACGAAGATGTACGCGTCGGCCCAGGGGCTCCAGGACAGCGACGGGTACAGGGTGAAGAGGCCGCCGACGGCCAGCGTGCCGACGACCGCTCCGGCCGCGAGCAGTCCGCGCTCGCGCCAGGTGGCGAAGCGGACGGCGACCGAGCCGTCCTGGGCCTGCTGCTTGCCGAGCTGCCACTGCCGCCAGCCCCACAGGGCGACGCCGATGACCAGCAGCTGCTTGCCGACACCGCCGCTGAGGTTCGCGGAGAGGTACGCGGCGACGAGGATGACGCCGGAGATCAACTGGGCGGGCCAGGTCCATATGGAGCGGCGCCAGCCGAGCGCGAGGGCGATCAGGCCGATGGTGTTGCCGATCATGTCGGACCACAGGATGTGCTGGTCGAAGGCCGTGAAGGCCTCGGTGTTGAGCCAGGACACGGCGCTCACTTCACGGTCTCCTTGCTGTCCGCGCCCAGCAGCCGCTCGACGTACTTGGCGAGTACGTCCACTTCCAGGTTGACCTGGTCCCCCGCCTGCTTGATGCCGAGGGTGGTGAGGGCGAGAGTGGTGGGGATGAGGCTGATGGTGAAGTAGTCGTCCGCGGCCTCGACGACGGTGAGGCTCACGCCGTCGACGGTGATGGAGCCCTTCTCCACGACGTAACGAGCGAGGTCCGTGGGGAGCGAGACCTTGACGATCTCCCAGTGCTCGGACGGCTCGCGGGCGATGATCGTGCCCGTGCCGTCCACGTGCCCCTGGACGAGGTGCCCGCCGAGGCGGCCGCCGAGCGCCATGGGGCGTTCGAGGTTCACGCGGGAGCCGACGGTGAGGGCACCGAGGCTGGAGCGGGTGAGCGTTTCGGCCATCACGTCGGCGGTGAACTCACCGTCCCCGAAGTCCACGACGGTGAGGCAGACGCCGTTGACGGCGATCGAGTCGCCGTGCTTGGCGTCCTCGGTGACGAGGGGCCCGCGCAGTCGGAAACGGGAGGCGTCACCGAGGTTCTCGACGGCGGTGACCTCACCCAGCTCTTCGACGATTCCGGTGAACACTCAGTGCTCCTTCGATACGGGGGTGGCGGGGACAGCGGTGATGCGCAGATCCGGGCCGATGCGGACGCTCTCGCTGATGTGGAGCCGCAACGCCTCGGTGATGGTGGTGATTCCGGCGTCGGAGAGGGCCGCGGGGCCCGCACCGAGCAGTACGGGGGCGAGGTAGCCGGTGACCGCGTCCACCGCGCCGGCGGCGACGAAGGCGCCGGCGAGCGTCGGCCCGCCTTCCAGGAGTACGGAGCGGACGCCCCGGGCGTGCAGGGCGGCGAGCAGCGCGGGGATGTCGAGACCGGCGGCGGCGCGTGGCAGCCGTACGACTTCCGCGTCCGCTTCGGTCAGGTGCGCGGTGGCAGAGTTCTCGACGTTCTCGGCGACCGCGATCAGCGTGGGCGCGGCGTCGTCGAGGACGCGGGCGCCGGGCTTGACGGCGGTGGCGTTGGTGTCGACGACCACACGCAGGGGCTGGGTTACGCCGTTGATGCCGCGCACCGCGAGGTGCGGGTCGTCGGCGCGCATCGTGCCGGAGCCGACGATCACGGCGTCCGCCTCGGCGCGCAGCCGGTGCACGTCGGCGCGGGACTCGGCGGAGCTGATCCAGCGGCTGGTGGAGTCGGCCGCGGCGATACGGCCGTCGAGCGTCGCGGCGTACTTCCACCGGACGTACGGGCGGCCGAGGCGTACGGACGTCAGCCAGGCGATGTTGCCCGCCTCCGCCTCGTCCGCGAGCAGGCCCTGCCCGACCTGGATTCCGGCCGCGCGCAGGGTGTCCGCGCCGCCGGTGGCCTGCGGGTTCGGGTCGCTCACGGCGTACACGACGCGGGTGATTCCGGCGGCGACGAGGGCCTGGGCGCAGGGGCCGGTGCGGCCGGTGTGGTTGCAGGGTTCGAGGGTGACGTACGCCGTACCGCCGCGCGCCCGCTCCCCCGCTTCCCGCAGGGCGTGCACCTCGGCGTGCGGGCCGCCCGCGCGCTGGTGGAATCCGGCGCCCGCGACCTGGCCGGCGGCGTCGAGAACGACGCACCCGACGACCGGGTTGGGGCTGGTGGAGCCGAGTCCGCGTGCGGCAAGCGCGATCGCGCGACGCATGGCGTTCGCGTCGGTCGTGGCTGCTTCGGCTGCGGTGGCCACCGGGTCCTCCTGCCTCTTCGGGCACGGACTCCGGGGCTGTCGATGACGACAGAGAGCGGGAAGAAAACGCCAACGGGTACGGGACGCCGTAGCCGGAACAGAGGGTTCGCCCTTGGGAGGACGAGCCGAACACTGCCGACAGCGGCGTACCCATGACCTGTGACGGCCCGCCGCGCACTGCCTCCCATCCGGACTTTCACCGTCGGTACAGGAATTTCACCTGTTCAACCGGTCACTGGAGGTGACCGGGTCGCGGACTATAACCGCCGGTTCGGAATTACACCGACCCCGGAGTGCGCTGCTGCTGGTACACGGTCAGTGTGCCATGCCCGGCCGAGCGCCATGCACCCGATTTCCTGTGGGCCAGCTCACAGGAGATTGGTCCATACCTATTGACGCGCTGGTCTAGTCCTCTTAAGTCTGCCCGCAACGCGAACCCAAGGCGATCGACATCGGCCTGGGCTGCGGCCAGTCCCCGCTCGGAGACTCAAACTACAGTTCCTGAACACTGAGTTTTAAGTGCGTCCTGTTGCCAGGACTCATGGTCAGTGGCGCGCCCCGAACGGTGTTGGGCGTGCTGGGTCTCCGCTTTCTCGTCCCGCTCGGCGACGGCCCTCTGGGGAGCCGGTCCGTGGCGGGTGGGTGGATTCCCTCACGCCCTGAGATCTCCGGTCGGGCCTGGGCGGTCCGATGCCCCGCAGTATCACTCTGGTGCTGCGGGGGCGGTGCCGTCCGTCGCCGGATCAGGTATCCCTGAGCGCGTCGCCCGACCGCGATGCTGGCGGCATCGTGGCGGGACGGCTTTCGGCGGGGCGTCCGTAAGGGCTTCTGCCAGTGCTGGGCGCCCCACTTGCTGGTGTAGGCCGGGTCGGCCGCGACGATCGTCATGCCCTGTTCGGCGGCCATCGACACCAGCCGGGCCTTAAGTTTCGCCGTAGGGAAGCGGGAAATCAGGCGGCGGAACCGCTTGTTGCGGCCGTGCTTCTCCCGGCTTTTGCCGTCGGTGAAATCGAGATCCTCGATACCAATCACTGCCGCCCCGCGGCGTTGAGCGAAGTGCAGCAGCCGGGTCAGAGCGTGGCGGATCTGCGCGTCGCGGTGCGCGGCATTGCCCGACAGGTCGTAGAAGAAGCGCTGCGGGTCACCGACCGGGTTGCCGTGGACGTCGAGGCACCAGGCGGCCAGGTGATCGTCATTCATGTCCACCCCCACCATTCCCCGCGTCAAGGTTGCCTCCAGCGGGAGAGTAGGGGCGGACGCGCGCTGCCAGGACGCGGTCACATACCAGCGCCCTCTGTCCACGTCATGGTGGATGCGGTAGGCGACCGCTCGATTCATGCTGATCCGGTCACGCCACTCCGCTCCCCGATGCGGGAAGGCCGCGGTGGCATCCAGGACGTAGCGACCGCGCGGGGCGTTAGCCAAGTGGCCCAGTGGGGCGGGGAGTTTGACCGCGATCTGTCCGGTGTCGGTGATCCGGATCGTCTCGTTGCCGAAGCGCCTGCCCGTCTCACCGTCCGCTGCCAGGAACATCCGCGCCGCATCCCACCGCGCCCGCCACCCGGGAACGTCGAGCCGGGCCTGATCGAGGTGGTGGCGGGTGTTCGCCAAACGCTTCCCACCACGTACGACGTGAACCCGGCCCGCGGCCCGGTCGGCCTCGACTGCCGCAAGGCGCGTCTTGAGCGCGTGCAGGCGGCGGGACTTGGCATGCCACTCGGCGCGCGAACCGTAACCGCGCGGGACACCTTCCCGCTTGTTCGACTTCGCCCCCAACGGCCTTGCCAACCGCGCCTCGATCGCCGCGATCCCCGCCCGCAGCGAAACAACGTGCGCACCCTGCCCACGCCTGGCCAGCGCCCACTGGTCATGGGTGGCCTTGGTGATGCTGCCCGCCCACCGCGACGACGACCGGCCGGTCAGTTCCCGCTTCCGCACCGCCCACGAGGACGCGTCGTGGCCCAGTCCCTGACGGACGCGGGCGGCGAGATCACCCGAGGCCAGCGAACCGAGGAACGCCCCGACCTCACCCAGCACCGCCGCATCCGCATCCGACACACGCAGTCGGTCCCGGACCGCCACACCCGAAGGGCCCCGCACCACGAACGAAGCCGCCAACTCCCGCAACCCACTCACCCCCCTCCGGCCGCCGCACGTTGCCACCACAACCAACGAGCGGCCCGCCACAAGGTCACCCATTCGCCCCAGGAACTCCCGTTCCCCCCTACCGGCCGGACACACCCCGTCGCCCAACGCCGCTGCAGGCCGGATGAGCACCCACCTGGATCACACTCACGACCAATCACGCGTGGTAGACGCTGGCGCCCGGCGCCTCGGTGGAGCTGGACTTCGTCTACTACCTGCCGACGTCGACCCCGTCCAACTGGACGGTGACCTTCAGCGGCCAGTCCTACGCCCTGGCAGGGGACTTGGCGCGCGGTACGACGGTGGTGGACCCGGGGGCGGGTCCCGGTCCGGGTCTTGATCCCAGCCCCACGCCGAGCCCGGGCGGGCCGTGCACGGCAGCCGCCTGGAGCGCTTCCTCGGAGTACGGAAGCGGTACGACGGTCTCCCACAAGTCACACCACTGGAAGTCCAAGTGGTGGACCAAGGGCGAAGAGCCGGGTAGTACCGGGGAGTGGGGCGTCTGGCAGGACCTCGGAGCCTGCTGACCAGCCCCCCGATCGAACGCCCGGCGGCGGTGACCGGCCCTTCCCGCCGCCGGGTCCATACTTCTCAGCTCCGAGGCCGGAAACTTCTCAACTCAACTCTGCGGCGCGAATACGTCGTCCTGGGCCGCGTCCCGCGCCGCGAGCAGCGCGCCCTGAAGTACCGCCGCGTCGCCCAGTTCCCCTGCCCGCACCTCCGTGCGCAGCGGTGACATCGCGGCCAGCCGGTCGGCGACCCGGGCCGCGAGGGCCGCGCCGCCCGCGTGGCCACTCTCGCCGCCCAGGACGACACAGCCGGGGTCGAGGACGGCGGTGACGGCCGCCGCGCCGACGGCCAGGTGCGTCGCGAGGGCGTCGAGGAACGGCTCGCCGCGCCGTCCCGCCGCGAGGGCCGCCCGTACACCGGCGGCGGCAGAGGTGTCCCCGGCCGTCGTGATGCCGTGCCGCGCGGCGAGTTCACCGATCGCGGCGCCGCCGACCAGCGAGTGGAACCCGCCGCCGCAGTCCGTCGCCGACGGCAGCCCCACGGTCCCCGGCACCGGCAGGAACCCGATCTCGCCCGCGCCACCCGACGCCCCGCGGCGCAGCCTGCCGTCGAGCACGAGGGCCGCGCCGACGCTGTGGCCCAGCCAGAGCAGTACGAAGGTGTCGCGGTCCCGGGCCGCGCCGAGCCGCTGTTCCGCGACGGCGGCGAGGTTGGTCTCGTTCTCCACGAGCACCGTGGCGGGGAGGCGGTCCTGGAGGGCGGTGACCAGTCTGCGGTGCCAGGCGGGGAGCCCAGTGGTGTGGCGGAGTTCCCCGGTGGCCGGGTCGATCAGGCCGGGCGCGCCGATCCCGACGCTGTGCAGGCGCCGCGCGCCGGCGTCGCGGACCGTGCGTTCCAGGAGCGCCACCGCCTGCTCAACGGCGGGCTCGGTGCCGGTCGCGTCGCCGTCGATCGGCAGGGTCGCCTCGGCGAGGGTCGTGCCGAGCAGGTCGGCCACGACGACGGAGACGCCCTGGGTTCGTACATCCAGCGCGGCGAGGTGCGCGCGGTCCGCGACGATCCCGTACAGCCGGGCATTGGGTCCTCGGCGCTGCGCCCCGGACTCCCCCACCACCGTGATCAGGCCTGCGCCCTGGAGCCGTTCGACCAGGTCGGCGACGGACGGGCGGGAGAGTCCGGTCAGCGTTTTGAGCTGTCCTGCCGTCAACGGGCCCTCGTCCTGGAGCAGCTTCAGGGCGGATCGGTCGTTGATGGCCCGGGCGGTGCTCGGTGATGCGGGCATGCCACGGATCCTCTCAGATTTCGGATTTAATCACTAGATTTATCAGGCAGGGTTCCTGATAGTTTACTCCGGCACGCTGGACGTGACGGACGAACGGGGAGGGCGCGACGGATGTCGGGCGAAATGGTCTTCAGTCAGGGGCAGTTGAAGCGGGCGCGGTACGCCGTGGCCGCTGTCTTCTGTGTGCACGGCGCCGTCACCGGCAGTTTCGCGACCCGTATCCCGTGGATCGTGGACCACACGGGCGTCAGTGCGGGTCAGCTCGGCCTGGCCCTGGCCTTTCCGGCGATCGGCGCGTCGGTGGCCATGCCGCTGGCCGGCGCGATCAGCCACCGGTTCGGGGCTCGGGGCGCGCTGCGCGGGCTGCTGGCGCTGTGGACGCTCGCACTGGCGCTGCCCGCGCTGGCCCCGAATCTGCTGACGCTGTGCGGCGCGCTCTGCGTGTTCGGAGCGACGGCGGGCATGTCGGACGTGGCGATGAACGCGCTCGGCGTCGAGGTCGAGAACCGGCTCGACAAGTCGATCATGTCCGGGCTGCACGGCATGTGGAGTGCGGGCGCGTTGATCGGCTCGGCGGCGGGTACGGTCGCCGCGCACCTCGGCAGTGACGCGCGGCTGCACCACGCGCTGGCCGCGGCGGCGCTGACCGTGCTCGGGCTGGCCGCCTGCCAGGGCGTCCTCGACCTGCGCGGCGCGGCGGAGGCGGAGGCCCCGCCGCGGTTCGCGCTGCCGCCGAAGTCGGCGCTGGTGATCGGCGCGATCGGGTTCTGCGCGGTCTTCGCCGAGGGGGCGAGCCTGGACTGGTCGGCGGTCTATCTGCGGGAGGTTCTCGACACGTCGGCGGGTGCCGCCGCCGCGTCGACCACTGCGTTCGCGCTGACGATGGCGGTGGCGCGGCTGGCCGGAGACCGCGTGGTCGACCGGTTCGGTCCGGTACGTACGGTCCGCGTGGGCGGGGCCGCGGCGACGGCCGGCGGCGCACTGGTCGTCGCGGCGCCCCATCCGGCGCTCGCGATGACCGGCTTCGCACTGATCGGGCTCGGCGTCGCGGTGGTCGTTCCGCTGGCGTTCGCGGCGGCGGGGCGCAGTGGGCCGAACCCGAGCCAGGCGATCGCGGGCGTCGCGACGATCACGTACACGTCCGGGCTGATCGCCCCGTCGGCGATCGGAGCGGTGGCCGACGCGACGTCGCTGGTGGTGTCGTTCGGGGTGGTGACGGTGCTGGCCTTCGGCCTGGTGGTGGGGGCGGGGGTACTGCGCGGCGCGGGCCGCGTCTCGGTCGCCGGCGGAAGCGACGCGCGCGCCCGGGCGGCAGTGACGAAGGAGTAGGGGCGCGCGCCCGCGTCGAAACCGTCGTACAACCGCGGATGCGTCAGTCGCCCCGCGCCAGTTGGTAGGCGTAGTCCGGTGTGAACGTACCCGCCGCGCCCTTGCAGCCGTCGGACTCCCCCGGCAGCTTGATCCACAGGTAGGCGTCGACCCCGGCCTCGCCGGTCCGGGTCGTCGGTGACCGGCCGAGGGCCCGGCCCGCCGGGTCGCACCACTGCCCGGCGGCCGGCGGCCCGTTGCCGTTCCTGCTGGTGTCGATGACCGCGCCGAGCCCTGCCGGACCGCCGAGCGCGGCGAGCACGCGCCGGGCGTAGGCCGCCTCATCGGCGGTGCGGTGGAAGTTGGACACGTTGGTGAAGATGCCGTCGCTGCTCGACCTGGCGCCCGCCGCGCGCAGGGCGGCAGCCTGCTTCCCGGCGGAGTGCCAGCCGGAGTGGCCCGCGTCGAAATAGACCTTGGCCCTGGGATTGGCGGCGTGCAGGGTGCGGCCCGCACGTGCGAGTGAGGCGAAACGCGCCTCGCGCTCACCCGCCGAGAGGCAGTCGGCGAGCGCGATCGCGTCGGGCTCCAGGATGACGATCACCTCGCCGCTGCCGAGCCCCGCCGCGAAGTCGCCGATCCAGTCGTCGTACGCCACGAGGTCCGGCGCACCGCCCCGGGACGCGCCTCCGCAGTCCCGGTCGGGTATCGCGTACGGCACCAGAACCGGGACCCGTCCCGCCCCCGCAGCGGCCGAAGTGACGGATCTGACCTGCGCGGTGACGGCGCCCGGGTTGTACGCCGCGAACCAGACGGCGGCGGGCCGGTCGGCTATCCGGGACTTGATGAGCGGGTGCCTCGGGTCGTCGCGGTTGGCCCTGACCCAGTCGAGCACCTGGGACTCGGGGTGCCGGTAGAGGGCGGCGCCGGAAGGTGTTGAGGCCTGCGGCCGGGACGTCGGCTTCTTCGTGGGTTTCGACGGCGAAGGCGACCAGGACGAGGGCGAGGGCGAGGCCGGGCGCGACGCCGGCGCCTTCGTCGAAGGCGTCGGCGTCGGCGTCGGCGTCGGCGTCGGCGAAGGGCTCGGCCGCGCGGGCAGCGGCGCCGGAGCCGGCGTTCTGGTCGTCTCGGGCCGTGCGGTGTTCCGGTGGTCCCCCTCGCCCGCCACCGCGGACATCACGCCCGTCACCGTACCGACGGCGACGACCGCCGAAGCCGCGACGACCATGGCGTTGCGGCGCTTGGCGCGCCGCCGCTCGGCGCGCTCGATCCGGCGCTGCGCACGTAAGCCTGGCACCCTAGGCACTCCCCCCGAATGGCCCATCCCCCGGCGCCCGCGACACCGCGCATTCCCCCGTTGTGGGGAAGCCCGGGCCTTCGGCACCCGGTGAAAAGCCTAGGGCTGCGACGCTGCCCGTATGGCGCAGATCGAGCACTTCCCAGCTCAGACGGACCGCTCCCGGACCTCGGTCGACACTGTTGTGGCGCGGATGCGTTCCTTCCGCTGCGGCTGGCCGCCGTCGGACGGGCTCGCGGTCTTCAACCGGGTCTATCTGGCGGTCACCGAGGAGATCGACCGGCGTATCGACGGCGGCCTGTTCCCGGACGCCCGCACCGCCGCCACCCTCGACGTGCTCTTCGCCGAGCGCTACCTGGCCGCCGTCGACGCCTCGTCGGCGGGGCGGCGGGGGCCCGCCTGCTGGCGGCCTCTGCTGCAGTACCGGCGCCATCCGGGCGTACGCCCGCTGCAGTTCGCCCTCGCCGGGATCAACGCGCACATCGGGCATGATCTGGCGCTGGCCGTGGTCGACACCTGCCATGCGCTCGGCTGCCGGCCGGCCGATCTGGAGGGGGACTTCGACCGGGTGGGCGACACGCTCGTGGCGCTGGAGGAGCGTATCCGCGAGGAGTTGATGCCGGGGCCCGATCTGCTGGAGATCGCGGATCCGCTGACGCATCTGCTCGGCTCGTGGAGCCTTGAGCGGGCCCGCGACGCCGCCTGGTCCGCCGCCCGGCTCCTGTGGCGACTGCGCGAACTGCCGGAGCTGACCGAGGAGTTCACGGAGCGGCTGGACGCCGGGGTGGGCCTGGTCGGACGGATGCTGCTGACGCCGCTGCCCGGCGACGGCTGATCGTACGACCGGCGCGATCGTACGACGGGCGGCTGATCCCCCGACCGCCTGGGGGAATGACCGGGCAGGGCTGTTGATGACCGCCCGGGGCCGGCCGGATCGCGACCGGCCCCGAGCGGCACGTTTTCCGGTAGCCGCTCAGTCCTCCGGCAGCTCGACCGGGGCGATCTCGTCGTAGAGGTCGCCGGGACCCGGGTTCGTCGGGTCGGTCGTACCGCCGAAGTGGTGCATGACGCCCCACACCGCGTTCAGCGCGGTCTGTACGGCGCCCTCGGCCCACCCGGCCGTCCAGGAGATGTCGTCGCCCGCAAGGAAGATGCCGCGCTTGTCCTCGGGGAGGCTGTCCTGCATGAAGTGGGTGAAGAGGCGGCGCTGGTAGCGGTAGTGGCCGGGCAGGTTCGCCTTGAACGCGCCCATGAAGTACGGCTCGTTCTCCCACGACACGGTCACCGGGTTGCCGATGATGTGACGGCGGATGTCGACCTTCGGGTAGATCTCGCCGAGGGACTTCAGCATGACCTCCATCCGCTCGTTCGCGGACAGCGGCAGCCACTTGAGGCTGTCGTCGCACCAGGTGTACGAGAGGCAGATGGTGGCCGGCTTGTCCGGGCCGTCGTCCAGCAGGTACGTACCGCGCGTCATCCGGTCCGTCAGCGTCATCGACATGACGTCGCGGCCGGTCTCCTCGTCCTTGTCCAGCCAGAACGGCCGGTCGACGGGCACGAACAGCTTGGACGACTCCATGTAGTGAGTGCGCTCCATCGCCGTCCAGTGGTCGATGGGGAACAGCGAGTCGTCGCAGGTGATCTTGGAGAGCAGCATCCAGGACTGCGCGGTGAAGATCGCCGCCTGGTACGTCCGGATGTCACCGGAGGCGTCGGTGACGGTGATCCGGTTGCCGGCCGTACGGTGCATCCGCGTCACGGCGGGCTTGGGCTCGCCCTCGTGGAGCGACTTCAGCGACGTACCGAGCGGCCAGTGCACGAGCTTCTGCGGCTCGCGCTCCCACAGCCGGACGGGCAGCTGCTGGCTGCCGCCGACGATGCCGCGGTGGTGGTCGTCGGCCTCGGTGTAGACGACCCGCAGGATCTCAAGAATGGAGTTCGGGAAGTCGGTGTCCCAGCCTCCGGTCCCGAACCCGACCTGGCCGAAGATCTCGCGGTGCCGGAAGGACTTGAATGCCTCCGACTCGCAGAGGAAGCCGTAGAAGGTCTGGTTGTCGAGCTTCTCGACGAGCTTGGCCCAGATCTCACGGATGCGCGGTACGTCGCGCTCCCGCATGGCCTGGTTCATGTCGGAGAAGTCGGCGCCCTCCTCGAGGCAGGCGTTCCAGGCGTTCATGACGTCGCGGTAGACCTGCGGGAGGTCGTCGACGGTGACGGCGTAGTGCGACTCGCCCTTGAGGTCGACGACGGTCGACGGGGTCTCGGGCGCCAGCGGGTTGGGAAACGCCTTGGTCTCCAGTCCCACCAGGTCGATGTAGTGCTGGAGCGCCGTGGAGGACGGCGGGAAGCGCATCGCGCCCATCTCGGCGGTCAGCGACTCGTCGCAGCCCTCGAAGCCGACGGTGCGCAGCCGGCCGCCGATCTGGTCGGCCTCGTACACGACGGGCTTGAGGCCCATCTTCATGAGCTCGTACGCCGCGATGATGCCCGAGAGCCCGCCGCCGATGACCGCGACCTCGGTGCCGTGCTCGGTCGCCGGTATCTGGCCGAGGCCGGCCGGGTGCGCGAGGAAGTCGTCGTACGCGTAAGGGAAGTCCGGCCCGAACATGGTGATCGGCGGCTGCGCGTCGGTGTGCTGGACGGCGGTGGGCACCGTGGACGTCATGGGGTCGGACTCCTTGCGAAAACGAAAGAAAGGGGCGAAGCGGGGGGGCGGCGTCAGGCGAGCGAGGTGTACAGCCCGGGGCGGCGGTCGCGCAGGTACGGGTTGTTCTCGCGCGAGGCCCGCAGGAACTCGGGGTCGGCGTCGCCGAACACCAGCTCCTCGCCGCGGCCGGCGCGGGCGCGGGAGGCCCCGTCCGGACCGGCCAGGCAGCTGAGCCCGACGAACTCGAAGTCGCCCTCGGGGCCGGTCCGGTTCACGTAGGCGACGTACATCTGATTCTCGAAGGCCCGCACCGGGACCACGGACTCGGCCACGAACTGGAACGGGTGCATCTGTGCGGTGGGCACCAGCAGCAGGTCGGTGCCCGCGATCGCGTGGGCACGGACGTTCTCCGGGAATTCGACGTCGTAACAGATCATGAGGCCGATGGTCAGCCCGCCGAGCTCAGCCTGTACGACCGTGTCCTGGCCCGGGGTGAACCACTCCTGCTCGAAGCCGCCGAAGAGGTGCGTCTTGCGGTAGTTCGCGAGTCGCGTGCCGTCGGGCCCGATGAGCTGGGCGGAGTTGTACACGACATCCCCGTCCTGCCCGTCGCGCTCCGGGTAGCCGTAGTGGACGGCCAGTCCGTGGCGTACGGCGATGTCCGCGACGGCGTCGGCGGCCTCTCCGTCGGCGGGCTCGGCCAGCCGGTGCACGTCGGCCCCGATGGCGTACCCGGTCAGAAACATCTCCGGGCAGACCACCAGCCCGGCACCGGCGGCCGCCGCACGGCCGGCGGCCTCGTCGAGAACCTTGAGGTTCGCGTCGACGGAGCCGGGACGGCCGGAGCTCTGGAGCAGTGCGGTGCGCAACGGCGGCATGGCTGACCTCGGGCAGGTGGGGAGGGGACTTCGGGGAGACGTAATGACGGTACGTTCCGCTCCCGCACCGGGACAAGACGCGACCGTTGCGGACCGACCGCCGATCTGTTGCGCAATCAGCGCGGGTGGCGGCGATTCATTGCGCGTACGCCGATGGGTCTGCGGTCATACGGTCGGTAGGCCCTGTGGGGGGGGCGGAGCCCCAGCCGCCGCCCCTGGCCACTTCAGCCCGTCCGGCGTTTCAGGACCGGGGCCTGGGGCAGCGCCCCTCACGCGGCGGAGCCGCAGAATGTCACAGCGGGAAGGGGCGGGTAGGGGAAAGCCCGCCGCAGGCGCGCAGCCCTACGCCGGCGCGCCCGACGAGAACCGCCTCAGCAGCGGCGACAGCACCAGCACCGACTTGGTGCGCTCAACGAACGGTTCCCCCGCGATCCGCTCCAGCACCCGCTCGAAGTGCCGCATGTCGGACGCGAAGATCTGAACGACGGCGTCCGCGTCACCGGTGACGGTAGACGCGGACACCACCTCCGGATACCGCGACAACCCCCGCCGGATGTCCTCCGGCGACGTGTTGTGGCGGCAGTACATCTCGATGAACCCCTCGGTCTCCCAGCCGAGCGCCGCCGGGTCCACCCGTACGGTGAACCCGGTGATCGCTCCCTCGGCGCGCAGCCGGTCCACCCGCCGTTTGACGGCGGGGGCGGAGAGCCCGACCTCGGAGCCGATGTCCGCGTAGGAGCGGCGGGCATCCTCAGCGAGGGCGTGGACGATGCGTTCGTCGAGTTCGTTCAGTCGCACTGCGCGTGGATCACTTCTCTGCGGTGGCCAGACTGGAGCGGCGAAGGCCGTAGAAGAAGTAGAACACGAGCCCGGCGACCATCCAGCCACCGAAAACAGCCCAAGTGACGCCCGGGAGGCTGAACATCATGTAGGCGCAGAAGGCGAATCCGAGCACCGGAGTGACCGGGAACAGCGAGACCCGGAAGGTCCGTGCCATGTCGGGCCGCTTGTACCGCAGGATAACGACCGCGACATTCACCAGAGCGAACGCGAAGAGCGTGCCGATGCTGGTCGCGTTGGCGAGCTCACCGAGCGGAATGGTGGCCGCCAGCACGCCGCAGAACAGCGAGACGATCACGACATTCGCCTTCGGCGTCCCCGTACGCGTGTCGATCTTGGCGAAGACCTTGGGAACGAGGCCGTCGCGCGACATCGCGAAGAGGATGCGGGTCTGCCCGTACAGCACCGCGAAGACAACGCTCGCGATAGCGACAACCGCACCGGCCGCGAGGACGACGCCCCAGAAGCTGTGGCCCGTGACGTCCTTCATGATCTGGGCGAGCGCGGCTTCCGTGCCCTCGAAGTCCTGCCACGGCATGGCGCCGACGGCGACCAGGGCGACGAGGCAGTAGAGAACAGTGACGATCAGCAGCGACAGCATGATCGCGCGCGGCAGGTCCTTCTTCGGGTTCTTGGCTTCCTCACCGGCGGTGGAGGCTGCGTCGAATCCGATGTACGAGAAGAACAAGGTCGCCGCGGCGGCGCTGATTCCGGTGACACCGAGCGGGGCGAGCGGGGTGTAGTTGCCCGCCTTGATGCCCATGAAGCCGATGACGCAGAAGAGGACCAGCGTGGTGATCTTGATCATGACCATGATCGTGTTGACGCGGGCGCTCTCCTTGGCGCCGCCCATCAGGAAGACCATGGCGAGCAGCACCACGACGAGGGCCGGGAGGTTGATGTAGCCACCCTCGCCCAGCGGGGCGGAAACGCTCTCTGGGATCGTGAAGCCGAGCGTGCCGTCGAGCAGTTCGTTGAGGTACTCGCCCCAGCCGACGGCCACGGCCGCGACGGAGACGCCGTACTCCAGGACCAGGCACCAGCCGCAGATCCATGCGACGACTTCGCCCATGGTCGCGTACGAGTAGGAGTACGAGGAACCGGAGACCGGTATGGAACCAGCCAGCTCCGCGTACGAGAGGGCCGAGAAGAGGGCGGTGAGTCCGGCGATGACGAACGAGATCGCGACGGCGGGACCGGCCAGCGGCGTAGCTTCACCGAGTACGACGAAGATTCCGGTGCCGAGCGTGGCTCCGATGCTGATCATCGTGAGCTGCCACATGGTGAGCGAGCGGCGGAGTGCACCGCCTTCGCCCTGGCCGCTCTCCGCGACGAGCTGCTCGACGGGCTTGCGCCGCATCAGCCGGTTGCCGAGATTCGGACGCTCGGATTCCGGTTGGGGGGTGACGGGTGGCGCTGCGTCCAACACTGGGGTGGCTCCTTATCGCTGCCGATCGGGAAGGCGGCGACCGCAGCGGTCCGCTCGGGGCGTAAAAAAATAACCCGGAGCTTGGGAACCGCCGAGCAGGCGGTCCCCGCCACTCCACGTACAGCGCGAAGCCTACGAGGTGCGCGTTCGCATGCGTAATGCAGCAACCTTGCGTACCGACGGACGATCATTGCGCACAACCGCGACAGATGGCTCTTTGTTGCGCCTCCCCTTTCGATATCCCTTTTGTCCGTTCCGGAGTACGCCGCACCCGCACCCGACGACCGGAGGCGAATCATGATCGACGGATGGCTGGACCCCGCCCCCTTCCTGCGCGGCGTCGCCTGGCGCGACGGACGCCGGGCCGTGCGCGCCGACCCCGCGGACCTGGACCGGCTGCCGTGGGACATCGTGGAGCGCTGCGCCGTCCCCGTCGGCGTACGGCTGGAATTCACGGCCCGCGGCGCCACCGCCGTCGACCTCCGCTACCGCGCCGCCCTGCCCGGCCCCGCCGACGCCCTGCGCGACCTCGCGCACACCTTCGCGCTGTGGCACGACGGAGCCCTCGTGTCGGAAGTGACCGAGGATCCGGCGCGGGAGACGGTCGTACGGATCGGCCTGCCGGACGGCCCGGGCCGGTTCACGGTCCATCCACCGGAGAGCCAGTGCCCCGAGATCCTCGGGCTGCGTCCGGTCGGCGGCCCCATCTCCCCTGCCCCGCCGCAGCCCCGCTGGCTGGTGTACGGCGACTCCATCACCGAGGGCTGGTGGTCCACCCGCCCCGCCCACGCGTGGCCCGCTGTGGCCGGCCGTACACTCGGCCTGGACGCGGTGAACCTCGGCCAGGCAGGAGCCGGCCGCGGCGAACTCGCCGTCGCCCAGCAGCTCGCAGGCTTGCCCGGCGATCTCCTGACCCTCGCCTTCGGCACCAACTGCTGGTCCCGCACCCCGTTCTCGGCTCCGCTGCTGTACGAGACCGTGCGGGCCTTCATCACCCTCGTACGCCGGGGGCATCCGGACACCCCGATGCTGGTCCTCTCCCCCGTCCTGCGCCCCGAGGCCGAGCGGACCCCCAACGCCCTCGGCGCCACCCTCGCCGCCCTGCGCACCGCCCTGGAGGAGGCCGTCCTGGCCGGCATCGCGGCGGGCGACGACCGGCTGGCACTGCTCCCCGGCCTGGGCATCCTCACCCCGGAACACCTGACGGACGGCCTGCACCCCAACGACGCGGGCCACGCCCTGATGGCCGACGCGGTCGCCGCCGCCCTGCGGGAGGCGCGTTTCGTCACACCATCACGACGTGGGGCACTCAACGGTCAGGAAGGGCTCAGCCCTGCGGCTCCGGCGGCTTCGTCCCGGCGTCCCGCCGGCTCTGGTCCTTGAGCTCGGCTCGCGCCTCTGTGCGATGGCCACGGGCGATGTAGTCGCGTACGACGGCCTCGATGGCGTCCTGGGGCGAGCCCACCCCGGCCAGCACCATCACCTCCACCACCAGTTCCGCATCGAGACTGATGTTGACCTGCGCCACAGGTTCCCCCCTCGTCGTGTCGTACCCGGGACTCTAGCCGGGACACCCCCGAAAAATCCCTGGCCGGTCCCCGCGGAAGCGGGACCGGCCAGGGTTGGAGCGTTCCGGAGCCGTCAGCTCCAGCTGGCGTGCAGCGGCTTGCCCTCGGCGTAACCGGCGGCGCTCTGCACACCGACGATCGCCTTCTCGGCGAACTCCCCCAGCGAGCCGGCACCGGCGTACGTGCACGAGGAACGGACGCCCGCGATGATCGAGTCGATCAGGTCCTCGACGCCCGGACGGGTCGGGTCGAGGAACATGCGCGAGGTGGAAATGCCCTCCTCGAACAACGCCTTCCGGGCCCGGTCGTACGCCGACTCCTCGCTCGTACGGTTGCGTACGGCGCGGGCGGACGCCATGCCGAACGACTCCTTGTACGCCCGGCCGTCGGCCGAGTGCTGGAGGTCGCCGGGCGACTCGTACGTACCGGCGAACCAGGAGCCGACCATGACGTTGGACGCGCCGGCGGCAAGCGCCATCGCGACGTCGCGGGGGTGACGGACACCGCCGTCGGCCCAGACGTGCTTGCCGAACTTCTTCGCCTCGGCCGCGCACTCCATGACGGCGGAGAACTGCGGGCGGCCCACGCCGGTCATCATTCGGGTGGTGCACATGGCGCCGGGGCCCACACCGACCTTGATGATGTCCGCGCCGGCCTCGATGAGGTCGCGCACGCCCTCGGCGGCGACGATGTTGCCCGCGACGATCGGGACCTGCGGGTCGAGCCCGCGCACGGCCTTGACCGCGGCGATCATCGACTCCTGGTGACCGTGCGCGGTGTCCACGACGAGCGTGTCCACACCGGCGTCGAGAAGCTGCTTGGCCTTGCCCGCGACGTCGCCGTTGGTGCCGACAGCTGCCGCGATGCGCAGCTTGCCCCTGGCGTCGGTGGCGGGGGTGTAGAGGGTCGCGCGCAGGGCGCCCTTGCGCGTCAGGACACCGGCGAGACGGCCGTCCTTGTCGACGGCGGGGGCGTACTTGTGGTTGACGGCGTCGAGCCGGTTGAAGGCCTCGCGCGGGTCGATGTCGGCATCGAGCAGGACCAGGTCCCTGGTCATGACCTCGGACAGCTGCGTGAAGCGGTCGACGCCGGTCAGGTCGTGGTCGGTGACGACGCCGATGGGGCGACGGTCTGCGTCCACGACGACGCCCGCGCCGTGCGCCCGCTTGGGCAGCAGCGACAGCGCGTCGGCGACGGTCTGCGAGGGGGCCAGGACGATCGGGGTGTCGAGCACCAGGTGGCGCGACTTGACCCAGGAGACGACCTCGGTGACGACCTCGATCGGGATGTCCTGCGGAATGACGACGAGCCCGCCGCGCCGGGCCACGGTCTCGGCCATCCGGCGGCCGGCGATCGCGGTCATGTTCGCGACGACCAGCGGGATGGTGGTGCCGGTGCCGTCGGGGGCCGCGAGGTCCACGCCCTGGCGGGAACCGACGGCCGAGCGGCTCGGCACCATGAATACGTCGTCGTACGTGAGGTCGTACGGCGGCTTCAGATCGTTGAGGAAACGCACGTGCTGAACATCCCAGTCGTTCGGAGTTGGCCCCCGGGCATTTCAGCCGGGGAAAAACGCACGTACTTCAGTGTCCCATGCCCATGCCGATACACCCTCCGGGCCGAACATCCAGGCCGCGGCGGGTGCACTCGTCAGATCATCCAAACGGAATCAGTCGTCGGGGTCGGCCCGGTCCAGCGCCGGCCGCGGCGCCGTGCCCGTCTCGCTGAGCAGATAGTCGGCCGCCGCGGTGTCCGTGACCAGGCTGGTCACCAGCCCGGATCTCAGCACGGCGTCGATGGCGGACGCCTTGCGCAGTCCGCCCGCGATCGCCACCACCTCGGGGATACGTCGCAACCGGTCCGCCTCGACGGTGATGCAGCGCTCGCCCAGGTCACGCCCGACCCGGCGGCCCTGCGCGTCGAAGAGGTGCGCGGACATCTCGGCGGCGACACCGAGCGACGCGTAGTGCGCGCGCTCCTCGTCCGAGAGCATGTCGTACACCGTCGAAATGCCCGGCTCCCACGAGCCGATGGAGACGGCCGCGACGGTCACCTTGTCGAAGTACTCGAAGGCCCGCGCGATGCCGGTCTGGTTGCGCAGCGCGGCGGCAGTGGCCGGGTCGGGCAGCAGCATCGGCGCGTAGATCGGGTGCGCCTCACCGCCGGACACCTGAGCGGCGCGGCGTACGGCCTCGACCGAGCCGCGCTCCGCCGTCCCGGCGTCGTACACACCTGTCAGCTGTACGACCGTGCAGGGCGGCAGCTGGTGCAACGCGGCGGCCATGTGGATGGTGGACCGGCCCCAGGCCAGGCCCAGCACATCGCCCTCGTTCACCAGTTCGCCGAGGAGGTCGGCCGCGACCTCGCCCAGGTTCTCCGGGTCGGTGGGCGCGCTCCCGGCGAAGCCGGGAGAGCCAGGGAGGGCGTCCTCGGTGGCGTCGGCCGGGGATTCGACGACGACCGCGTGCCGCAGGCCGTAGCGGGCACGCAGCGCGTCGGAGCGCTCCGCGTCCAGCTCGGCGGGCACCCTGATCTCGATGCGTACGAGATCGCGCTCCAGGGCCGTCTCCAGGACCCTGGCCACCTTGAAACGGCTGACGCCGAACTCCTCGGCGATCTGGATCTTGGACTTGCCCTCCAGGTAGAAGCGGCGGGCCATGGCCGCCGCCTGGACCAGCTCTGCGGGTCCCATCCGCAGGGCTGACCGGCCCGCCGACATTGCAGACACCGCGTTCTCCTCACTGCTGTTCACACTCTGGGCTCGCTGTTCATCCTGTCAGATCACCGAGACCTTGATCAGCCCCGAAGGGCGGCGTTCACCGAGCCGTGGCTCAGTGGTCGCATGCCCAGCCGGCACCGGCGGTGGCCTCGGTCGCCTGGCTGCGCAGCATGCGCACCGCGGCGGCCGGGTCGTCCGTCCCGTAGACGGCGGAGCCGGCGACGAAGACGTCCGCGCCCGCCTCGGCGCAGCGCTCGATGGTCGACGCCGATACGCCGCCGTCGACCTGGAGCCACAGCTCCAGGCCGTGCTTGGAGATCAGCTCACGGGTACGGCGGATCTTGGGCAGCATGATGTCGAGGAACGCCTGGCCGCCGAAGCCCGGCTCCACCGTCATGATCAGCAGCATGTCGAGCTCGGGGAGCAGGTCCTCGTACGGCTCGATGGGCGTGGCCGGCTTCAGCGCCATCGATGCGCGGGCGCCCTTGGCACGGATCTCGCGCGCCGTCCGGACGGGGGCGGCGCACGCCTCGGCGTGGAAGGTAACCGATCCGGCGCCCGCCTCGACGTACTGCGGGGCCCAGCGATCGGCGTCCTCGATCATCAGGTGGCAGTCGAGGGGGATGTCCGTCGCCCGGCTGAGAGATTCCACGATGGGTACGCCCAGCGTCAGGTTGGGCACGAAGTGGTTGTCCATCACGTCGACGTGGAGCCAGTCGGCGCCCTCGACGGCCTTCGCCTCCTCCGCCAGGCGGGAGAAGTCTGCGGAGAGAATACTGGGATTGATCTGAACAGCCATGGGCCAAGCCTGCCATGTTCCGGGGCTCTTCCTGCCCTCGGTAGGCCCCTGGGTACGTACCAGAGGCGCCCGGGATCAGTACAGTCCACGCAATCGGTGACGATTCGGCGCGCGCGCAAGGCAGTTGGCGCAGGTGTGGTCGCCACATCCTCCGACAGTTCGCACCGCGGTCCGTCACTGGTGGTGGCTAGGCGGTCCGGCGCAGCAGGGCCAGGTACATCGCGTCCGTGCCGTGCATGTGCGGCCACAGCTGTACGTCGGGGCCGTCGCCCAGCGCCGGGACGCCGGGCATCAGCGGCCTGGCGTCGATCCACTCGGCCTCGACCGGCGCGTGCCCACCGCGCCCCTTGAGTACGTCGTCGACGACGATCCGGGTCTCGGCGAGGTGCGGCGAGCAGGTCGCGTACCCCACCACTCCGCCCACGCGGACAGCGTTCAGCGCCTCCCTCAACAACCCCCGCTGGAGCGGAGCGAAGCCCTCCAGGTCCTCGGCGCGGCGGCGCCAGCGCGCCTCCGGGCGGCGGCGCAGTGCGCCGAGCCCCGAACACGGGACGTCCATCAGGACCCGGTCGAACGAGCCCGGGAGCCACGGCGGGTTCAGGCCGTCAGCGGCGATCACCTGGTACGGGCCGGGGTTGCCCACCAGCGCCCGCTCGACAAGACGCGCCCGGTGCGGCTGCTTTTCGGCGGCCAGCAGCGCGGCGCCGCGCTGAGCGGCGAGCCCGGCCAGCATGGCTGCCTTGCCGCCGGGCCCGGCGCAGCCGTCCAGCCAGCGCTCGTCGCGCCCGTCGACGGGCGCGTTGGCCAGGGCGATGGCGACCAGCTGGCTGCCCTCGTCCTGGACGCCGGCGCGGCCCTCGGAAACGGCGGCGATGGCCCCCGGCTCGCCGCCCTCGGTCAGGCGTACGGCGTACGGAGACCAGCGGCCCGGCAGCCCCGAATCCTCGCCCAGGACATCCAGCAGCTCGTCGGCGGTGGAGCGGCCGGGGCGGGCGACGAGCGTCACCTCGGGCCGCTCGTTGTCGGCCTCCAGCAGGTCCTCGATGCCGGCGCGGCCGCCGCCCAGAGCGTCCCAGAGCGCGGAGACGATCCAGCGCGGGTGCGAGTGGACGACGGACAGGTGTTCCTCGGCGTCGTCGTCGTACGGCGGAGCGACCTGCTCCACCCAGGCGTCCAGATCCTGCTTGGAGATCTTCCGCAGCACAGCGTTGACGAACTTCGCGCGCCCCTCACCGAGCACCACGCGCGCCAGCTCCACGCTCGCGGAGACGGCGGCGTGCGTGGGGATGCGGGTGCCGAGCAGCTGGTGCGCGCCGAGCGCCAGTACGTCGAGCACCGGCGGGTCCACCTCGCGCAGCGGCCGGTCGATGCAGGCCCTGATGACCGCGTCGTAGGTGCCCTGGCGGCGCAGCGTCCCGTACACCAGCTCGGTCGCGAGCGCCGCGTCGCGCTCGTCGAAGGTGCCCTTGGCACGGGCCTTCTTCAGCAGCGGTGGCAGGACGAGGTTCGCGTACGCGTCGCGCTCGTCGACGGCGCGCAGCGCCTCGAACGCGAGGAAGCGGACCGGGTCCTTCTGGGGACGCCGGTGCGGCTTGGCCGGACGCTTGGCGGGTCGCTTGGCTGCACTGCTGCTTGGCTGGTCACTCACGAAAAAGGTGCTCCGCTTGAGAGGGGGACGAACCCTCTCAGCGTACGTCCGCCGAGCCCAGGTGTTCGCCCGGGGCGATGCGCACGCCGCGCGCCCAGTCGGCCGCGAGCATCGGCTTCTTGCCCTGCGGCTGCACCCAGAGCAGCTCGACAGGATGCGATCCGGTCCCGACGTACACGTTCTTCTTCGCCGCGGCCAGCTCGCCGGGAGCCAGGCCCAGGTCCGCCCGCTCCGGCAGCGGCTTCACCGCGACCAGCTTGAGCCGCTCGCCGCGGAACAGCGTCCAGGCGCCGGGAGCGGGCGTGCAGCCGCGCACGACACGGTCGACGCGCAGTGCGGGAGCCGTCCAGTCGACCTGCGCGTCCTCGACGCGGATCTTGGGTGCGAGCGTGATGCCCTCGGTGGGCTGCGGTACGGCGTGCAGCGTGCCGTCCTCGATGCCGTCCATGGTGGCGGCGAGCAGCCCGGAGCCGGCGAAGGCGAGCCGGGTGAGGAGGTCACCACTGGTGTCGGTGGGCCGTACCCGCTCAGTCACCACTCCGTACACCGGCCCGGAGTCGAGCCCCTCCTCGATCAGGAACGTCGAGGCACCCGTGACCTCGTCGCCCGCGAGGATCGCGTGCTGGACGGGGGCGGCGCCGCGCCAGGCCGGCAGCAGGGAGAAGTGCAGATTGACCCACCCCTTGGCCGGGATGTCGAGGGCTGTCTTGGGCAGCAGCGCGCCGTACGCGACGACGGGGCAGCAGTCCGGCGCGATCTCGCGCAGCCGCGCGAGGAAGTTCTCGTCGCGCGGCCTGACCGGCTTGAGCACCTCGATCCCGGCCTCTTCCGCCCGCGCGGCGACGGGGCTGGCGACGAGCCTGCGGCCACGCCCGGCGGGGGCGTCGGGCCGGGTGACGACAGCGGCAACTTCATGCCGGCCGGAGGCGATCAGGGCGTCCAGGGCGGGTACGGCGACCTCGGGGGTGCCTGCGAAGACGAGCTTCATCGGTGGCGCGGGCCTCTCGGGCAGGAAGGGGGCGGAACGGGTGGCGGCGGGCAGGAGGCGCACCAGTCTATGGGCCTCCGAAGGCCATGGCTCCAGGGGGCGTACGCCCATCCGCGCGCCCCGCGCAGATGCACATACGCCCCCAGCAGCGTGACCCCGGTACCGGGTGACGCGTTGGTCAAGAGAGATTGACCAAAACGGCCCGCACACGCGGCTCTTTTCCCTTCTTCCGCCCCTTCTTTCACGCCGGTTCGAGAGGCTTGTTCATGGCCGACCACGCAACCCACGACGCCCAAGCACGGGCCAGCCTGCATCTGTTGGTACGGGACATCGAGCGGGTCCGCCGGCAGGTGGACGCCCTGCGGACCCTGACCGCCCAGCTCGGCAACGTCTACCGCCCGCGTCGCTCCGGCCCTTCCACGGGCTTCGTCGTCTACGGCCGGGCCCCGGCGCCGACCGTCCGCCTCGCGCAGGAGCTGCGGGACAGCGTCGAGACGCTGGTGACCGCCGCCGTGGACTTCGACCGATCGCTCGGCTTCTCCTGGGACGCGGTCGGTTCGGCGCTCGGGGTGACCAAGCAGGCGGTGCACCGCCGTTACGGCGCGCGGCGGGCGGCGACGCAGACCGGTACGCCTGCCGAGGCCGAACTCCCGGCGGTCGAGACGGCAACCGCTACCCGCACTCTTCCCGTCCCATCCCCGGTGCCGTCCGTGCCCGCCACCCGGTCCATGCCGCCGCAGCCGACGGCCGCCGCCCATTCCCTGCGCGAGGAGATCCGCCCGAACGCCTTCCCGGGCCCCCGCAACGGCTGACCCTCGCCCGGCCGTCCCGCCACCACGCCGAAACGGCGCCACAACGGGACGGCCAAGCCTCCCGAACTGGGGCGCTGCCCAACCCCCGGTCCTCAAACGCCGGAGGGGCTGAAGTTGCCCAGGGGGCTCAGCCGAGCTGAGGGCTTAGCCCCAAGCGCACCAAAATCCAGCCCGTCCGGCGTTTGAGGACACGCCCGTAGGGCGCCCCGGGGGGTCTGGGGGCTTGCCCCCAGTTTCGGGAAAGGGCGGGTAGGGGAACAGCGCCGCAGGCAACCCGCACCCGCCGAGCCGCACCAGCCCCCTCAGCCGATGTCCGGCGGATCGATCCTGATCCGCACCAAGTCGCCGCCCCCGCCACGAGCCATCCGCGCCGCCTGCGCGGCCTTCAGCGCCGCAGCGAGAGCCGCCCCACTGCCCGGCGGAACCCTCAGCAGCGCCCGTTCCCACACCTCGCCCACCGGGGGATCGCCCGGCCGGCGAGGCCGACCGGGCTCCGCGACGGGCAACGGCACAGGGCCCAGCACCTCAACCTCGCCCGGCAGCTCCGCGCTCGCCAAGAACGCGGCGATCGCCTCGGGACGCCCACTCACCGCCGCCATCCGCGACACCGGCGGAAAGCCCAGCTCGGCCCGCTCCGCCAGCTCCCGCTGCGCATGCCCCACGGGATCCCACCGCACCAGCGCCTGCACGGGCCGCAGCGTCGGCTCGGCGACCACGACGACCGTGCCGCCGCCCTCCCCCTGCCCCCTGACCAGCGCCGAGGCGCTTATCCAGCGTCGCAGGGCCTCCTCCCCGGCGCGCAGGTCCTGCCGCCCGAGCATGGCCCAGCCGTCCAGCAGCAGCGCTGCCGCGTAACCGCCCTCGGCCACCGGCTCGGCTCCCGGCGTACTCACGACGAGCGCCGGTACCCCCGGCACGCTCTCCAGCACATGGTCGCGCCCGGACGTACGCACCGGGACAGCCGGAAACGCCCGCCCCAGCTCCTCCGCCGTACGCCGCGCCCCGACCACCCGGGCCCGCAGCCGGACACTCCCGCACTCGCCGCACCGCCACCCCGCCGCGTCCCGGCCGCACCACCCGCAGTGCAGTTCCTGCTGGTCGGCCGCTTCGAGCGGCCCCGCGCAGTGCCGGCACCTCGCCGGCGTACGACACCGCTCGCAGGCCAGACTCGGTACGTACCCACGCCGAGGCACCTGCACCAGCACCGGCCCGGACTTGAGCCCGTCCCGCACCGTCTGCCACGCCAGACTCGGCAGCCGCGCGGCCCGTGCCGCCCCGTCCCGGGCCACCTCCTCATCGCCCACCGTACGAATCAGCGGCGCCGCGGCCCGCACCTGCTCGCGACCCGCGCGCAGCGGCACGGCCCACTTGCTCTCCACGAGCTGGGCCGCCTCAACCGTGCAACTGACAGCCCCCAGCAGAAATCCGCACTTACTGTGCTGCGCCCGCAGCTCCAGCACCTCCCGCACATGCGGAAACGGCGCGTGATCGTCGGCGTGACTCGAATCCCCGTCGTCCCACACCACCACCAGCCCCAGGTCCGCCACCGGCGCGAACATCGCGGCCCGCGTCCCCACCACCGCCCGCACCGACCCCCGCCGCGCGGCCAGCCACTGCCGGTAGCGCTTCTGCGGCCCGGCGTCTGCGGTGAGCAGCGTGTGGTGCCCCTTCCCCACCAGCGCGGTGAGCGCGGCGTCCACCCGGGCCGCGCTCCGCCCGTCCGGCACCACAACCAGCGCGCCCCGCCCGGAGGCGAGCGTCGCGGCCACCGCACGCGCCAGCTCGTCCGGCCAGTGCGGCCCCGGCAACGCGTTCCACACGGCCCGCGGCGCCCCGCCCCCCGCCAGCTCCCGCAGAAACGCGGGCCCGTGCGCATACCGTTCCCACGTCCCGGCCCCCGGCACATCCGGCGGCGGCAGCGGCTCGGGCGAAGGCTTCGCCTCGGCCGGCCCGTTCCTCGGCGGAACAGCCAGCTGCAGTACGTCGGCGAGGCTCCCCGCGTACCGGTCGGCGATCGCCCGCGAGAGCGCCAGCAGCTCCGGACTGAGCACCGGCTCGGGGGACACCACATAGGCGAGCGCGGCCAGCGGCCCTGCGTAGTCGGACTCGGCCCGGCGCTCGACGAGGAATCCGTCGATCATCCCGCCGCCCTCACGGCGGCCGCCCCGCACGTTGTGCGCCCCCGCCCCGAACCGCACCCGCACCCGCACCCCCGGCTGCGCGACGGCGTCCAGCTCCTCCGTCACGGCGTAGTCGAAGTACTGGTCGAGATGCAGCACACCCTTGTTGACCAACACCCGGGCAACGGGCAGCTCCTTGGCGAGCGGCGCCCCCCGCCACGTCCGCGGCTTGGCCTTCGGAACCTTCGCCTTCCGCACACTCTCCCGAATGAGCGCAAGCTGCTCCGGCACCCCGGCCCCGCCCCCGGGCTGCTCGTCGGACCGCTCATCGTTCCTGCTCACAGCCAAATTCCTATCAGACCCCACTGACAGTGCGGCAAGCGCGAAGGCCCCGGACCGATACGGACGCTGTTGGTTAATTCG
>NZ_JAGGPA010000004.1 GCF_018614035.1 Streptomyces sp. ISL-96
CCAGGACAGCTCCGGGCCCGTTGAGTGCACCACGGTCGGCGAGTTCAGCGAGGTGCCGACCTTGCCGTAGCTGACGGTCAGCCGCGGAATGGTCGACGTCTCGCCGCCGTAATCGCCGTCACCGGCCTCGTAGCGCGGACCACCGGTCAGCGCCGTGGAGGACTCGTCGACGGCCTTGATGACGAAGCCGTGGTTGGCCGCGGTGCCGGACACCCACTTCTGGACCGTGTCGGCGACCCGGAAGTTGTGCCACTGGTTGTACTCGCCCTTGTCCTTTCTGATCTGGGCGGCGTTGACCAGGCGGACCGCGTCCGCGACGGTCTTCTTGGTGGAGTCGCCGGTGTCACCGAGCACGATCTTGCCGGCGTTGCCCTTGGCGAAGTCGAGCTGGCTGGTGCCCAGCTGCTTCCATGCCGCCGTACCGGTCTGGTTGATCGTGTGCGTCGACGTGCCCTCACCGGAGGTGACCGTGTAAGGGGCGACCGTCGTGGCGTCAGCCAGTGCCTGCGTACGGACCTCGACCTTGTAGTCGGCCGTGTCCGCGATGCGCGGCTGCCAGGTGCGCGAGCTGGTTCAGCACGTCGTAGGTCATCGCGTACGCATCCGCCTTGGCACCCGGCGAGAGGTCCTTGACCTCGGCCAGCAGACCATTGAGATCGTAGCTCGGGGGCTATCTACGTGACCGGTACGGCGGGGTGCCACGCGTCACCGCAGACGAGACCGCCCGCGCTGCGTCCTGGCGGGAGGCGAAGACGGCAGCGTCAGCGAGTGGGGCCGGCAGCAGCAGCGTCAGCGAGTGGTCCGTCAGACCTGGGAACGCTTGACCGCTCCGGTCTTCACGCCGAGCACGAGCGCGCGCAGAGTGGCCCGCCCCGTGGAAACAATAGTGGCCGGGCTGTCGCTCTCACGGAGCGCGACGCCGTCAGGGCCCGTCGTGGCAACCTCGACGCAGGCGTTGCCGGAGGCCTCGGAGAACGAGGACTTGAGCCACTTCAACTCGGGCAAAGCCACTACCTCTTACATATCTCTGGCGATTTCGAGGATGAGGTCCCTCGACTCACTCGGATTCAACGCCACCTGTTCGACCAAGTCCAGTCGCCGACGGAAGTTGGCCAGTTGCGTTGGTGAGTCGAGGAAGACCGCGCCGATCGGCGAGTCCACTTCCACGGTGTCCAGGTGTGGATTGGCAGCAGAGGCGTACATCATCGTGTCCCCGGCCATGGGGAACCCTTCAGCTGTGAAGGGGATCACGAGCAGCTTGACGTTGGGTCGCTCGCCCTCGTCAAGGAGTCGGTTCAGCTGTGCGGCGGCGATTCGGCGCCCCCCGATCCGCATCCTCAGGGCTGCCTCGTGGATCAAGCCCACATACGGCACACCGTGATCGCTTTCCACCACGCCGCGACGGGCCAGGCGATGGGCCACCCGCAACTCGACCTCCAGCCGAGGCAGTGCGGGAACGAAGAGGTCGAAGAGCGCTCGGGCGTGCTCCTCTGTTTGGAACATGCCAGGGATGTGGGCCGTCTGGAGTGTGCGCAGGCTCGTGGCGTGGTGCTCCAATTCCGCCACATCCAGGAAGTCCGGCGGGATCTTGCCGCGGTATTCGTCCCACCACCCCTTGGGGCGGCCCCCAGTCATTGTGGTCAAGGCGTCGATCAGTTCAGAGTCGTCGCACTCGTAGATGCTCGCCAGCCGGCGCAGCCGTTCCTCGCTGATGCCGAATCGCCCGGACTCGATGTTGGAGATCATTGTGCGGTCCGCTCCGAGCCGCTCGGCAGCCGCAGGTGCGGACATGCCGACAGCTTCGCGAAGCCGACGGAGTTCGGCGCCGAATCGGCGCTGGCGGATGGTGGGGGCTTGCCGCGGTGCCATGGGTCAACTCCTCGCTCGCGCGCATAGTTTGTCGACCCTCAGGCGAGTATGTCCATCGACATCGAGAATAAGACCCGTTTTAGTGAAGCAGGTAGCACGCGTTGTAACGTTGGCGCTACCGTGTGAGGTGTGCCACTGGCTCAGTACGTCGTCGGCGGAAGCGCACCGTTCCCCCTGCCCATCCGGGAGACAGGAGGCCGGCATTGCCACCGCCCGACGCCGACAACCCGTGACACACATCCACTTGTCACCACTCGCACGCACCCCAGGAGGTGCCCCGTGAGGCCAGAACCCACCCCCCACATCCACCCCACGCCCATCCCGTCCGCCGCCCCCTGGCAATACGAACTCACCTTCCCCTGCGACCCACGCGGCCCCCACGTCGCCCGCACCACCCTCCGTACCATCCTCGCCGCCCACCACCTGGCCGAACTCAGCTACCGCGCCGAACTGTTGGCGTCCGAGCTGGCCACCAACTCCGTGCAACACACCAAAGGACCGGCCGCCGTACGCCTCCAGTGGTTGCACCCCGTACTCCGAGTCAGCGTCTGGGACATGAGCCCCGACATGCCCAAACCGTACGCACCACCCGCCAACCCCGACGCCGAAGCAGGCCGCGGACTCGCCATCCTCGAACTCGTCGCCGACCGCTGGGGTGGATGCGCCATAGGGAAAGGGCCATACGGACCCGGCGGCAAGACCATCTGGTTCGAGCTCTCCCTCCGCACAGGGCCACCCCCACCCGCACTCGCCGCCTGACCAAGGCACGCCCTCGGTAGGTTCCGCGTGATCCCTTGCGAAGGGACCACCTCCACGCTTCATGCGTCCTTGCTGGCGCGCCCCACAACCTTGATCGACGACTCGTGGACGCCCACACGTTGGGCGTCTGCCCTTCTTTGCGCCCGCCTTGATGGCGTCGACCGCCTTGGCGCGCTTCTCGGCCCCCTTCGCGGCCGTGGCCACGTTGCCGGCGCCCGGGACCGCTGCGGCCATCGAGTTGCAGTGCGCGTACCGATCCACTTGGTGTAGCGCGTCGCTTTTCTATATCGAAGATCACCAAAGCGCTGCCCGGCAGAGAATGCCGCTAGGAGCTCGACTTCCTCCATGCGACAGTCGAAATATCATCCAGATAAGCAAGGTACACGGGGTCTATGCTCGCCACTTTCACCTGCACATAACCGAGTCGCTTTTCACGGGCGGCGCGGCCGCCTGCGGGTGCCACATCTGCCAGAATATTTTCATTCATAAAGATGCGGTAACCGGGAGCGGGCCATCGCCATTCGCCGAATGCGACCTCTGTCAAAGGTTCGAGAATCTCGGCCAGAAGATTCTCTTCCACTTGAGTACACCAGTACAGCTCTCTCGCGTTAAAGATAGCCTCGTGCACAGCACTGTGCACGAGGAACAAGGGAAGGCCTTCCGTAGTCGGTTCCCATTCCTCGCAAATCTCTGCGTCGTAGACGACGCTTGGCTTCTCCGCGTCGAACGCCCATTGCCAATCACCGGTCGAGTCCTCCATGAAAACGGCTTTGCCGGCCTCGACCTTCACCTCCTCGGGCGCGAGCATCCTCTTAACGCCCATGAGTGGCTGGGACCATTGAGTCGAGAGCCTGTGCCACTCCTTGAGAGGTTTGGGCAGCCAGTCGCATTCCCCGGGGAGGGGGCTGGACGGCGTATCGGGAGAGCCGTACCAAGAGGTAAGAAATTTGGCCAATTCGATGCTCATCGGGTCTACCATTCAGCAACTATTGCACATGCTGAATGTGATCACTCCGCTTCTCGACCTGATAAACAGTCCGCACCCTACTACGACGAGGCCGGGCGGTGGTGAACAATCCAGCCGCTGCCCATCCGGGGCGCCGGACAGAATGACGCTTGACCCTCGGACCACGAGGCGCGTGGTGGAGCGAACCTAAGGGGAGGCCAATAAAGATGGCCCCGGCGACATTGAATCGCCGGGGCCAAACACGAGCCGGAACTACAGAGAATTACTTGCGAATTCGCGGGTCAAGAACCCGCCGGCCCGGCCAAATGTCACTCTGGGTGTCGCACCTTCCGGCAGCATGTCGGGAAGCGTCCTTGCACACACAGAGCAAATGTAATCGCCGCTGATGAACAGGTCCGCGTCATTGACCCCCCAGTTACGCATAAGGCCGGCAGCCTGCGCTTCCAGGTGATGCTCAAATCCATTTTCAAACCCCGGCGGAAGATTGTTCGCCACGTCCGGGTGCATGTTCCGGAACCCCGAGGAAAGAGGGTACGGAGCATTCTGCCCCGACGGATAGAGGGCGCCGGTCATCTTGCCCTGGCGCTCGAACTTCCCCTTCGCGCGATTGGCCATCGCAACGCCGTCGCAGTCGGTGGGGCGCCCGTCGTTGTGTACGAGGACTGAGACGGGCCCAGCCAGCGCGTAGTACGTATGAACACCGTCGACGGTGAGGTTGTAGACGCACTGGTTGCGATGCGCCTGGTCGACCGCCGTGACCTGTACCCATGTGCCCGCAGCGGTCCGCAGCCACGTACCGGGCTCCAGATCGTCCGCTTGGGCCCACTTGCCGAAGTCCGGCAGCCAGAACAGATGGCCATCGGTGGCGGTGATGGTGCTGGGCTTGGCCTTGCCGTTCTTGCCGTCGGGGTCAGGGTCGACGGTGAGGGTGACTAGGTGCTTACTGACCGGATCCGGTGGACTGGTTGACCGGCTTGGTGACCTCACCGGTCGAGTGAGCGATCTTGAACGGTGCGTTCGTCGCCGCGCCGGTCACATTCCCGTGCCGGACGAGGACCTCGTACGTACCGTCCTGCGGGATGTTCAGCTGCCAGGTGAAGGACGAGGTGCCGGTGCCCTTCGGGTGCGTACGGACGTCGTAGCCCCACTGGCCCATGGCCTGGGACGCGTCCCAGCTGCCCTGAGTCGCCGTGTTGTTGACATCGGTCGAGTCGACGACCACAAGCTGCTTGCCGACCGGAACACCGTCGTCCGAGCGCGCCTTCTGGTTGCCCGACGGGTAGAAGGCCCACGTCATCGTCCGCTGCGACGATCCGGGTACGGGTTTGCTGGGAGACGGGGACGGTATCCGGTCGGCTGATCTGGGGCTGGCGTTCGGGGGTACCGTCTGAGTGTTGCCGCAGAACGGAGTTCATCGTGACGCAGAGCATCGAGGAGTACACCGGGGCTCGGGTCGCCCGTATCCGTAAGCAGCGGGGGCTGACGCAGCAGGGGCTAGCGATGCGCGCCAATGTCTCCAAGTCGCTGCTGTCGAAGGTCGAGTGCGGGCAGAAGCCCGCTTCTCCGGCCTTGATCGCTGCATGCGCCCGCGCACTGGGTGTCTCTACGTCCGATCTACTGGGGCAGCCTTACGCGGAGGAGCTGCGGCGTGACCGGATGGACGCGTTGATACAGCCGATCCGTGAGGGCATGGAGAACTGGGATGTGGCACTGAACTGGGAGACGGCACCCCGTCCGGCCGCACTCATCCGGGCCGATGTCCAACAGGCCCTCGTCCGGCGCCGTCAGGCCGAGTACACGGACATGGTGCGGGACTTGCCCGGCTTGATTGACGAGTCGGTTCAGGCTGTCCACCTCGGTACCGGCGAAGAGCAGCGGCTGGCGTACGAGTGTCTGGCGGGGACGTTCCGCTGTGTGTTCACCGTGGCGTGGAACTTCGGCTATATCGACCTCGCCACAGTCGCGCTGGACCGGTTGGCGTGGACTGCGCCGCGTGCCGATGAGCCGGGCCTGGCGGCTATGCACGCCTATCTCCGTGCACAGACCACCATGTCATCCGGACGGTACGACATCGGGGTTCGCGTGATCGACCGGGCTCTGCGGGAGCTTGAAGGCCAGGAAGCGCGCCGGCAGGCGGGCATCGAGGCTATGCGGGGCGTGATGCATCTGCGTGCCGCGGTGATCGCGGGACGGATGAAGGACCGGGAACATGCGGATGTGCGTCTGGCCGAGGCCCGTGCCATCGGTCTCAGGACGGGTGAGCTGCCCGACTACGGAGTGACCTGGGGGCCGGTGAACGTCGGAGTCCACGCCGTGGCGATTGCCTCCGAGATGGATGACTTCGGGCGCGCGGTCGAACTCGCCGAGGATGTACGGATCCCGCGTGGCTGGACCCGCTCCCGAGCCGGGCATCACTGGATGGATGTGGGACGCGCGCACGTCTGGGCGGACCATCCTGAGCAGGCGCTGGACTGCTTGCAGCGTGCCCGGCGGATCGCGCCGCAGCAGACGCGCTACCACCCGACGGTGCGGGAGACGGTGCTGGCGCTCAAGCGGCGTGAGCGGGCCCGGAATAGCTCGCTGTCCCAGTACGCGGAGTGGGTCGGGATCTAGCAGTTTCCGGGGCCGGGAAGTTGCACGGTTCGGTGCAACTGCCTTGCACCGCCAGTCGGCAGGCTGACATTCAGTCAGTACCCCCGCGACCGGGCGAACGGTCCGGGGGCGTGGCCAACGCCGATTGGAGCGTCAACATGCCGCACTGTATCGCCCATATCTTCGAGCCGCTGTGGCGACTTGCATGGCCCGCTGAGGGCCGCCATCGCAGAGCCGACCGCCGGTCCTCCGCAGTCAGCACCGGCACACCAACCGCGCGCCTGCCGCACGTACCCATGCCGCCGTTGCGGAGCGAAGGGCTCGGGATCGTCCGCCCGCACCTGGTCGCGCATGAGCGGCAGGAGGCAAGGCGGCAGCGGATTCGGCGGCGTGCGTTGTGGCTGGCGGTGCACGGCATCGACGTCGGTTCCCGGCTGATCCACGGTGTGGAGGTAACAGCGTGATGAGCCTGACCGATGAACTGCGCCTGCTTCCATGGGCGGGGCCGGAAGGGAAGCCGTGCTACCTGTCCAGCGACGGGGCCGGGTTCATGTCGCGCCTCGCCGACAACATGGAAGCGGCTCAACTCGGCCTGGCCGGTGAACTCATCGAGGAAGCGCAGCAGGTCCTTGCTGACCGTGCGTGGACACCCGGTGAACTTCACCTGCTGACGGTCCAGTTGACCGAGGCGCTGGCGAATGCGCACCGTATCGCGGTGAGCCGTGGCGCACGCCTGCCCATGCCCGTCTTCGAAGACTCTGATGCCCTCGACGACGACGTGATGTGACCTTGGCGTTCCCCCCGTCCGACGCGGCTGACCTGCCAACTCGACCCCAGCGCGATGCGCACTTGACAAAAACAGAGAGTCCCCGGAGGGATCACTTTCCTCCGGGGACTCCTGCGTTCCGGTGCTCGTCTCAGTCGGCGTCGCGGCCTTCGGCGCCGCCGCCCTCCAGGCGCTCGACGCGCTCTTGCAACTCTTCGATCTGTTCCAAGGCGCGTTCGAGCTTGTGGGCCAGGTCCCCGGGTCCGGCCGCCGACGGGAACACCCGGTTGGGGACGTCAGGCACCTTCGCCGCCCACGATGGCGTACCCGATCCCCTGGTTCGGCCGCTCGCCCCGGTCAGCGCGTACCTCGCGTACTGGCTCAACGGCGTCGCCGTCCACCGACTGCGGGAGAACACCCACACCTGCTACGCCACCTGCAGCCGCCTCCACCTCATCCCCGGCCTCGGGGCAAAGAAGCCCGCCCGACTCACCGCACGTGACGTGCGCACCTTCCTCGACCGCCTCCACACCACCAGCCAGTGCTGTACCCACGGACTCGACGCCACCTGCAGGCGCTGCTGCGCCATCGACCTGTGCTGCGGCAAGCTGCTGTCGCCCTGGACGGTGACGTACGTCCACTCCGTCCTCAAGTGGACCAGGACCGGAGTCTTGCTGGGCTTGGCAGCCCCCACCCTTGCCGTCGGGGTCGACGGTGAGGGTGATCAGGACTTTGACGCCCTTGTGGTTACGGGCATTGAAGCGACCGAAGTGCTGAACACAAAAGAAGGGCCCAGGGCCTGCCTCGTACAGCTCAGCACACTCATCCGGCAACTGTGAGCCGAATGTTCTGGAGGCGATTCTGTTTTCGTTCATCGCCAACATCCAGTGCGAACTCAATCACTCAATGCAAATGGCTCCGAATCACCCCACTCACAATAGACGGTTTCATTTATGGCCGCATCCTCAATTGCCCGGAACAGCGGGGAAGGATCACATGATTCTGGAATGTCGATTGCCACATGCCGATCGCCACTCCACTCCGCGAGGAAGCCACCGGAAAGAATTACAAACCGAAGGCCGTCTCGCGAGTCCGGGAAGTCGACGGGAGGGCGCGGATCCGTGAAGAACACACGGAACACTCGCCTTCCAGATCGCGACAGGACGCCTGACACAAATCGCCCATCGCTGAGCTTCCCCCTGTCACCGAGCGAAACCCCGTGGACCCTGAATGGAATACAGCAAACCTCGAAGCCTTCCTCGCCCAGGGGGCGAAGCCAGACTTGCTCCTGCTCATTCTCGAACCCAAACGGTGCGAGGTCGACCATTGCGATATGGCTGCTCGCCGGCCGCCAGGCCGGAGCATTGTGCGTGATGTACGAAATTCCGTCGGCCGAATCTGCCATTTTGGGCATCCACCTACACAAATCAATGGGTATACACCCCGCCCGAGTGCGATGGGCCGCATACCATTCTTCCGCTATTTGAACGTCTACCCGATGGCGGGCTGAAAAAATTGCTACGACACGTTCCGGCAGCCCACAAGTTTGCTGTTTTTTCCTCCGTCAGCTTCCTCGGGCGTTGCGGTAACAGTGATCGATTCGACCGCCGAACTGTCGGAAGTCGCGCAATCATGAGGAGATCACTGCTCGTGATCCACATAGTCGCCGATTGCCACATCAAAGAGGATTGAACGCCAAAACCCCCGGTCGCCTTGTAGGGCCGACGAATCAATCTCCTCGAGGGATCTTCCCAACAGTTTGGCAAGTTCCTCCAGCATTGCTGGATCGTCTTCACCTGAAGATCGAGCGATTTCGAGCTCAAATACATTCAAGCATTCACAGAGGTTCTGTGGTGATGAATTTACAAGAAATGTAGACGGATTATCAGTGCCGACGTAGAGCACCTCTCCGGTTTCACAGTCGACACGGTATGCATTGTCCCCATCCCCTCCGGATCCCAACTTCAGGAGATCGCGGCCGTCAACCCTGACGATACCGCCACCGGCGGCTTCCGAGGCCGCAAAAAGGACATGCTCGACAGGCAGACCGACCAAAGAAAGGCACTCGCGCGCAGCAACGTTCATCACACACGCAACGTATTCGATCGAATAATGATGGTTGGCCATCGGACTCCTCCCAATCCGCGAGACCCGTAAGCGACGGCCCACCTCCCGCCCACTCGCACTCGCACCCGCACCGGCACCGGCACCGGCACCGGCAGCGAACATGGCCGCAGCCTCGAACCGCAGCCGCTCGCACCGAGCCCGTTCCTCGGCGGTCAGACCGCCCCCATCGGGATACCTCACGATTCCGGCATAGCCGCCAGAGCGTCAGGGGTCACCGGTGCAATCAGGCGCATAACCCCGGCGTTTGAAGCTCTCTAGACCCGATGCAGCGATTCAATAACCCCGGACGCCAATCGGATTATCTCGTAATCCGATTCGGAGGCTGCCAGGTCGCGCAACCTCGCTGCAACGTCACGGCTAACCTCGGAGGCAACCTCATGGGAAATATCGTCACGTAGCCATCGCAACCATTCAGCAACTAGGCGCATTCCAAAATCACGAAGATATTCTCGATTGGGCGATTCCCCTTCTTCGTACGCGATCTGGACAAGCTTCAAGGCTGCGGATAGACGACTCACTGGAAGGTCATGCGACGAAAGCACCAGCGCCAACTCGTCAAATCTACCGATCGTCGGGTCGCTGACCGTCCAAACATACGGAATCGCGCCACCTTCAACGCTCATCAGAGAAATCTGATTCACACCAGGGTCGAGGACCACATCAACACGTGACGCATTTCCCGGGTCGTCGACCGATACGCGTATCTGATGCAACCCGGGGGACCCAAAACTCTGGACGAAGCTGGATACATTGAGGATGTCGCCAATTGCGATGGATCCATCTGAAAGCGAGATTTGCCCGTCGAAGACGACTGTGCCTCTCACTGGCCCGGCCCTGTTCCACAATTTAACCCGAACCGGCCCAGTCTGCGCCCTCGCCGCTACATGAATATGGCTGTCAGACGCCACCATGGGCGCGCCACCGAGCGAGGAAGCCACTGCCGGAGGTTCCTTCGATCCGATACGAATTACGTTATGGTTCAGATAGATGTCCGCTCTTCCGATCAACACTAGCGCCTCCTCCAATAAAAGCGCGCCTGGCCGACATCTAGTCGGCCAGGCGCAAATTTCAACTAAACCGTATGGCTAGGCAGAAGTTCTGCTAGCTTCTCAACGGCGCTCGGTATACCGGGAATACCAGGGAATGTTGGATCATGATATCCATGATTCCGAAGTATCTGCTGAGCCTTCTGCACCGCGACAGACTGCGTATCACTGCAGACCTGACAATGCGGGAACAGACTCCTTGGCACGCTGGTGGGCCCGATCCCGGACTGCGGCTGATGATCTCCGATCATCGTCGGAGTTCTTCCGCCACAAGTATGACAAACCTTGCCCTGCATTGCCGCACTCTGTTCAGGTGTCACGACAGGCCCTGTCGCAGGAACGGATTCATTGGCGTGAGGGCCTGTTTGCAGGGTGTCAGCTTCCCTCTGAGTCAACCTGACATTGCAATTGTGAACGAGGACCGGTGTAGCCCCCGCCAGCACATAGTACGTGTGGACGCCGGCGACGGTGAGGTTGTGGACGCGCTCACTGCGATGGCTGTCATCGACCGCGGTGATCTGGATCCAGGTGCCCGATGAGGTCTCGAGCCACATGCCGGGCTCGAGCTCTTCAGCCTTGGTCCACTTGCCGTAGTCGGGGAGCCAGAACAAGTGCGCGTCGGTCGACGTGATCTTGCTGGGCTTGGCAGCCCCACCCTTGCCGTCGGGGTCGACAGTAAGGGTGGTCAGGTCTTTGACGCCCTTGTGGTTACGGGTGTTGGTGACCTCGCGGGCCTGCAGGTCGCCGGTCTCCGGGTCGGAGGCCAGGACGTGCTCGCCGTTCTTCAGGTCCTCGATGTTCTTCGTGGACCCGTCGGCCATGGCGACCTTGGTGCCAGGTACGAAGCTGTTCGTCTCGCAGGAAGATTTGCCCTTCTTCCCCTTCGGTGCCCGGTGCTTGCCCGTGCCCTTGCTGACGGTTTGCTTCGCCTTCTTGCCCGCAGCCTTGGCCTTGGCCGCGCCCTTCTTTGCGGCACCGGCGACCTTGTCGCCGCCCTTCTTTGCGCCTGCCTTGATGGCGTCGACCGCCTTGGCGCCCTTCTTGGCCCACTTTGCGGCCGTGGCCACGTTGCCGGCGAGGGGGACTGCTGCGGCCATGGAGAGCATGCCGTCGGCGTAGTTGCCCTCGGCCATGTACCAGACGCCGTTGGCGACGTCCGCTACCTCGCCGATCACCGGGACCATGCCCGCCACGTCCAGGGCCGCGTGGCCCACGTCCGACAGCGAGATGTCGATGCCGAAGAGGTGACCGTCGAGCTCCACGAAGGAGATCGGGTTGCCGCCCGCGAACGCGTAGCGGTTGCCGGTATACGGGTCGGTGGCCAGGGACATGTCGTCCAGGGCGCCGCCGTACATGTCACGCGTCAGGAAGCGGTTCAGGCCCGGGTCGTAGTTCCTAAAGCCCATGTCATAGGTGCCGGAACCGTCGTCGTGACGCGCCGCGTTGTAGCGGTAGTCGTTGTATTGCTCCTTGTCCGGGTTCGCAGTGTCCGGCTTGTCAGCGCCGGTGAACTGCTTCTCGTCGTCGGAGCCGTACGCCGTGTAGCCGTACGTCGCACGGGTGTTGCCGTCGTCCTTGGTAATCGCCTCGACATCACCCTTGGGGTGGTAGAGGAACTGCGAGTACTCCTTCGTAGCGTCGGTGTTGTGCTTGATCTGAGTGAGCTTCTGGCCCCACGGCGAGTACTGGTAGGACTTGGTCGCCTTGCCGGCGACCTCCTCCCTCAGCACCTTGTCCTCCATGCCCAGGTACGTGAAGGCCGTCGTCTTGCCGCCCGTGCCCGAGGTGGTCTGCGACGCCGTGCGGTCGAAAGCGTCGTAGACATAGGAGGTTGTCTTCGCCGACGTCCCGGTGCCCGCCGTGGTCTTGGCGATGCGGTCGAAGCCGTCGTACGTGTTCTTCTGCTGCACCGAACCGTTCGAGGACACCGTGTCCAGGCGGCCCAGCGGGTCGTAGTTGTACGTCGAGGCGACACCGCCCGCAGACGTCTTCAGCAGACGGTTGCGGTCGTACGTCGACGTCGACGTGATGTCGGCCACCGTCTGCTCGACGATGTTGGAGTTGCCGTCGTAGCTGTAGGACTCGGTGCCCGCCGCATCGCCGGTCTTGGTGACCTTCGCGATCCGGTCCTGCGGGTCGTAGTCGAACGCCGAGACCGTGCTGACGTACGCCGCCGCATTGTCGGCGTTCATCACCTTCGCCGTGTCCTTGGAACGGTTCCCGTTCAGGTCGTACTCAAGGTCGTGCGAAGCGACAACCGTGCCGGCGCTCTTCTTCTCGATCTGCGACTTCACCGCACCGTTGAGCCAGTAGCCGTAATCGACGGTGTTGCCGTTCGGCTTCGTCTGCTTCAGCGGCTGACCGCGGTCGGTGTAGGTGAAGCTCGTGATCTGCTGATTGCCGGCCGTCGGCGAATCCGCGTTCGTGATCTTGTTGACCATGTCGCGGATGTCGTAATCGGCCTTCGTCCACGTCACATCGTGCGTGGTCGTGACCGGGTTGCCGTTGGCGTCGTAGGACAGCGCGGTCGTGTTCTTGACCGTGGTGCCCAGCTTCTCCTCGACCTTCGCGAGCTGGTTCAGCTCGTCGTAGGTCATCGCGTACGCGTCCGCCTTCGCACCCGGCGACAGGTCCTTGACCTCGGCCAGCAGACCATTGACGTCGTAGCGGTAGGTGAAGTCCTTCTTCTCGTTGTCGGTCTCGCCCGTGTTGGAACGGACCAGCTTGATTCCGTCCGCCACCACCGTGCCGTCGGCCAGATCGGACAGCGTGACCTTCTGGGTGCCCGACTCCTTGAAGGAGTACGAGCCCAGGGAGACCCACTGACCCGATCCGGTGGACTGGTTGACCGGCTTGGTGACCTCACCGGTCGAATGAGTGATCTTGAACGGTGCGTTCGTCGCCGCGCCGGTCACGTCGCCGTGCCGGACGAGGACCTCGTACGTACCGTCCTGCGGGATGTTCAGCTGCCAGGTGAAGGACGAGGTGCCGGTGCCCTTCGGGTGCGTACGGACGTCGTAGCCCCACTGGCCCATGGCCTGGGACGCGTCCCAGTTGCCCTGAGTAGCGGTGTTGTTGACGTCGGTCGAGTCGACGACCACGACCTGCTTGCCGACCGGAACGCCGTCGTCCGAGCGCGCCTTCTGGTTGCCCGACGGGTAGAAGTCCCACGTCATCGTCCGCTGCGACGATCCACCGGCCGAGGTCAGCGTGTTCTTCGTCTGCTGGCCCAGGACGTTGTAGTCGTACGCCGTCGTGATGTCGAAGGGATCCTTGGCCGTCCTCGCCCAGCCGTTGTCGTAGTACGTGTACTCGGTGTCATTACGGACCGACTGGCCCTGCGACGGCGGAGCCGAGACCCGCTCCATCTGACCGACGGAGTCGTAGAAGAAGAAGGTCTTGTCCGGGGTGGCGTACTTGACGTCGTCCTTGTCGAACGGCGACAGCTGTTCCTTGACCCGGTTCAGCTCGTCGTAGACCGTCTCCGACGTGAAGTCCCCCGCGTCGTCCGTCGTGGCGACACCGCGCGGGCTGATCTCCTTCGTCTGGTTGCCGACCTCGTCGTACTCCAGCTTGGTCGTCCGGTACGTGACCGTGCCGGCGCCGTCCTTCGAGTACGGGACCTTCACCTCCTTGGTGAGGCCACGCCGGTCGAAGACCGTCTCGCTGGTGTTGCCCTCGGCGTCCGTCGCCTTGTCGGTGCGCCCGTCGAGGTCGTAGTTGACGGAAGTGAACTTGCCCGCCGCGTCCGTCGTCCTGGTGACGCGGTGGTTCAGGTCGTAGACGTACTTCGTGGTGAAGTCCGCCGTGTCCGCCGTGGCGTTCTTCCTGGGGTCGACGACGGTGACCAGGTTGCCGACACTGTCGTACTCGCTGGAAACCTTGTCGCCCTTGGCGTTGACCACCGAGACGGGCTGGTAGATCTCGTCATAGGTGTACGACGTCGTGTAGTCGCCCACCGTCGCCGTCAGATTGCCCTTGGGCTCCGTGACGGTCTTGACGTTGCCGACCTTGTCGTACGTCGTGGTCGTGCGCCGCTCGTCGTCCGTCGAGAGGTCCTTCGGTGCGATCGACGCGGTGACCTGGTCGGCCTCGTCGTAGACCGACGAGGACTCCGTGCCGTTCGGCGAGAAGGCCTTCTGGATGTTGTTGTTCGCGTCGTAGACCGGGGCCGGGGTCGTGATGATGACACCAGCGGCTTGGTCCTTCGGCGACTTCTGCTCCAGCGGGCGGCCGAAGTAGTCGTACGTCTGCGTGACCTTGGCGCCCTTGGCGTTGACCACCTCGGTGGTGTTGCCGCGCTCGTCGTAGACGAAGGACGTGCTGTTGTTCAGCGCGTCCGTGATCTTCGCGGGGTAGCCGGCCGGACCGAAGCTCGCGTACGTCGTGGCGTGACCGTTGGCGTCGGTCTGCTTCAGCGGCTGGCCATAGCCGTCATACGTGGTCGTCGACATGTAGTCGTCGGCCGTCGCCGAGGCAACGCCCTCCGGGTCCGTGACCGACGTCTGGTTGCCGAACTGGTCGTAACCGAACTGCCAGGCGTTGCCCAGCGGCGACGTCTTCCTGAACAGATCGGCGGAGAAGCCGTCCAGCCGGGTCTGGTACTCGAACTTCGTAGCCTTGTCCGGGTACGTCGCCGGGTTGCAGTAGTCGGTCTGGTTGAACTGCGTCCACGACTTGGTGACTTCGGCGTCCCACTGACGCAGTGGGTAGCCCGTCTTGGGGTCGTAACAGGACGCGGTCTTCGCGCCGTTGTTCTCCTCCATGTAGACGACGTTGTTGTCCGCGTCCCACGACAGCTTCGTCGTCTGCGACTTGGCATTCGTCATCTGGACGGGACGGCCGAAGTCGTCGGTCACGTGATCCGTGGCCTTCAGCTCGGCGTCGGTGACCTTGGTGTCGGTGAACTTGGTGTTCGCCGCGTTCGGCTTGTACGCGAAGTTGGTGGTGAACTTACGACGATCGGTGATCGTCTGGGTCCACCAGTGGTACTTCGGGTCGTCGCCCTCCTTCGGGAAGTAGTACGACAGGTCGGTCGAGTTGCCCCGGGGGTCGGTGGCCTTGACCAGCTTGACGTTCTTGTTCCCCTGAACGGCGTCGTAGGTGAACTTGAAGACCTTGGGCTGCGAGGACGACTCACCGTCGGTGAACTGCCCGAGCAGGCCCTCCTCGGTGTAGTAGAAGGAGATCTTGCGCCCCGAGATGTCCGTCATGGACTTCACGTGGTCGTAGATCTTGTGGTTGGTCAGCTGCTTGGTGCCCGAGACCTTGGCGCCGGTGGCGTCGATGTACTCGTAGGTCGCGTCGCCCTTGTTGTAGTAGTCGAGCGTCAGCGACTGGCGGCCGGACGGGTCGGTGATGTACGCGAGGAACTTGACCGGCTTGCCGTGGGCCTTGCGCTCTTCGTAGGTGTACGTCTGCGTGTTACCGTCGTTGTCGACAGCCGACGTCATGTAGCCGTCGCAGCCGAACAGGAACCGCGTGCCGTCCGGACGAGTCATCGTCCAGGCGTCCGGGATCGGGTCCTTCGCCGGTGTGCAGTCCAGGTTCGCCTTCGGGGCGATCTTGTAGTGCACCCCCGCCGGGGCCTTCCACGTGCCGTCCGCCTGCTTGCGGAAGGTGTGCGTCGTGCCGTCGCCGTCCGGAAGCTTGATCTCGGTCGGGTTCGGCTTCGGGTGGAAGTCGAGCGGAGCGCCGAGCCGGGTCGGCCCGGAGACCTGCGCGGACCAGCCGTGGCCGAGGAGGCTGTCGGAGGTGTCCAGCGTGTTGTACGCGAGACGGGCGAAGGTGTTGACGCCGCGGCCCGGGTTGTTGATGGCGTTGTACTGCCAGACGCTGTTTCCGGAAGCGGTGTTGTTCATCAGCGACGAACCCGCGCCGGTGTTCTTGCCCGCGTACGAGTAGAACTTCTCCAGGCCCAGCTGGTTGGAGGTCGGGTCCTCCACCGTGACGTTCTGGTTCAGCGGGGCGATGGTGCCGCCGGCCGACAGCCAGGTGCCGTCCGCGATCTTGCGTACGTCCCAGCCCAGCACGTAGTCGTTGCGCTTGTTGCCCGAGTCGGAGTTGATCGGGGTCTTGACCTGCGCCTTGATCGTCGCGGACTGGCCGGGCGCGAGGGTCGGGATCGCCGTCGAGACCTGGTTG
>NZ_JAGGPA010000049.1 GCF_018614035.1 Streptomyces sp. ISL-96
CGACCATCCAAAACAGTCACGATATGGAAGCGAATCCCGGTGGCTTCGACGACGGAGGGTCTCCCGCTGAAGAAGAGGCCATTTCCGAGCCCGAGCCCATCGTGGACTACAGCGGTAGTGGTGGCGACGATGACCCTCAGCTCAGTTGGAAAGAGTTGGCCATCGGCGGGGCCGTAGTAGGCGCTATTCTCATCGCTCCTCATGTCAAGCCTTTCTGGGACAACAAGGTGAAACCTGTTGCGAAGAAGCTGCGGGACAGATTGGCGAAACAGGAGGCCATCGAGCCCGCCGAGTCCTGACGCTCATTCGTGCTGGGCTGCCGAGGGTGGCGACGACCCATGTCGCACGCTGTGGCCGTGCGCGGGCAGGATGGTGGCCCGAGTGCCGGTTGGTCAACGCGAGTACCGGCATCCAGGCCGGGAGGTTGCGTGTGATCTGCGCGATCTCGAGCCGGACACGGTTGTGCGCGGTGTGCTTCAGGGGCAGCTTCCGTAGGTCGGTGGAGCGGGGGGGCCACTGGTTGCGGGGTTGACGCTAGTCCCTGAATCGGCCGAGAGGACCTCAATGGCAGGTACTCGGCTCGTGTGACCAGCCCCTATTGGAGGACAGTGTGGAAGCGAAATCGATGACCCTGCGCGATCTGTTCGGGCCGGACCGGCGACTCGTCGTGCCGGTCTTCCAGAGGCCGTACGTCTGGACGGAGGACCGGAACTGGCGCCCGCTGTGGGAGGACGTCACCGCTCTGGTCCACCAAAGAATGGCGGATGAGGAAGTTCATCCGCACTTTCTTGGTGCGGTCGTGCTGGATCAGTTGCTGACACTCACGGGGTCGATGCCTGCCAGACAGGTCATCGACGGACAGCAGAGGCTGACAACACTTCAGGTTCTCCTTGCCGCGGTCCGCGATGTCGCACGGGAGCTCGATGTCCAGGACAGGTACGTACGTGCGCTCGTCAAACTGACCGCCAACGACGACGACATGACCGACGACCCGCATGCTGCCTACAAGGTGTGGCCTACCAACATTGACCGTGACTCGTTCCGCATGGTCATGGACGGTCGGCTCCGGCGGCCCGTCGACGTCGCATTCCCCGTCACTCCGGGCGCCTCGGCGATCGTCCAGGCGTACTGGTTCTTTCGCAACCGCACGGTCGAGTGGGCACAAGAGCTGAACTACGAAAGCAGGCTGGACAAGGGCTTTGATGCCTTGGTGCGCGTGCTTCGTGACAAGTTCGAGTTGGTCGTTATCGATCTCAAGCCCGAGGACAACGCCCAGGTCATCTTCGAGGCTCTGAACGACCGAGGCACCCCGTTGCAGGCCTCCGACCTGGTCAAGAACCTGGTCTTCCAGCAGGCGGAGGAGCAAGGGCTTCCGGTGGAGGAGCTGTACAGGGACCTGTGGGCGCAGCTGGAGACGCCTGACTGGCGCAAGGAGGTGCGGCAGGGAAGGCTGAAGCGGCCTCGCCTGGACGTCTTCCTCATGCAGTACCTGACGGGTGAACTCGCCGAGGAGGTGATGGCTCCCGAGCTCTTCCTGACCTTTCGCAGGTACGTCAAGGCCGCTGATATGGGCCTGGTTAATCTGATGAGGCGCTTGGTGGAGCGGGCAGGTGCCTACCGACGGCTCACGGCCGAGGAACAGCCGCTGACACCGGAAGGCCGCTTTCTGCGCACTGTTGGTGTTCTGGACGCCAACACCGTGATGCCCGTGCTCCTGTGGCTGGTGAGCCGTTTCGACGAGGACGACCGGGCCGGCGCGGTGGCCACCCTGGACTCCTACCTGGTGCGACGCACCGTCTGCCGCCTGACGACGAAGAACTACAACCGGCTCTTCCTGGAACTGCTCAAGGAGCTGAAGGCGAAGGACGACCCGTCGGTCGTGGCGGACTTTCTGCTCCGACAGGAAACCGACTCCGGGTTCTGGCCCCGCGATCGCGATATCCGAGATGTCTTTCGGTCCCAGCCGTTGTACAAGCAACTCACGCGGACCCGGATGCGGCTGCTGCTGGCCGAGTTGGAGGACTCGCTGTATTCGGGCAAGACCGAGCGACAGGTTCACAACGGGGAGTTGACGATCGAGCACCTACTGCCCCAGGCCTGGGAGGAACACTGGCCGCTTCCCGAGGGCGGAGGCCGCGGAAGCGTCGAGGTTCATGAGCGCAGGCAGTCCCTCCTCCACACCGTGGGAAACCTGACTCTGCTCACCGGCAGACTGAACACATCGGTTTCCAATGGTCCCTGGGAGCGCAAGAGATCCGACATCCTCGTGCACAGTGCACTTTCGTTGAACCGTTCCCTGCCTGCTCAGTGGGACGAGGAGACCATCCTGGCCCGGGCTGACCATCTGTCCGAGGCGTTCTCCCGGCGCTGGCAACGCCCGGATGGAGGCGCGCCCACCTTCTCGGTTGCAGGCTTCCCGGCACCCCGGCTGGGGGCGAGGGAGGCTACCCCCGTCGGTAGGCCGGCGACGGTTCAGATGCCTCGGTCCCGGCGCGATGTCGCCCGCCACATGCGAGAGGCCTTCGCCGGTCTCCCGGTCGGGAGCGTCCTGGCGGTTTCCCAGATAGTGGCGATCCCCACAAGCCAGTACGAGGCCGGTGAGATCAGCCCCGGCGCTGTGGCCGCCAGACTTCGTGCTGACAACGTTCCTGGTATCCGGGCCGTACCTGGTTCCAGCCCACTTTCCGCCCGCAAGACCAGCTGAACCGTCCCGCACTTGTGCGGGGTGCACTTCCTCGGGACAGAATCCGTCACGAATTGGTGATGCCTGCTGTCACGGCGAACTGGTGGAACCAAAGGAGAGGGTTCGGATGGGATGGCGAGAGGGCGCCGGGGAACTGGACGCGCGGATGCTTGAGCGTCCGCTTCCTTCGGATGCAGTGGGAAATCTGGGAGCCTGGCTGGCCGGAGACGGGGCGCCGTACGCGGACGGGACCGGCGAGCACGCCGTTCGCTACATCCCGGGGTTCTGGGCCGGCATCCGGCCGTGGCCCCCGGGGTTGGCTGAGCAGGTCGGACGTAAGCCAACTTCGCTGAGCCGGGCGCAGGTGCTGGCGGTGGCCCGGACTGGGGCAGCAACGGCGAGCTGGACCGAGACACTCGTCGCCAGCTACGTCTGGGGACAGGGTGACATCGGCTACGGGGCCCACCGGCTGGGTGAGATCCTGCGCCCAGCGCCGGTTGAGGCGGTGCTGGCACAGGCTATTGCGCTGCTGGCGACCGATGGCGCCGTGGCCGGCTACCGCAGGCTGAGCGGCGCGATCGCAGGCCTTGGACCGGCGTTCTTCACCAAGTTCATCTACTTCGCCGGCGGCGCCGTAGTGGATGCGCCGGGGCCGCGCCCGCTCATCCTCGACCAGCGCATAGCTCGTGTTCTGCGCGCGTACACGAGACGACTGGGGGAGGAGATCGGGCTTGAGGAACCCGCGAAGCTCGCTGCCTGGCTGTGGAGCGACGGCGGGTGGACCCCGCACCGCTACGACGTATACCTGAGATGGGCACACGGCGCCACCGGGCAGCTGGCCGGGTCCACGCACTGGCCGCTCGCTCCCGACCTACTGGAATTGGCACTGTTCAGCGGCGCATGGACCCCGTAGAAGGCCCCCGGGCCGTCCTCCGATTCGGCGGCGCCGCGTCCGCCGCCCCTTTGGGCCCGGCCCCATGACCAATACTCCCGGACCGCCGTCACGAGGACGCCTGCCGCCAGGTGGTGCGTGCAAACCTGGCGGTCGAGACGTTTCCCGCCGGGTACCGCCCACCGAACGTGCCGAATGCGCAGGGCCAGGACGAGACGACGGTGCACGCCATGCCGGTGCAGTCGTCAGTCCAGCTCAACGGGAGCTGACGCCGGGCAGTCTTGGATGAAGTGCGAGACGAGGTCCGCGAGGCTGACAGGGGGATTATCCTCGAAGTCCTGCGGACATCGGTGATGGTCCACCAGCGCCAGGCACGAATCGCATCCGGTTGGGTGGCAAGTGCGAGATTAACGGTGGACGGCGCCACAACCGTCACACAGTAGCGTTCGATCTGGCGAGCCGGCTTGCCCCCGACCGAGTGCTCCTTAGCCTCGCGCTTTCGCGAGTGCGGGTGTCCGAGACTTGATCAAATAAGCGAGGAGTGCCTCTGACCTGGAACGATGGGACTTGTCTAGGGTCCTGATCGTTCTCAAGAAAGCTGCACTCCTCAGGTGAAGAAGAGTACCGGGTCGTACCCCCGAGCCCGTGTCGAGGGCGGTGGCCGCGGGGTGGTTTCGCAGGCCGGGGCCGTGCTGCTGGTGGAGACGGTCCGCAAGACCGGCCTGGACAGCGTGATGTCGGACGCGTTGGCGCCGTGGCGCAGGGCGCGGACGGTGCATGATCCGGGCAGGATCCTGCTCGATGTGGCGCTCGCGGTGGCGCTGGGCGGGGATTGCCTGTCCGATGTCGCCATGCTGCGGGCCGAGCCGGCGGTGTTCGGACCGGTGGCCTCCGACCCGACGGTCTCCCGCCTCATCGACACGCTCGCCACGAGCGGGAAGCGCGCGCTGACCGCGATCCGCCGGGCCCGCGCCCAGGTCCGCGAACACGTCTGGGCGTTGGCCGGTGATGCCGCCCCCGACCAGGGCGGACAGGTGATCGTGGACCTGGACGGGGTGCTGGTGATCGCGCACTCGGACAAGCAGGACGCCGCGGCAACCTGGAAGCGGACGTTCGGCCACCATCCGATCATGGTGTTCGTCGACCACGGGTCGGGCGGGGCCGGTGAGCCGGTGGCCGGCCTGCTGCGAGCGGGGAACGCGGGCAGCAACACCGCCGCCGACCACATCACCGCCACCCAGATGTCCCTGGCCCAGCTCCCGAAGAGGTACCGGCGCGGGCGCCGCACCCTGATCCGTACCGACTCCGGCGGCGGCACTCACGAGTTCGTCAACTGGCTCGCGGCGCGGGGCCGGTGGCTGTCGTACTCGGTCGGCATGACCATCACCGACGCCATCCACCAGGCTGTCCTTCAGGTCCCGGCCACTGCCTGGACGCCGGCGGTCGAGCCCGGCGGCGAGGTCCGCGATGGCGCCTGGGTGGCCGAGATCGGCGGGGACTGCCTGCAGGGGTGGCCGAAGGGGATGCGGCTGATCGTCCGCAAGGAACGCCCGCACCCCGGAGCCCAACTCCGCTTCACCGACGCCGACGGCATGCGCCTGACCTGCTTCGCCACCAACACTCCCGGCACCGCGATCGCCGGGCTCGAACTGCGCCACCGCCAGCGTGCCCGCTGCGAGGACCGCATCCGAGACGCCCGCTCCACCGGCCTGCGCAACCTCCCCCTGCACGGCTTCGCGCAGAACCAGATCTGGCTGGAGATCGTCCAGCTCGCCCTGGACCTGCTGGCCTGGATGCCGATGCTCGCCCTGACCGGCAGGACCCGCCGCTGGGAACCGAAGAAGCTTCGCCTCCGCCTGTTCTCCGCCGCCGCACAACTCATCACTACCGGCCGCCGCCGCTACCTCCGCCTCGCGGCGCACTGGCCCTGGACCGACGTGATCAGCGCAGCGGCCGACCGGCTCCACGCCCTGCCGAACCCCGGCTGACCAGCACCTTCGAGTCCCTCCAAGCAGCATCACCCCACCGGAGCAGTGGAACCCGGCGCCCACCCGACGCGACAGCCGGGCCACCACCATTCCCACAACCAACCCGCAACAGCGAAACGGCCCGACGGAAGAACCGACGGACCGTCATGCAAGATCGAGGTTAGTCCGAATCGCAAGCTCGGAGCCGAGGTTGACGTCGGTGATGCCGAGTTCCTCGCGGAGTCCCCTTATGCTCGCGAGGCAGTTGGTATGAACAGTCCATTTGGGGGGGGGGCGCGGAGCCGCATGGCCAACGAGATCAAGTACGAGTACAAGACCGTGCAGACAGTTCGCGGCACCGACGGTTTGGTGATCTCGAAGATGGAGAAGGATGGCTGGGAGCTCGTTGCACAGGCCCAGGGCATGCTTCGCTCCACCCTCAACTTCCGCCGGCCGAAGAAGCCGCAGCCGTGGCTCCTGATCGGCTCGGCGGCCGCCGTCTTCGTGATCCTGGCCATCGTCATCGGCGCTGCCTCTGCACTCAGTGACGGAGACGGGAAGAAGGACGAGCCAGACAAGTCGATGGCCGCTGCGAGCGAGAAGCCTTCGGCGACGGCGACGCCGACCGCAGCCGAGTCGGCTGCCACTGAGGTGATCACGTCTGAGAACAACCCGGAGTTCGCGGCGCTGTTGCTGACGGAGGACACGTGCGGGGAAGCGAACCTGGATTTCGCGACCAGGTATGAGGGCCAGACGGTCGCGTTCAACGGCTCGATCAGGCACATGGCGCCCCACGGTGACTACAAGACCCGCTACGACTTCCTTCTGGGCCAAGGCGACGAGGGACCGAACACGACGGTCGGCCCGGCCTTCAAGTACGAGGACGTGAACACCGGGAACCTGAACCTAACCGGCAAGAAGGTCCCCGCCACCGTCGGCGTAGGCGACAAGTTCCGCTTCATTGCGGAGGTACGCGAATTCAAAGCGGCCCAGTGCCTCTTCTTCCTCGCCCCGGTCTCGACGGAAGTCCGGTAGTTGAGATGGGCAGCCGCGTCATCACGGTCAGGGTGCCCGGCCATTTACTCAGCGGTGATCACTTCCTGATTCCGTTGAGTACGAGGGCGGCATGGGTGATGTCGCTGATCCGGCTCGGACCGAGGGCGACCTGCTGCAGGGTGTGCCAGCGTTGCTTGAGTTCGGCGGGGGCGGTTCGCTGTCCTGGCTGACCGGCTACCGCAGACTCAACCACCGCTACGAATGCCGCCCCCGCAACTACCTGGCCTTCCTCGGACTCGCCGCCGTCCTCTGCTGCTACAGAGGACTCGTCCGACTCACCACATAAAGCACGGCCTTAGGCGCAATGCTGGTGATTT
>NZ_JAGGPA010000050.1 GCF_018614035.1 Streptomyces sp. ISL-96
AAATCATCTGCAAGCCCTTAGGCGGTGACGGAGCAGGTCATGGGCTCGCTTCGGACGGTTGGCCGCAGCGTGTAGCGGCCTCTGCTCGACCTGACGATCAGCCCCCTGCCGTGCCCAGTACGCCACCTGGACCCTGAAGCTCTTGAGGTTGGTGATGCGGAGCGCCTGTGCGATTTCATTGGGGTGTCAGGTATCCGGGCTGGGACCGGAGGACGACGAGGGTGGCCTCGATCCGGGAGAGTGCCGGGATCCACCACGGGGGCCGCCGGAGGGGTAGGGGGTGTGTAGACGGGGTCGTCGAGCAAGATGTAACCCCGGTGTGGATCTTCCTGATCAGGCCCTCTCGCTCCGCCGCGATCCGCACAAGCAACCGCGACAGCACCCCCTCCCCATCCACCGCAAGAAGCCGCCGTACCACCACACCCCGCGCCAACGGCGCACCCCCGGTCGGCACAACAACAGCCGACCCCGCCTCGGCCCCACCCAGTAGCTGTTGTCGTACCGAGAGGTTCGCTTGGCGCTCGAATGAGGGTTCCCGGTCGGGTGGTCTTCCGGCGGCACGGGCACGTCGATGTCTCCGTCTATGCCTACTTGAGCATGGCGGCGAGGAAGAAACCGCCGATCATCAGTGCCAGCCCGCTCATGCCAACGACCGGCATGTCGAGCAAGTACGAAAGCAAGAACATGCACAAGCCGATGCCTGAGAGGCCGTTCTCTTTCCGAACCTCGTGTGAGGTCTTCGCTGGTCAGGCATGGATAGCTGCTGCCGCGGAAGCCTCGGCGTATTGCCGGGCGAGATGTCGTGGAGGTAGCGGATGCCGTCGATGCGGGCGGTTCTGGAAACGCGGCAGAAGGCCGCAGCCGTTCAGGTGCAGCAGTTGGAAGCCGAGTTGGAACGGGTGCGGGCGGCTCTCGCGGACGCGGAAGAGGTGCACCGGCGCCGGATGATCGGCTTGGAGCAGTATCTGGAGGCGCTGGCCGAGGAGAACGCACCTGCGATGTCGCAGAAGAAGCCGGTCGGACCGCGCCGGGCAGTGCCTCACCGGCAGAACGCGACCGAGGTGAAGGAGCTGTCGCCGGACTACCAGGCATTGATGGCCGCCGCGGCCGATGCGGGAGGTGACGGGCTCGGTGCCCGGCGGGCAGCGGTGGTGCTGGGCTGGGACAGCGCGTCCGCTTCCCGCGTCGAGGGAGCCAGAGCACGGCTGAAGCGGCTGGTGGAACGGGGCTGGCTGGTCGAGAAGAAACCGGGCAGATTCACGCTGCCACTGCAGGCGCAAGATACTGCCGGGCGGCCAGGCGGCGGCTCATGAGCGTGGTCATCGACCACAGCACGACGGCCTCGCTGGTGTCTGTGCGCCGCTCGTAGTCACGGACCAGGCGCCGGCTGCGCAGGCACCAGGCGAAAGATCGTTCCACGACCCAGCGGCGGGGCAGGACCTGGAACCCGCTGACGTCGTCGCTGCGTCGGACGATATCGAGAACGATCCCGAGCTGTGCCGCGGCCCAGTCGGTGAGATGGCCGGTGTATCCGCCGTCGGCCCAGACCCGTGCCAGCCCTCCGAAACGGTTTTTGGCCGACGACAGCAGGATGCGGGCGGCGTCCCGGTCGGTCGTGGACGCCGGTGTGACCAGCACGGCCAGAAGGAGTCCGAGCGTGTCGGTGAGCAGGTGCCGCTTGCGTCCGTTGATCTAATGGACGGGAGCTGAGCTCGTTGAAACACCTTCTCGATGCCGATCGCCGGCGTCAGCACGACGTCCTCCGTTGATCCGGACCTTGAGTCCTCAAAGAAGACTGACGTGTGCTGGCGCTCGCCGTCGGCATCGAGGGCGACCACTTGATCACCGATGATGATCGTGGTCCAAGCCCCCTGCGGGGACTACCTCTTACGTGCTCGGGAGCCACCAGCTCCGATCAAGACCGAGGGCCCCGCAGGTCGCTGGGGTCATGAACGGCTAATCGGATGTCGGGCCATCGAGCCCTTCCATTAGAGAGACGCATGCCCTGCACGGCTGTGACCAGCCACAACACAGGTTCGATGAGAAAGCGTGAGGCGAGTGAGAGCGTTCTGCGGCATCGACTGGGCCAGCGACCACCACGACATAGCCGTCGTCGACGAATCGGGTTCGCTACTGGCTCGCGCTCGCATCGATGACTCTGCGGAAGGGCTCGACCAGCTGCTTCAGCTGCTCGCCGAGCACGGCGATAGTCCGCAGGATCCAATCCCAGTGGCCATTGAGACCTCCCGCGGTCTTCTGGTCGCCTGCCTTCGGGCAACGGGCCGCCCCGTCTACGCCATCAACCCGATGGCCGCCGCCCGGTACCGGGACCGTCACACAGTCTCCCGGAAGAAGTCCGACCACCTGGACGCCATGGTGCTGGCGAACATTCTCCGTACCGATGCCGCCGCTCACCGCGCGCTTCCCGCAGACTCGGAGGTGGTCCAGGCCGTCGCGGTCCTTGCCCGTGCCCAGCAGGACGCCGTCTGGGACCGAACTCAGGCTGGCAACAAGCTGACCTCCCACCTGCGCGAGTACTTCCCCATCCATCTGGCCGCCGTCGGGCACCGCCGCGAGGGCATCTATCACCCCATAGCCCGCGCGCTCCTGGCCGCGGCGCCGACCCCGCGCCAGGCGGCCAAGCTGACCCGGCCGCAGTTGCGGGCCGTGCTGAAGAAGGCCGGCCGCAAGAACACCATCGAAAGGGAGGTCGAGCGTCTGCACAGCGCACTTCGCGCACCGCAGATGCGCCATCTTCCCCTGGTCGAGGAGGCCATGGGACGCCAAGCAACCGCGCTGCTAAGCCAGTTGGAAGCCGCATGCGCGAGCGCCGATGATCTTGCCGAGGCCGCGGTGCAGGCATTCGAGGCACATGCTGACGCCGAGATCATCACCAGTTTCCCAGGGCTGGGTCCGCTCAGCGGAGCTCGGGTTCTGGCCGAGATCGGCGACGACAGGACTCGGTTCGCCGACGCCAGAGGGCTGAAGGCGTACGCAGGTTCCGCACCGGTCACCCGGGCCTCCGGCAAGAGCGTGTCCGTCGCGGCCCGCAGAGTGAAGAACCAGCGGCTGGCCGGAGTCGGCTACATGTGGGCCTTCTCAGCGATGGCCCACTCAGACGGAGCTCGGGCTCACTACGATCGGCGACGTGAGGCCGGAGACCGGCACACGGCAGCTCAGAGGAATCTCTTCAACAGGATGATCGGCTGCCTCCACCACTGTCTGACTCACCGGGTCCCGTTCAACGAGGCCGTCGCCTTCCCGACCTCGCGAGAACCCCGTCTTACCCTCGCCGCTTGACACGTTCTTCGCATCGGATGTCTAAGACGCCATCCGCTTTCCGAACGTGATCGTTTGGTTCGGGGTGGGTGGGCATGAACTCCGCTCGGTGGCGGGAGAGATGAGCGTGGTTCGTTCGCTCGTCTGGCTCGTGGAGGTGGCTGGTGCCGTCGGTGCTCGGTTTGCTGGAGGCCCGGGAGAAGAGGGTCCGGGAAGAGGTCGCGCGGTTGTGGGAGGAGGCCGAGCGGGTGCAGGCCGCGCTCGGCGAGGCGGAACGTGCGCTTCAGCGGCTGGTGGATGCCCGTGCGACGGTGTCCGAGGTGCTGGCCGAGACGCCGTCCGCGGTTGCGGAGCCGGTGCCAAGCGCGGTGGCGGGTTCGCCGGTGCCGCGGCGGGCCGGGGGCATGGCGGCGTCGGTCCTGGCGCCGGACTACCAGCGGATTGTGTCGGTGCTGGAGTCGGAAGCGGGCCGGGAGGGCATGCGCTGCCAGCAGCTGGCCGTGGCCCTGGGGCTGGAGGCCATCCCGGCGAAGGTCGAGGGGCTGCGGTCGAAGGCGAAACGTCTGGTGGAGCGGGGGTGGGCCCTGCAGGTGCGGCCGGGGGTGTTCACCGCTCTCGCGGTGCCGGCCGTCTGAAGGCACCGGGGCGGCGTCCAGCCAGGCGGCCGCTCATGAGCATAGTCATCGACCACAGCACCATGGCCTCGTGCATGGCGGGCAGGCTCTCGTAGTCGCGCACCAGGCGGCGTGAGCGCATCAGCCAGCTCAACGTTCTCTCCACCACCCACCTGCGCGGCAGCACCACGAACCCCGTTGTGTCGTCGGAGCGTTTGACGATGTCGAGGGTGAGCCGGAGATTCTCGGCCGCCCAGTCGACCAGGCGTCCGGCATAGCCGCCGTCCGCCCACACCAGGCGGATGGAGAAGTACATGTCGCGCAGCCGCTCCAGCAACCCGGCGGCGGCGTCGCGGTCCTGCACGCTCGCCGCGGTCACCGCGACGGCCAGGACCAGGCCGAGGCAGTCCACCACCAGGTGCCGCTTGCGGCCGCCCACCTTCTTCCCGCCGTCCCAGCCGGATGTGGAGCGCGGGATGTTCGCCGCAGCCCGCACCGACTGCGAGTCCACGATCGCAGCCGTCGGGTCCACCGCGCGGCCCTCCTTCTGGCGGACCTTGTCGCGCAGCCGGTCGTGGAGCTCGGCGAGCAGGCCCGTGACCTGCCAGCGGCGGGCGAAGGCATGCACGCGGCGATACGGCGGGAAGTCCGCAGGCAGGTTGGCCCACTTGACGCCGTTGTCGGCCACATAGCGGACCGCGTCGATCATCCAATGCCACGAAGTTAAGGGCCCGTTGACGATGTCAAGGGCGGGTGAGATGCGAAGGGGCCTCTGCTATCCAGGGGATCGACCAAGATCTACCTGAGAAAGCAGAGGCCCGATGCCCCAGGCTGTCACGAGCGGAACCGATGACGTGTTCGCACCCGCTCATATCGGCGAGTTAACGCAGGTCATCCCGCCCGAGCTGGTGGATGCGGTACTGGACGAGACCGGGGCTTGCGAGCAACGACTGCGGAGCCTGCCTTCCCGCGTTGGGGTGTACTTCGTCCTGGCGCTCGGCCTGTTCGAGCATCTCGGTGCCGCGCTGGTGTGGGGAAAACTCGTAGCAGGGCTGACCGCCAAAGTGCCGCAGCCTTCCGAGAAGGCACTTCGCGATCTGCGTCGTCGCATCGGCGTGGCCCCACTGCAACGACTGTTCGACGTTCTGGCCGGCCCGTTGGCCCAGCCGTCCACCCCTGGGGTGCGCTATCGCCGCTGGCGCACGGTCGCCTTCGACGGATGCGGGAGCCTGTCCGTCCCCGATCACGAGAGGAACCGGTCCTGGCTCGGCCGCGTCGAACGCCGTTACGGTCCAGGCGGCTACCCACGGCTGATGCTCATGACCCTGTGCGAAACCGGCACCCGCGGCCTGATCGCAGCCGCCTTCGGCCCCGCCACCAAAGGCGAGACCGATTACGCCCGGGACCTGGCCAGCCACCTGACCTCGGACATGCTCCTCCTGGCCGACCGCGCCTTCGACAGCAACGAACTGCTCGCAGACATCGCAGCTCAGGGTGCACAGTTCCTGGTACGCGCCACCAGTGTCCGACGCCCTCCCGTGCTGGCCCTGCTACCCGACGGCTCCTACCTCACCCGCATCGGCAGCCTCCCCCTTCGGGTGATCGAGGCCGACATCCGCACCCGCACCGCCGACGGTGGCGTCTTCGGCGGCACCTACCGCCTGCTCACCACGCTCAGCGACCACCGCGCCGATCCCGCCGACCACCTGGTGCGTCTCTATCACGAACGCTGGGAAATCGAGACCGCCTACCTCGCGTTACGTCACACCCTGCTCAGAGGCAGGGTGCTGCGCTCGAAGGACCCGGTGGGTCTCACCCAGGAGATGTGGGGACTGCTCACCCTCTATCAGGCCCTGCGCGCGATCATGGTGACCGCGGTGGAGACAACATCCGGCTGCGATCCCGACCGGGCCGGCTTCACCATCGCTTTGGAGGCCGCGCGCGACACGGTCGTCAGCTCCATCGGCCCGGCCCCAGCCGCTGGGCCGAGCACCTGTTCCGACCTGGTCGGATTCATCGGCGCCCGCGTCCTGCAGGCGCTGCTTCCGAGGCGCCGGATGCGACTGTCCACCCGCATCGTCAAGTGCGGAACCTCCCGCTACAACAGTTGGAACCGCGACGGACGACCTCGCGACAGCACGCCGATCACCACCATCGAGATCACCGTGCATCCACCGGCCCTCCCCAATGCGCACGATCCAGGTCGGGCCCCCTCCGGCCGCTGGGGCCAGGTCTGCCAGATCCTGGCTGCGAACTCCAACGAGGCCATGCACACCCGCGACATCGCACAGCATCTCGGCCTCGCCACCACGGGGCGCCCCCTCAGCAGCCTCACCGCGCAACTCTGCTACTGGGCTCGCAACGGCCGACTCATCCGCACGGCACCGAACACCTACAAGATCACCCTCCCCGATGCCTTGACTTCGTCAACGGGCCCTTAACTTCGTGGCATTGGTCGATCATCTGCCGGTGGCAGTAGCCCTCCGGCCGGCCGCCCCGCCCCTCCAACCAGGCGGGAACCGGCAGCACGGCCCGGATGACCCGCCATTCTGCATCCGTCATGTCGGAGACATAGCTCGGGGTGCGCTCCGGCCGGTCTGCCGCGTTGCCGAACCTGTGCGCGAGGCAGTCACACGATGGGGAAGGGGAGTTGGACTCCACGCATGCGGGCGCGAAAGACTGCGGCAACAGGGCCTCCTGGTGCTTGGTTTGGTTCGCACCCCCGAGCTACCAAGAGGCCCTGCTGTCATGCGCCGGCTCTCGCGCGATCACCCGATCAGGAGCCCTGTTCGACCAGGCCGGTCCCGTGATCGATAAGCGGATGACGTCTAAGGGGGGATCGTCCGGAGTGAGACCAACGGTCAACGGACGAGTAGGCCTGCAACTATGCAACCAGCCGTACGCCTAGTCAGTCCTGACGGTCATGAGCCCTCGTCTGTCCCGGCGCCAGGCTGAACGGCGCGGCCTGCGTCTCTGGCCGGTCGGTCTCGTCCTGCTCCTGGCCTTCACCGCCGCGATTGTGGTCGCCGCCGCGGTGTTCTACACCGGATGGGACCTGCTCAGTGCCCGAGAACTGAAGCCTGAACGCCTCATCGACTCCAAGACACTGTTCGATCTGGTCAAACTCTCCTTCGGCGTAGTCGCCGGAGCCGGCGCCCTGGTCGCCCTGGTCGTTGCCTACCGCCGCCAGCGCGTCGACGAGGACGGCGCCCTGCGCGACGCCACCCGCCTGCACACCGAACGCTTCACCACCGCCGTCTCCCAGCTCGGCGACGAATCCGCCGCCGTCCGCCTCGGTGGCGTCCACGCCCTGGCCGGTCTCGCCGACGACGCCCCCACCCGCGAACTGCGCCAGACCTGCATAGACGTCCTGTGCGCCTACCTCCGACTGCCCTACACCGCCGAGGCCGAACTCCCGGCGGATGACGCGGAAGCCCGCCACAGCTACCTGGCCCTCCGGGAAGTCCGGCACACCGTCATCAGGCTCATCCGCGACCACCTCCGCCTGCCCCTCAAGCATCAGCACTCGTGGCAAGGCCACGACTTCGACTTCACAGGAGTCACCTTCGACGGCGGAGACTTCTCAAGGGCGACGTTCTCGGGAGGCCTGGTCAGCTTCAGCGGGGCGACGTTCTCCGAAGCCAGGGTCGACTTCCGCGGGGCGACGTTCTCCGGAGACGTGGTCAGCTTCGGCAGGGCGACGTTCTCCGGAGCCAAGGTCGACTTCAGCGAGGCGACGTTCTCCGGAGCCGGGGTCGACTTCAGCGAGGCGACGTTCTCGGGAGGCTTGGTCAGCTTCGGCGAGGCGACGTTCTCCGCAGACGTGGTCAGCTTCCGCATGGCGACGTTCTCCGGAGGCAGAATCGGCTTCGGCGAGGCGACGTTCTCCAAAGGCTTGGTCAGCTTCCGCGGGGCGACGTTCTCCGGAGGCGGAGTCGACTTCGTCGGGGCGACGTTCTCCGGAACCGGAGTCGACTTCAGCGAGGCGACGTTCTCCGGAACCGGGGTGGACTTCGTCGGGGCGACGTTCTCCGGAACCAGGATCAGCTTCGCAGGGGCGACGTTCTCCGGAGCCAGAGTCGACTTCCACCGGGCGACGTTCTCCGAAGCCAGGGTCGACTTCGACTGGGCGACGTTCTCCGGAGACGGGATCAGCTTCGGCGGGGCCACGTTCTCCGGAACCAGGTTCGACTTCCGCGCGGCAACGTTCTCCGGAGGCGCGGTCGACTTCAGCGGAGTCACCGGTCCCGCACCCTCTGGCCTGGTTCCGCAAAGCCGATCGCCTCTGCCCACCGGGCTTACCCTCCCAGCAGACTGGCACCCCACAGGTCCCTGAGGGGCCACACAGTGTGCTCCAGGCCTTCGGCTATCCGGAGGAACGCCCGCAAAACCGACCGTGGGAGTGGACGGCGGTCCCGGGCCTTCATTCCCTGCTCTCCTCAGCATCCGCCGGAGCATCCGCCAGACATCCGCCGGGGATCCGCCGGGGATCCGCCGGACGCACCCGGTCCGGCGGATCCCCGGCGGACTCCTGGCGGATCCCCAGGAACTGGGCGTGAAGCCCGCTGAGCGGCCTCACCAGGCGCTCGCGCGGGACGGTGCGAGACTGGGGCAGCGAAGGGCTCCGAGGCGTTCACCCGGGGTGTAGCGGCCCTGCGGCAGTACATCGCGCGGGAAGGGAAGACCGTCGTGGGGCGGCAGCAGCCGGTCGTTGAACCACCGTTGAGGGACGCGGAAGCGAAGTCCCGGGGCCTTCTGTCATGACTCTGGGGCTTCGCCCTCACAGCCCGACTGGTGCCGGATCGTCCGGGGTCTGGAGGAAGGCCGCCTGGACGCGCAGCAGGTGGGTTTCGGGGTGGGTGTCCTCGTAGCGTTGCAGGACTTGCTCGTAGCGGTCGGCGGCGAACAGTCCGGTCGCCTGTTCGTCCTCGTCCATGCCGCACGCCATGGCGAGCTTCGCCCCTTCGTGCAGAGCGGTCTTCTTCGGATCCTTCGTCGTCTGAACCGTGCCGTCCGGACGGTACAGTCGTGAGGAGATCATCTGCTTGATGAAACGGGCGTAAGCGGTCACCTGCGGGAGGCTACCCACACCACCGTCCCGTATGGGCCGCCTCTCGCGAAGCCCATCAGGTTGTGTCGTCTCAACTGCTGATGGCACGCCGCGCGCCCGGGGGCCCTCGGTGACGGGGGCCCGGCCTTCGCTCTTGCCCGAGGTCATGGCGCGATGGACAGCACGACTCCGCGCGTGTGCGAGCACTTCGGCACGCCCTGACGGATACACCCCCGCGACTCGGCGACGCCTCGCCCGCGATCGAGGCCGGGGCCTTGCTCTTCTACGTCACCTTCCTTCCTCCCGGCCCGTGACCGAAGTCTGCGCAATGCGTTGTTCTCGGCGGTGCTCGCATGTCCATTCCTCGAGGGTGCGGGCCCCCGGGGCCCTGGCCACTACGCCCGGTCCAGGGCCCCCGGCCTTCATTCACACAGGGCGGCTGGCAGCAATAACCCTGCGATCAAGCCCGAGCACGCTCGCCGCCTGGCCCGATGGCCGCAGCCAGCTGCGGCAGCCGGGGTCACCAACATGCCGGTCTCGCCCCGGGCGCGCCTGAACGCCGGCGCGACCGAACGCAACAGCCCCTCACGCAAGACGCCCGGCTGGGGATTCCCAGCCGGGCGTCTTGCGTGAACTACGTCTTGCGTGAACTGCTCGCGGCCCATCAACCGGCCGCCTAATCGCGACGGGCCTGGAAAGCGCCCTCCTGCGGTTTCAGCAGGTCACGGACCAGACACCATGGCCCGCAGGACCAGCAGTTGTTCAGGCTGCTGCCCCAGTCGGCCGAGCTCAACGGGCACACCCGTTTCTCACTCGCCGGCGAGCGCCGCTACGCGTCTCGCGTCGTTAGAGAAGGCCGAGGTCGAGGTCGACTCCCGGTCCCGTCTCGGCGTCGGCACCATTCCTGGCCCGGGTGTCCTCGCCACTGCAGATCTGCTGGACCGAGACCGCGGTCGCCGGGCCGCTGCCAAGGACAGTAACGGGCCCCGTCGCAATGTTGACGAGACCGAGCTGGAACGTGTCATCGCTGACATGGGACCGCTGCTCGCACACGACCACGTTGCCGTCCTTGCCCTTGCCCTTGCCCCAGCCGTCCGGGTGGCCGTAGCCGTCGCCGTCGCCGGCCGCGGCGACACCGGCCCCGAGCATGCTGAAACTCCCGAGCATGGCAGCTACCAGGGCAGCATTGCGAAGCTTGCGCACAACATCTCCACTTCCGTCAGAGTCGACGTGATCAGTGAGGGGTGGAACCGTACAAACCCGCAACCTAAACCACATTTGCACCATTTCGAGTACAACGCGCCGATGCATCACCCCCCATCGGAGAGCCAGGACGGCCGCGACCGTGACTGGACGCGGCCGCCCCAGACCCCAGTACGCCAAGGAATCCGGGCAGCAGCGCTGGTGGCACGCCCACGGCCACATCCCCCACAGCGTCTACATCGGCCCGGAGACGGACGCCGCATCCATCCACTCCTACGGAAGCCCATGGTCATCCCCGGCCTGCTGCAGACTCCCGCCTACGCCCATGCAGTCATCGGGGAAACGATTCCCCCGCGCACCGCCGAGCAGGCCGCCATACGCCTTCGGGTGCGGCTTCGCCGCAAGCACGGATCTACAACCCGGCCCGCCCCCTGCGACTGCGGGGCGTCCTGGACGAATCAGCCCTGCACCGCATCGTCGGCATGGTCGGCAGCCGCAACACCATGCGCGAACAACAAGATCGCGCTCGAACTCGCCCCCGCGTTCCTGTCCGACCAAGAAGCCGCCGACACGGTCCTCGCCCGGTACGCTGACGACATCGGGATCGATGCGGAAACCGTCCTTGCCGTACGCCGCTACGCACTCACCGGCGACCGCCACGCCCTCGAAGGCACCTGGCTCTGACCACCAGCAACCCGGCTGCGGGAACTTGGATCTGCTGACGCAGACGGTACGGGAATGGCGCTTGGCCGGTCATACGGGTCCGGCGGTGGCGGTGTGTTCGCTGGATGATGACCCGCATCTGTGGAATCTCGATGTGCGTTCCACGACGAGTCCGCCGCAATTGGCTCTGTGGCACGGTCGCGGGCCGGTGACCGTCTACGCCACCTACGCGTCTCTGCCCGTGCTGGCGGAGGCTCACGAGGGGGCGTATGGGCTTCCGATGGACGCTTTCGACCTCGTGGTGGTCGATGAAGCCCACCGTACAAGTGGCTCGATGGGTAAGGCGTGGGCGGCGATCCATGACCAGGACGTGATCCCGGCGATGCGCCGGCTGTACATGACGGCCACCCCGCGGATCTGGAAGGAGCGCCCGCCCCGGCCCCCGTGGGCGGAACGGCAGCCGGGCTTCGAGAACGCGCGCGATCCGCTCCCGCACGAGCTGGCCTGCTCCATGGACGACCCGAAAATCTACGGCCCCGTCGTGTACGAGCTGTCCCTGGCGTCGGCGGTCTCACGGGGGCTTTTGGCGCGGTATCAAATTGTGGTGGTCGAGTTGACCGACCCGGTGGTGACTCCTGCTCGCCTGGCCGGCGAGCAGAAGCGGGAGGAAGGCAGGTCCGGGACTGGGCGCGGCTGAACGAGGAGCAGCAGCGGCGCCTCAGCGAGCTGGGTGTGAAACCGGCTGAGCGGCCCCACAAGACTTCGGCGCGAACCAGCGCGAAGGCTCGGGCAGCGAAGGGCTCTGAGGCGTTCACGCGGGGCGTCGCGGCCCTCGCTCAGTACATCGCACGGGAGGCCCGGACCGTCGTCCCGAGGGGGCACACCGAGCACCTCGAAGACGGCACTGCCGTACGGCTCGGGGTATGGCTCTCCAACCAGAAGAACCGAAGCGACCGCCTCAGCGAACAGCAGCTCGCCAAACTCGGACTCGACTGGGCATAACGAAGGGTTGGGATGCAGGAGCCTTTATTCACGAGTAGTGAGTTTTGACAGCACTGGGGTGCTAAGGGCTGTCCCGCAAACGCTGGCTGGGTTGCGCTTAGGTGAGAGCGGGATACCCGCGAGACTCCGACGCGGCAGTTGTGTCAGCCTGCTGGCATGCCATGGGAGCTGCGAGAACATGCAGGCCGTCACTACGCCGTCCTGTTCCACTACGCCTTGCCCGACGATGCCTGGGCCGTGGAACTGAGCGAGGCTCGGCCTGCGCCGGCCAACTCCGACGCCGCGGTGACCTACTTTCCCGGTTCTGCTTGCCTGGTAGCGCTTGTCCCAGACGAGGACCCGAATCTGGAACCGACCGTCCGTGTCTACAGCCCTGACGAACGCGTGGTGCCCTACGAGATCATGCGCTGGTTCATGGAACAGGTGGCCGACCAGGTTGAACGCTGCCGCATCGCGTTCGAGCAGGGAGAACCTGAAGCAGTGGAATGATCATGCAGTGGCTGGTGTGATCACGGCGTCAGAGCCCTCCTGGATAGCCCCGTTCAGCGGACTGAGTCCACGGCAGTTCGGGAAGCTGATCTCCGCGTTACGACGCGAGGGCGCCAGCCCGGTTCACAAAGGTCGGCCGTGGAGCCTGCTGCTGGAGGACAGGGTCCTGCTGGTCGCCGCGTACTGGCGAACGAACCTGACACTGCGGCAGCTCGCCCCGCTCTTCGGGATCTCGAAGTCGGCAGCCAGCCGCATCATCAACCACCTTGCCCCGTCAATCGCCCTTCATCCCCGCAAGCGGTTCCGCAAGGACGCAGTGCTGATCGTGGACGGCACGCTGGTGCCCACCCGTGACCATGCGGTCGCCGAGCAGTCCAAGAACTACAGGTACTCGACCAACCACCAGGTCGTCATCGACGCCGACACTCGGCTCGTCGTCGCCGTCGGCCGGCCCCTGCCCGGCAACCGCAACGACTGCAAGGCATGGGAGCTGTCCGGGGCGAAGGCCGCCGTCGGGAAGGCCACGGTGATCGCGGACGGCGGCTACCGCGGCACCGGCCTACTCATCCCGCACCGCCGCGAACCCGGCCAGGCTGAACTCACGGCCTGGAAGGAGGAACACAACGCCTCCCACCGCAAGGTCCGCGCCCGCGTCGAGCACACCTTCGCCCTCATGAAGACCTGGAAGATCCTCCGTGACTGCCGGCTGAAGGGCGATGGAGTCCACCACGCCATGCTCGGCATCGCCCGCCTCCACAACCTCGCCCTGACCGGATAGGGGATCTATGTCGACGGCCGATGAGGACCACGTCTTAGATCACTTGCGGGACAACCCTTAGGCCATACCGACTGCAACGGGCAACGAGCCATACCCAGAGCCCCTGGGTTCCGCCGATCCTACGAATGACCAGTTCGAACCCACGAAGAAGGTAAGACGGGCAAACTCATCGGCCTGACGAACCGGCCCTGCGGTCGAAGAGAGACCTCGCGCCTTGCGGCGTCAGATGCAGGACCGCGCTCCAGCGCGGCTTTGACCGTGCGGAATCCGACACCGTGCCGATACATCACCTTCGGGCAAAATCGGGTGTTCCCCGCTCTGGGCGACAAGTGGTGTCAGCTCCCACGTACAAAACCAGTGCATTGCCTGCCAGTGCGCGGCACCGGCGGGCGGTGGCGAGCGCGGTCCAGAGAACGCCTACCTACGCCGCCGCTGCGCGGACCGGCCGACCTCCGCACCGAGATGACTGCGCTGGATGTACGTCAGCAGCGCGGTGCCACGTGCCTGCTCGCGTTCGATCTGGGCGTCCAGGGCTTCAGGGAGACGGTGGTGGCGGCCGGCCACGTTGCGCAGACGAGGGAACCGGCGTGTACACGCAAACGAGCAATCAGTGACGGGGCCGGGCGCCACAGCCCGCCGCTCCCGTCGGCCGATCATTGAGGCCGGTCCCCAGATCCAGCCCGTGCCCAAGCCGCGTCGTCCCGTTTGCGGGACTCAGTGAGCGGGTGAAGGCTGGTCTTGTAACGCGCGACGGTGCATAGGCGTGGGCGGCCCTGAACATCATCAACCATGAGGAGTGGAGCATGAATCGGGATCGCGGCACAGCGCCGATAGGTGACTCCCATGAGCCAGCGCAAGGGTGGACGCGACTTGCCCCGCTTAGCGGCGTGGTTTTCTTCGTGCTGCTCGTGGCCTCCGCCGTCACGGCTCAAGAGACGCCCGAGGGGGATGCCTCCGGCGCGAAAGTGCTCTCTTTCTTCAAGGGCCATGAGAGCGCCACAAAGGCGTCCGCCCTGCTCGCGGGCTTGGGGGTCGTCTTCTTGATCTTCTTCGCGAGTTGGTTGCGCACGTACCTGCGCAGTAAAGGGGCAGGCGCGCTTGCGCCGGCGGTCTTCGGCGGCGCTGTCGTGATCGGCATCGGCGGTGCGGCTCGTGCAGGGATTAGCTGGGCGCTTGCTTCTGGTCATGACAAAATCGACCCCAGCGCCGCCCAAGCGCTCAATCTCTTGCATGCGAGCCATTACCCGGCCATCGTCGGTATTGCGATCTTCATGTTCGCCACGTGGCTGTCGGTCTTGCGGACCGGCGCGTTGCCACGGTGGCTGGGGTGGGTGGCTCTGCCGATCGCCCTCATCGCGATCGCGCCGCCTACCCTAATTCCGCTCATCGGCGCGGGCGTGTGGATCTTGGTCGCCAGCATCGTCATGTACGTGCGCAGCGATCAGACGGGTCGCGCCGCCTGACCCCCGATTCACCGAGGGCGGACCCCCCCGGTTTCGTAGACACCTGATGGCTGGGCCATCTGGCTTGCCGGGGAAGAATGTCTGGATGCCGAAGACCCCGCCGTGTTCGAAGGAGTTGCGAACTGAGGCGGTCTCACTTGCTAGGCGGTGTTCAAGTTGTTCGTGCCTCCCTTGCGTCGCGACACGGGGGCGCCCCGGGCCGACGACAGCGCCTGGCCACAGTCCTCGACGGGCCGGTACCGCCATGACCCGCCTCCCGGCCGACGCCGCCGTCGACACCGGACACGTCCGTCCGGGACTTCAGCCACTCCTGGGCTTGCTTACCCGCCGTCGGCTGTCCAGTTGTGCTGGTTCCTGGGCGGGCGTGAGGGCTGAGGGTCGCTCACGACAGCGACGCAGCCCGCGCAGCCAGCCGGGTCCGCTCGGCGTACGGGCGCAGGATCAGGAAGTGATCCGGGGAGCCAAACCGAGACCGCAAGCGTCCCCCTCTACCGGAAGCGCAGATGCGAGTAATCCACGGCAACCAACTCAGGTGCGGTTAGCTCGGCGGAGGGCTGCCCCTGACAGGGGCAGGGCGCCCAAGCGCAGTCCACAGACGCCCAAGGCACGGTCGTCGGTACTGTTGCTGCGATCGGTGGCCTCGTATTCACAGGGCCCCTTACCACTACAAAGCCGAGGTGGCCGAAGACCAACTGGCGCAAGCGAAAGGCATACCGACCGCGAAGGCCGAGATCAGGCGACACGCGTGTCCAAGGGGCTGAGGGGCAAACACCTGGATGCATGTGATGAACAGGTCGCCAGACCCGGTGTTCAACGTGCAGGTGTGGTTCGCGGTGGGAGCCCAGTACCGCACGGTCGACGGTATTAGCCTCCGCCTCATCATCACCTCTCTCAATGGAGGGGATGCCGCCATACTCCGAGATGGTTGCTCCTACGAGTCATGTCCGGTACACGAAGCCGCCTGAGTTTCGCCTACATTGACGGACACGGGTGGGAACGTTGGGGTGGCCAGTTCGGCGAGCCGAACCTGGAGTCATACCGGATGTGCTCTCCCCCGCCGCCGTGGAAGACACGCGGAGTGTCTGTGAAGCCGCCCGCTTCCAAACCGGCTGCGGCATGCGGCGACGGCGACCAAGCCAAGTGACGTCCCACGAATGGCGGCAGCCTCGCCATCAACTCGACGTGGCCGCGGCGTACGGCCGGCGGCACAGCTCGGTGACGTTGGAGCAGCCATCTGACAGCACAGCCGCTCGCAGGCAAAAGCTGCATGCCCGACTTCAGAGCGCGGCCGGCCTTGCAACGCAGTCAGCCCTGGATCTCAGTGCGAGCCCAGGACTGCACTGCCGGAGGCCTCACGAGGTTTTCGGCGCTCCCGCTTTGGTGGCCAGAGGTTACGTCTCGACGTGTTGTGATGGTCGATGCCCACAGGGCCTCGTGGGGAACAGGGACCCCTCGCCGAGATCAGGGACGAGAATGGGTGACGTGCAGGGCCCGCCATCGCCTCTGTAGTCCCTACACCCGCAAGGCGGATAAGGAGGGAAGGGCAGCTTTGCGTGACAGGGGCTTCCGAACCACCCCATGTCGGGTGGTGGCTCCATCTCTGCTCGGATCATCGCTGCGGCTTCTTCCCGTGCCCCGATGACCTGCAACGCGGCCCTTTCCAAGGTGGCCCGCTGTTCGTCGGTGAGTTCGTCCCGAGACTGATAGGTGGACATGTATTCACTCCTGGGAGTTGCTGCGTCAGGGGTCCACGGCGGGGAGGACCTGGCCGCCCCGGGCAGGACCTCTGGATCGTGAAACGAGGAAGCGAACAGTGATCGGCGACGTGCGGACTCGTCCGGCCTGCTTCACTCGCCTTGACGGCGGTAGCTGGCCGTTCCGCCGGTGTCCGCGACAATGGTTGGGCAGACCCCGCAGGCAGCCGCGCCCCGTTGCGAGAACCACCTGCAATCGCGGCGGATGCCACAGGTCGGAAGCGATCCATCCGGATGTGGCACGTGATGGTGCGGCACGCACCCGTCATCGGGCGGATCATCCAGCACGTGGTCGATGACACCGCAGCCCTGGCCCGTCCACTGCGAGCAGGCGCTTTCGATACAGGGCTGGCTGAAGCGATAGCGGCGTTCCGGAAGATTTCAAGTCCAGT
>NZ_JAGGPA010000051.1 GCF_018614035.1 Streptomyces sp. ISL-96
GGCCCCGGTGCCGATCGTGGCGCCGAGGACCCCCGCCGACTGCTTCGACGCGGCCATGGACGCGGCCCGGATCGCGCTGACGTACCGGACGCCGGTGTTCCTGCTCTCCGACGGCTACCTGGCCAACGGCAGCGAGCCGTGGCGGATCCCGGAGATCGACGAGCTGCCGGACCTGCGCGTGCAGTTCGCGACCGGCCCGAACCACGAGCTCGCCGACGGCACCGAGGTCTTCTGGCCCTACAAGCGCGACCCGCGGACGCTGGCGCGTCCGTGGGCGGTGCCCGGCACGCCGGGCCTGGAGCACCGTATCGGCGGCATCGAGAAGCAGGACGGCACCGGCAACATCTCGTACGACCCGGCCAACCACGACTTCATGGTCCGCACCCGCCAGGCCAAGATCGACGGCATCGAGGTCCCGGACCTGGAGGTCGACGATCCCGACGGCGCCAGGACGCTGGTGCTGGGCTGGGGCTCGACGTACGGGCCGATCACGGCCGCCGTACGACGGCTGCGCGCGGCCGGGACGACCGTCGCGCAGGCTCACCTGCGCCACCTCAACCCGTTCCCCCGGAATCTCGGTGAGGTCCTGGGGCGTTACGAGAAAGTGGTCGTGCCCGAGATGAACCTCGGACAGCTGGCCACCCTGCTCAGAGCCAGATACCTGGTCGACGCCCACTCGTACAACCAGGTCAACGGAATGCCGTTCAAGGCCGAGCAGCTCGCCACGGCTCTCAAGGAGGCCAACGATGCCTAAGGCGAACGAGACGCTTTCGCTGGTCCCCAAGGCCGAGGCCAAGCAGTCGATGAAGGACTTCAAGTCCGACCAGGAAGTGCGCTGGTGCCCTGGTTGCGGTGACTACGCGGTCCTCGCCGCCGTGCAGGGCTTTATGCCCGAGCTCGGGCTGGCGAAGGAGAACATCGTCTTCGTCTCCGGGATCGGCTGCTCGTCCCGCTTCCCGTACTACATGAACACGTACGGGATGCACTCGATCCACGGCCGCGCCCCGGCGATCGCGACCGGCCTCGCCTCGTCGCGGCGTGACCTGAGCGTGTGGGTGGTGACGGGTGACGGTGATGCGCTGTCGATCGGCGGCAACCATCTGATCCACGCCCTGCGGCGCAACGTCAACCTGAAGATCCTGCTGTTCAACAACCGGATCTACGGGCTGACCAAGGGCCAGTACAGCCCGACGTCCGAGCTCGGGAAGATCACCAAGTCGACGCCGATGGGCTCGCTCGACGCGCCCTTCAATCCGGTGTCGCTGGCGATCGGCGCGGAGGCCAGCTTCGTCGCCCGTACGGTCGACTCCGACCGCAAGCACCTCACCGAGGTGCTGCGGCAGGCCGCCGACCACCCCGGCACCGCGCTGGTGGAGATCTACCAGAACTGCAACATCTTCAACGACGGCGCGTTCGAGGTCCTCAAGGACAAGGAGCAGGCCGAGGAAGCCGTGATCCGGCTGGAGCACGGGCAGCCGATCCGCTTCGGGGCCGAGGGATCGAGGGGTGTCGTACGGGATGCGGCCACCGGCGATCTGAAGGTCGTCGCGGTGACCGCCGACAACGAGTCGCAGATCCTGGTCCACGACGCGCACGCCGCGTCGCCCACGACGGCGTTCGCGCTCTCGCGCCTCGCCGACCCGGACACGCTGCACCACACGCCCATCGGGGTGCTGCGCAGCGTCGAGCGGCCGGTCTACGACACGCTGATGGCCGACCAGCTCGACACCGCGATCGAGCAGAACGGCAAGGGCGATCTGAGTGCGCTGCTGGCGGGCAATGACACGTGGACCGTCGTCGGCTGACACGGCGCTGTTGCCGACAGGAGGGGCGCCCGGTCCTGAGGGACCGGGCGCCCCTCCTTTTGTGTCTCCCTGCTTTTGTCTCTCTGCGCGAGATGTAATGACCGTATTGAAATATGGGCATGACACATGGGCCGGGTCGGCGCTACCGTCAGCACGATGATGTGTGCGGGTCGGGAGGGCCAGTGAAGTCGGTCAACGAACAGCGGTCGGGGTTGCTGTACGGCATCGGCGCCTATGGGATGTGGGGCCTCGTGCCCCTGTTCTGGCCCCTCCTCAAGCCCGCCGGCGCGATGGAGATCCTGGCGCACCGGATGGTCTGGTCGCTGGCTGTCGTCGGCGTCGTGCTGGTGGCGGTACGCCGGTGGGCGTGGATCGGGGAGCTGGTCCGTCAGCCTCGCAGGCTGGGGCTCATCGCCGTCGCCGCGACCGTCATAACCGTCAACTGGGGCCTGTACATCTGGGCCGTCAACAACGGCCAGGTCGTCGAAGCGTCCCTCGGCTACTTCATCAATCCGCTGGTCACCATCGCCATGGGTGTCCTGCTGCTGAAGGAGCGTCTGCGGCCGGCGCAGTGGGCGGCGGTCGGGATCGGCTTCGCGGCGGTGCTCGTACTGGCCATCGGATACGGGCAGCCGCCGTGGATCTCCCTGATCCTGGCGTTCTCGTTCGCGACGTACGGCCTGATCAAGAAGAAGGTCAACCTCGGCGGCGTGGAATCGCTGGCCGCCGAGACCGCCATCCAGTTCCTGCCCGCGCTCGGCTATCTGCTGTGGATCGGCTCGCACGGGGGTGCCACCTTCGGTGCACAGGGGGCGGGCCATGCGGCGCTGCTCGCCGCCACCGGCATCGTGACCGCCGCGCCGCTGGTGTGCTTCGGCGCGGCGGCGATACGGGTGCCGCTGTCGACGCTGGGGCTGTTGCAGTACCTCGCACCGATGTTCCAGTTCGGGCTGGGTGTCCTGTACTTCCACGAGGCGATGCCGCCGGAGCGGTGGGCGGGCTTCTCGCTCGTCTGGGCGGCGCTGGCACTGCTCACGTGGGATGCGCTGCGGACGGCTCGGCGGGGGCGGTGGGAGGCGGGCCGGTTGGCTGCCGTCGCGTTGACCGGCGCGGGTGCGGGTGGCTTGCCCAGCGCTGCGGGCCCGGCGTCTGAACCCGCGCCGGCGGCCAAGTCGGCCCGCTGAGGCGGGGGCGGCCCTGCGGGGCTGTTCCCCACCCCGCCCCTTCCCGAACCGGGGCAAGCCCCAGCCCCCAGACCACACAGACGCCCTTCGGGCGTGTCCTCAAACGCCGGACGGGCTGAAAGTTGCCGCTCAGCGGCACCCTCCAGCCCCTCCGGCGTTTGAGGAGCGGGGTCTGGGGCGGAGCCCCAGTCCGGAAAGCCCCCGGCAGGGCCCCGCCCTACGCCACCGGAACCGACCCGGGCCGGGCCTGGGCGGCGGTGCCGAGATCAACGGGCTCCACCAGTCGCCCACCCCGCCGCCCCCGCAAGCCGAACGCCGTGATCGCCGCGCCCACCACCACCATCGCCACCGGAACCGTCAGCGCCGCCCGGAACGCGCTGAGAGTCGACTCCGGCGAGCCGTCACCGCCCGCCGCCACCAGGCCGTACACCGCCGTCACCGCCGAGATCCCGACCGCGGAGCCGAACTGCGTCGCGGTTGCGAGCAGTCCGCCCGCGACACCCTGCTCGCTCTCTTCGATGCCGTCCGTCGCGGCGATCGTGAGCGGCCCGTACGCCAGGGCGAACGCCGTGCCCGTCAGGAACAGCGTCGGCAGCATCGCGGCGTACGACCAGTGCAGCCCCACCGGCAGGAACAGCACGTACGACACGATCGCCAGCAGGAAGCCACCGAAGATCACCCGCGCGTTGCCGAACCGGTTGACCAGGCGCGGCGTCAGCGTCGGCGCCAGCACCGCGTCCGTGCCCATGACCACCAGGGCCAGCGCCGTCTCCAGCGAGGACCAGCCGCGCAGTTCCTGCAGGTAGAGGGTGACCATGAACTGGAAGCCGAAGAAGGAGCCGACGAAGAGCAGCGCCCCCAGGTCGGCGCGGACCATCGACGCCTTGCGCAGAATGCCGAGCCGTACGAGCGGCGCGGCCGAGCGGCGCTCGATCGCGACGAACGCCGCCGCGAGCAGCAGCCCCGCGGCCACCGCGCAGGCCGTGAACCACCAGCCGTCGAAGCCGTGCTCCAGCCGTACGATCGCGTACGCCAGCAGCAGCATCGCCCCGGCGGCCGTCGCCGCACCGGCCAGGTCGAAGGCGCCGCTGCGGCGGGCCGGCCGCGCCTCCGCCGGGAGCAGCCGCAGCGCCGCGATCAGGATGAGCCCGCCCAGCAGCACCGGTGCGAAGAACACCCACCGCCAGCCGAGCTGGGTCAGCAGCCCGCCGATGACCAGGCCGAGCGTGAACCCGCCTGCGGCCGTGCCGGCGAAGACGAGCAGGGCCTTGTTGCGCTGCGGACCCTCCTCGTACGACGTGGTGATGATCGACATCGCGGCCGGAGTCATGAAGGCCGCCGCCACGCCCGTCACGAAGCGGGCGACGATCAGCATCCAGCCCTCGGTCGCGAACCCGCCCAGCGTGGAGAAGCCGAGGAAGACCGTGAGCCAGGTGAGGAACATCCGCCGTCTGCCGAACAGGTCCGCCGCGCGCCCGCCGAGCAGGGTGAATCCGGCGTATCCGAGGACGTACGCGCTCATCACCCACACCGCGGTGCCGGTCGGCAGCTCCAGGTCGGATCTGATGGACGGCACGGCCACCGACAGCATGGCGACGTCGATGCCTTCGAGGAAGATGGTGCCGCAGAGTACGAGTAGCAGTGCCCAGGCGCGTCGAGTCATGGGTGGTGACCCCTCACATCAAGTCAGTTATCGGAATGCCGGTCAGTTCTCTCTTGTAACCATTGGCATCCTGAGGCAGCATCACGACCTATGGAAGAAGGCACTTTGAAGTCACCGAGTTACTGCGAAGTCACCGACTCCCAGGGGGCGTACGGCGACACCGACCCCTTCCAGTGGGACACCCGCGAGGACTGCGAGGTCCGCCAGATCCTCGACCGCGTGGCCGACAAGTGGTCGCTGCTGGTCATCGCGCTGCTCGACAGCCACGTGCTGCGCTTCACCGAGCTGCGGCGCAAGATCGACGGCATCAGTCAGCGCATGCTGACGGTGACGTTGCGCCAGCTGGAGCGCGACGGGCTCGTCAAGCGCACGGTCCATCCGGTGGTGCCGCCGCGCGTGGAGTACGAACTCACTCCGCTCGGGGCCACGTTGCACACGACGATCCGCTCACTGGTCACGTGGACCGAGCAGCACCAGAACGAGATCGCGGCTGCCCGCGCGGACTACGACGCCCGTACGGCGGCCGACGAGGAAGCGGCGCCCGCCGCCGCCACGGCCGCGAACTGATTCACTCAGCGAGCGCGACTCGGCCGACGTCGCTCCGGCGGGCCCGGTGGGCACGCGCCTTGTTGCGGTTTCCGCAGCGTTCCATCGCGCACCAGCGGCGGCGGCCGGGGCGCGAGGTGTCGACGAAGAGCAAGTAGCAGTCGTGCGAGCCGCATTCGCGGATGCGGTGGGCGTACGGACCGGTGAACAGGTCGATCGCGTCGCGGGCCACCGTCGACAGCAGCTGGGTCCCCGTGGCGCCGGGCACCCACGCGCGTACGGCGCCCACGCCCGTACCGATGTCGATACGGGCGGCCAACGGCTCCCGCGCCGCCCGCTCGTTGACCACGTCGAGGTCGGCGGCGGCCAGCGCCCGGCCGTGGGCGCGGTCGGCGGCCAGCCGGTGGAGCGCGTCGCGCAGGGCGCGCGCGTCCGCGAGCTCGCTCGCGCTCACGGCCGGGCAGAGGGCGTCCGGGAGCCTGCTCCGCTCCGCCCAGCGCACCAGATCGGCCGGCTTGTGCAGCACCTCGTAGCGGGCAAGCAGCCCAGGGCCTCCGGTCGGCAGCAACTCAAGGCAGAGGGCGCCCGGATCGAAGAGGAACGGGCGACCCTCCGGCGTGCGCAGGATCAGTCCGGGCATGTCCGTCGCGGGCTCCATCACATAACCACTATAACTGGTTAGCATGACACCGTGTCGGGATGCTCGCGTCGTCGCCAACTCCCGTGCGTCTAGGCCGACTTACTAACCCGCCGCGCATGGCGGGATCCGGTCGCCGTCCGGCATCCGGACGACGCGTACGCCCCGCACGACACGTACGAGAAAGCTCTGACTTGGCTCAAGTCGGGGTTGGCCTACCCCGCCGGGCGGCATGGTCGATTGACCAGTTCGACCGACCGACGGGGGACCTGATGAAGGACGTCATACGCCCGGCCGCCGCGGCACTCGCCGCGTTCGCCTTTCTCGCCGGCGCGGGGGCCTGCACCACGCCGCCGCCCCCTCCCGAGCACCGACTCACCGCGTCCGCGGCTGCCGCCCTGACCGACCAGGGCGCGGCGGTCTCTCCACCTCGCGCGCCGTCCGGTATCCGAACGTCGATGACCGGTTTCCGCTCTTGACGCAGAGTCAAGCTCTCCCTGAACATTCAGCACGCACAGCTCACGCGTAGCTCACGCACAGCGCATGCACGAACAGCTCCAACAGCTCCAACGCCCCGCGCCGCCACCCGCGTCGAGGGGCGTCTCGCACGTTCCGTCTGTCCCCGTACGGAATCCGGAGCCCCCACATGAACCTCTCCAGCCCCAGACGCACAGCCAGAGCCACCGCCGCAGCCGTCGCCCTCGCCCTCACCGGTCTGGTCGCCGCCACCGCGCCCTCCTCCGCCGCCACCCCGGCCGCGGCGCTCGCCGTCCCCGACATACCCGTGGCCAACGTCAAGGCCCACCTCACCCAGCTCCAGTCGATAGCCACCGCCAACGGCGGCAACCGCGCACACGGCCGCCCCGGCTACAAGGCCTCCGTCGACTACCTGAAGGCGAAGCTGGACGCCGCCGGATTCACCACCTCCGTCACGACGTTCACCTCCAGCGGCGCGACCGGCTACAACCTGATCGCCGACTGGCCGGGCGGCGACCCGAACCAGATCCTGATGGCCGGCGCGCACCTCGACTCGGTCAGTTCGGGCCCCGGCATCAACGACAACGGGTCGGGCTCCGCCGCCGTCCTGGAGACCGCGCTGGCCGTCTCCCGCGCCCAGCTCAAGCCCACAAAGCACCTGCGGTTCGGCTGGTGGGGCGCGGAGGAACTCGGCCTCGTCGGCTCAAAGGCGTACGTCAACAGCCTGCCCACCACAGAGCGTTCGAAGTTCTCCGGCTACCTCAACTTCGACATGATCGGCTCGCCGAACCCCGGCTACTTCGTCTACGACGACGACCCCGCCATCGAGAAGACCTTCAAGGACTACTACGCGGGCCTCGGCGTCCCGACCGAGATCGAGACCGAGGGCGACGGCCGCTCCGACCACGCGAACTTCAAGAACGTGGGCATACCGGTCGGCGGCCTCTTCACCGGCGCCAGCCGTACGAAGACGAGCGCCCAGGCCCAGAAGTGGGGCGGCACCGCCGGTACGGCCTTCGACCGCTGCTACCACTCCTCCTGCGACACCACGGCGAACATCAACGACACCGCCCTGGACCGCAACAGCGACGCGATCGCCCACGCCATCTGGACGCTGGGCACCGGGCCGACCGTCCCGCCCGGCGACGTACACGAGAACACCACCGACGTCGCCGTCCCGGACAACGGCGCGCCCGTCACCTCCTCCGTCACCGTCTCCGGCCGTACGGGCAATGCCCCGGCCGCGCTCAAGGTGGGCGTGGACATCAAGCACACCTGGCGCGGTGACCTGGTGGTGGACCTGCTCGCGCCCGACGGGACGGCGTACCGGCTGAAGAGCTCCAGCAGCAGCGACTCGGCGGACAACGTGATCGCCACCTACACGGTGGACGCGTCGAGCGAGCCGGCCAACGGCAGCTGGAAGCTCAGGGTCCAGGACATCGCCGCGCAGGACACGGGCTACATCGACAGCTGGAAGCTCACCTTCTGATCCAGGCCGCTTCCTGTACGGCCCGGCCCCGGCGGGGGGCCGGGCCGTCTTCCCCGAGCCATTGGGCCGTCGACGGCGCAAGCTGCCCGCCGCGGATACGTTTCGTGAGCCCACGTGTGCCGATCACGGCCTCACCACCCACGGCGGACAGCCCCTGCGTCCCGGCTCCGCCTACTTGGCCGCGTTGGCGGCCTGGACCAGCGCGTCGGGGGTGACGGCGCCGACGTACACCTTGCCGTCGTCCGTCATCAGGGCGTTGACGAGACGGGTCTTGAAGACCGTGCCCGAGCCGAACTTGCCGGACACCTTGTCACCCAGCGCGTCCAGGAACTGCTGCGCCTCCGGCGGTACGTCGCCCTTCTCGGGCGCCTTGGAGCCGGCGCCGTCACCTGCTTCGCCGCCGGGGGACGAGATCTCGGCGACCGAGGTCCAGCCCTTGCCGATGACGTTGAGCCCTCCGAAGTCCTTCAGGTCGGCGTCACCCTTGAACTCCTTCTCGAAGTCCTTCTCTTGGGACTTCAGCTCGTCGTCCCCCTCGGTCACCTTCGCGCCCTTGGGCGGGCTGAACGTGAAGGTGTCCGCGGACGGCTTCGCGAAGTCGACCTTCGTGAAGCCCGCGTCGATCACGGCCTTGCCGCCGCTGCTCGGCGTGAGCGTGAACTTGAGCGGTACGCCGTTCTGCGCGTCGACCGCGACCCGTATGGACCCGATGGTCGAACCGGACTGCTTGGGCTTGATGAGCAGCTGGTACGCGTCCCGGCCCGCGACCTGCGCCGTACCGTCGACCGTCACCGATGTGGTGTCGTCCGCGGCCTTCAGCGCTTCCTCGGCCAGACCCTTAGGGGTCGCCGGAACCGCCTCAGGGGCCTTCTCGTGCTTCCCCAGGTCCTGGGAGTCAGCGGGCGCCTTCGTGTGGAACGCCTCGTTCGAGGCACTGTCGTACGCCCAGACCTCGCCGGCGTTGTGAATCAGGCTGTACTCCGCGGTGTCGTCCAGGATCGACACCCGCTGCTTGTCGGGGCCGTCGGCCGCGACGCGCAGGGTGTGCGTACCGGAGGCGAGTTCCATCAGCTTGGCCTGCGGATCGGCCGACGAACCCGCACCGTCGGTCTCGCCCTTCGGCGCCAGACTTCCGGCGAGGCCGCCGAGCGACGGAATGCCCAGGTCGTTGTTGATCTTCACCGTTCCGGAGAGCTGCTGGGTGTCCGACGCCGCGATCTTCTCGATCAGCTGCTGAGCAGTGATCTTCGGCAGTTCCGGATCGCCGGAGTCGGCGAGCGCCGGGACGAGCCCGATGGTCGCCGCCGCCACCCCCGCCACCGCGACGGGAACGATGTAGCGCGCGGCCCTCCGGCGGCCCGCGGCAAAGGTGTTCCTGCCCTCGGTGGTCTGTGCGCTGTCGTTCGGTGCCATGTGTGCTCTACCTCCGTGGTTGGCGGCCGCCGTCCATTGCACTCGTCCACCCCGCGCCGCCATTCTCACCCGAATTGGTGGGGAGTGGTGGTCCCAATCTGACCAAAACGGCGGCCAGGAAGCGTCAGACCCCGGGCTCAACTCCTGTACTGCTAAGGGATGACACACGGCGTCGGCGCCTACCCCGCGAGGGAGAGGAGACGCCGATTGCCCCTTGCATCCAGTTGCCATCCTGGCGGAGCCTCAGCTGTTGCCCAGGGTGCGGTCGAGGAGGGCGAGCAGGCGGTCCCAGTGGCGCTGCAGTGCGGAGGGGTTGAGGGCGTCGGTGTCGGACATGGTGAAGCCGTGGACGGTGCCGGGGTAGATCTCGGAGGTGTGGTCGACCCCTGCGGCATCCAGGGCCTGGTTGAGCTCGCTGATGGTCTCGGACGTCATGTCGCCTTCGGCTAGGCCCAGGTGGACCTCGGCGGTGAGCTTGAGGAAGAGGCGGTGCGGGCTGTCGGGCGCGTCGGTGACCAGGGGGCTGGGATGGAATCCGGCGACGGCGGCCACCTGGTCGGGGTGGGCCGCTGCGGTGCGCATCGCCAGGCCTCCGCCCATGCAGTAGCCGATCGCGGCTACCGGTCCGGCGCCGACCGCGGGCTGGGTGGTGAGGAAGCCGATGTAGGCGCCGGCGTCGCGCAGGACCCGTTCGGTGGTGTGCGCCTCGATCAAGGGCATCAGCTGGGCGATGACCGCGGGGCGGATCTCTTTTCCGATGTGCGCGGGAAGTTCGATCACTGGTGCCGGGCCGTGCCGGTAGTAGAGGTTGGGGACGAGCACGTAGTACCCGTGCCCGGCCAGTTCGCGGGCCATTTCCTTCAGCACGGGCCGCACGCCGAAGGCGTCCGCGTACAGCAGCACTCCCGGGTGCTGCTCGCCGTGGTCGGGATAGGCGGCGAAAGCGTCCGCCTGGCCGTCCGTGGTGGGGATCCGCAGTGTCCTGGTGGGCAAGGTCTTCCTTCCTTGGAGTTCACTCGATAAACGTTTATCTCACTAACGTTTTCGGCGCGAGTGACCGTACATCGTTAGTGGGACTAACGCAACGGATAGGATGGGCTCCATGACCAGAACCGAAGCCGCGGACATGCCTGGCGACGGCGAGCCCAAGACGCCCGACAGGCTGCGTCGGCGGGCGAGCCGACTGTTGTCGCAGCTGACCATGCGGTCCGATCGGCTGATCGCCGAGGGACTGGCCCGGGCCGACGCCCGCAAGTGGCACTACGCCGTGCTCGCCTCACTGCAGGAGTACGGGCCGGGCAGCCAGGCGGAGCTGAGCAGGCGCTCCGGCATCTACCGCAGCGACATGGTCGGCGTGCTCAACGAACTGGCCGAGCGTGACCTCGTCGAGCGGGCACCGGATCCCGACGACCGGCGCCGCAACATCATCACGATCTCCGCCCAGGGCCGCCGTCACCTACGCCTCCTCGACAAGGTCCTGGACGACCTCCACGACGAACTGCTCACGCCGCTGAGTCCGGCCGAACGCGACCAGTTCACGCAGTTGCTCACTCGCCTGCTGGACCACCACACCCGGGCCTCCTGAGCCGCGTAGGGGCGGGGAGCGGAAGTCAGCGCTGGATGAAGACGTAGTCCGCCTGGTACGGAACGGCCGCCAGGGAGCCCGCCTCGCAGTCGCCGGCCGGCGCCACGCCACCCACCGTGTTGAGCCGCAGGATCTCGGTCGTGTGCGCGAAGAGCCCGTGCTTCTTGCCGGACCGCTTGGCCTGGAGGTCGAGTTCCGGGATGTTGCCGGCACCGTTCGCACTCTTGCTGATGAGCGAGCCGGTGACCGCGCTACGGTCATGGGCGATCCACTGCGGCGTACCGGAGTTCGGCCGTACGAAGGAATGCGCGATACCGCCGGCGAGCACGGCCCGTACGTCACGCTGCTGGAACGAACTCTTGCCGTCCGTCCCCGTCTTGCACTCGTAGATCTGCTCGCCCTTGACGACCGGCGCCTGGAAGTTGCTCAACGCGCGGTCGAAGTGGAAGCCGTTGGTGACCCTGTGGAACTGACCGCGCACCGCACCACCCGGGAACTCGGCGGTGTGCAGATTGGCGTAGAAACCCGCGGGGTCGGACGTGAAGGCCTTCAGCACCGCCGCGTCCGTGTCCGCGACCTGGACCGACCCGGTCGCGGTCCGCGCCTTGCCTTTCCCGAGCTGCTCGGTGAAGTCGATCTTGAGGCCACCGTTGACGCCCTTGCCGCCCTGGTGGACGTGGAGCGCGGTCGGCTTGTCGGTACCGCGCCACGTCACGGCGAACGACACCGTGCGGCCCTGGACCTTGACGAACTCCAGCGCGGCGCCGTCCCTGTCGCCGGTGGCGGGACCGCCCTGGACAGGCACCTCGTTCGCACCCCTCAGACTGGCCACGAAGTACGACGCGTCGCCGCTGTCCCTCTCGGATGCGACGGCCGGAATCGCGGCGAGCATAACGCCCGCCGCTGCCGCGACCGCGGTGGTGCTGATGACGCGCTTGGATGTACGAAGCTTCGCGATACGACCCACAGCCGGACATCTCCCCGTTCCAGTGCCGCCGTCCCCTGCGACGACTTCTGGGCATGAATACGGAGCGAATCCAGACCTGGACTCAGCGCGACAATGTGATTCGAGTCACATCACGCCTGTCACCGCACTAGCCCGCGCGGTGCACCACCGCGTCACACAGCTCCTCCAGAGCCGACTTCGCGTAGCACTCGGGCAGGGGCGCCAGCGAGGCCCGCGCCTCCTCGGCGTACCGGATGGTGTCGCGTCGCGCCTGCTCAAGCGCCGGGTGCGCGCGCAGCCGGCGCAGCACCTCGGCGAGCCGGGCGTCGTCGGTGAGGTCGCCGTCCAGCAGCTCGCACAGCTCGACGTCTTCCGGGCGCCCGTGCTCGGCGGCCTGCGCGCGCAGCAGCAGCACCGGCAGCGTGGGGATGCCTTCACGCAGGTCCGTGCCCGGCGTCTTGCCGGACTCGTGGCTGTCGCTCGCGATGTCGAGTACGTCGTCGGCCAGCTGGAAGGCGGTGCCGAGGCGCTCGCCGTACTGGGTGAGGATGTCGACGACGCGCTCGTCGGCGCCCGACATCATCGCGCCGAAGCGCCCCGAGACGGCGATCAGCGAGCCGGTCTTGCCCGCGATGACGTCCAGGTAGTGCTCGACGGGCTCCTGGCCCTCGCGCGGTCCGGCCGTCTCCAGGATCTGGCCGGTGACGAGGCGTTCGAACGCCTCCGCCTGGATCCGTACGGCTTCGGGCCCGAGGTCCGCCAGGATGTGCGAAGCGCGCGCGAAGAGGAAGTCGCCGGTGAGGACCGCGACCGAGTTGCCCCAGCGGGCGTTGGCGCTGGCGACCCCGCGGCGTACGTCCGCCTCGTCCATCACGTCGTCGTGGTACAGCGTCGCCAGATGCGTCAGCTCGACGACCACGGCGGAGGGCACGATGCCCGGCGCGTAAGGGTCACCGAACTGCGCTGCCAGCATGACCAGCAGCGGCCGGAACCGCTTGCCCCCGGCCCGGACCAGGTGCCGCGCGGCCTCCGTGATGAAGGGAACCTCGCTCTTGGTAGCGTCGAGCAGTCCTTCCTCGACGGCTGCCAATCCGGTCTGGACATCGGTCTCAAGAGCCTGGTCCCGCACGCTCAGTCCGAACGGCCCGACGACGGTCACGAGGGTCACTCCTGTCTGCTGACGATCACACGGATTGTCGATGTGTCGCTGTCTTCACTCAAGTCAGCGTATCCGGTCCCCTTTCGATCACAGTGAGCGCCTTCCCGTCGCCTCCCGCACTGTCCGATGCGCCTGATATGTGCCGCCCGAGGAACCCCGGCGAAGTGAGGCCGGATCCCCACTCCAGGAAGGCGTTTTCGGACATTGCGAACTCTTTAGGCACTGCCGTCACGGGCAACACCCACGTAACGTGTTCTCCTCACGACCTGGAAAGCGAGGCAGCACCGATGCCCGAGCAGAGCCCGCTCGACCTTGCCGAAGGCGACCCCTTCGGCCCGCACAACCTCCCTTACGGCGTCTTCTCCACCGCGGAGGAGCCCGAGCGCCGCCGGGTCGGTGTCCGCATCGGCGGCCATGTGCTGGACGCGGGGGCGGCCGCTCTCACCCTGGGCTCTCCGTACGCCGCGCTGCTCGCCCAGCCGTCGCTCAATCCGCTGCTCGCGGCGGGGCGCACCGCATGGCGCGACGTACGCCGGGCGCTCACCGCATGGGTCACAAGCCCCGCGCACCGCGCCGAAATTGAGCCCCTGCTGCACCCCGTCACGGCGGTCACTCTCCACCTCCCCTACGACGTGGCCGACTACGTCGACTTCTACGCGAGCGAGCACCACGCCACGAACGTCGGCAAGATCTTCCGCCCGGACGGCGAAGCGCTCACCCCCAACTGGAAGCACCTGCCGATCGGTTACCACGGCCGGGCCGGCACGGTTGTGGTGTCCGGTACGGATGTGGTGCGCCCCAGCGGCCAGCGCAAGGCCCCGGCGGACCCGGCCCCGGTCTTCGGCCCTTCGGTCAAGCTCGACATCGAGGCGGAGGTCGGCTTCGTCGTCGGCACCCCTTCCGCCCACGGCACCCCGGTCCCGCTCGCGGACTTCCGGGACCACGTCTTCGGCCTGTTCCTCCTCAACGACTGGTCGGCGCGGGACATCCAGGCCTGGGAGTACGTGCCGCTCGGCCCCTTCCTCGGCAAGTCCTTCGCCACTTCCGTGTCAGCGTGGGTGACCCCTCTGGAGGCCCTGGACGCGGCCCACGTGTCGCCCCCGCCCCGCGACGTCCCCCTTCTCCCTTACCTCGACGACTCGGCCGAGGAGGAGCCCGGCGGCTACGACATCCGCATCGAGGTGAAGATCAACGGCGAGGTGGTCTCCACTCCCCCCTTCGCCACCATGTACTGGACGGCGGCACAGCAGCTGGCCCAGATGACGGCGAACGGCGCGTCGCTCCGCACGGGTGACCTCTTCGGCTCCGGCACGGTCAGCGGCCCCGAAGTGAACCAGCGAGGCTCCCTCCTCGAACTGACCTGGAACGGCCGCGACCCGCTGGAACTGCCCACCGGCAAGCGCACGTTCCTGGAGGACGGCGACGAGGTAACGATGACGGCCTGGGCCCCGGGCCCCCACGGCACGAGGCTGGGCCTCGGCGAGGTAACAGGCCGAATCGCCCCTGCGGTCTAGCCCCCACCGGGGATCCCGCTGCGCCCCGGGACGCCCTTCGGGCGTGTCCTCAATCGCCGGACGGGCTGGATTTGCCGCTTGCGGCAATCTCAGCCCGTCCGGCGATTGAGGAGCGGGGTCTGGGGCAGCGCCCCAGTTCGGGAAGGGGCGGGGTGGGGGAAAGGCCCCGCGCAGCGGCCCGAGCCGACCTACTCCGGCTCGTCCCAGTCCGGCTCCGCGTCCCAGTCCTATTCCGCCCCGGCGTCAGCAACCCGCCCCGCCGGGGCCGGGGCCGCCGCCGCAGGACCCGCCGGAGCCACCGGACCCGCCTGAGCCACCGCAACAGGCACGCCCGCGACGCCCAGCGACCCCAGCACCCCCAGCACCCCCAGCACACCCTCCCCATAAGTGGCCAGCTTCTTCTCGCCGAGCCCGGCGATGCCACCCAGCTCCGCCACCGACCCCGGCCGCACCGTAGCGATCTCCCGCAGCGTCGCGTCGTGGAAGATGACGTACGCCGGTACGCCCTGCTCCCGCGCCTGCTCCGCCCGCCACGCGCGCAGCGCTTCGAAGACCGGCACCGCCTCCGCCGGCAGGTCCGCCTTGGCGGCAGCCGCCTTCACCTTCCGCTCGCCCTTGGCGGCGGTCCGGGCACCCGGCACAGGCTTCGCCTCCTTTCGGAGCCGCACCTCACGCTCCCGGCTCAGCACCGCCGCGCTCTCCTCCGTCATCACCAGCGTGCCGAACTCACCCTCGACCGCCAGCAGCCCCTGCGCCAGCAGCTGCCGCACCACACCGCGCCATTCCGTCTCCGACAGCTCCTCGCCGATGCCGAAGACCGACAGCTGGTCGTGATCGAACTGGATCACCTTGGCGGTCTTGCGGCCCAGCAGGATGTCGATGATCTGCCCCGCCCCGAACTTCTGCCTGCGCTCCCGCTGCAACCGCACCACCGTTGACAGGAGCTTCTGCGCCGGCACCGTCCCGTCCCACGTCTCGGGCGGGGTCAGACACGTATCGCAGTTGCCGCAGGCGGACGCCCCGGGCTCCTGCCCGAAGTACGCCAGCAACTGCGCCCGCCGGCACTGCGCGGTCTCGCAGAGCGCGAGCATCGCGTCGAGATGGGACGCCGCACGTCGCCGGAACGCCTCGTCGCCCTCCCCGCTCTGGATCATTTTGCGCTGCTGCACCACGTCCTGGAGTCCGTACGCCATCCACGCCGTGGACGGCATCCCGTCACGCCCGGCGCGCCCCGTCTCCTGGTAGTAGCCCTCCACCGATTTCGGAAGGTCCAAGTGCGCGACGAAACGCACGTCCGGCTTGTCGATGCCCATACCGAAGGCGATGGTCGCCACGACGACCAGCCCCTCCTCCCGCAGGAACCGCGACTGGTGCGCCGCACGCGTCCCCCCGTCGAGCCCCGCGTGATACGGCACGGCCTCGATCCCGTTGCGGCAGAGGAACTCCGCCGTCTTGTCCACGGAATTGCGCGAGAGGCAGTAGACGATGCCCGCGTCCCCGGCGTGCTCCTCCCGCAGGAAGGAGAGCAGCTGCTTCTTGGGGTCGGCCTTCCCCACGATCCGGTACTGAATGTTCGGGCGGTCGAAGCTCGCCACGAAATGCCGCGCGTCGGGCATCCCGAGCCGCTGGGTGATCTCCTGGTGCGTGGCGTGCGTCGCGGTCGCCGTCAGCGCGATCCGCGGCACCTCCGGCCACCGCTGCCCCAGCACCGACAGGCTCAGGTAGTCCGGCCGGAAGTCGTGGCCCCACTGCGCGACACAGTGCGCCTCATCGATCGCGAACACGGAGACCTTGCCCCGGCCCAGCAGGTCCAGCGTCGAGTCCAGCCGCAGCCGCTCCGGCGCCAGGTACAGCAGGTCCAGTTCCCCGGCCAGGAACTCCGCCTCCATCGCCCGTCGCTCGCCGAAGTCCTGCGTGGAGTTGATGAACCCGGCCCGCACACCGAGCGCCCGCAGCGCGTCGACCTGGTCCTGCATCAGCGCGATGAGAGGGGAGATCACAATGCCCGTACCCGGTCTGACCAGCGCCGGGATCTGGTAGCACAGCGACTTTCCGCCGCCGGTCGGCATCAGTACGACCGCGTCCCCGCCGGCCACCACATGCTCGATGACCGCGGCCTGCTCACCGCGGAACGCGTCGTACCCGAAAACGCGGTGCAGCGTCTCCAGGGCGTCGCTCCGCGTCACCTCGCCGGCCTCGACCGCCTCGACCATGCCACCTGTCCCGTCCATCGCTCTCTCCCCCGTACGTACCGTGCCCGGCCCTCCACGATAGGGGCACCCACTGACACCACCGCCCAAAAGCTGCCGCCCGGCACCCCTACGAGGAGGGACACCGGGCGGCGATCATGCCCATACGTCAGCGCCCATACGGTCAGCGGACGAAGACTCCCGCCTGGCCGGCCAGATCCAGGAAGTACTGCGGCGCGACGCCCAGCACCAGCGTCACCGCCACGCCCACCCCGATCGCCACCGTCGTCAGCGGCGACGGCACGGCGACCGTCGGGCCCTCCGGCTTCGGCTCGCTGAAGAACATCAGGACGATCACCCGGATGTAGAAGAACGCGGCGATCGCCGACGAGATCACACCGACCACGACCAGCGCCCCGGCGCCACCCTCGGCCGCCGCCTTGAACACCGCGAACTTGCCCGCGAAGCCCGACGTCAGCGGAATTCCGGCGAAGGCGAGCAGGAACACCGCGAAGACCGCGGCCACCAGCGGCGAGCGCCGCCCCAGCCCCGCCCACTTCGACAGATGCGTCGCCTCGCCCCCCGCGTCGCGCACCAGCGTGACCACCGCGAAGGCGCCGATCGTCACGAAGGAGTACGCCAGCAGGTAGAAGAGGACGGAAGAGATCCCGTCGGGCGTCGTCGCGATCACACCGGCCAGGATGAATCCGGCGTGCGCGATCGACGAGTACGCCAGCAGCCGCTTGATGTCGGTCTGGGTGACCGCGACGATCGCGCCGCCCAGCATCGTGACGATCGCGATGGCCCACATCACGGGACGCCAGTCCCACCGCAGGCCCGGCAGTACGACGTACAGCAGCCGCAGCATGGCGCCGAAGGCCGCCACCTTGGTCGCGGCGGCCATGAAACCGGTGACCGGCGTCGGAGCGCCCTGGTAGACGTCCGGTGTCCACATGTGGAAGGGAATCGCGCCGACCTTGAAGAGCAGGCCCATCAGGATCATCGCGCCACCGATCAGCAGCAGCGCGTCGCTGCCCATGGTGTCGGCGAGCGCCGGGTCGATCTGCTTGACCGTGCCGTCGACGACGCTCGCGATCCTGGCGTACGAGACCGAGCCCGCGTACCCGTACATCAACGCGATGCCGAAGAGCAGGAACGCCGAAGAGAAGGCGCCGAGGAGGAAGTACTTCACCGCGGCCTCCTGCGACATGAGCCGCTTGCGGCGGGCGACGGCGCACAGCAGGTACAGCGGGAGCGAGAAGACTTCCAGCGCCACGAACAGCGTCAGCAGGTCGTTCGCCGCCGGGAAGACAAGCATCCCGCCGATCGCGAACAGCGCGAGCGGAAAGACCTCAGTGGTGGTGAAGCCGGCCTTGACCGCTGCCTTCTCACTGTCGCTTCCCGGTACGGACGCGGCCTGCGCGGCGAACGAGTCGACGCGGTTGCCGTGCGCGTCCGGGTCGAGCCTGCGCTCCGCGAAGGTGAACACGGCGATCAGCGAGGCCAGCAGGATCGTGCCCTGGAGGAACAGCGCCGGGCCGTCGACCGCGATGGCGCCCTCCGCCGCGATCTGCGCCTTTGTCGTGCCGTACCCGCCGGCCGCGAGCGCCACGATCGCCGCGAAGGCGGCGGTGATGGCGACGACCGACAGGAACAGCTGCGTGTAGTACCGGGCCTTGCGCGGCACGAACCCCTCGACGAGTACGCCCAGAACCGCCGCGCCGACGACAATGAGCGTCGGCGACAGCTGGGCGTACTCGATGTGCGGGGCCGTGAAACCGCCCTCGGCGCTGGGCGCCGCGACCGTCGTCCACAGGCTGTGGACAGCTGATGCGCTCACTTGGCCGCCTCCGCCTCAATCTCGGGCTTGGGGTCCGTCTTCCGGACGTCGGACATGGTGTGCTTCACGGCCGGGTTGACGATGTCCGTCAGCGGCTTGGGAAAGACGCCGAGGAGCAGCAGCAGGGCGATCAGCGGGGTGACGACCACGAGCTCGCGGGCCTTGAGGTCGGGCATGGTCCGCACCTCGGCCCTGACCGGGCCCGTCATCGTCCGCTGGTAGAGGACGAGCGTGTAGAGCGCGGCAAGGACGATGCCCACGGTCGCGATGACCCCGGCCGCCGGATACGCCGCGAACGCGCCGACCAGCACCAGGAATTCACTCACGAACGGCGCGAGACCCGGCAGCGAGAGCGTCGCGAGGCTGCCGACCAGGAACGTCCCGGCGAGCACCGGCGCGACCTTCTGCACCCCGCCGTAGTCGGCGATGAGCCGCGACCCGCGCCGCGAGATCAGGAAGCCGGCCACCAGCATCAGCGCGGCGGTCGAGATCCCGTGGTTGACCATGTAGAGCGTCGCGCCCGACTGGCCCTGGCTCGTCATCGCGAAGATGCCGAGCACGATGAAGCCGAAGTGCGAGATCGACGCGTACGCGATCAGCCGCTTGATGTCGCGCTGGCCGACCGCGAGGAGCGCTCCGTAGATGATGCTGACCAGCGCCAGCACGATGATGACGGGCGTGGCCCACATGCTGGCCTCCGGGAAGAGCTGGAGGCAGAAGCGCAGCATCGCGAAGGTGCCGACCTTGTCGACGACCGCGGTGATCAGCACGGCGACCGGGGCGGTCGCCTCACCCATGGCATTCGGCAGCCAGGTGTGCAGCGGCCACAGCGGCGCCTTGATGGCGAACGCGAAGAAGAAGCCGAGGAAGAGCAGCCGCTCCGTGTTGGTCGCCATCTCCAGCTCGCCGCTGGCGCGCGCCTCGGCGATCTCCGCGAGCGAGAAGCTTCCGGCGACCACGTACAGCCCGACGACGGCGGCCAGCATGATGAGCCCGCCGGCCAGGTTGTAGAGGAGGAACTTGACGGCGGCGTACGAGCGCTGCGTGGCCGCCGCCTCGTCGCCACCGGCATGTGCCCGGTCCCCGAAGCCGCCGATGAGGAAGTACATCGGAATGAGCATGGCTTCGAAGAAGATGTAGAAGAGGAAGACGTCGGTGGCCTCGAAGGAGAGGATCACCATCGCTTCGACCATCAGGATCAGCGCGAAGAAGCCCTGGGTCGGGCGCCAGCGGGAGCTCTTGGTCTCCAGGGGGTCGGCGTCGTGCCAGCCCGCCAGGATGATGAAGGGGATCAGCAGCGCCGTGAGCGCGATCAGCGCGACCGCGATGCCGTCCACGCCCAGCTCGTACCTGACCCCGAAGTCCGGGATCCAGGCGTGCGATTCATTGAGCTGGTAGCGGTCGCCGCCCGGCTCGAAGCGGACGACCACTAGGGCCGCCAGCACCAGCGTGGCGAGCGAGAAGGACAGCGCCAGCCACTTGGCGGCGGTGCGGCGCGCGGCGGGCACGGCGGCGGTCAGGACCGCACCGACCGCCGGGAGCGCCGCCGTAACCGTCAGAAGGGGAAATGACATCGTGATCAGACCGCCCTCATCAGCAGGGTCGCGGCGATGAGGATCGCCGTACCGCCGAACATCGAGACCGCGTACGAGCGGGCGTAGCCGTTCTGCAGCTTGCGCAGCCGGCCGGAGAGCCCGCCGACCGTGGCGGCCGTTCCGTTGACCACCCCGTCGACGAGGGTGTGGTCGACGTACACGAGCGAGCGGGTGAGGTGTTCGCCACCGCGCACCAGGACCACGTGGTTGAAGTCGTCCTGGAGGAGATCGCGCCGGGCGGCGCGGGTCACGAACGAGCCGCGCGGGGCGACGACCGGGACGGGCCCCCGGCCGTACTGGAGGTACGCGATCGCGACGCCGGCCAGCAGGACGGCGACCGTCAGGCCGGTGATCACCGGGACGCTGATCGGCGGGTGCGGGTGCTCGAACTGCGTCACCGGCTCCAGCCAGTTCACGAACCGGTCGCCGATGCTGAAGAACCCTCCCGCGAAGACCGACCCGAATGCGAGCACGATCATGGGGATCGTCATCGACTTCGGCGACTCGTGCGGATGCGGCATCTCACCGGGGTGCACCTCGATGCCGGGCTCGACGCTGGGCGCCTTGTCCGGGTCGGGGGCGGGCTGCCAGCGCTTCTCGCCGAAGAACGTCAGGATCATCACGCGCGTCATGTAGTACGCCGTGATGCCCGCGCCCAGCAGGGTCACGGTCCCGAGGATCCAGCCCTGGGTGCCGCCCGAGGCGAACGCCGCCTCGATGATCTTGTCCTTGGAGAAGAAGCCGGACAGCCCGGGGAAGCCGATGATCGCGAGGTATCCGAGCCCGAACGTCACGAACGTCACCGGCATGTACTTCCGCAGGCCGCCGTATTTCCTCATGTCGACCTCGTCGTTCATGCCGTGCATGACCGATCCGGCGCCGAGGAAGAGGCCCGCCTTGAAGAAACCGTGCGTCACCAGGTGCATGATCGCGAAGGCGTAGCCGATCGGGCCGAGGCCCGCCGCCAGGATCATGTAGCCGATCTGCGACATCGTGGAGCCGGCCAGCGCCTTCTTGATGTCGTCCTTCGCGCAACCGACGATCGCACCGAAGAGGAGCGTGACCGCACCGACCACCACGACCGCCAACTGCGCGTCCGGGGCGGCGTTGAAGATCGCGCCGGACCGGGTGATCAGGTAGACGCCGGCGGTCACCATGGTGGCGGCGTGGATGAGGGCCGAGACCGGGGTCGGGCCCTCCATCGCGTCACCGAGCCACGACTGGAGCGGCACCTGCGCCGACTTGCCGCACGCGGCCAGCAGCAGCATCAGGCCGATGGCCGTCATCTTGCCCTCGCTGGTGTCCCCCGTGGCCCCCAGCACCGGCCCGAAGGCGAAGGTCCCGAAGGTGGTGAACATCAGCATGATCGCGATGGACAGACCGATGTCACCGACGCGGTTGACGATGAAGGCCTTCTTGGCCGCCGTCGCCGCGCTGGGCTTGTGCTGCCAGAAGCCGATGAGCAGGTACGACGCCAGGCCGACGCCCTCCCACCCGAAGTACAGCAGCAGGTAGTTGTCGGCGACGACCAGCAGGAGCATCGCCGCGAGGAAGAGGTTCAGGTAGCCGAAGAAGCGGCGCCGCCGCTCGTCGTGCTCCATGTAGCCGATCGAATAGATGTGGATCAGCGTGCCCACACCGGTGATCAGCAGCACGAACGTCATCGACAACTGGTCGAGCTGGAAGGCGACGTCACCCTGGAAGCCCTCGACGGGAATCCAGCTGTACAGGTGCTGGCGCATGGTCCGCGCCTCGACGTCGTACCCGAGCATCGCGCCGAACAGCACCACGCCGAGCACGAACGAGACCGCCGCGAGCAGTGTGCCGATCCAGTGGCCGACGCGGTCGAGCCGCCGCCCGCCGCACAGCAGAACCGCCGCTCCGAGCAAAGGCGCTGCGACGAGCAGCGCAATCAAGTTCTCCACGATTTCTTCCGACCCCTTACAGCTTCATCAGGCTGGCGTCGTCGACCGAGGCCGAGTGGCGGGACCGGAACAGCGACACGATGATCGCGAGACCCACCACGACCTCCGCGGCGGCGACGACCATCGTGAAGAACGCGATGATCTGGCCGTCGAGATTGCCGTGCATCCGGGAGAAGGTGACGAACGCGAGGTTGCAGGCGTTGAGCATCAGCTCGACGCACATGAAGACGACGATCGCGTTCCGCCGGATCAGCACACCCGCGGCGCCGATGGTGAACAACAGCGCCGCGAGATACAGGTAGTTGACCGGGTTCACTTCGCGGCCTCCGATTCGTCCTGGTCACGGCCGAGCCGCTCCTCGGAGCGCTGCTCCAGCGCCTTGAGGTCGGCCATGGCCTCGCTCGACACGTCACGGATCTGGCCGCGCCCGCGCAGCGTCTTGTTGACCGTGAGTTCGGACGGCGTGCCGTCCGGCAGCAGACCGGCGATGTCCACCCCGTTGTGCCGGGCGTACACACCGGGTGCGGGCAGCGGCGGGAGGTGCTTGCCGCGTACGCGCTCCTCGGACATCTCGCGCTGCGTCTTCGCGCGCTCGGTGCGCTCGCGGTGCGTGAGGACCATCGCGCCGACGGTCGCCGTGATGAGCAGGGCGCCGGTGAGCTCGAAGGCGAAGACGTACTTGGTGAAGATGAGCTCGGCCAGACCCTCGACGTTGCCGCCGCTCGCGGCGTTGGCCCTGCCGAGTCCGTTGAAGGTGCTCAGCGAGGCGCTGCCGATGCCCGCGGTCAGCAGGACGCCGAAGCCGAGGCCGCAGCCCGCGGCCAGCCAGCGCTGGCCCTTGAGCGTCTCCTTCAGGGAGTCGGCGGCCGTGACACCGACCAGCATGACCACGAAGAGGAACAGCATCACGATGGCGCCGGTGTAGACGATGATCTGGACGACGCCGAGGAAGTACGCGCCGTTGGCGAGGTAGAAGACCGCCAGCACGATCATGGTCCCGGCCAGGCACAGCGCGCTGTGCACGGCCTTCTTCATCAAGATGGTGCACAGGGCGCCGATGACGGCGACCGTACCGAGCACCCAGAACTGCACGGCCTCGCCGGTCGAAGTGGCCGAGGCGGCAAGAGCGTTCATGCCCCGACCACCTTCTTCGACGTCGGCTCGTCCTCGCCGAAGGTCGACGCGGCCTCCTGCGGCCGCTCTCCCTTGGCCAGCGCCACCTGCCGCTCCGTGCCCGGCGCCGCCTCGGTCACCAGACCCCGGTAGTAGTCCTGCTCGTCCATGCCGGGGAAGATCGAGTGCGGCGACTCGACCATTCCTTCCTCCAGGCCGGCGAGCAGCTGCTCCTTCGTGAAGATCAGCGACTCACGGCTGACGTCGGCCAGTTCGAACTCGTTGGTCATCGTCAGCGCGCGCGTGGGGCACGCCTCGATGCACAGGCCGCAGAAAATACAGCGGGCGTAATTGATCTGGTAGACGCGGCCGTAACGCTCGCCCGGGGAGTAACGCTCCTCCTCCGTGTTTTCCGCGCCCTCCACGTAGATCGCGTCGGCCGGACAGGCCCAGGCGCACAGCTCGCACCCGATGCACTTCTCCAGACCGTCCGGATGGCGATTGAGCTGGTGCCGGCCGTGGAAGCGCGGCGCCGTCGTCTTCTGCTGCTCCGGGTACTGCTCGGTCAGCCGCTTCTTGAACATGGCCTTGAAGGTCACGCCGAAGCCGGCCACCGGATTCTGCCAGGGCGTCCGGGGGGCTTCCCCCGGCTTTGAGGTGTCAGGCATCGTCGGCCTCCTTCCCGTCACTCATAGTGTCCGGCCCACCACTGACAATCAGCTCGCGCTCGTGGCGCGGCCGCCTGCGGGGCACCGGTGGCAACTCCTGCCCGGGCAGCGGGGGCACCGGGAATCCGCCCGCCATCGGGTCGAACGCGGGCGGTTTCGCACCGTCCTTCGCCGCCGCCTGCTCCTTCTCCTTCTTGTCGCGGAAGATGTCGGCGACGAAGGAGAGGAGCAGGATCGAGATGATCGCCCCGGCGACGTACAGCACGATGTTCTGGAAGTCCATGTTCTCGTTGCGCATCGCGCGCACCGTGGCGACCAGCATCAGCCAGACCACCGAGACCGGGATCAGGACCTTCCAGCCCAGCTTCATCAGCTGGTCGTAGCGCACGCGTGGCAGCGTGCCGCGCAGCCAGATGAAGATGAACAGCAGCAGCTGGACCTTGACGACGAACCAGAGCATCGGCCACCAGCCGTGGTTCGCCCCCTCCCAGAAGGCCGAGATGGGGTACGGGGCCCGCCAGCCGCCCAGGAAGAGGGTGACCGTGACCGCCGAGACGGTGACCATGTTGACGTACTCCGCCAGCATGAACAGCGCGAACTTGATCGACGAGTACTCGGTGTTGAAGCCGCCGACGAGGTCGCCCTCGGACTCCGGCATGTCGAAGGGGGCGCGGTTCGTCTCGCCCACCATCGTGACGACGTAGATGAGGAAGGACACCGGCAGCAGGACGATGAACCAGCGGTCCTCCTGCGCCTCGACGATCGCCGAGGTCGACATCGACCCCGAGTAGAGGAACACCGAGGCGAAGGCCGCGCCCATCGCGATCTCGTACGAGATCATCTGCGCGCAGGAGCGAAGACCGCCGAGCAGCGGATACGTCGATCCGGACGACCAGCCCGCGAGCACGATGCCGTAGATGCCGACCGAGGCCACCGCGAGGATGTAGAGCATCGCGATCGGCAGGTCGGTCAGCTGCATCGTGGTGCGCTGTCCGAAGATCGACACTTCGTTGCCGGCCGGGCCGAACGGGATGACCGCGATCGCCATGAAGGCCGGGATCGCCGCGACGACCGGAGCAAGGATGTAGACGACCTTGTCCGCCCGTTTGACGATCACGTCCTCCTTGAGCATCAGCTTGATGCCGTCCGCGAGGGACTGGAGGAGGCCCCAGGGACCGTGCCGGTTGGGGCCGATGCGCAGCTGCATCCAGGCGACGACCTTGCGCTCCCACACGATGGAGAAGAGCACGGTGATCATCAGGAAGGCGAAGCAGAAGACGGCCTTGATGGCGACGAGCCACCACGGGTCGTGCCCGAACATGGACAGGTCCTCGGCCGCGAGGTACATCGGGTTCACGCGAGCACCTCCGGTGCGTCGGTGGCTGAGGCGGGGGCCGCCGCCGGGCCGATACGAACGACCTTTCCCGGCTGGGCACCGGTGTCCGCCGCGACACCGCCTCCCACGGAGTTCAGCGGGAGCCACACCACCCGGTCCGGCATCGGCGTCACCTCCAGCGGGAGCTGAACCGTGCCCGACGGGCCGGTGACCGCCAGCAGGTCGCCGTCCTTGACCCCTGTCCTCTCCGCCGTGGCGGCGGAGAGCCGGGCCACCGCCGCGTGGCGGGTGCCCGCCAGGGCCTCGTCGCCGTCCTGGAGGCGTCCCTGGTCGAGGAGGAGCCGGTGGCCGGCGAGGACGGCTTCGCCCTCGGCCGGTTCGGGCAGGGGGCGGGCGGACTCGGTGGTGTCCGCGGCGTGCTCGCCGCCCCATGCGCCGAGCCGGTCCATCTCGCGGCGTACGGCCCGTACATCAGGCAGCGCGAAATGGCTGTACTTGTCAGCGCCTCCGGCGCGGGCCAGTGCGTCCGCCAGCATGTGCAGGACGCGCGCGTCGTCGGGGGCGAGCGGGCGCGTCATCTGGTCCGGCTTGAGCGCCGCCTCGAACATCCGGGCCCTGCCCTCCCAGTTCAGGAAGGTGCCGGGCTTCTCGGCGACGGCGGCGACCGGAAGGACGACGTCCGCCCGGTCCGTCACCTCGCTGGGACGAAGCTCCAGGGAGACGATGAAACCGGCCTGATCGAGGGCTTCACGCGCGCGTACCGGGTCGGGAAGGTCCGCGACCTCCACGCCACCGACCAGCAGGGCGGCCAGTTCACCGGTGGCCGCGGCCTCGATGATCTGGCCGGTGTCGCGCCCGTAACGGAGCGGCAGTTCGGCCACGCCCCAGACCGCCGCCACCTCGTCCCGCGCGCGCGGGTCGGTGGCCGGGCGGCCGCCGGGCAGCAGCGAGGGCAGCGCGCCCGCCTCGACGGCGCCGCGCTCACCTGCCCGGCGCGGGATCCACACCAGGGACGCACCGGTCGCGGTGGCGGCCCGTACCGCCGCTGTGTACGCACCGGGCACGGCGGCCAGCCGCTCCCCGACGACGATCACGGCACCCTCGCCGCGCAGCGCTTCGGCGGCGGCGTTGCCGTCGGCGCCGAGCTCGGTGCGGCCGGCGATGGCGTCGAGCCACTCGGGTTCGGTGCCGGGCGCGGCGGGAAGCAGCGTGCCGCCCGCCTTCGTCAGGCCGCGGGTCTCGTGCGTCGCGACGGCGAAGGTGCGCTGGCCGTGCTTGCGATTGGCCTTGCGCAGCCGCAGGAAGACGCCGGGCGCCTCCTCCTCGGACTCGATGCCGACGAGCAGTACGGCGGGCGCCTTCTCCAGCGCCGTGTACGTCACGCCCGTACCGTCGAGATCACGTCCGCGCCCCGCGACGCGGGAGGCCAGGAAGTCGGCCTCCTCGCTGCTGTGCACGCGCGCGCGGAAGTCGATGTCGTTCGTGTCCAGTGCGATACGGGCGAACTTGGCGTACGCGTACGCGTCTTCGACGGTGAGCCGGCCGCCGGTCAGGACACCGGCCCGACCGCGCGCCGCCGAAAGCCCCTTGGCCGCCACTTCCAGCGCCTCGGGCCAGCTCGCCGGCTCCAGTACGCCCGCCTCATTGCGTACGAGCGGAGTGGTGAGCCGGTCGGGACGCTGCGCGTAGCGGAAGCCGAAGCGCCCCTTGTCGCAGATCCACTCCTCGTTGACCTCGGGGTCGTTGGCCGCCATACGCCGCATGACCTTGCCGCGCCGGTGATCCGTCCGGGTCGCGCAGCCGCCCGCGCAGTGCTCGCACACGGACGGCGACGACACGAGGTCGAAGGGGCGGGCCCGGAAGCGGTACGCCGCCGAAGTCAGCGCGCCCACCGGGCAGATCTGGATGGTGTTCCCGGAGAAGTACGACTCGAAGGGGTCGCCTTCACCCGTACCCACCTGCTGGAGCGCACCACGCTCCAGCAGCTCGATCATCGGGTCGCCCGCGACCTGGTTGGAGAAGCGGGTGCAGCGCGCGCACAGCACGCACCGCTCGCGGTCGAGCAGCACCTGCGGGGAGAGGGGGACCGGCTTCTCGAACGTCCGCTTCTTGCCCTCGAAGCGGGACTCCGCGTCGCCGTGCGACATGGCCTGGTTCTGGAGCGGGCACTCGCCGCCCTTGTCGCAGACCGGGCAGTCCAGCGGGTGGTTGATCAGCAGCAGTTCCATCACACCGCGCTGGGCCTTGTCGGCGACCGGCGAGGTGAGCTGGGACTTGACGACCATGCCGTCGGTGCAGGTGATCGTGCACGACGCCATGGGCTTGCGCTGGCCCTCGACCTCGACGATGCACTGCCGGCAGGCGCCGGCCGGGTCGAGGAGGGGGTGGTCGCAGAAGCGCGGGATCTCGATGCCGAGCAGCTCGGCGGCCCGGATGACCAGCGTCCCCTTGGGGACGGAGATCTCGATGCCGTCGATCGTGAGCGAGACGAGATCCTCGGGCGGCGGGACCGCCGCCTCGCCGCCTCCGGAGGGAGCACTTGTCGTGACGGTCATGCGTTCACCTCCGTGGGGTGGGCGGGCTTGTCGGCCCATACGGTCGACTTGGCCGGGTCGAAGGGGCAGCCCTTGCCGGTGATGTGCTGCTCGTACTCCGCGCGGAAGTACTTGAGCGAGGAGAAGATCGGGGACGCGGCGCCGTCGCCGAGCGCGCAGAACGACTTGCCGTTGATGTTGTCGGCGATGTCGTTGAGCTTGTCGAGGTCGCTCATGTGGCCCTTGCCCGCCTCGATGTCGCGCAGCAGCTGCACGAGCCAGTACGTCCCTTCGCGGCAGGGCGTGCACTTGCCGCAGGACTCGTGGGCGTAGAACTCGGTCCAGCGGGTCACGGCCCGCACGACGCACGTCGTCTCGTCGAAGCACTGGAGCGCCTTGGTGCCGAGCATGGAGCCGGCGGCGCCGACACCCTCGTAGTCCAGCGGGACGTCGAGGTGCTCGTCGGTGAACATCGGGGTCGAAGAGCCGCCCGGCGTCCAGAACTTCAGCCGGTGTCCGGCGCGGATGCCGCCGCTCATGTCGAGCAGCTGGCGCAGCGTGATGCCGAGGGGGGCCTCGTACTGGCCGGGGTTGGTGACGTGGCCGCTCAGCGAGTACAGCGTGAAGCCCGGGGACTTCTCGCTGCCCATCGAACGGAACCATTCCTTGCCCCTGTTGAGAATCGCGGGAACGGACGCGATGGACTCGACGTTGTTAACAACAGTCGGACACGCGTAAAGACCCGCGACGGCAGGGAAGGGGGGACGGAGCCGGGGCTGGCCGCGCCGGCCTTCGAGCGAGTCGAGCAGCGCGGTCTCTTCACCGCAGATGTACGCGCCCGCACCCGCGTGCACGGTGAGTTCGAGGTCGAGACCGCTGCCGAGGATGTTCTCGCCCAGGAAGCCCGCCGCGTATGCCTCACGTACGGCCTCGTGCAGCCTGCGCAGTACGGGGACGACTTCGCCGCGCAGGTAGATGAAGGCGTGATTCGACCGGATCGCGTAACAGGCGATCACGATCCCCTCGATGAGGGAATGCGGGTTCGCGAAGAGGAGCGGGATGTCCTTGCAGGTCCCGGGCTCCGATTCGTCGGCGTTGACAACCAGATAGTGCGGCTTGCCATCGCCCTGCGGGATGAACTGCCACTTCATGCCGGTGGGGAAGCCGGCGCCGCCGCGCCCGCGCAGACCGGAGTCCTTGACGTACGCGATGAGGTCGTCCGGCGACATGGCGAGGGCCTTGCGCAGGCCTTCGTATCCCTCGTGCCGCCGGTACGTGTCCAGGGTCCAGGACTCGGGCTCGTCCCAGAACGCCGACAGGACGGGTGAGAGCAGCTTTTCAGGGCTGGTCTCGTTGATCTCGGCTGCCAAGGTCATCACTCCCCCTCCTCGGTTTCCGGTCCGGCCGGGTTCGCGGGGTCGGACGCCGAGGTCTGCTGCGGAGCGTCGTGCGAGCTGAGGTGCTCGGACGGCGAAGGATCGTGCGGGGGCCGGTCGTGCCCGCCCTTGTCCTGCTGCGCCTCCCCGCGCGGGTGGACCACGCGGTGCTGCGGAGCCTCGCCCTTGGCGAGCTTGAGGCCGATGAGCGAGGCGGGTCCGGCGCCACCGGTCGCCTCGACGGCGCCGGGGCGCTCGTCGGGGAAGCCGGCCAGAATGCGGGCGGTCTCCTTGTACGTGCACAGGGGTGCGCCGCGGGTGGGCTGGACGGGCCGTCCGGCCCGCAGGTCGTCGACGAGGCGCTTGGCGGATTCGGGCGTCTGGTCGTCGAAGAACTCCCAGTTGACCATCACCACGGGCGCGAAGTCGCAGGCCGCGTTGCACTCGATGTGTTCGAGGGTGACCTTGCCGTCCTCGGTCGTCTCGTTGTTGCCGACGCCGAGGTACTGCTTGAGCTCGTCGAAGATGGCGTCGCCGCCCATCACCGCGCACAGCGTGTTGGTGCAGACGCCCACCTGGTAATCGCCGCTCGGCTTGCGCCGGTACATCGAGTAGAACGTCGACACCGCGGTGACCTCGGCGGTGGTCAGGCCGAGCGTTTCCGCGCAGAAACGGACGCCGGTTCGGGTGACATGGCCCTCTTCCGACTGCACGAGGTGCAGCAGGGGCAGCAGCGCGGACCGGCTGTCGGGGTAGCGGGCGACCACCTCCTTCGCGTCCGCGTCGAGCCGGGCGCGTACGTCGGCCGGGTAGTCGGGGGCGGGGAGCTGCGGCATCCCCAAAGACACATCAGTCACCGGTCGACGCCTCCCATCACGGGGTCGATGGATGCGACGGCGACGATGACGTCGGCGAACATTCCGCCCTCGCACATCGCCGCCATGGCCTGCAGATTGGTGAAGGACGGGTCACGGAAGTGGACCCGGTAGGGGCGGGTGCCGCCGTCGGAGACCACGTGCACACCAAGCTCGCCCTTGGGCGACTCGATCGCCGTGTACGCCTGCCCGGCCGGCACCCGGAAGCCCTCGGTCACCAGCTTGAAGTGGTGGATCAGGGCCTCCATGGAGGTGCCCATGATCTTCTTGATGTGGTCGAGCGAGTTGCCGAGGCCGTCGGGACCGAGCGCGAGCTGCGCGGGCCAGGCGATCTTCTTGTCGGCGACCATCACGGGGCCCGGCTCCCTGAGCCGGTCCAGGCACTGCTCCACGATGCGCAGCGACTGCCGCATCTCTTCGAGCCGGATCAGGAAGCGGCCGTAGGCGTCGCAGGTGTCGGCGGTCGGTACGTCGAAGTCGTACGTCTCGTAACCGCAGTAGGGGTCGGTCTTGCGCAGGTCGTGCGGCAGCCCGGCCGAGCGCAGGATCGGGCCGGTCGCGCCGAGCGCCATGCAGCCGGTGAGGTCGAGGTAGCCGACGTCCTGCATGCGGGCCTTGAAGACCGGGTTGCCGGTGGCGAGCTTGTCGTACTCCGGCAGGTTCTTCTTCATGGTCTTCACAAGCTCGCGCAGCTGGTCCATCGCGCCCGGGGGCAGGTCCTGGGCCAGTCCGCCGGGCCGGATGAACGCGTGGTTCATGCGCAGGCCGGTGATGAGCTCGAAGGCATCGAGAATCAGTTCACGATCGCGGAATCCGTAGATCATGATCGTCGTCGCGCCCAGCTCCATGCCGCCGGTGGCGATGGCCACCAGGTGGGAGGCGAGCCGGTTGAGCTCCATCAGCATCACGCGGGTGACCGTCGCCCGGTCCGGGATCCGCTCCTCGATGCCGAGCAGCTTCTCGACGCCCAGGCAGTACGCCGTCTCGTTGAAGAACGGCATGAGGTAATCCATGCGCGTGACGAAGGTCGTGCCCTGCGTCCAGTTCCGGAATTCGATGTTCTTCTCGATGCCGGTGTGCAGGTAGCCGATGCCGCAGCGGGCCTCGGTGACCGTCTCGCCGTCGATTTCGAGGATGAGCCGGAGCACGCCGTGCGTCGACGGGTGCTGCGGGCCCATGTTGACGACGATGCGCTCGTCGTCGGCCTTGGTGGCGGCCTGGACGACCTCGTCCCAGTCGCCGCCGGTGACCGTGTATACGGGACCTTCGGTGGTCTCACGTGCTGATGCGGGTGGGGTGGTCACGAGTACGACCTCCGCTGGTCCGGAGCCGGGATCTGGGCGCCCTTGTACTCGACGGGGATGCCGCCGAGGGGGTAGTCCTTGCGCTGCGGGAAGCCCTGCCAGTCGTCCGGCATCATGATCCGGGTGAGGGCGGGGTGCCCGTCGAAGACGAGGCCGAAGAAGTCGTACGTCTCACGCTCGTGCCAGTCGTTGGTCGGGTAGACCGTGACCAGCGAGGGGACGTGCGGGTCGCTGTCCGGGGCGCTCACTTCGAGGCGGATCAGCCGGCCGTGGGTGAGCGAGCGCAGGTGGTAGACGGCGTGCAGTTCGCGGCCCTTGTCTTCCGGGTAGTGGACGCCGCTCACGCCCGTGCAGAGCTCGAAGCGCAGGGCCGGGTCGTCGCGCAGTGTCCTGGCGACCTGCACCAGGTGCTCGCGGGCGATGTGGAAGGTGATCTCGCCGCGGTCGACGACCGTCTTCTCGATGGCGTTGTCCGGGAGGAGGTCCTGCTCCTCCAGGGCGCCTTCGAGCTCGTCCGCGACCTCGTCGAACCAGCCTCCGTACGGGCGGATCGCGGGCCCCGGCAGGCGTACGGAGCGTACGAGACCGCCGTAGCCGGAGGTGTCGCCGCCGTTCTTCGCGCCGAACATGCCGCGCTGGACGCGGATCTCTTCGCCGTGGTCACCGCGCTGGCCGGGCAGATTCTGCGCGCTGAGTTCCTTGTCGGGGTTCGGCTCGTTGATCTCGCTCACCGGAGCAGCCCCTTCATCTCAATGGTGGGGAGCGCCTTCAAAGCCGCTTCCTCCGCCTCGCGGGCCGCCTCTTCCTGGTTCACGCCGAGCTTGGAGTTCTGAATCTTCTGGTGGAGCTTCAGAATCGCGTCGATCAGCATCTCGGGGCGAGGCGGGCAACCGGGCAAATAGATGTCAACAGGAACAATATGATCAACACCCTGCACAATTGCGTAATTGTTGAACATTCCGCCTGAAGAGGCGCAAACACCCATGGAGATAACCCACTTGGGGTTCGGCATCTGGTCATAGACCTGCCGCAGCACCGGCGCCATCTTCTGGCTGACCCGGCCCGCCACGATCATGAGGTCGGCCTGCCGCGGCGAGCCGCGGAAGACCTCCATGCCGAAGCGAGCCAGGTCGTAACGGCCGGCACCCGTCGTCATCATCTCGATGGCGCAGCAGGCGAGGCCGAAGGTCGCGGGGAAGACGGAGGACTTCCGTACCCAGCCCGCGGCCTGTTCGACGGTGGTCAGCAGAAAGCCGCTGGGCAGCTTCTCTTCGAGTCCCATTGGTGACCCCTCAGCCCCTCAGTCCCATTCCAGGCCGCCGCGCCGCCATACGTACGCGTAGGCAACGAAGACGGTGAGCACGAAGAGCAGCATCTCGACGAGCCCGAAAAGCCCCAGGGCGTCGAAGGAGACGGCCCAGGGATAGAGGAAGACGATCTCGATGTCGAAGACGATGAAGAGCATCGCCGTCAGGTAGTACTTGATGGGGAAGCGGCCGCCTCCGGCGGGCGTGGGTGTCGGCTCGATGCCGCACTCGTACGCTTCAAGCTTTGCCCGGTTGTAGCGCTTTGGGCCGATAAGCGTGGCCATGACCACGGAGAAGATCGCAAACCCTGCCCCGAGTGCGCCGAGCACGAGGATGGGCGCGTACGCATTCACGCTCCTCGCTCCTTCCAGTCGTCCTTGACCGTGGACCGCACCGGAGCTTGCGCTTCACGCCGCCTCCACGATCTTCGCCACGCGAAGATCATGTATATGTGAGGCAGTTCACAAGCCCGGCTGCTTCGCATCCTATGCCTGCTGGTCTGTGATCTGCGACACGGGTTGCGACAACGTCTTTGTGATCTCCACCACCCGACGAACGATCATCAACTCGGGTGAGCGGTGATCTTCATACGCGAAGTGCACGAGTGACTACCAGACGTGACAAGCGATGGTGTTACCGCTGGTCGCAAGGGGTGCGCGCTATCAAGCGTTGGCCCGTACAGGCAAATTGGCAATGGGCGGCCCTCGGGTGGTAAGAGAACGCCGCCTCATCACTCCGGGGGAGCCTCGCGGACGAATGTGGACGCGTGCACGCGTTCACGAGCGCCGGAGGCCACAAAGGGTTGCCGATCTGTGACCTGCACCACTCTCGCGCGCTGCCGATAAAAGCGGGCTTGGCCATTGGTGTGAACGGATGGTAGGCGCCGGGCAATTGGGACGTAATGCGGAAAGCCCATGATCACAGGCATGATCGCGTGTGCCCGTATTGCCCGTTACGGCGTCAATAAAGCCCGGCAGAAGCCCGATTCGGGCCGACATGACACAACTGTGGCGCAGCCCACGTTTCTTGAAGGGAACCGCGAAGGCCTGATAGCGGTTGTCCCATGTCCCTCACCGCTCACATACCCAGCCACCGGAAACCCCGTCGCAGCGCCTCCAAGGTGGCGCTCCGTGCCGGAGTTGCCGGTGGCGTCCTCAGCACCCTCGGGGTGGCAGGTGCTGCCGGACCGGCGAATGCCGAGCCGGTGACCGCGACCATCGAGATGCCCACGATCACCACGGACCTGGCGAACACCGTCGCCGTCTCCGCCGAGGCCACTCAGCAGGTCGCGTACGCCTACAACCTCCAGGCCCAGCAGGACGAAGCCGCCGCCAAGGCCGCGAAGGCCGCAAAGAAGGACAAGGCGGAGGCCGAACGCAAGGCCGAGGCCAAGCGCAAGGCAGAAGAGGCCGCCGAGAAGAAGGCCGCTGAGGCAGCGGCCGAGAAGGCCGAGCAGCAGGAGCGCGCCTCGCGCAGCGCCGAGCGTACGACGCTCAGCGCCTCCACCGGCGGCTCCGGCGTCTCCGTCGGTTCCTCCACGGGCACCGGCAGCGCCGCGACCGTCGTCTCCTTCCTCAAGGCGCAGCTCGGTGACGCGTACGTCATGGGCGCCTCGGGCCCCAACGCCTGGGACTGCTCCAGCCTCGTACAGGCCGCGTACCGGACGGTCGGCATCGACCTCCCGCGCGTCTCGCAGGACCAGTCGGTGGCCGGTACCCAGGTGGGTACGTCCAACCTCCAGGTCGGCGACATCCTGTACTGGGGCGGCGCCGGATCGGCGTACCACACCGGTGTCTACATCGGCGACGGCCAGTACCTCGACGCCGCCAACCCCAGCAAGGGCGTAGTCATCCAGGACCTGTCGGGCTACCCCGCGGACGGCGCGGTCCGCGTCCTCTGATCTTTCTTACGAATCTTTCTGTACGACGGAGGGCCGTCGTTCCCGGATCCGGGAACGACGGCCCTCCGTCATGCGTTCAAGCAGTACGGCTCACCCCTTGCGGAACAACTCAACAAGGCGCGCATAGCTGTCCTGGCCGTTCCCCCCGGCGACCGCCCGCTCGATCAGCGCCTGCGACAGCTCGGGCAGCCGCCCGTCGATGCCCCGGTCCCTTCCCGCGTGGACCAGGTGCCCGATCGCCGCGCGGTGTACGTCGAGGGTGGCGTCGTCGCCCGGGTAGTGACCGGCGTCCACCTGCTCGGCGTACGTCCCCATGAAGCCCGCCACCGCACCGCTCAGCCCCCGGATGGCGACCGGAGTGAAGGCCGTCGCCGCCACGCCGTCGGCGCCCACCAGCGCCGTGGCGTGCAGCCAGCCGCTCAGCGTCGCCCACATCATGTCGAGCAGCGCCAGGTCGTAGAGCGAGGCGACGCCAGGGTCGTCTCCGAGGTCGATAGGGTCGCCCAGCGCGGCCAGAGTGTCCCGGTGGGCGGCGAAGGCGGCGGACGAGCCGCTGTAGAAGAACATGCTCTCGGGGCTGCCCACGCCGGGCGGCGTCGTCATGATGGCGCCGTCGAGGTAGCCGAAGCCGTGCCCGGCCGCCCAGGCCGCTGTCTGTCTGGCCTGCTCGGGTGAGCCGGTGCTGAGGTTGACGACCGTACGGCCGGCGAGCGACTCGGCCACCGGCTCCAGGAGTTCCCGTACGGCGTCGTAGTCCAGCACGCAGACGACCACGACTCCGGCGGCCGCGACCGCGTCGCCGGGCGCCGCCGCACGCACGGCGCCCCGGGCGACGAGGGGTTCCGCCTTCGCCGGCGTGCGGTTCCAGACGGTGGTGGGGTGACCTGCGGCGAGGAAGGCACCGGCGAGGGCCGTCCCCATCTGTCCCAGGCCGAGGACCGTGACGTTTTCGCGGTTATTCATGGGTGTACTCCCCAAATGCGCGGTGTGCGTGTGTTCTTGGCGAGATCAACCCTCGCAGCGCCCGCCACCCGCCGACAGTGGCAGGCCTGCCCACCTCCGCAAAATTCCTGCCGACTGCCGTACGCTCGCACGCATGCATACCGTCGCGGTAGCCGTCGTCGAGGACTCCGGCATCTCCCTCTACGACCTGTACGAACTGTCGATCGCCTGCACGGTCTTCGGTAACCCGCAGCCCGACCTGGCCGATCCCTGGTACGAAATGCGCCTGTGCGGTTCCAACAAGGGCGCGCCCGCCGTCGGCTTCTCCCTCTCCACCCCCCACGGCCTGGACGCGCTCGCAGGGGCGGACACCGTGATCGTGCCCTCTGTGCCGGCGGCGTGCGCCGAGGACGGCGAGGACGTACCGCCCGATCTCGTCGACGCGCTGCGCGCGGCCGCGGACTCCGGGGCCCGCATGGTGTCCCTGTGCACCGGCGCTTTCGCGCTCGCCGCGGCCGGACTGCTCGACGGCCGCCGCGCCACCGCCCACTGGCAGCACACCGCGGCGCTCGCCGAGCGCTACCCGAAGGTCCTGGTCGACGACTCCGTCCTCTACACCGACGACGGCAACGTCCTGACCAGCGCGGGCGCCGCCGCCGGCCTCGATCTCTGCCTGCACCTCGTCCGCCGCGACCTCGGCGCGCGAGTCGCCAACCAGCTGGCCCGCCGCCTGGTCGTACCCGCCCACCGCACCGGCGGGCAGGCCCAGTTCATCGACCTGCCCGTTCCAGAGACGGACGACGACAACCTCGGCCCCGCCCTCCAGTGGGCCACCGCCCACCTCCATGAACCGCTCACCGTCGAGGACATGGCCCGCCGCGCCCGCCTGAGCCCGCGCACCTTCTACCGCCGCCTCCAGGAGTCCACCGGCACCACCCCGCTCCAGTGGCTGCTGGGCCGACGGCTGGCCCACGCCCAGTCGCTCCTCGAAACGACCGACCTGCCGGTCGACCGCATCAGCGAGGAAAGCGGCCTCGGTACGGCAGCCAACCTCCGCCGCCACTTCACACTCCAGGTCGGCGTCTCCCCCAGCGAATACAGACGCAATTTCGCCGCCCCGCGCACGCGGTTGCCGCAGCCCCTGACCTGACCGCGCGCCTATGTGGTTTTGGGCACGGCGATGGACTGGGCGTAGCGGAAGATGTTGTGCGGGTCCCAGAGCTTTTTGGCCCGTTGCAGGCGCTCGTAGCTGCTCTTGTAGTACAGCTGGTGCCAGGGCTGGCCCAGCGTGTTGAGTTTCGTGTCCGAGATGTCGACGTCGGGGTAGTTGATGTAGCAGCCGTCCGTGTTCGCGTCCTTGGTCGCGGGGTACGCCGGATCGACCACCGCCGGCACTCCACCGGTGGGCCGGTAGACGTCCTGGTAGAAGTTCCTGATCCAGCGCAGATGAGGCCCGGCGATTTCCGGGTCCTGCTCGGCGTCCACGTAGTCGTAGACCCCGTTCTTGTCGGCGTCCGTGCCCCAGGTCCAGTACGCCTGGTACTGGAGCTTCATGACCGAGGAGCGCTGCGGCACAGCCGTCTCCTCCGTGCCCATGTCGTTGATCGCGCCGCCGTAGGAATCGACCTGAACCAAGGCGTCGGGGTTGGAGTAGCTGGCGTCGGTGAGATGGCGGTGGATCGCGTCGATCTGGTGCTCGGTGAATCCCTTCGTCATGTACGCCGACTTGTACTTGCCGCAGCGGTTGGGGCTGCCCGAGTCGTTGATGCTCTGCGTGGCGGTGAGCCAAGGGAGCCGGGTGGGGATGAACAGCGAGCCCATCGCGGGATGCTCGCCGATCGCCTGGTCCAGTGGTGTCTCTTCGACGTGGTACGTGTCGCCGGTCTTGAAATCCGCGGTGATCCAATTCATGAATGCCTCGAGGCGCTGCACCGAGTCCTTCTTCACGCCGTCGAGCTGAATGATCAGACCGACCTTGCCGCTGCTCATGTGGGTGAGCTTCAGCAGGGTGAACAAGTCCCGGTACTTGTAGGTGCCGAAGGAGGCGGCCGGGAGCGTTCCGTTGTTCTCGTACTCGAAGAATTGCCCGTACCGGCGGACGAGCGACTTGAAGAGGTCGGGGCGCGCGAGGAAGTCCTTCCACTCCCAGGCGACGGACCTGGCCAGCACCTGGGCGGGCGGCTGCCGCAGGCCGCGGAACCAATAGCGCGTGATGACACCGAAGTTGCCGCCGCCACCGCCGGTGTGCGCCCACCACAGGTCGCGCAGCGAAGCGTCGGTCGAGTCTTTGCAGGCCACCGTCTTCTTGGGGGTTTTACCGTCGGCGACGGTGACCACCTCGACGGCGTACAGGTAGTCCACCGTCAGGCCGAAGTCCCTGGAGAGCAGCCCATAGCCGCCGCCCGAGATGTGGCCGCCGAGCCCCACCGAGTAGCAGGAGCCGCCGGGCAGGGCCAGGCCGGTCGACCGGTAGAGCTGGGTGGTGCTGTGCCAGTTCGTCGCGCCCGCCTCGATGCAGTACGCGTCCATCTCCGGGTCGAAGTAGACGCGGTTCATCTGGCTCACGTCGATGATGACCCCGACGTCCCCGGAAGAGACGAAGTTCTCGTAGCAGTGACCGCCCGAGCGCACCGTGATCCGGCGCTCGGAATTCGCCGGGTTGCCGCAGAACTTGCTGAGCGCCGACACCACGTCGTCCGCCGTCGTAGCCACCACCACGAAGTCCGGCTTGGCGATCCAGCGCTGGTTGAACCCCCGGCGCAGAGCCTCATAGCGCGCGTCCTTGGAACCCACTTCGATCGGACTCGCGGCCACGGCAACCCCCACTGGCATATGAGACGGTCAAGAACTCACTCTAAGTTACCAGCGATGTGCTCAACGTCACTTCCTCGTTCGGGTGAATCGCGGAAGCCTGACATTTGTCATCTGCTCCCGTGCAAAAGGTCGTTCTGCGGGTGGAGGGCTGCTCTCAGCGGCGCCATGAGGATGGAGGAATCGAACACGCGCCGTGAACGAGTGACGAAAAAGGAGCCACCATGCGCCTCGCCCACCCGAACAATCGCCGCCACCCGAAGCACCGGAGAGGTCGCCTGGCGGCGGTGGCCTCGGTCGCCGTTCTGTCGCTTGCGGCGGGAGTCGCGCCGGCGCACGCGGCGTTGCCCGCGTCAGCCACCCCCACCACCGCCTGGTCCGATTCCTCCGCCGCGCCCTTAGCCGGACCAGACCTCCGTCTCGACCGGCCGGCTCTCCGCGACTCCCTCGCGGCGATTCACAAGGCCGGTATATACGGGGCCTATTCCGCCGTCCGCGACGGTTCGCAGCAGTGGCGCGGAGCCACCGGATTCGCCGACCTGGACACCGAGCGCCGGATGCGCCCCGACTTCGAGCACCGGATCGGCAGCATCACCAAGACCTTCACCGCAGTGGCCGTCCTCCAGCAGGTCCACAAGGGCCGCATCGAACTGGACGCGCCCATCGGACGCTACCTGCCCGAACTGATACCGGGGGAGCGGGGCCGACAGGTGACGGTCCGCATGCTGCTCAACCACACCAGCGGCATCGCCGATTACGTCCTGCCCGCCTTCCCTGGCCTCCTCGAAAACCCCGGCAAGGTCCTGGAGGACAACCGCTTCCGCCGCCTTGACCCGGAATACCTCGCCCGCCTCGGACTCGCGGCCCCGCCCACCGCCGAGCGCGGCACGCACGCGTACGCCAACACCAACTACGTCATCGCCGGGCTGCTGTTGCAGAAGGTCACCGGCCAGGACGCGGAAACGTACATCACCCGCAATGTCATCCGTAAGGCCGGGCTGCGGCACACCTACTTCCCGCGCTCGCCCTACATTTCCGGACCGCACGCCAAGATGTACGAGTCGATGTACGGCTACATAGAGCCGGCCCGCGACTTCAGCGCCTACGACATGTCCTGGGCCGGTACGGCGGGCGCGATGGTGTCGACCATGCGCGACCTCAACGACTTCTACCGCCAACTGCTCGGCGGCAAGCTGCTCGCCCCCGCCGAACTGCGCGCCATGAAGACCACCGTCCCGTCCTACGAGCCCGAGCCGGGCCAGGAAGTCGCCATGCGGTACGGCCTCGGCATCTACACCCTGCGCATGCCCAGCGGCGGCTGGTACTGGGGCCACGACGGCGGCGTCTTCGGAGCGGGCACCTGGGCACTGTCCACCGAGGACGGCCGCAGACAGGTCGCGATCGGCTACAACCTCATGAAGTACGAGCGCTTCGACGAGAACAACAAGCCGAAGCCGGACCCGATAGGGGCGGCACTGTTCCAGTACGTCGACGGAGCACTCAGCGACCCGGCCAAGCCCTCCCCGTCCCTCCGCCAGCGGCCGGCGCCGCCCAGCACGCTGCCGCCGCTCAACCCCTTGGTCACCCCCGAGCAACTGCGCTGAGGGCGGCGCCGAGGGCGGCGCCGACGATCAGGGCGCCGGACGGATTTTGTACGTACGGACCGAGTCCCGCAGCCGCGCCGCCTTTCCGCGTACGACGTCGGCGGGGAGTCGGGGCCGGTCGTCGTCCGGGCGCACGCGCGGCTCGCTGCGGCAGATCCGGCAGAGGCCGCCGGGCAGGGATTCCGGCGTACCGGGGGCGTGGCAGTCGGTGCATTCCATGACGTACCGGCCCTGGACGGGCGCCGGGGCCTCGGGCGGCAGCCGGTCGATCAACCGGTTCTGCACGAACCCGAAGGGGTGCCGCACGGGGTCGGGCAGCATCGACGCGACGGCCCGCTCAAGCTGCGCCTCACTGGCTCCCCGCCGGAACCACTCCCCCGCCAGCTCACCCAACACCTCGCATTCCACGGCGGACAGGGCGAGCTGCGGGTGCCGGTGGACGAGCCGGGCGAGCGCGTCGTAGCCGCGCGCTTCCGGCTCCTGTACGGGGGCGGGGTCGGCCATTCCGGACTGCGGGACGTTGTCGGCGAGGAATTCGGCCCACCAGGCGTCGGAGCGGGCGGTACGCGTGAAGAACGTCCGGTAGACCCACCGCGCCCCCTCGGCGTCCTGCACGTCCCGGCGTACGCGCCGCAGATGCCCGGCCTCGGACAACTTCCGCAGAATGGTGCCGATGGCACACTGCCCGAAGCCCTCGACTTCCCTGGCCAGCGCCTTGATGGAGATGTCGGCGCCGTCGGGCAGCCGGTCGATGTAACCGGCGATGGCGGCTTCACGCCTGGGCAGATGTGCGAAATCCCGACCCCGGCGGGGCTCTTGGCCGGGCGCGGACCGTTTCCCGAAGCCGGGCTTGGCCATGGGGTGGGCGGGGGCGTGCAGGGCACGGCTAAGCTGCTGGACAGCCATGGGATCGCTCACTTCGATCTTGTTGGTCAGACCCCTGTGTGGTGCTGCTAACACCGCATGGGGGTCGTTTCGTCGTGCCGCACGCTACACGGCGACAGCACTGTGTCGCGACCCGATCACAAAAAGTCATCGCCGCTGACAGGGAGGGTGGGTGGGAACAGTCCCCACCCACCATTCCTAGCAAAAGGATCTCGACCCTCGCCCCCCGAAGCTCAAGCTCCGTCCCGGCACCGAGGACACCGGCACGGCGGGTACGCCATGGACCCCGGCGGGAGCTCCACCCCCTCCATCGGCTCCCCCGCAGCGTCGAGCCGCAGCACCCCGCCCGTCCCGTAGTCGGCAATGAACTCCGCCAGCCGCGCCCGCGCTTCACTTCGCTTCGGCTCGTCCATGTCGGCCATTGCAGGTCACTCCCGTCGCACCGTTTCGCTACTTTTGGTTACAGCTTGAGCGCGCTCCGCTTAGGCTCGCCAGTAGGTGGCCCGTGACACCGACGTGGTCACACAGGGAGTTGGGCACATGGGCACTGACGTACCGGAATCACGATTCCCCTACGGGGATGAGCTGCGGAAGCGCCGCGAGGATGCGGGACTCACGCAGGAGCTGCTGAGCCAGCAGGCGATCATGTCGCGTACGCACATCGCCCATATCGAGGGCGGACGACGCAAACCGTCGCTGGATGACGCGAAACGCCTCGATCAAGTACTGGACACTGGCGGGGTGTTCGAGCGCTTTCTGCCAACGCTGGACTCGCGCAAGGTGGCGGTCCACTTCGCGGCGGCAGCCGAGTTCGAGCAACAGGCCACCATGATCCGCGAGTACGCGTCTTCCCTGGTGCCGGGGCTATTGCAGACGGAGGAGTACGCCCGCGCTGTGTTCCGGTTCACGTTTCCGCCCAAGAGCGATGATGAGCGTGACAGCGCTCTCGTCACACGCCTCGGTCGCGCCCGTATCCTCGACAATCCCGTGACGCCCGTCCTGTGGACGATGCTGGACGAGGCCGTGCTACGGCGCCCGGTCGGCGGGCCAGGCGTCATGGCCGAGCAGCTGCGACACCTTCAGCGACTGGGCGACCGTGAGCGCATTCGCCTCCATGTACTGCCGTTCTCCGTAGGAGCGCACGCCTTGATGGAGAGCAGTCTGACTCTGACATGGCTCGAAGATTCCCCGCCCATCGCCTACGTTGAAGGCGTCAAGACGGGAGCGATCCTCGATGATCCAGCGGTAGTGCACCATTGCCAAGCGATCTACGACCTCGCCCTGGGCGACGTGTTGTCACACCGGGAGTCACTCGCCCTCATCAAGGCTGTTGCAGAGGAATACGAGGAGCATGAACAGCACTGAGCACACCGTTAGTTGGCGGAAGTCCAGCTATAGCGGAGCTAGCGAAGGCAACTGCCTGGAGGTCGCCGAAGGCCTGCCCGGCGTCACCCCCGTCCGCGACAGCAAGATCCCCCACGGCCCTGCCCTCGCCTTCGGCGCGACCGCCTGGTCGTCCTTCGTATCCGCCGTGAAGGACGACCAACTGCCCCGCGCCTGACTCACGCGGGCCAGTCGCGGCGCATGCCTGCTGAATCCCAGCTCCGAGCCCGGCCGCCGGCAGGGGGAGCGGCTTGCTCACCGCCAAGCGGTGAGCAGCGAAAGGCGGATCATGAATTGGGGGCGACCTTGGCCAGGCCGTTGATGATGCGGTCCATCGCGTCGCCGCCCGTCGGGTCGGTCAGGTTGGCCAGCATCTTCAAAGTGAACTTCATCAGCACCGGGTGGGTCAGGCCGCGCTGGGTCGCGATCTTCATGACCTTCGGGTTGCCGATGAGCTTCACGAAGGCGCGGCCCATCGTGTAGTAGCCGCCGTACGTCTCCTTGAGGATCTTCGGGTAAGCGTGCAGGGCCAGTTCGCGCTGGGCGGGGGTCGCGCGGGCGTGGGCCTGGACGATGACGTCGGCGGCGATCTGGCCCGACTCCATGGCGTACGCGATGCCCTCGCCGTTGAACGGGTTCACCATGCCGCCCGCGTCACCGACGAGGAGGAGGCCCTTGGTGTAGTGCGGCTGGCGGTTGAAGGCCATGGGGAGCGCGGCGCCGCGGATCGGCATCGTCATGTTGTCGGGGGTGTAGCCCCAGTCCTCCGGCATGGAGGCACACCATGCTTTCAGGACCTCGCGCCAGTCCAGCTCCTTGAACGCCTTGGAGGAGTTCAGGATGCCGAGGCCGACGTTGGAGGTGCCGTCGCCCATGCCGAAGATCCAGCCGTAGCCGGGGAGCAGGCGGTCCTGCGGGCCGCGGCGGTCCCACAGCTCCAGCCAGGACTCCAGGTAGTCGTCGTCGTGGCGGGGGGAAGTGAAGTACGTACGGACCGCGACGCCCATCGGGCGGTCCTCGCGGCGGTGCAGGCCCATGGCGAGGGAGAGGCGGGTGGAGTTGCCGTCGGCGGCGACGACCAGCGGGGCGTGGAAGGTGACCGGGGTCTTCTCCTCGCCCAGCTTGGCGTTGACGCCGGTGATCCGGCCCGTACGGGCATCGATGATCGGCTCGCCCACGTTGCAGCGCTCGTGCAGGCGGGCGCCGGCCTTCTGGGCCTGGCGGGCCAGCTGCTCGTCGAAGTCGTCGCGCTTGCGGACGAGCCCGTAGTCGGGGTACGAGGCGAGTTCCGGCCAGTCGAGCTGGAGGCGGACGCCGCCGCCGATGATGCGCAGGCCCTTGTTGCGGAGCCAGCCCGCCTCTTCGGAGATGTCGATGCCCATCGAGACCAGCTGCTTGGTGGCGCGGGGCGTCAGACCGTCGCCGCAGACCTTTTCGCGCGGGAACGCGGTCTTTTCGAGGAGGAGTACGTCGAGTCCCGCCTTGGCGAGGTAGTAGGCGGTGGTGGAGCCGGCGGGTCCGGCCCCGACGACGATCACATCTGCGGTGTGCTCGGACAGGGGCTCGGTCACGGCGGGATCTCCCGTAAGACTCGGCGTCGCGTGCCTTGCGGCACAGGTCGGAGGCAGTCTATTGGGGCGTGGTGACCACCGGTCCGAAGGGTGTGTGTGGAGCGGTGCGGGCGTGCCACGATCAGCCGAGGGACCAGGTGGAGAGTGCGGTGTCGAAGATCTTGCGGGCATACTGCCAGTCCCGGTCCCTGCTCTTGGTGTAGATCGAGTAGTCCGTGCCGTTCGGCGCGATGTAGCCCTGGTCGATGGCGTGGAGGGTCTCGCCCGTCTGCTTGTCCGTGAACGTGTACTCCCAGATCGCGCCCGGGCGGCCCTGGAAGGTGTTGGGCTCAAGGCGCAGGCGCTGGAAGTTTTTCTGGTTCGCCTTGGCCTTCTGTTCGATGTTGAGGAAGTTCTCGTAGGAGGTGGCGTACGGGGGGTTGTGGACGACGCCGATGAGGAGGTGCTCCATGCCGGTGGAGCCGGAGTACGTGATCTGGCCGGCGTTGGCGTTCGTACGGGACCAGACGTCGGGGACGGCTAGGGAGAAGCCGGCGGGGTCTGTTACGCGGCGGAAGCCGGTGGGGGGCTCGGGGGGTGCGGACTGTTGGGAGGCTGTTGGCGTTTCGGTGGGGGTGCGGTCGGTGGGGGTGGACGTTGGGGTGGGGGTGGGGGGGGGCG
>NZ_JAGGPA010000052.1 GCF_018614035.1 Streptomyces sp. ISL-96
TGCCCGCGAAGTACGGGTCTAGGTCTCTCGGCCGGCTGCGCCCTGGGGGCGGAGGGCGCGGCTCCCAGCATCAGAGGGACGCTCCCCAGACCGGCGAGGACGTTTCGGCGGCTGGGCCGCGCAGACTCAGTCATGGTGCTTGTATCCCGCGCGCCGAACCCGAAAGCAAGGTGCAATTCCGGTCAATGGAAAAGTAATTCCACTTGCTCCAGGTGTTTCGTTTTCCTCTTCACCGCCTGCACACCGCCCCCGCCCGCCCGGTGAGGCCGTCGAAAACACCCGTCACGCCCGCGCAACGAGGCGGCAACCTGCGCCCGGCAGTATCGGTCCATGACGGAGTCGGCAGCACACCGCGAGTCACTTCCTCTCGACAGCACGGCGCAACTGCTCACCCGCATCACCACCCAGCTCGGCACGCAGCTGAGGCACGTCTCCCTGAACGGAACCGCCGTCCGATGACACCGCCCCCGCCCTCGTCCCCGCTCCGGCCGACGTCCCCGCCCACCCTCGTCGCCGTCGCCCACGGCAGCCGCGACCCCAACGCGCTGCGCACCGTCACCGCGCTGCTGGAGCGCGTCCGCGAGCTGCGGCCGGGGCTCGACGTACGGCTCGGGCACATCGAGCTGAACGAGCCGCTGCTGACCGGTACGCTCGCGGACCTGGACCCGGGCCAGGCCGTGCTCGTACCGCTGCTGCTCGGCCGTGGTTACCACGTCAAGTACGACCTGCCGCAGGCCGCCGCCACCGCCCCCCACCTGCGCACCCGAATAGCCGCCCCGCTCGGCCCGCACCCCCTCCTCGTCGAGGCCCTGTACGCCCGCCTCACCGAGGCCGGCTGGCGGACCTCCGACGCCACCCACCGCGGAAGCGGCGTCGTCCTCGCCGCCGCCGGCTCGCGCGACCCGCAATCCGCCGCCGACACCCGCCGCACCGCCGCCCTGCTCGGCGAACGCCTCGGCGGAGTCCCCGTCATCCCCGCCTACGCGTCCGCCGCCTCGCCCACCGTCCCCGAAGCCCTGCGCGCCCTCGCCGCACGCGGCCGCCACCGCGCCGCCGTCGCCTCGTACTTCACCGCGCCGGGCCGCTTCGCCGCGCAGAGCGCCGCCGCCGCGCCCTGGATCGCGGCCGCGCCGCTCGGCACGCACCCCGCCCTGGCGCGGCTCCTCCTGCTCCGTTACGACCAGGCTGTCGCCACCCGTGCCCCGGCGCCCCGGCGCCAGCTGGCCTCCGCCTGATCCCCGACTGTCACCGGCTGCGTTTACTGTCGGTGCATGGAAGGCACAGCGCACCAAGCCCAGTCCCACGACGCCCAGTCCTACCCGGCCCAGTCCCACGACGCCCAGCTCGACGTCGGCCTCTACGACGCAGCCGCCACCGAGCGCTGGGCCACCGAGCCCGACAAACGGCCCGGCAGGACCGCCTTCCAGCGCGACCGCGCGCGCGTGCTGCACTCCGCCTCGCTGCGCCGCCTCGCCGGAAAGACGCAGGTCGTCACGCCCGGCTCCAGCAGCCAGGTCTGGGACGCCAGCCCCCGTACCCGCCTCACGCACTCCCTCGAATGCGCCCAGGTCGGCCGTGAGCTGGGCGCCGCCCTCGGCTGCGACCCGGACCTCGTCGAGGCCGCCTGCCTCTCCCACGACATGGGCCACCCGCCCTTCGGGCACAACGGCGAGCAGGCACTCAACGACTTCGCCAAGGACTGCGGCGGCTTCGAGGGCAACGCCCAGTCGCTCCGGCTCCTGACGCGCCTGGAGCCCAAGCGTTTCGTACGGTCCGCCGAGAGCGGCGAGATGGTCAGCGTCGGCCTCAACCTCACCCGCGCCGCCCTCGACGCCGCCACGAAATACCCCTGGCCGCGCGGCGCCCACCCCACCGACCCCGGCTCGGTGAAATTCGGCGTCTACGAAGACGACCTGCCGGTCTTCGACTGGGTCCGCCAGGACGCGCCCGCCCACCGCCAGTGCTTCGAGGCCCAGGTCATGGACTGGTCCGACGACGTGGCGTACTCGGTGCACGACTTCGAGGACGGCCTGCACGCCGGTCACCTCGACCCCAACCTCCTGTTCGCCGAGCCCGAGCGCCAGGAGATCTTCGCGGTCGCGATCGGCAGATACGTACCGGAGACCACCAGTCCCGAGGAGCTGGCGGCCGCCCTCGACCGCCTCCTCGACGAGGAGTGGTGGCCGCACGGCTACGACGGATCGGCCGTCGCGCAGGCCCGGCTCAAGGACGCGACCAGCCAGCTCATCGGCCGCTTCTGCCTGTCCGCCGAGGGCGCCACCCGTCAGGCGTACGGAGCGGGAAGGCTCACGAGGTACGCCGCCGAGCTGGTCGTCCCGCGCGAGGTGCGCCACGAGTGCGCCGTCCTCAAGGCCGTCGCCGACCGTTACGTCATGCAGCGCGACGAACAGGAACGGCTCCGCGCCGACCAGCGCATCGTCATCGCCGAGCTCGCCGAAGCACTCACCGCCCGCGCCCCCGAGGGCCTCGACCCGCAGTTCCGCGCCCTCTTCGCCGACGCGCCCGACGACAGGGCCCGCAAGCGGGTGATCGTCGACCAGATCGCGTGCTTCACGGACGCCGCCGCCCGCTCCCTGCACGCCCGCCTCACGGCCCGTACGCCGCGCCGTTCATGATCGCGTCACCGAGAGGCGTCCGCCGGTGCAGGACGTGGCTGCCGCGCCGCTCCGAGGCGACCAGCCCCGCCTCCCGCAGGACCGTCGCGTGCCGGCTCGCCGTCGACAGCGTCAGCCGCAGTACGCCACCGAGCTGCGTCGTGGTCATCGGCCGCTCCAGGACCTCCAGGACGTACGCCCGGGTGTGGCCGATCAGCTGCGCCACCGGAAGGCCGGCCCTCTTCGGACCCGGGCCGCCCGCCCCGTCCGGCCGGGAGAGGGCGAGCCACCCGGGATCCGGCGTCACCGGATGGACCAGCACCGGGGGCAGCTCCGGGTCGGCCAGCGAAACGGGATGCCGGATGCAGAAGAACGACGGAATCATCGTCAGCGAACGCCCGCGCAGCTCCAGTTCGCTGTCCACCGGATAGCCGGTCTCCAGCACACCGTCGTCACGCCAGGCGAAATCCTGGTAGCTGCTCAGCAGCCCCTCGGGCCCCCGGGACAGAGCCGCCTCCGCCCGCACGGGACGGTCGGCGTCGACGGCCGCCCTGATCACATCGAGGTACGGCTCCACCGCCACCGCGTAGTAACGGCGGAGCGCGTCGCCCAGCCGCTCCAGCGTCTCCACGTCCCCCTCGGCCAGCCGCCGGGCGACCGGCGGCACAGGGCCGTCCGCGAAAAGCCGCCCGAGTTCCGCGCTCATCCTGGCCACGGGCGTGGACAGCACCTGATCCACGCCGGTCTCCAGATCCGGGATGCCCCGGCCCGGCGTCAGGAAGTCGGGGATGTACGCCGCACACGGGCACAGCCGGTGCAGCGAAGCCACGGTCCCGGTGAGGCCGGCGCGGGCGATCGCCGCCCGTACCTCACGCCGCCAGGGGTCGAAGACCAGCGCACCCTGCCGGTTCTGCAGCAGGTGAAGGCTGTTCACGATCTCCCACAGAGGGTCCGGCTGTGCGGCCACCCGCAGCCGGTTCAGATCCTCGGTGGTGAAGTGGATGCGTAACATGCGCCCCCCAACTCCCTTGCTACGAGCGTACTCACGGGTCACCGGAATCGTACGGTCCCTTTGCGTTGTGCACGAAAGCCACGCACGGCGTCCATATCGGCGTGACCCTTGTCGCGTGGTGGCTGCGGGCTGTCAACGGGGGAGACGTCCGCGGCCACCTCTTCCATGCCCTCACTCACCACTTCCACCCCTCCCACCCCTCGCCCATCACGTGCGAGCCACCTCCGCGACACGCCCACAGCACACCCCCTCTTCCCCCATCACGCTCTGTGGGGGACGCTCGAATACGGCGGCGTAGCGTGTGGGCAGGCACAGAGGAGGCACCAAGTGGTCGATGCAGATCTGACATTCGTCATCGTCGGTGGGGGACTGGCCGGGGCGAAGGCCGCCGAAACCCTCCGCAGCGAGGGGTTCACCGGCCGGGTGATCCTCATCGGGGACGAACGCGACCATCCCTACGAACGCCCTCCCCTCTCCAAGGGTTTCCTGGCCGGCAAGGAGGAACGCGACAGCGTCTTCGTCCACGAACCCGGCTGGTACGCCCAGGCCGACATCGAGCTGCACCTCGGCCAGGCGGTCGTGTACCTCGACCGAGAGACCAGGACGGTAGGGCTCGGCGACGGCACCGCCGTCCGCTACGACAAGCTGCTGCTCGCCACCGGCGCCGAGCCGCGCCGCCTCGACATCCCCGGCACCGGTCTCGCCGGCGTCCACCACCTGCGCCGCCTCTCCCACTCCGAGCGGCTGCGCGGCGTACTGGCCTCCCTCGGCCGCGACAACGGGCACATCGTCATCGCCGGGGCCGGCTGGATCGGCCTGGAAGTCGCGGCCGCCGCACGCGGTTACGGCGCCGAGGTCACCGTCGTCGAGCCCGAACCGACCCCCCTTCACCAGGTCATCGGCCCCGAACTCGGCCAGCTCTTCACCGACGTGCACAGCGAGCACGGCGTCCGCTTCCACTTCGGCGCCCGCCTCACCGAGATCATCGGCCAGGACGGCATGGTCCTCGCCGCCCGCACCGACGACGGCGTGGAGCACCTGGCCCACGACGTCCTCGCCGCGATCGGCGCCGCGCCGCGCGTCGCCCTCGCCGAGGCCGCCGGCCTCACCCTCGTCGACCGCGCCCACGGCGGCGGCATCGCGGTCGACGCCACGCTGCGCACCTCCGACCCCGACATCTACGCCGCCGGCGACGTCGCCGCCGCCCAGCACCCCCTCCTCGGCTCCCGGCTGCGCGTCGAGCACTGGGCCAACGCGCTGAACAGCGGCCCGGCCGCCGCCCGGGCGATGCTGGGCCAGGACGTGTCGTACGACCGCATCCCGTACTTCTTCTCCGACCAGTACGACCTGGGGCTGGAGTACTCCGGGTGGGCGCCTCCGGGGACGTACGACCAGGTCGTCATCCGGGGTGACGTCGCGGGAAAGCGCGAGTTCATCGCCTTCTGGCTGAAGGACCAGCGGGTGCTCGCAGGCATGAACGTAAATGTGTGGGATGTCACCGAGCCCATCCAGGCGCTGATCCGCTCCGGGGCGCCGGTGGACACCGACGCCCTGGCCGACCCCTCAGTGGACCTTGCCACGTTGATCAGCTGACGGGAGTGTCCGAGCACCGCCGTACACTTCACGCGTGGCAGGCAGGATCAACGATGACGACGTGAAGGCGGTCCGGGACGCGGTCCCGATCGACGCCGTTGTTTCCGAGTACCTCCAGCTCCGCAGCGCCGGCGGCGGCAATCTGAAGGGCCTGTGCCCCTTCCACGACGAGAAGTCCCCGTCCTTCCAGGTCAGCCCGAGCAAGGGTCTTTTCCACTGCTTCGGCTGCCAGGAAGGCGGCGACACGATCGCCTTCGTGATGAAGATCGACCATCTCTCCTTCTCCGAGACGGTCGAGCGCCTGGCCGCCCTGGCGGGCATCACTCTTCGCTACGAAGAAGGCGGCTACAACCCCACGCACCAGCGCGGCGAGCGCGTCCGCCTGGTCGAGGCGCACAAGGCCGCCGCGCAGTTCTACGTCGAGCAGCTCGACTCCGCCGAGGCCGAGATCGGCCGCAAGTTCCTGGCCGAGCGCGGCTTCGAGCAGAGCGCCGCGCAGCACTTCGGCGTCGGCTACAGCCCGGCCGGCTGGGACCACCTCACCCGCTACCTGCGCGGCAAGGGCTTCTCCGACAAGGAGCTCACTCTCTCCGGCCTCTCCCAGGAGGGCCGCCGCGGCCCCATCGACCGCTTCCGCGGCCGCCTGATGTGGCCGATCCGCGACATCACGGGCGAGGTCGTCGGCTTCGGCGCGCGCAAGCTGCGCGACGACGACAACGGTCCGAAGTACCTCAACACCCCCGAAACGGCGATCTACAAAAAGTCCCAGGTGCTGTACGGCATCGACCTGGCCAAGAAGGAGATCGCCAAGACCAGCAGGGCGGTGGTCGTCGAGGGGTACACCGACGTCATGGCCTGCCACCTGGCCGGTGTCACGACCGCGATCGCCACCTGCGGCACGTCGTTCGGCGGCGACCACATCAAGATCCTGCGCCGGCTGCTCATGGACCACGCCTCGGCCGAGGTCGTCTTCACCTTCGACGGCGACGCGGCAGGCCAGAAGGCGGCGCTGCGGGCGTTCGAGGACGACCAGAAGTTCGCCGCCGAGACGTCCATCGCCATCACACCGGGCGGTATGGACCCCTGCGACCTGCGGCTCGCCAAGGGCGACGCGGCGGTGGCGTCGCTGGTCGAGACGCGCACGCCCCTCTTCGAGTTCGCGATCCGCCACGTCGTTTCCCGCCACAACCTGGAAACTCCGGCCGGGCGGGCGGCCGCGCTCGACGAGGCCGCGCCGATCGTCGCCAACATCAAGAACATCGCGATCCAGCACGAGTCCGCGGTGCAGCTCGCGGGCATCCTCGGCATCCTCGACACGCAGTTCGTCGTCAAGCGCGTCGCGCAGCTCGCCCGCTGGGCGCGCGACCGGGGCGGACGCGGCCCCGCCGCGCCGCAGGACCGCCGGGCGACTCCGTCGTACGACGCGGCACCGGCCGCCCCGAGCGGCCCCGCGCTGAATCTGCGCAGCCCCGCGCACCGCACCGAACGGGAGCTGCTGAAGCTCGCGCTCCAGCGCCCGGAGCTGGTCTCACCGGCGTTCGACGCGTACGGGGCCGACGAGTTCACCGCCCCGCCGTACGCCGCCGTACGCCAGGTCATCGAGGAGGCGGGCGGCGCGGAGCAGGGTGCGCAGAACGCCTCCGACTACCTGGCGCAGGTCCGCGAGACGGCTCCCAACGACACGGTGCGGGCGCTGGTCACGGAGCTCGCCGTCGAGCCGATCATGCGCAAGACGGTGGACGAGCTCTACGCGGGTGAGCAGCTGATCCGGGTCCGGCTGCGGGCGGTCGACCGCCGGATCCTCGACGTCCAGGGCACGCTGGCCCGCCTCGGCGGCCCGCACGCCGACCCGGAGCAACTGGCCGCCGTACAGAACGAACTGTGGGTCCTCCAGCAGTACGCCCAGTCCCTACGCAGCCACGGCGCGTCGGCGCTCTGACGCTGCGGCTGAATCCAGCCGTCCGGGGCTTGAGGACACGCCCGCAGTCCGTCCGGGCCTGGGACGGAGCCCCAGCAGCCCACCCGCCCCGGGCATATCCAGCCCGTCCGGCGTTTGAGGACACGCCCGCAGGGCGCCCGGGGCCTGGGACGGAGCCCCGGCAGTCCACCCACCCCCGGCATATCCAGCCCGTCCGGCGTTTGAGGACCGGGGTCTGGGGCAGCGCCCCGGTTTCGGGAAGGGGCGGGTAGGGGACAGCGCCGCAGGCCCACCTCCGTAACGGCCCGGACTCAAAAAGTCACCGCACGCCCCTCGTGGCAGCGATGTGTCGTACCCCACACTGGGTGGCGGTGCCTGAGTCCTCGGAGCGCGGCCGGCCCACGCCGAGTGGGCCTCACACACCCGCGGATCCACACATCGTGTACGGGACGGACGGCGGCCCGGTAGCCGCCCCCGTCCCGCTGCCGCACGCCCCCGAACCGGCAGCGATCACCCTGGAGGTCGCCCCCGTGCAGACCCAGACCCAGCCGCAGACGTTGACCGACGTCCTCACGAAGGTCCCTTCGCAGAGCCGGGGCGAACTCCACCCCGAACCCGAGCCCGAAACCGAGCCCGGTCCCGGGACTGAGGCCGAACTCGAGGCCGAGCCCGAGGCCGAGGTGGAACCCGGAAACGAGCCCGAGGTCCTCCTCGAGGACCCCCCGGACGCCCCCGACTCACCAGAGGCGACGGGCCGCCACAACACCCGCCCCGACACCGGCGGCCCCTCCTCCGACCTCTTCCGCCAGTACCTCCGGGAAATCGGCCGCATCCCGCTCCTCACCGCCGCCGAAGAGGTGGACCTGGCACGCCGCGTAGAAGCCGGTCTCTTCGCCGAGGAGAGGCTCAGCAGCTACCCGGACCTGGACTCCCAGCTCGCCGTCGACCTCGACAAGCTCGTCGTGATGGGCCGGATGGCCAAACGCCGCCTGATCGAGGCGAATCTGCGCCTCGTCGTGTCCGTCGCCAAGCGGTACGTCGGCCGCGGCCTGACCATGCTCGACCTGGTCCAGGAGGGCAACCTCGGCCTCATCCGCGCCGTGGAGAAGTTCGACTACGCCCGCGGCTACAAGTTCTCTACGTACGCGACCTGGTGGATCCGTCAGGCCATGTCCCGCGCGCTGGCCGACCAGGCCCGCACCATACGCGTCCCGGTCCACGTCGTAGAGCTGATCAACCGCGTCGTACGAGTCCAGCGCAGGATGCTCCAGGAGCGCGGCTACGAGCCGACCCCCCAAGAGGTCGCCACGCACCTCGAACTCACCCCGGAGCGCGTCAGCGAAGTCCTGCGTCTCGCCCAGGAACCGGTGTCGCTGCAGTCGCCCGTGGGCGAGGAGGACGACGTGGCGTTCGGCGACCTCATCGAGGACGGCGACGCCGCGTCCCCTGTCGAATCGGCCGCGTTCCTCCTCCTGCGCGAGCACCTGGAGGCCGTGCTCTCCACGCTGGGCGAGCGCGAACGCAAGGTCGTCCAGCTCCGGTACGGCCTGGCCGACGGCAGGCCGCGCACGCTGGAGGAGATCGGCCGCATCTTCGGCGTGACGCGCGAACGCATACGCCAGATCGAGTCGAAGACCCTCAACAAGCTCCGCGACCACGCCTTCGCCGACCAGCTCCGCGGCTACCTCGATTAGGCCAAGGCCCCGCACCAGGCCGTGACCTGCAACTTTTCCCAAATCCGTCCGGCCTGGTGCTGAGCGCAGCGCTCCTAACCCAGGAATTACCGAGCCCGAATGCGGGCGGAAGAGACAGCAGAGACAGCAGAGTTCCAGGCCAGTGTGGTCAGCGCGCAATGTGTGATGCGTGAATGGCGAGTCGGTTCGATCACAGTGTTCGGTGATCACGGTGTCGGGCAGGTGTTGCGTGATGGCCGAGTGGAATACCGGCCCGACAGCAGTGACGAGCCTGTAGACCCACGCAGTACAGCGATCCATGAACATCCGTGAAGATCATGGCGGCCGACGCAGAGCACCTGCGCTGGGACGCGGCCCGGCTGATCTCTGAGGAGCTGGCCACCGGCAAGACCCAGCGGGCGAGTGGCCGAGGAGATCGCGCAAGGCGAAGAAGAGCCCCGGCGCATCATCCTCGTGAACATCTCCTAGTCGTCGACGTTGGACTCGCGGAGGGTCTTCCAGACAGGCCCGTAGGTGCGTGGCGATGCTGTCGGCGTCGTCCAGCCACAACGACGACGCGACCTGTGCCCTTACCCCTCCGGCGGGCGACTGTACTGCTGAAGTGTTGCCTTCGAGGTGGACGTGTCGATCAGCCGCAGCTCCCACGGGCCGGTGTTGACGTCGAAGTCCTTGCCGAAGCCCACCCACTTGCCTGCCATGCGTCGGCCGGTCGGCTCTACCAGCATCTGGATCGCACCGTGGTAGCGGGCTCCGTTGTAGTAGCCGTCGGAGGCTGTCTGCTCAATCCATGAGCCGGTGACAACACTGCGGTCCACGGTCAGGTCCAGCGTCAGCGGGCTGTCCGGGTTGGAGGAGCCGCCTGGGAGGCTCTGGCCGGTCAGCCGGTTGCCATGCTGGAGCAGCACGACGTAGTGCTGCCCGTCGTAGGTTTCGTCTCGCGAGGACGAGTAGAACTCATACCGGGAGAGCCAGATGCCCGAGTAGTTCGTGTCCGGCGGCGGTGGCTGCTTGGCCGTCGTGGCGGCCTGGACACCTTCGGGTCCGGGGTCCATGTCGTGACCTCCTTGCGGATCGGGGTGGACTCGCGCCTGGGGTAGGGGCGCGGTGAAGCCGAGAGCTTCGACGGGGCGGCCGGTGACGTGTTGGAGCGCACGGGCGTAGACCGGACGCGGGGCACGGCTGGTGCCGGCCTCCCAGCGCTGCACAAGACGCTTTGACGCGTCGTTAGGTTCGCCCAGTTGCTCGCCTGCCCGGCGCAGCGCCTTCGCTAAGTCGTCTTGGGACATGCGCAGGCCGATCCGTACGGCCCGCAGGACATCGTTGGGTGCTGTCGCGGCTGTCGTCATGGCTTCGACGGTAGCCTCAACCAGCGGGCGATGACACCGAATTGACGCCTCCGAGTGACGCCCAAATGACGCCCTCCGTGCCGCCGCAATGACCGGGCCCTGCCGCCGACCATGAGGGCATGCCGATCCGCATTGACGCCTACACGGTGAGAGCCGACGGGACGCGTACCGCACACCGAACCCTGTACGTAGGGGAAGGTGGCCCGCCTCCCATTACGGACGTCATGCCGATCTGTATATGCCCGCGCTGCCGTTCGCAGCGCTCCGCTGCAACCGGAAAGGGACAACCAGGTGACGACCACCCTTGAGCATCCCCCGATTCACCGCACCGAGCCCCGCGCCTTCCTGCCCCGGGAGGTCTGGCAGGGCCTCACCGCCGACGTGATCAGGGCGCACCCGGGAACGAGCCGGGTTCGGGCCGAGCAGATCATCGGTCAGACCGTCGCGTTTCTGATCGCCGGAACGACGACTGACGCGCCGCTATCTCCTTCCGAGCAAGTCGACTGGGGCTGGCACGCCTTCCTCCTGCGCACCCAGGCGTACCACGAGTTCTGCCAACAGCACGCGGGCCGCTTCCTGCATCACCACCCGGGCGTTCCCGACGCGGCCGAGACCGGCGGGCCCGAAGCGATCCGAAACCGCACCCTGACGGCCATCGGTGCGGCAGGCTTTGACGTGGACGAGGAGCTGTGGCCCGCAGCGGCCGAGTGCTCGCAATGCCACCAGGGCTGCACCGACAGCCCGGTAGGCGGCAAGAAGCAGTAGCCAGGAAAGCGAGTGCGGCCCGCCCCTTGCCCCATCGGGCTGAGTGGGCGGGCCTGCCCGTACGTAACGACCAATGAGGACAGAGGCCAGGTGCGAGAGCAAGACGCGAGTGCGTGGGATGTGTGGGGCGAGTCCAAGGCGGGCCGCAAAGAGAGGAACGCGGCCGGAGCGTCTACCTGGTTCAACTGGACGCAGTGGCCCGATCACGGTCCCGACGAGAAGATCCTCGGGAACATTGTCGGAGCACGTGTCCTCGACCTTGGATGTGGCAGCGGCGGGAACCTAGCCCATCTCGTTGCCCTCGGGGCCGACGCGATCGGCGTGGACATCTCCCCGGTACAGATCGCCAAGACGCGCGAACGTTGGCCGCACCTCGACGTCAGGCAGGAGGCAGCTGAGGAATTTCTCGCCGCCGACGACTACGACTACCACTACACGGCCATCTACTCCGTGTTCGGGGCCGCCTGGTTTACCGACCCCGCCGACTTGTTGCCGCTTGTACACGAGCGCCTGACGCCGGGCGGCGTTTACGCGTTCTCCCACAACCCTCCGGCTCTCGTAGGCTGCTACGGCCCCCAGGCGTCGCAGATGCAGCCGCCGGAGAAGGGCGCGGAACCCCTGTATGTGAAGCGCTGGGACTACGAGCCAGCCCCATGGGCGGAGATGCTCGGACAGGCCGGATTCGCTGATGTGACAGCTGAAGTGATCGCGCCCCCGGCAGGGAAGCGGACGGGAACGCTGCTTGTCCAGGGCGTAAGGGCTGAGTGAGTCCTGTGATGCAGGTCCGGCCCGTATGGCGGTGAGCCCTCGCGCAGTGCTCCGCTTCGTCGAGCACACCATCCGGCACGTCCCGGAGGGTGGCATCACATACGAGGTGATTCGTCTTCCTTGGACGGTCGGGCGGGCGGCCCGCGACGGGGCGCATAGGTGCGCGGCTCCGTCCAGGGCCGTACAGCGGGGCTAGCTTGAGAGCCACCGTCTGCGAGCCCCTTGGAGTGCGCTGTGAAGTCGTTCGCATTGATCTTCCTGGCCGTGCCGTTAACCGCCCTCGCCATAGGCGGCGTAAGCGCCGTAGCGCGGCGTGGTGACACTGTGGATCTCGCCATCACGTTGGTCGTGTCGCTCATCGCCTGGCGCTTCTGGCGAGCTGTGCAGGCCAGTCGGCCACCGCGCGAGAATCCGCTGTCGCCTCAGCGTCCTTGGGACCGCTGAGGCGACAGCTCGGTGCCGGAAGCGTGTTGTCAGTCCAGGATATTTCAGACCGGACGTTCGTCACTGACCTGCGCTTCCGCAGACTAAGCGCAGCGCTCATGCATCCACACTCCGCGGCTACCTGGACTGACCGGCCCCGGAGCGCGACGACGGCGCCCGACCACCACACCACCAGGTCGGATGCCGTCCGAGGCGCCGTCCGAGGCGCCGGTCAGGCTCCCCGGGTCGCCGCTCTTGGCTTCCTCCGGGACGTTCCCCGCCGTGCTCCCGGCATGGTCAGTCAGTCAACTTCCGCTACCGCCTGAGCGAACTGCGCCGCGTAAAGACGCGCGTACGCGCCCTCCGCCGCCAGCAGCTCGTCATGCGTCCCCTGTTCGACGATGGACCCATTCTCCATCACCAAGATCACGTCCGCGTCCCGGATAGTGGACAACCGGTGCGCGATCACGAAGCTCGTACGCCCATGGGCCAGCCGCGCCATCGCCTTCTGGATCAGCACCTCCGTCCGGGTGTCCACCGAGCTCGTCGCCTCGTCCAGAACCAGGATCACCGGATCCGACAGGAACGCCCGCGCGATCGTGATCAGCTGCTTCTCGCCCGCGCTGACCCCCGCCCCCTCGTCGTCGATCACCGTGTCGTACCCGTCCGGCAGCGTCCGTACGAAACGGTCCGCATGGGCGGCCCGCGCCGCCTCCTCGATCTCCCCGCGCGTGACGTCCCGCGTCGCCGACGCCCCGTACGCGATGTTGTCGGCGATCGTGCCGCCGAACAGCCACGCGTCCTGAAGGACCATCCCGATGCCCGAACGCAGCTCCTCGCGCCTCATCTTCGCGATGTCGACACCGTCCAGAGTGATCCGGCCGCCCGTCACCTCGTAGAACCGCATCAGCAGATTCACCAGCGTCGTCTTGCCCGCACCCGTCGGCCCGACTATCGCGACCGTCTGTCCCGGCTCGACCGCGACCGACAGATTCTCGATGAGCGGCTTGTCCGGCTCGTACCGGAAAGACACCTTCTCCAGTGCGACCCTGCCCTGCGGATCCGAGGGCGAAAGCTCCGCGCCGCCCACCGCGTCCGGCTCCTGTTCCTGCGCGTCCAGCAGCTCGAAGACCCGCTCGGCCGACGCGACGCCCGACTGCACGAGGTTCGCCATCGACGCGACCTGCGTCAGCGGCATCGAGAACTGCCGCGAGTACTGGATGAACGCCTGCACATCACCGATCGACAGCGTGCCCGACGCGACCCGCAGCCCGCCCACCACCGCCACCAGCACATAGTTCAAATTGCTCACGAAAAACATCAGCGGCTGCATGATCCCGCTGTTGAACTGTGCCCGGAACCCCGCCTCGTACAGCGCGTCGTTCTGCTCGCGGAAAGCCTCCGCAGACTGCTCGTGCCGCCCGAAGACCTTCACCAGCGCATGACCGGTGTACATCTCCTCGATGTGCGCGTTCAGCTTGCCGGTCGTCTTCCACTGCTGCACGAACTGCGGCTGCGACCGCTTGCCGACCTTCGCCGCGACCACCACCGACAGCGGTACGGTCACCAGCGCCACCAGTGCGAGCAGCGGCGACATCCAGAACATCATCGCCAGCACACCCACGATGGTCAGCAGGGAATTGATGAGCTGGCCCATCGTCTGCGCCATCGTCTGCCCGATGTTGTCGATGTCGTTCGTCGCCCGGCTCAGCACCTCGCCGCGCTTCTGCTGGTCGAAGTACTTCAGCGGCAGCCGCGACAGCTTCGCCTGTACGTCCTCACGCATCCGGAAGACGGTCCGGTTGATGACCCGGTTCGACAGCCGCGACGACACCAGCATGAGCAGCCCCGCACCCACGTACACCGCGAGCGCCATCAGCAGTACGTCGCCGACCGCCCCGAAGTCGATGCCCCGCCCGGGAGTGAAGCCCACCCCGGAAAGCATGTCCGCGAGCCCGTCGTCCCCCTCCTTCCGCAGCCCCTCGACGACCTGCGCCTTGCTGCCACCGCCCTCTGTCTGCCGGCCGACGACCCCCGCGAAGACCAGGTCGGTCGCCCGGCCCAGGATCTTCGGCCCGATCACCGACAGCGCGACGCTCACCACACCCGCCGCGAGCATCCACCACAACGTGACCCGTTCCGGAGCGAACTGCCGCAGCAGCCGCTTCCCCGAGCCCTTGAAGTCCATCGACCGCTCGGCCGGCCCGCCCGCGCCGGCCATCATCCGTCCACCGGGCCCGCTCATGCCGCCTCAGCCTCCGTCAGCTGGGAGAGCACGATCTCCCGGTACGTCGCATTGCTTTCCATCAGCTCGTGATGGCGGCCCGTGCCGACCACCCGGCCCTCGTCCAGGACCACGATCCGGTCCGCGTCGCGGATCGTCGACACCCGCTGGGCGACGATCACCACCGTCGCCTCGGCCGTCTCCCGCCCCAGCGCGGCCCGCAGCGCCGCGTCGGTCGCGTAGTCCAGCGCGGAGAACGAATCGTCAAAGAGATAAATCTCCGGCCGCTGCACCAGCGTGCGCGCGATCGCGAGCCGCTGCCGCTGGCCGCCCGACACGTTCGTACCGCCCTGCGAGATCGGCGCGTCGATCCCGCCCTCCAGCCGCTCCACGAACTCCCGCGCCTGCGCGACCTCCAGGGCGTGCCACAGCTCCTCGTCCGTCGCGTCCGGCTTCCCGTACCGCAGATTCGTAGCGACCGTTCCGGAGAACAGATAGGGCTTCTGCGGCACCAGCGAGACCGTCTTCGCCATCAGCGCCGGATCGAGCGTCCGTACGTCGACCCCGTCCACCAGCACCTCCCCGCCCGTCGCGTCGAACAGCCGCGGTACGAGCCCGAGCAGCGTCGACTTCCCACTGCCCGTCGACCCGATGATCGCCGTCGTCTCACCCGGACGTGCCACCAGATCGACATCCCTGATCACCGGCTCCTCCGCGCCCGGATAACGGAACTCCGCGCCCCGCAGCTCCAGTTGCCCGTGCCGCCGCAGCTCCCGTACCGGACTGGCCGGCGGTACGACGCTCGACGCCGTGTCCAGCACTTCCTCGATGCGCTCGGCGCACACCTCGGCGCGCGGCACCATCATGAACATGAAGGTGGCCATCATCACGGCCATCACGATCTGCATCAGATACGCGAGGAACGCGGTAAGCGCACCGATCTCCATCCCACCACTTTCGATCCGGTGCGCGCCGAACCAGACCACCGCGATGCTGGAGATGTTCACGACCGTCATCACGATCGGGAACATCAGCGCCATCAGCCGCCCCGAGGACAGCGAGACGTCCGTCAGCGCGGTGTTCGCCTCCCGGAAGCGGCCCTTCTCGTACTCGTCCCGTACGAACGCCCTGATCACGCGGTTGCCGGCGATCTGCTCGCGCAGCACTCGATTGACGACGTCAAGCCGCTCCTGCATCGTGCGGAACAGCGGCCGCATCCGCCGCACGATCAGGCTCACGGAGATCCCGAGCACCGGAACGACCGCCAGCAGCACACCCGACAGCGGCACGTCCTGCCCGAGCGCCATGACGATGCCGCCCACGCACATGATCGGCGCCGACACCATCAGCGTGAACGCCATCAGCACCAGCATCTGCACCTGCTGGACGTCATTGGTCGTACGCGTGATCAGCGACGGGGCCCCGAATTTCCCGACCTCCCGCGCCGAGAAGCTCTGCACCCGCTCGAAGACGGCGGCCCGCACATCCCGCCCGAGCGCCGACGCGGTCCGCGCGCCGTAGTAGACGGCGCCGATGTTGCAGACCACCTGGACGACGCTGACGGCGATCATGATGCCGCCGAACTCCAGGATGTAGCGGGTGTCCCCGGTTACGACACCGTTGTCAATGATGTCCGCGTTGAGGGTGGGCAGATAGAGGCTGGCGGAGGTCTGCAGCAGTTGCAGCAGCACCAGCAGGGCTATGGGTTTCTTGTACGGGCCGAGACGGGCCCGTAGGAGTCGTATGAGCACGCGGAGTCTCTCGGTGTCGGCAAGATCGGGGTTCGCCCCATCCTCCGACACCGGGCGCCGGTAATTCCAAGGAATTAACCAGGCAGCCGACCCGCCTCCCGCTCAGGCGCCGCCGAACGCCCCCGGGTGGATCTGGTCCCGCGTGGCGCCGTACTGCTGGCGCACCGCCTGCCCCACTGCCAGTTCCTCACCCGGCTCCAGCACCTGCGCCGCCGCGCCCTGCCAGGCCGGCGGGGAGTGCGGAGCCAGCGTGCCCTGCGCGACGCCGAGCGCCCACGCGGCCTGCCGGGCCGCGCCCAGCGCCGCGTAGTCGGCGGGCTGCGGCACGACCACCTGCGTACCGAAGATCGCGGGCGCCGCCGCCTGCACGGCCGCCAGCTCGGCGGCCGCCCCCAGCAGGAACACGCGCCGCACCTCCACGCCCCGCGCCCGCAGCACGTCCATGGCATCGGCCAGCGAGCACAGCATGCCCTCGAAGGCCGCGCGCGCCAGATGCTCGGGCTTCATCGACTCGCGCCGCAGCCCGCTCAAGGTCCCGGCGGTGTGCGGAAGTTGCGGCGTACGCTCACCTTCGAGATACGGCAGCAGTACGAGCCCGTAGGCGCCCGGCGACGACTTGAGCGCCAGATCCGAAAGCCCCTCAAGATCCGTCCCCAGCAGATCGGCGGTGCCGCGCAGCGCCCGTACGGCATTGAGCGTGTGCACGACCGGCAGATGCATCCCGGTCGCGTCGGCGAAGGACGTGATGAGCCCGCTCGAATCGGCCAGCCCCTCATGGTGCACGGCCATCACGGACCCGGAGGCGCCGAGCGACACCACGGCGTCCCCCACCCCTACCCCCAGCCCAAAAGCGGCAGCCATGGTCTCGCCGGTCCCAGCGGAGATCAGCAGCCCCTCAGGGGTGGTCCCCGCGGCGTCGGAAGGACCGAGCACCTCGGGCAGCGCGGCCTGATGCCCCAGCGCCAGCTCGACAAGATCCGGTCGGTAGGACCCAGTGACCGCCGACCAGTAACCAGTCCCCGAGGCCGCGCCCCGGTCGGTGGTCCTGCGGGCCGGCCGGCCGAGCAGCTGCCACACCAGCCAGTCGTGCGGCTGCAGCACGGCGGCGGTGCGCTGCGCGGACTCCGGCTCGTCGCGCGCCAGCCAGCGCAGCTTCGCGACGGGCTGCGGAGCCGTCGGCACGGACCCGACGGCCTCGGCCCAGGCCTGGCGCCCGCCGAGCGCGTCGACCAGATCGGCGGCCGCGACCTGGGCACGCTTGTCATTGCCGAGGAGGGCCGGACGTACCACCGAACCGTGCGCGTCGAGCGGGATCATGCCGTGCTGCTGCGCCGATACGCCGATGGCCTGCACGCCCTCCAGCAGCCCCCCGGCCGCGGCCTCGCCCAGCGACAGGAGCCACACCTGTGGATCGGCCTCGGTGGATTTCGCCTCCACGGGGTGCGGGGCATAGCCCTGCCGCAGCACGGCACCCGTATCCGCATCGCACACGACGATGCGCGTAGAAGCAGACGAACTGTCCAAGCCGGCGACTATCCCCATGCCCAAGATTCTGCCGCATGCGCGGCCGGGGCCGTGCCGCGCCCGACGCCGGGGTCAGGTATTGGTCGTACCCCAGTCGTCCTCGCCGCTCTGCCCGCGCTCACGCAGCGACCGCACGCGTTCCGCGACGGAGCTGGGCATCCGGTCCCCGACCTTGTCGCTGACCGTATGGAGCGCCTTGCCCGCGAAGTCGCGGCCGTTGTGGGCGGCTGACTCGGCGGCGTTGCGCACGGCGGGGTTCTGGGCGACCTGGCGTGCGGACTTCTTCAGCTTCTCGTAGCGCTCGCGCCCGGCTCGGGTCCCGAGCACGTACCCGAGGGCCAGTCCGGCGATGAATGTGAGCTTGTAGCGCATGGCTGTCACCCTTCTCCTACGTCGGTGGTCCCCTGGGGCCCGGGGGAGTTTTCGGACCGCGGGGCTCTGCTGGCCGCCTACCCGTGGGCGCCCGTGATCACCCCGGGGGATACCGATTGGCGGAGCACCCCCCTGCTTGCGCTAATGTATGTGTCGCAGCGAGCACACGCCCCCCGGGACGCCATCCGGTGGGTACGTTCGGTGCAACGCAGCAATCCCCTGTAGCTCAATTGGCAGAGCAGCCGGCTGTTAACCGGCAGGTTACTGGTTCGAGTCCAGTCGGGGGAGCGCGATCCCCTGTAGCTCAATTGGCAGAGCATTCGGCTGTTAACCGGAGGGTTACTGGTTCGAGTCCAGTCGGGGGAGCGGCAAGAAAAAGGGCCCCTCAGGGGTCCTTTTTCATGTCTCCTGGAACCGGGCAGGCGCCAGCGCAGTCCTCATGGGCATGCGTAGCAGCCCACCCGAGGCAGGAGATCGTATGAGCGGCTATGCTGCGGCAGACGGCGCGCACAAATGTGCGCGACGCGCCGTAAGGGGCGGTAGCTCAGCCGGTTAGAGCAGCGGACTCATAATCCGTCGGCCGAGGGTTCGAGTCCCTCCCGCCCCACCGGGACACGCCGCAGGTTCACCCGTTTGACCTGGGCGTACAGGTAGGCCCCCGCTTCGGCGGGGGCCTTTCTGTTTGCTCCAAGATCGTTAGCTCGCCCAATGCTCGCCCGAAGTGTCAGGGGAGTTCACTGGCCCTTTTTCGAACGGCGGGTTCGCACATGGCCGGGGTTCAGCGGGGCGGACGCTTCTGGAGCGGGTGGCTCGCGGGAGCATGTGGCCCCCTGCGCCGTACGCCACGCATGGGGGATGTTCGGCCCATCGGCTGGCGTATGCCGGAGCAGGCTGGGGTGGTCGCGACACCTGGGGGCCGGGATGGAAGAGGGGCCCCGGTCGGCGTTCGGGGCCCCTCAGTTTGATCTATGGCAGCCGAGCTGAGCTGTCCCTAATGGGGGTGGGGCGTGTGCTTCCACGGTCATCACGTCCCGGGGGTCGGTTAGCCGGCGGCGAGGCAGAGGCCGAGCTTAGGCGAACCGAGGACGCAGAGCTTGGCGTCGGTGGACGGTAGCGAGGGAGAGGGTTTCGGGGTGGGGGCGGCGGTGATCGGGGGCTGGGATGGAGTCGGGGTTGTGGTGCCCGGAAGGTCCGGTGCCGGCGTGCGGCCTGGCGCCGGCGTCACGCGCGGGTCCGGCGTCGTGCTCGGCGCCGGTGTGCTCGCGCTCGTGCTGTCGCTGCCCCGCCTGGTGCCGTCATTCGCCCGCCTTTCCTCCTGGAGGAGGGGCAAAGCGCCGGCCTCGTTGTGGGTCGCGGTGTGGCGAGCCGCGTTGCTCGTCTGAATCTCGATGACTGCGGATCCTTCACGCTTACCCGGCTCCTTGCTCCCGCCGGGGCTGATTTCCGTCGCGGTCGTGCGCGGCCTCTGGGCGCTGGTCGCACCTGAACTGTCTCCGGAGGCCACTACGAGGACGGCTACGGCGGTACCCGCTACGGCAACGGTCGTAGCTGCCGCTGTTGCAGTGAGACGTCGGTGGTCGTTCCAGGCGGAGTTGCACCGGTCGCCGATGGATGCGAGGGCGGAGGTCACCCCTCCTCCGCAGAGGAGGGTGAGGTGGCCCTTTCGGCGCACGCAGCCCTCTTCCTGACCCTCGCCGTCCACGTCGACCGTGGGGTCAAGGTGAGTCTGTGTCAGGGCGGCGATCTTCTGCGCGGTGAGTTCGGCACGCAGTTCGTTGATGAGCTTGGTGTGTTTCATGTGGGACCGGTAAAGGAGGTAGATCGCGAAGACCGCAGCCCCGAGAACTCCGGCTATCAACACATCTGTCACATGCGCCCCCTAAGTTCAGGTTCTTACCTGTCCAGGGGAAGCATCATGTACCTGTCACGGGCATATTTCCACCAAGCGGAACAACAGGTGTACTCACCGTAACGATCCTGTGACATCTGTCAACTGGCGTGACGGTCCTGACCGTTCGTTCGGTCGGTCGAACGGGGGGGCTCTCCGCGGCCGATGCGGCGCAGTACCTCGTCCTGCGCCTCCGGCGGAAGGGTGGCCAAGAGGGTGGCGATGGCGTCGATGGTGGGGTCGCTCGCGTAACTGCTCGTCGCCGCCGACGGCTTGCGCATTTTCGCGAGCTCTTGAGCGGCATCCTCGCGGCCAGCCTCGGCGAGCTCCTCGGCGCTCACGTCAACGACTTGGGCCATTCGGGCGAGCGTCTCGGCCGGAGCTCGGACGGGGACGAAGGCGCCGCTGACCGACTGGTAGCCGCTGACGATCTGGCGCCAGCGTGCATCGCTCAGGCCCGCTTGGCTGGCTGCCTTGCGAGCGGACATGCGGGTTCTCTTGAGCGCCTCTGCGATGAGCGCGGCCTCAAGCGGTGGGGCAGGTCGCGGACTCGAATTCATGCGGGCAGCTTCGCACGACTACGCGCTAGTGCGCTACTTCCCCCCAGGTGCATGGCGCGTTTGTGCCCCAGGAGCGCGTAATTCCGCGCGGAGCGCGCACTACCGCGCACATCGCGTAACTACGCGCCCTACGCACTTTCCTCCGTAGTTCCTTGCACTACGCGCTACTACGCGCTAGCGTCTAGATCATGAACGACCCGCGCAAGCGGCGCCGTAAGGGCGCCCCTTTCCACCATGAGCCGGAGGCCGTGACGTACGCCCGTGAAAAGGCGGGCCTCACGAAGCGGGCCCTGGCTCTCGCGTGCGGAATCAGCGAGCAGCTCATGGGCGACATCGAGGCAGGTCGGCGCAACGCCACCCCCGAGAACCTGCTCAAGTTCGCGTCCGCGCTCAACTGCCCCGTGGTCGTCCTGGAGGCGAAGCGCGTATGTGCCCCCAGCGTGGTGGCCAGTGAGGGTGACGAGGGGGGTGATGCCCCCAACTCCGCGCCGAATATGGCGAGTTCTGATTCCCCGTCCGGGGATTCTCGCGCCGCGTGAGAGCGGCGGACGGGGCCGACCGGACCGTGCCGGGTCCGACCAGCCCCGCCAACCCAGTCACCTCAACCCCAGTGAATCGAGGGACCGTGACCGCACACTCTAATCCCCAGGCCAGTGCCGCTACCGCACTGAGTCAGCTCCTTACGGAGCACCCCAGCGTCGACGGATTGACGTGGACGATCAATACGCTCGGAGTCCTCCAGGGCGAGCTGCACGCCACCGAGGGCGACGGCCAGATCGTGGACGACTGCGCGCGCATCCTCGGCGGCACCGCCGCCCACACCACCCTCACCCGCGACGGTGACCGGCTCGGCCTGGCCCAGCTCACCACCACCTGGCGCGACGTGCCGGTGCTCGTGTGGTCGAGCTACCCCGAGGCCCCGGCCGGGGGTGCCCTGTGAGCACCCTCCTCCTGGCCGCCATGGTCGCCTGCTTCGTCCTGCTGGTGGCCGCCGTGATCGCTCACCGCGCCTCCACCGCCGCCCCGGAACCGGAGCACACGGCGGAGGACTGCCGGCACTGCGCCGCGCTGCGCCACCCGTCCCAGCTCCCCGCCCGCGCTGCCCTGTCCACCATCCCGCGTTCGAGGGAGGGCCAGTAATGCGCGGATCAACGCACCGAGCCGCGACCGACCACGCCGCCGTGGCCGCCGCTGCCCGCGCCGAGCGCGGTACGTGGATGCTCGCCGGCCTCTACCCCAGCAGCATGACCGCCAAGAGCGTCGCCAAGCACATCGCGCGGGGCAGCGAGAAGTACCCGGCCTATCTGCCCGGCGGGTTCGAGGCGTACGCCGCCCGGTCCGGCGAGGACGAGGCCCTGTGGATCCGGTACGTCGCCGGCGACCCGCCCGTGCCGCCCCTGCCGGACCGCATGACGGTCCGCGTGTGTAACCGGGGCGACGGCCGGGCGTACGTGGGGGTGTTCATCGTCACCGTGACGATCTCCACCCTGTGCCCCGTCTGCGGCGGGCCCCGTGGCTGGGACCGCGTCCGGCCGCACCGCTTCTGCGAGGACGGCGAGTGGCTGTCCGTAGATAAGTGGGACAACCCCTGCGGCCACCTGGACACCTACGCCGCCGTGCTGCGGGAGTCCCGGGAACGGCAGCTGCCCCCGCCCCCGCCGCTGATCGAACCGGCGCGGGACGACGAGGAGCTGTCCGAGCCGGTGGCCCTGATCGTCCAGGCCGCCGCCGAGCGGCGCGGGATGCACGCGGCACAGGCCGCGCTCCTGCTGGAGCAGCACGGGCACGCCGAGGACGCCGATGCCGTCCGCGCCGAGATCAAGGCGAGCCGCGGCCACATGTCGGCCAAGCAGGCCGCGACCTTCCTGCGCGACCGCGACCGGCGCGCGCTCCCCAACTCCACCGACGGCACGAGCACGAGGACCCACGCGTGACCATCACCACCACCGAGCGGACCGGGGCTCCGGCCCCGGCCGCCGGTCGGCCCGACGCGCCGACCGCCCGCCTGCTGCTCCCCGCCGACGCCCCCGAGGAGCAGTGGCACGAGGTACGCCGCTCCGGGATCGGCGGCTCGGACGTCGCCGCGATCCTCGGCCTGGACAAGTACAGGGGACCGCGCCACGTCTTCGAGGCCAAGCACGGCCGGGACACCGAGGCCGACAACGAGGCGATGGAGTTCGGCCGGGAGCTGGAGGACGTCATCGCCCGGTCCTTCTCCCGCCGGGCGAACGTCCCGATCCTCACCCCGCCCGGCACCCTCGTCCACAACGAGCACGCGTGGATGCTCGCCAACGTCGACCGCTACGCCTTGGACGAGACCGGCGCCGTGGTGGCCCCGGTCGAGTGCAAGAACAGGTCGGAGTACCAGGCCGACGACTGGGAGGAGGGCGTCCCCGACTCCCCGGCGATCCAGGCCCATTGGTACATGGCCGTGGGCGGCTGGGACTACGCGTGGGTCGCGGCCCTCATCGGCGGTAACCGGCTGCGCTACCACCGGCTGGAGCGCGACGAGGAGCTGATCGGCTACCTCACCGAGCACTGCGGCACCTGGTACCAGAAGCACGTCGTGGAGGGGTTCCCCCCGCCGGCCGACGGCCTGGAGGCCACGAAGGAGCTGCTGGGCCGCCTGTGGACCGCGAAGGCCGACGACATCGTGGACGTCGACCTGGACCGCGCCCGTGCGCTGCGGAACCAGCGGGCCCGACTGCGAGAGCAGATCGAGACCCTGAACAACAAGCTGACCACCGTCGAGAACGAGATGCGGCTGGTCAACGAGGCCGCCGAGATCGCGAAGTGCGGCAACGCCGTGGCCTGGTCCTGGAAGCAGAACGGCACGTTCTCCGCGAAGCGGTTCCGCGCGGCCCACCCGGAGCTGGCCGCCGAGCTCACGCACATGGTCGAGGAGCTGGACATGGACCGGCTCAAGACCGAACACCCCGACATCTACAACGAGTTCCGCGCCCGCGTGCTGCGCGTGCCCGCAAAGGAGCTGTGACATGACGACCAGCCTCAAGGACCGCGTTAAGGCCGCCACCGAGCGCGGCACCGGGCCGGGTGGCCCGGCTCTGGCCGGGGAGCACGAGCGGACGCCGGATGGCCAGGGCGAGGACCAGGCCGCCGGCCACGAGCAGGACGCCACGGAGGGCGTCATGGAGTGGCTGCGCCGGTACGAGGACCACTTCAACGAGGCCCTGCCCTCCCACCTGGAGACCGGCCCGTTCTTCGCGGCCGTACGCGCGATCCTGCCGAAGCTCACCCGGTGCACCCCGGCAAGCAAGCTCCAGGCCCTCCTGACCTGCGCCCGCTTCGGCCTGGTGCCGGACGGCCAGCAGGCCGTCGTCACCGCCTCCGGGGGCGTGGCCACGTTCATCCCCACCTACCGGGGCTTCGTGGAACTGATGTACCGGTCCGGCCGTGTGGACTCCGTCCACGTCGGGATGATCCACGAGGCCGACGAGTGGTCCATCGAGCCGACCGCGCCACCGCCGCTGGACTTCACGCACAAGCCGCGCCCGGAGCTGCCGAAGGCCGAGCGCGGCCCGGAGATCCTGGCCTACGCCTTCTGCTGGATGAAGAACGGCGCCCGCTCCCAGGTGGTGGTTCTCAGCCGCGAGGACGCCGAAGCCATCCGCGACGAGTACAGCGAGGCGTACCGGAGGGCCGAGGAGACCGGGGCGAGGGATTCGTTCTGGCACACCGACTTCCCGGCCATGTGGCTCAAGAGCGCGATCCGCCGCCTGGAGAAGGTGGTGCCGACCTCGGCGGAGCTGCGCGCGCTCGGTGCCGCCGACGAGGCCGGCGAAGCCGGGCAGGTGCAGATCCTCCACGCCCCGGACCCGGAGGCGGAGGCGCTGGTCGCGGAGGCGGAGCGGGCACACCGTGCCGCCGAGGCGTCCCAGGACACCAGCGTCCGGCCGCTGCCGGTCAAGGGCAGCAAGCGGGGACGGTCCAAGCCGAAGCGCAACCGGGGTGGGCGCGGTCGGAAGGCCAGCGCATGAGCTGGCACCGCCGCCCCCTGTGTGGGTTCGACCTGGAGACGACCGGGGTTGACCCGGAGACCTCCCGCATCGTGACCGGCTCGGTCGTCCGCTACGGCGGCGGCCAGCCGACCACCGGCCTGTCCTGGATCGCCGACCCTGGTGTCGAGATCCCGGCCGAGGCCACAGCAGTGCACGGATTCACCACCGAGGCGGCCCGCTCTGCGGGCCGCCCGGCCCCCGAGGTCATCGCGGAGATCACCGCCGCCCTGGCCGAGGCGGTGGACGCCGGCCTGCCCATCGTGGCCATGAACGCGCAGTTCGACCTGACCATGCTGGACCGCGAGGCCCGACGCCACGGCGTGAAGCCGCTGTTCGACCGCGCGGTCCCGTGCGTGATCGACCCGAAGGTGCTGGACAAGAAGGTCGACCGGTGGCGCAAGGGAGGCCGGACCCTGTCCGACCTGTGCCGGCACTACGTGGTCCAGCTCGATGAGGCGCACACGGCGGAGGCCGACGCGGTCGCCGCCTGCGCGGTGACGTGGAAGCTCGCCAACCGGCACCGGTGGCTCCCCCGTCTGGAGTTGGGCGAACTCCACGAGCAGCAGGTCCATTGGGCGAGGGAGCAGGCCGAGGGGCTGCGGGAGTACTTCGCCCGGACCGACGGCAAGCAGGAACTTGCCTCGTCCGTCCGGTTGGACTGGCCGCTCATCCCGGCCCCGAGGGTGGGGGCCGACCGGTGACGGACGCCGCCGTGGTCGTCGTGGCCGCCGCCTGCTGTTCCGGGCTGGTGTCGGCCGCGGCCTGCCTCCTCGTCCCGGCCGTTCAGGGGTGGCGCCGCACGCACAGCGCCGCCCCGGCCGTTTCGCCGGCTGACCACCTCGCGGCCGACCTCGCCGCCCTGGGCGACGCCGACGCTCTCGACTTCTTCCTCTGCCCGCGCTCCCAGCGCTCCCAGCCTCACGCGGTCCACGCGGACGGCTCCCGGCGGTGCTGGCACTGCGGGCACGACTCCCCTGGAGACCAGTGACCATGACCATGGAGACGTTCGGGCCGGAGTACGTCCGCCCGGCCGCGAGGGCCTGTTCCAACTGCGCCTGCTGTACTGCCCGTCTGTGCGAGAAGGGCGCGACATCCATCCTGGAGTGCCTCGGCCACACCGCGTCGAGGGACACCCGGGAGACGGTCGCCGGCTGCCCGTGCTCGTCGGAGGAAACGAGGGGCACGGCCGCGTGGCGGGCCGGGAAGATGCGCGCGACGCTGCGGGCCGAACTCAAGCCGCTGCCCGTCGACGTGGAGGCCGCGCTGCGCGCGGTCGCGGCCGGCGAGGCGGTCGCCGAGCACGCCGAGCAGATGACCCCCCTGACGCTGTTCCGCTACGTCGGGTTCATCGACTCCCGCCCGGCCATCACCGAGCTCGGCGCCACGTACCTCGCGGCCCGGGACGAGCCCAGGTTCACCACCCCCGTGGAGGTGGAGCTGGTCGACGTGACCACCCGTACGGCGCGCGTGATCGTCGTCGGGTGGAGCCTGACGGAGCCGGTGACCGTACTCCTGGACCAGCTGACCAGCGCCACCGGTCTCAAGGCCGAGGAGCTGCCGGGCCGGTTCCTGGAGGCCACCGCCAACTGCTACACCGAGCACGCCGACGACCTGGTGCTGACGACCATCAGCCTGGCGCCGCCGCTGCCGTCGTCCTGGACGGCCGGGGACATCCCCCTGGTCCAGGACGAGAAGGCCGACGCCGACCAGCCGGAGGGGCGCGTGGACGGCGCCTCGTCGGGCGGTGAGGCCTGATGGAGACGGTTCCCCTCTTCGAGGTCGCCGCGCCGGTCCCGGCCCCCGTGGTCGAGGGCGAGGCGCCCGAGTCGCCGGCGCCCGCGTTCGAGGTCGCTGTGCGCGGCCTGCCTGGACCCCAGGGCAGTAAGCGGCACGTCGGTAACGGCGTCATGATCGAGTCCTCCGCGAAGGTCAAGCCGTGGCGTGAGTCCGTGGTGTGGACGGCGATCGCGGCCCGGCAGAAGATCAAGGGCTTCACGAAACTGGACGAGGCCCTCGTCGCCGACATGGTGTTCTGCTTCGACCGGCCGAAGGGCCACATGGGCACCGGCCGGAACGCCGGCCTGGTGCGCCCGTCGGCGCCGCTGCGCCCGGACGTCACCCCGGACCTGTCCAAGCTGGTGCGCTCCACCGAGGACGCGTTGAAGACCGCCGGGGTGTACCGGGATGACGCGCTGATCGTGGACTACGGGCAGGTCGGGAAGTGGTACACCACCGACCACGGCCTGGTGCCGGGCGTCCTCGACGGCCCCGGCTGCACCATCCGCCTCTGGCGCATCGAGCGGCCGAAGGCGGTGGACGGGTGATCACCACGGAGGAGATCGCCGCCGCGCTGGACGGCGCCGACTGCTCGAACCTCGCGGTCGCCCGGACCCTGGGCGTCGGCCCGGAGCGGGTGCGACGGGTCCGGGCCGCGGCCGGGATGCCGCCCTACCAACGCGGTCGCCGGCGCTCCTGCGAGACGTGGGAGGAGGCTTTCGCGGCCCGCACCGTCGCGGTCGAGAACGGCCACCTCCAGTGGACCGGCCCCCTGTCCGAGCACGGCACGCCGCTGCTGCGCCTCGGCCTGGAGGCGGAGACCGCCTACCGGTACGCCTTCCGGATCCACCACGGGCGGGACGCCGAGGGCAAGACCACGCCGAGCTGCGGCTACCCGCGCTGTGTGGCCGGTGGCCACCTCGAGGACCGCGTCATCCGCGAGGAGCGGCGCGCCCAGGAGCAGCGGCAGCAGCCGCGCGGGGTGTTGACCCCGCCGGACTGCGCGACGTGGCACAAGGACGTCGACCTCGTCGCGGTCGAGCGCGTCATGCGCGGGGACTACCCGCTGCCGGAGCTGACCGAGGTCGAGCAGCGGTACGCCGTCGTCGTGATGACCCGGGACGCGGACCTCGGCGCGGAGGAGATCGGGGAGCGGCTCGGGATCGCGGAGCGCACGGTCACCCGGTGGCGTGCTGAGGCGGGACTGAGTGATGGACGCCCTTGACCTCCTGGTGCTCGTGGACGTGTTCATCGCGGTCGCGTCCACCGGGCACGTGTGGGGTCCGGCGCTCCTCGGATTGGCCGTGGTCGCCGCCTGGTGGCGGCTGCGGCCCACCGGCCGCCTTCGCGGTGGCGGGGACTCTCTGCGGACCACTGTCCGGACATCTGTCCGCGCGGTTGTCCGCCGTCTTGCGGACACCGGTCCGGACCCGGCCGCAAGTGACGCGCTGAGCTGCGCGGACACCTGTCCGGACACGTCCGCAGACACCTGTCCGGCGGTGCCCGGACACGACGAGGAGGGAGAGTGCTGATGCCTCGTCCGACCCACTACGGACCGAAGAGGTTCCCCGACAACCTGGCACGCCCGGCGCACTGGGACCGGCGGGCGGCCTGCCGCGAGGAGGAACCCCGGATCTTCTTCCCGGAGGGCAGCGAGTCCGACGTCCTCGCGATGACGGCCCTGGCCAAGCAGATCTGCCACCGGTGCCCGGTCTCCGGGAACTGCCAGATCGACTCCCTGGAGCGGCGCGAGCCGTACGGGGTGTGGGGCGGGCTGGACGAGCACGAGCGGCGCGACGTCCTGCGACGGGCCGCCGAGCAGGCCGCCGCCCGGCACAAGGAAGAGTCCGCGGCGAGGGAGGCGGCCGATGCCCGCGCGCCGGCCACGGCAGCGGCCTGACCCGCCGCCCGGTGGGCTCCTGGACTGGAGTGATTCCCGGCACTGGGCACAGCAGGCCCGGCCGTGCCGGTACTGCGACCAGCCGACCAACCTCCGCGACTCCAGCAGGAAGCCCGCGCACAAGACGTGCGCCGAGGACGCGATCCGCCAGCAGATCCAGGACGCGGCCGCGGCCTACGAGAACGAACGACTGATCTGAACCACCTGAGAACGGAGCCCTTGTGGCGATCACTGAGAACGAGATCCGCATCCGGTTTGCGGCGCCGGCGACCGACGAGGCCCGGACGGCGATAAAGGCCCGTCTTGCCACGGCAGCCGAGGAGTTGGCCCTCCTCGTCCACGAGCTGGTGCCGGGCTCCCGCGAGGAGTCCGAAGCGATCTCGGCCGTGGAGCTCGCCCTGTGGTGGGCCCAGGCAGGCGTGGACCGCCGCTACGTGCCCCGGGCCAAGCCGCTCGCCCCGGCCGACGCGGAGGCCGCGTGCCTGGCAGCCATGGCCGAGGCGGACATCGCGTCCGCACCCGGGCGGCTGTGATGGCACTCCTCGTGACCGGGCTCGGGCCCGGCGACGTCGCGGAGACGGTGGAGTGCCTGCGCCAGTGCGCGGACCGTGCCACGGACCCGGAGTTGGCGGAGTACCGGCGCCACCTGGCCGACCTCCTGGGCGACGCCCTCGACCGCCTGCCCACCCAGGCCGTGGAGGTGGCGACGTGATCGGCCCCGTTGCCCTCGTGCCCCTCGTGGAGGACGTCCTGCGGCACGTGTTCACCGGCGACCTCGACCAGGCCGCGGCCGTCCTGGACCACGTCGCGGACCTCGGGGACGCGGCCGACATGTACGGCCTGTGCATCGCCGTCGCGGAGACCGGCCAGAGCGCGCTGCAGGCCCACCCTTCGGGGGCCGCGACTCTGGTGCGCGCGCTGCTGGCCGCGTCCTCGGCGCCGGCCGACCCGCACCGGCTGTTCGCCGCCCGGTTCCTGGCCGCGTACGGCCGTGACGACCGGGAGATGACCACCGCCCTGTTCCACGCCGCCGTCACGGCCGGCGCCCGCGCACGCACGGAGTCGGTGTGTGCCCTGCTCGCCCTCGTCTCCGGCCTCCACCGCCGCCCCGCCGGCCCCTGCACCGAAGGGACTTGACCATGTCCAGCACCACCCCCCGCCTGTCCACCAGCTACCGGCCCCGGCTCCGGGACGAGGACCGCGCCCGCGTGACGCGCGAGCTCGCGGAGGCCTACGACACCGGTGTCTCGATCCGGGCCCTGGCCGCGGAGGCGGACCTGTCCTACGGCACCGCGCGGACGCTGCTGCTGGAGGGCGGCGTGAAGCTGCGCGGGCGCGGCGGAGCCCGCTGACCTGCCCGGACACCTGTCCGCCGAGTGTCCGGACACCCCTGTTCCCTCTCGGCCCCGGGTGCGGTCGTGTGCCCGGGGTCCTTCGTCCCACAGCCGGAGTTTGCCCATGACCTCAACCAGCGGTCCCCAGCCGGACGTTCGCTACTTCCATGGCGGCGTGCCCGGCCTGAACCCGGGCGACATCATCGCCCCGCACCCGCCCAACCGCGTGGATGGCTGCCCGATCTGCGCCGCGAAGGCTGCCGGCGAACAGCCCGTCGTTCCCGGCCTGGGCAACGTGGACCCGCTCACCGAGCGGCCGGACCGGGTCTACATCACCACGGACCGGGAGTACGGCCGGTTCTACGCCTCGAAGTACTGGCTCGGGGACCTGTACGTGGTCGAGCCCATGGGGGAGGTCGAGGAGTCCGCGGAGGACTTCTTTCCCACCTGGTGCGCGGAGGCGGCCGTCGTCGTCTCCGTGGTCTCCCGCGCGGTGCGCCTGAGCGACAAGCAGCGGCGGACCCTGTCCCGGCGGTGGCTGGAGCTGGAGAACGCGAAGCGGCGGGAGCGCCTCGGCATTGCGCCCCGGGGTGAGGGTAGCGACGACGCGTAACCCATCCTAGTGTTGCAACTTGACCATGCAATGTGAGGATGCAACATTAGGCATCGAGACGGCGGGGCAAGTGGACACCGCACCGGACCGCCGTCGACTGCCCTGACCAGGACCGACGAAGAGAGCGCGCATGGCCAGCACGAGCACTGACCGCGTGCAGACCGTCCGTAACGCATGGATCAACCGCCTACGTGACGAGGTACTGCGCTCGCAGCGTGCCGAGGTCGCGAAGTGCGCCCGAGTCGGCGTGTGGATCGCGACGTACGCGGACGCCGACGGATCAAGCGCCTTCCCCTCGAACGACACGCTGGCAGCCCTGGCCGGCTGCACCGACGAGACGGTGACCCGGGCCGTGAAGGTCCTCATCGCCGTAGGGCTGCTGGTTCGCCGGCGCCGCCCCAACAGGTCGTCCATCTTCCAACTGATGCTGCCCCCGGGGCGCCTGGACTGGAACACCCACCTCCACCTCTACACCGACACCCGCCAAGCCCGGCGGAAGAAGGCGGAGAAGGCCCGGGAGATCGAGGAGCGGAACCCGTCGCAGGACGGTGTCCGGAACCCGTTCCAGGAGGGGGGTCCGGAACCCGTTCCCGCCGGGGGTTCCGACGAATCCGGAAACCGTTCTGGAACGGGTACGGACACCGTTTCGCGACGGGTTCCGGAACCCGTTCCCGCCGGGGGGGACCATTACCCCCCTACCTACGGTAGGGACCCAGACACCCACCACGACACGGTTGCTGTTGAACCTCAGCCACAGGAGCGCGTGGGCGCGCGAGGCGGCAAAGGCGGAGTTTCCCCGGAGGAGGAGAAGCCGTGGGGGACGTGCGCGAACGCGGAGTGCGGGGTGCGGCTGCTGCGCGCCACCAGCGGCCTGTGCCACGGGTGCCAGAAGAAGGCTGAGGGCGCCCAGCAAGATCCCCAGGCGCCGGTGCAGGGCGTTTTCCTGACGCAGATGCCCTCCGGTCCCACCGGAGATGCCGCAGCCCCGCACGCGGGCACGCAGCCGGTCAAGATCCCGGCGCAGGACCCGGCCGCCCCGCTGCGGGTGTGCGCCTGTGGACGACAGCACCGCGCGCACAAGCCGACCGACCGCTGCCCTGACTGCCTGTGGGCCCAGCACGCCCAGGCGGTGGGCCGATGAACCGCACTCCGCTGCCCGCCCTCGTGACCGCGCTGCGCACCCTCGGCAGCTACGGCGACCGCCTGTCGCCGGCGGACGCCACCCCGGAGCAACTGGCCGTGGTCGCCCAGGCCGTTGAGGAGGCCCGGCGCCTGGTCGCCGCCGCCCACCGACCGCCCTCGACCTCCGACTGCCCCGACCACCCGCCCGGGCCGCTGGACCCGACGGACGGCCTGTGCCTCCTGTGCCGCGGCCGCCGTCACCGTGCCGCCGCCCAGGCCGCGAACACGCCCCTGACCGACGTCGCCCGCACTCTCGCCGACCACGGCGAGACGGAAGCCGTACGCCGCCACGGTGCCCGCGACGTCGCCCGCGCCCAGGCCGCCGCCGGCCGCGGCACCCACAAGTACCCGCCCAACACCCGCCGCCCGTACGACGAGGAACTGAGCCGATGACCCACGACCTCACCGCCGGGCGCCTGGAGGAGATCCAGGCCCTCGTCCGGCAGCTCGCCGCCCCCGGCGACGCCGACCCGGCCCCGCTGCTGGCCTCCTGCCGGACCGCCCTGGTGGAGCTGCTGGCCGAGCGCACCGCCCTGGTCAAGGCCAACGCCGAGGCCGGCGAGGAACTGGCCGCCTGGACGGGGGCCCTGTGATGCCCGGACGCCCGCTCGACCCGCACCCCCAGGAGCAGCAGATCCGCACCCTGCTGAACGAGGGCCTGACAAACACCGCCGTCGCCCGCCGCCTGTACGTGGGCGTGCGCGCTGTCGCCGGCATCCGCGACAAGCACGGCATCCCGCAGGTGCCCCGCTCCGCGTACCGCCGACAGCCCCACCCGAAGCACAGGGAGATCCTGGCCTTGCTGGACGAGGGCTACCGCGACGCGGAGATCCGGCGCCGGACCGGCGCGGACGTCGGCACCATCGCCCGCGCCCGCCGCGAGGGAGGGTTCGGCCGGCCCACCGTCACCACCCGCAAGCCCCGCCAGCACCCGAGGGACGCCGAGATCCGGGCGCGGCTGCGCCACGCGAGCAACCACCAGATCTCCGAGGAGCTGGGAGTCGACCGGGCCGCCGTACGTCGCATCCGACGCGAGGCCGGCATCGCGTACGTGCCGCCGAGGTTCGCCACGGCGGAGGAGAAGTGGGCCAGCCTCGTCCGCGAGGTCGACGGCGGCCACCTGGAGTGGCTCGGGGAGCGGGCCGGCCGCAGCAGTACCCCCGTCATGCGCTTCCGCGAGAGGTCCGCGAGCCCGGCCGGGATCGCGTTCAAGAAGCGCACCGGCCGCGACCCCGTCGGGCAGGTCCGTGCGGAGTGCGACTACCCGCACTGCGTCGCCCCGGCCCATGTGGACGACGAACCCGGTCGCCGGCGACTGCGCGAGCAACTGCGCGCGATCAAGGGCGTGCCCGCCCCGGGCGAGACCTGCCGCCACGGCCACGACCAGGCCGAGCACGGCCGGCTGGAGCAGGACGGCACCGCCTACTGCGGCGCGTGCAAGCGCGACCAGAAGCGCGCGGCCCGCGCCAACACCGCCTGACCCGCCCTCACCCGACCCTGGAGACACGCATGGCCCTGATCACCCGCGACGAGGGAACCGGACTGCGCCGCGGCTTCATCCGGTACCCGGACGGCTCGCCGCCCGAGCTGGACGGCTGCCGCTGGTGCGGCACCCCGCACGAGACGCACGGACTGCGCTGGAGCGACGCCGCGAACTGGCACCAGTGGGCCCGCCCCACCCACGCCCAGGTGGAAGCCCGCACCTGCGCCCACATCGCCCACGACATCCCGCGCCCCGCCCTCCCGGCCGGCGCCGCGCCCTCGCTCCTGGAGGCCGCGATCGGCGCGTTCCAGGCCACCAACGACCACATCCGCGACGGGTGCACCACGTGCACCCCGGCCGCCCTGCTGCCGGACATGTGCCCGGAGGGCCAGCGCCTCGCGCTCGCCGCCGTCCACGTCCTGGCCACCGACCCCACCGACTGACCCGAAAGGCAAAGCCCGTGAACCGCTTCACCCTGGGGCTCCTCCTGGGAGGCCTCTCCGGAGGCGTCACCTACGTCCTCACCGCCGACACCACGCCCGCCGTCGTCGTCGGTGCGATCGCCGCCGTCCTCACCTGGCTCGGCCTGGCCACCTTCCTCCTCGCCGACGACTGACCCGAAAGGCAACGCTGTGCCCACACGAGACTTCACCCGCGCCGAACTCGCCGCCGTGGGCGTCCCCCCGGACAGCCCGCAGGACGTCCAGTGGTCCGAGACGCTGCTTGCCGACGAGCCGGTGACCACGCTCAAGTACACCCAGAAACGGCGCGCGGTCTTCCTGGCCGACGACGAGCGGACGTACGCGATCGAGTACGAGGCCCCGATCGACGCCGGCGACTTCGAGACCGGCCCGGTGCCCGACGGCCACGGCTGGCACGGGGACACCGTCCAGGCCGTCCAGGTCGTGCGCCGGCCCGTGGTCGTCGAGCAGTGGACCACCTACGTGCCCGCGTTCCACGACGGTCCGGACACCTCCGCCCTCCAGGACCTCACCGAGGTCTACGAGGAGGGCGGTCTGCGGACCAGGGACGCCCGGCAGAACGCGGCCGAGCTGCTGGCCAAGCACGCCGCCGAACTGGCAGCCGCCGCCGACGCCGCATGGTCCGTCACGTGCGACGACGAGGGGCACGCGATCCCGCACTCCCCGGACTGCCCCCTCTCAGCCCCCACCCCGCGCGTATAGCCGACCGCCGGCCGCCCCCGCCCACCCGGGGGCGGCCCTCATCCCAGGAGCCACGTTGCCCGACCTGAACACCCCCGAGGACACCCGTTCGTTCCTGGCCCTGTGCCTGGATCCCGGCTACGGCGTGAAGCGCACCGTGGCCAAGCTCGCGGACGTCATGCCCCCGTGGCTGCGCGAACGCGTCGACCAGCACGCCCCCCACCTCGCCCAGCTCCACGCCGAGGCCGACCGGCTCCAGGCCGCGGCCGACGAGGCGCGCACCGCGTACACCGCCGCCCTGGGCGACTGGATCCAGAACCCGACCGCCGCCGAGGAGGCACACCTGTGATCACCCCGTACCCGCCCGACATCGTTACCCAGGCGATCACCCTGGGCATCCTCGGCGACCAGGACGCCGGCTGCGCGCTGCTCCAGCCCCTCGTGGACCAGGGCCCCCAGTCCACCTACGTCCTGCTCGGGATGCTCGCCGAAGCCGCCTCGCTCGCCGCCCGCATGGAGAACGGCCCCGGCACGTTCTACAGCCTGGAGGTCACCTCCGCGCTCGACGGCAGCACGGCCTCCGCCGACGAACTGCCCGCACCGCTGCGGTTCGCCACCCAGTTCACCACCGTGTGGACCAACGGCGACCGCGACCAAGCCCGCGCCCTCTTCCACGCCTTCGCCGGCGAGGCCGACCGAACCGGCAGCCGTGACCTCGGCCAGGCCATCGGCATCGTGTACGGCATGGCCGTGACCACTGGGGAACACCTCGCCGCTGAACGGACGCGATCCCGGTGACCCGCCTCGCCCGCGCGCTCCTGGCCGTCTACCTGGTCGCGTTCGTCTGGCTCGCGTACGTCTCGGCCGTCTGCCTGCACCACAACGACCCAGGCCAGGCAGCCGCGTTCTACGCCACCGCCACCCTCGTCGCCGTGGCTGGGGGCCGGGAGCGGCAGCACGCCGCCGCGCTTCAGGCCGCCGCCGTCCGAGACCCGCGCCCCTACCCCAACGACCTGGACGCCGTCATGCGCGCCGAGCTCGCGCGGACCTGCCGCTGCGAACGGTGGTGGACCACCTTCGGCACCGACCACGACCCGACATGCACCCAGCAGACCAGCGCCACCAACACCCGACACGACGAGCAGGGTTGACCGTGGGCGCCCTGTGGCTCGCCCTGGCCGCGGCCGTCCTCACCGGATACGCGGCCGGCCGCGCTCGCCCCTGGCAGCGGCTCATCGACTGGGCCCAGGACCAGGTGACCCAGCGCCCCACCCGGTCCCTGGGCTTCTGGCTCGCCGTGCCCGTCCTCCTCGTCGGCCTGGCCGTCCTGTGGACCTGCCACCCCCGCCGCTCCGCCGCCAACGTCCGGTCCTGGCGCCAGGACCGGACCCCGCCAGCCGTACCCCGCCTCGATCCCGACTGGGCCGCCCGCCGAGGCGCCCGCACCGAAGGAGAAGACCAGTGACCCCCAGCGAAACCGCCCTCCTCGACCGGCTTACCGAGGCCCTGCTGACCACGTGGCACGAGCGCGTGGAGGCCGGCATCGTCGCGGACCCGGCCGCCCACTGCGCCGCCCTGGCCGCCGCCGCGATCGGGCAGCTCGGCCCCCACCCCGTCCCGGCCGCGCCCGCCGGCGACGACCTGCCGCCGTACACCGGACCGTTCGTCGTGTGCGCGAAGTGCTCCCACACCGAGGCCATCACCCGGTTCCGGGCCGCCGGCGAGCACAGCACCCAGGACCGCCACACCTTCCGCCCCTCCGGCAAGGGGGAGCGCCTGGAGCGGCAGTGCTGGAGCTGTGACTACGCCTGGGACGAGGCACTGAACCCGCCGGAAGGAGACCCGCGCCTGGTCGACGTCGCCACCCTCGCCACGGCGCTGCAGGAGGCCCACCAGGGATGGGCCCTGGACCTGTCCCCGGAGTGCGCCGAGCACATGGCCCGGCAGCTCCTGGGCAACCTCGTCGTCTACCGGCACGACCTCCCGGACGACGAGCCGGCCGAGGGCCCGGCCGCGGCCGATGTCGACCAGAAAGAGGCAGCGGCATGAAGCGCATCCGCCTGGACGACATGACCACCCGCGACCTGGAGAGGCTCTACGCCCGGCTGGAGGCCGTCGAGGCAGTGGTCGACCGCATCCCGTACGCCGAGCGCCACCTCCGCCGCGCCCTGGAACAGCTCCCGGAGCGCTGCCGCTACCACGGCGACCGCCTGGACCCGGATCACTTCTCCTGGGGGCGGGAGGCCTGCTGCGACACCGGCACCCCGTCCCTCCGCCGGCGCCGCGCCCTCGCGGCCCTGGACCAGCTCACCGCCATGCCCCCGGAGACCCCGGGGGACACCGGTCCGGACACGTCCACGGACACGGTGTCCGCGTCCGGCGGCGTCCTGCGGACACTCCTGGACGTCGGGGAGTCCGTCGACTGCGGACCGCTGCCGACCAGCACGGACACTGTCCGGACACCAGGGGACACGGACACCGAGGACATAGGCCAGGGTGTCCGGATCGAGTACCGGGCCAGCGTCCCCCGCCACATGCTGGGCGCGGCCGTCGCCGAGGCGTTCGGGATCATCGCCCGGGAGACCGCCGCCGCGCCCGAGGAGCCGCCGCCCGCCGACGCTCCACCTGATCACGAGTAGCGGATACGCTCCCGCCCGTGGGACAGCGCCCCGTGCCCCCGCCCTTCCGAGCCCAGGGTGGGGGCACACCCATGTCCGGCCCCCGAAACGACACGTGACCCCTCGCAGCCGACTGCGGGGGGTCACGCGGGTCACACGGTATGGGTCACAGCAGGCCGTCTGTCACCTCCTCCAGCAGCGCCGTGTTCGCGGCCGTGTCGTGCCCGAGGACGACCGACCGGTGCGGCAGGGCGGCCAGCGCCTCGGCCAGCCCGGCGGACGCGCCGCCCGCCGGAAGGAGCCGGAACACGTCCGGATAGCGGTCCTCCGTCTTGGCGTTGAAGAAGTCGCCGTCCTGGACGCCCCGCTCCTCGTCGCTCACTGCCGGGGTGGCGCCGACTGTGATCCGGGGGAACAGCAGCGCGGCCGCCCGGCCTTCCGTGGCCAGCTTCATGCCCAGCATCGTGTCGAGCTGGTCCGGGAAGAACTGCGGCTTCAACTCCTTCCCGCTCGACTTCCACAGCGGCTCCCGCTCGTCGGCCAGCAGCGCGTCAGTGACCCGCTGGTGCTGCGTCGGGTGCATCTGCTCCCCGGCCCGAACCCGGTCGCGGACGACGTCGTACCAGCCCATCGCGTCCAGGAGCCCGAACCCGATCGCCGCCGCCGACGGCCACGGCAGCACCCGCACGGCGCCCTCCTCGACGCGCACGAACACCCGGTCGTTGGCGAGCAGCCCCCACCCGGCCCGCGCGAGGAGGAACCCCACGGTCGTCTTCCCCGCCCCCTTGTCGCCGAGGGACAGCACGGTCGGCCCGTCCGGCCGGGTGACGGCCGAGGAGTGGAGGATCTGCCACCCGTTGCCCAGGAGCTGACCGCGTACGACCTCGCGGGCGATCCGGGCCGCGGCCGTCGCCACGGCGGTCTCGTCGCAACCGACCACGGTCAGCCGGCGCACGGCCGGCTCCCACCGGTAGGCCAGACCCGCGTCAGGCTGCGCGGCCCTCACCACGCCGTCCCCGTTGACCCCGTAGACCATCCGGTCGTTGGCGTACACCACCTCTGCGTGCTGCCCGCTGGTGACGGCGCCGGTGAGCGCGGCCACCTCGCCCGGGTCGACGTCGGCAGCGACGACTGCCCCCGTCACGTCGGCCGCGTCCACCCGGGCCGCGTTCCACCACATGCCGAAGTACCGGACCGCCCAGTCCGTGACGGCCTCCGCGCGGCTGGTGACGGTGACGGCGTACCCGTCGGCGGGCGTGATGCGAGTGGCGAACATGTCGGTCATGCGGTCGTCTCCTTGAGTGTCTGGTGAAGCTGGTCATACGCGGACCGGATCTTGACGTCGGCGGCGTCGAGCTGCCGGGTCTCACCGGGGTCAAGGGGCGGGATGCACACGGTGGGGCGGCCGGCGGTGAACCGCAACGGGATTCCGAGCCACCCGCCGCGCCAGGACGCGGACAGCTCGATCACCCCGTCCGTGTGTCCGAGGGTGTGTTCCAGGGCGGCCAGGGTGGCGCCGGCCGGTCCGCACCTGGTGCGGCCGATCCCGGCATTGATCCGGCCGGGACGGGCCGCCAGTTCGTCCCGGACGGTCTGCAACGGCACAGGCACCGGCTGGCCGTTGACCGTGGTCGAGGAGGCGCAGATCACCGCGTGGGTGCCGTGCTCCCCGATCACGTGTCCGGCGACCGCCGACGGTGACACCGCCAGCAGCCGCGCCAGGATGAGGCGATATCGGGCCGTGTCTGTGTTGGAGCCGACACCGAACACCCGGTCACAGCCGGACACGGCGGCGAACAGGCGGGTCATCACGTCCACAGGGTTGGTCACCATGACCACGACGCCCCGGTAGCCGGCGAACTCCCGGCCCAATGCTGCGACGAGGGGCCCGTTTACGGTGAGCCCGGCCATCCTGATGTCGCTGCTGGCCCGGTTGGTGAACTGGGCACGCGGGCACACCACGACCGCGTCACAGGACTGCATCCGCTCCAGGTCCCCGTGCACCACCCGGACGGGGGAGCCGGTCACCTGCCCCATGTCGTCCAGGTCAGCGACCAGCCCGGCGGCCGAACCGCCGCTGCCGGAGGTGACGACCACCGACTCACACCACCTGGTCGTGAGCAGCAGCGCGCCGAGGGCCTGGCCCACCGCGCCGGCGCCGATGACACCGATCTCGCTCATGCGACGACCGCCCACACGGCGTCATCCAGGCACACCCGCCACCAGGAGCCCGCCGGCGCCCGGCTCGCCATGGACACCGTGGCGTGCTCAAGCATCTGGCAGACGACCTCCGCCCGCTCCACCACGGCCGCGGCCTGGGCCGACAACGGCAGGCCGGCCGGGGCCGACAGGTAGGTCGTCAGGATGTTGACCGTGTCCATCAGCCACAGCAGGAGGAACTGACGCAGCCACGCCTCCTGATCGTCGGGCTCCATCTCGGCCGTCAGCCGGGCCGTGAACGCGGTGATCCCGGACAGCACCGCGCGGGCATCCTCGGGCGGGAGCGGCTCGGCCACCAGGCCCAACACCGTACGAGAGACCACCTTTGCCACGTCCGCGCACGGCCGGCCGCGTTGCAGCCCCGGGTCGAGGAACACGACCGGCCCGTCCGGACCGGACGGAAACACGGCGTGCTCAGGCTTCAAGTCCCCGTAGATGACCGGCTGGAACGGCGCCGGCCGCACCGGCACCTCGCGGAGCCGCCCGATCACCACGCCCAGCAGCTCACCGTGCCCCGTGTCGCGCAGATAAGTGCTGCTGCCGGCCGCGAACTTGCGCTGGAACGTGTCCGTGATCGACCGCTCCCGGATCGCCACCCGGTCCACCCGGGCCGCGACACCCGGCCGCGTCAGCCCCCTGCCGATCTGGTCAGCGACGCGCCCCAGCAGCAGGGCCGTACGGTGCGGCTCCCGCGCGATCAGCTCGCCGAGCGTCGGGCCCGGAACCGGTTCGGTGAACAGCACCCCGCCGGCGCACCCGGCCACCCTGGGCACGCGCACCCCGGCCGCGGCCAGGGTCATGAGCTGCTGCCCCTCGCGCCGGACCAGGGAGTCCGGCGCCTGGGCATAGGCGGCCTGGGCCGCTTTCACCGTCGCCCAGTCCCCGCGCACCCCGCGCAGCACCGACACCAGCGACGCGCCCAGGATCGGCAGCTTCCCGTACAGGGGCCGCCCGTCGACCTGGACGCGCTGCACGTAGCTCGTGACGCTCGGGGCGACCTCCCCGGCCTGGACGGTGGAATGGGGCCACAGGGATTGCGCGGCTTTGACGGTCTGGTCGGCCGCGTACGCCAGCACCACCTCGACAGTGGGCGGCATGAGACCCGGCCCTCTCGGGGCAGGCACGGTCAGGGCCATAGGGATCCTCCTTCGGCCATGCGGACGCCAGCGCGCCCGCAGTCCCGCGATGAAGACCCGAGCCACCGAGCCGCCCACGGACAGCCCGACAGACACACCGGATGCGGTAGCACTCGACCCCCGGGTGATCACGCGTGTACGGAAAGTGACCCCTGAACCATCGAGCCGCCGCGGACCCCTAACCCCTAGGTTTCCTAGGGGGCGTTCACGGGCTCGAATCCCTCGCCGCACCGCCCCCCCGCGTCACGCGCCCGGAGCCTCCCAGGCGTCCGGCCCGGCCTCTCGCCACTCGATCAACTCCGACCGGGCGACATGGCCGGTCCACCACCGTCCGCCCACGTGGGAGCCCGTACGGCCCGGCGGACTCGAACACCCGGCCACAGCATCACCCCCTCGATCCATCGAAACCGGTTGACGCCGGTCATAACCTTCGCCAAGGTTAACGACGGCGGAAACCTCCGCCTGACGACCAGGGGGACACCCATGCCCGACCGCACCCGCGTCAACGTCCAGGACCACACCGGCCGCCTCGCCGGCTGGTTCATCCTGGAATCCGCCACCCTCTTCCGAGAGGACTCCGAGTACGTCAACGACTTCGACAGGGTGTCCGTGAACACCCGCACCGAGCACGCCCACCAGACCCTCTACCGCACCGCAAAGGGTCAGTGGGTCCTGTGTGACTGGACCGACTACGCCGACAGCACCAACGAGTACCGGTTCATCAGCGACGAGTCCGCGAAGAACTGGCTCACCCTCAACAAGGAAGACGCCGCCGTAGAGAAGTACTTCGGCGCCCTGGAGGACGAGGCTGGCCCCAACCTCGGCGGCCGACCCACCATCGGCCCCCGCGTCGAGACCCGCCTCCCCGCCGACATCCTCGACCGCGTCAACGCCTACGCCGCCGGCCGCGACCGCGCCGACGTACTCCGGGACCTCATCGTCGCCGGCCTCGACGCCCAGGCCGCCGGCTGACGCCCACCCCGTCGCGCCCCCGCACCACAGCAGCCCTCCACCGAACCCTGGTGGAGGGCTGCTGCTGTACGCTCCCGCGCACGGTTGGGCCCGTACCGGCCGGGCGGACGTCCACGCCGCCCGGCCGCACCCAACTTCGCTACGCAGGAGGCTCGTCGGGCGCCCCCTGCTGTTCCCCGAGCTTCCGCTTACGGTCACGGCCCGACCCGGAGTAGCCGCGCTCGATGTCCTGCACCGTTCCGGCTGACACGCCGAGCGCCTGCGCGATCTTCCGGTACGAGACCTTCGCCGCCCGCTGCTGCCTGACGTAGTCCTGCCGAATCTGCTTCAGCTTCTTCGTGCGCGCCGGCTGGTCTCGCAACACCCGGCTGATAGCGCGCGCTTGGGCCGCCGGGTCTTCCATCTGCTCAAGGGCTTCCAGTGCGTCAATCACGCGCCGCGCCTCCTCCTCCAACGCCTCTTCCTCGGCCATCCCCGGTCCTTTTCTGCGGGTCGGCGCTTGCTCACTGTAAGGGACTCCCTTACAGTGAGCAATGCAACGCCATGTTGCTCGACAAGCCCCGGCCGAAGTGGTCGCACGCGGAAGCCGGGGCCGCTGAAAACGGCGATGCCCGGAGGTCGCACTCCGGGCACCGCCTGCAAACCCCGGCGCCGTGGTCGCACACGGGCCGGATGCCAGACCCCTGCCATCACAGGAGCTGACCCATGAACTGTACTGATCAGGTAGGCGCGACGCCCGAGGCCCGCCTGGACGAGTCCACCGTGGCCGTCCTCCGCGCCATCGGAGAGCACTTCCGCACCGTGAACCCGACCGACGTCCTGGAGAACACCAAACTCCTGGTGTGCGTCGGTGCCGAGGCGTACAACCTCGTGGACCGCCGCCTCGACGGCGACGCCCCCGGACTCGCACGGACGGCCATGGCCGCCATGCCGGAGCTGCGCGAGGGCATCACGCGCGGCGAGTACGTCCTCCACATCCGGGACGCCGTCCTGGCCGCCGGTCACGACTGGCCGGACGGCGACAACGACCCGGCCATCCCCCGGATCACCGGCATCCCCGGCCCCCGTACGGAGCCCACGCCCGGCAAGCGGCCGAGCATCCCGACGCAGCCCGGCCCGGACCAGTCCGCTGCCCCGACGTGCTGCGGGCGCGCGATGCGCCGCGACGGCACCCAGTGGGTGTGCGGGAAGTGCAAGGGCTGGCACGACACCGGCCGCGCCGCCCTGACCCTCGTCCCCGCCGTGGTCGAGGAGGTGACGGTCTGATGGCCGACACCACCCCCGTCACTGAGGACGCCAACGCGTCCGCCGCTGAACTCCTCCAGCGCGCCCGCGCCGACCGCCAGGAGCAGGTCAACAAGGAGAAGGCGAGGGGCCAGCGATGAAGGGACTCGACTGGCTCCAGGGCGGCAATGACCGCAAGCTCGCCGCCACCCGGTACGCGGGCCGCGAGTCCGCCACCGACAGGGCCGCCGCGAAGCGGCAGGCCAAGGCCCGCGCCCGCCAGCAGGCGGGAGTCCGCGAGGCAGCCCGCGCCGGTGAGGCGTGGGAGCAGAAAGAGCGCCGCCGCACCCGCTGACGGCGGCCGACCGGCCGGCCCGCCCCCCTTCCCCCGGGGGCGGGTCGGTCTCCCCGTGTCGCGACAGAGAGGCAAGACCCATGGACGAGGCCACCGAGCAGCAGCGCATCCCGGGCGTGAAGTACCGGAAGGTGCGCCTGCACCGGCAGGAGACGACCGTCATCGACGGCGTCCCCTCGACCCGCACCGTGCCGTACGACGGTTGGGAGCCGGTCCCCCCGCGCGAGTGGGACGACCTGATCCTGCGCGGCGTCACCGGGGTCGCGGTCGGCTTCACCGCCGTCGCGGTCGCGGGCGGCACGGCCAGCCTCGGCGGCCTCCTCGACCCGCTGGTCCCCTCCGTCATCGCGTACGGCATGGGCTCGGTGTTCGCGGTCGCCTGGATGTTCTGCCTGGCGATCGAGTGGCTGAACAGGACCGCGCCCGACCGGGCCCGGCCCGCGAAGATCGCCGGCTGGTTCTTCCTGCTGCTCAGCATGGGCGCCGTCGCGGCATACGGCCACACCCTCCACCAGCCGTGGGCAGGCGGGTTCGGCGCGTTCGTCGACGTCGTCGCCAAGGGGGCGTGGTGGCTGCTGCTCCGGGAGTACGCGGTCCCGCTCGACGCGGGCGTCGCGCACTGGGTCCAGGACCAGGAGCAGAAGCTCGCCGGCCGCGCGCTCCTCGGCGCCCGGGTCCGCCGCCTCAACCGCCGGGCCGCGTACCAGCGGGCCGTGGGCGGGGCGGAGTACCAGGCCGCGGAGGCGATCCTGGCGAGCGCGGAGGCCGCGCGTAACAGCCTCCCCGCTCCCGCCGCAGAGCCCACTCCGGCGCCGGTCGCCGCGCCCGCCCCGGCCCCGGCCGTCGTCCAGGCCGCGGCCCCGACCACGCCCGTGGTTCCGGCCCCGGCCCCCGCGCCGGTGGCCCAGGCCCCTGTCCCGACCGTGACCATCTCCGCCCCCTCGGCCCCTCCGGCGACCGCCCCGGGCAGCGAGCAGCAGGCCCCGGCCGCGGCTCCTGCCGCCCCGGCTGAGGCGCCCGTTCCGCCGGCGACCGAGACCCCGGCGCCCCCGGCCCTCCGCGCCGTGGGCGGCCCCTTCAAGTCCGACACCATCCGCGCTGCCCTGGCGGCCGACCCCCAGATCTCCGACGAGGCCCTGATCCAGCGCGTGAACGAAGTGCACGGCGAGGACGAGAAGAACGTCCAGACCGTGCCCCGTACCCGCCGCCGGATCGAGGACAAGCTCAAGAAGAAGAAGGCGTCATGATCCACGTCGTCCTGGCCGGCGGACTCGTCGGCCTCGCGCTCGCCCTCTACGCGAAGGCGAGCGACATCCGGTTCCTCGGCGGCCTGACCGCCCTCGCCGGCCTCGCGTTCGCCCTCCTCAACTGGGAGGCATGGTGAGCGACACCACCGAGGAGGACACCACCGACGCGGAGGCCCCGGAGGACGAGCGCCCGTTCCGCGTGCGCGACGTCTTCCAGTTCCGCAGGCAGGCCGACCCCAAGGCGGGCGAGGAGACCGCCGACGAGACCGAGCCCGAGGCGCCGCCCATGCCCACCGAGCCGCCGACCATACCGGTGGCCCGGGTGGGCCGGGCGGCCCGCGACGACGACCACCACTTGCCCGACTGGTGGGAGCCGAACAAGGACATCACCCTCGGCGCGCCCACTGACCAGCCGTGCAAGCACCCGAACCCCTACACCTTCCGGGTCCAGGAGACAGGGGAGGTCGTCCCCCACTGGTGCCCGGACTGCAAGACCGGCCTCACCCTCGACGTCCCGGACACCCCCAAGGCCAAGCCCGAGCCCACGGCGACGGCGCCCGCGCGCCCGTCCGGCGAGCCGTGCCAGCACCCGGAGCCGCACGAGGTCCGTAACAAGGTCACCGGGCAGCTCCTCGCGTTCTGGTGCGCCGACTGCGAGACCCAGCTCGAGGTCCCCGACGACTACGACGAACTCGCCGACATCACTGACGAAGACGGCGACGGGGGAGAGGCGGGCGAGGACGGCCAGCCCGTCGACAAGGTCCCGCCCTCCATCCGTAAGCGCTGGGGGCAGGGCCTCCGGGGCACCGGGGGTAAGTCCTACAGCCGGCCCGTCTACGGCAAGGACTCCGCGGAGCGCAAGAAGGCCCTGATCGAGGTGTGGTCCGGGATGTCCCGGAAGCAGCGCCACCTCCTCTACAACGGCAGCGCGCTCGGGGCCGGGTTCTACATGGGCGTCCCGCAGTTCTTCACGGCTGAGGTCGCCTACCTGGTCGACACCTACGGCTCCTGGACCGACTTCTACGTCTGCGTTTGGTACGGCGTCGCGGTCGGCGTCTGGGTCCTGGACTACCGCACGCGCGGCTGGTTCCCGGTCTTCGCCTGGCTCACCCGCATCCCCCTCGTCTCGATGATCGTCGGCGCCTTGCTCTACGGCACCCCGGCCGCCTGACCACCCACCCCTGAACGGAAAGCAGCATGAGCAGCAGCCTGATCCCCGCCTTCGGCGCCCCCGGACTCGCCCTCGGTCTGACCGGCATCCTCTGGTTCGGCACGAGCACCGGCGGCAAGGTCAAGCCGCTCGGCTGGTGGTGGACCCTGCTCCTGGCCATGGTCGCCGGCGCCTCCTACAAGGCGGCCGGAACGCCTTTCGACCTCGTGTCCAGCCTCGTCAACGACGGGCTCGGCCTGTTCGGCGACGTCGTCCCCCGCGTCACCATGGCGGGCATCGGCCTGTTCCTCACCGGCGTGATCCTCTACAGGAAGCTCACGACCCGGCAGGTGGCCGTGATCGGCATCATCTTCTGGTACGTCGCCTCCGGCGCGGGCGGGGCGTACTCGCTCCTCGCCCAGAAGATCGACACGATCATGCAGAGCTTCGCCTGATGGGCGCCCACCTCCACGTCGTCCCCGACCCCGAGCCAGATGAGGCCCCGGGGCCGGGGGAGCGGCCTGTCCTGGTCCCCGCCCCGGCCGCGGCCGTCATCGCCCCCCGCCGGGCGCCCGAGCCGGACACCGACCGCGACCAGCACGACGACGCCGATGACGAGACCGCAGCGCACGGCCCGGACGAGGCCGACGAGGACTACGTTCAGGACCACGAGGACCCCGACGAGGCAGGGGAGTGCGACGACGAGGACGACGCGGGGGAGTACGACGAGGAGGCGCCGGCGAGTCGCGGCTACATGACCGTCCCGGACCTCCGCCCGTACATCGACCCGCGCCCGCTCCGCGAGCTCGGCCCCCTCGCCGTGGAGGCCGGGAAGACCGCCGGCCCCCCGCTGCTTCGCGCGATCGGCCGGTTCCTCCGCGAGCTCGGCCAGATGCTCGCCTGGTACGGCCGGGGGATCGGCGTGCTCCTGGTCCTCCTCGCCGGATGGCTGTCCGGGAAGTACGGCAAGCGCGGCAGCCTCGGCGCCCGCTTCGCCGTGGTGGCCTTCCTCCTGTACGCCGCCGTCAGGCTGACCATCCAGTACCCCTACACCCCGTGGATCATCGGCGCCCTGCTGCTCACGGTTACCGTCCTGGCCGCCACCGGCAACATCGAGATCCCCATGAGCAAAACCACGAAGAAGGACGCCGACAAGGGCAAGGCCGCGAAGGAGAAGGCCGACCAGGCTCCCGCGAAGGACAAGACCCCTCCGGCCGAGGACTCCCCGGAGGGAGCCGTCGAGGAGGTCCCCGAGGTGTCCAAGGAGAAGCCGGCCCAGGCATCCCGCGCGTCCTGGGCGACCCGCCTGTTCCGCCGCCCGGCACCCCCTGCCGACGCCCCCGACGCACCCCCCGCCGGCACCCCGGCCGAAGGCGGCGAGGAGGAGCCGACGGAGACCCCCGCCGACCCCTCCCCGGAGGCCGTGATCCGCGCTCTCCATCACCTCTACCGAGGGGGCAGCGGGGTACTCCACACCACCCTCCGCGACCACCTCCGCGTGGCCGACACCAGGACCGTGAAACGGCTGCTGGATGAGGCCGGCATCACCTACCGCAACGGGGTGCGCTCCCCGGCCGGGAATGGGCCCGGCACACACCACCAGGATTTCCCGCCTCTCCCCTCTTCCCAGGAGGACCCCCAGGGGGTCGGTGTTGTCGCAGGTCAGAACGCCAACACCAACACCAACAACGCCGAGAGGGGCCCAGAAGAGGGGTTCGGTGCACAGGGCAACAAGTGGACCGCCGAGGAGATCGCGCGCGGCTTCCGGTCCATCCCCGACCCCGATCCCGAGCGTGGACCGTGCGCGTGGAAGATCGAGCAGTACCCCGGAAGTTGACCGTCCGTGCCTGGCCGAGAGCAGCATGTAGCAGTGGATCAAGGATGTGAGCCATGATGGAGGTGATCGGAATTACGGGAGGGACGGTCATGAGCCACGACCAGCACGCACACTCGGCGCAGTGCTGCTGCTGTGCGCGGGCGAATGCCACGCCGGAGCCGGAGCCGTTCCGCCTCGCCGACCTCGCCGACGTCCCGCGTAACCAATGGATCGGCGGCGGGATCATGCTCCTCGTGATCGTCGTCCTGATCCTGTTCCGCCACGGGTAGACCACCCCGCCTCGGAAGCCGCGCACGTTACCGCCGAGCAGCCGCGGCGGACCTGACCCCGGGGCGCGACGGAGGGGCCGCGCACTGCCCGGTGCGCGGCCCCTCTCGGCGTATCCCCCGCTGGTCCTCAGCCCCGGATGAGCGGGGCGCCGGCCGCCTTGATGATCCGGCCGACGTGGTTGCGGTCGTACGGCACGTGCTCCGCGATCACCCCCGGCCCCAGGACGCGTGAGCTGTAGGTGCGCACGATCACCTCATGGAGCGGCTTGCGCGCCTCCTCGACCTTGCCCTCAGCCTTCTTGAAGGCGGTGGTCAGCTTGTCCAGCTCGGCCAGGGCCGCGGCCTGGGTCGCGTCGTCGTACTCCGGGGCCGGCGCAGCGTTCGGGCCGCGCAGAGGGGGCACCCCGGCCGCCTTGCCGAGCCTGCCGACGTGGTTGCGGTCGTAGGGGGTGTGGTCCGCGATGACGCCGGGGGGCGCGCTGCGGGCCCGGAGGTGCTTGACGATGGCCTCGTGCAGGGGCTTGCGCGCCTTTTCGACGTTGCCTTCGGCCTTGTTGAACGCGCTGGTCAGCCGGTCAAGCTCTGCCAGCGCAGCCTGTTCGGGGGTGTGGGTCGCCATGGGGGCAGTGTGCCACATCAGGTTGCAACGCGGCACCGCTTCCGCGTGTCGATTTCCATGTGGTGTTGCAACTTGACGTTGCAACACAAGAGTGCAACACTGTGCGTATTGGGAGGGCGCACAGCCCACCCCCGCACCACAGGAGGACCCGATGGCCCAGATCACCGCCGAGATGCAGCGGACCGCCCAGGTGGCCCCCGCCCAGGTCGGCAACGGACAGGCCGTCCACTACGTCAGCACCGCCCAGTTCACGGCAGACACACAGTGCAGCCGCACGGTGGCCCGGGTCCTGAACGAGCGCGACGCCAAGGGCGCGGAGTGCACCCGGTGCGTCAAGAAGGTCCAGGCCCTCCTGGCCGCCCAGGCGCCGGCCGCCCCGGTCGAGGAGCCCGCCGCCCCGGCCGCCGTCGAGCCCCCCGCCCGGATCAAGGCCCTCACCGAGGACGTCACCACCCCGGCGACGATGTTCGACCCGGAGCTGACCTATTACGCGGACGGCACCCCCGTGGTCATGCGCTGGACGGGCGGGGAGAAGCCCGGCACCACGGCCGGGATGACCGTGGACCGGGGCCCGTACGCCTTCCAGGCCGTCACGTTCGAGGACGGCACGACCAGCAACGTCGCCCCCCACGTCCTCCACCGCATCGACCCGCCCGCCCCGGCCGCGCCCCGCTACCTCGCGGACTACGTGACCGTCCTCGACGGCGAGGAGCGCGTCCAGCGCCTCACGGTGACTGTGGAAGGCGACCCCGCGCCCGTACTTGCCGAGGAGCTGCCGTACGAGCCCGAGCGCAACGCAGCCCGCGCGCTGGAGGCCCTGGGCTGGACGATCACCGGCATGGAGACGTACGGCGGCCCGAGCCTGTTCCGGGCCTGGGTCGAGCCCTGCCCCGTGCCCGCCGCACCGCTCCTGATGCCCGACCAGGCGCGCGGCATCGTCAACCAGGTCCACGCCGACGCGAACGATTTCCGCACCGCCGAGGACGCGAACGGCAGGCTCCTGGGGTACACCTTCCGCTCCACCACCACCCCCGCCACCCGGTACGGGTACATCACCCACGACGGCACGTTCTCCATGGCCCTGGAGCCCACCCGCGAGGACGCCGCCGCGATGCTGCCCGCCGCCGTCCTGTCCGACGAGCGCCACGCGCAGCGCCCCTCCCCCGCCGCCCAGCGCGCCGCCGCCCTGGCCGCGCAGCGGGAGACGGCCACCGCCGCCCGCGCAGCCCACCGCGCGGAGATGGACGACCGCAGCGCCGCAGAGGCCCACCGCCACGGCGCTTCCCTGCCCCCGGCGACCGCCGACCGCATCGCGGAGCGCATGGCCGAGCCCGAGCAGCCCGGCCCCTTCAAGCCCGGCGACCTGATCGTGTGCGCGGACGGCAAGGTCCGCACCGTCTCCTCCATGGCCCCGGAGTTCGCCGGCGAACCCCTGCGCGTGATCGTGGAAGGCGGGGCCCAGTGGCTCGCCGCCGAGTGCGAGCACGCCCGGGAGTTGGAACTCCACGCCCCCCACGGGTACACCGGCCCCCGCGCCCTGTGCGGGTACGCCGACCACCTCGCCCCGGCCCGCCTCGACGGCACCCTGGACGTCCACGAGCGCACCCCCGGCACCATGGGGCACTGCCCCGGCAGCCTCCTGACCCCCCGCGCCCACCGCGAGGAGCTGACCCGCCGCCACACCACCGCGTTCAGCTACAACCCGCCCCGCCCGACCTTCCTCGCCTGCACGGCCAAGCCCGGCGACGTGGTCGAGCACGAGGAGCAGGAGCACACCGTCCAGGACTGCCACCCCAGCGACGTACGCCACGTCCTGGTGACCTTCACCGACGACACGGCCGCCACGTTCACCCTGGAGGACCGCCTCACCTACCGGCGCCGCGTCAGGGCCCGCGACGTCCGGTGCCAGGAGTGCGGGGTGACTGCCACCGAGGACACCGACGAGGCCGCGGACGGCACCCCCTCGCACCGCCTGTGCGGGGTGTGCGACCACCCGGACGCCACCGACCCCGAGCACCGCGCCGCCGTCCTGGAGGAGGCCGTCGCTCGCCTCACCACCCGCGCCGCGTACGCCCACGCCCACGCCTTCCAGCCCGTGGTCGCCGACGACCGGGCCCGGCCGGTCGGCTGGACCTTCCGCACCGGCTACGGCGCCCAGGCCGCTTACGGGTGGGTGACCGCCCTCGGCCGCCTGATCGCCCAGGTGGGCACGGAGTACCGGTGGCAGTCCGAGCGCGCCGTCCTGGACCACCACGAGGCCGGCACCCTGGCCCCCACGAGCCACGACCTGGTGCCCGCGCTCGCCGCGCGCCCGGTCGCCGAGATCCGCAAGGGGCTGGAGGCCCTGCGCGGCAGCGACGAGGCACCGGCCGAGAACGCCCCGGCCCGGCGGGTCGTGGAGGGCGTGATCGTCCAGCACGACGGCGCCACGGAGGGGTGCGTGCCCCGGGACGTCACCCACCCGGACGTGCTCGCCGCCCGCCGCGCCCTCGCCGGCCTCGCCGCCGCCCGCCTCACCGACCACCACGACGTCTCCGAGCCGACCGAGGAGGAGCAGCAGGTGCGCGGGTACATGGTGAACCCGCGTGGACAGGGCCGGGTGGCCGTCTACTGGCTGGAGGGCGGCCAGATCATCCGCCGCGACACTCCGCTCCACGGTGCGGCCCTGGACTGCCTGGAGGACCGGATGCGCCGGCAGGGCTGGGAGACGGAGCGCATGGGCCGGTCCGCGCAGTGCCTGTTCGCCCACGTGCCCGAGGAGCAGCGCCAGGGGTGACACCCCGCCGCCCAGGACGCCCCGCCTCGCCCGAGGCCGGGGCGTCCGGTCGTTGCGGCCGACGCCTCGTGACCCGCAGGGGTGAAGGTGGGGCGGGCCCATCATGCGCCTTGACATTGCAACCTCATGTTGCAACACTGTGGGTATCGGGACGGACGAACAGCCCGCCCCCCTGCACCGCACGGAGGACCCCATGGACCAGCTCGCCAAGATCGCAGACGGCATGACCCCCCGTATGACCGAGGCCCTGATCTTCTGGGGCGACCGCAACCCCCAGGGCAGCACCGCCCGCACCAACCTGGGCCAAGGCGGCGGCACCCATGGAGCCGTCCACCGCCGCGGCCTCATCGCCCAGGGCCGCGACGCCCGGGGAGGCACCGGCTACTACCTGAGCCCCCTCGGATGGGCCCTCTACACCCACCTCACCGGCAAGCCGCGCCCCGCCGACGCCGACCGCCTGACCCTCGCGGAGGCCCTGACCGAGGCGTACGGCACGGGCGCCGACCAGGCCGCCGCCCAGACCGCGACCCGCCGCGTCCACCGCCGCGCGTGCGACTTCCAGCCCGTGACCGCGATCGACGCGGACCTCGTGGCCGGATGGACCTACCGGGCGAGCGAGAGCACCCGCACCCGCTACGGTTGGGTTACTACGGACGGGCAGGTCGCCCCGACCGCGACGTACGTGTTCCGGGACTGGGCCGCCGAGGGTGTCCACGCCGCCCGGATCGCGGGCGCCGACCGGGCCCCGGCCGCCACCCCGACCGACGTCGAGCGCCACGACGACGTCAAGGTCCACGAGGACGGGCCCGGGAAGTGGATCGTGGAGCGCGGCGCCGACTTCCTGGGCGCGATCTGGGACGAGGGCGCCCGGATGGCCCGTGGCCGGTACGCGATCTGGTCCCCGTACCTGCCGACCGCCGGGTTCTTCGTGGCCGCCGCCCCGGCCGTGGACGCCATCGTGGACGCCTGGCCCCCGAGCCTGGCCGACCTCGTCCAGGAGACCGGCGCCCCCCTGGAGGTGGTCGCCGCCACCGCCGACCTCCTCGCTCAGGAGCAGGAAGTCGCCGCGGAGCGCGTCTACCGGACCGCCGTCCGGGGGGCGGAGGCGCGGGTGACCTTCGAGGCCGCCGCCTCGATCCGGGAGACCCTCGGGGCGCCGGCCGCCCGGTACGCCGTGGCAATCGGCCGGGATGACCGCACCTGGCCCCGCTTCCACGGCCGGGACCGCGCCGTACGCCACGCCGCGAGCTACGGCCTGACCGCCGACGCGGTCCACGACTCCGCGCCGGTCCCGACTGCCTGACCCGCCCCGCCTCGCTCCCAGGACGCCCCGCCTCGCCCGAGGACCGGGGCGTCCGGTCGTTGCGGCCGGCGCCTCGTGACCCGCAGGGGTGAAGGTGGCCCACGGTCCACCTTGCACCTTGACATTGCAACCTCATGTTGCAACACTATGGGTATCGGGACGGACGAACGGACCGCCCCACCAGCCCAGGAGGACACCATGGCCGCCACCACCGCCACCGCCCAGTACGCCCCGGCCCAGGTCGGCAACGGTCGCACCGCCCACAAGACGGACGCCGAGGCGTTCAGTGCGGACACCCTGTGCGAGCGGACGGTGTCCCGGGTCCTGACCGCCGCCGACGCCGCCAAGATGAAGGAGTGCGTCTCCTGCAACCGGATCGCCGCCGAGCGCGCCGCCGCCCCGACCGGGGAGCCGACCGAGGTCGAGACCCCGGCCACCGAGGACGCGCCCGACGAGGTCGAGGAGACCGAGGCGCCGGCCGCCGCCGAGGAGGCCCCGGAGGTGGACGAGGTGGAGCCCGCCGCCGCCGAGCCGGTCCAGGTCGAGGAGCCCGCCCAGGTGGAGGGCGCCCCGGAGGTGGACGACATTGAGCCGGCCCCGGCCGCGCTGGTCCGGGTGACCGCCTACACCGCCGCCGTGGAGGTCCTGCACGCCAACGGCACGGACAGCGACGACCGGGTCCTGACCCTGGACGCCGACGCCCTCCTGGAGACCGTGGCCAAGATGCGCCGGATGCCCCGCTGGAACGCCGCCGAGGAGCGGTTCACGGTGAACAAGGTGGCCGTGATCGTCGCCCGCGACGCTCAGGGCGAGCGCGTGTGGGTACGCGGAGAGGCCGCCCCGATCCGGGTGGACTTCACCGGCACCCCGATCCAGGAGGACGCCCCCGCCGAGGCCGGCGCCGTGGACATGGCCGCCGTCCTGGCCGCCACACGGATGCTGCGCCGCCGCAAGGAGGTCCAGCGGGTGATCGACAACCGCGAGGCCGCCCGCGCGATGAGCACCCCGGCCCCGGTCGAGGAGCCCACCCCGGCGCCCGTGGTCGAGGAGTCGGCCCCGGCCCCGGTGGTCGAGGAGTCGCCGGCCCCCGTGGTCGAGGAGACCGAGGCGCCGGCCGTCGCGCCGGAGTGGCGCACGCTCAAGGGCATGGAGGCCCCGTTCCACCTGTACGGCGAGGAAGGCGCGGACGGGTTCCGCCCCGCCAGCGACCGTAAGCAGTGCACCGGGGAGCCCCTGACGATCACCCGGACCTGGATGGCCCACGGCACCCGGTACGCCCAGGACGCGACCGGCCGTGAGTGCCGCCTGTGGGGCGCGGCCACCCGGTACTGGGTTGCCCCGATCGCCTGAGCAACCCGCTGAACACCACGCCGCGGACGCCCCGCCTCGCCCGACGAGGACGGGGCGCCCGGCTGTTCAGGGGTGTTCAGCGAACGCCGCTGAACAGCGCCGAACACCTCGCCGGCCGGCCCACATGACCCGCCCGGGTGAAAGGCCCTCGCACCCCCCTTTGCAACTTGACGTTGCATCCTCGTGTTGCAACACTATGGGTATCGGGAAGGGCGAGGGGCCTGGACCAGACGGAGGGACACCGCGATGAACAGCACCGCCAAGACCGCGCAGATGATGGCCCGCCTCACCGAGGCCGAGACCGCCGCGAAGGTCGCCGGCCGCGAGGAGACCCGCACCGCTGCCCGCGCCGACCGCGCTGCCGACCGCCTCAAGGCCGCCCGCGCCGCCACCGCCACCGCCCGCCGCGAGCTGCGCACCGCGATCCGCACCGGCAAGGGCCTGGCCGCCGCCGAGCGCCGCGTGGAGCGCCTGACCGCGAAGTGCGCCACCCTGGCCACCGCCGCCCAGGACGCCAAGGCCGAGGCCACCGCCGCCCGCCGCGCCGCCCGCACCGCCACCCGCCGCCTGGACACCCTCGCCCGCCGCGCCGCCCGCAGCGCCGCCCGCACCGTCGGGGAGATCGCGGAGCGCCTGGGCCGCACCGCCCTGGCCCCGGCCCCGGCCGCCGACACCGTCCTGCCCGCCGAGGAGCTGCCCGCCGTCGAGGAGATCGAGCAGCACGCCGACCGGTTCGCGGACCTGGACGCGAAGGCCAAGCAGTACGCGAAGGCCGCCGACGTCGAGAAGAAGTGGCTGCGACAGATCCCGGTGGGCACCTTCGGCCGCGTGACCGTCGCCCGCACCCCCGGCGGCAGCGTCCTGGACGGCGACCAGGTCGCCCTGGACTACGCGGACCAGGGCCTGGTGCCCCCGCGCAAGGCCCGCCGCGACACCTTCAAGGTCGCCGTCGCCGCCGCCCCGGCCCTGGTCCTGGCCCCCGCCGCCTGACCCACCCCGCCCCGGCCGGGCACCCCACGGTGCCCGGCCCCCACCCCGCACCGCCCGAGAGGACGCCCCTGATGCCGACCTTCACCTTCCCGTCCGGGACCACCGTGGAACTGCCCCAGGGCATGACCGTGTGCCAGAGCCCGGTGACCGTCACCTACGACTGCGCGCGCGTGGTGCCGGTGGCCAAGACCCCCGCCGGACGGTCGGTCTTCACCTCGTTCTCCTGCGCCGCATACTCCCGGGCCGCCGACGTCCTGGACCAGCGCAAGGAAGTGGCCGAGCGCGAGCGCTACGTGCACATCGCGGCGAGCAAGGGCCGGCGCACCGACCGGCTGACGGAGTACCTGGAGCACCACCGCCAGGTGCTCGCCTGGACGCTCGCGGAGTACGAGAGCGACCCGGCCCCCTGCTCCTGCGGCACCTGACCCACCCCGGCCGGGCACTCCACGGTGCCCGGCCCCCCACCCCACACCACCCGAGGAACGGAGGGCCCGCGATGTCGCACCTGCCCCGCACGATCCCCACCGCCGCGCTGGAGAGCCTCGCCGCAGCCCTGGCCGCTGCCGGCCTGGAGCTGGGCCCGATCAAGCCCGGTACCCGGGTCACCCGCACCGTCCAGCACGGGGGCGCCTGCTGGGAGCTGACGTACATGGGCGCCCGGTGGGGGTGGCGCCTGATCGGCCCCGGGGTCGAGCGCGGCATCGGGGTGCTGGACGTCGAGGAGGCCGCGGAGCGCATCACCGCCCCGCTGGCCACGGAGGCCCCGGCCCGCACGGTCCACGTGCGCATCGGCACCCACCGCACCGCCTACCACCCGGACTCCGCCTGCCCGGCCCTGAACGGCAAGCCCGAGACCTACCGGGGCCAGGAGGTCATGCCCGAGCACCAGGCGCAGGCGCGCGGCCTGGCCCTGTGCGGCCAGTGCGACGCCCTCCTGACCACCGTCCCGACCACGTACGCCGGAGTGCCCGTGCCGGCGCTCGTGCGCGGGGCCTGGACCACCCCCCTCGGGGACGGGTGGCGCCTGGGCGTCCGCTCGACCCTCGCCGCCTCCTGACCCCCACCGCCACCCGACCGCCGCACCACCACCGAAAGGACCCCCCGTGGTTGCCGCCCTGTACTCCGTGAGCGCCGTCCGGATCGAGAACGGCGAGCGCACCGCCCTGCTGCGCTTCGACACCACCACCCAACTCCCGGACCTGCCGGAGCTGCTGGCCGCGTACGCCGCCGACTACGCGGACCAGGACGACGTCCTGGTGGACGTGTCCGCCGCCCCCGCCGCCTGACCGGCCCCGGGCCGGGCGTCCCCTCCGCCCGGCCCGCTCGACACGCACCCTCATGTCGCAACTTGACGTTGCAACGTGAGGGTGCAACTATGTGTGTGGAGGGAGGCACCGAGCCCCCCGGAACCGGGAGCAGCGCCATGACGACGTACATCGACGCCCGTTACGTGTCCGCCGAGATCAAGCGCCGACTGACCGCCGCCTTCCCCGGCGCGAAGTTCTCCGTCCGCCGCGGAAAGGGCACCGGCTCCGCCAGCATCGACGTGACATGGACGGACGGCCCGACCGACGCCGACGTCGCCGCCATCGCCCGCCCCATGCAGGGGTCTTCCTGGAACGGCTACGACGAGCGTTACGAGTCCACCGGCAACGAGGTGACCGTCACCATCGACGGCAAGCGCGTCACCGGGAAGCCCGTGGTCAACCACATCGGCCTCCACCACGAGGTGTCCGACGAGGTCCGCGCCGAGTCCCTGGCCCTGTGGAAGACCGCCAACGGCGAGGACGCCGACACCCAGGCCGCGAACGGCGGCTTCACCTGCGAGGGCGAGTTCATCAGCGGGTCCTGGGGCGTGAACCAGGTGCTGGACATCGCCCGGAAGGTGGTCCTTCCGCGCCGCTGGAAGGCCGCCCAGGAGGCCGCGGCCGCCGCCGCGCCTGAGCCCGCCGCCCCGGCCGAGCCCGCCGCCCCGGCCGCCCTGTTCGGCCCCGGCCTGGACGTGACCCACACCGAGGAGGAGGGCGTCGTCGTGCGCGGCACCCGCCGGGGCGACGGGTCCGCGCCCGCGCTGCGCGACCAGGGCCTGAAGTGGCACCGGAAGGAGGGTTACTGGTACCTCCCGGGCACCCGGGGCGCGGCCGGCGACGAGCGGGTGGACGCCATCCGCGACGCGCTCCGAGCGGTCGGCCTGTTCCCGGCCCCCGCCGGGGTCCTCGAGGCGGCGCCCGCCGCCGACCCGGCCGAGGAAGCGCCCGCCGTCGAGGAGGTCGCCGGCGACGAGCCGACCGAGGCGCCGGCCGAGGAGGCGCGGCCGGGCCTGGAGGCAGGGGCCCACCGCATCACGAACACCGGGGAGGGCATCGACGGCCCCGGCAGCGCGTACGCCTTCCTGTGCCTGTTGTGCGACAAGCGGGCCCGCCTCGTGGAGTTCGGGGAGTTCCCGTGCACCGACGAGGCGGAGGGCGCGTACCTGTTGGAGGTCGCCGCGCGCCTCCTGGACGACGTGGGACTCCGGGGCGTGGACGTGTTCCACGTGATCAGCAACCTCGGAGACGTGGCCCCGCTCCAGACTCGGGCGGAGGTGACCCGGTTCCTGGCCGCTCAGCTCCAGTGCGGGGCCACCCACCACTGGTACGAGGGGGAGCTGAGGCTGGCCCGGGGCGGCAAGACGGCGGGGTACATCAAGCCCGCCCCGGCCCCGCTCCCCGAGGACCGCACCGTGCCCCAGGCGTACCGGGGCGTGCCCGTGCCGGCGCACGTGGCCCGCGCCTGGGGCGAGCAGTCCACCGGTGGGTCGTGGCGCGAGGGAGTGGACGCCGCCCTGACGTTCGCCGTCCTGGCCCGCGCCGCCGACTGACCCCGCCGACCCGACGCACCACGTTGCAACTTGACGTTGCAACGTGGTGTTGTCATTATGTGGAGGTGAGGACGCGCCCAGCGCCCCACCCCACCAGCGAAGGAGCCCACGTGGCACTGATGACCGCCCCCCGCACCCCGGCCGTAGCCGTCGCCCGCGAGCTGCGCCGCCTCGGCCTGGGACAGGGCCCCGGCAAGGACTTCAAGGTCGCCGGCCACTACGTCGCCGGAGAGCGCCGCTACACCTACGTCGACCTCATGACCGCCCACGCCCGGCAGGTCGTCGCGGACAACGCCGACACCCTGGAGCGCTGGACCGCAGAGGCGAACTTCCCCTTCACCGTGTCGGTGCGCTACTTCGACACCCCCCGCCCCTGGCCCACGATCCGTAACGGCGGCGCCGAGCGCATCCGGGACGAAGCCCCGGCCGTCGGGGAGGCCGCGCCCGCCGCCGAGGAGGCTCCGGCGCCCACCCCCGCTGCGGCCCCGGCCGTCGACTTCCGGACCGGTGACATCGTGGCCGTGGACGGGCGCCCCGGGGACTGGGAGCTGATGGCCCCGGCCGGGGACGACTGGGAGGTCGAGCCCGCCCAGGCCACGGACCGAGAGCGCACCACCGTCCCGGCCGCCGCGCTGCGCCCCCTCGCCGACGCCCCCCACGTACGCCGTGGCGACCTGGTGATGCAGACCTACGCGGAGCAGTGGCAGGCCGCCGTGGTGGGCGACGTCTACCGCCTCGGCCGGTGGGTCGCGGTCAAGACCCACGCCGCCACCGAGCACACCCCGGCCTGGACCCAGTTGGACGACGTCGAGAGCCTGACTGTTGCCCGGCGTTGAAAATGCCGACGAAGGCGGCGTTCACCGTGCCGACGAACGGAGACGGAGACGCCCCGTCCGGGGGGTCCGGGCGGGGCGGTCATCGGTGAGGTGTCGTTTTCGTCGGCGAGGTGCCGGTTGCTCAGTCGACCACCTCGCTGACGGCTGCGCGGGCCGCGGCCTCGTCGACGAGGTTCTTGCCGGTGGCGAAGGCGGCGACCAGGGCTTGCAGGGCGAGGTTGTTGACCGCTCTGGGGTAGCCCCGCGAGGTGGTGTGGATCAGTGCGAGTGCGTCCTCGGTGAACAGCTGGTCCGGCCTGCCGACGAGTTTGAGGTGGTGGGCGACGTAGCTGGTGGTCTCGGCGGAGGTCATGCCCGGCATCGTGTAGCGCAGGGCGGTCCGCTGTTCGAGGGCGGCCAGGACGGCGAGTTTCATCGTCCGCCGCAGGGTCGGCTGGCCGACCAGCAGGCAGGACAGCGGCGAGTCCTGGTCCATGCCCTGATTGGTCAGCATCCGCACCGTTTCGAGCTGTTCGTAGGACAGAAGGTGGGCCTCGTCCAGGACCAGAACGGGGGTGCGCCCGCGTTCCTCGCGTTCGGCCATCAGGGCCTTGCCGGTCTGGACGGTCAGGCGCGAGCCCAGGTGGGAGGGGGTCTGTCCGAAGGAGTTGACGATCTCCTCATGGATGCCGCGGACCCCGATCAGCGGGTTCGGCAGGTATATGACGGTGTATTTCGAGGGGTCGAGTGCGTCCAGGGTGGTGCGGACCGAGACGGTCTTGCCGGCGCCGACCTCGCCGGTGACCACGCCGATGGACCGCTCCGAGATGCACCAGGAGATCCGGGCGACGGCCTGGTTGTGGGAGTCGTGCCGGTGGAGCATGCCGGGCGAAAGGTTCCGGCCGAAGGGCATGCGCTCGAATCCGTAGTGGGCCTGGAGTTTCTCAATCACGTCTGTGCTCCGGAAGGTTCGCAGGTGGGGACGGGTGTCAGGGGGCAGCCGGTGAGGTTTTCGATGAACAGCTCCAGGCCGGCGGTAATCCAGTCGACGGCGGTGTCCTCGCCGAAGTACCTGGCCAGGGCAGCGTCGACGTCCTCGTCGCAGGCTTCGAAGAAGCCGTGCAGTTCGGTCAGGAACACCGCGAGCCCGGCCGGATCAGGAGGTTGCGGCATCGTCGTTTGTGCCGGTCAGGTCGACGCTGGCGGGGCCGTCCCAGCCAAGGGCCGCGTAGTTGATCTTTTCTCCGAGCTCGGCCGAGTGCGCGGCGTCGATCAAACCGAGGTAGTCGATGCCGGTCGTCGGCCTGGGCTCGTCGGCCGGGATCTCGGGACGGGCCTTGGGGTGAGAGTGCCTGGCGATCTGGAACGGCAGGGCGGTGCCCGCGTCCTGGCCCTCGACACGGACCCGCAGGAAGGTCAGGTCGAACGGGTCGAAGACCAGCTCGACCTTGCGGCCGGCCAGGTGCGGGTCGACCTGGTAGCGGTTGCCGTGCAAAGACACCGTCGCGGTCTTGCCGACGCTGCGGTATTCGGACCAGCGGAAAGCCTCGGCCAGGTCGGCCGGGGCCGGAACGGGAAACGGGGCGCCGGCCATCCAGCGTTCCAGCGGCGCCATCTTCGTCTCGGAGTGCACCCGCCGGTGGTAGGTCTGTTCAACCCACGCCGTGAACAGGCGGTTCATCTCCGCGAGGTCCTTGATCTCCCGTCCCACCTCGCCGGTGTCGGAAGCGATCTCGACGGTGAACTCACCGTTCACGGTGCGGAAGAACCGTTCGATTTTGCCCCTGCCTTCGGGCCGTCCCGGGGTGGAATGCACCAGCTTGATACCGAGCTTCGCGCAGGCCCTCAGCAACCACGAATCGACAAAAGCACTCCCGTTGTCAACGTAGATGTACTGCGGGACGCCGCGGGCGGCCAGGGCCGGCCGCAGGGCCGCGGCCAGGCGGACGGTATCCTCCGCGAACCCCCAGCGGTGCCCGACCACCGCCCGGCTGTGATCGTCCACGAAGGCGAACAAGTAGGTTTTGCGGCCGCCGATCCGCGGCCCGTGCAACGCGTCCCCGGTCCAGATCTCGTTCGGGCGGCCGGCCTCGAACCGGCCGAACACCGCCGACGCCTTGGGAGCCCTCAGCGCGACCAGGCCGGTGCGGTGGAACATCCGCTGGAGCGTGCGCTCGTCCGGCGCCCAGCCCAGCTGGGCCCGCAGAATCCTTCTGACCTGCGCGGCCGTGCGGTCCGGGTTCTCCTTCTTGAGCGCCGTGGCCAGCTCGAACACCTCCGGTGGGGTCCGCGGCTGGGACTGGCGGGTGGAGGGCACCAGAGCGTCGAACCCGCCCTGACGCCAGTCCAATATCCACCGGTCCAGCGTCCACCGGGTGATCCTCACCGTCCGGCCGTCCGCATCGGTGTGCTCCTGCGAAGCCAGATGGCGCACGAGCTTGCCGCGCTGACGACTGGTCAGCGTCGGGTCCGCGGCCTCTCTGATCAGCATGTATCGGAACAGGCCGATCGACCGGGCTCTTTCCAGCCGGTTCGCCTGTTCGTCGTCTTTCTTCGACACGTCCACCTTCCTGACACCTCGCCGGGGCTATGGGCCCGCCGAGGCTTTCAGGAGCAAACCCCTCCGCGTCAGAGGGAGTTCGTGTTGATCGACGATCAAGGCCAGGACGGCGCGAGTAACCGGCCGCCGGAGGCCGCGCAGGCCAGGTGCCAAAGCGACACCTCGCCGACGTCCGGCCAGCGCGAGGCCACCGCCTTCCAGGCCCCGACCACCGCGGCGACCGCGTCCGCGAATGGCGTCGCCGTCGCGGCCGGCATCACGGGATCCACCCCCGCATCGACCAGCAGCACCGTGAAGTACGCCCGTATCTGCTCAGCCCGCGCGAAGAACCTGCGAAGCCAGCCCCGGACGGTGTCCACCGGCCGCCGAAGACGCCCGGCGATCACCCTCGTCCCCGCCCCCAACGCTTTCGCGGCCAGCGCCGCCCCTATCACTTCCGCAAGATCCACCCGCCTGACCAGCACGAACACGGGGAGAAGAACATGCGACCCACCACACCCACCGCACCGGGCGCGACGCGGACGAAGCCGCACCACCCCCGCCCCGCTCCGCAGCACCCGCCTCCGGGCCCAGCCCCACGGCGCCAGCACACCCCCACAATCCGGGCATGCCAACTCTCCGTTGGCCAACCGGGTCTCGACCTCGGCCGCATTCGTCCCTACCGTGAGCACAGCACCTCCGCGTGCTACCACGGCCCTCCCGGGACACCTCGGCCAAGAGATCACCGGGAGGGCCTTCGCATGCCCTCATCGGCAAGGTGCCGCCGCCAACGAACTCCAGGGCCGCACCGACATGCGCTCGAATCTGTCGGCACACACAATGCCCCAACTCACCGCCCACATAGGCATCTTCAGAGTCGTTCAACA
>NZ_JAGGPA010000053.1 GCF_018614035.1 Streptomyces sp. ISL-96
GGGCCCGCACCCGCACCAGCCACTTCGCAGCACTTCGCCCCGCCGGATAGATCCAGCGGGGCGAAGCAAGAAGCAACAGGGCCCGAATAAACCAACAGCGTCCACAGACAGCGGTCCGGGCCCCTTCGCGTGTCCTTCAGCGCACCGCGCCCGCCGACGACCGGCCCGTCGGGCAGTCCTCCAGCCGGGCCGCCGTCCGGCGGGCCGACCGCAGCGCCCATGGTCCGCTGGTCAGGGCTCCCACCAGCAGTACGCACAGTCCGCAGCCGGCGATGATCCACCAGGCCGGCCTGCTCGCCGCCACGAACGTGTCGGCGTACGGCCGGCCGTGCACCCCGGCGGCCAGCACCGCGCCGATGACGGCGACGCCCAGCGTCGTACCGACCTGCCTGCTGGTCGAGGCGACCGCGGCGGCGACGCCCGCCTGGGCGCGCGGCATCCCGGATACGGCGGTGTTCGTGATCGGCGCGTTCACCATGCCGAAGCCCACGCCGAACAGCACGTACCCGGTGAACAGCAGGGGTGTGGACGTCTCCGCCTCGAACGCCGCGAACAGCACGCCGCTCGCCGCCATCGTGACCCCGGCCACCAGGAGTGACAGGCGCGGCCCGCGGCTGCCTACGAGCCGTCCCGAGAGCGGTGCGCAGACGAACGTCAGAGCCGCCATGGGGAGCATGTAGAGCCCGGCGTGCAGCGCGGAGAAGCCGCGCACGTCCTGGAGATACAGGGTGTTCACGAAGAGGAAGCCGCCGAGCGCGGCGAACGCGCACACCGCGATCACCGTCGCCCCGCTGAAGGGCGCACTCCGGAAGAACCGGAGATCGATCAGTGGCTCGGTCCGTCTCGGTTCGTACACGAGAAGGCACAGGAGTGCCGAAACGGCCGTTCCCGCGAACAGCAGAATCAAGGGTGACGTCCAGCCCGCCACGGGTGCCTCGATGATCGCGTACGTGAGCGATCCGAGCAGCGCGATGACGAGCAGCTGGCCGACGGGGTCGGGGCGGCGTGCCTTCGGGGCGCGCGACTCGGGTACGTACCGAATGGTCAGCAGGAGTGCGGCCAGCCCCACCGGCAGATTCAGCCAGAAGATCGCCCGCCAGCCCACCGAGTCCACCAGCAGGCCGCCGATCAGCGGGCCCGCGGCCATGGAGATTCCGACCACACCGCCCCACACCCCGATCGCCCGGGCCCGCTCCCGCGGCTCGGTGAAGGTGTTGGTGATGATCGACATGGCGACGGGGTTGAGCATCGAGCCGCCGACGGCCTGGACCATGCGGAAGGCGACGAGCGATTCGAGGTTCGGCGCGAGGGAGCACAGCAGCGAGCCGAGCGTGAAGAGCACGAGGCCGGTCTTGAAGACCCTGCGCCGCCCGATCCGGTCTGCGGTGGAGCCCGCGAGCATCAGCAGCGAGGCGAGGACCAGCGTGTACGCGTCGATCGTCCACTGCATCCCGGCGACCGTCGCCCCGAGTTCCTTGCGCATGGAAGGGAGGGCGACGTTGAGCGCGGTGTTGTCGAGGCTCACGATCAGCAGGCTCATGCAGCAGATCGCCAGCACCAGCAACCGCCGCCGGTGGGTGAGCTCGGGCATACGCGGATAGTACGGCTCACTAATGACTCGTGCCGTACGGGACAATGGGCCCATGACCACCGCGCTCCCCATGCTCTCCATCGGCCCGCACTCCGTGCAGCCGCCGGTGGTGCTCGCCCCCATGGCCGGCATCACCAACGCCCCTTTCCGCACCCTGTGCCGCGAGTTTTCCGGCGGCAAGGGGCTGTTCGTGAGCGAGATGATCACCACGAGGGCGCTGGTCGAGCGCAATGAGAAGACCATGCAGCTGGTCCACTTCGACGCGGCCGAGACGCCTCGGTCCATCCAGCTGTACGGAGTGGACCCGGTCACCGTCGGCAAGGCGGTCCGCATGATCGTGGACGAGGACCTGGCCGATCACATCGACCTGAACTTCGGCTGCCCGGTGCCGAAGGTGACGCGCAAGGGGGGTGGCTCGGCGCTTCCGTACAAGCGGCCGCTGCTGCGGGCCATCCTCAACGAGGCCGTGTCCAACGCGGGCGAGCTGCCCGTGACGATGAAGATGCGCAAGGGCATCAACGACGACCACCTCACCTATCTCGACGCCGGACGGATAGCGGTCGAGGAGGGCGTCACAGCGATCGCTCTGCACGGCAGGACTGCCGCTCAGCACTACGGCGGTACGGCCGACTGGGACGCCATCGCACGCCTCAAGGAGCACGTGCCGGAGATCCCGGTGCTCGGCAACGGCGACATCTGGTCCGCCGACGACGCGCTGCGGATGATGCGCGAGACGGGCTGCGACGGTGTGGTCGTCGGGCGCGGCTGCCTGGGGCGCCCGTGGCTGTTCGGGGACCTGGTGGCGGGCTTCGAGGGTACGGACGCGTACGCGGCCCCGACGCTGCGCGAGGTGGCCGCGGTGATGCGCAGGCACGCGGAGCTCCTTGGCCAGTGGATCGGTGACGAGGCACGCGGGGTCATTGACTTCCGTAAGCACGTCGCCTGGTACCTCAAGGGCTTCGCCGTCGGCTCGGAGATGCGAAAGAAGCTTGCGATCTCCTCATCTCTGGACGAAATGGACGCTCACTTGAGCGAGCTCAATCTGGACCAGGCGTGGCCGGTGGGGGCGGACGGACCTCGGGGTCGTTCGTCCGGTAATGGGCGGATTGTCCTGCCGGATGGCTGGCTGAAGGACCCGTACGACTGCGCGGGTGTGAGCGAGGACGCAGAGCTGGACACGTCCGGAGGCTGAGATTGGGGTCTCGGATGGGTCTCATTCGAGCTCATCTGTGGCGTGATCCTCGCCACGCCTGATGAGCTGTTTGCTCAGATGAGCATGTTGGTCGAGACTGCATCTCTCAAAAGGTGGCACTGGGTGCCACCTTTTTTGTTTTGATCGATCAAACCATTCGTTACTCTCCGCCTATGGTTTGCGCGATAATGATTGCTGAGCGTATTTCTGTGTACAACTCTTGAACTGAGTCCGTTATGTGCTCCAGGTAGTTGATCACTTTCGATCTGCTGGCGGACGAGTGGTTAAGGCCGCATGACAGTCAGGTGGACGTACCCAGACACCTTCGATCTGGGTATGTTCCTGGCCGTCAGGGCAGCCACCGAGCCTCGAGGAGTCGAGACCCGTGTCGGAAAACAAAGATCTTCACGTAGTCACACCCGCGCCTGAGGGCCAGAAGTTCGTTTATGACTTCACCGAGGGCAACAGGAACCTCAAGGACCTGCTGGGCGGCAAGGGCGCCAACCTCGCCGAGATGACCAACCTCGGGCTGCCCGTCCCTCCGGGCTTCACCATCACGACCGAGGCGTGCAAGGTCTACCTCGACAGCGGCGAGGCGCCGGAGGCGCTGCGCGCCGAGGTCAGCGCGCACCTGGAGGCCCTTGAGCAGAAGATGGGCAAGAAGCTCGGCCAGCCCGACAACCCGCTGCTCGTCTCCGTCCGCTCGGGCGCCAAGTTCTCCATGCCCGGCATGATGGACACCGTCCTGAACATCGGGCTCTCCGACAAGTCGGTCACCGGCCTCGCCAAGCAGGCCGGCGGCGACGAGCGCTTCGCGTGGGACTCGTACCGCCGTCTCATCCAGATGTTCGGCAAGACGGTCCTCGGCGTCGACGGCGAACTCTTCGAAGAGGCGCTGGAGCAGGCGAAGGCCGCCAAGAAGGTCAAGGTCGACACCGACCTGGAGGCGGCCGACCTCAAGAAGCTGGTCCGCAAGTTCAAGAAGATCGTCTCCGACGAGGCCGGACGCGACTTCCCGCAGGACCCGCGCGAGCAGATGGACCTCGCCATAAACGCGGTCTTCGACTCGTGGAACACCGACCGCGCCAAGCTGTACCGCCGCCAGGAGCGCATCCCCGGCGACCTCGGCACGGCCGTCAACATCTGCTCCATGGTCTTCGGCAACCTCGGCCCCGACTCCGGCACCGGTGTCGCCTTCACCCGCGACCCCGCCAGCGGCCACCAGGGCGTCTACGGCGACTACCTGCAGAACGCGCAGGGCGAGGACGTCGTAGCCGGTATCCGCAACACCGTGCCGCTCGCCGACCTCGAGAACATCGACAAGGCGTCGTACGACCAGCTCATGCAGATCATGGAGACGCTGGAGACCCACTACAAGGATCTCTGCGACATCGAGTTCACGATCGAGCGCGGCCAGCTGTGGATGCTCCAGACCCGCGTCGGCAAGCGCACCGCCGGTGCCGCCTTCCGCATCGCCACGCAGCTCGTCGACCAGGGCCTCATCGACGAGGCCGAGGCGCTCCAGCGCGTCAACGGTGCGCAGCTCGCGCAGCTGATGTTCCCGCGCTTCGACGAGGAGGCGAAGACGGAGAAGCTCGGCCGTGGCATCGCCGCCTCCCCGGGCGCCGCTGTCGGCAAGGCGGTCTTCGACTCGTACACGGCCGTCAAGTGGTCGCGTTCCGGCGAGAAGGTCATCCTCATCCGCCGTGAGACCAACCCGGACGACCTCGACGGCATGATCGCCGCCGAAGGCATCCTGACCTCGCGCGGCGGCAAGACCTCGCACGCCGCCGTCGTGGCGCGCGGCATGGGCAAGACCTGCGTCTGCGGCGCCGAGGAGATCGAGGTCGACACCAAGCGGCGCCGTATGACGGCTCCGGGCGGGATCGTCGTCGAGGAGGGTGACGTCGTCTCCATCGACGGCTCCACCGGCAAGGTGTACCTCGGCGAGGTGCCCGTCGTACCGTCCCCGGTCGTCGAGTACTTCGAGGGCCGCATGCACGCCGGCGCCGACGACGCCGACGAGCTCGTCGCCGCCGTGCACCGGATCATGGCGTACGCCGACCGAGTACGCCGCCTGCGCGTGCGTGCCAACGCCGACAACGCCGAGGACGCGCTGCGCGCCCGTCGCTTCGGCGCCCAGGGCATCGGCCTGTGCCGTACGGAGCACATGTTCCTCGGCGAGCGCCGCGAGCTCGTGGAGCGGCTGATCCTGGCCGACACGGACGACGAGCGCGAGCAGGCGCTGGGCGCGCTGCTGCCGCTCCAGAAGGCCGACTTCATCGAGCTGTTCGAGTCGATGGACGGCCTGCCGGTGACGGTGCGGCTGCTCGACCCGCCGCTGCACGAGTTCCTGCCGGACATCACCGAGCTGTCGGTGCGCGTCGCGCTCGCCGAGTCCCGCAAGGACGCGAACGAGAACGACCTGCGCCTCCTCCAGGCCGTGCACAAGCTGCACGAGCAGAACCCGATGCTGGGTCTGCGCGGTGTACGTCTGGGCCTCGTCATCCCGGGTCTCTTCGCGATGCAGGTACGCGCTATCGCGGAAGCCGCGGCGCACCGCAAGAACGCCAAGGGCGACCCGCGCCCGGAGATCATGATTCCGCTCGTCGGCACCGTCCAGGAGCTGGAGATCGTCCGCGAGGAGGCCGACAAGGTCATCGCCGAGGTCGAGGCCGCCAGCGGCACCAACCTCAAGCTGACCATCGGCACCATGATCGAGCTGCCGCGCGCCGCGCTGACCGCCGGTCAGATCGCCGAGGCCGCGCAGTTCTTCTCCTTCGGTACGAACGACCTCACCCAGACCGTGTGGGGCTTCTCCCGCGACGACGTCGAGGCGAGCTTCTTCACGGCGTACCTGGAGAAGGGCATCTTCGGGGTCTCCCCGTTCGAGACGATCGACCGGGACGGCGTCGGCGCACTCGTGCGCAGCGCCGTCGAGGCCGGGCGCGCCACGCGTCCCGACCTGAAGCTCGGCGTCTGCGGCGAGCACGGCGGTGACCCGGAGTCGGTGCACTTCTTCCACGAGGTGGGCCTGGACTACGTCTCCTGCTCGCCGTTCCGGATCCCGGTGGCGCGCCTTGAGGCGGGGCGCGCGGCGGCGCAGTCCTCGGGCAGCGACTCGCGCTAGCAGGACCCGTAACAACCAGAGCGGCGGCACCTCGATGCGAGGTGCCGCCGCTCTGTCGTGTTCTGTCGTCAGACAATTAGTGGTACAGGAAACAACAGAAAGCAACAGCAGTTGAATTCCGCCATTCTCCCCTGAAATGGGTGGCAGGACGGCAGGATGCGGTCGCCGGATCCCCACCCGACGACCGCATCCTGATAGCTCGCCGGACACTGAGCCGCTACCTTCGCCGACCGCCGCCAGACCCAGCAAAGCCCCCCACGGCCTTCGCTGCGTCTTTCCGGTGACTCCGGTGTCGTGCCCGACGAGGAACAGCATTGCGTTCGGCACCGTCGCGCGCGATGCGTTTCAATTGTGGCTGAAAGGCCGTGGTGACGGCGTGTGATGGCATGCATACTCAACTGCGGGGGCGATTGCGGATGCAACAGATGGGGCTTCGGTGCTACGTGTTCATTTCTCCGGTGTTGACTTGTCGAGGGTTCGGCTGTCCGACCGGCCGGACGCGTTATGGGAAACGGTGCTCAGTTTTCACAGACTGCGCGACAGGCGTGGTGCCAAGGTGTTCGGAGAATGGCGCCGGGAATCGCGTACTCGGTTGAATGGTGAAACACGACTGTTGGCGCCGGTGATACCGAGCAGGGGTTATTTCCCGGATTTCCTGACGCCTCGTGAGGGCGTGCGCGGCATGGAAGAGGGACTCGAAGCGGTACGCGGTACCGCCCCCGAGCGGCTGCGCGCCGAACTGGCCCTGCTCGCCGCCACGCACCGCCAGAGCGACCGTACGGCTGCGCAGAGCTGCGGGGCGTCGACGCAGCAGCGCCGGCACGCCGCCCCGCTCGCCGGCGGCCGGGGCGACGCACTGGCCCGGCTCGTGGGTGCGCTGCGCGGCTACCACCGCGCCGCCGTCGAGCCGTACTGGCCGCACGTCCAGTCCCGTATAGAAGCCGACCGGGCCGCCAGGGGCCGCGCCCTGCTCGACGGCGGCGCGGACGAACTCCTCGCGTCACTCCCGCCGATGCTGCGCTGGCGCCCGCCGGTCCTGGAGGCGGACTATCCGGTCGACCGGGACCTGTATCTGCGCGGGCGGGGACTGCTGCTCCAGCCGTCGTTCTTCTGCCGCGGCACCCCGGTCGTCTACCGGGACCCGCAGCTGCTGCCCGTGCTGGTCTACCCGGTGACCCACGCGGACGCCCCGGCGCCGGCCGACGACCCCGGACCGCCGCTGGGCCGCCTCGTCGGCCAGACCCGCTCCACGGTCCTGGCGGCCATCGGCGGCGGCTGTACGACGAGCGAACTGGCCCGCAGGGCAGCGGTGTCGCTCGCCTCGGCGAGCCAGCACGCGTGCGTACTGCGCGAGGCCGGCCTGGTCGTCACCCTGCGGCACGGCAACTCGGTGCTGCACACGCTGACGCCGCTGGGCGCCGCCCTGCTGCGGGGCGGCGCCACAGCGGAATCACTCCAGTGAGATGTGGGAGACGTGTGTCAGCTGCGGAAGGGGCCCGTCACCTCGTACGTGATGCCGCCGGACGAGCTGCCGCTCGTACCGCGCTGGCTGGAGAAGTACAGGCGCCTGCCGTCCGGTGAGAACGCCGGGCCGGTGATCTCGGAGCTCGACTGGCCTTCGATCCGCAGGAAGGTGGCCACCACGTCGTCCGGCGTGATCACGCAGATCTCCATGTTGCCGCCGTCCTCGGCGACGAACAGGTCGCCGGAGGCCGTGCCGGTGACGTTGTCGACGCCCGTCAGGGGGGCCGTGCCGTTGACGAGCGAGTCGTCGTAGGCGAGCTCGATGGTCTGGGCGGCCGCGTTGTACTGCCAGACGCGGCCGTCGCCCTTGGTGGTGAACCAGCAGGTGTCGTTGGCGTAGTAGCAGCCCTCGCCGCCCGTGAAGCGCTTGGCGCCCGAGACCTGGTTACGGGTGGCGGTGGCGCCGCTCGGGTCGGGGACGGTGGCCCAGGTGACGGGTCCGGACGTACCCGAACCCATCTTCAGGACCTCCAGCCTGCCCGCCGACAGGTCACCCCAGGTGGTGGGCGTGAAGCGGTAGAAGCAGCCGTCGGTGACGTCCTCGGTGAGGTAGATGGTCTTGCGTACGGGGTCCGCCGCGGCGGCCTCGTGCTTGAAGCGGCCCATCGCGTCGCGGCGTACGGCGGCCTTCACGCCCCACGGGTCGGTCTCGTAGACGTAGCCACGGTCGACCTCCTCGCACGACAGCCAGGTGTTCCACGGGGTCTTGCCGCCCGCGCAGTTCTGGCGGGTGGAGGAGAGTATGCGGTACGCGCCGGTTATCGCGCCCGTCGAGGAGAAGCGGACCGCGCCCGCGCCGCCGGAGGGGTTGATCTCCGAGTTGGAGACGTAGATCCAGCCGGTTCCGTCCGCGTAACAGTCACCGCCGTCGGGCGCGTTGTGCCAGGTGTACGCGGTGGAGCCGACCTTCTGGCCGGAGCGGGCTATGACGCGGCTGGTGAAGCCGGCGGGCAGGCGTATGCCGTTGGCGTCGGCGGCGCCTATGGCCCCGTAGGGACCGGAGCCGGGCTGCGCGGGGGCGGCGTACGCGGCGCCGCGCCAGAGGGTGCCGCCGAAGGCGGCTGCGGAGGTGCCGATGACAGCGCCGCGCAGGAAGCTACGACGTTCCATGTGTCACTCCAAGATGGGGGGACTGTGACCTCGGAACGTAAGAGTCTCGAATTGACAGTGCATCAACAACCGGTGAGCGGAAGGTGATCAGTCGTCGACTTGGTCTTCGAGGTAGTCGACGCGGTCCAGGTCGTCGAAAACGCTCTGGGCCACAGCGAAGGCGGAGTTAGCGGCGGGGACCCCGCAGTACACCGCCGTCTGGAGCAGGACCTCGCCGATCTCGTCCCTGGTCAGGCCGTTGGTCAGCGCCGCCCGCACATGCAGCGCCAGCTCCGCCTCGTGGCCGTGGGCGACGAGCGCCGTGAGGGTGATGCAGCTGCGCGTGCGCCGGTCCAGGGTCTCGCTCGTCCAGATCTCCCCCCACGCGTACCGCGTGATGAAGTCCTGGAAGCGGGCTGTGAACGGGGTCGTACGGCTGACCGCGCGGTCCACGTGGGCCGATCCCAGTACCGCCCGGCGCACGCGCATGCCCGCCGCGTGGCGGGACGCGTCGGTGTGGGCGGGCGGCGGGGCGAAGTGGGCGAGCAGGGCGTTCGTCACCGTCTCCGGCTTCTCCACGCCTGCCAGGTGCGCCGCGCCCGCGATCTCCAGCAGGCTGGAGCCCGGGATCGCGTCGGTGATCTCGCGGGCGTGCGCGGGTGGCGTGGCCGGGTCGTCGCGGCCGGCCACGACGAGGGTCGGTGCGGTGATCGAGGGGAGCGCGCCGCGCAGGTCGTACACCGCGAGGGCGTCGCAGCAGGCGGCGTAGCCGGCCGGGTCGGTGGCGCGCAGGTCTTCGATGAGCGCGTGGCCCAGGGGTGTTGAGGCGAAGGCCGGGGCGAACCATGTGCCCGGGCGGCTCGCCACCATCGCCTCGGTGCCTTCCGCCCGCACGAGAGTGGCGCGCTCGCGCCAGGTGGCGGGCTCACCGAAGCGGGCCGACGAGCAGACCACGGCGAGGGCGGTGACGCGCTCGGGGTAGTGCGCCGCCAGGTGAAGCCCGACGGCGCCGCCGATGGAGACACCGGCGTACGCGAAGGACTCCCAGCCCTGTGCGTCGGCGGCCCGCAGCACGAGCGCCGCCAGGTCGGCGACGGTCGCCGTGCCGGCCGCCCGCGGGATCACGTCGGCGGGGGTGCCGCCGTGGCCCGGGAGGTCCCAGCGCAGGACGCGGTGGACGCGGGCCAGGGCGGCGAGCTGCGGCTCCCACACGGTGAGGGAGGTGCCTACGGAGGGGCCGAGGATCAGGGGCGTGCCGGATTCTGGGCCGTCCAGGCGGACGTGGGGGAGGAAGTGGGGGAGGTTGTGCGTGTCCTCAGGCATGGGGGTGCTCCGGCTTTCGGTCCAGGGCGCGGTCTACCAGGGCGGCCGCGGAGCCGGTGTAGCGCGTGGGGTCGGTGAGTTCGGCCAGTTCGTCTTCGGCCAGTTCGTCTTCGGGGAGCGCGTCGGCGAGGGCCTCCGTCAAGGCCTCTGCCAGGGGGATGCCTTCGGCGGTTGTGCGTCGGGAGGCCGCGGTGAGGAGTTCTTTGGCGGCGGCTCGGCCGAGGGCGGGCGCCAGGACTGCGGCGATGCGTTCGCTGACGATCAGGCCGTGGGTGAGGTCGAGGTTCTGGCGCATGCGGTCGGGGTGGACGCGGAGGCCTTCGGTGAGGTCGGCCGCGTGGGCGGCCGCGCCGCCGGCCAGGCGCAGGAGCTCGCGCAGGGGCTGCCATTCGGCGTGCCAGGCGCCTGCGGGGCGTTCGTCCCCGGCGGAGGCGAGGGAGGCGAGGAGTACGGAGGCCAGGGCCGGGGCCTGTTGGGCGGCTGAGGCGATCAGGGTGGCGCGGACGGGGTTGGCCTTGTGGGGCATCGCGGAGGAGGCGCCGCCGGTGCCTTCGGAGACTTCGGCGATTTCGGTGCGGGAGAGGGTGAGGACGTCTGTGGCTAGTTTGCCCAGGGCGGCGCAGGTGAAGGCGAGGGTGGTGGCGAGGTCCGCGATGGGGGTGCGGAGGGTGTGCCAGGGGAGGCTGGGCGCCGCCAGGTTGAGTTCGGCTGCGTACGTGGTGAGGAGGGTCAGGCCCGGGTCGGGGGTGCGGGTGGTAAGGCCGGGGTCGGGGGTGCGGGGGGCTGGGCCTTCGGCGGGGGTTCCGCTGTGCCCACCCGTTCCGCCCTGGCGGAACGTATGCCCACAGCGTGGGGGTGGGGCGAATGCTGCCAGGGTGCCTGCCGCTCCGCCCAGTTGGGCGGGGAGGGTGAGGGCGCTCAGGCGGCTTGTGGCGTCCATTGCCAGGGAGCGCCAGCCTGCTGCCTTCAGGCCGAAGGTGGTGGGGACCGCGTGCTGGGTCAGGGTGCGGCCCGGCATGGGGGTGTCCCGGTGGACCGCCGCCAGGGTGGTGAGGGCCGTCGCCGTGCGGGTCAGGTCGGCCGTGATGAGGGGGAGCGTGCGCGCTGCCACCAGCATCATCGCCGTGTCGACGATGTCCTGGCTCGTCGCTCCCCGGTGCACGTACGGCGCGGCTTCCGGGCCCACGGCTGCCGCGAGGTCGGCCACCAGGGGGATCACCGGATTGCCGCCGGGCCGGGCACGCAGTGCCAGGTCGCGTACGTCGAAGTGGGCGGCCATGGCCGCCGCCGTGACCGCCTCGCCCGCCCAGGCGGGCCCCTGCGCCCGCGTGAGGGCCGCCTCCGCGTCCAGCATCGCCTGGAGCAGGGCCACGTCGCCGGTCGCAGCATCGGCCGCGGTTCCGGTGCGTACGGGAGAGAGCAGTCCGTGGTCAGGCGAAGTCAAGGAAGACCGTCTCCTCCTCGCCCTGGAGGCGGATGTCGAAGCGGTGGGTGCGGTCGCGGTTCGGTTCGGGCCGGGCGATCAGTGTCGCGCGGCGCTCGGGAGTCAGCGAGGCGAGCAGCGCGTCCGGGCCCTCCGCCAGGTAGGCGCGTGTGAAGAGGTGGTGGGTCAGGCCCCGCGCGAACACGCACACGCTGATGTACGGAGTGGACGGGCCCCCTGGGGGCAGGGTGCGGACCGTGTAGTGGCCGTCCGCGTCCGTCGGGACCCGGCCGAAGCCCGTGAAGTCGACCCCGTTGCGGCCGAGGAAACCGCCCGTCACGGGATCGCGGCGCATCGAACCCGGCGCGCCGGTCAGTGAACCGTCCGGTCCCGCCTGCCAGAACTCGACGATCGCGTCCGGGACCGGTTCCCCGGCGCCGTCGTAGACGTACCCGTGAAGCGTCATCGCGTCGGGATGTTCCCGGGGGGCGATATCGCCGCCTCCCGGGAACGGCAGGGCGTACCCGTAAAAGGGACCCGCAGTGTGCGACGGGGTGGGCGGCAGATATGTCATCAGCGGCCTTCCTCGATCCAGGTGGCGGACGGGCCGTCGAGGACGATGTCCCAGCGGTAGCCCAGCGACCATTCGGGGCGGGAGAGGGAGTGGTCGTACGCGGCGACGAGCCGGGCGCGCGCCGCGTCGTCCGTCACCGACTGGAGGATCGGGTCGTACGCGAAAAGTGGGTCCCCAGGGAAGTACATCTGGGTGACCAGGCGCTGCGTGAAGGCCGTGCCGAAGAGCGAGAAGTGGATGTGGGCGGGGCGCCACGCGTTCTGGTGGTTGCGCCACGGGTAGGCGCCCGGCTTGATGGTCGTGAAGCTGTACGAGCCGTCGTCGCCCGTCAGCACCCGCCCCACGCCCGTGAAGTTCGGGTCCAGGGGCGCCGGGTGCTGGTCGCGCTGGTGGGCGTAGCGGCCGGAGGCGTTGGCCTGCCACAGCTCGACGAGCTGGCCGCGTACCGGACGGCCCGCACTGTCCAGCAGCCGCCCGGACACGGTGATGCGCTCGCCGAGCGGCTCACCGGCGTGCTGCCGGGTCAGGTCGTGGTCGAGCTCGGTGACGTCGGTGTGGCCGAAGACGGGGCCGGACAGCTCCACGGCCTCGGGGTCCCTGCTGACGGCCACCAGGGGCTGCTGCGGGTGGCGGAGAAGACTGCTGCGGTACGGCGGGAAGTCGCGCGGGGGGTGATGCGCGGCGGGGGTGCCGGCCGCGCGGGCCTTCTCGTAACCGGCGCGGATCTCGGCGAGCTCGCCGTCGATGTCGGACTGGGTGAGAGTCATCAGGCGGTGTCCTTTCCTGCGGACCTTCCCGCTGCCTTGAGGGTGCGCAGCGCGGCCAGTTCGGCGGCGGTCGGCGGCTCGGTGACCCCGACCGTGTCCGCCGTCTTCAGCTCCCAGCCGGTGGCCGCCCGTACCTGCTCGACGGTGACACCGGGGTGCAGCTCGGTGAGCACGAGTTCGGCGGTGGCCGGGTCGGGCCGCAGGATGCCGAGGTCGGTGATGACGGCGACCGGGCCCGCGCCCGGCATGCCGAGCTCCTTGCGGTCGCCGGGACCCGAGCCGTGGCCGAGCGTGGTGACGAAGTCCAGCTTCCGCACGAAGTTGCGGGTGGAGTGGCGCAGCACCATCAGCACTTTGCCGCAGTTCGACGCGATCTCGGGTGCGCCGCCCGCGCCCGGGAGGCGGCCCTCCGGCTTGTCCGGGCCTCGTTCGATGACCGTCGTATTAATGTTGGCGAAACGGTCGACCTGGGCCGCGCCGAGGAAGCCGACATCGATCCGGCCGCCCTGGAGCCAGTAATTGAACATCTCGGGTACGGGCACCACCGCGTCGGCGGTCTCGGCCAGTTCGCCGTCGCCGATGGACAGCGGCAGCCGGGTCGGCTTGGAGCCGATCGTCCCGGACTCGTAGATGAGCACCAGCTTGGGATTGACGGTGTTGCGGGCGAGGTTGGCGGCGGTGGACGGCAGCCCGATGCCGACGAAACAGGTCCGCGCCCCGGCCAGCGCGCGGGCCGCGTTGACCTCCATCAGCTCGTCGCGGGTGAAGTCCTCGGTGGTGGCGGAGGTGGTCATCGGACGGCAGCCCCTTCGGTGCGTACGTTCGTGTCGAGCCACTGCGTGAAGGCGTCGCGGTCCCGGGCGATCGGGTCCCACGCCTGGTAGAAGTCGTTGTCGCGCACCGTGTAGCCGCTGGCGTACGACGGATGCGCGCCGCCCGGCACGACGGCGACCGCGTCGATCACCCAGGTCGGCAGGACGACGCCGCCGGGCCGGGGCGTCAGCTCGTCGACGATCTCCTCGACCGTCACGAGCACCCGGCCGGCGGCCAGCGCGGCCTCCTTCTGGACGCCGGTCAGGCCCCACAGCTGGACGTTGCCGTCCCGGTCGGCCTGCTGGGCGTGGATGACGGTGACGTCGGGGTTCAGCGCGGCGACGGCGGCCAGTTCCTCACCGGTGAACGGGCAGGTGACGGAGGAGACCGTGTCCGTACGGGTGGCGAGGTCGGAGCCGCGGTAGCCGCGCAGGACGGCGAACGGCAGTCGCGACGCACCCGCGACGTAACGGTTGGCCATGCCCGCGTGGCTGTGCTCGTCGAGCTCCAGGGGGCGCGGCCAGCCGTTCTCGACGGCGTCGCGGAAGCGGTGCAGGGAGCCGACGCCCGGGTTGCCGCCCCAGGAGAAGATCAGCTTCTTCACCAGACCGGCGCCGATCAGCTGGTCGTAGATGACGTCCGGGGTCATCCTGGCGAGGGTCAGGTCGGTGATGCCCCGGCGGATGATCTCGTGCGCGGCGGCGTACGGGATCAGGTGCGTGAAACCCTCCATCGCGAGGGTGTCCCCGTCGTGGATGAGGTCCGCCACGGCGTCGTGCAGGCTGCGTATGTCGGCCATCGTCACTCACTCCACAGTTGCTCAGTGTACTGACTAGTTTTTCGTCGAGGCCGTACAATTCCACCGAGTCCCGCTCACGTCAATGGCTCAGTACACAGAGCATCACCCAGGATTCGCAGGAGGCCCCGCATGGCTGCGGTCGATCTGAGCACCCACCCCGGGCATCTCGCCCGGCGGCTGCAGCAGGCGCACACCCTGCTGTGGACCACGATGGTCTCGGAGGAGACCACGTCGCCGCAGTTCGCCGTGCTCAATGCCCTGGCCGAGAAGCCGGACATCGACCAGCGCACCCTGAGCGAGCACGTTCACCTGGACCGCTCGACCATCGCGGACCTGGTGGCACGCCTCGGCAGGCGGGGTCTGCTGGAGCGGGTGCGCGACCCGCACGACGGCCGGCGCAACGTACTCAAGCTCACGGACGAGGGCGCGGCGGTGCACCGCAAGCTGGTCACCCGGACGGCCCGGATGAACCGGGTGTTCCTCGCCCCCCTCGACGAGAGGGAGCAGGAGACGCTGCTGCGCCTGATCGGCCGGGTCGCGGACGCGGCGGAAGAGCTTCGGGCCTAGCTCGGCGGGCGGCTCTCCTCTCACGGCTCCAGAAGCGTCTTGAGAGCGGCGAGGCGTTCCTTCCAGAAGGCCTTGTACGCCGCCACCTCCGCAGCGTCCGCGAGCTTCGTGTGCTGGAGTGCCACCTGCGTCTTCGACTCGCCCTTGGGAGTGAAGCTGACGGAGAGCCGGCCGTTCCCGTAGTCGGCCGACAGAGTCTTCCCCTCCCGTCGCGTACGCAGCGAAAACTCGCTCCCGGGAAGCCACCGGCGGCGTACATCCGCATCGGTGAAGGCGGCCTCGCAGCGCGCGACCGGCGCTTCCACGGTTCTGCTGCCGCTCGCCTGCCACTCACCGGTCGAAGACTGGCCGACCTCGCGCAGTCCGCGCTCCTGCTCGTACCCCACCGTGATCGACTGGGCGTACCACCCGTCCACGGCGAGGTCATCGGTCAGGTGGCGGGCGATCTCCGTGTGGGTGCGCCCGGTGGCGCCCCACGCGTCGAGGAGGGCGAACCACGCGTCCCAGTCCCGGCCGGTGGACGCCTTCAGCACGTCGGCCGACAGCTTCTCGGTGATCTTCTTTCCGGCGCCGGCGGAGCTGGTCATGGCGCCGACGCTAGAACGGGCGTGGCGGGCCCGCAAGGCGGAAATTTTCCGCGAGTTCCTGTTCGAGCGATGAGTTTCGCGCGGCCCCCGGGTCTACCCCTGCGAAAGGCAACGACGAGAGAAGAGAGACACCGCTCATGCCTCAGATGATCTTTGTGAACCTGCCGGTGAAGAACCTCGACACCACGAAGTCCTTCTTCAGCAAGCTCGGCTACTCCTTCAACCCGCAGTTCAGTGATGACAAGACCGCCTGTCTGGTGATCAGCGACACGATCTTCGCCATGCTGCTCACGGAGCCGCGCTTCAAGGAGTTCACGAAGAAGGAGATCGCGGACACGAGCCGGACGACGGAGGTACTGCTCGCGCTCAGTGCCGACAGCCGGGAGAAGGTCGACGAGATGGCCGACACGGCCCTCGCGTCCGGAGGATCCCCGGCAAACGAGCCCATCGACCACGGCTTCATGTACGGCCGTTCCTTCCAGGACCCCGACGGTCACACGTGGGAGATCATCTGGATGGACCCGTCGGCGGTCGAGGGGCAGGGCTGAGGCACAGCCCCGCTCAGAAGACGACGGAGGGCCTCAGGCCTTGAGGCCCTCGTACGTCACCCCGGTGAGCTGCTCCGAGGCCACCCACAGGCGCTCGCTCGCCACATCGTTCGTTGTCCACTTCGCGCGCCACGACTTCGTGGGCGCGCCCCGCCAGCCCTGGATCTTCGGCCCGGTGAACGAGTCGGGCCGTACGCCGGGTCCTGTCGCCGCGTACAGCGTGGGCAGGGCGCCGGACTCGGCGGGCTGCGCGATGATCCTGTTCCCGAGTCCGACGATCCGCTCGGCCGCCCTGCGCCCCTCCATCCGTACGCCCGCGCTCTGGAGGTTCGTGCTGGCATAGCCGGGGTGGGCGGCCGCCGCGACGACGTCGGAGCCCGCCGTGGCGAGGCGCGCGGCCAGCTCGTGGGTGAAGAGCAGGTTCGCGGTCTTGGAGCGGCCGTACGCGATCCAGCGCCGGTACCTGCGCTCGCTGTTGAGGTCACCGATGTCGATGTTCGCCAGGGCGTGAAGGCCACTGGAGACGGTCACTACGCGCGCCGCGGGCGTCCGGAGGAGGTGCGGGAGAAGCAGCCCGGTGAGGGCGAAGTGCCCGAGGTGATTGACCCCGAACTGCGTCTCGAAACCGTCGGCGGTGCGTCCGTACGGGAGCGCCATGACGCCCGCGTTGTTGATGAGCAGGTCGAGGCGGTCGTGCGCGTACGAGCCGGCGAAGTCCCGTATGGAGGACAGCTCCGCCAGGTCGAGTGGTGCGAACTCGACCAGCGCATCCGGGACTTCGCGCCTGATGCCCGCCGCCGCCTCCTTGCCGCGCTGCTCGCTGCGGCACGCGAGCACCACGCGCGCGCCGCGGCGGGCGAGTTCACGCGCCGTGACGAGTCCGATGCCGCTGTTGGCCCCGGTGACCACGGCCGTACGGCCGCTCTGGTCGGGGATGTCGCGCGCTTGCCAGCCAGTCGTCATGGGGGCAAGCGTACGGCCGGGCACCGCTCGGACGGTCGTGTCACCGACCGGTCACCTTTTCCCGGATGCGGTGCAGTTCGGCGACCACGTCCGCCAGCGTCTCGCACTCCACGGCGATGGTCGGCTCGGGCGGGGGCCGGTCGCCCCGTCCGCCCCGCCCGTCCAGCGCGTCGGCGATGGCCGTCATCGCCGAGGTGACCTCGTGCGCCTCACGCTGCGACGGGCGGGCGGCGCCGTGCTCCATGCGCACCGCGCAGGCCGTCGCCGCGTCCGCGATCCGTTCCGCCGCGGCGACGAGCGGCGCCCAGTCCGTGTCCCTGGCGCCTTGGGCCGGCAACTCGGCCGCCACTGTGTCGGCCGCGTACCGGGCCTCGCTGAGCGCCCGGTACGCGGCCCGGCGCAACGCCATCCGCTCATCGGTCCGTTCACCGGCCGGGGCGTGGAGAACATGGCTCAGGTAGGCCTCCGTACGCCGCAGGGCAGCCGCCAGCCGGTGCCCGACCCGGGCACTCGGGTCGGCGAGCAGCGGCAGGTGGCCGACGATGAGCACGATGGCGCAGGCGATGGCGGTGTCGATGAGCCGGCTGTCGGCGGCCCGGGTGTCGCCGCCCACCCAGACGAAGGACAGCACAAGAACCGTGACCACGGCGGTCTGCATCGCGTAGTGCCGACTCGCGACCGGCACCAGCGCGCCGGCGGCGGTGGCCAGGACTGCCGGCCACCACTGGCCCCCGTACGCCGCGGTGAACAGGGCGGCCGCCGCCGCGAAGACCAGGACGCCGAGTGCCGTCCCGGCGAAACGGTTCACCGTGCGCGAGAACAGCGGCCCCAGATCCGGCTTCACCAAGAACGCCGCCGTCGTCGGAAGCCAGTACCAGTGGTCGGGGCGCAGTGCCAGCGCCACCGCCGCGCTCGCCGTCACGCACATCGCGACCCTGGCCCCGTACCGTCGGCCGGGCGCACTGAGTGCCCGGCGGCGGACCAGTGGCGGTGCCACCGACTTCGCGTCGGCCGGGCTCGATACCCGTGGCTCCGTACGGCTGAACACCACCGCCGCGCTCAGCACCGCCCGGTCGAACGCGGCGCGCGCGGCCGTGCTCGCCTCCGGTGCGGGCAGTGCCCCCGGTGGGGCGTTGGTGCGGATCGCGGCCGCCAGCCGGCGCGGCCCCTCGGCGACGCGCGGCGGCAGTGGCCGCGCCTCCCACAGCAGTGCCACGCCCGCCTCGCACAGCGCGGTGGCAGCGGCGTACCGCTCGGTGAGCAGCAACTCGTCGGACGTGACGCGGCGCCGCAGCAGGCGGTGCAGGCGCAGCGCTTCGTCCGCCCTGTCCATCGCCGCCGTGAGCCGGCGCCGTGCCGGTACGGCGCCGGGTCCGCCGACCGCCGTCAGCGCGTCGGCGAGCGCCTCGAACGCCGAGGCCAGCGCCGCCCGCTCGCCGGCCAGGGCTCCGCCGGCGGGGCGCGGTGGCCGCAGCACCAGGCGGAGCAGCAGCAGCCACCCGGCCCCGCCGAGGAAACACAGCGCCTTGAACCAGGGCGCGCCCGGCAGCGGCATGCCCATGCCTATGGATGTGGTGACCATCAGCTGCATCCCGGCCGCCGAGCTCACCGGGCCGGTCACGCTCACGGCCCCCGAGACCAGTCCGACCGCGAACATGGCGAGCAGGGCCCACCAACCGCCCGCCAGGTCCGCGTACGCCGCACCGGCCAGCAGCCCCGTCGCCCCCGCGAGCGTCGGCAGTCCGACATGCACGATGCCGGTACGCCGGGTGCCCGGCCGGTCGTTCACACCGGCGAGCATGGCGCCCAGCGCCGCCGGAACGCCCGCCTCCGGTCGCCCTGCGGCGATTCCCGCCCCCAGCAACGGGCCGGCGGCGAGCGCCGCACGCCCGACGGCGCCCCACGGCACGGGCGCCTTCTGCCATCGCAGGGGGTGGGCCAGCCATGCCGGCAGGTCACGCGGAGACAACAAAGGCATCCTCGGGCAGTTCGGTCTGCGGGAGCCGGGGAGGACGCCATCGGCCGGCGGCTGGCAACAAGCGTACGTGCGCCATGTTGCGTACGTGAGACAAGTTGCGTCCGGGCATCGAGTGTCCGGGCATCGGGCCTCCGGGAGGTGTGCGGCGAGCGGTGAGCCGGGCGACGGCGCCGCGTGGCGGGTCAGGCGGAGGCGCCTCCGTCGATGACGAGGTCGCTGCCGACGACGGACGCGGCGTCGGCGGAGGCCAGGTACAGCACGGCGGCGGCGACCTCATCGACCGTCGACACCCGGCCGAGCGGTGACTCGTCCTTCATGCGGACGGCGCGCTCCGCGTCACTCTCGCCGGGCAGCAGGGACATGGTGGTCGCGGCGGGGCCGGGGCTTACCGCGTTGATCCGGACGCCGTCCTGGATGTGGTCGACGGCCGCTGCGCGGGTGAGGGCGGAGACCGCCGCCTTGGAGGCGATGTAGCCGGCGACGCCCGGGATGCGGCGGTGCGCCCCGAGGTTGGCGGAGATGTTGACGATCGCGCCGCCGCCTTCCTGGGTGCGCATCGCGTCGATCTCGGCCTGCATCGACAGGAGTACGCCCGTGACGTTGATGTCGAGGAGCGTGCGCCAGTCGTTCTCGGGAAGCTCGGCGACGGGCGCGCCTCCCCGGAACACGCCGGCGTTGTTCACGGCGGCATCGAGGCTTCCGAACCGCTCGACGCTCTCGCGAACGAGCGCCCGCACGTCCTCGGAACGGCTGACGTCGGCGGTGATCGCGACCGCATCGCCACCGCAGCCCGCCCGCTGCGCCAGTGCGACGGTCTCGTCGAGGGTCGCGGCGGTGCGTCCCGCGACGACGACGTTCGCGCCCTCGGCGGCGAAGGCGAGCGCGATGGCGCGGCCGAGACCGGAGCCTGCGCCGGTGACGAGGGCGGTCTTGCCGGAGAAGCGAGCAGTCATGATCTGTCCGTCCTTATTCTTGAACGAGCGTTCTGTTATTAGGGCGTAAAAGAGACGCCCCAGGGGCGCCTGTGAAGAAGTTTGTTGATTCGGTCAGTCGAGAAGTGTCAGCGCCTGCTCGGCCGCGTCCCGCACCCTGGCCGGGTCGCTGGAGGCCTTCCCGACGACCCGCAGGCCCTGCATCAGTACGAGCAGCATGCGGGCGAGCGCCCGCGGATCGCGGTCCTCGGGCAGCTCGCCCTGCGCCTGTGCCCGTACGAGCGCGGAGTGCAGCAGGGTCTCGATGTGCTCCCAGCTCACCTCGACCCGGCGGGCCGCCGAGTCGTCGTGCGGGGCCAGCTCGGCGGCCGTGTTGGTGACGAAGCAGCCGGTCAGCCGTTCCGCGTCGGAGGCCGCCTCGGCGGCGAACCGCCGCATCACCGCGCGCACGGCCGGCAGTGCGGGGCCCGGCTGCGAAAGCTCGCCGAGCAGCCGCGGGTTGCGGGAGTCGGCGTACCGGTCGAGCGCCTTCAGGTAGAGCTCGTGCTTGTTGCCGAAGGTGGCGTAGATGCTGGCGCGGCCGATGCCGAGGTGCTCGACGAGGTCCGCCATGGTCGTCGCCTCGTAGCCGCGCCGCCAGAACAGCTCCAGGGCTGCCTGCAGTGCGGCGTCGGGGTCGAATTCCTTGGTCCTGGCCACGTCCGGAACGCTAGCCTTACTGGAACGATCGGTCAACTAACTCCGACGCGCACGGCGAACGTCTGCACGGCGACTGTTTCGTCGTCCAGACAGAGGCCCGTTTCCAGATCGAAGCGCTGCTTCAGGAGAGGCGACGCGACAAAGGGGCGGCCGTTCGCGGATCCGATCAGACCGCGCGACAGCACCTGGGCGCCGGAGAAGGGGTCACGGTTTTCGATGGCGTACGGGCGCCCCGCGCGGTCCGTGAACAGCGCGGCCTGACGGCCGTCGGGGAGCAGGGCCGCCACACCGCGTCCGGGAATGAGGTCGGAGAGGGCACAGGCGGTGAACCAGGAGTCGTCGTCGATACGCAGTTGCAGTGTCATCCCGCTCGGGTCCCTTCGAGGGTGAGGAAGGTCAGGTCCGGCTTGATCTGGTCGCGCTCGGGAACGAACCGTACGGACGGGTCCGGCGCGTCGGGGGCGTTGACGAACGACACGAACCGGGACAGCCGCTCGGGGTCGTTGATCGTCTCGGCCCATTCGTCGCGGTAGCCGGACACGTGCGTGGCCATCATGGCTTCCAACTGCTCGCAGATGCCGAGCGAGTCGTGGACGACCACGTCCCTGAGGTGGTCCAGGCCGCCCTCCAGCCGCTCCAGCCAGGTGGAGGTGCGCTCCAGGCGGTCCGCGGTGCGGATGTAGAACATCAGGAACCGGTCGATGAGGCGCACGAGTTCCGCGTCCGACAGGTCCTGGGCGAGGAGATCGGCGTGACGCGGAGTCGCGCCGCCGTTGCCGCCGACGTACAGATTCCAGCCGTTCGCGGTGGCGATCACGCCGAAGTCCTTCGACTGCGCCTCGGCGCACTCGCGCGCGCATCCCGAGACCGCCGACTTCAGCTTGTGCGGCGCGCGCAGGCCCCGGTAACGCAGCTCCAGGTCGATGGCCATGCGGACGCTGTCCTGGACGCCGTAGCGGCACCAGGTCTGTCCGACACAGGACTTCACCGTCCGCAGGGCCTTCCCGTACGCGTGGCCCGACTCGAAGCCGGCGTCCACCAGGCGCGTCCAGATCAGCGGAAGCTGCTCGACGCGGGCGCCGAAGAGGTCGATGCGCTGGCCGCCGGTGATCTTCGTGTAGAGGCCGAAGTCGCGGGCCACTTCGCCGATCACGATCAGCTTCTCGGGGGTGACCTCGCCGCCGGGGATGCGCGGCACGATCGAGTACGAGCCGTTGCGCTGCAGGTTGGCGAGGAAGTGGTCGTTGGTGTCCTGGAGGGCGGCCTGTTCGCCGTCGAGGATGTAGCCGTTGCTCAGGCTGGCGAGAATCGAGCCGACCGTCGGCTTGCAGATCTCGCAGCCGTCGCCCCCACGGGCCTCCTCACGGCCGTGCGAGTCGAGCAGCGTGGCGTACGACGTGATGCGCAGGGTGCGGACGATCTCGTACAGCTCGGAGCGCGTGTGCGGGAAGCAGCCGCACAGGCCCTTGTCGCCGGACTGGGGAAGCAGCTGGCCGATCAGCTTCACGCAGCTGCCGCAGCCCGTTCCCGCCTTGGTGCACTTCTTCACCTCGGGAAGCGACGAACAGGCGGTCACCTGCCCCTTGGTGACGTTGTGACAGTTGCAGACCACCGCGTCGTCGGGGAGGGAGGACGGGCCGAGGGTGACCGAGCCGCTGCCCGCCGGCGCGATGAGCTGTTCCGGTGCGACGGGCGGTACGGAACCGGTGAGCGGTCGCAGCATCGCGTACGCGTCGGCGTCACCGACGAGGACGCCGCCGAGGAGCTTGCCGTCCGGGCTGACGACGAGCTTCTTGTAGACGCCGGAGCGCGAGTCGGAGTACGTGACGTCCAGGCAGCCCTCCGCGTGGCCGTGCGCGTCACCGAAGGACGCGACGTCCACACCGAGGAGCTTGAGCTTCGTGGACATGTCCGCACCGGTGAACGCCTTGCTGGCCTCTTCGGCCGTTCCCGCGATCGTTTCGGCGGCGGTCTCCGCCATCTCGTAACCGGGCGCGACAAGGCCGTACACCCGGCCGTCCACCGCCAGCGCGCACTCGCCGATCGCGAAGACCGCGGGGTCGGACGTACGGCACTGCTCGTCGACGGCGATGCCGCCCCGCTCGCCGACCGACAGGCCGCAGTCGCGGGCCAGCTGGTCGCGCGGCCGTACACCCGCCGAGAAGACGACGAGGTCGGTCTCCAGCGTCGAACCGTCCGAGAGGGACATGCCGTTCACGACGCCGGCGTCGTCGGTGGTCACGGCCTGGGTGCCGACGCCCGTGTGGACCGTCAGGCCCATGCCCTCGATCGTACGGAGAAGGGCCGCGCCGCCGCCCTCGTCGACCTGGACGGGCATCAGCCGGGGAGCGAACTCCACGACGTGCGTGGCGAGCCCGAGCCCGCTCAGCGCGCCCGCCGCCTCCAGGCCCAGCAGTCCGCCGCCCACGACCGCTCCCGTACGCGCTGTTTTCGCGTACGCCTCGATCGCGAGGAGGTCCTCAATGGTGCGGTAGACGAAGCACCCTTCCGCGTCCTTCCCGGGAACGGGTGGTACGAAGGGGTACGAACCAGTAGCGAGGACCAGCGTGTCGTACGTGAAGGTCCGTCCGGCGCGCGAGGTGACCGTGCGCGACTCGCGGTCGATGGCCGTCGCCGGGTCGTCCAGGTGCAGTTCGATGCCGTGCCGGTCCATGAAGTCCGGCTCGCCGAGGGCGAGGTCGTCAGGGGTGCGGCCGGAGAAGTACGAGGTCAGCTGGACGCGGTCGTACGCGGGCCGGGGCTCTTCGCACAGGACGACGACACGCGCCCTGTTGGTCACACCGCGCTCCGCGAGGGCTTCCAGGAAGCGCTGGCCGACCATGCCGTGGCCGACGACCACGATCGTGGGTGGTGTGGACATCTCAGGCGCCTCCAAGCAGATGGAACAACGGGGTGGAGGGGAGCGGTTCGTCGCCCTCCCAGGTGCGGGCGAGTTCGCCGACGGCGCCGAGATCGCCAAGCAGGATGCCGCCGATCAGCCGGTCCCCGCGCACGACGACCTTGCGGTACGCACCACGGGTGGCGTCGGCGAGGCGGACGACGTCGTCGCCGGGGAGCGGGTTCGTCTCGCCGAACGCGGCGAGGTCGAGCGGCCCGGCGCCCGTGCCGCCGCCGAGGGTGAGGCGGGTGAGGGCGCGGGTGCCGGTGTAGCGGTCGGTGCTCGCGGGCAGCGCGGCGGTGGCCGCGGTGGCCGCGGTGGCCACAGCGTGGTCGGCCGGCGGGGTGGCCGCGGGTGAGTCCAGCAGCAGTGCGGCCAGGATGTCGGCCTGTTCGAGGGCCGGGCCCGCGAGACCGTATACGCGGCCGTTGTGCTCCGCGCAGTCGCCGATGGCGCGGATGTGCGGGTCCGAGGTGCGCAGCTCGTCGTCCACGACGATGCCGTGGCGCACCTCCAGCCCCGCGGCCTGCGCGAGGCCGATTCGGGGGCGTACACCGCAGGCCAGGACGACGAGGTCGGCGTCGAGGGCGTAGCCGTCGGCGAGCTCGACGGCCCGCACGGTCCCGGCACCCTCGCCGGACTCGCAGCGCAGGCCGCGTACCCGGCACTCCGTGTGCACCTCGACGCCCAGCGCCTCCAGGTGGCCGCGCAGCAGCTCGCTCGCACTCGGGTCGAGCTGGCGCTGCATGAGGTGTTCGCCCTGCTGGGCCAGTACGACCTGGGCGCCGCGCTCCGCGAGCGCGCGGGCGGCAGAGACGCCGAGGAGGCCGCCGCCGATCACGACGGCGCGGGTGCCTTCGCGTACGGCGGCTGCCAGTGCCAGGCAGTCGTCCATCGTACGGAAGGGGTGGACGCCGTCGGGGAGGTCGGCGCCGAGGCCGCGCAGCGGCGGCAGGACGGGGTTGGAGCCGGTGGCGAGGACGAGTGTGCCGTACGGGACGACGCTGCCGTCGTCGCACTGCACCACCCGCTCGGCGCGGTCGATACGGACCACCCGCACCCCGCGCCGTACCGGCGTCGCGGGCTGGGCGATGACCTCGGGGCCGTAGCGGCCGGCGAGGACTTCGGCGAGCAGCACCCTGTTGTACGGGGCGTGCTCCTCCTCGCCGATGACGGTGACCTTCGGGCCCGCCGCCCCCGCCGCCCCCGTGGCCTCGGCCGCCGGGGTGGGCTGACGGGTCAGCTGCCGGGCCAGCCGGGCACCCGCCGTCCCGCCGCCGATCACCACGATGTCCTTGCTCATGACCGCAGACTGCCGGGGCGGTGTTACCCGACCGCATCCCGTCTGTTTCCCGCGGGGAACACTGCGCTCAGCGCAGCGCGCAGCGCGCTGTGAGGAGTGGGGGACGGCGTGGGGCACCGCGGCCCCCGGCCGGGCTCCGTCGGCCACCGGAACCTCAGATGTGGCTCAACTCTCCAGGGATTGATGGACGCCACACCCATCCCCTCCCTTAAGTTGGCGAGCGTGCCCGACATATCGCTGACCACGCTCGTCGTCCTGTGCCTCGCCGCCGCCGCAGCCGGCTGGATCGACGCAGTGGTGGGCGGTGGCGGGCTGCTGCTCCTGCCGGCTCTGCTGCTCGGCCTCCCGCAAGTGCCCGCCGCGCACATCCTCGGCACCAACAAGGCAGTGGCCATCGTCGGCACCTCCGGGGCCGCGGTGACGTACCTCCGCAAGGCGCCGGTGAAGGTCGGGACGGCCGTACGGATCGGGCTCGCTGCCGTCGCCGGCTCCATGACCGGGGCTTTCTTCGCCGCCGGCATCAGCAGCGACGTACTGCGCCCGGTCATCATGGTGGTGCTGCTCGGCGTCGCGGCCTTCGTGCTCCTGCGGCCCTCCTTCGGCCGCGCCGCCGACGACGTGAAGCCGCCGGTCACCCGGGCCCGTACGGTCACCGCCATCGTCCTCGTCGGCGGCGGCATCGGCTTCTACGACGGCCTCTTCGGACCCGGTACCGGTACGTTCTTGGTTCTGGCGCTGACCGCCGTGCTCCACCTCGACCTGGTCACCGCCTCCGCCACCGCCAAGATCGTCAACGTCTGCACCAACGCCGGCGCGCTCGCGATGTTCGCGTACCAGGGAACCGTGCTGTGGCAGCTCGCCGCGCTCATGGCGATCTTCAACCTCGCGGGCGCGATGGCGGGCGCGCGGATGGCGCTCAGGAAGGGCAGCGAGTTCGTGCGCGGGGTGCTGCTGGTGGTGGTCTTCTCGCTGGTCGCGAAGCTGGCGTTCGACCAGTGGACGTAGGGCGGGCCGCGCCTAGCGCACCGCCGTGAGGTGCGCGTACGCCACCACGTTTCCCCGGTAGCCGGTCTTTTTGGAGAACGTGCCGCCGCAGGTGATCACCCGCAGCTCGGCCTGCCCGGAGGCCGCGTACACCCGCTGCTCGGGGAAGTTCTCGCTGTCGTACACCTCGATGGCATCGATCGTGAAGACGGCGGTACGCCCGTCCCTGCGCTCCACCTCGATGGTGTGGCCCCTCCGCAGCGCGCCGAGGTTGTAGAAGACGGCCGGTCCCCGCGCGTTGTCGACGTGCCCGGCGATGACCGACGTGCCCTCGGCGCCGGGCGGGGTGCCGTCCTTGTACCAGCCGGCGATGTTGCGGTTCCCGGCCGGTGGTACGTCGAGACTGCCGTCGGGGGCCAGGCCCAGGCGCATGACGGGCGCGTCCACCCGGACGGCGGGTATCCGGATCCGTACGGGCTCGGAGGGCCGCAGCGGCTGAGCCGGCGGGACCGTGCTTCTCGGGACGTGCTCGGACCCGGCGGCGAACGCCTCGGCGGACGACGGGCGGGGCGGGTCCTGACCTGCTGCGCCGTTCTGGATCAGCCAGACGCCGGTGCAGATGGCGATGGCGACGAGGCCGCCCTTCGTACGCCGGTCATCCGTCATCGCTGTTCACACCTCCAGTGCAGCCGGCCCGGCCGTACGCCCCGCGTGCCCCCGCGCGGCTCGGGGCCAGGGCGGAGGCACGGGGAGCTCCGGGAGTACGGGTGACAGGGCGGCCGGGGGCCGGCCCGTCAGCGCTCCCGCGTGCCGCTCGCCCGGCGACGCAGGAACATCCAGGTACCGCCGACGGCGGTGGCGGCCAGCACGGCCACACCCGCCGCGATCTGGGTGGTGTCGGAGCCCGCGGTCCCACCGATGCCGGTCTTGACGTGGCCGGTGGGGTGCGTGGGCTTGTGGGTCGGGGTGTGGTGCGTGGGTCCGGGCGGCTCGATCGGCTCGTGCGGCTCGATCGGCTCGTGCGGCGAACCGGCGGTCACGGTCAGGGTGCCCTGGGCGGTGTTGCCGTTGTCGCAGGCCACCGCGATGTCGTGGGTTCCCGGCGGGGCGTCCGGGGGGAGCTTGAACTCGCCGGTGACGACCTCTTTGTGGGTGGCGGGCTGGAGGGGGAAGTCGCCCGCGCCGACGGAGTTGGCGTCGCCCGTGCCGCCGCTGTCGGAACCGCAGGCGGTGGTGTTCACCGTGATGGTCGCGCCGGGGCCGGCGGTCGCCGGATACACCTCCAGCGTGTGCTCCGGAGTGTCGTTCTCGGCGTACGCCGGACCCGCGCCGAGGCCGCCGAACGCGGCGGCCGCGAGCGCGGTACCGGTCAGCAGTAGTGCAGGGCGCATGGTGATCCTCCCGGACGCGTCGGTACGGCACTCCCTCCGAGATAAGTGGCCGCACGGGCGGGGCGCCTGCCGAGCGCGGGCCAGATTGCCTGCCCCTGGGCCCGCGCCACGCCGCGGGCGCACGGCGTCCGCCCAGGTCAGCGCGGGGGCGAGGGGTGGTGAGGCGGTCACCCCGCCACTGCGCACCGAATGGGTGACGGATGGCCTGCGGGGTGGGCTGAAGTTTTGCGGCCAGGGCCGCAAATCCAGCCCCAGCCCGCACCCGACCGCCCCCGCCCCCTCAGACCGCCTCCCACGGCGTCGCCTCGTACACCGATATGACTGTCGTCATCAGCTCCTCGTCGACCGCGAACTCCGTCTCGTCGATACGCCGCACCGCAGCGATCCCGTTCGAGTTCGTAACGAACGCCGCCCGATACGTGGCCAGCCCCTCCACCGTCACCCGCCCCCGCACCGACGGCAGCCCGTGCTCCGGAAGCCGGCGTTCCAGCAGGGCCATGGTGACGCCGTGCAGCGACGGCGCGTCGGGCCAGACGACCGAAGTGCCGTCGTAGAAAGCGACATTGGTGATGGCGCCCTCAGCGACGACCCCACCGGGACCCGTCAGCAGCGCCTCGTCGAATCCCTCGCGCCGCGCGAGGTGCCCGTAGTGGGTCTGGGCGAAGCTGCCCAGATGTTTGATGTGCGGGAAGGGGCGCTCGTACGGGACCGACATCAGGGCCTGCGGCGCCGACGGCATGGTGGCGGACGGCCGGACAGTCACCATGAGGGTGGCCGCCTCGGCCCCCGGGGCCCAGTACACGTACACCCGCACCGCGGCGTCCCGCATCCCGGCCCCACCGAGCGCGTGCCGTACCCGCTCGCGCACCAGCTCACCGTCGAGCCCGGCGCCGAACACCTCCTGGGTAGCGGCGTCGAGCCGCGCGAGGTGCAGGCGCAGGCCGCGCACTCCGCCGTCCCTGACCTGCATGGCGGTGAAGTGGGCGTAACCGCCGTACAGGGTGGGGACGAGGAGGTCGTCCGCGGTGGCGGCCGGGCGGCCGTCGACCTCGATGTAGGGAGGAGCGGCGGCGGGCGCGGGAGATGGAGGTGGAGATGTGGCCATGCGACCACCGTAAAGGCGAGTTGAAAGTTCCCTGCCGGGACGGCTTGACCTCAATCTTGGTTGAGGTACGAGTCTTTCCGCATGGACATCACGACGCACGAATCAGCCCAGGTCGGCACATCTTCCACCGCCAGTTCCGAAGCGCGCGCCCCGCGACTGCGCGTCGCCGTCATCGTCGCCAGCAACCGCGAGGGCCGCTTCGCCCCCGTCATCGCCGACTGGTTCGTCTCCCGGGCCGCCGAGCACGACGACCTCGACATCGACGTGATCGACGTGGCCGGCATCGACCTGCCGACCGCCCTCTCCTTCAACCCGTCCGACGGGATCAAGGCCGCCCTCGCGCAGGTCTCCCCGCGGCTCGCCGCCGCCGACGCCTTCGTCGTCCTCACCCCCGAGTACAACCACTCCTTCCCCGCCGGCCTCAAGAACCTCATCGACTGGCACGGCAGCGAATGGCACGCCAAGCCCGTCGGCTTCGTCTCCTACGGCGGAATGTCCGGCGGCCTGCGCGCCGTCGAGCAACTGCGCCAGGTCTTCGCCGAGATGCACGCCACCACCATCCGCGACACCGTCAGCTTCCACGGCCCCTGGTCCCATTTCGACGAGGACGGACAGCACAAGGACCCGTCCGCCCCCAACACCGCCGCCAAGGCTCTCCTCAACCAGCTCACCTGGTGGGCGCACGCCCTGCGCGATGCCAAGTCCGTCCGTCCGTACACCGGCTGAGGGCGGCGCACACCCCATGCTGATCCGACTTCTGCGCACCCGACTGCGCCCCTACGCCCCCACCATCGCCCTGGTCGTCGTACTCCAGCTCGTCCAGACCCTCGCCACCCTCTACCTCCCCACCCTCAACGCCGGCATCATCAACAACGGCGTGCTCACGGGCGACACCGGTTACGTCCTGTCCACCGGCGGCGTCATGATCGCCGTAACCCTCCTCCAGATCCTCGCCGCCGCGGCCGCCGTCTTCTTCGGCGCCCGCGTCGCGATGGGCGTCGGCCGCGATCTGCGCTCCGCCGTCTTCTCCCGGGTGCAGGACTTCTCCGTACGGGAGGTGGGCCGCTTCGGCGCCTCGTCGCTCATCACGCGCACCACCAACGACGTACAGCAGATCCAGATGCTGACGGTGCTCGGCCTGACCATGCTGGTCGCCGCCCCCCTCATGTGCGTCGGCGGCATCGTCATGGCCGTCAGCCAGGACGTCCCGCTCGCCGCCCTGCTGCTGATCTTCGTGCCGCTGCTCGCCGGCGTCGTGGGCCTGATCGTCCGCCGGATGCCGACCCTCTTCCGCGGCATGCAGAAGCACGTCGACCAGGTCAACCGGATGATGCGGGAGCAGATCACCGGCATCCGCGTCATCCGCGCCTTCGTCAAGGACGAGCACGAGCAGCGCCGTTACGCCGATGCCAACGCAGAGCTGATGGGCGTGGCCCTGCGGGCCGGGCGCCTGATGGCGCTGACCATGCCCGCGGTCGTGGTGGTGTGGGAGCTGGCGACCGTCGCGGTCATCTGGGTCGGCGGCCACCGCATCGGATCCGGCGAGCTCCAGATCGGCTCGCTCATCGCCTTCCTCTCCTATCTGATGCAGATCCTGATGGCCGTCATGATGACGACGTTCCTGATGATGCAGGTGCCGCGCGCGGCGGTCAGTGCCGAGCGCATCGGCGAAGTCCTCACCACCGAGTCCAGCGTCGTAACGCCCGCCGCGCCGGTCACCGCCCTCAGCGAGAAGATGCGCGGCCGGCTCGACATCCGCGGCGCCGACTTCAGCTACCCGGGCGCCGAGGAACCGGTCCTGCGCGGCGTCGACCTGACGGCGCGCCCCGGCCGTACGACCGCCGTCATCGGCTCCACCGGCAGCGGAAAGACGACCCTGCTCGGCCTCGTGCCGAGGCTCTTCGACGCGACGGGCGGCGAGGTGCGGGTCGGAGGTGTCGACGTACGGGACCTCGACCCGCAGGTGCTGTCCCGCACGGTCGGGCTCGTACCGCAGAAGCCGTACCTGTTCTCCGGGACGATCGCGTCCAATCTGCGGTACGGAAATCCCGACGCCACGGATGAAGAGCTGTGGCACGCGCTGGACACCGCGCAGGCCAAGGGCTTCGTCGAGGCCATGGCGGAGGGTCTGGACGCGCCCGTCGCCCAGGGCGGCAGCAACCTCTCCGGCGGGCAGCGTCAGCGCATCGCGATCGCCAGGGCGCTGGTCGTCAAGCCCGGTATCTACCTCTTCGACGACTCCTTCTCGGCCCTCGACTACGCCACCGACGCGGCGCTGCGAGCGGCACTGGCGCGGGAGACGGCCGACGCGACCGTCGTCATCGTCGCCCAGCGCGTGTCCACCATCCGGGGCGCCGACCGGATCGTCGTACTCGACGAGGGCCGGGTCGTCGGCACCGGCACGCACCGGGAGCTCATGCGGGAGAACCACACCTACCGGGAGATCGTCCTCTCCCAGATCTCCGAGGAGGAAGCCGCATGAGTACGGACCGTACTGTTCCCGGCACCGGCACCGGCACCGGCACCGGCACCTCCGCCGTGCCCGAGCGCAAGGGCCCGGCCCCGCAGCGGGGCGTGCCAGGCACCCCCGCCGCCCCGCCGCTCGAACGGTCCCTCGACTTCCGGCTCTCCGGCCTGCGCCTGCTGAAGACGATGGCTCCCGAGCGGCCCCTGCTCCTCGTCCTCCTCGCGGCGGGTGTCGCGGCCGTCGCTCTGGCCGTACTGAGCCCGAAGATCCTGGGCCACGCGACGGACCTCGTGGTGGCAGGCGTCACCGGCCGCCCGGCGGGCATCGACTTCCGGGCGGTGGGGGAAGTCCTTGCGTTGGCCCTCGCGGTGACGATGGGCTCCGCCCTCTTCATCTGGGTGAAGCTGCGGCTGGTGATGGTGGTCGTGCAGCGGGTCGGCTACCGGCTGCGCGAGCAGGCCGAGACGAAGCTGGCGCGACTGCCTCTGTCGTACTTCGACAAGCAGCCGCGCGGCGAAGTCCTCTCCCGCACCACCAACGACATCGACAACATCACGCAGACCATGCAGCAGGCCTTCGGTCAGATGCTGCGGGCGCTGCTGACCATCGTGGGCGTACTGGCGATGATGTTCTGGATCTCGCCGCTGCTGGCGCTGGTGGTGCTGGCGACCGTGCCGGTGTCGGTCTTCGGAGCCGTGGTCATCGGCAAGCGTGCGCAGCCGCAGTTCGTCAAGCAGTGGGCGGTGACGGGCAGACTCAACGGCCACATCGAGGAGATGTACACGGGGCACGCGCTGGTGAAGGTCTTCGGCCGCCGCGAGGAGGCGATCCGTACCTTCGAAGAGCACAACGAGGCGCTGTACGCGTCCAGCTTCAAGGCGCAGTTCATCTCGGGCGTCATCCAGCCCGCGATGTCGTTCATCGGCAACCTCAACTACGTCCTGATCGCGGTGATAGGCGGCCTGCGCGTAGCGTCAGGGTCTCTGTCGATAGGCGACATCCAGGCCTTCATCCAGTACTCGTACGAATTCAACGGACCGATCACGCAGGTCGCGGCGATGGCGAACCTCCTCCAGTCGGGCGTCGCCTCGGCGGAGCGCGTCTTCGACCTCCTCGACGCGGAGGAGGAGTCGGCGCCGCCGGCTTCACCTCTGCGGCCTGCTCGCCTCGCCCGTCCCACCGGAAAGGTGACCTTCGAGAACGTCGCCTTCCGCTACGAGCCGGCCAAACCCCTCATCGAGGACCTGACCCTGAAGGTGGAACCCGGCCAGACGGTCGCCATCGTCGGCCCGACGGGCGCGGGCAAGACGACGCTGGTGAATCTGCTGATGCGGTTCTACGAGGTGACGGGCGGCCGGATCACCCTCGACGGCACCGACATCGCCGCCATGACCCGCGAGGACCTGCGGTCGGCCATGGGGATGGTCCTCCAGGACACGTGGCTGTTCGGCGGCACGATCGCCGACAACATCGCGTACGGCGCGGCAGGCGGCGACGTCCCGGTCCCGCGCGAACGGGTGGTGGAGGCGGCAATGGCGACGTACGCCGACCGCTTCATCCGCACGCTGCCCGACGGGTACGACACGGTGATCGACGAGGAGGGCGCGAACCTGAGCGTGGGGGAGAAGCAACTGCTCACGATTGCCCGGGCGTTCCTCACCGAGCTCTCCATCCTGATCCTGGACGAGGCGACGAGCTCGGTGGACACCCGCACGGAGGTCCTTATTCAGCGCGCGATGAACTCCCTGCGCGAGGGCCGTACGTCCTTCGTCATCGCCCACCGCCTCTCGACGATCCGCGACGCGGACGTAATCCTCGTGATGGAGGACGGCGCGATAGCCGAACAGGGCACGCACGAGCAACTCCTGGCGGTGGACGGCGCGTACGCCCGCCTCCACGCTGCGCAGTTCGCGGCGGCGGGGGTGTGAGGGCGGGGGCGGGGTCGCAAACCAAGGCTTGCTTCTGGGGGTTTCGGGCCGTCCCGGGCGCTCGAGTGTCGGTGGGCCGTGACGGCGCGTCAAGGGCGCTCCTGCGTCGCGTCGCTGCGCGAGAGCCCTTCGGGCTCCCCTTGACCCGCCGCCCCGGCCCACCGCTAACGCTTGTACGGGGACGGCCCCAAGGAAAAGGCCCACACCGGGGCTCCGGGGAGTGGCGCGGGTCGGCTCGGTGGCTGTCGGGTGAGTGGGTGGGGCGCATGAGGTCTAGGCCCGGACTTCG
>NZ_JAGGPA010000054.1 GCF_018614035.1 Streptomyces sp. ISL-96
GGGGCTCGGCAAGCCGAGCCGGTTCTCTCCGCTTCGCTCCAAGAACCAGAAAAACGGCCCGCGTTGCGGGCCGACAACGAAGTGCTACCCGAGCCGCGTTGCGGCTCGGGGCTCGGCAAGCCGAGCCGGTTCTCTCCGCTTCGCTCCAAGAACCAGAAAAACGGCCCGCGTTGCGAGCCTGTCTGGCTGGAAAGGGGTCTCGGCTTCGTTCTTGTTGCGGCATGCTACTGCTCATGACTACACCTACCTCGGAGACAATCCGCTTGCGGCTTACAGAATTCGTGGTTGACCCGAACGATCCGGATGTCATGCGACGGGTGCTGGAGGTCCGGGTGGACGTACTGACTTTCACAGACGGGGAGTTGCAGTTGTGGCGCGACGGGACCGAGCTTCACAGCTTCCCCTTGGCCTCGGTGGCAGCAGTGGAGCTTGGCAGTGGCAAAGTTCCTGCCGCGGGCAAGACTTACTCGGTTGAAGAGATTCGGAAACAGCACGGCAATGCCTACCAGCGGTGGACGCCGGAGGATGAGCAACTGCTGTTGGAGCTTCATGTCGGCGGCGAGGGGGTCGAAACCCTTGCGCAACGTTTTGATCGTCAGCCTGGTGCCATCCGTGCTCGGCTGGTGAAGTTGGGCGCTGTCGTTGATGAAGCGCCGGCGAAGCAGGCAGATCGTCCGCCGTTCTGATGGCTTTGAAGGTGCGTCGGCTCCGCTGCTTCCTTCGGGCAAAAGTTTTAGGGAATCCCGATTCGGGACTTCTGCCCGTGCCACAGGCTTGAGTCGATCGCCCTAAGGTCTCCGTGCGGTGCCCGTGCCCAGCTATCAGCTACTCGTGTGCTGTGGGGTGGTTTCGGCACACTCGGTGGCTGCCTGCCGGTCGGCGGGCAGCGGGCCGCGGGCCGTCGATGTTCGCTAGGAGCTGCTCGCGACCGTCGTTGCCTACCTGGCCGAACCGGCCGGCTGGGATCTGGATGTGCTCAGCAGACTGTGCTACGTCGCCGCTTTCTACGAGGAGATCTTCCGCTCCGGTGAGATCCGCCGGCACAGCCTGCTGTCAGCCCAGCAACCCCATGGCGGAGCGTGGAACCGCGCTCAGTCGGCGGGCAGCACCCGCAGGCGGCCATCGGCCGACCGCCTGGTGTCGATGTACAGCCGAGCTTTTACCCCTGTCTCAGCCGGTGCCCGGTGACCGCCGACGCGGGCCTTTCTGCGCCTTTCCTGCTGCCCTCTGTTCGGGCCCGTTCAGGCGAGGACAGCCGGGGTTGGGTTCTCGTCACACCAATCGCCGTCGAACAGGGCGGCGACCAGCCGGTCGTGCCCCTCCCCCAGTTGTCCGGCGCGCTTCTTGGTCCGCGTCTTGGCCAGCCATGCGCCGATGCGGACGGTCTCGCCGTCAACCGTGATCTCTTCGCGTGCGGCCGGTGCTCGCTGCTCGCGGTGGAGGAAGAGTTCGAGGAGCTGGACCATGTCCTCGAAGCTGCGGCGGGTGCGGGTGGGTGCGGTCAGCGGGTTGGTGTCGGGGGTGAGGTGGAGGCGGGCGAGGAGCTGTTGCTGGGTGGGGTGGAGGGTGCTGTAGCGGGTGAGCTGACGCCGTAGCCAGCTGCCGATCTTCACCGCGCCGAGCACCGTGTCGTGGGTGAGTTTGGCGGGGTCGTGGCCGGCGGCGAGGTGGGCGCGTAGGAGGTGGTACTTGCGGTGCCAGTCCGCGCCGTGCGGCAGCTGCCAGTGGGGGTCGATCGCCGTGAGGTCGGCGGCGCGGACGGGGTCGAGCTGGTTCTTCGTGGCGAGGTGGCGTTGTTCGGCGAGCCAGGCGCCGAGGGGGGTGGTGGCGGGGGCTGCGAGGTGGCCGTGGGCCTGGTGGTAATCGGCGGCGGCGGTCAGCCGGGCGCGCCAGGCGGCGTCGTGCTTGTCCCAGATCATGCCGAGGGCGTCGAGTTCGGCGGTGAAGTCGGGGTCGAGGCGGGCGGCGTTGTGGGCGTCGCGCATGGTGGTGATGAAGCGGCCGAGTTCGAATCCGACCGGGTCGGTGTAGTCGGCGGGCACGTCGAGGTGGCCGTATTCGACGTGGAAGGCCTGGGCGGAGGTGAGGCCTTCGCGGCGGGTTCGGGTGAGGGGGCCGCGGGGGTTGAAGGCGATCAGATCCATCGCGCGGGCGATGCGTTCGGGGTGGACGGTGAAGTCGAAGTGCCAGCGCTTCATCACCAGCGCGCTCGTCTCGCGCGGCAGCCGGTTCGCCTTGTTCGGCAACCGCTCCACGATGCGGTGATCGTGGCTGGCCAGGGCGGTGGTGATCGCCCAGACCGGCTCGTACGCGGTGCCGAGGATGTCTTCAGGGTCCGCGCCGGCGGGGACGTAGGCGGGGACGACGAGGCTGGCGGTCTTGCCACTCACGTCGGTCCTCAGGGCGCGGCCGAGGGCCTGGACGCAGCGGACGATGCTGCGGGTGGGGTCGGCGAAGACGATCGCGTCCACGCTCGGGATGTCCACGCCTTCCGAGATGAGCTTGGCGTTGGTCATGATCGCGCACTGGGCGGCGGCGAAGGCGGCGAAGATGCCGGCACGCTGGTCGGGGGTGTGCTCGCCGTGGACGAAGAACAACTCGGGTTCCACGGCGGGCACCAGGTCGGGGGCGGTGCGGCGCAGCAGGCGCAGGGTGTGGCCGAGCTCGCGGGTGAACCTCTTTGCGTCCTCGACGAGGTGGAAGTACACCAGCACCCGCCGCAGGCCGTGCTGGGCCATGGCTTTGAGGACCGCCAGATGCAAGGCCGTGGTGCGCAGCGCGCCATCGGGCGCCGAGTGGTCGGCATCGCCGCTGGTGCTGGCGGTGCTGGTGGGGGCGGTGAGGTTGAGTTGGGTGCGCAGGTCGTCGTCGCTGATGGTGGGGACCACGATGCGGTAGTCCGCGGCGCGGCCGTCGGCGATGGCGGTCGCGAGGGGGTAGTCGTGGACGACGGGGCCGTAGACGGCGTGGTTTGACATCGAGTTGGTGAACGCGTCCGCGTCTGTTTCGGGGGCGCCGCGGCGGCGGCGGGGGCGGATCAGGCTGGCGGACTCCGACAGCTCGGGTGCGGCGAAGCTGCGTGGGGTCGCGGTCATGAACAGGCGGCGATCTGCGCGGATGGCCGCCTGGTCGTTGATGAGCGTCCACTTCTTCTCCGCCCGCCCCGCGATCCGGTGCGCCTCATCCATCACGGCCAGGTCGAACGCCGGCACCGTCCGGCCAGCGTGCTGGGCATCGCGGATCTTGCTGAGGGAGTCGTAGGTGCAGATCACGGTCAGAAACGGGATCTCGCCCGGCCTCTCCCCCACCACCGACAGCAGGGCGGCCAGGGCCTCGGGGCTGCTGGTCGAGCCGACCTGTGCGGCCGCGAGCGCCTGGTGGCCGGCGGTGTCCATCGAGGAAACGATGATCATGTGACGCAGGTAGCCGTCCCGCCGCCACGCCAGAGCGGTCTGCGCGGCCAGGTCCAGGGTCGGCACCACCACCAGCGTCATCCGGGCCTGGAGTGAGTGTGCGATTCGGATCGCGACCAGAGTCTTACCCGTGCCTGTCGCGGAGATGTACTGCGCCCGGGTACCGGGGCGGCGCAGATGACGCACCACCGCATCCCTCCCCCGCACCTGATCAGGAAACAAAGGCCACGCGGGCACATGGGACACAGAGACATCGGCAGCGGCGGTACTCACCGGCCCATCATCACCCACCACCCAGGACCGCTGCGGCCATATGCGGCAGGGCCACCCTCGCCCAGGACACGGGGCGTGTGCCCGGCTCTGCCGGAGGAGCAGTCAGAACGCTCTACGCCCCCGGCACCCTTCTTGCGGGGGCATCAGGCGTGACAGGGTCGAACACGAGGGCGCCGCAACCTGACGGGGAGCGTCGGACTCGTCAACCAGCGCCGCTAACTCCGCCAGACGCATCAAGCCCCCACCGGTGGGGCACATCGACGATGCCCTCACCCGCGCCGAACACGCAACCGCGACCCGCCCGCTGCCCGCCACCACCTACGGCCAGATCAGCGCCCGCTGAAGCGAGCCGAGATAGCCGCCAGCAGGAGCGAACTCGCTCGCCGAGTCGGAGCGCAGATCGGCGTCTCCGGGTGCACCGTGGAGCCTACCGCGAGCAGCAGGAGGCGCTGCGGGAACTGGGCATGCTTTTCGGGTGGGACCTGCGGTTCAGCTTGCCGATGCCACGCGAAGGGCGCGACTGAGCAGGATGGGGTTGCCCAGGTGGCGGCGTAGTTGTCTCTCCAGTCCGGCGACCGGCACCAGGTTCTGCGGGGCCCGGGTGTCTTTGTACTCGATGCTGGCGTACCGCGGCAGGAGTGCCTGGGAGAGGTTGGCCAGCTCGATCGCCGCGGCCGCAGGGATGTCGGCGGCGCATTCCAGCCGCACAATGCCGGCCCATGGGGCACCGGGGGTGCACGGGAGCCGCAGGTACCAGGCGTGGCGGTCCCAGGATGTGCCCATCAAGAACACCGGGCTGCGTTCGCCGGGGACCAGGGTGGCGATCATGGCGTGCAGGTCGGGTGGCAGGTAGGCGGTGCGGTGGGACTTGATGAATCCCAGTGCGCGCGGTAGGTGAGTGCGGCCGCGCAGGGGGCCGTCCACGACCAGGAGGTCCGAGTCTTTGGGGATGCCGTGGCCGGTCAGGGCGGTGCGGGCATGGGTGGCGACGAGGACTTCGAGTTCGGTGAGTTGGCGTTGCAGCGCCGTCGAGAGCAGCACGGCGAGGTTCTGTTCTTGGTCGTCGGGGGTGATGGTGGCCTTGTAGGTTCCGGCGGGGGTGGGCACGTCGGCGGCGTTGGTGGCGGTGGTGAACAGGCCACGCCGGTAGTCGATGGTCAGCAGATGTGCGCCGCGGTCGGGGCAGCAGCACACGGTGCCTGCCGCGTAGGAGGCGCACAGCGCCATCTGGGCGTCCCGGACTGCGTTGCGGGGGCTGGTGGCCGGTTCGGCGGCGGGGGGTTGTTCGATCCAGATGCGGGCCTCGACGCGACGGACGCCGTCGACGAACAGGACCGCACCTGGGGCAGATACCTGGGAGGGTGAGACGGGCTTCCAGTCGGCCGGGGCAAGTTCGATGTGGGGAGTGACCTTGGCGGTGGAGTCAGCGATGCCGTTCTCGGCGTTCTCGACGCTGGAACCGTAGGTGGGGTCCCAGCCGTCGACGTGGAACCGCATGCGGGAAGCCTGTGCTGCGCTGGTCATGTGCCCTGCCGGGTGACGGTGGAGGTGCGGGTATCGCGCTGGACGTGAAACTGGACCGGGATTTGTTCGGCGAGTGCAGTGACGTGGGTGATCACTCCGACCATCCGCTCTCCCAGAGAGAGGTTTTGCAGGGTGTCGGCGACGGTCTGGAGCGACTCGGCGTCGAGAGTGCCGAACCCTTCGTCGAGGAAGATGGACTCCAGTTTCGTAGCGCCGCCCAGGCCGGCCAGCTGGTCGGAGAGGGCCAGTGCGAGAGCCAGGCTGGCCTGGAATGTTTCGCCGCCGGACAGGGTACGCACCGAGCGCGAGGAATCGGCATCGAAGTGATCGATGACGTAGAACTCGCCCTTTTGGTGGCTGAGGTCGAAGCGGTCGCCCGACAGCTGGCGTAGTGACTGGGAGGCGCCGGCGACCAGAGTGTCGAGGGCTGAGTTGGCGAGCCACTGAGGGAACTTGGTAGAACGCATCAGCCGGGCCAGCTCGGCGGCCACCTTTTGCCGGGTGCGGGCGGCGTCGATCTTTTCTCGCATTGAGGCGGCATCGGCGAGGCTGCGTTGGATCAGTTCCACCTGGCCTCGGGCGCGTTCGGCTGCGACCGCCACCACTCGCGGAGCCTGCGCGGCACGCCCCGGACCGTCTCCGAGGTCGTGCGGATCCAGGCCTTTATCGCGCAGGAGAGCCTCCAGGCGGCCCAGGAGCTGGTCAGCTTCGTCGTGGGCGGTCTGGGCGTCGGAATCTGCACGCACGGTGGCGGCCTGCCGGTCGCTGACCCCACGGTTGGCCCAGCCGGTCAGGGTGGCCCAGGCGGCGGCGAGGTCGTCGGTGTCGAGGCTCGGTGGGGTGAGTGCCGCCACCGCGTCCCGGGTGGCTGTCAATGCGGATCGGGCACTCGTGGTGCGCTCTTGCCACTGTTCCTGCTCGGCCGCCGCTGTCTTGGCTTTTTCGCGTGTGCGGCGGGACTCGGTGGTGGCTGTCTTCACGGCCTCTTCGAGGCGGGTGCATTCCTCGAAGAGGGTCGGCAGCTTGTCTTCGGGCGGCGCCTGTCCCAGGAGTGTGTCCAGTTCGTTCAGGCGGTCGGTCAGGGTGGTCTGTTCGAGGTCGGCGGTTGCGGCGTCCCGAACGGCTGCGGTGTGGGCAGCCTGGGCGGCGTCCTGCGCGCGGTCGGCTGCATCCAGGGCATTGGTCGCGTCCGAGTGGGCCTTTTGGGCGTCGGTTGTTTCGGCTGCGGTGGCTGTGAGGTCGCGGTCTGCGGTGGCGGTCTGGTTGCGGGCCCAGGTCTCCAGATCGGTCCAGGCCGCGGTCAGGTCGTCGGTGTCGAGGGCCGGCGGATCGAGAGCGGCCACTGTGCCCAGTGTCGAGTGCAGGGTGCTGCGGGCCCGGTCGAGTTCTCGCTGCAGTGCGGCGGCCGCCGACGCGGCGGACTCGTGCGCGGTTTCGGCCTTCTGTACTGCGTCACGCGCCTGCTGCTCATTGGCAATCAACTGATCGCGAGATGTGGTGAGCTCGTCGAGGTGGGCGCGGTCGGCGTCGCAGTCGCGGTCGGTGCCGGCGGGGCGGTCGGGCAGCAGCGTGCTCAGCCTCTTGTCGTGCAGGGTGCGCTGCGTGGTCAGTCCGTCCATGGCCCGCTGTTTGTCGGCGAACGTGGCCTTGGCGTCCTCGTATCGGGTCAGCAGGTCACGGTGTTCGTCTGCGGCAACGGCACGCGCCGCCTTGGCTGCGTGGAGAGCGGGGTCGGACAGCGGTGGCGGGAGGGTGGTGACGTTCTGCTCGCAGACCAGGCAGGCGTGGCCCACCTGAAGCTGGGGGCGCAGCTGCGCGGCACCGGCAAGGGCTTGGGCTTTCTCGAGCGTGGCTGTGGCCGCGTCCAGGCGCACTTGTGCTGCAGTCACCGACTCTTCAGCTCGGCTGGTCACCTCGGCACAGTCGTCCAGCTCGCGGGTGGCGTCCGTGAGCAAGGCGATGACGTCGAGGAGTTCGTCGAGTGTGTGGTGCGCGTCTGTGAGCCGGCTGCCGTCGCCGGCGGCGGTAAGCGCGCGGGAAGCCTGTTCGTGCCGGTCCCTGGCCTCGGCCAGCTCCCCGGCGGCGGTTTCGGCGTCGCTGGAGCGAGCTGCTGCGCGGCTGGTCAGGTCGGTGACGCCGTCGGGGGTGCGGACGGCGGCCAGCAGTTGTTGGCGACGCTGTAGTTTTTCGTGCGTTTGCCGGATTTGATCGCGGCGCTCACGGGTTTCCTCGGTACTGCGCCGGGCCTTGGAGACGGCGTTCGCCGCTGCCTTGCGCCGGTCTTCGCATTGCACAAGCTCGTCTTGGGCGCGCTGGGCCTCGGTGATCACGCCGTCGCGGCGCGCGGCCAGGTCTGCCTTCTCGGTGTACCGGGCGCGGGTGAAGGTCAGGTCGGTGCGCTGGGGGCCGGACTGAGCCTCTTTGGTGGCGTCGGAGAGGGTCTGAGCGGCTGCGTCGGCGGCGTCACGGGTCTGCCGGGCCTCTATCTGTGCCTGTGTGGCATGGCGTTGCATCTCTTCGATGCCATCGGGGGTGCGGATGGAGGTCAGCAGATCGGTCTCGCTGCGCAGCTTGTCGGCTCGAGCGTCGGCATCGTGGGCGCGGGTGTGTGCCTCGGTGACACGGGGCACGAGTTGGTCGACGGTGGCGGCCAGATGTTCGAGCGTCTCGGCACGCGCCTGTGCGGTGGCCTCGGCTTCTGGAGTGGCGTCGGCGTGGCGGCTCAGCTGGTCGTTGAGGACCTCGATCTCTCTGGCTGCTTGGTCTGCTTGGGCGCCGGCGCGTTTGCCGATGCCTTCGTATTGGGCGGCGCCGAGGAGTTTGAGCAGGATTTGCTGGCGGTCGCGGGCGCTGGCGGACAGGAACCGGGCGAAGTCGCCCTGGGGCAGGACGACGCACTGGCAGAAGTCGTCGAAGGACAGGCCGAGCAACTGCTCGATGGCGGGATTTAGTTCTTTGATCTCCCCGGCCAGTACTTCCGGCTGTGGTCCGTCTGACTCGACGGCGACTGCGGTGGGGTCGGTGAACTGCACCAGGCTGACGGCCTTCTGCTGGATCTGCTGGCCGGTGCGGCGGACCTCGCGGGCGACCTGGTAGCGCTGTGATCCGACGTCGAAGGTGAGTGAGACCGTGCAGCGGTTGCTCGTGGGGGCGAGTGCGTAGGAGATGGCGTTGCTGCGTCCCCACCGGTAGGCGGAGCCGTACAGGGCGAACGTCAGCGCGTCGAGGATGGTGGACTTGCCTGAACCGGTGGGGCCGACGAGGGCGAAGTAGTCGGTGTCGGTGAAGTCGACCACGGTGGGGGCGCGGAAGCCGGCGAAGCCGTTGAGCTCCAGACGAACGGGACGCATTCGAGGATTCCTTTGGGCGGGTGCAGCCTGGGGCTTCAGTATGTGGTCGAGCGAGTGAGGTCGTCGTGCAGCTGGTTGAACAAATCCGTGACTCGGTCGTCGCTGACACCGACGCTGTGGCAGTAGTCGGCAAACAGCTGCGCAGGCGTCTTGACCGGCTGGTCGACGCCGATCCCTGCCGTGGCGCCGGTGCTTGCATGATCGGGGTGGAGGAGGATCTGAAGTGTGTTGGGAAGGGCTTCGTACAGGTCGTCGCGTATGCCAGCGTAGGCGGGCTGGGTGACGACGAGTCTCAGGTAGTCCTCGCCGTAGCCGGCGGGGTCGGCGGTCAGTTGGGCGACGGTTCCCTCGACGGTGCGCAGTCGGCGGCCGGTCGTGATGGGGATGTCGGTGATCTCTGCGGGGGTGCCGGGGGTTGCCTCGACGAGGCAGACGACGTGGGTGTTGTTCTGCTCGCCGAAGTCGATGGCGTAGGGGGAGCCGCTGTAGTGCACCGGGCAGGCGGCGGGGATCTGTTGTCGGCGGTGCAAGTGCCCCAGGGCCACGTAGTGGGCCTCGACGGGGAAGATAGCGGCGGGCACGTGGTATTCCATGATCGACTGGGCGGGTCGCTCACCGCCGCCGAAGGCGCCGCCGGTGCAGGTCAGGTGGGCCATGATGATGTTGACGGCGTCCGGGGTAAACGCCCCGGTCAGATTGGCGAGGACATCGCGGACGAGTTGGTCGTAAGCGCCGACGTTCTGCGACGGGGTGTTGGCGATGATCTCCGCGGCCCGGACGGCGTAGCGCTGGGAGAGGAACGGCAGGACGGCGACGTTGACGGCCTCGTTGGTGGACTTGGCGCGGAAGGTGTGCACGCCGCCCTTGGTGGCCGGTCTGGCCTGTCCGTAGAGGTGGATGCCGGCGACGTCCATCAGCGGCCGGTAGGCCTCGAATGTGGCGCCGTGGTCGTGGTTGCCGGCGATGACGACGACTTCGATGTTCTGCTTGGCCAGGTGCAGCAGGGTCCGCACGATCAGCTTCTGGGCGTCCGCGGTCGGCGCGGCGTTTTCGTAGATATCTCCGGCTATGAGGACGGCGTCGACCTCGTTGTCGATCGCGATCTGGGTGATCTCTCGCAGGACGCGTGTCTGCTCCTCGAGCCGGTTGCGGCCCTTGAGGGTTTTACCGACGTGCCAGTCGGAGGTGTGAAGGAACTTCACGGCGTGGGTCCTTTACGGGTGGCTGAGGCAGAGCAGCGTGGCGCGTTGGCGCGCCGAGGAGGGAGGTGGCGGACGTCAGTAAGGCGGCTCGTCGATGGCGCCGTCGTCGATGGCGTCGGGCCACGAATCGCTCTCGGCCTGGGGCAGCCTGCTGAACGGGTCCGGTCGCACCGTGCTGCCGATGCCCTGGCCGGCTGCGCGGGTGGTGTAGGTGGGGTCGGCGACCTCGGAGAGCCGGGTGGCCCAGGCGGGGAAGGGGAATTCGACGGCCAGCGGTACCGGGATCTCCGGTTGGGAGATGAACATGGTGCCGGGCCTGGCGAGCGTGGCGCGCTGACGCTGAGAGGCGGGCAGGAAGCCGTACTCGGGGCGGCCAGCCTCGGCCGCGTCGAGCCGGCCGACGATTTTGATCGAGGAGTTCGACACGATGCGCCGCTCCACCTCAGAGGCGGTCTGCTGGGCGCCGATGAGGATGATGCCGAGCGAGCGGCCGCGTTCGGCGATGTCCAGCAGTACGTCCTTGATCGGGGAGGATCCCTCGCGGGGCGCGTACTTGTTGAGCTCGTCGACCATCGTGAACAGCAGCCCGCCCGGGCCGGCTTGCTCCTTGCGGTCGGTCTCTGCGGCCAGCACGACACCGACGACGAACCGCTGGGCCCGCTCCGGCAGGTTATGCAGGTCCACCACGGTGACCTGCTGCTGCGAAGTGTCGATGGAGTGCGCAACCGGGCGGTCGGTGACCGTGCTCAGGTCGCCGCGCAGCAAGGGCCCGAGCGGCCTCTGGGACGACCGCAGCCGTCGCACGAACGCATTCACCGTGCCCAGGCCGATGGCCGGGCCCGCCCAGTCCGCGCGGGTGACGTCGTCGGTGACCTTGTCGCAGATGAAGTCGACCAGGTCCGGCCAGGTGCGGAGGGTGTTCCCGTCGATGGTGACCGCGCCGTCGTTCCCGGCGGCCTGGGCCTCGCGGCGCAGCCGGCTGGTGACCTGGTGCACGACGATCGTGTACTGGTTCTTCTCGTCCTCGACGTCCGCGAACACGTAGGGCAGCAGCTCGCGTTCGCAGAACTCATGCAGGGTCCACCAGAAGGCGGTGACGCCGCTGGTCCTGCCGGTGACGTGGGGGCGGCCGGTAGTGTCGCCGGGCAGTGGCGGGGCGTAAAAGCCAGCCGAGGCGAAGGGGCGGGCGGGCAGGCCGAGTTGGGCGTACGCGGCTCGCAGAGTGTCGTCGAGGCGGGCGTTGGGCTGGTCGACGAACAGCAGGTCCTCGCCCTTGACCGAGAAGATCAGGGCCTTGGCGTTGACCGCGCGGGCGCCCAGGGCGCCCGAGGTGAACAGCGAGTGCAGCAAAAACAGCGCGAAGCTGGTCTTGGTTGCCACCCCTGAGATGCCCGAGATCGATACGTGGGCGCCGCGGGTGCCGTCAAGGAATTCGAGGTTGAGATAGATCGGTTCGCCGTCACGGCCGATGCCGGCGGGGACGCGCGCGTCCATCCGGTCGAAGTACAGGGCGGCGTCCCGGGCAGTGCCTGCGGCCCGGATGGCGACTTCGCCGGGGCGTGGCGGGACGTAGCACTCGGGGTCGACACGAGTGGTCGTGACCTCGGCGATCTCCTGCACGTTCGCCGGCAAGATTCCGTCGGCGATGAGGAACACGTCTGAGCCAAACGCGGCACCTTCGTGGCGGGCAACCACCTCGGTGACCACACCGGAGGTGACGATCGTGCCGCGGCCGGGGATTTCTCGCCGGGTGCTGACCACGTCGTCGAGTTGCAGATAGGCATCCGGGGAAAGCGCAACATGGAACTTCAAGGGAGTGGAGTCCTCGGTACCTGCGACCTTCCCCACCTCCTGTTCGTCCTCGCTGCTGGTGAGGAGGCCGCCCGCGGACGGCTGCCGGCCGGTCGCGGGTGCGGAACTGCGGCCGAATACAGCGCTGTCAGCGCCGCGGGGCTCGGAGTCGGTGTCGGTCATCGGCCGTTCCCTGTATCGGTCTTGCGGTGTCGGACGCTGCCCGCTGGCGGTGAACACCGATCGGGGCGCCGAAACATCGGACGGTAACTACGAGTACAGACCGTAACTAACGGGATGCCTGCTGCGAGGGGTTTTGTCGATAGCAGAGAGAAATCAGGGCAGGCCTGAGGGCTGTGCACAGTGCAAGGGCCGGAGACACTCGCGTCGGCGGACGGCTTCCGCTAGCCGCCCCGGGCTGGCACTTTGTCAAAAGGCGATCATTTTCGGTCCATGGTGATCAATCGCCGGGAAGTAGAGTCTTCCCGCCCTAATCTGACCGTCGGTACCTTCCTGGCCCCTGCGGCCCGGAGCCAGAGGGGGGACGGGAATGGAGGAGGGCTACTTCGGGGGCGAAGACGGCTCCGAAGACGAGTCAGACGAGCGGCGCGATCTCTTCAGGTATGTGACGGTCGACAATGTCCATAATGCGGCCGAATACCTCGCCATCATGGACCAGTTCACGCAGACACTGCTGACCGATCTGTCCGCCGCGGAGGTCAGCGAGGCACTGGCGAAACGCGGTATCACCCTGTCCCCGGAGGATGCGGAGGCCCGCTGCGCCAGCCTGGTCCGCTGGAAGAACCTCATGCCCTCCGCACGCGACCCCCGTGTCCCCACAGTCGCCGCGCTGCGCCACACCCGGGCCCGTTTCCAGGTCACCCGGCTCGGCGGCACGGTCCACCGGCAGGTCACCAAAGTCCTGAAGATGCGCGACGGCGCGCGGGAGGTGGCCCGCGAACTGCTCGGCAGCATGGCAGCGTTGCTGTCGAAGATCTTCCGCCAGGCACGCCATCCCCGCACCATCGACGCCGAGGCCCTGGCGGCCGATGTCACGACCGTCTTCACCAACCAGGCGTACTTCGCCGACAGCATCCGCGACTTCTACGCCTACCTGTCGTCCGTGCTGGTCCGCTACGACCTGGCCGGTGAGGAGTACGCGTCGTTCAAGGGCCTGCTGCTGGAGTACGTCCACCTCATCGACACCGACGTCTCCCGGCACTCCCCCGCGGTCCTGAAATGCCTGGATGACCTCCAGCCGGTCCTGGACCACGTCCTGAACGCCCTGGACAGCCTGCCGGGCCTGGCTTCCGCGGACGGCGCCCCCGTCGAGCGGCTGCCTGGACGGCAGCACAACGACTGGGCGGAACTGCAGGCCTGGTACAGCGGCGGCGAGGGCGGCTTGTCCGGCCCGGCTCAGCTGCGGGCCGCAGCCGAGTCCGCTCTGGGGCAGCTGCTCACCAACGCACGGCGCATGCTCACCCCCGGCGGCACCGGAGGAGCCAGGCGCAGCGACCTGATGCACCTGGCCGGCCTGTTCGCGCAGGCCAGTGTCGAAGAGGCCCACCGCGGCTTCTCGGCCGCCTTCGGCGCCTACCCCGCGCGTCATGTGAGTTTCGGGCCCGAGGAGGCCGACCCCCGCGACACCCCTTCGACGTCGTGGTGGGACGCCGGCCCGGTGGATGTCCCGGTCTCCTTGCGGGAGCGCGGCGACCGCACCGCGCGCGGACGCACCGCGCGGGTGCCCGACCCGGGCATGGACATCACCCGTCTGCAGGAAGAGGCCGCGCAGGAACTCGCGGCCCGCCAGACGGCCGGGGCCGAACTCGCCGCTGCCGGTGTGCTGGACGGAGCGCACCTCACTCCGGCGGCCCGTGATCTGCTGCTGGAACTGGTGTCCATGGCGCTGGCCAAGGAACTCAGCCCGTCACAAGCCGTGCGCGTGGAGGACATCGATCTCCATGTCGCCGTGGACGTCGCGGAGTCGGACACCGACACCGTGATCAGATCGGACGACGGCGACACGACCTTCTTGCGTCTGGCTCTCAAAGCCTCGGCCGCCGACGAGGCCCGCCCCGGTGATGCAGCGGGTGAGAGTGCGGCAGACGAACTCACCGTCGGCGCAGGCGAGGACCGGCAGCCGCCCTCGGCGGCAGGAGGCGTCCGGTGAGTGTGGACAACAGGCCGGCCGGCTCCACCGCTCAGCACGAGGCGGCGGAGCGGCGTCTGGCAGCCCGTACCCTGCTGGCCCGCCCGGTGCTGACGTCGCACCGGCAGCCGGACGAGCTGGCCGTGGTCCGCAGGCATTCCGCCGCGCTGCGCTCCGCCTTCGCCAAGCTCCTGGGGTATCACCTCATCGTCGAGACCTCCTTTGCCCGGCTGGTGAAGACGCCTCCGAGCCCGGACGGTCCGCTGCGGCCCGTCCAGCGGGGAGACAGCCCGCCCTTCACCCCGCAGACCTATGCGCTGTTCTCGCTGGCCTGTGCCGCGTTGCTCACGCCCGGTACCGGTGAGTGGCTGCTGATCTCCTCGCTGGTCGAGCAGGTACGGGCCGATGCCGCCTCGGCCGGTGTCGAACTGCGCGACACGCCCTCGGAAAACCGCCGCCTGGTCCAGGCCGTCGGGCTTCTTATCGACTGGGGTGTGCTGACCGAGACCGACGGATCGCTGTCCGCCTGGAGTGAACGGCGCGAGGAGGGGGTGCTGCAGATCCACCGCCCCCTGCTGCCGCACGTGCTGCCCCGCCCGTTGCGCAATGTGGCCTCCCTGGCCGACCTGGCGGATCAGCTGCCGAGCGGAGCGTCCGAGCCCCGGCGCAGTCTGCGGCGCCGTCTGGTAGAGAACCCGCTGGTGAAGCGGGAAGAGCTCCCGGAGGACGAGCGTGATGTCCTCTCCCGGGAACGCTCGGAGCTGACGCGCCTTCTGGAGGAGCACTTCGGGCTGACGCTGGAGGTCAGAGCGGAGGGGGCTTTGGCCTACGACACCGAAGGAACCCTCAGCGATGTGGTCTATCCGGGCCCGGGTACCGTGCGCCAGGCAGCGCTGCTGCTGACCGATGCACTGACCGATCTGGCCCGGCCGGCGGCGGGTCACCACGTCCCGGGGACTGCGGCAGATGTGCCGGGCCTGCTGACGCCGTGGGACACGGTCCGCGGTGAACTGGATGGCCTGGCCTCGCGCTACGCCAAGGCCTGGGCCGGTGCCTACATCGCCGATCCGGCCCGCCTGCAGAAGGAGGTCGTGGCCCTGCTGGAATCCATGTCGCTGGCCCGCAGCCTGCCCGAAGGACTGGTGCTGCATCCGGCAGCGGCCCGCTACCGGCCCGAACCTCAAGCCCAGCCGACGCGCGCCGCCCGGCGGTTGGCCGATACACCGCCCGACGCTGCCGGCGCGCCGCCGTCCGACGTGCTGTTCACCGAGTCCTTCCTCAGGGAGGCATTATGAGTGCCCTCGCCTTTCCCGGCCCGCGCACACCCGACAGCCCCGCGGGCGGGCAAGCGCCTGCCCGCGCGGCCCATCCCTACCGGTGGCGGCTGAACCGGGCGGGAATCGTCAACGTCTGGTTCTACTTCGACCAGCGCTTCGATCTGTCGGGCGGCCGCCTGGTGCTGCGGGGATCGAACGGGTCCGGCAAGTCCCGGGCCCTGGAGATGCTGCTGCCGTTCGTCCTGGACGCCGACCGGCGCCGCATGGATGCCACCGGTTCCGGCAAAGTCCGGCTGGAGGACCTGATGCGGGCTGGCGGCGACGGCCAGGCCAACCGGCTCGGGTACGTGTGGCTGGAGCTCACCCGTGACGTGGAGGACGCCGACGGCGAGCAGCGCACAGAGTTCCTGACCGCAGGCGCCCTGATCCGCTTCTCGCACAGCGCCGCGGAGGCGAAGGCCTGGTACTTCCTCACCCCCCTGCGGGTCGACGAGGACCTGGTCCTGCTCGACACCAGCCGGGTCCCGCAGTCGAAAGAAGGCCTGGCCGCCGTCATCGGAGCGGACCGTCTGACCTCATCTCCCGACGTCCACCGCGACCGGGTACGCACGGCCGTCTTCGGGCTCCACGGCGACCAGGGACGCGAGCGGTATACGGGACTGCTACAGCTGCTGCACACGCTGCGCTCGCCCGACGTGGGCAACCGCATCGACGAAGGCCGCCTGCCCCAGATCCTTTCCGACGCCCTGCCCCCGCTGTCCGACAAAGCCATCGCCACAGCGGGTGAGGAACTCGACGGGCTGGAAGAGACCCGGGCCGCGCTGGCCCGGCTGGAAACCGCCTACGGTCACGTCGCCGACTTCCTCAGGGTCTACACCCGTTACGCCACGGGCGTCTGCATCGCCGCCGGTGACCGCACCCAGTCTGCGGCCGTCCTGGCCCGGGACACCGACACGAGAGCCGCACAGCGGGAGAAGACACACCTCCAGCTCGTCCGCGACCATGCCGACGCCGTAGCCGAGGTCCGCGAACTAGACGGCTATCGCGACGAGTTGGAAGCAACCGTCGCCGGAATCCGGCAGTCCAGCGAGTACCGGGCCGCCCGCGAACTCAGCGAACGTCTCAGCACCCTGCAGGCTTTGGAAGCCGCCGCCCGCAACGCCATGGCCACCGCCGAGGGTGCCCGTGACGAAGAACAGCGCACCGCCGACGCGTGCAACGAAGCGGCCCAGGACGCCAAGAGCGCGGCAGAGGAGGCGGCCCGGATCGTCCAGCAGGTCGGTGAACTCCTGGCGGGGGCAGGTCTCAACACTCCGCTTCCCGCTGCCCCGCACGTCGAGGTGCGGGAGCCGGAGCCCGTGGTGGAGCCGGTGCGCACCACAGCGGATGCCGACCCGGAGCCCGTCAGCCGCCCGGCGGCACTGCGCCTCGTCCCCGCCCTGGACGACATCGCCGCGACCATCGACGCGCTGCTCGGGGCGATCCCCGCGCTGCGCGCGGCTGCGGCCACCCGGGCCCAGCAGGCAGCCGTACGGGCCGGCGAGGCCCGAGAACTGGTTTCCGCTCTCGAGAAAGTACGGCGCGCACAGGACCGGGCCGAAGACGCCACCGAAGACGCCGTCGAGGCTGAAGGCAAAGCAGAGCAGGCGGAAGCCAGACGCGATGAAGCGGCAGTGAAGCTGGCCGTGGACTGGCGGACCTGGACGGCATCTGCGCGCTCGCAGCGCCTGCTGGGCGACGTCGACTGGCACGGCACGGCCGTCGCCGCTCTCCTGGACGATGTCGAAGCCCTCGCTGGTGACGTGCCGGCCGGCCCGGACGCCGACCGTGAACTGGCCCGCCTGGACGCCCTCGCCCATCAGGTGGCCGCGCCTGCCCGGGCCCTGCACGCACAGCAGACGGCCGCATTGGCCGCACAGGCACAGCAGGACAATGCCCAACGTGAGCAGTTGCTGGCCGAAGCCGGGGAACTGCGCCGGGAGCGCGATGTGCCGCCGCCGATGCCGGACTGGCTGGACAGCCCGGCTGTCGGCGCACCGGCGCTGTGGCAGCTGCTGGAGTTCCGTCCCGAGGTCGACGCGGGGGTGCGGACCGGCGTGGAGGGCGCCCTGCTGGCCTCGGGGCTGCTGTACGGCGTTCTCACACAGGATGGCGACGTGGTCGCCGAAAGCGGCCAGCTGCTGCTGGGGGCCGGCGGTCCCCCGGCGCTGCGCTCACTGCGCACGCTGCTGGTCCCGGCCGGGAGCGACAGCAGGGAGGTGGCGCGCGTCAACGCCGTCCTGGATCAGATCGCCCTGAGTCCGGGGCACCCCACCTGGGTGGTGCCCGACGGCTCGTGGGGCAACGGTCCTCTGAGAGGACGTCACCTGCCCGCAAGCGCCCGCTACATCGGCGCCAGGGCGCGGGCGGCCGTCCGCGCGGCCCGTCTCGCCGAGATTGACGTCCTGCTCGAACAGTTGCAGCAGGCGGCACAGGAGCGCAGCGAGCAGCAGGACACCCTGGAGGCCGGGCTGCGGGACCTGGAGAGCCACCTGGTGGAGGCTCCGCGCTCCGTGCAGCTCGCGACGCTGCGCCTGCAGGCCGCCTCAGCCCGCACGGACGCCGTCGCCGCCCGCCGGCAAGCAGGCGCGCTCGCGGAGGAGGCCCAGCGGATGCAGCGGGCCTGGACGGCCCGCCAGCACAGCCACCGCGAGGTCTGTACGGCCCTGGGAATGCCCGACGACGCAGAGGGTCTACGGACCACGCAGGCCTGTGCGGAGCGGTCGCAGACCATGTGCCGGGATGTGGACCGCTCCGGCGAAGCAGTCAAGAAGCATCTCGCCCGCCGGCAGCTTCTGCTGGCACGCCTGCGCACCGTCCGCGACCGGCGCAGTGAGGCGGAGGGGCACGCCGAGTCGGCAGGCTTGGACTGGTCGCGGGAGGCCTCGGGGCTGGCCGCATTGCGCGAGAGCCTCGGCTCCAGCCCGCAGGAGGTGCACGACCGTCTTGAGGCAGCCGAACGGGAGCTGAAGCAGACCAAGGCGGTCCTGCAGCGCACCAACAGCCAGGTACTCGACCTGACCGGCCAGGTGGCCGCGGCCAAGGAGAAGGCGCAGGGCGCCCGGGAGAAAGCGCAAGAGGCACGGGCGGCCCTCGTCCAGCAAGCCAAAGCGCTGCACCGGCGCCTGAGCCATCCGGCTCTGGCCGTGGCTCTGGTGCCGGGCACGGTTGGTCCTGCGGTACTGCTATCGGCGAGCCCCGGTGCGGACGACGTCCTGGCGGCGGTGCGCGAGGTGAGGGCAGCGGTGCAGCGGCCGGACAGCACCGCCGATGCCACCGCGCTGGTACGTGCCCAGTCGGTACTGGAACGCAACACCGCGGGCGCCTACGACGTGACCGTCACGATCGAGGACGACCTGCATGTCGTAGAACTGACAGATGCCGGCGGACGGCGCCACATCGCCGATGCCGCAGCCGAACTGCGGGAACGACGCGACCGCGGACGCAGCGCACTGACCCAGCGTGAGCGCACGGCCTTTCACAACTTCGTCCTGGGCGGGATGGCCGAAGAGCTCCGCAACCGCATCCTCGAGGCCGAAAGCCTGATCAAGGCGATGAACACCTCGCTTCAGCCCATCACCACAAGCCACGGCATCGGCGTCAAGATCCGCTGGCGCCTGGCCGATTCGGCCAACGAGCACATCACCCGGGTCAAAGAGCTGATGAAACGCGACGTCCATGTGCTGCGCGAAGCGGAGTCCGAAGAACTCATCAGCCGGCTCAAGGCACTCGTGGACACCGCCTACAGCGACGACCCCCAGGCCGGATACGCCACCCACCTGCACACGGCTCTCGACTACCGGGCCTGGCACGTCGTAGACGCCTTCATCACCGGTCCCGAACCCGGCCAGGAACGCAAGATCAGCCGCCGGGCCAAGCTCTCGCAGGGCGAGACCCGCTTCGTGTCCTACGTGACCCTGTTCGCCGCCGCCGACGCCTACCTCAGCAGCCTGCCCGACACCGGCCGCGCCCTGCGGCTGATCCTCCTGGACGACGCATTCGCCAAAGTCGACCACCGCACCATCGGCGAACTGATGGCGCTTCTGGTCCGCCTGGACCTCGACTTCGTCATGACCGGCCACGCCCTGTGGGGATTCTTCGCCGAGGTTCCCGCCCTGGACACCTACGAAGTGCGGCGCGCCGAAGGCACCGCGGCCGTGACCACCCACGTCCACTGGGACGGCCGCAACCGCCACCTGCACGCCGCATCATGACCGCTCATCCCCTCCCCCAGCTCCCCGCCCCCGTCCGCAGCTACCTCGACGACCCCAGCCTCACCGCGCTGTGGGCGGCGGCCCGCAAACGACTGGAGCGCAACCGCCTGGCCCCCACCGGCACCGTGCAGGCCCAGCTCGACACCGAAGGCGCCAAGCGGCTCGGAGGACTGCTCGGCACCCGGCTCGAGCCCGGTCTGCGCCGCATCCAACTGGGCGCCCTGGACGTGGCCTTGAGGGCATCGGCCGCCCAATGCGGCCTCGTCAGTGTCGTGGCGGAGCTGACCGGCCGGCCCCTACAGGACCGGATGTCGGCCAAAGAGGCACAGCAGACAGCGTGGACGGCGTTCTGGCAGCAGCTGGACGGCGACATCACCGGTGCAGGCCTGGCCCACGCGGGCTGGATCGCCGACTGGCTCGGGGAGTTGAGGAGCACCGGCATCCTCACCCGGGCCGGCATCGAAGCGGCCGCTACCGCCCTCAGCAGCGCCGTACGCACTATCGCCGCACTCACGAATACACCCCTTTACTCCCCGGTCGGAACCGGAGCAGAGGCTGTGAAGCAGTGGGAGCTGAGCGAGCTCGCCGCGCACACGACCGGCGACGCCCACGGGCTCGACGAGGGCCGCCTCACCAGTATCCTGGTCCTCAAGGCCATTGCCGCAGCCTGCACACTGCCGTCGCCCGACTCGGCCGCAAACCGCCGGCTGCTGTGGGAGCGGGTGGGCGTCAGCACAGACTCCCTGTCCGGGACCGTCATGGTGTGGAAGCTGGACCCGCCCGGAACCCATCCCTGGGCGATGATGATGCGCACGCGCAACGATCTGTCGCTGGTGACGCACCTGACCCTTCAAGAGCTGCGCACTGTCCCCGATGTCGCGCTGACAGTGCCGGGGGCAACCGTGTATGTCTGCGAGAACCCGCAAGTGCTTCAGGCAGCCGCGCGGTATGGCCTGCCCGGCGTCCTGGTGTGCGGCAGCGGCAACCCGTCTGCGGCGGGGTGGGAACTACTGCGGCGGCTCGTCGCCAGCAGAGCAGACGTCGCCTACCACGGCGACTTCGACTGGCCCGGCGTCGCCATCGCTGAACGGGTGATCCGGCTGGGCGCTCGCCCCTGGCGCATGCACAGCACGGACTACCTCGACGCACTGGCAGAACTGCCCGCCGACCGACTTACCCCACTGACGGGGGCCTCTGCGCCCTCGCCCTGGGATCCGCAGCTTGAGACCATGATGGCTCAACGAGGCCTCGCTGTTCACGAAGAAGCACAGCTGGGCCGACTTCTACACGACGTGCGTCACGCTACATCCAGGTGACGCCCACCTGCGGCCGACTTGACGATTCGGGTGGCCGGGTCGTGAGGTGCACAGTGGTGACGGACTGCTGGGTCATGGTGCTTCGCAGCAGGCCGGGAGAGCATGCTCGGCAGTCGCTGGTCGGGGTGTCCCCGTAGCGCGACGTGGCCGCGCGGACGCGGTCGGAGCGGCTATGAGAGTCACTGTGGTTTACCGCCGCGCCAGTGACCCTCACTTCTGTCCCCGCTTGACCGTGGGTCCCCATCAGCCCCTCCAGGAGAGCCGCACGGCTGCAGCAAGCATGACGCGGCGGCCGCACCAGCAGCAATCCGATTCAAGGCAGCCGGGCAGTCCCCTGTCCTCAGACAGCCGATCCGGTACGGCGCCGGGGTCGAACAGATGGGGCAGCGGGGATGTCAGTCCTCAATGCGATGATGCGTACGTGACGGGACGGGCGAGGATTGTGGTGTGGCTGCTGGCGGTGCTGTGCGGCCTGGCGGCGGTAGTGCTGGGCGTCGTCGCGGCCGTGGCCGATATCGACACGGCTGGTCAGGTGGCAAGCGTGGCTGGTTCGGTCGCAGGTCTGGTCGGGGTTGCGCTGAGTTGCTACACGCTTCTGCGGCCGTCTGCGGTCGGCGGCCATGGAGCGGCGGCGACAGCGGCGGGAGCGCGATCCGTCGCGGCTGGCGGCAGCATCGGACGAGTGGTTACCGGTGATCGCGTCGCTCTCACCGCACCCGCTGCGGCACCTCCGGCAGCAGCAGGGATGTCCGGTTCGGCGCAGGCGATGGGTGAGCGAGGCGTCGCGGCGGCCGGCGGGGTCGGCGAGGCCTTCACCGGAGACGACGCGCGCGCATGAATCCGTGGCAGAGGAAGCCCAAACCAGCTCCCGAATCGCACAACTCGCCTGCTGACCGGCAGTCCTTGAGGCCGGATGCCGACGTGGCGGCGTCCGGCCTGCGCTCTGTTGCGGCCGCCGGGAGCATAGGTGCAGTCACCACAGGCGACTACAGCCCTCTGACGGTCAGCGTGTACCCGCCCGCGCCGGCGCCGACCGCGCTGGCCTCCCTTCCCGCTGCACCCTCGATGCTCAGCGGCCGGGACACTGAGGTGGATCAGGTTCTGTCGGTCCTGCGGCCGCACAGCGGGGCACCGCAGCAGGACGTGGATCGCTCAGGGGTTGGGCCGATCGCTGCCTCGGCTGCGGATGATGTCGTACCGCCCGTGCTGGTGACCTCAGTCGCCGGGCTTGCCGGTGTGGGCAAGACGGCACTCGCCCTGGCCTGCGGGCATGCCGCCGCCGAGGCCGGCTGGTTCACCGGCAGCCTCTTCGTCGACCTGCATGGATACGACGAGAGCCCGGTGCAGCCAGGACAGGCTCTGGAGGCGCTCCTGCGGGCCCTCGGCGTCGACCCGACTGGCATTCCTGCAGCGGCTGAGGAACGGGCAACGTTGTACCGGTCCGCGCTGGAAGACCGGGCCGACCAGGGACAACGTCTGCTCATCGTGGCCGACAATGCCGCCAGTGCCGACCAGGTCCGTCTCCTACTCCCCGGCAGCCGCCGGCACCAAGTCCTGATCACTTCCCGGCACACCCTGCCGACACTTAACGCGCGGCTCGTGGATCTTGCCGTGCTCAGCCCCGAGGCGGCGGTGGCACTCCTGCGGCATGCCCTGCAGAGAGCCAACCCTGCCGACCGACGCGTCCTGGGTGCCGCAGACGGTGTCGAGGAACTGGCCGGCCTGTGCGGGTACCTGCCGCTGGCCCTGCACATCAGCGCCGCTCTGCTGATCCTGGAACCCGACCAGGCCATCGCCGAACTCGCGGCCGAGCTGGCCACGGCCCGGTCACGACTGAGCCTCCTGGACGACGGAGAACGGGCTGTCCGTGCCTCCTTCGATCTCTCCTACCGTCGGCTTCCTCCGGATCATGCCGAACTCTTTCGTCTCCTCGCGCTCAATCCCGGTCCCGACATCGGCCTTGAAGCAGTGGCAGTGCTGGCGGCCCGCCCGCTGTCGGCCGTCCGCACCATGCTCCGCGCTCTCGTCCAGGCGCACCTGCTCGATTGTGTGAACAGGCGCTGGTCGATGCACGACCTCGTCCGCGACTACGCCACCGAATTCGTGCACGACACCCAGCAGGCTGCAGCAACTGGTGCCGGAGGAGAAGGCACGCCGGGTGCGGTAGGGGCCCACGCTCAGGCACGCAGCCGACTGCTTGAGCACTACACCACAACTGCCCTCGCGGCGAGCGCACACCTCACCTTGGGGGCACACTCATCTGCGCCAGGCGAATTCGCCGATCAAGACGAGGCGCTGGCCTGGCTGGACAGCGAGCGTGTCAACCTCACCGCGTCCGTGGCCGCCGCAGCCGCCATCGGGCACCAGGACATCGCTCTCCGACTCCCGGTGATCCTTTACGACTACCTCATCTGGCACGGGTACTTCGACGACTTGATCGCCGTGACGACGATCGCGTGCAGCATTGCCCACCAAGCGGGAGCGCTCGCCGCCGAGGCAGGAGCGTGGAACAACCTCGGCATCGCCCTGGCCGAGGCCTCACGCTACGAGGAGGCTGTCCCCGCTCACAGGCGGGCCGCCGACCTCTTCGCCTCAATCGACAACCACAATGAACGCGGCAAGGCACTCAACGGGCTCGGTTCGGCCCTGCGCGATTGGGGGAAACCCGCCGACGCACTGCAGATCCACCAGGAAGCCCTGACGATCCAACGGGCTTGTGAAGACCTGCAGGAACAGGCCGCGGTACTGAACAACCTGTCCCTTGACCACCAGGAGCTGGGGAACGTCGCAGCGGCGTGCGCCGCAGCAGAAGAGGCCGCCTCACTGTTCCAGCAACTCGGCGACACCACCAACGAAGCGAAAGCGCTCTGCACGGCAGCATTCGCACTCCAGGCATCGGGACAGTCTAACGAAGCACAGGCCGTCTGCGAGCGGGCCATCGAAGCCGCCAGCTGCGCCGTGGGCAATCCCCACGACGAAGCGGCAATCCTGATGACCTGCGCCGAGTTGCTGACCGCCCTCACGCCACAGCAGCGGATTGCTTATCTACTGCAGGCCCAAGCAGCGTGCCAACGCGCCAACGCCCACGATCTGTACGCGCACACGCTGGGCGCCATCGGCCGGACATGGATCACCGCGGGCGACAGGAACCAGGCCACCGCTCATCTCACTCGTGCAGCACGCATGTTTGAAGACCTTGGTCTTACCAGCGAAGCGGACGACGTTCGGGAGCTGCTCTCACTGCTCCGCTCTTGACCCGGCCGGACACCACGGCCGCCGGATTCCGTGCCCGCCGCCGCCACATGGTCGGCGAGGTTAGGGTGGCTGCTGCGGTGGCCCGAGGTGGGCACCGCGTGAACAAGGCGCGCTGGAGGTGAGCATGGGGCTGCGCCCAACACACCTCGGCTACGCCTACCAGGACCTACTCACCGCGCTGCGCCTGGTGGACCTTGCGGTGGGACGCGCGGCATCGGTGCTGGTTGATACGAAGCTGTTCACCGGGGACCGGTTCGACGACATCACCTGCGAGTGGGGCAAGGGCAGCCGCGAGCGGCTGCAGATCAAGCACACGGACCACGACCGCGCGTTGTCGCTGGAGAGTTTCACGAAGGACAACCGAGGCCTGCGTCTGGATCTGCTCTTCTCCTCCATGGACCACGACCTCGCCTCGCATCCCGGTACCTCGCACCGCCTCGTGGTGCGCGACACGGAGCCGGAGGATCCCGAGCTGGCCCGGGTGCTGCGCCCAGTCCAGGCGAGTGCCGATCCTGGGCCTGCGCTGCACGGCCTGAGCAGCCAGCGGTTCCGGTTCGACGCCGCTGCGCTGCGAGCGCACGCTCCGTGGAAGGAGATGCTCGCCGGGATCAGGGATGACCTGCTCGGCCGCGCCTGCGCCTCCCTGGTCGTCGACACGAATCTTCCGGCGTGCTCGCTCAACATCCGTGAGCCCGGACCGGCCGAAGCGGCCTTGCTGCACCGCGTCACCGAAGAACTTGGTGCCGGGCGGCCGCCGAACCGGCACCGCACGCCTGAGGAGGTGGCGCTGGCTCTGATCGAGACGGCCAAAACGGCGCGTAGCCGGGCGGGGACGGTGAGGGTCGAGGATCTGCTTCCGCGTCTGAGCCTGGAAGTCGATTTCGGAGCGGTCCATCGACGGCGACGACGGGTGGGTCGATCAGGTCCGGTCCCAGGCCGCCGACTGGTTGTCCCGGCGGGGCTTCTTCACCGACCCCCGCGCCTTCCGGCACCTGCCCGAACTGCTGGCCGCCCTGGGCCGCGACGACGAACTGGCCCTGCTGATCGGGCCCGATTTCCTCTCCCGCGCGATTGCCGGACTGCAGTCCCCGCAGGCCGTCGTCCACACCCTGACCGTTGCCGCACGGCGGGCGGCGGTCCGCAACGACTGGCCCACGCTGGTGCGCTGCATCGAACTGAGCCGGGCGCGGGCGAACTACGAGGACGAAGGCCTGCCGGGTTCCCTGGTGCCGTATGCGGATGTGCTGGTGGAGCTGGTGGAGCTGGTGGGAGCCGACCACTTGGCGGCAAGCCTGATGTATGAGGGTGTGCCCACGATGCCGGCTCGGTGGGGCCTGCAACTGTGTGCGGCGGTCGACCGGGCCGGCCATGGCGCCCCGTGGGAGGCATACCTGACGGTCTGGGACGACGTACGCGACGACGAACGGGTCCACTACGGTTCCGGGAGCGACGAGTCGGTGGCCTTGGCGGAGCTGCGCGGACGGATCCGGTTGCCGGCCCGGGCCAGCGATGACGTCGAGCCCGAGCAGGCCCCGCGCACGCTCGGTCAGCGGGTGGCTCGGTTCCTCGACCAGGAGGCTCTGGCATCGCCCGAACGGGCCCTCGATGTGCTGCTGGACTGTCTCGGGTTCATGCCGCTGTTGGACAGTGCCGAGTACATCGAGCGGCCCGACCGGCGCGCTGCCCTTCTGCTGCATCTTGCCGATGCCCGCGACAGTGCAGACGGCACGCTGCCGTCGGCGCGCATGCTGGCCACGGCGGCGTGGGCCAGCGGGCCGTGCGACCCGCGGCGCCTGCTGCGCCATGGTCTGGCGGTGGCGGACCTGGCCGAGGAAGTCTTCTCCCCGGACATCACCACTGTTCTCACCGAGGCGACGCGCGAGGTGCTGACCGACCGTGCCGGCAGTCTGTCGGGCCCGGTGAGCAAATGGCTGGCGCTGCTGGCCGTGGCCCACGCGGCCGACTCTCAAGCGCCCGCCCGGCTGCTCCCGCAGCTGGGGGGTGAGGGTTTCTACCGTGCCTGGCTGCGCTTCACCATTGCCACCCTCGGCCTGCGCCAGGACGTTAAGGCAGGCAAGCTCCCGGCAGCGACCGCCTCCGCCACCGCCCGCGTGGCGCTCGAGCAACTGGCCCAGCACACGACCCCCTTCACCGGCCGTCCCAACGCCAGTGACCTGGTCGACATTTACCAGCTCGTGCGTCAGGTCCTGCACGACGCCGTCGCCCTGCTGTACAGCGACGACGTCGCGCTGGGCATTGCGGCCCTGCAAGCCGTCAGCGGGGGCACCACTACCTCCCTGATGGGCATGGCCGGAACCGGCCCCCTGATCACCACCGACCTGCTGTCCTTGCTCGCTGCGAGCGTCGGCCAGGCCGGGGCCGACCTAGCGCGCGAACTGATGCGAACCCTGCGCACGGCGCACGCCGGGTACCGTGCGCTGTATCCGGAGAGCGCCGACTTCGAACTCGAGATGGCCCGCGTGAGTCTGGCCTGCGGCGACCCGCAGGAAGCGCAGCAGTGCTGGGACCGCGCCGCCCGCTACATGGGCGCCTACGGCAGCCACAAGGACATCACCATCGAGGAACTGCTGGATCCGCTGCCCCAGCTCATGCAGGCCGATCCCGTCCAGGCGCGGGTGCGGCTGGCACGCGCACAACCGCTGGTGTATCTCGTCGCGCACGGCACCGACGGGCGGGGCACCGGAGGATTTCCCAGCCACTGGTGGCAGTTGCTGGCCCGTCTGGACCCGTGGGCTGCCGCACAGTTGGGCGCCCAGGTGCTGCTGACGGAGCCCGGGCTGCCCGACCACCGGGTGGCTACCGCTCACCAGCAACTGCTGGCGACCCAGGCGAACACGGCAGACCCCGTCATTCTCGCCGCGCTGCGCATCGCGGCAGGAGGCGCCGACCACAACATCAAGGGGGACATCGCCCTGCTCGGCAGGCTCGCCGACCTGCCGGCCGACGACGCGGCCCGCTCAGTGCGCCTGCTTCCGGTGCTCGCCAACGCCATCACTTCCACCTACGACGACCAGACGCTGACCGCCGCACCGCACGCAGCCGGGAACGAGCCCGCCACAGCGCTCACCGCCGCAGCACACCGCTGCGGCGGTGAGGGCGGCCCGCACTGGGCCCCCCGGCCCGTGCCGACCAAGACCTCCCGCGACTGGTCGAGCCGCAGGCGCCCCACCACAGGCGCGTATCTGCATGCCCAGCAGCGCCCCATACTGCCCCCGGGCGCTGCCGGCGTGCTGGCCGCGGTCCGCGACCGCAGCAGCAAGGCATACGACGACCCGCCGGGTCCCCGGTGGTCAAGAGACGCCCTGGCCAACGCGGTCGGATGGCGGCTGCTGGAGATCCTTCACGTCCAGGGAGCCGACGCTGTCACCCAGCTACTGCACCGGATCCCGGAGGAGATGAACCTTTCCAATCCCCTGGAGCTCCTCGCCGATATCGCCACCGGCCTCCGCCTGCGCCATGACACCGACCCCGGCGTCTTCGGCCCGCTCGCCGCAACAGCCGGCATGCTCGCCTACACCAAGACACGAGGCGGCGGCGGATGGCGCGTCTTCGCCGGCAGCGACCGACTGGATCTGTGGCAGCAGGCACACGCAGCCGACACCACCACCGCAGCCCGCGTCCTCGCAGACCAGGTGGCCCAAGCCGTCGCCAACCCGACCCACAACCGCACCACCGGCATCAGCCAGGCCCTGGTCTCGGCCTTTGCGATCCAGTCCCCGGATACCTCCCAGCCCTCCCCCGCCAGCGCGCTGGCCTGCTGGGACGCGGCGTACGACGTCGTCGCCTACCGCCTGCCTGGCGACGCCGGCCTCGGCCACGGCGCCTACCACCCACAGCCGGAGCCGGCCACACAACACGACATCGACACCGCGCTGTGCCGGCTCGCCCTGGCCACCGTCGCCCTGCCTGAACGCGGCGACAAGCGCCGCGCCTTGATCGCAACCACGGCTCTCCTGGCCAGCCGCCCCGCCCAGGCCCAAGCCGCATTCGCGCACGTCCTCGACTTCGACCTGGGCGCCGGCCCGCTGACCTGGCTTCTGACCGTCCTGCACAGCCACCTGCCCGAGGGCCCCCTCGATGCCAGCCTCCGCGAGCAGCTCGAGGCCCTGTGCGGCAGCGGCCTGCTGTCTGTGCGCGCCGAAGCCGCCGCAGTCCTCACCCGCGCCGGATGCCAGCGACCCTCCCCTCCGGCGACCGCCGCCCATCCGACACTCGCACGCGCCATATCCGCCGCGCTCTCCAGCACCGAGGACAGCGCATGAACAATCCTCGGGAGTTCGCGGCCGACCTCGTCGACCAGTATCTGGGCGCCCGCCTCGACGCCGCCGCCAGTCCGGCAGGGCTCCGTGCAACTGTCGTCGACCTTGTTACCGAGGCCTTGACCGCTAAGCACGTCGAGACGTTGATGAGTGCCCAGTTGGACCTGCTAGCCCACCCCAGCCGGACTCAGTACCCCGACGCCTACCTCGCCGCCGAAGACGCCGCCGAAGACGCCCTGCAACAGGCCGCCGCCGGCCTGCGAGTCGCCTTCGCCCAAGCCGGGCACCTCAGCCCCGCCCACACTTTTGAACGCAATGCGGCCGCACGACTGCGCGACGACCCCCGCGCAGCCTTGCGTGCCGAACTCGCCCGTGTTCCCCGCCCCCTCACACGCCCCGATGCGCTGGCATGGTCACTCGATCCCGCACCCTGGTTCAGTAACAGCCGCCAGGAGCAACTTCCCTGGCCGCCTTCCGGCTTGGCATCGGTCGCGGGCCTGCGGGCCCTGCCGGGAGGCGCCACTGTCCTTTCTCACGTTACGGACGGGCCTCACGCAGGCTGGGTACAGATCGGCCTGATCGAGCAGCACCACACCCCCGCGCGCCGCCACCCGGACCAGCCCCCCCGCCAAGTACGCATCGCGCTCGGGCTGGAGGCCGTCAACGACGAGCCGCCACCCGGCACGCTTCCCCTCGCCCAGGCTCCCTGGCAGCTGTGGACGCGCCCGCTCCGGCGCCTAGCACCAGGACTGACCCAGGCCGAGACGGCAGCCGAGCACATCCGAACCAAGAACCAGGCCCTCGTGGCGCTCACCGACGCCGGCACCACCCTCATGGTCGACGCACCCCAACGCGACAGCGGCCTTGGCCTGCCCCTCTACGTACTGGCACCCGCCGCCAGCGTCGTGGCAGCCCTCGGACTCGAACCCACCGACGGTATCTGCGGGTTCAGCCTCAGCGACCCGGCAGGAGAAGCACTAATCTGCCGCCAGTGGCACGGCCACCTCGTCCACGACGGAAACTACGCGCCTCTCCTGCCCGCGATCGCAGGAGCAGATCTCCTCATCCGTCCAGACCTGTTCACACGGCTACGCGACACGATCGGCCCCTCCCGCTGCCGAACCGGCATCAGCGTCCGCCACATGCCAGCAACCCACGACGACGCCCCCGACAGCGGAGACTGAGAACACCTCCCCGAGAGGGCTCAGATCAACCCGGTCAGCCATCGCGAGCCACATCCGGCAGTACCCCGCCCCACTTCTCAAGATCAACTGCATCGCGGTCGCAACTTACGCCCAAGCCAAGAGCTTGTGCGTCTAGTTACGACATCCTCTTCCTACTCACAACATCGCAGCTCACAGGCCCTCCAACTGCCCCTGCGCATCACGCCTTTGATGAAATACAGCAAACCACTGCTGATCAGATGTCATACCAGCCAAGATCACAAAAACTCTCTTCATACTTCAAGCACTGCAGTTCAACGCCATGCCGCTGTCATAACTAGGGCCTATTGCGAAAGTGGATCTTGCACGTGAAATGATCATGCGTTGTGGCACGTGGAGACCTGACGGACGAACAGTGGGCCCGCCTGGAGCCTCTGTTGCCCAGCGGCAAGAAGCCCGGACGCCCGCCGATATGGACCCGGCGGCAGCTGGTCAACGGGATACGGTGGCGGACCCGGACCGGGACGCCGTGGCGCGATGTACCCGAACGGTATGGGCCGTGGGACCGGGTCTACGACCTGTTCCGGCGCTGGCAGCGGGACGGGACCTGGAAGCGCATCTTCACCGAATTGCAGGCCCAGGCGGACGCAAAGGACCTGATCACCTGGGATGTGAGTGTCGACTCCACTGTCTGCCGAGCCCACCAGCACGCCGCCGGAGCGGCGAAAAGGGGGATCTCCAGAAGGAGCCGCCCGGCGGCATCGACACCGAGCCGGCCGACCACGGACTCGGACGCTCGCGCGGCGGGCTGACCACCAAGCTCCACCTCGCGGTCGAGCAGGGACAGAAGCCCATGTCCCTCGTGATCACTGCCGGTCAGCGCGGGGACTCACCCCAGTTCGAACCGGTCCTGGAGAACATCCGGGTGCCTCGCCTCGGCCTGGGGCGCCCACGCAAGCGCCCGGACAGAGTCCGTGCCGACAAGGCGTACGGCTCCCGGAAGTCCCGCGCCTACCTGCGCAGACGCGGGATCCGATGCACGATTCCGGAGAAGAAGGACCAGATCCGCAACCGCAAGAAACTCGGCTCACGCGGCGGTCGTCCACCGGCGTTCGACAAAATCGACTACCGCGAGCGCCACGCAGTGGAATGCGGGATCAATCGCCTCAAGCGCCACCGGGCCGTGGGTGAGGTCGACTCCGGGCGCCCTGCTGGTGTTTCCACCAGTGGGTTTCCCCGAGCCGCCTCCCGAACCCGGCGTGCCCGTCTCCGGGCACCGGGCTCTCCACAAGCCCCGATTGGGATATTCCGATTCTCATGCCGTAGTGGGCCACGGGCTCGGGATCACTGTTCCTCGGTATCGGTATCTGGTCGTGCTTACCTTCGCCGGATTGAACAGTTCTCCGTCCTCCGTGACGGGCCACCAGCCGCCGTCGCAATAGCGTCGGCGAAGCTGCTTCCATGTGATCCCGGGGTGCTTGCGCCGAATCCACCGAATGACCCTCATCCACGCGAAGTGGCTGAGATAGCAGAAAGCGACGTTCGACACCCCCGGACGGAAGTACGCGCACCATCCACGCAGCACCGAATTCAACTGGTGCAGTAGGGACGTCAGCGGCAGGCCAACATTCTGCCTTCCGGTCAGATCCTTCACCTTGGCCGTTGCCGAACGAACAGACTTCCGCGCCGGATAGGTGTAGATGTACTGCCGGTCAATGCCCCGTTTCCGGTGACGCTGGACGCGCCATCCGAGAAAGTCGAAGCCTTCGTCAATGTGGGTGATCCTCGTCTTCTCGACCGAGAGGCGAAGGCCCATCGGTGTCAACGCCTCTGCGACTTCCCTTCGCAGTTCCTCGGCGTGACCACGGTTGCCGGAGACGAGCACGAGGAAGTCGTCCGCGTACCGGACCAGCCGGTAGTTGGGAAGTCCTCGACGCTGCCTCTTGCGCCGTTCCCCGGAGGTACTGCTCGGTCCTCCGGGTGCCTGGGCGATGTGTTCGTCCAGAGCCGAGAGTGCGATGTTGGCCAGCAGGGGCGAGAGAATCCCACCCTGCGGGGTTCCGGTGCGTGTGTCCGTGAGGGCTCCGTCCCGGGACATAATCCCGGATTTGAGGAATGCCTTCACCAGGAGCAAGACCCGCTTGTCCCCGATCCGATTTCGCACCCGGCCCATCAGGGCCGTGTGCGAAATCTCGTCAAAGCACGCCGTGATGTCGCCTTCCACCACCCATTCGTAAGAATGGCTAGCGAAATAGCGCGTCTCGGCGATCGCGTCATGAGCCCGGCGGTTCGGGCGGAATCCGTACGAATACGGAAGGAAATCCGCTTCGAACACCGGCTCCAGCACCAGCTTCAAGGATGCCTGGACCACCCGGTCCGCCACGGTCGGAATCCCGAGACGACGGAGCTTGCCGTTCGCCTTCGGGATCATCCGCTCACGCACCGGGACCGGCTGAAAGCTGCGATCTCTCAGTTGAGTTCGCAGCCCGTCAAGGAAAGCCTCGACTCCTTGCCCGGCCTCGATGGAGCGTGCGGTTTTCCCGTCCACTCCGGCCGTGCGGGCACCCTTGTTTCCCCGGACCCGATCCCACGCCACCAACATAAAGGCGGGGTCGGCCACGAGATTGAACAGATCGTCGAACCTGCGATGAGAATCATCGTTTGCCCAACGGTGCAGCTTGGTCTGAATCTCCAGTACCCGGCGTTCGGCCTTCATCAAGGCCCATTCCAGCTCGTCGGTATTCACCGGCGACGACCTCCTGGCATTCCAGTTTCCTTACTGCTGACTTGCTGGCCCCGCAGGGTAGGCCGCCGGCGAGGTATCCGCGGATGCGGACCCTTTTCCGACGGCCCCCCACCGAACCGGGCATGCGACTTATCACCGCACCCGGCTCTCCAGTGCCACATTCCTCGAAGCCTGCCCCGTTGAGGATCCGTTATGGATTCCTTCGTGGCAGTTACGGCAGACGATCAGGGTCTTGCGACGGCGTGACGCCATCTGCCGTGCCCAATGGGGCTGTTCAGCCCCATCTCGGGAGTTGAGGTCTTTCAGACGTCGAACGTGGTGCGCTTCGACATCTGTCCGCGACTGGCAGAGTTCACAGCGGCCGGACATGAGCCGGTCGATGAGTTCCGCCGGGCGCTTTCTCCAAATCTCCGGGAGATTGTCTTTGAGAACTACCCTCGTGGTCCTGCGGGCAAGCGAAATCCCTCCCCATCGGGCAACCAGTGACTTCTTCCCGTTGCCTCGCCCGACCGTGACTTGCAGACCTCTGCGAGGACCTGCTGGCGTCTGCCAAGTGGCTCGGTAGCGGTTCCAGACCTTGTTGACGCTGATCTTGTTCTTATGGCCCAGCGTCTTGGTCATCGACCGTTCCATGACCCACCTCAGCAGGCCGAGGCGGTGCCGGTTGTAAGCCAGCTGGTAGTACTCCGCGATACCCCGAAACTCCGCCTGATACCGCGTCACAATACGGAAGTCCGAATCATGAGCGCGTGTCAGCATGGCGGCCGGTTTACCGCGTCGCATGTAGGTCTTACGCTTGTCGCGCACGACGTCCATAGGCACCTTCAGTCCGATCTGCCCATTGATCGAGCGATGACCTTTCCGATCGTGCTTGGCGTCGTTGTGGTGGACCACGATTTCGTAGCCGAGGAAGCGGGCGGCCTGTGACCGCCCATGGGTGATCAAGGTTTTCTTTTCGGAGAGCTCCAGCTTCAAACGGTTCCGCAGGAACTTTCCGATCATTCCCTTGATGTACTCGGCTTCCCGTCGCGTTCCAGAGAATCCCAACAGCCAATCGTCCGCGTAGCGGACGTAATGCAGCCGCCGGAAGGCTGGATCATCGGGGTCATGAGAGGGGAGCTTTTGCAACTGACGACGCAACTGCCCTGCTTCCTCCCGCTGCCCCTTCTTTTCCAGCTTCCAACTGGCCTTGTGTATCCGCATATACGGCAGATACGGCTTGCGTCGGGTTCCCCGGTTGAAGACGGGCAAGAGCGTTGTCTCGACGTACTTGTCCAGCCGGTCCAGGTAGATATTTGAGAGCAAGGGGCTCAGAACGCCCCCTTGTGGCGCCCCACTTAGTGTCTCGTGGTAGCGCCATTCCTCCAGGTATCCGGCCTGAAGCAGTCCGTCGATCAACCGCAGGAAGCGGTTGTCGTGAATGTTCTCGGCTAGGGTGGAGTGGAGAACTCCGTGATCCAGCCGGTCGAAACACTGGGAGATGTCTCCCTCGACGAACCATGTCATACTGCGCCACGACTCAGATACTTCCGCAAGAGCGGTATGACAGCCCTTCCCTGGCCTGAAGCCGTGGGAGTGGTCGGAAAACTGCGGCTCGTAATAGGCTTCCAACAGGGAGCGTATTACTTCTTGCAACAGCTTGTCCGACCACGAAGGCAGCCCCAGTGGGCGGCGTTTCCCTGGGGACCCTTTCTTCTCGATATACACACGCCGGACCGGGGTCCACCGATAGCGCTCATGCCGCAGCGCATCGATGATCACCTGAATCTTCTTCAGGCTCATGCCGTCCACGGTCTCCATGGTGGAGCCGGGCGTCATGGCACCGTCGTTGCGGTAGATCTTTCCGTAGGCACGCAGGTACAACTCCGGGTTGAACAGGTGCCGGTACAACCTCTCCAGTGGCAGTCCTCTCTTGCCGCGTTCATGGATGATCTCCATCAGGGCTTCGGCTCTCTGCATTACGCGTACCTTGCCTCTCCGGATATCGTGGAACCTGTGCCACTTGGCCCTGTAAGCGGTTTTCCCGCTCTCCTTGGTGGGGCGTTACTCCCACGACTACTATTGGCACTCCGTCACCGTAGGGCTCGCGCCCCTTAGGTAATCCCGAATTCCTCTTGCATTGGACGTATCGAGCGTGACGTAGGCGGCCCGTCCGTTCCCTTGAGTGAGCTCGTTGCCCACCGCCCACCAGCCGGAAGATTGGGGCGAAGCAAAGGGGATTCGCCTGATGCTGGTGGCTCCGCTCCGGGCGTTGTATGTCGGAGGATGCACATTTCCATCACTGAGAACTGGGCTTCAAACAGTCTGGTCTTCGCCATATCACACGGACCTTGCGCGACAGCACCTTAAACGCCTTCGCAGCGCTTCACGCTTTCCCGCCATGCTGTTGTCCCCTCGCGCTTTCGCGTCCAGGTAAGACGGGTGGTCCAGAGGCTTCTCCTTCCGAACCTCTACTCTCTGAAAGAGTGATCCAACGCCGAGTTAGACGGCGCAACTTCCCCATGTGGCCGGCTCTCCCGGCCTCCGAGTACTACGAAGCCTCCGTCCCTGCCCGACGGCCATCAGCCGGCGATGGGCCTGCCCTCGACCGAACTGGAGGTCCGGTCCTGGGGCGACCGCGGGCAGTTCCCACGTTCACCACGGAATCGATCGACGGGTGAGGTGCCCAGCTCTACCCCGACAGCATCGCCACGCTTACGCCGCAGACTTTCGGCGTGGCCTCCCCACCGATACGTGGAATCAGCTTCGGAGTCGACCACCGGCCAGCGGTGGTCGTGCACTGCATCCGGCCCAGATCCGCCAGGTTCGAGCCGGTGTCGTAATTACGGGGCGTCAAGCACTGATTCCTCGCGTGCACCTTCCCGTCTCGCTAGCCGGACCCGGACTGTCTGGCAGTGCCAGTCCGTCCCGACGTCGTCGGGGCTGCTTACCGCCCGCCTCGGCATCCCCCGAGTCGAACTGCCCCCAGCTTCAGCCAGATTGCTGCGACAACCCGGCGGTGAAGGTCTCTCACCTCACTCGATTCCATGGCGCCTCGTGGCGCACCCACGAGATACGACAAGCTTGCCGTCCGCTATGAAGCAACGGTGCTGGTCGCGGCCATCAACGAGTGGCTGTGACCAGCTACCCGGACCGTGAGCGTGTGAGCTTCAAGAAGACATCGCTGCGCGGTCGGCCTCGCTGCGGAGAACACAGAATTCATTGCCTTCAGGGTCCGCAAGGACGGCCCAGCCGGCACCATCGGGTTCCCGGCGATCGGCGACGAGGGTGGCACCGAGGTTCAGCAGCCGCTCGACCTCCTCCTCGCGCGAGGTCTTGGGGCGCAGGCACAGGTGGATCCGGTTCTTGATCGTCTTCGGTTCTGGCACCTGGTTGAAGTACAGCAGCGGGCCCTCCGGCAGCATCACCTCAGTCTCCAGGTCACCCGGTTTGTCCTCCGGATGCAGCGGACAACCGAGCGCCTCGCTCCAGAACCGAGCCAGCTCATAGGCATCCACACAGTCGACCGCCACGTTCTGCACTACCGAAACCATGCACGAGATCCTGCCTGGAGCTCCGCTCGGTCCGCAAACTGCGGCCAGACCGCACCACCACTTTCGCAACAGGCCCTAGTACTGCAACCGCGTTTGGCATGACGGGCCTTCAGTTCAAGGGCTGTGGCCTCGTCGTTTGTAATGGCTGATGCGTGCTCGGTATTGGGCTTGTCGTCTCCAGTGGGACCAGTGCAGGACCTGGGCGACGGGGGGAAGGAGTCGTGTTGCGAGATGGGCGGCCAGGCGGCGGATCTCAGGCAGACTCAGCGGGACGAGGTGCTGTTCACCGGGTCCGGATCCCCTTTTTTGAGTTCGTCCGCGCGGACCGCTGCCAGGTAGGCGTGGGCCGCCATGGCGAGGGTGATGTGCCGGTACCAGGCGTGGTATTTGCGGACCTGGTAGTGGTCGAGGCCGCATTCGTTCTTCGCGGTCTGGAAGCACTCCTCGATCGTCCACCGGCGGCCGGCCACGGCCAGGAGGGCGCTCAGGGTGGTGCCTTCGGGTGCGAAACACACGTAGTAGGCGATCTCGGTGGGGTCGGTGATGCTGCGGCGGGCCAGGACCCAGTGCTCGACATCTTCCTCACGCCAGGGGCGGATCGGCGCCCGGGCCCAGTCGTAGAGACGCTCGCCGTGGGCGCCCCGCCCGCACGAGCGGCGCTTCCACGCCTGCCGTGGCAGAGCGGCGACCAGCTCGTCCACGGGATGGTCCATACGCGAGGCGGTGACCACGGTGTCAGTGCGGCGGGTCGCCAGCACATGGAACACCCCTCGCTGTTCAAGCCAGTACCGCAAGCCCTTGGCCTGCCCGTACGCCTCGTCGGCGGTCAGCCACGCGAACGGCACCCGGGCGGCGAGTGCCCGCTCGATCATGGCCTTCGCGTGCTCGACCTTCGTGGTGAAGCGAACCTCCTCGGGAACCGCGGCAGCACGGCAGCGTTCACGGTCATCGGTCCAGGAAGTGGGCAGGTACAGCTCCCGGTCGATCAGCGTGTGACCGGCATCGGTGGCATAGGCCAGGAATGTACCGACCTGGCTGTTCTCGACCCGGCCCGCCGTGCCGGTGTACTGGCGCTGGACCCCGGCCGAGCGGACACCCTTCTTCAAGAACCCGGTGTCATCCACGACGAGCACCGCCTTCCGGTCCCCGAGACGCTCGACGACGAACTCCCGCACGTCGTCACGGACTTCGTCCGCATCCCAGTCGCACGTGTTGAGCAGTCGCTGCAAGCGATCCGGCCGCTCGTGCCCGGCCCGCTCGGCGACCGTCCACGCGTTCTTCCGTTCCAGCGACGACACCAGCCCACGCAAGTAGGCCAGCGCGGACTCCCGGGGTTCGGACCGCTGAAAACGGTGCATGAACCGTTCGTGCACCTCTTCCAGACCTGCCACCCACCGCCACACGCCACCAGCTTCGAGATCCCCACCCATGACAGAAATAACGACCATGACGACACACCGTCACGCCAAACGCGGTTGCAGTACTAGGTGTAGTGCGAGATATCGGGCTTACGAGACAGTCGGGTCTTGCGGCGGGTGACGGTGCGGCTGGCGTATCGACGAGCGTTCCGTCGCCCCTCACACGAGCAGCTGGTGAAGCGCGCCCATGGGGCAGAGCTCTACGACTCATCTCCTCGGTGGGCCTGCTCCCATGCGTCGAGAACTGGTGCGGGGATGCGTCCGCGGAGCGGGACCTCATAACCGTTGCTTCGGGCCCATTCCCGGATTTCGTTCGTGTTGACAGGGGCTCGGGCCGGAGCCGGAGGCGGAGTCCAGGCGCTGGGATCAGAAGGCACGAAGCTGGGCGGCCGTTCAAGGAGGCCCTGCGGGAACTGAGGTACGGCCGTTTCCCCGCTCAGCACCGATACGAGGAACTCGGTCACGGTGCCGTCGAAGGTGAACCACTGGGGTCCGCGAGCTTCGTTGACGGCAATCCGCCAAGTGTCGGGGGCGTCTTGTGGGTCAGTGATCCAGAAGAGGTATTCACCGTTGTCGGTGACGCCCATGGTGAACAAGTGCCGGGGGTCATACGGAACGGGGTGTGTGCCCTGGTCGTAGTCCCTCTGCAGCTGGGCACGGATCTTGGTGGGCATGGGGCCGGTAAGGTCGACGTATGGGGTGTAACCGTGCGGATGGTAGATGTGAATGAAGTCGGCGAAGCGCCCCGGACCGAAGGTAGTCGCGAGTTCCTTGTAGTCGGTGGGGAGCTGAATGCCGAGTTGGGCCTCTACAGATCGCCATTCGACGGGGCGAGGCGCGCTGGCGGGTGGCGAGCAGAGTCGGGTCAGAGATTCGAAGGCAGTCACTAGATTCCTCGGCGGCGTCGGTGCTGTTGTGCGGCGTGGTCAGGGTTCTCGAGTGCCTCCTCAAGTTTGAATCCTTTGTTGCCGTCGGCTTCCATCTGAATCCACTTGGGCACGGAGTCTTTATTATCGTCGGTGTACTCGAGGTAGACGCTGTACTGGACGATCTCGCCGTCATCGGGGGACACGGCGTTATAGATGGACTGCTCGAGGTCCCGCATGTCAGGGCTGTTCGTGGGGTTCTGCGTGAGTGTGGCCAGGTTATCGAGTGTGTCGCCGGACCCGCCGAGCATCCGGGCCAGCAGGTGTCCGCGGGCCTGGTTGTGATCTGTTCCGTGGACGAAACCGGGCGGCCGCAGTCTGTTGTCGGCGTGGGTCCCTTCGTCGAGCATGTCGCGGGTGACGGTGGCGTGCATTTCGTACGGGCGGCCGTGCTCGTCCCGAACGAAGACAACCCGTCCGCCCCAGGTGGGATCATTCTCGCAACCCGCGAGTCCGAGCGGGTCGGCCAGGGTGAAGGGGTTGGGCACGTAGGTGTAGTGATTGACAGCGGGAGCCAGACCGAGGGGGTCAGGCGAGGTGTAGCGGCCGAGGTCGGGGTCGTAGTAGCGGTTGACGTTGTAGTGGAGGCCGGTTTCCGGGTCGAAGTACTGACCGGGGTATCGCAGCGGTGTGTAGGCAGTGGCGTGTCGGTGTGACTGGGTCGCGCCCCAGGCGGTGCTGCGGCCGCGCCAGGTCGGCGTTCCGTCGGGACCGATGAGTTCGCTGGGGGCACCGGCGAGGTCTGTGACGATGGCGAAGAACCGGCGGTCGGTCTCTTCCTGGGCCTCGTCGGCCTTGGATTCGCGTTGCGCCAGAGGCTGCAGGCCCAGGTAGTCCCACACCAGGGTGACACCGTTGTTCTGCTGTTCGACCAACTGGCCGCCGTCCCAGCAGTACGTGGTGGATTCTTCGATGTGCCCTTCGTGGTCCAGGCGCTGCTTTGCGATACGGCGGCCGAGGGCGTCGTAAAGGTAGCGCCAGTGAGTGTCGCCGGGAGCGCGAACGTGGGTGAGCCGGTCTTCCGCATCCCACGTGAAGGACCAGATGAGTGTCTTGCCGCTGAGCGTGGTGGTGCGGCGTTCGACAAGGCGGCCCTGCGCGTCGTACTGGTAGTGAGTCCGTCCGGCCTTCGTGATGCGGCTACCGGTGTAGTGGCGCTCTCCGGCGGCATCCTGGCCGGGGGCTTGGGCGGGGAGCGTGGCCTGCGTCTGGTCGCCGTCAGGGTTGTAGGCGTAGCGCTCGCTCCACTTGTGTGCGCTGACGGCGGTGATCCGACCGGCTTCGTCGACGGTGTAAGTGCTTCGGCCATAGCGGCTGTCGTCGACGGTGTGCGGTGTGCCGTCGGGATGGTAGGCGACGGAGCGCTCGAGCAGGGTGTCGTGCGGGCTGGTGCAGGACTGGTGGACGAGGCGGCCGACGGGGTCCCAGTCCTGGTGCAAGGTGAGGGCGTCGTCGAGGGTGCGGGTGGTTTCGCGGCCCAGGGCGTCGTGTTCGAAGCGGAAGGTGTGCTCGCCTGCCGTGTAGGCGGTCAGTCCGCGTTCGCCGTAGGTGAGCGTGCTGTCTGCGCCCGAGGGAGTGCGTCGGTGGGTGCGGCGCCCCATGGCATCGTAAGTGCGCGTCACGGCATGGCCGTTGACGCTTTCGGACACGATGCGCCCCGCCCGGTCTCGTTCCAGGTCGATGCGGGCGTGGGCGTTGGCCATATGGTCGACGTGGCCCGTTGCGTCGTAGGCGAATGTGGAGGTGGCGCCGTCGTCGTGGCGCAGGTGCAGGACGCGGCCGAGGACATCGCGCTCGTACGTCAGGGTTTGACCGGCGGCGTTGGTGCGGCGGATCAGGCGTCCGAGTGCGTCGTGTTCGTAGGTCAGGGTGCGCCCGTCGAAGTCCGTCTCGGATATCAGGCGGCCGGCCGCGTCGTAGTGGTAGTGCCATTCCAGGCCTTGGGCGTTGGTGACGGTGGTCAGGCGCAGCTCGGTGTCGTGGGTGAAGCGGTACTCGCCGCCGTCACTGCTGTGAGTGGTGGCACGTCGGTCGAAGTGGGTGGCGGTGTGAGTACTGGTGCGGCCGGTGCGGTCGGTGTGGCTGAGCAGATTGCCCTCGCCATCCCAGGTCCACTCCTCGCGGGTGCCGTCGGGCAGTTCACGCCAGGCAGGCTTGCCCTCGGTGGTCCAGCCTTGGCGGACTGTTGCGCCGAGGGCGTCGGTGGCCATGGTGATGCGACCGAAGGCATCGCGCGAGAAGGTGCTGCGAGCGCCGTCGGGCGCCGTGATCTCTATGGGCAGCCCGGCAGCGTTGTTCCGCATCCGGGTAACCGCGCCAGCCGGGTTGCGGACGGCGGTCACGTGGCCGTACTCGTCGAACTCGTACTGGTTGAGGGCGCCGTCGGGACCGGTGACGGCAGTCAGGTTTCCCCTGGTGTCGTACTTGAAACGGTGCTGCGTGCCGCCGCGCTCTGTGACGACCACGGGCAGATTGAAGTCATTGAACTCGGCGGTGGTGCGGACCCCGTCGACGGCGATCAGTGCAATGAGGTTGCCGTGGTCGTCGCGTTCGAAGCGAGTGACGTTGCTCAGCGCGTCGGTCTGCTCAAGGAGTCGGCCCCGGGTGTCGTACGCGAAGTGAGTGGTCTGCCCCAGGGGGTCCACCTCGGCGATGGTCTGAAGCCGCTGGTCCAGGTAGTACGTGGTGGTGGCGCCGGTGGAGTCGGTGTAGCGGGTGACCTGGCGCTCCGCGTCGTAGGCGAACATCGACGACAGATAGCCATCGGGACCGATGGTCTGAACTGTGCGGCCCGAATTGTCGTACACGTACCGGAAGGTGGAGTCGTTACGGTCGGTCCACGCGACGATGCGGGCCTCAGTGTCATAGCTGAACATCAGGGCCTGCCCGGAGGAGTTGGTCACCCCGTCGAGGTTTCCTACCGTGTCGTAGGAGTACGCCGTCACACGTACCGTGTCCTCGTCGCCTTCCTGAGTGCGCAGTGCAAGCTCTCGAATGCGGCCGAGGTGCCGGTCCCCCGTGATCGTGACGTCGTAGCCACCGCTGTGCGTGACCGAGAGCGGCATGCCGGACGCATCCCGGTGGACGTCGATCTGGTTCTCGTTGCGGTCCTCGATCGTGGTGAGCCACAGCTGCCAGCCCTCAGTGGACGGCCGAGAGAAGTAGCGGGTCAGCCCCGACTGCGGCTCGGTGACCGCCAACTCCATTTCCGGGGCGCCGAGTGGGCTGACACGACGCAGGGGTATTCGAGGTCCCTCGAGGGGCAGCACCTCCGGCTGCTGTGGGGTCGGCAGCTGATCGTAGACGAGCAGCGAACCGTCCTCGCGGGCCCACACGGCCATGTTGCGGACGTCGACCTCAATCCGCTCGTCCAGCGTCGAGGCCCAGGAACGGCCGAACCACATACCGAACGAATAGTCCGAGACATGGGTGCGCTTGAGGACCAGGGGCAGGACTCCAGGAAGGCTGAGATCGGTCTGCGGAAGGACCATCTGGCCAGTGGCCACGTCCACCGGGTCGTTCTTACACTTCCGCATGTTGATCGAAACGCCATGCCGGCGCGGGTCATCGCGCGCCTTGCGCAGCAGATCCGGCTTGGTCCCGGCCGCCCCCTTGCGTCCGCCGGGCGCATCGCCGCCCCTGGATGGTGGGTTGGGGCCGCCCTTCCCGTCCCGATCCTTGAGGATCTTGTCCAGGGCGTCGGCCGTGCCGCGCTCATTGGACTTGTGCCTGCGCGAGCTGTCCCGCACGTTCTTGGGCATCGTCTCGCCGGTGTGCTTGATGACCGCCCGGACGGCCTTCTTCATGCCCTTCGTGGCGCCGTCCAGCACGCCATCGATGGGCGCGGTGAAGGGGTCCTTGCCGCGGGTGCGGCCGTGCGCGCCGTGGGCGCGGTCCAAGGGGCCCGACAGCTTGGCGAGGGAGTCCTTGCTGACCCGGTCCAGGTGGCCAGCGCCCTTCTCGTACTCGTCGTGGTCGATGCGCAGGTTCCCGGTCTTGCCCGGCCCGATACCACCGCCTCCCGAGCCGCCCGCCGAGTTGAGGTTCATGTCGGAGGAGCCCGGCGAACTGCCGCCTTCGCCCCCAGATGCCAGGGCGTCCGTGGCCAGCTCCAGGACAGCGTCCGAGACCATCTCCTCCAGCTTGGCAGCGACCGGCTCGGTTACCATGGCCAGCACCTGGTCCACGATCTGGTCGCCGGCCTCCTTGATGATCCGGCGCACCACCTCTCGCATCGCCGTGATCTGCGCCGCCCCGATCAGCGCTGACAGACCGCCGGTGACAAACGCCAGGCCAACCGAAATGCCCACCGAGGCCGCCATCACACCCAGCTCGATCTCGGCCTTGACCTTCATGGCGTAGATGACGTCCGCAACCACATCCATGGCATCCGCGAACAACCTGGCCACCTCAGGCAGTTGCTCGAGATGCGAGGACTTGACCTTGCCCCAGTGCTCCGCCAGGGCGTCCACCGCCATGCCCTCGCTGGAAGACAGCAGGCGGCCCACCGCCGCGTTCACCTCGCCCGCATGGTCCTCGAAGTCATCCGCAAGCTCCCGCATGGCATCAGCCATCTCGCGGTAGTCATCCTCATCCACATTCGGCCAACTGATGCCGATAAATTCGAGAATCTCATCCAGCCAGCCGGGCAGAACGTAGCCCATCCCCCGTCAACCTCCCCCGTAAGACGCCAGCGCGCGCACACCCCACCGATCGCTGTTGATCATCACATACGCGAATCTGCACCGTAACTGATCGACCAACAGCCCACACGGCCTCCGTTCTTTCAGAGCGTCAAGAACCAGATTCGACGGCGTCCAAACCCCGGGGGACGGACCTTCGGCATGGAGCGGTCGTCGGGCCGCCTAAAGGCTAAGAAGCGAGCCCCGCAGGAACGGAGGAAGCCGTCCGGCCGCGGCAGTTCCTTCCGGCCCCTGGCCGGTCTCGTCCATGGCGGCTGCGCGTACGGGCAGGTGCCGAACCGGCACCGTGCCCCCAAAATGAGCGCCCGGCCACTGCTCCGCAGCGGGTGCTCCAAGGGCATGAGAACGCGCCCTGTCGCCGACAAGGCCGGGCAAGGGCTGTTGGTGTTTCGTTATGGGGCGGGTCGAAGTGGACGTCGGTGGTCGGGCACCGCTCGGCGAGGTTGAGGTGTTCGGCTTGTTCCTGCGGGTCGACGGTCAGGTCCCAGCGGAGCTTGGTCCCGGTCCATTCCTCGGCGTACTGGCAGGGGACGTCGCCGCTGGGCGGCATCCGAGCGCGGCGGCCGTAGCGGCGCGCAGCAGGTTCTTGATCACGAACATATGGATAGCGCTGTATGGGCCGCCGGTTGCCCAAGACGCCGGGCTGCTCACCCGCGCCAGTGGTGTGGTTCACCGAGGAAACGATGGCCCCTGCTCCGTGATCAGGCGCTGGTCTGTGGCGTACGTGGGTGGCCGTTTGGGTGGCGGTCGATCCAGGAGAGACCGCCGAGGTCGAGGCAGTCGCGGGTGCGGGTGACCGCGACGTAGGCCAGGCGTGCTTCAGCGTCGTCGATCGGGCCGGGAATGGGGGCACCGTTCGCGTCTTGTTCGCTGGTGTCCTTGGGAGGGGTGAAGTCGTCAGCGATCCTGACGTTCGACCACTCACGGCCCTTGGCCCGGTGAGCGGTGGAGATGGTGACCTGTGCCTGCGCTTCGGGAGCCAGCTGGTCCACCGCGGCCAGGACAGCTTGCGTTCCGTGCCGGTCGATGAGATCGACGAACGGTCGCAGGTCACGGCCGGCGGGGTCGTGTTCGGCGTAGTCCTGCAGCTCACCCCAGGAGGAGAAGAGGAGCAGTTCGGGGTGCCAGGTACGGCGTCCTTCCTTGAGGTCCCGGGCTGCGGTGGCAAGTGCCCGCAGGGAGCCCCCTCCCCCCCGTCAGCGCCACCCGTCGACCTGCGGCAAGGTGCTTCATGACTTCGGTCATGGCGCCAACGTTGGTGCGGCACAGCACGGCGTCGGGGTGTTCGACCGGGCCGAGTTCGGTGGGGATGGTGGTGGTGCCGGCCAGGCGGATGGGGGCGTCGGCGATCGACAGCCAGCGGTTGGCTTCGGTGGCGAGGCGGGGGCCGAAGCGGAAGGACTGTGACAGGGACAGGGCTCGGCCGTCGAATCCGGTCATGACGTCGCGGGCGCCGCGCCACCCGTAGATGGCCTGGGCAGAGTCGCCGACCATGACCAGCTGGGCGTGGGCGCGTTGGGCGGTGAAGACCTGTTCTAGGGCCTGTTGCGAAAGT
>NZ_JAGGPA010000055.1 GCF_018614035.1 Streptomyces sp. ISL-96
CGGGCGCTTGGTGAACTCATCGGTGTTGACGATGATCTCGGCGCCGCGCGGCACGTCCGCGATGTTCGCCTTCAGCGCCGCCGGGTTCATGGCCACCAGGACATTGGGCGCGTCACCGGGCGTGAGGATGTCGTGGTCGGCGAAATGCAGCTGGAAGCTGGATACGCCCGGAAGGGTGCCGGCGGGCGCCCGGATCTCGGCGGGGAAGTTCGGCAGCGTCGACAGATCGTTTCCGAAGGTCGCCGTCTCGGAAGTGAAGCGGTCGCCGGTGAGCTGCATTCCGTCACCGGAGTCGCCCGCGAACCGAATGATCACCCGGTCCAGGCGGCGGACCTCTTTTTCGGACCGCTCCTTCGCGGACACGTCGCGGGTCTGCGTGGTTGTGGTGCGCTGCTCCCCGACGACAGTGTCATTCGCTCCGTCGGCACCATCGGATCCGTTGGCCTTCTCGGCCGGGCTACTGACCTGGCTGGTCACTGAACTGGACCTCCCTCGAGGCGGCTGCTCGGGGCCGGCCGGCCAGCCGGTGGCCCCAGGGCCCACCCTACGTCGGTAAGGGTGCCCTTCCCTGGGTCTATCACATACTGGACCCCGTTTTGAGACGCACTATTGCCCTGTTTAGCCATGATTCATTCGCCCCCCGGCGCTCTGCTCGATGACGCTCCGTGCTCATCCTCTGGTCCTAGGCCCGGCTAGGTCTTCAGGTACGTCAACACCGCCAGCACCCTCCGGTGATCCCCGTCGCTGGGCGCGAGTCCGAGCTTAAGGAAGATGTTGCTGACGTGCTTCTCCACCGCGCCGTCGCTCACCACCAACTGCCTGGCGATCGCCGAATTCGTCCGGCCCTCGGCCATGAGGCCCAAGACCTCCCGCTCGCGCGGGGTCAACCCGGCCAGGACGTCCTGCTTCCGGCTGCGGCCCAGCAGCTGTGCCACGACCTCGGGGTCCAGCGCGGTCCCGCCCCGGGCCACCCGGACGACGGCGTCCACGAACTCACGTACTTCGGCCACCCGGTCCTTGAGCAGGTAACCGACGCCCCGGCTCGACCCGGCCAGCAATTCAGTGGCGTACTGCTCCTCGACGTACTGCGACAGCACCAGGACACCGATACCCGGGTAGTCCTTGCGCAGCCGCACCGCCGCCCGCACGCCCTCGTCGGTGTGCGTGGGCGGCATCCGTACGTCGGCGACCACCACATCCGGCAGCTCGCCCCGCGACGCCAGATCCTCCACTGTCTTGATCAGCGCTTCCGCGTCCCCGACACCCGCGACGACATCGTGTCCGAGATCGGTCAGAAGCCGGGTCAGGCCCTCCCGAAGCAGCACTGAATCCTCGGCGATGACGACCCGCACCCTGTCTTTCACGGCGTCTTCCACTGCCCCGTAGCCCCCAGCAATCGAATCCCTCTCCGTTCCATCGAACGCAGAACCCCAGCATCCCAGTATCGGGACCAACAGGCGCCCAGGTGGGGGGAATAGGGGGGCCGGGCGGAAATCGAGTCGTGGTGGCGCGGGTCAGCCGCGCCAGGGCAGCTCCGCCGTGACCGTGGTCGGCCCGCCCGCCGGCGAGTCGACGACCAGGATTCCGTCGACCGCGCCCAGCCGCTCCGCGAGCCCGGCCAGTCCCGAGCCGGCCGCCGTGTCCGCCCCGCCCTGCCCGTCGTCGCTCACCTGGAGCATCAGCCGGTCGGCCGTCTGCCACACCTCGACCGTCGCCCGGGACGCCCGCGCGTGCTTGCTGACGTTCTGGAGGAGTTCCGAGACGGTGAAGTACGCGATGCCCTCGATGGCCGGGGCCGGCCGCGCCGGAAGGTCCACTTCGACCCGCACCGGCACCGTGCACCGGGAGGCCACCGCCGAGAGCGCCGCGTCCAGGCCGCGGTCGGTCAGGACGGCCGGGTGGATGCCACGGGCCAGGTCCCGCAGCTCCTGAAGCGCGATCTTCACCTCGCTGTGCGCCTCGCCCACCATGCGCGCCGCCGCCTCCGGGTCGTGCGTCAGCTTCTCCTTGGCCAGCCCCAGATCCATCGCGAGGGCGACGAGCCTGGCCTGCGCCCCGTCGTGCAGATCGCGTTCGATACGCCGCAGGTCGGCGGCCGCGGTGTCGACGACCACGCCCCGGTCCGACTCCAGCTCGGATACGCGCGTGGCGAGCCGGGACGGGCCGAGCAGCCCGGCCACCATCACCCGGTCCACGGTCGCCAGGCCGCGTATGAGCCACGGGGTGGCGAGGGTGATGAGCAGGCCGAACGCGCTGGTCGCGGCCAGTTCGACGGGCTGGTCGAGGTGGATGTGGCGGGTTCTGTCGCCGTACAGCTGAATGCCGTCCACGCCGACGAATGCCGGGAACACCCAATGCCACAGCGGATACGTGAGCATGGCCCAGCCGAACGACCACGGGACCAGCGACACCGTGAAGGCGAATATCGCCCACGGCATGTGCAGCACGGCGTACAGCAGATGGCGCCAGGACGACCCGCTCTTGAGCATCGCGCCCGTCCAGACCATCGGCCCGCCCCCGCCGCCCGGTTTGGCCCGCACGGGCGCCGGGTCCGCCACGTCCAGCTTGAGCAGGGCTCGGGCGCGGGATCGCTCCAGCGCTCCGAAACCGCGGCAGCCGGCCAGGCACGCCGCCAGTACCGGTACGCCCAGGAAGGTGATCAGCAGGCCCATGCCCAGTGACGTCATGCCGACCGCGAAGGTGAAGAGCAGCACGCTGACCGGGAGGCTGAGCATCAGGTAGCCGAGCTCGCGCCAGGTCCGGGCCTCGAACGGCGCGCGCAGCGCCGGGGGAAGGAAGTGCCTCTTCGGGGGGTGGCCCGCGGGCTGCCACCGGTCCCGGGTCTGGGGTGCGTACTCCGTGGCCATCGCTGCCGTCCGTTTCTGCTCTGGTTCTGCTCTGGTGGTTTCTGGTGAGCGGCGCTCAAGTGACTCAAGGATGCTGGGACGGGGAGACAGGAACCATGAGGCCGGTCACCGGATCTGACCGGGGGTTTCCCCCACCCCGGCCCCGTGCTTGGCCGCACCCTTGGCCGCCGCCGGAGCCCCGTCTCCGTCCCGGTCCCGCCACGGCAGCTCGGCCGTCACCGTCGTCGGCCCGCCCGCGGGCGAGTCGAGGACGAAGAGCCCGTCCACCGCGCCGAGCCGGTCGGCCAGACCCGCCATGCCCGTGCCGCCGTCCAGACGCGCACCGCCGCGCCCGTCGTCCCGCACCTGAATCAGCAGCCGTTCCCCGCTCCGCCACACATCCACGGAGACGGACCGCGCCCCGCTGTGCTTGCTGACGTTCTGCAGCAGCTCGGAGACCGTGAAGTACGCGATGCCCTCGATCGCCTCCGCCGGACGCGCCGCCAGATCGACGGTGACCCGCACCGGAGCCGTACAGCGCGACGCGATCGACGACAGCGCCGCGTCCAGACCGCGGTCGGTCAGCACGGCGGGGTGGATGCCGCGCGCCAGATCGCGCAGCTCCCGCAACGCAAGCTTCACCTCGCCGTGTGCCTCGTCGACCATCGCCGCCGCGGCGACGGGGTCCTTGAAGTCGCCGGTCAGCTTCTCCTTCGCCATGCCGAGCCCCATCGCGAGCGCCACGAGCCTGGCCTGGGCCCCGTCGTGCAGATCGCGTTCGATACGCCGCAGGTCGGCGGCCGCGGTGTCGACGACGACCCCCCGGTCCGACTCCAGTTCGGCGATCCGCCGCTCCAGTTCGTCGGAGGGACAGAGCAGGCCGCGGACCATCACCCGGTCGGCATTGGCCATCGCGCGCGCCAGAAACGGCAGCACCGGCCAGAGCACGAAGAGCCCGGTCAGCGTGACCGCGAAGGTCAGTACGCCCCAGGGCAGCCGGACGAACGCGTACAGCGCGGTCCGCCACCCCACCGGATCCTTCAGCCTCGCCCACAGCCGCGCCAGGAAACCGCCCGGCCGTCGGCCCGCGGCCGCCGGGCTCGGCTCATCGACGTACACGCCGAGCAGGGTCCGCGCCCGCGCCCGTTCGAGCGCGCCGAACCGGCGTGCCGCCAGCAGGCCCGCCGCCAGCAGCGGCAGGCCGATCACCGTGACCGACAGCCCGAACCCGAGGAGGAGAACCACCACAGTGAACACAAAGCCGAAGAGAGCCATCGGCAGATTCAGCAGGAGGTGCGCGATCTCCTTCCAGGTGCCGGAGCCGTACGGGAAGCGCACGGGCTCCGGTCGGCCGGACCGGTCTGACCGGTCGTAATCTGGGAGATGGTCGCTGGCGCCGGCAGTCATGGTGCTCAGCCTGCCGGGCGCCGACCACGGGTGCCATGGGGTCACTGGGTGTGCGGAAGTGGGGATAACCCCACCACTGCGTGAGACGGCTGCTTACCCGGCTTTTACCAGGGCCTAGACTCCCGTGCGTACAGATCGTCGAACGAGGCTGACGCAGCCAGGGAGCGAGAGGGGCGGACGTGCCGGAACCGACGGTTCTCGCGGACGGGTACTTCCAGAGTTACTCGGTCGTCGGACTGCTCGCAGTCGTCGGCGCCCTCTTCGTCGCCGTGGCCTTCGGGGCCGGGCGGCTGCTGCGGCCCGTCGTGCCGACGCCGGAGAAGCTGCTGACGTACGAATGCGGCGTGGACCCGGTCGGCGAGGGCTGGGCGCACACGCAGGTCCGCTACTACGTCTACGCCTTCCTGTACGTGATCTTCGCCGTCGACTCGATCTTCCTCTTCCCGTGGGCGACGGTCTTCGCCGCGCCGGGGTACGGCGCGACGACGCTGGTCGAGATGTTCATCTTCCTCGGCTTCCTGGCCGTGGGACTGCTGTACGCATGGAAGAAGGGCGTCCTCGAATGGACGTGACCCGCGTGACCCCTGTCGATCTCCCCGAGCCGACGATGCTGCCCGAGCCCAAGCGGCTGGGAGCTCTCGCCCGCCTCGCACCCGAGCCGATGAAGGTGGTCCTGAACTGGGGCCGCCGCTACAGCCTGTGGGTCTTCAACTTCGGTCTCGCCTGCTGCGCGATCGAGTTCATCGCCGCGTCAATGGCGCGCCACGACTTCATCCGGCTCGGCGTGATCCCCTTCGCACCGGGGCCGCGCCAGGCCGACCTGATGGTCGTCTCGGGCACGGTCACGGACAAGATGGCCCCGGCCGTGAAGCGTCTGTACGAGCAGATGCCCGAGCCGAAGTACGTCATCTCCTTCGGCGCCTGCTCGAACTGCGGCGGCCCGTACTGGGACTCGTACTCGGTGACGAAGGGCGTGGACCAGATCATCCCGGTCGACGTGTACGTACCGGGCTGCCCGCCCCGGCCCGAGGCTCTTCTCCAGGGCATCCTCAAGCTCCAGGAGAAGATCTCCCGCGAGTCCCTGAGCGAGCGCTACGGCCACGGGCGGCCCTCAACGGCCGCCCTGCGGAGCGGCCTTGTCACGCCGCCGCCGGCCCCGGGGGAGGGCAAGAAGTGAGCGATTCGCCCAACACGACGGCGTACGACAGCCTGCCGGACGGCGTCACCGAGATCTTCGGCGAGGAAGCGACCGCCGAGCGCAGCTACGAACTGCTCACCGTCGACGTCCCGGTCGGCTCCTGGATCGCGGCCCTCGAAATCGCGCGCGACAAGCTGGGCTGCACGTACTTCGACTGGCTGAGCGCGGTCGACGAGCCGGGCACGGGCTTCCGCGTCTGCGCCCACGTGGTCGCCCTCGAAGGCCGTACGGTCCGACGCCTCCTCCTTCGTACGACCGTGCCGCACTCGGCGCCCGCCGTACCCTCCGCCGTCGAGGTCTACGCGGGCGCGGAGTGGCACGAGCGGGAGACGCACGAGATGTTCGGCGTCGACTTCACCGGACACCCGCACCTGGTGCCGCTCCTCCTGCCGGACGGCTTCGAGGGCCACCCGCTGCGCAAGGACTTCGTCCTGGCGGCCCGGGTCGCCAAGGCGTGGCCCGGCGCGAAGGAGCCGGGGGAGTCGGACCACGGCGGCCCGAAGCGCCGGCAGATGCTGCCGCCGGGCGTCCCCGACCCGAACGAGTGGGGCCCCCAGAAGGGCCAGCTCCCGCCGGCCCCGGCCCGCCCCGCCCGCACCCCGCGCGCGGCCGGCGCGGCAGCCGACCGCCCGCCGCGCCGCGCGCGAAGCGTCGCAGAGGGATCGGCGACCCAGGCGGCAGAGGCCGCGACGCCGACGCCGACGCCGGAAGGCACGGCCCCCAGGCCACCGCGCCGAGCGCGCAGCGTTGCCGAGGGCTCGGCGAGCCAGGCGGCGGAAGCACCGGCGACTCAGCCGTCCCCGGAGCCGGAAGCCGCAGCGCCGCCGGCCGAGGGCGCCGTACCGGCAGCCACGACCCCACCCGCACCCCCGCGCAGCACCGACGCGCCCTGGCACCACGCGCGCCCCGCGTTCCAGGACGCCGAGGAGCGCGCGGAGTCGGACCCGGCGGCGACCAAAACCGGCGCGTCCGCAGACACAGAGGCCGACGCGGCGGCAGCCGCAGACGCAGCGGCCGACGCCGACAAGGGCACGAGCGGTACCACCCCGGACCAAGGGAGCGACGACGCGTGAACGACGTACTCGATGTCGCCTTCCGACTGGTCGTCGTCTTCGCCGTGTTCATGGTCCTCCCCCTCGTCGTGGGGCAGACCGAGCACAAGGTGATGGCGCACATGCAGGGCCGCCTCGGCCCCATGTACGCGGGTGGTTTCCACGGCTGGGCCCAGCTCGTCGCCGACGGCGTGAAGTTCGCGCAGAAGGAAGACATCGTCCCGGCCAACGCCGACCGCCGAATCTTCCAGCTCGCCCCCGCCGTCGCACTCCTCCCGTACCTCCTGGTGCTCGTCGCGATCCCGATCGGCCCGAGCGAGGGCGCGGTCGGCCAGGTCATCGACGCGGGCATCTTCTTCGTGCTCGCCGTCATGGGCGTCGGCGTGCTCGGCTCGCTCATGGCGGGCTGGGCGTCGGCCAACAAGTTCTCCCTCCTCGGCGGCCTGCGCACCGCCGCCCAGCTCCTCGCGTACGAACTGCCGATGCTGCTCGCCGCCGCCTCCGTGGCGATGGCGGCCGGCACCGTCTCGCTCCCCGGCATCCTGAACGCCTTCGAGTGGTGGTGGCTGCCGTGGCAGATCGTCGGCGCGATCGTGTTCTTCGTCGCCGGCCTCGCCGAACTCCAGCGGCCGCCCTTCGACATGCCGGTCGCCGACTCCGAGATCATCTTCGGCGCGTACACCGAGTACACGGGCCTGCGCTTCGCGCTCTTCCTGCTCGCCGAGTACGCCGGAATCGTCGTCCTGTGCGGTCTGACCACCGTCCTCTTCCTCGGCGGCTGGCACGGCCCCTGGGGCGCGGACGGCCTCGGCTGGGTCTGGACGCTGCTCAAGACCGCGATCCTCGCGTTCGGCATCATCTGGCTGCGGGTGACCTACCCGCGGCTGCGCGAGGACCAGCTCCAGAAGCTCGCCTGGACCGTACTCATCCCGCTCGCTCTCGCGCAGATCGCGCTCACCGGCATCGTGAAGGTGGCGATCCAGTAATGGCTCCGATCCCAGGCTCAGGCCTCGCCAAGGGCTTGGCCGTCACGCTCCGCACGATGACGAAGAAGAACGTCACCGCGCAGTACCCGGACGTCCAGCCCGAACTCCCACCCCGCTCGCGCGGCGTGATCGGCCTGTTCGAGGAGAACTGCACGGTCTGCATGCTCTGCGCCCGCGAGTGCCCCGACTGGTGCATCTACATCGACTCGCACAAGGAGACGGTCCCGGCCGCCGCCCCCGGCGGCCGTGAGCGCAGCCGCAACGTCCTCGACCGCTTCGCGATCGACTTCTCGCTCTGCATGTACTGCGGTATCTGCATCGAGGTCTGTCCTTTCGACGCGCTCTTCTGGTCCCCGGAGTTCGAGTACGCCGAGACCGAGATCCACGAACTCACCCACGAGCGGGACAAGCTCCGCGAGTGGATGTGGACGGTCCCCGAGCCGCCCGCGCTCGACCCTGGCGCCGAGGAACCCAAGGAGATCGCGGCAGCCCGCAAGGCCGCCGAAAAACTCGCCGCAGCCCAGGAACAGGCAGCACAGGAACAGTCAGCGCAGCAGGAAGAGGGGCAGGGGCCCGCCGAATGAGCCACCTCGCCGCAGCCGCCGAGCAGGGATTCCTCTCCCCGACCGGCGTCGAGATCGCCTTCCTCCTCGTCGGCATCGCCACCCTCGGCGCGGCCGTCATCACCGTCACAACCAAGCAGCTGGTGCACGCCGCCCTCTGGCTGGTCGTGGCCCTCGGCGGCCTCGCCGTCGAGTACCTCCTGCTGACGGCCGAATTCATCGCCTGGGTGCAGGTCCTGATCTACGTCGGTTCCGTCGTCGTCCTCCTCCTCTTCGGGCTGATGCTCACCAAGGCGCCCATCGGGCGATCCCCGGACGCCGACTCCGGCAACCGCTGGGCCGCCCTCCTGGTGGCCCTCGCCGCGGCCGCCGCACTCGTCTGGGTGGTCGTGGACGCGTTCCGCACCCAGTGGATCGACCTGGACGGACCGTCCCAGGGCTCCACCAGAGTCAGCGGCCAGATCCTCTTCCAGCACTGGGTGCTGCCCTTCGAGGCGCTCTCGGTTCTCCTGCTCGCCGCACTCGTCGGCGCGATCGTCCTCTCCCGCAAGAGCGACAGCGACAAGGAGCAGCGCTGATGCACCTCGCCTATCCCGCCGTGCTCGCCGCCCTCCTTTTCTGCACCGGTCTGTACGGAGTGCTCGCGCGCCGCAACGCGATCCTGGTCCTGATGTCCGTCGAGCTCATGCTCAACGCCGTCAACCTCAACCTGGTCGCCTTCGACGTCTGGCTCCGCGACGCCCTGCACGCCGGCCAGGCACTCACCCTGTTCACCATCGCCATCGCCGCGGCGGAGATCGGCATCGGCCTGTCGATCGTCCTGATGGTCTACCGCAACCGCGGCACCTCGGACATCGACAAGCTGCGCGACACCGCCGAAGGCCAGGCCGCCGACGACGAAGCTTCCGCCATGGCACACAAGGCCGCGCAAGAGGCCGCACAGAAGGCTGAGGCCGCCGCGTGACGACCACGACCCTCGCCGTCCTCGTCCCCCTCCTTCCCTTCCTCGGCGCCGCGGCCGGCCTGCTGTCCGGCCGCACCGCCCCCGGATTCGTCCGGCCCCTTGCCGTACTGCCGACCGTGGCCGCCGCCGTGCTGGCCGCGATCGTCGCCGTACGCCAGGGCGGTGGCGGGCCGATCGACGCGTCGACGCAACTCACCCCCACGGGCTCGGTCCCCATCGACCTCGCCCTGCACCTCGACGGCTTCGCGGCCCTCGTCGCCGTCCTGGTCGGGGTCGTCGCGACCTGCGTGCAGCTCTACTCGACGGGCTACCTGCGCGACGACCCGCGCTACCCGTCCTACGCCGCCCTGATCTCCCTCTTCACCTCCGCGATGCTGCTCGTCGTCTACTCCGGCGACCTGATGGTGCTGCTGGTCGGCTGGGAAATCATGGGCATCTGCTCGTACTTCCTCGTCGGCCACTACTGGGAGACGCCCGAAGCCCGCGCCGCCTCCCTCAAGGCCTTCCTGGTCACCAAGCTCGGCGACGTCCCCTTCCTGTTCGGCCTGTTCGCCCTCGCCGCCGACGCCGGTACGTTCCGGATCACCGGCATCCTCGGCGCCGTCGCCGGCGACGGACTGGACCACCCCACCCTCATCGCCCTGCTGCTCCTCGCCGGTGTGGCGGGCAAGTCGGCGCAGTTCCCCCTGCACACGTGGCTGCCTGACGCGATGGCGGGCCCCACACCCGTCTCCGCGCTGATCCACGCCGCGACGATGGTCGCCGCCGGTGTGTACTTCGTGGCCCGCCTCCTCCCCGTCTTCGCCGCCTCCGCCGCCGCCCTGACCGTCCTCGCCGTCATGGCGGCGGTCACGATGGTCGGCTCGGCGCTCGCCGCCCTGGCCCAGGACGACATCAAGCGTGTCCTCGCCTACTCGACGATCGGCCAGCTCGGCTACATGACCGGCGCCCTGGCCGTCGGCGACCGAGGCGCCGCCGTCTTCCACCTCCTCTCCCACGGCGCCTTCAAGGCGCTCCTGTTCCTCGGCGCCGGCGTGATCATCCACGCCGCCGGCACCAACTCCCTCGCCGCCATGTCCCGCATGGGCGGCCTGGCCAAGCGCATCCCCGACGCCTACTGGACGATGACGATCGCCCTGTTCGCGCTCGCCGCGATCCCGCCCTTCGCCGGCTTCTTCTCCAAGGAAGCCGTCCTCGTCGCCGCCGAACACGCATCGCTCGGCGACACCACGGGTGTCCCCTCCGGCGCCGGCTGGACCGTGCTCGTCGCGGCCCTGCTCACCGCCCTCCTCACCGCGGCGTACGCCACCCGCCTGTGGCTGCTCGCCTTCCGCGGCCGCGGCCCCGCCGCCCCCGATCACGGTAAGCAGCCCCTCGCCATGAACGGCGTCCTGTGGGTCCTCGCCGTCCCCTCACTCGGCTTCGGCCTCACCGTCGGCTACCTCGCCGACTGGTTCGACGGCCACGCCCTCACCCCGACCGTCACCACCGCCGTCCTCGGCACCGGTGTGGCCCTCGTCGGCGGACTGGTCACCTACGGCGCCTGGCGGCACACCACCGCCATGGCGGCCCGCCCCCCGATCGGCGCCGTGGCCGCCCACCCCGGCGACGGCCCGGCCCTCTCCGAGGCGGAAGCCATCGCGACCCACACCCCCGCCTACGGCGACATCGCGTCAGCCCCGGACCCCGCCGACCCCGGCCGGCTCCTGCTGGGCCCGCTGCACGGCCACGCGGCCGCCGGCTTCCACCTCGACGCCGTCTACAACACCCTCTTCGTACGCCCCGCCGTGGCAGCCGCCGAACTGGTCCGCTTCCTGGACCGCGAGGTCGTCGACACCTACGTACGAGGTGCGGGGGCCGTCCCGCGCCTGCTCGGCGCAGGCGTACGCCGAGCCCAGACCGGCAACGTGCAGACCTACCTCAGCGCACTGCTCGCCGGTTCCGTCGTCCTGGCGATCGCCGCCGTCATCGTCGCCGCCGTCGGAGCGTGAGCCGTGATCGATATCAGCCCGTCCGTGATGCAGTTCCTCCTGGCGTTCATCGTCGTCGGCCCGCTCCTCGGCGCCGCCGCGGCCCTTCTCCCGGCCCCGCCCGGTCTGAAGGGCAAGAGCCCGGGCCAGGCCGTACTCCGCCACGGCGTGACCGTGACCGGCGCGATCCTGATCGCCGCCATCGCCCTCACCCTCGGCTTCGACCACAGCCACCCCTCGAAGATGCAGGCCACGACCGACATCAGCTGGATCCCGGCGCTCGACGTCAGAATCCACCTCGGCATCGACGGCATCTCGCTCCCCCTCCTCGTCATGACCGCGCTGCTGACCTTCCTCTGCGCGCTCTACAGCTACTTCAAGCTGCCGTCAGGCCCCTCCCCGAAGGCCTTCGTCGCCCTCCTCCTGGTCCTCGAGTCCGGCATGCTCGCGACCTTCGCCGTCCTCGATCTCCTGCTGTTCTTCCTGGCGTTCGAGATGGTCCTCATCCCGATGTACTTCCTGATCGCCCGCTGGGGCGGCGACCAACGTCAGGCCGCAGCCTGGAAGTTCATCCTCTTCACACTTCTCGGCTCCGTCGTCATGCTGCTCGGTCTCCTCCTCATCGGACTGAAGTCGGGCACATTCGACATGGTGGCACTCGCCACTGACAACGGCCGTGGACTGACCACATCCGTGCAGGTCATCGCCGTTCTCGCGATCGGCCTCGGACTCGCCGTCAAGACCCCGATGTGGCCCCTGCACAGCTGGCTCCCAGACGCCCACACCGCCGCCCCGACCGTCGGCTCGGTCCTCCTCGCCGGCGTCCTGCTCAAGATGGGCACGTACGGCTTCGTCCGCATCGCACTGCCCATCACCCCCGACGGCATGCGCACCTTCGCGCCCTACCTAGCCGCCTTCGCGGTCGTCGGCATCATCTACGGATCCCTGGCCTGCCTCGCCCTCACCCGCAAGGGCGCCAAGGGCGACCTCAAGCGCCTGATCGCGTACTCCTCCGTCGGCCACATGGGCTTCGTACTCCTCGGCATCGCGTCGATGACCCCCACCGGCGTCAACGGCGCCCTCTTCGCCAACATCGGCCACGGCCTGATCACCGGCCTGCTCTTCTTCCTGGTCGGCGCCCTCAAGGACCGCTACGGCACCGCCGACCTCGACACCCTCGCCGGCGCCACCGGAGCGGCCCTCTACGGCCGCGCCCCCCGCCTCGGCGGCCTCCTCGCCTTCGCCGCGATCGCCTCCCTCGGCCTCCCCGGCCTCGCCGGATTCTGGGGCGAGATGCTGACGATGTTCGGCGCCTTCGACCCCGCCGAGGGCCTCAACCGCCCCGCCTTCCTCACCTTCATGGCGATCGCCGGCGTCGGCACGCTCCTCACCGCCGCGTACCTGCTCGTCGTCGTACGCCGCGTCTGCATGGGCGTGCCCCAGCAGCAAGCAGCCGAGCCGGCAACGATCGCCGACGTCCAGGGCTACGAGTACGCCGCCTGGACCCCGCTCGTCGCCCTCACCGTCCTTGCCGGACTCTGGCCCGCGGTCCTCCTCGGCCTCACCGACCCGGCCGTGCAGAAGCTCCTCGCAGGAGGCAAGTCGTGACCGTGGCCGCCGAAACCGCCAGCCTCGTCCAGTCCGTCGACTGGTGGGCGATCGCCCCGCCCACGATCACCGCGATCATGGGCATGATCGTCCTGGTCGCCGACCTCTTCGTACCCGAGAGCAAGAAGCAGCTCCTCGGCCGGCTCTCGATCGCCGGTCTGGCAGCCGCGCTCCTCACCCTCCTCCCGCTCCGCGAGGGCGACCGCTCCACCTTCTGCCTGACCTCCGACACCGACGTCTGCAGCTACACGGCCGACCACTTCACCCTGGTCATCCAGCTCCTGGTGCTCGGCGGCGCGCTGCTCACCGCGCTGCTCTCGATCACGGAGACGGCGAAGAACAAGCTGCCGGCGGGCGAGTTCTGGTTCCTCCTGATGTCCTCCGCGGCCGGAGCGGCCCTGCTGCCCGCCTCCCGGGACCTCGCCACCCTCGTCGTCGCCCTCGAAGTGGCGTCACTGCCCGCCTTCGCCCTCGTCGGCATGAAGCGCGGCGACCGCCTCTCCTCCGAGGCGGCCCTGAAGTTCTTCCTCTCCTCCGTCACAGCAACCGCCGTGATGCTGCTGGGCGTCAGCTTCATCTACGCGACGACCGGCACCCTGCACCTCACCGAGATCGCCGTACGCCTCGACGACGTACCGGCGCAGCTCGACACCCTCGCCAAGGCCGGCGTAGCCCTGACCCTCGTCGGCTTCGCCTTCAAAACAGCGGCGGTCCCGTTCCACTTCTGGGTTCCCGACACGTACGTCGGAGCGCCCCTCCCCGTAGCCGCGTACCTCTCCGTCATCGGAAAGGCGGTCGGCTTCACGGGCCTCATCCTGGTCACCGTCGTCGCCTTCCCCTCGTACGCCGACGTATGGGGGCCGGCCATCGCCGTGCTCGCAGCGCTCACCATGACCGTGGGCAATGTGGCCGCCCTGCGCCAGTCGCCCACGCGCGCGTACAGCGCGGTTCGCCTCCTCGCCTGGTCCTCCGTCGGCCAGGCCGGCTACATCCTGGTCCCGATCGCGGCAGCGGCGTACTCCAGCGACGACCAGATCGGCTCCACGGTCGCGTACGCCTTGATGTACGCCGTGGTGAACCTCGGCGCCTTCGCAGTCGCGGCCCTCGTCGCCCGTACGCACCCGCTCAACCGCGTCACCGACTACCGCGGCCTCTACGCGACCCGCCCCCTTGAAGCCCTCGCGCTCGGCTTCTTCCTCCTCTGCCTCGCGGGCCTGCCGCCCGGCATCATCGGCCTCTTCGCCAAGGTGACGGTCTTCTCAGCGGCAGTCGACGCGGGACTCGGCTGGCTCGCGGTCGTCATGGCGGCGAACGTGGTGATCGCGCTCTACTACTACCTCCAGTGGACGGCGGTCCTCTTCCGCGCCCCCGAGGGCGAACCCTCCAAGCACGCGGTCCCCATGCCCGTCACGGTCGCCATCGTCCTCACCGCGGTCATCGGCATCGTCCTGTCCGGCGTACCGCAGGTGGTACTGCGCTTCGCCACAGGGAACCTCTTCCAGTAAGCAGGCCGCCCGTATGGCCCAACGGGCGGCCCGGTGCACAAGGGAACTAGCCCCCCTCGCTTGGCGTTGACCAGTAAGGGAGGGTCCACTGGATGTGGAAGGCCCTTCCGAGCAAGGGGTTCCCCTGCCGCACCATTTGGAGGGCGCACCGTGCACCGCCGGCACAACGGGCTGAGGACCGCCGTACTCCTCGGGGGACTGTCAGCCCTCATCATCGTCATCGGCAGCTTTTTCGGCCGTACGGGCCTGATTGTCGCGGTTCTCGTCGCACTCGGCACCAACGCCTACGCGTACTGGAACAGCGACAAGCTCGCCCTGCGAGCCATGCGCGCCCGCCCCGTGAGCGAGTTCCATGCGCCACAGCTGTACCGCATGGTCCGCGAGCTCTCCACCCAGGCCCGCCAGCCGATGCCCCGCCTGTACATCTCGCCCACCCAGGCACCCAACGCCTTCGCGACCGGCCGCAACCCCCGCAACGCGGCCGTCTGCTGCACGGAAGGCATCCTCCGCCTCCTCAACGAGCGAGAACTCCGCGGCGTCATCGGCCACGAACTGAGCCACGTCTACAACCGCGACATCCTGATCTCATCGGTCGCCGGCGCCCTGGCCTCCGTGATCATGTTCCTGGTCAACTTCGCCTGGCTGATCCCCATCGGCCGCTCCGACGACGACGAGGGCCCGGGCCTCTTCGGCATGCTGCTGATCATGATCCTCGGCCCCCTGGCCGCCTCCGTCATCCAATTGGCGGTAAGCCGTTCCCGCGAGTACCAGGCGGACGCCTCCGGCGCCCAGCTGACAGGCGACCCGCTGGCCCTGGCGAGCGCCCTGCGCAAGCTCGACGCCGGCACGAAGCAACTGCCACTACCTGCCGAGCCGCGCATCGAGACCGCAAGCCACATGATGATTGCGAACCCGTTCCGCCCGGGACAGGGAGCCGCGAGGCTCTTCTCGACCCACCCGCCCATGGCGGAACGCATCGCCCGACTCGAACAGATGGCAGGTCACCGCCCGTGAAGACAATCCTGAACGTCATATGGCTGGTCCTGAGCGGCTTCTGGCTCTTCCTCGGCTACCTGCTCGCAGGCGCACTCCTCTGCATCACCATCATCGGCATCCCCTTCGGCCTGGCGGCCTTCCGGATCGGCGTGTACGCCCTCTGGCCCTTCGGCTACACCACGACAGAGCGCCACGACGCGGGAGCACCCTCCCTCGTGGGCAACGTCCTGTGGCTGATCCTCGCGGGCTGGTGGCTGGCGCTGAGCCACATCGTCACGGGCGTCGCACTGTGCATCACGATCATCGGCATCCCGTTCGGCATCGCCAACTTCAAGATGGTCCCGCTCTCACTGCTCCCCCTGGGCCGAGAAATCGTCCCAACAGACCAACTGTTCGCAACGCGCTGACTCGGCCCCCGGCCTCGCCGTCCACGCTGCCGGGAGGGGACGCACCGGGGCGCTCCCCGCAGGGTGTCGAACGCAGCCGGCCCGAAGAACCGTGAGTACCCGAATTGTTCGGCACCCGAGGAGACGCCACGGGGCGTCACCGACCCCAACGCCCCGCCCAACGCCCCGCCCGCCGCCGCACCCCGTACGCCGCCGCCCCCACCGCCAGCACCGCCGCCCCCGCCACCACCGACGACACCGGCAGCGCGAACGCCAGCCCCACGCACCCCACAAGCCCGCCCGCCGCCATGACCCGCCCGCGCCCCGGCCCGAGCGTCCACGCCGAAGCATTGGCGATCGCGTAGTACGCCAGCACCCCGAACGACGAGAACCCGATAGCCCCCCGCACATCCGCCACCGCGGCAACCACCCCAACCACCAGCCCCACCGCCAACTCAGCCCGGTGCGGCACCTGAAACCGCGGGTGTACGGCGGCCAACGCCCCCGGCAGATGCCCGTCCCGGGCCATCGCCAGCGTCGTACGCGACACCCCGAGGATCAGCGCCAGCAACGCCCCGAGCGCCGCCACAGCCGCCCCGATCCGCACCACGGGCGCCAGCTCAGCAACACCGGCCGCCCGCACCGCGTCCGCCAACGGCGCAGCCGAAGAGGCCAGTTCCCCGGCCCCCAGCACCGACAGCACCGCGACCGCCACCCACGCGTACACCACCAGCGCGATCCCCAGCGCCACGGGAATCGCGCGCGGAATCGTACGGCCCGGATCGCGCACCTCTTCCCCGAGCGTCGCGATCCGCGCGTACCCGGCGAACGCGAAGAACAACAGCCCACCGGCCTGAAGCACTCCTCCCACCCCAGACCCGCCAGACCCCGATCCGAGCGAAGGCCCGTCCACCCCCACACAAACAGCAACGACCCCCACCAGAACCGCCAGCACCACCACCACGATCGCCCGCGTGAGCCAGGCCGACTTCTGAACGCCCCCGTAATTGACCGCGGTCAGCACCACCACCGCGCCGACCGCCACCCCGTGCGCCTGTTCCGGCCACACATACGCCCCGACGGTCAGCGCCATGGCGGCGCACGAGGCGGTCTTCCCCACCACGAAACCCCAGCCGGCCAGATACCCCCAGAAGGGCCCCAGCCGCTCCCGCCCGTACACATACGTCCCGCCCGAGGCCGGATAGAGGGCCGCGAGCCGCGCGGACGCCATCGCGTTGCAGTACGCCACCACGGCGGCCAGCGCCAGCCCCGCCAGCAGCAGCGGCCCGGAGCCGGCCGCGTCCGCCGCCGGTGCGAGCGCCACGAAGATCCCCGCGCCGACCATCGCCCCGAGCCCGATCACAACGGCGTCGAAGACCCCGAGCGTCCGCCGCAGTTCCTGTGTCATGGGCCGCACCCTACTGACGTGCGCAACCACCCGGCGTTCCGGTACGTCTTCAAGACACATGAGCATCATCAGCTGGATCATTCTCGGGCTGCTCGCCGGAGCCGCAGCCAAAATCCTGCTCCCCGGACGCGACCCGGGCGGCCTGATCGGCACAACCCTGATCGGCATCGCGGGCGCGTTCATCGGCGGCTGGGCCTCGGCCCGCTACCTGGACCGCCCGATCGTCAACGAGTTCTACGACGGTGCCACCTGGGCCGCGGCCATCGGCGGCGCGCTGGTCCTCCTGGTCGTCTACCGGATCCTTTTCGGCCACTCACGCTCGCGCTGACAGCGCCAGGACAAGCCGCGCGACCACTGCCGCCCGCTCCCGCGGCTAGCGCAGCCCCGTCTCCCGCAACGTGATGTTGAGCCGCCCGCCCGTCATCCCGCTCGCCGGATCACCCGTCCCCGGCAGCACCTTCGGCACACCGTGGTACGCGAAGCGCGACGGCCCGCCGAACACGAACAAATCGCCCGAGACCAGCTCAACATCCGTGTACGGCCGCCCTCGCCCCTCCGTATTGCCGAACCGGAAGACGCACGAATCACCGATGCTCAGCGACACGACAGGAGCCCCGGACCGCTCGTCCTTGTCCTGGTGCATCCCCATCTTCGCGTCGCCGTCATAGAAATTGACGAGCGCCGTGTCCGGCGCGTACCCCCGCGCCGCCTCCTCGTCCCCGTACGCATCGACCAGCGCCCGCCGCCCCAGCTCGACCAGCCACTCAGGAAACTCCGCGACCCGCGCGCCATTCACGTCATCGGCCGTGCGCGTGTACCGGTACGGCTGCCAGTGCCACCCCACGCACACCGTCCGCACCGACATGACGCCCCCGTTCGGCAGCCGCGTATGCCGGATCGGCACCGGCCCCCGCGCCCACTCCCGGCAAGCCGCGACCAGCTCCCGCTGCTCTGCCACCGACAGCCAGCCCGGCACATGCACGGCCCCCGGCGCGATCTGCGCCCGCTCGCGGGGGAACAGCCCGGTCACGGCCGCGCCCCGGCTCCCTCAAGCTCCAGCTCCAGCAGCCGCCGCTTGCGTTCGAGCCCACCCGCGTACCCGGTCAGCGAGCCGTCCGCCCCGATCACCCGGTGGCACGGCCGCACGACGAGCAGCGGATTACGCCCGATCGCCGTCCCCAGCGCCCGCACCGCCGCCCGCGATACCCCGATCCGCTCGGCGAGCTTCCCGTACGAAGTAGTGGTGCCGTACGGAATGCTCTCCAGCGCTTCCCAGACCCGCAGCTGAAAATCCGTACCCACACCCACGGCGTACTCGACGTCGAAGCGCGTCAACTCCCCGCCGAAGTAAGCCCGTACCTGCCGCGCGATCTCCTCGAAGGCACCGGGATCACGCCGCCAGGCGTCGGATACGTCCTCGACGGCGACCCCGCCCTTCTGCCCCGGTACGGACAGCGACGCCAGCGCCGTGCCGCCGCTGGCCGTAGCGGACTCTTCGCCGACCAGCAGCAGTTCGCCCAGGGGGCTGTCCATGGTCGCGTAGAGCGTCATGGCTGGTTCCTTCCCTCGCATTACGTCGCCCGTTACGACGAGTCTGCGACGCGGGGCCCGCCGCGGCTGGCGGTATTCGGACATCGGGACGGGGGTGGAGCCGACCGCGCCGCCTCCACCCCCGTCCCGATGCGAACCACCGGCTCAGCGGCCGGTCACCGGTAGTTCACGAACTGCAGCGCGAAGTCGAAGTCCTTGCCCTTCAGCAGCGCCTGCACGGCCTGGAGGTCGTCACGGCTCTTCGAGCTGACCCGCAGCTCGTCGCCCTGGACCTGCGCCTTGACGCCCTTGGGGCCCTCGTCGCGGATGATCTTCGCCACCTTCTTGGCGTTGTCCTGGGAGATGCCCTCCTCGATGGACGCGAAGATCTTGTACTCCTTGCCGGACAGCTGCGGCTCGCCGGCGTCCAGCACCTTGAGTGAAATCCCGCGCTTGATCAGCTTGGTCTCGAAGACGTCGAGGATCGCCTTGACCCGCTCCTCGGAGTTGGCCTGCATCAGGATCTTCTCGCCCGACCAATCGATCGAGGCGCCGACGTTCTTGAAGTCGTAGCGCTGCGAGATCTCCTTCGCGGCCTGGTTGAGGGCGTTGTCGACCTCCTGCCGCTCGACCTTCGAGACGATGTCGAAACTGGAGTCGGCCATGTCCTGTGGCTCCTTTGATCGGGGGCGGGGATACCGGTATCGGGTGCCTCACCGGGCAGGGTGCGCGGCCGGGCGTCCCGGGCCGCTCCCGTAAAGCCTAGCCACCCGCACCTGCCCCGAGTGCTGATCAATCCAGTGGCGGAGCACCCCTGGGTATCAGGTATCGTTTACGTCGTTGCCACGGAACACCGCGCAAGCGGCCGTACCAAAGCGACATCCCATGGCGGTGTGCCCGAGTGGCCAATGGGAGCGGACTGTAAATCCGCCGGCTTAGCCTTCCCAGGTTCGAATCCTGGCGCCGCCACAGGTAGGGAGACCCCTTCCGGACTGCAGAAACGCAGCCCGGAAGGGGTTTTCTCGTTCGTACGGTCGTTCTCAGTTGCCGGCGACGTCCTTCACCGCGACCGAGACCGGCACCGAGCCGCTGATCAGCTCCAGCGTCAGACCCGCGGTCGACGGAGTGTCCAGCAGCTCGGCCAGCACAGCCGCCACGTCGTCACGCGGCACGGGACCACGCCCCGTCGAGGCCCCGAGCGAAACCAGTCCCGTCCCCGCGTCGTTCGTCAGGCTGCCCGGCCGCAGGATCGTCCAGTCGAGACCGGTCCGGGAGCGTACGTCCGCGTCCGCCGCACCCTTGGCGCGCAGGTACGCGTCGAACACTTCGTCACCCGCCCGGTCCGCGTCGGCGCCCATCGACGACACGACGAGATAGCGGCGTACGCCCGCCCGCTCCGCCGCGTCCGCGAACAGCACGGCAGCGCCCCGGTCCACCGTGTCCTTGCGCTCCGTACCGCTGCCGGGCCCCGCGCCCGCCGCGAAGACGGCGGCGTCGGCGCCCTTCAGTACCTCGGCGACCTGCTCGACGGAGGCCGACTCCAGGTCCAGTACGACCGGTTCGGCGCCCACCGCCCGCAGATCCTCACTCTGCCGGGGATCGCGGATGATGCCCGCGGCTTCGTACCCGCGCGCGGCGAGCAACCGCTCCAGCCGCAGCGCGATCTGACCATGTCCACCTGCGATGACAATGCGCATGTTTCCGACCGTACGCGCCCCGGCGCGCGCGTGCTCAGGACCGGACGTTATCGGCTCCCCTCGCACCGGAAAACCATTCGATCCGGCTCAACCCCGCCCCTGCCGCGGCAGGTCGAGCGCGACGGCGGCCGCCGAGTCGCAGTACTCGCGGACCGCGCTGGTACGCGCCACCACCCGCCCGCGGTGGATGACGACGCGGCTGTACGCGAGGGACAGCACGCCCGCGATCCGGTCCCCCCGTACGGCGACCAGCTCGGCCGGGAAGCCCGCCTCCACCCGCACCTCGGGCAGCCCCATCGCCTCCCGCGCCGCCGAACTCACGGCGCCGTAAGCGTCAGCGGCCCGCATCCCGCCCTGCGAAGCCAGCAGATAGGCCGCCTCCAGCGGGTCCCCGCGCCCCACCGGATTGGCCACGTCCCGCAGCGCCCCACTGCCCGCCGCGACCCGTACCCCGGCCGCCCGCAGCAGCCGTACGGGAGCCGGCCCCGTGCCCCGCCGCTCCACCCCCGAGCAGTCGCCCTGCGGCAGGCAGACCACGGTGATGCCGGCGGCGGCCAACTGCCCGGCGGCGCGCGTCGCGGCGTCCAGGGGCAGCCGCGAGAGCCCGGCGCACGGCCCGATGGTGACCCCGGGCCGCAGTCCGCCCGCCATCGCCGCGAGCCGTGCCAGCCGGGCCGGATCGTCACCCTCCGTATGGAGGTCCACGGGGCAGCCGTGCTCGGCGGCGATCTCCAGGACCGCTTCCGTGAACCCGGCCGGGTCGGGATCGAGGTCCGGGCAGCCACCCACCACACCGGCGCCCATCTTCACGGCGTCCCGCAGCATGGACAGGCCGTCGGCGCCCGCCAGCCCGGTGAGCAGCCGGGGCACGGCCACGGTGGTCAGGTCGGCCAGCCCGCGCAGCGAGCGCCGCGCCTGGAGCACCGCCTCCATGGACCTGAGCCCCTGCACGTCCCCGATCCGTACGTGCGAGCGCACGGCGGTCGCACCGTGCCCCAGCTGCAGCAGCACCGCCTCGGTGGTGCGGCGCTGGACGTCCTCGGTGCTGTACGAGACGGGGCCGCCGACGTCGGCGGTGAGAGCAGTATCACTGTGGGCGTGCGGCTCGGCGGCTGCGGGGAGCAGGAGATGGCCGCCGAGGTCCACGCGAGCGCCCACCGCGGGCAGGCTGCCGACGGTCCCGACGGCCTCGATACGGCCGCCGCTGAGCCGTACGTCCACCGTGCGGCCGTCGGTCAGACGCGCGGCGCACAGCAGGAGCGTGGTGCTGTCGGTGCTGGGCAAGCCGCTGTTCCCAGGGTTGCCGCCGGACGAACGGGGCGGCTGCGGCTGGCTGTCGGACATCGGGCTCCTGGTTGGGGCTCGGGCGTGCAAGATCAAGATCACGCAGCGTGAGTCGAGCCTAGGGGGCCGCAAACCAGCCTTCGAGGAGGAGCGAAATAGTCGTACCGGTGTGGGCACGAGTGGCGTACGAGACCGGTGTGGTGGGCAGGCGAAGGAGTACGAGAAACGGATTTGGGCGATCGGCGGGCGAGCGTGTAATGTCTTCATCGCTCGCCCCAATAGCTCAGTCGGTAGAGCGTCTCCATGGTAAGGAGAAGGTCTACGGTTCGATTCCGTATTGGGGCTCTGGTGATCGGTGATCCCCGCCTTCGGGCGGGGGGATCCGGCATCAAAGCGGTGTAGCTCAGTCGGTAGAGCAAGCGGCTCATAATCGCTGTGTCACCGGTTCAAGTCCGGTCACCGCTACACACGGTAGCCGATTGTGGGGTCGGTCCTTCGATCGGCTACTCTTTTATGCGTTCATCCGTCAACCGTCCGTCCAAGGAGCACTCACGTGGCTGCCACCGACGTCCGCCCGAAGATCACGCTGGCCTGCGTGGAGTGCAAGGAGCGGAACTACATCACCAAGAAGAACCGGCGTAACAACCCGGACCGTCTTGAGATGAAGAAGCACTGCCCGCGCTGCAACTCGCACACCGCGCACCGCGAAACCCGCTAAACACAGGCTCGTATGCGAGGCCGTCCCCATTTCGGGGGCGGCCTCGCGTCGTTTGATCCAGTCCAATTCATCAGGAGGTACGAGTCCATGGCGCTCGACCAGTCCTTCGTGGGGCGGGCCTATCCGCCCACCGCACCGTACGAGGTCGGCCGGGAGAAGATCCGCGAGTTCGCCGAGGCAGTGGGCGACACCAATCCCGCGTACACCGATCCGGAAGCCGCCAAGGCACTCGGTCACTCCGATGTGATCGCACCGCCGACCTTCGTCTTCGCCATTACCTTCAAGGCGGCGGGGCAGGTCGTCCAGGACCCGCGGCTGGGTCTGGACTACAGCCGCGTGGTGCACGGCGACCAGAAGTTCGCGTACAAGCGCCCTGTGCGTGCGGGGGACCGGCTGTCGGTCACCTCGACCATAGAGGCGGTCAAGTCGATGGCCGGCAACGACATCCTGGACATCCGCGGTGACGTCCACGACGAGTCCGGCGAGCATGTGGTGACGGCGTGGACGAAGCTCGTCGCGCGTGCGGCCCAGGAGGCGTGATGGCGGCGAAGATCTCTTACGCGGACGTCGAGGTCGGCACCGAGCTGCCGGCGCAGTCCTTCCCCGTGACGCGCGACACGCTCGTGCGGTACGCGGGCGCCTCCGGCGACTTCAACCCGATCCACTGGAACGAGAAGTTCGCCACCGAGGTCGGGCTGCCGGACGTGATCGCGCACGGCATGTTCACCATGGCCGAGGCGATCCGCGTGGTCACCGACTGGGTGGGCGACCCGGCCGCCGTGGTCGAGTACGGCGTGCGCTTCACGAAGCCGGTCATAGTCCCGAACGACGACAAGGGCGCTCTGATCGAGGTCAGCGCCAAGGTCGCCGCACTGCTTGAGGACAACCGGGTCCGGGTGGACCTGACGGCGATGAGCGCCGGTCAGAAGGTGCTGGGCATGTCCCGCGCCGTGGTCCAGCTGGCCTGACGCACTCGTTTGACGTAAGGGGCACCTCGCAATGGCGGGGTGCCCCTTACTGTCGGCACTGGCTGTCGGAGGTGCCCCGTACGCTTGTCCCCGTGCAGGAACTCCACGACGCGCCCCTCGCCCCCCTGACCACCTTCCGGCTCGGCGGCCCCGCCACCCGCCTCGTCACGGCCACCACGGACGACGAGGTGATCGCCACCGTCCGCGAGGCCGACGCGGCCGGCACCCCGCTGCTCGTCATCGGCGGCGGAAGCAACCTGGTCATCGGCGACAAGGGCTTCGACGGCACCGCCCTGCGCATCGCGACCACCGGCTTCCACCTGGACGGTACGTCGCTGGAGCTGGCCGCCGGCGAGGTCTGGACGGACGCCGTCGCCCGCACCGTCGAAGCGGGCCTCGCGGGCGTCGAGTGCCTCGCGGGCATCCCCGGCTCGGCCGGCGCGACCCCGATCCAGAACGTCGGGGCGTACGGCCAGGAGGTGGCCGGCGTCATCACCGAGGTGGTGGCCTACGACCGCCGCTCGGGGGAGACGGTCACCATCCCCGCCGCCGAGTGCGACTTCTCGTACCGCCACAGCCGTTTCAAACAGGACCCGGAGCGTTTCGTCGTCCTGCGCGTCCGCTTCGCGCTGGAGGACGCGGGAGGTATGTCGGCGCCGATCAAGTACCCCGAGACCGCGCGCACGCTGGGTGTCGAGGCCGGCGACCGGGTGCCGGCCGCCGTCGCCCGCGAGACCGTGCTGAAGCTGCGCGCGGGCAAGGGCATGGTCCTGGACCCGGACGACCACGACACGTGGTCGGCGGGTTCCTTCTTCACCAACCCGATCCTGACGGGCGAGGAGTACGCCGCCTTTGTCGCCCGCGTGGGGGAGAGGCTGGGCTCGGATGTGGCGCCGCCGGCGTTCCCGGTGGGTGACGGCAGGACCAAGACGTCCGCGGCCTGGCTGATCGACAAGGCGGGCTTCACGAAGGGGTACGGGGCGGGGCCGGCCCGGATCTCCACGAAGCACACGCTGGCTCTCACCAACCGGGGTGAGGCCACGACCGAGGACCTGCTGGCGCTCGCGCGCGAGGTGGTCGCCGGGGTTCACGAGGCGTTCGGAGTAACGCTGGTGAACGAACCGGTGACAGTGGGCGTCAGCCTGTAGCCGCGCGCTGCCTGCGGCGCCCCGTCCTAGTACGCGACGCCCACCCCCCGCTTGACCGTCGCCGCGTCGTCCACCATCGCCAGCATCGCGTGCGCCACATCGGCTCGCGCGATCGTCCTGCCGCTGCGCGGGCTGCCGCCGACCACCTTCCGGTACGTACCCGTCAGCGGCCCATCCGTCAGCCTCGGCGGCCGTACCGACGTCCAGTCCGTCGCCGACCGCGCCAGCTCCTCCTCCATGACCCGAAGATCCGCGTAAATGTCCTTCAGGGCCGCGTTGATCACGGCCAGCGTGACCCGGTCCACAACCGGCTGCCCCTCCGGCACCGGCCCGAGCGGCGCCGCGCTGACCGCCAGCAGCCGTCGCGTGCCCTCCGCCTCCATCGCCCGCAGCACCGGGCGCGTGAGGGTCGCCGCTATGCCCGCGTCTTTACGGGCGCGCGCACCGAGACCGGAGAACACCGCGTCCCGCCCCGCGACCGCCGGCCGCAAGGCCACCGCGTCGCCGTCACCGAGCCGCGCCGTGAAGACCTCCAGGCCCCGCCCCGTCACCTTGAACCGCGCCGGGTCGCGCACCACCGCCGTCACCTCGTGTCCCGCGGCCAGCGCCTGCTTGACGATCTCCTGTCCGATGCCGCCGGTCGCGCCGAAAACAGTGATCTTCATTGCGTACCCCTCCCCAGGTGGGTGAGTATTTACTCACTACATGTCTGACCAGAGTGGGTGAGTGTTCACTCACCCGTCAAGTCTTCTTGGAGCGCAGATGCAAAAGCCGGCCCGCGAGCGGATCCTCGACGCCTCCCACGAGCTGATGCGCACCATCGGCCTGGCCCGGACCACCACAAAGGAGATCGCCCGCGCCGCCGACTGCTCGGAGGCAGCGCTCTACAAGCACTTCGCCAGCAAGGAAGAACTCTTTGTGGGCGTGCTGAAGGAACGCCTGCCCGAGCTCGGCCCGCTCCTCCACCGCCTCCTCGCCGACCCGGGGGAGCGGTCCGTCGAGGAGAACCTCACCGCGATCGCCCGCCAGGCCGCCCACTTCTACGCGGAGAGCTTCCCGATCGCCGCCTCGCTGTACGCCGAGACCAAGCTCAAGCGCCGTCACGACGACGTGTTGCAGGAGATGGGCACGGGCCCCCACATGCCCATCGAGGGCCTGGACACGTACCTGCGCGCCGAACGCGAAGCCGGCCGCATCAGCCCCGACGCCGACACCTTCGCGGCCGCCTCGCTGCTCCTCGGCGCCTGCGCGCAGCGCGCCTTCGCCTATGACGCGACCATCGGCAAGACGCCCCCGCAGTCCGTCGACGAGTTCGCCGCCGCCCTCGCCCGCACCCTGCTGAGGGGAATCGGCTAGCCGGCCAGCCAGTGGTCGATTCCCGCCAGCAGCTTCGCCTGTACGTCGTCGGGCGCGGCCGACCCGCGCACCGACTGCCGCGCCAGCTCCGCCAGCTCGGCATCCGTGAACCCGTGGTGGCGCCGTGCCAGCTCGTACTGCGCCGCCAGCCGTGACCCGAACAGCAGCGGGTCGTCCGCGCCCAGCGCCATCGGCACCCCGGCGTCGTACAGCGTCCGCAGCGGCACGTCCTCGGGCTTCTCGTACACGCCGAGCGCCACATTCGAGGCCGGACACACCTCGCAGGTCACGCCCTTTTCGGCCAGCTTCCGCAGCAGCCGCGGGTCCTCCGCCGCCCGTACGCCGTGCCCGATCCGCGTCGCGCGCAGATCGTCCAGGCAGTCCCGTACGGACGCGGGCCCGGTCAGCTCCCCGCCGTGCGGCGCCGCGAGCAGCCCTCCCTCCCGCGCGATAGCGAAGGCACGGTCGAAATCCCGTGCCATGCCCCTGCGCTCGTCGTTGGAGAGCCCGAAACCGACGATCCCGCGGTCCGCATACCGCACGGCGAGCCGCGCCAGCGTCCGCGCCTCCAGCGGGTGTTTCATCCGGTTCGCCGCGACCAGCACCCGCATCCCCAGCCCGGTCTCCCGCGACGCGCTGTCCACCGCGTCCAGGATGACCTCCAGGGCGGGGATGAGCCCGCCCAGCATCGGGGCGTACGACGTCGGATCGACCTGGATCTCCAGCCATCCGGACCCGTCCCGTACGTCTTCCTCCGCCGCCTCGCGCACCAGCCGCTGGATGTCCTCCGGCTCGCGCAGACACGCCCGGGCGGCGTCGTACAGCCGCTGGAAACGGAACCAGCCGCGCTCGTCCGTCGCCCGCAGCTTCGGCGGCTCGCCACTCGTCAGGGCTTCCGGCAGGTGTACGCCGTACTTGTCGGCCAGATCGAGAAGCGTGCCTGGCCGCATCGACCCGGTGAAATGCAGATGCAGATGGGCCTTCGGCAGCAGTCGGACATCGCGCGCACTCAACATCCCAAGATCCTGCCGCACGCGACCGCCGCCCGGAAGCGTCTTTGCCCTAACGAGTAAGTCCCCGAACGCAGAAACGGGCCCCCGGCAGCAGCCGGGGGCCCGAGGTACTTGATCAGCAGATGGTCAGACGTGCGCCTCGGCCAGCAGCTTCTGCATCCGCGACACGCCCTCGGCCAGGTCCTCGTCACCCAGCGCGTACGAGAGCCGCAGGTAGCCCGGCGTACCGAACGCCTCGCCGGGAACGACCGCCACCTCGACCTCGTCCAGGATCAGCGCGGCCAGCTCGACCGAGGTCTGCGGGCGCTTGCCGCGGATCTCCTTGCCCAGCAGCCCCTTCACCGAGGGGTACGCGTAGAACGCGCCCTCCGGCTCCGGGCAGACGACGCCGTCGATCTCGTTGAGCATCCGCACGATCGTCTTGCGGCGGCGGTCGAACGCGGAGCGCATCTCGGCGACCGCGTCCAGGTTCCCGGAGACGGCGGCCAGCGCCGCGACCTGCGCCACGTTGGAGACGTTCGAGGTGGCGTGCGACTGCAGGTTCGCCGCGGCCTTGATGACGTCCTTCGGGCCGATCATCCACCCGACCCGCCAGCCGGTCATCGCGTACGTCTTGGCGACACCGTTGACGACGATGCACTTGTCCCGCAGCTCCGGCAGGACGGCCGGGAGGGAGACGGCGGACGCGTCGCCGTAGACCAGGTGCTCGTAGATCTCGTCCGTCAGCACCCACAGGCCGTGCTCGACGGCCCAGCGGCCGATGGCCTCGGTCTCGGCCTCGGTGTAGACCGCGCCGGTCGGGTTGGACGGGGAGACGAAGAGGACGACCTTGGTCTTGTCCGTACGGGCGGCTTCCAGCTGCTCGACGGAGACCCGGTAGCCGGTGGACTCGTCGGCCACGACGTCGACCGGGACACCGCCGGCGAGACGGATCGACTCGGGGTACGTCGTCCAGTACGGCGCCGGCACGATGACCTCGTCGCCCGGGTCCAGGATCGCGGCGAACGCCTCGTAGATGGCCTGCTTGCCTCCGTTGGTGACCAGGACCTGCGAGGCGTCCACCTCGTAACCGGAGTCACGCAGGGTCTTCGTGGCGATCGCGGCCCGGAGCTCGGGGAGCCCGCCGGCCGGCGTGTAGCGGTGGTACTTCGGGTTGCGGCAGGCCTCGATCGCGGCCTCGACGATGTAGCCGGGCGTAGGGAAGTCGGGCTCGCCCGCGCCGAAGCCGATGACCGGCCGGCCGGCGGCCTTCAGGGCCTTGGCCTTGGCGTCCACGGCAAGGGTTGCGGACTCGGAAATCGCGCCGATTCGGGCTGAGACCCGGCGCTCGGTGGGAGGAGTTGCAGAGCTCATGCGGGCCATCGTCCCAGACCGCAAACCCGCTCAGCACACGGATCCCGCAGGGCGGACACCGTGCGGCCCGGAAGTGGTCGGGCCGTATCTGTTCGACGCCGGGCTTGTGAGCACGTACACTCACTCGTCGTTGGCCCCTCAGCGGCAGCTCCTTCGTGCGCACTCCGTGCACTCGGGTGGATGCGGTAGGTTGGGGGAACCACAAAGGGTCGTAGCTCAATTGGTAGAGCACTGGTCTCCAAAACCAGCGGTTGGGGGTTCAAGTCCCTCCGGCCCTGCTACACACATCTTCGCCAGGATGTGTGCGCATGTACGTACTTCTATGCACTGCCGTGCGGCTCCACCGGGCGCGGCACGGCCACGACCCGGAATCAGGTGAGTAGCGTGACGGACGCCGTGGGCTCCATCGACATGCCTGATGCCCAGGACGAGACGCCGGACTCCGCCAAGAAGTCTCGCAAAGGCGGCAAGCGCGGCAAGAAGGGCCCCCTGGGCCGTCTCGCGCTCTTCTACCGCCAGATCGTCGCAGAGCTGCGCAAGGTCGTCTGGCCGACGCGCAGCCAGCTGACGACGTACACCACCGTGGTGATTGTCTTCGTCGTCATCATGATCGGCATTGTGACCGTGATCGACATGGGCTTCGCCCGAGCCGTCAAGTACGTTTTCGGCTGATCCCGCGTAGGGCGCCTCACCCGGCGCCCCTTTCGCCGTTCCACCCATATGTATCCAGGAAGAAGCAGCCACCGTGTCTGACCCGAACCTGAACGACGCCATCGAGTCGCAGGAGTCCGCTGAGGACCAGCTCGACATCGTCGAGGCGGCCGACGAGGACCAGGCGGAAGCTGCTGACGTCGCTGCGAGCGAGCCGGCGGAAGAGTCCGCCGTGCACGTTGAGTCCGACGAATCCGAGGAGTCCGCCGAGGCCGACGCCGACGCCGAGTCCGGTGGAGACGTCGAGTCCGGTGGAGACGTCGAGTCCGCCGAGGACGCGGCCGAAGAGGCCGTCGAGGCCGAGGCTCCGGTCGACCCGATCACCGCGCTCCGCGAGGAGCTCCGCACTCTGCCGGGCGAGTGGTACGTCATCCACACCTACGCCGGGTACGAGAAGCGCGTGAAGGCGAACCTGGAGCAGCGTGCCGTTTCGCTGAACGTCGAGGAATTCATCTACCAGGCTGAAGTCCCCGAGGAAGAGATCGTTCAGATCAAGAACGGCGAGCGCAAGAACGTCCGCCAGAACAAGCTTCCCGGTTACGTCCTGGTCCGCATGGACCTCACCAACGAGTCCTGGGGCGTTGTCCGCAACACCCCCGGCGTCACCGGCTTCGTCGGCAACGCCTACGACCCGTACCCGCTGACCCTGGACGAGATCGTCAAGATGCTCGCCCCGGAGGCCGAGGAGAAGGCCGCCCGCGAGGCCGCCGAGGCCGAGGGCAAGCCGGCGCCCAGCCGCAAGATGGAGGTCCAGGTTCTGGACTTCGAGGTGGGCGACTCGGTCACCGTCACCGACGGCCCCTTCGCGACCCTCCAGGCGACGATCAACGAGATCAACGCCGACTCGAAGAAGGTCAAGGGCCTCGTCGAGATCTTCGGTCGCGAGACCCCGGTCGAGCTCAGCTTCGACCAGATCCAGAAGAACTGATCTTCCTCTGGACCCACGCTTCCGACCAGGTCAGACCGGCTCTCGCAGCCGGTCTGACCTGCTCGGTTTTTAGCCGCAGCACGATACCCGTTATCGTTGTGCGGTATGCCTCCGTCCGGTGATCGGATGGCAGGAAACTCTCACTAGGACCCGGAGAGAGCAATGCCTCCCAAGAAGAAGAAGGTCACGGGGCTCATCAAGCTCCAGATCAACGCCGGCGCGGCCAACCCGGCTCCGCCGGTCGGCCCCGCGCTCGGCCAGCACGGCGTCAACATCATGGAGTTCTGCAAGGCCTACAACGCCGCGACCGAGTCGCAGCGTGGCATGGTCGTGCCGGTGGAGATCACGGTCTACGAGGACCGCTCCTTCACCTTCGTGACGAAGACCCCGCCGGCCGCGAAGCTGATCCTCAAGGCCGCTGGTGTGGACAAGGGATCGGGCGAGCCCCACAAGACCAAGGTCGCGAAGCTCACCGCCGCTCAGGTGCGTGAGATCTCGACGGTCAAGCTCCCCGACCTGAACGCCAACGACCTCGAGGCCGCGGACAAGATCATCGCCGGTACCGCCCGTTCCATGGGCATCACCGTCGAGGGCTGAAAGTCCCCGTAGCACCTCAGTGGTAGGGCCAAGCGCTGGTCCGCACCACGACTCCATCTCCCACGCGGCTCAAGCCGCCTGGTGTAACTGCTCAGGAGCAGAAGTGAAGCGCAGCAAGAACTTCCGCAGCGCGGACGCGAAGATCGACCGGGAGCGTCTGTACGCCCCGCTCGAGGCCGTCCGTATCGCCAAGGACACCTCCACCACGAAGTTCGACGGCACCGTCGAGGTCGCCATGCGTCTGGGTGTCGACCCGCGCAAGGCCGACCAGATGGTCCGCGGCACCGTGAACCTGCCGCACGGCACCGGCAAGACCGCCCGGGTCCTGGTCTTCGCGACCGGTGACCGTGCTGCGGCCGCGGAGGCCGCCGGCGCCGACATCGTCGGCTCCGACGAGCTCATCGACGAGGTCGCGAAGGGCCGTCTGGACTTCGACGCCGTCGTCGCCACCCCGGACCTCATGGGCAAGGTCGGCCGCCTCGGCCGCGTGCTCGGTCCGCGTGGTCTGATGCCGAACCCGAAGACCGGAACGGTCACCCCGGACGTGGCGAAGGCTGTCACGGACATCAAGGGCGGCAAGATCGAGTTCCGCGTCGACAAGCACTCGAACCTGCACTTCATCATCGGCAAGGTTTCCTTCGACGAGACGAAGCTGGTCGAGAACTACGCCGCGGCGCTGGAGGAGATCCTCCGTCTCAAGCCGTCCGCCGCCAAGGGCCGCTACATCAGGAAGGCCGCCCTGGCCACGACGATGGGCCCCAGCATCCCGCTGGACCAGAACCGCACCCGTAACCTCCTCGTCGAGGAGGACCCGGCCGCTGTCTGACGGCCGGGCCGGGCCTGACGGCCCGGGTCACTGAGTGGCTCTGATCGGGCCCCGCACCTCCCCTCGGGGCGGCGCGGGGCCCGATTTGCTTGTGGGTGACCCGTTCGCGTAGTCTCCTCCAGAAGCCAAAGACCGCTGGTCGTTGCCGTGTCTTCGCAAGAAGGTGCGGTGGCCGAAGGATCCGCTAGGTGCGGACGACCCGCGTAGGTGTCGTGGAAAGTTCCCGGACGCGCTCTTCAAAGAGCACAGTCGGTTGAGCTCAGCCCCGTGCGCCTGCGCCGGGGCGTTTCGTTTTGCCCAGCCCCTTCTGAGCGGTCCTCATCACCCGGAAGGAGGCCGACGCTCTATGGCAAGGCCCGACAAGGCTGCCGCGGTAGCCGAGCTCGCGGACCAGTTCCGTAGCTCGAACGCCGCCGTGCTGACCGAGTACCGGGGTCTCACCGTGGCGCAGCTCAAGACGCTGCGTCGTTCGCTCGGTGAGAACGCCCAGTACGCCGTGGTGAAGAACACGCTGACCAAGATTGCGGCCAACGAGGCCGGGATCGACACGCTGGACGACCTGTTCGCAGGTCCGACGGCGGTTGCCTTCATCACCGGTGACCCGGTGGAGTCGGCGAAGGGTCTTCGTGACTTCGCCAAGGAGAACCCCAACCTGATCATCAAGGGCGGTGTCCTTGACGGTAAGGCGCTGTCCGCCGATGAGATCAAGAAGCTCGCGGACCTCGAGTCCCGCGAGGTTCTGCTCGCCAAGCTGGCGGGCGCCATGAAGGGCAAGCAGTCCCAGACTGCCTCGCTGTTCAAGGCGCTTCCGTCGAAGTTCGTCCGCACCGCGGAGGCGCTTCGTGCCAAGCAGGCCGAGCAGGGCGGTGCCGAGTAATTCGGCTCGCTTTTTGACCGACGCCCGTGTGGGCGCAGGTCGCAGCGGGCCGGAAGTACGCCCGCCTCACATGTACATCGGCACCAGCCGAATTAGTGGAAGGACGCCATCATGGCGAAGCTCGCCCAGGCCGACCTGCTCGCGCAGTTCGAAGAGATGACCCTCATTGAGCTCTCTGAGTTCGTGAAGGCCTTCGAGGAGAAGTTCGACGTCACCGCCGCTGCCGCGGTTGCCGCCGCCCCCGCCGGCGGTGCCGCCGGTGGCGCCGCCGAGGCCGTCGAGGAGCAGGACGAGTTCGACGTCATCCTCACCGGTGCCGGCGACAAGAAGATCCAGGTCATCAAGGTCGTGCGTGAGCTGACCTCGCTGGGTCTGAAGGAGGCCAAGGACCTCGTCGACGGCGCTCCGAAGCCGGTCCTCGAGAAGGTCGCCAAGGAGGCCGCTGAGAAGGCCGCCGAGTCCCTCAAGGCCGCCGGCGCGGCTGTCGAGGTCAAGTGACCTCGTTGAGTCTCTGACTCAGCTGCTCACGTTCTGAGGGCGATCACCCATTCGGGTGGTCGCCTTCAGGCGTTCCCGGGACGCCTTCCTTGCTCTTGGCGCCATGGCGAGTATCGTGATCTTCGCCGTACGCCCCGCGGGAGCTCCCGCGGGAGCCCTGGGGCCTTGACGAACCGCACGAGGCGCGCAATTCTCAGGACGCGTCGTCATACCGATCCGGATCCGAGGCATGGATCGGCGGCGTAGAGGGCAGTACTGATATGCGCATACAACGCATGGCTTTCCGCAGGAGTTGAGTACAGCGAGGGTGTCAAACAACCCGCACTGGACATCAGTGGGCCAAGTGGCTACACTGACCCTTTGCGCTGCCTGTTAGCTGCCTCCTGCCCGTCACCAGGGGCATCCCCTCGCTCGAGCATCGACGGCTGACTTCCCCGACCAGGGATTTCTGCCGCTGTGCCAGCTTGGGACCGGTACGCGCGTAGTGAGTCCGAGCCCTCGGAAGGACCCCCTCTTGGCCGCCTCGCGCAACGCCTCGACCTCTAATACGAACAACGGCGCCAGCACCGCCCCGCTGCGCATCTCCTTTGCAAAGATCAAGGAGCCCCTCGAGGTTCCTAACCTCCTCGCGCTGCAGACCGAGAGCTTTGACTGGCTGCTCGGTAATGCCGCTTGGAAGGGTCGCGTCGAGGCCGCTCTCGAGAGCGGACAGGACGTCCCCACCAAGTCTGGTCTGGAAGAGATCTTCGAGGAGATCTCGCCGATCGAGGACTTCTCCGGGTCGATGTCGCTGACATTCCGCGACCACCGGTTCGAGCCGCCGAAGAACTCGATCGACGAGTGCAAGGAGCGGGACTTCACGTTCGCGGCTCCGCTCTTCGTCACCGCAGAGTTCACCAACAACGAGACCGGCGAGATCAAGTCCCAGACGGTCTTTATGGGCGATTTCCCGCTCATGACCAACAAGGGCACCTTCGTCATCAACGGCACCGAGCGTGTCGTGGTGTCGCAGCTGGTCCGCTCGCCGGGTGTCTACTTCGACTCCTCCATCGACAAGACGTCCGACAAGGACATCTTCTCGGCCAAGATCATCCCGTCCCGGGGTGCCTGGCTGGAGATGGAGATCGACAAGCGCGACATGGTCGGTGTCCGCATCGACCGCAAGCGCAAGCAGTCCGTGACCGTCCTCCTCAAGGCTCTCGGTTGGACCACCGAGCAGATCCTCGAAGAGTTCGGCGAGTACGAGTCCATGCGCGCCACCCTGGAGAAGGACCACACCCAGGGCCAGGACGACGCGCTGCTCGACATCTACCGCAAGCTCCGCCCGGGCGAGCCGCCCACGCGTGAGGCCGCTCAGACGCTGCTCGAGAACCTCTACTTCAACCCGAAGCGCTACGACCTCGCGAAGGTCGGCCGCTACAAGGTGAACAAGAAGCTCGGCGCCGATGAGCCGCTGAACGCCGGTGTCCTTACCAGTAAGGACATCATCGCCACCATCAAGTACCTGGTCCGGCTGCACGCCGGCGAGGTCGAGACGGTCGGCGAGTCGGGCCGGAGCATCGTCGTCGAGACCGACGACATCGACCACTTCGGCAACCGTCGTCTGCGTAACGTCGGCGAGCTCATCCAGAACCAGGTCCGCACGGGTCTGGCTCGTATGGAGCGCGTCGTACGTGAGCGGATGACGACTCAGGACGTCGAGGCGATCACGCCGCAGACCCTGATCAACATCCGGCCGGTCGTCGCCTCCATCAAGGAGTTCTTCGGCACCAGCCAGCTGTCGCAGTTCATGGACCAGAACAACCCGCTGTCGGGTCTCACCCACAAGCGCCGTCTGTCGGCGCTTGGCCCGGGTGGTCTCTCCCGTGAGCGGGCCGGCTTCGAGGTCCGTGACGTGCACCCGTCTCACTACGGCCGTATGTGCCCGATTGAGACTCCCGAAGGCCCGAACATCGGTCTGATCGGTTCGCTCGCCTCGTACGGCCGCGTCAACGCGTTCGGCTTCGTCGAGACGCCGTACCGCAAGGTCGTCGAGGGTGTCGTCACCGACGACGTCGACTACCTGACCGCCGATGAAGAGGACCGCTTCGTCATCGCGCAGGCCAACGCGACGCTGGGTGAGGACATGCGCTTCACCGAGTCGCGCGTGCTCGTCCGCCGTCGTGGCGGCGAGATCGACTACATCCCCGGCGACGACGTCGACTACATGGACGTCTCGCCGCGCCAGATGGTGTCGGTCGCCACCGCGATGATCCCGTTCCTCGAGCACGACGACGCGAACCGCGCGCTCATGGGCGCGAACATGATGCGTCAGGCCGTGCCGCTGATCACGTCCGAGGCGCCGCTCGTCGGCACCGGCATGGAATACCGCTGTGCGGTCGACGCCGGTGACGTCATCAAGGCGGAGAAGGACGGTGTGGTCCAGGAGGTTTCCGCGGACTACGTCACCGTCGCCAACGACGACGGTACGTACACCACGTACCGGATCGCGAAGTTCTCCCGCTCCAACCAGGGCACCTCGGTCAACCAGAAGGTTGTCGTGGACGAGGGCGCCCGGGTCGTCGAGGGCCAGGTCCTCGCCGACGGTCCTGCCACCCAGCAGGGTGAGATGGCGCTCGGCAAGAACCTGCTCGTGGCGTTCATGCCGTGGGAGGGTCACAACTACGAAGACGCGATCATCCTCAGCCAGCGCCTGGTGCAGGACGACGTCCTCTCCTCGATTCACATCGAGGAGCACGAGGTCGACGCCCGTGACACCAAGCTCGGCCCGGAGGAGATCACCCGGGACATCCCGAACGTCTCCGAAGAGGTCCTCGCGGACCTCGACGAGCGCGGCATCATCCGTATCGGTGCCGAGGTCGTCGCCGGTGACATCCTCGTCGGCAAGGTCACGCCCAAGGGTGAGACCGAGCTGACGCCGGAAGAGCGCCTGCTGCGCGCGATCTTCGGTGAGAAGGCGCGCGAAGTGCGCGACACCTCGCTGAAGGTGCCGCACGGTGAGGTCGGCAAGATCATCGGTGTCCGCGTCTTCGACCGCGAAGAGGGCGACGAGCTGCCGCCGGGTGTGAACCAGCTGGTTCGCGTCTACGTCGCGCAGAAGCGCAAGATCACCGATGGTGACAAGCTCGCCGGCCGTCACGGCAACAAGGGCGTCATCTCGAAGATCCTGCCGATCGAGGACATGCCGTTCATGGAGGACGGCACCCCGGTCGACATCATCCTCAACCCGCTGGGTGTCCCGTCCCGAATGAACCCGGGACAGGTCCTCGAAATCCACCTGGGCTGGCTCGCCAGTCAGGGCTGGAAGGTCGAGGGCGGCGAGGACTGGATGGAGCGTCTGAAGGTGATCGGGGCCGACGAGGTCGCCCCCGGTACCAACGTCGCGACGCCGGTCTTCGACGGTGCGCGCGAGGACGAGATCTCGGGTCTCTTCGAGTCCACGATCCCCAACCGCGACGGCAACAGGATGGTGCAGCCCTCGGGCAAGGCCAACCTGTTCGACGGCCGCTCGGGTGAGCCTTTCCCGGAGCCGGTCTCGGTCGGCTACATGTACATCCTCAAGCTCCACCACCTGGTCGACGACAAGCTCCACGCTCGTTCGACCGGTCCGTACTCGATGATCACCCAGCAGCCGCTGGGTGGTAAGGCCCAGTTCGGTGGCCAGCGATTCGGTGAGATGGAGGTGTGGGCGCTTGAGGCTTATGGCGCCGCTTACGCCCTCCAGGAACTGCTGACCATCAAGTCCGACGACGTCACCGGCCGCGTGAAGGTCTACGAGGCCATCGTCAAGGGCGAGAACATTCCTGAGCCCGGCATCCCCGAGTCCTTCAAGGTGCTCATCAAGGAGATGCAGTCCCTGTGCCTCAACGTGGAGGTGCTGTCCTCGGACGGCATGTCCATCGAGATGCGCGACACCGACGAGGACGTCTTCCGCGCTGCGGAAGAGCTCGGTATCGACCTGTCCCGGCGCGAGCCGAGCAGCGTCGAAGAGGTCTGACGGGTTGTCCGGCCGCTGCTTCACCGCAGCGGCCGGCTCTCCCCGGACCCGTTCAGACCATGATTGACTCTCGACCCCGAAAGAGGGATTGACGACAAGTGCTCGACGTCAACTTCTTCGACGAGCTGCGGATCGGCCTCGCCACCGCGGACGACATCCGGACCTGGTCGCACGGCGAAGTGAAGAAGCCGGAGACCATCAACTACCGCACGCTCAAGCCCGAGAAGGACGGACTCTTCTGCGAGAAGATCTTCGGCCCGACCCGGGACTGGGAGTGCTACTGCGGTAAGTACAAGCGTGTCCGCTTCAAGGGCATCATCTGCGAGCGCTGCGGCGTCGAGGTCACTCGCGCCAAGGTGCGTCGTGAGCGGATGGGCCACATTGAGCTTGCCGCCCCTGTCACGCACATCTGGTACTTCAAGGGCGTTCCTTCGCGCCTTGGCTACCTGCTCGACCTCGCGCCGAAGGACCTCGAAAAGGTCATCTACTTCGCCGCGTACATGATCACGTTCGTGGACGAGGAGCGCCGCACGCGTGACCTGCCGTCGCTGGAGGCGCACGTCTCCGTAGAGCGTCAGCAGGTCGAGAACCGTCGCGACTCCGACCTCGAAGCCCGCGCCAAGAAGCTCGAGACCGACCTGGCCGAGCTTGAGGCCGAGGGCGCCAAGGCCGACGTACGCCGCAAGGTGCGCGAAGGTGCCGAGCGTGAGATGAAGCAGCTGCGTGACCGTGCGCAGCGCGAGATCGACCGTCTCGACGAGGTGTGGAGCCGCTTCAAGAACCTCAAGGTCCAGGACCTCGAGGGCGACGAGCTGCTCTACCGCGAGCTGCGCGACCGCTTCGGTACGTACTTCGACGGCTCGATGGGTGCTGCTGCTCTGCAGAAGCGCCTGGAGTCCTTCGATCTCAACGAAGAGGCCGAGCGCCTTCGCGAGATCATCCGTACCGGCAAGGGCCAGAAGAAGACCCGTGCGCTGAAGCGGCTGAAGGTCGTGTCTGCCTTCCTGCAGACCTCCAACAGCCCCAAGGGCATGGTGCTCGACTGCGTCCCGGTCATCCCGCCGGACCTTCGCCCGATGGTGCAGCTGGACGGTGGCCGCTTCGCGACCTCCGACCTGAACGACCTGTACCGCCGTGTGATCAACCGCAACAACCGTCTGAAGCGTCTGCTTGACCTCGGTGCTCCCGAGATCATCGTGAACAACGAGAAGCGCATGCTTCAGGAGGCCGTTGACGCGCTGTTCGACAACGGTCGTCGTGGCCGTCCGGTCACCGGTCCCGGTAACCGCCCGCTGAAGTCCCTGAGCGACATGCTCAAGGGCAAGCAGGGTCGTTTCCGTCAGAACCTTCTCGGTAAGCGTGTGGACTACTCCGCGCGTTCCGTGATCGTCGTCGGCCCGCAGCTGAAGCTGCACCAGTGTGGTCTGCCTAAGGCCATGGCACTGGAGCTCTTCAAGCCGTTCGTGATGAAGCGCCTGGTTGACCTCAACCACGCGCAGAACATCAAGTCGGCGAAGCGCATGGTCGAGCGCGGCCGGACCGTCGTTTACGACGTGCTGGAAGAGGTCATCGCCGAGCACCCGGTTCTGCTGAACCGTGCGCCGACGCTGCACCGCCTCGGCATCCAGGCCTTCGAGCCGCAGCTGGTCGAGGGCAAGGCCATCCAGATCCACCCGCTCGTCTGCACCGCGTTCAACGCGGACTTCGACGGTGACCAGATGGCCGTGCACCTGCCGCTTTCGGCAGAGGCGCAGGCCGAGGCCCGCATCCTGATGCTGTCCTCGAACAACATCCTGAAGCCGGCCGACGGTCGTCCCGTCACCATGCCGACCCAGGACATGGTGCTGGGCCTGTTCTTCCTCACGACCGACGAGGAAGAGCGCAAGGTCATCGGTGAGGGCCGCAGCTTCGGCTCGACCGCCGAGGCGACCATGGCGTTCGACAACCGCGAGCTCTCGCTCCAGGCGAAGGTCGACATCCGCTTCCCGGTGGGCACCATCCCGCCGCGTGGCTGGGTGCCGCCGGTCGCCGAGGAGGGTGAGCAGGAGTTCCAGCAGGGCGACAGCTTCCGCCTCCGTACGACGCTGGGCCGCGCGCTCTTCAACGAGCTGCTGCCCGAGGACTACCCGTTCGTCGACTACTCGGTGGGCAAGAAGCAGCTCTCCGAGATCGTCAACGACCTGGCGGAGCGCTACCCCAAGGTCATCGTGGCGGCGACGCTCGACAACCTGAAGGCGGCCGGCTTCCACTGGGCGACCCGTTCGGGCGTCACCGTGGCCATCTCCGACGTCGTCGTGCCCGAGGCCAAGAAGGCCATCGTCAAGGGCTACGAGGCGCTGGACGAGAAGGTCCAGAAGCAGTACGAGCGCGGTCTCATCACCAAGGAAGAGCGCACTCAGGAGCTCATCGCGATCTGGACCAAGGCGACCAATGAGGTTGCCGAGGCGATGAACGCGAACTTCCCGAAGACGAACCCCATCTTCATGATGGTTGACTCGGGTGCCCGAGGAAACATGATGCAGATGCGTCAGATCGCCGGTATGCGCGGTCTGGTGTCGAACGCCAAGAACGAGACGATTCCCCGCCCCATTAAGGCGTCGTTCCGTGAGGGTCTGTCCGTGCTGGAGTACTTCATCTCCACCCACGGTGCCCGTAAGGGTCTGGCCGACACCGCCCTGCGTACCGCCGACTCGGGTTACCTCACCCGTCGTCTGGTGGACGTCTCGCAGGACGTGATCATCCGCGAGGAGGACTGTGGCACCGACCGCGGCCTCAAGCTGAAGATCGCGGCCAAGGGCGCCGACGGTGTCCTGCGCAAGACGGACGATGTCGAGACCAGCGTGTACGCACGCATGCTCGCCGAGGACGTCGTCATCGACGGCAAGGTCATCGCGCCGGCCAATGTCGACCTCGGTGATGTGCTCATCGACCAGCTGCTCATGCACGGCGTCGAGGAGGTCAAGACCCGCTCGGTCCTGACCTGTGAGTCCGCGGTCGGCACCTGTGCCTTCTGCTACGGACGCTCGCTCGCCACCGGCAAGCTGGTCGACATCGGTGAGGCGGTCGGCATCATCGCCGCCCAGTCCATCGGTGAGCCCGGTACCCAGCTGACGATGCGTACCTTCCACACCGGTGGTGTGGCCGGTGACGACATCACCCAGGGTCTGCCCCGTGTCGTCGAGCTCTTCGAGGCTCGTACGCCCAAGGGTGTCGCCCCGATCTCGGAGGCGCTCGGTCGCGTCCGTATCGAGGAGACCGAGAAGACCAAGAAGCTCGTCGTCACCCCGGACGACGGCAGCGACGAGACGGCGTTCCCGATCTCGAAGCGTGCCCGTCTGCTCGTGGCCGACGGCGACCACGTCGAGGTGGGCCAGAAGCTCACCGTGGGTGCCACCAACCCGCACGACGTGCTTCGCATCCTTGGTCAGCGCGCGGTCCAGGTCCACCTGGTCGGCGAAGTCCAGAAGGTCTACAACAGCCAGGGTGTGTCGATCCACGACAAGCACATCGAGATCATCATCCGGCAGATGCTGCGCCGCGTGACGATCATCGAGTCGGGCGACGCCGAGCTGCTTCCGGGCGAGCTCGTCGAGCGCGGCCGCTTCGAGGGCGAGAACCGTCGTGTGGTCACGGAAGGCGGCCACCCGGCCTCCGGCCGTCCGCAGCTGATGGGTATCACCAAGGCCTCGCTGGCGACCGAGTCGTGGCTGTCGGCGGCGTCCTTCCAGGAGACGACCAGGGTTCTGACGGACGCGGCGATCAACGCCAAGTCCGACTCCCTGATCGGCCTCAAGGAGAACGTCATCATCGGTAAGCTCATCCCGGCCGGTACGGGTCTGTCCCGCTACCGCAACATCCGGGTGGAGCCCACCGAGGAGGCCAAGGCCGCGATGTACTCGGCCGTCGGCTACGACGACATCGACTACTCGCCGTTCGGCACCGGCTCCGGCCAGGCCGTCCCGCTGGAGGACTACGACTACGGTCCGTACAACCAGTAAGAGTGCGTGTCAGCACGTCCGCAGGGCGGTCACCCCTCACCGGGGTGGCCGCCCTGCGGCGTTGGCCGGCTGTGCCCCCTCCGAGGCCGCCTGTGTGCCTTTCCCCGTGCCGCCCAATGGCCGGCCGGCCTGCGGAGACAGCTCGGGAAGTCCGGTGTGTTGGGGTGGACGGCATTTGTTTTGACCGGAGTCAATGAGGTAGGTACAGTCAGACCTTGTGCCTGGGGTGTGTCCTGGCTCCACCGCGTGCTTATGTCCGCTAAGGGAGCCGGGGGAGAAAAACACGCCGCAACCTGTGAATTCTCCACTTCGGTGGAGGCCTCCAGTGTTCGACACACCCGACCGCGTGGGTCGGAGGTGTTCCAGGTTAGTTTCACAGTGATCGGCACACAGAAACCGGAGAAGTAGTGCCTACGATCCAGCAGCTGGTCCGCAAGGGCCGACAGGACAAGGTCGAGAAGAACAAGACGCCCGCACTTGAGGGTTCCCCTCAGCGTCGCGGCGTCTGCACGCGAGTGTTCACGACCACCCCGAAGAAGCCGAACTCGGCCCTGCGTAAGGTCGCGCGTGTGCGTCTGACCAGCGGGATCGAAGTCACTGCTTACATCCCGGGTGAGGGACACAACCTGCAGGAGCACTCCATCGTGCTCGTGCGTGGTGGCCGTGTGAAGGACCTGCCGGGTGTTCGCTACAAGATCATCCGTGGTTCGCTCGACACCCAGGGTGTCAAGAACCGCAAGCAGGCCCGCAGCCGCTACGGCGCCAAGAAGGAGAAGTAAGAATGCCTCGTAAGGGCCCCGCCCCGAAGCGCCCGGTCATCATTGACCCGGTCTACAGCTCTCCTCTTGTCACGTCGCTGATCAACAAGATTCTGCTTGACGGCAAGCGTTCCACCGCCGAGCGCATTGTGTACGGCGCCATGGAAGGCCTCCGCGAGAAGACCGGCAACGACCCGGTCATCACGCTGAAGCGCGCGCTTGAGAACGTCAAGCCCTCGCTCGAGGTCAAGTCCCGCCGCGTCGGTGGCGCGACGTACCAGGTGCCGATCGAGGTCAAGCCCGGTCGTGCGGCCACCCTCGCGCTGCGCTGGGTCGTGGGTTACTCCCGCGCCCGCCGCGAGAAGACCATGACCGAGCGCCTCATGAACGAGCTGCTCGACGCCTCCAACGGTCTTGGCGCTGCCGTCAAGAAGCGCGAGGACACCCACAAGATGGCCGAGTCGAACAAGGCCTTCGCGCACTACCGCTGGTAGTCGCTACCCACATCGAGACCGAGAGAAGATTGAGCCTTATGGCCACCACTTCGCTTGACCTGGCCAAGGTCCGCAATATTGGGATCATGGCCCACATCGACGCGGGCAAGACGACCACCACCGAGCGGATCCTCTTCTACACCGGCGTGTCTTACAAGATCGGTGAAGTCCACGATGGCGCAGCCACCATGGACTGGATGGAGCAGGAGCAGGAGCGCGGCATCACGATCACGTCTGCCGCGACGACCTGCCACTGGCCGCTCAATGAGGTTGATCACACGATCAACATCATTGACACCCCCGGTCACGTGGACTTCACCGTCGAGGTGGAGCGTTCGCTCCGCGTCCTCGACGGTGCCGTCACCGTGTTCGACGGTGTGGCGGGCGTCGAGCCCCAGTCCGAGACTGTCTGGCGTCAGGCGGACCGCTACGGCGTGCCGCGTATCTGCTTCGTCAACAAGCTCGACCGTACGGGTGCCGAGTTCCACCGCTGCGTCGACATGATCGTCGACCGCCTCGGTGCGGTCCCGCTCGTCATGCAGCTGCCGATCGGTGCCGAGGCCGACTTCCAGGGTGTTGTCGACCTCGTGACGATGAAGGCCTTCGTCTGGTCCGCCGAGGCGGCCAAGGGCGAGGCGTACGACATCGTCGACATCCCGGCGACGCACGTCGAGGCTGCCGACGAGTGGCGCGGCAAGCTCCTCGAGTCTGTTTCCGAGCACGACGACGAGATGATGGAGATGTACCTCGACGGCCAGGAGCCGACCGAGGAGCAGCTGTACGCCGCCATCCGTCGTATCACTCTGGCCTCCAAGGGCAGTGCCGACTCCGTCACCGTCTCCCCGGTGTTCTGCGGTACCGCGTTCAAGAACAAGGGCGTCCAGCCCCTGCTCGACGCCGTTGTCCGCTACCTGCCGTCTCCCCTGGACGTCGAGGCCATTGAGGGCCACGACGTCAAGGACCCGGAGAAGGTCGTCAAGCGTCAGCCGTCGGACGAGGAGCCGTTCTCCGGCCTTGCCTTCAAGATCGCGAGCGACCCGCACCTGGGCAAGCTCACCTTCGTCCGGATCTACTCCGGTCGCCTCGAGGCCGGCACCGCGGTGCTGAACTCGGTCAAGGGCAAGAAGGAGCGCATCGGCAAGATCTACCGCATGCACGCGAACAAGCGTGAGGAGATCCCCTCGGTGGGTGCCGGTGACATCGTCGCCGTCATGGGTCTGAAGCAGACCACCACCGGTGAGACTCTGTGCGACGACAAGAACCCGGTGATCCTGGAGTCCATGGACTTCCCGGCGCCGGTCATTCAGGTCGCGATCGAGCCCAAGTCCAAGGGTGACCAGGAGCGGCTGGGTGTTGCCATCCAGCGGCTCGCGGAGGAGGACCCCTCCTTCCAGGTGCACTCGGACGAGGAGACCGGCCAGACCATCATCGGTGGTATGGGCGAGCTTCACCTCGAGGTTCTTGTCGACCGCATGAAGCGCGAGTTCCGCGTCGAGGCGAACGTCGGCAAGCCCCAGGTCGCTTACCGCGAGACGATCCGCAAGGCCGTCGAGCGTATCGACTACACGCACAAGAAGCAGACTGGTGGTACCGGCCAGTTCGCGAAGGTGCAGATCGCCCTTGAGCCCATCGAGGGTGGCGACGCCTCGTACGAGTTCGTCAACAAGGTCACCGGTGGCCGCATCCCCAGGGAGTACATCCCCTCGGTGGACGCGGGCGCGCAGGAAGCCATGCAGTTCGGCATCCTGGCCGGCTACGAGATGGTCGGCGTTCGCGTCACCCTTCTCGACGGTGGTTACCACGAGGTCGACTCCTCGGAGCTCGCCTTCAAGATCGCCGGTTCGCAGGCGTTCAAGGAGGGTGCCCGCAAGGCCTCTCCCGTGCTCCTCGAGCCGATGATGGCTGTCGAGGTCACCACGCCCGAGGACTACATGGGCGATGTGATCGGCGACCTGAACTCCCGCCGTGGCCAGATTCAGGCCATGGAGGAGCGCAGCGGCGCTCGCGTCGTGAAGGGCCTCGTGCCCCTCTCGGAGATGTTCGGCTACGTCGGAGACCTCCGCAGCAAGACCTCGGGTCGCGCAAGCTACTCGATGCAGTTCGACTCCTACGCCGAGGTTCCGCGGAACGTCGCCGAGGAGATCATCGCGAAGGCCAAGGGCGAGTAGCTCCCCCGAGTTGACGCTTTAGGCTTGACCCAACCGCCGGGGCTCTCCCCGCGACCCGTGTGTGAGAATCCCGGCGGTTGGCACCCCAGCAAAGATCACCTGGCGCCGATGAAGCAAGGCGTACAGAACCACTCCGCAGGAGGACCCAGTGGCGAAGGCAAAGTTCGAGCGGACTAAGCCGCACGTCAACATCGGCACCATCGGTCACATCGACCACGGTAAGACGACCCTCACGGCCGCCATTACCAAGGTGCTGCACGACGCGTTCCCCGACCTGAACGAGGCCTCGGCCTTCGACCAGATCGACAAGGCTCCCGAGGAGCGCCAGCGCGGTATCACGATCTCGATCGCGCACGTCGAGTACCAGACGGAGTCGCGTCACTACGCGCACGTCGACTGCCCCGGTCACGCGGACTACATCAAGAACATGATCACGGGTGCGGCGCAGATGGACGGCGCCATCCTCGTGGTCGCGGCCACCGACGGCCCGATGCCGCAGACCAAGGAGCACGTGCTCCTGGCCCGCCAGGTAGGCGTGCCGTACATCGTCGTCGCCCTGAACAAGGCCGACATGGTGGACGACGAGGAGATCCTGGAGCTCGTCGAGCTCGAGGTTCGTGAGCTCCTCTCCGAGTACGAGTTCCCGGGCGACGACCTCCCGGTCGTCAAGGTCTCGGCGCTCAAGGCGCTCGAGGGCGACCCCGAGTGGGGCCAGACCGTCCTCGACCTGATGAAGGCCGTCGACGAGTCGATCCCGCAGCCCGAGCGCGACGTCGACAAGCCGTTCCTGATGCCGATCGAGGACGTCTTCACGATCACCGGTCGTGGCACGGTCGTCACCGGTCGTATCGAGCGTGGCATCCTCAAGGTCAACGAGACTGTTGACATTGTGGGCATCAAGGAAGAGAAGACCACCACCACGGTCACGGGCATCGAGATGTTCCGCAAGCTGCTGGATGAGGGTCAGGCCGGCGAGAACGTTGGCCTCCTCCTCCGTGGCATCAAGCGCGAGGACGTCGAGCGCGGCCAGGTCATCATCAAGCCCGGTTCGGTTACGCCGCACACCGAGTTTGAGGCCCAGGCCTACATCCTGTCGAAGGACGAGGGTGGCCGTCACACCCCCTTCTTCAACAACTACCGCCCGCAGTTCTACTTCCGTACGACGGACGTAACGGGCGTTGTGACCCTTCCCGAGGGCACCGAGATGGTCATGCCTGGTGACAACACCATCATGACGGTCAACCTGATTCAGCCGGTTGCCATGGAAGAGGGCCTCAAGTTCGCCATCCGTGAGGGTGGCCGGACCGTCGGCGCCGGCCAGGTCACCAAGATCAACAAGTAATTTGTTGGTTTGACCTGGTTGCTCCTGCATGAGCACCAAAGAAGGGCCCCTGCTCCGTCGTTCGCGGCGGTGCGGGGGCCCTTCTGTCGTGCGGTGGCGGATAGTGCCGCGTTGCGGCAGTCCTCCTAGGGGCGCCAGAGCCACGGGGTCGCGTCCGGGCCCAGGCCGACCACTACCGGGCCCTTCGGGCCGAGGTGGAGGGTCGGGCCCTCAAGGGAGGCCGGCGTGTCCTCGCGGCGGATCAGGCGGCCCTCTGCCAGCAGCTGCGCCCGGCCCTTGCGGTCGCGGCCCAGGAGAACCGGTCCCGTGGGGGCGGATGCGGCGGCCACCGCGCCGTAACCCTTGAAGCGAAGCCGCACGGGGCTGCTGCCCCCGACTCGGGCCGTCGTGAGGCCGGACGTGGCGGGGCGGCGGTAGATCAGGTCTATGCCGCCGTCGGGGGCGGTGAGGGTGGTGAGGGAGCCACCCGGGGTGGGCAGGCCGGTGACGGGGCGCGGGCCTACGCGCCTGCCGGGCGCGTCCTGTGTCCAGTGGTGCACGGTGTCGTGCCCCGCCGCGAAAACGTGGACACGGCCGCCGCCGTCCACCGCCGTGGCCAGGCCGTCCTGGATCTCGCCGCCGCCGAGGTCGCGCCAGGCGTTCCAGCGGCCGGCAGTGCTCCGGACGCGCGTACTGATGCCCTTGTCCGCGTTCCGTACGAAGAGGTGGACCCGGCCGTCGGGGGCCGCCACCGCCACGGGGGAGCCGATGCGGCGGCCCCGGTCGTGGTCCGTCTCCGGATTGCCGAGACCCGTCCAGGCGCCGAACTCGCTGCCGGCCTTGCGCTGTTCGAGCAGTACGATCTCGCGGGTATTCGCCGCGCCATGGCCGGCCAGCGCGGAGAACCGCAGGCCGAACAGGAGCTGGCGGCCCTCCCGCAGGGTCGCCGCGCCCAGCACGGGCGCCAGTGGCCCGCCGCCGAGGTCGTCCGGCGCGCCCCACGCGCCGCTGCCGGGCGCCGTCTCGCGCCAGCGTGCGACCCGCAGGCCCAGCACGCCGTACGCCGCCAGACGCCCGTCGGGGCCGGCGGCGACGACCGGGCGGGCGCCGGGGTAGCGGTAGTGGGTGGAGCGGACCCAGCCCTTGCGGTTGGTGAGCGGGCGGTCGCCGCCGACGTTGTAGTCGCCGCAGCCCGCCGCGTTCCCGCACTCCCAGTCGGGAGCGCCGCCGTACGGGACGAGGTGGGACGCCTTCTCCCTGAGCACCGGCTCGGGGAGGTTCTTCGGCCAGTGGCGGTTGTAGTAGCCGCGGAAGGACGTGGCGACGAAGCCGGGCACGTCACCGCCACCCTCCGTCGCCTCGGCGACCCGCCGGATCATCGCGGCCCACGCGAAGGAGGCGACGGCGGTGTGGTCGGCGTGGTCGGAGTACCCGGGCTGCTCACTGTCGCGGCGCCGCGTGGCTTCGTCGCTGTGCTGGATGTCGGGGTCCGGGTCGAGGGTGTGCACGACCGTGGGGCGGTACCGCTCCATCAGCCCCGCGAGTACGTCGATGAGCCCGTCGTAGCTGTACGAACCGGCCTTCTCCAGCGGCGAGTCGTCGGCCACGACGGTACGAAGGGAGAGCCCGCGCGCCTCCCAGAGGCTGGGTAAACCCATGCGCCCCCATGAGGTGTGCATGGCCAGGTTGAGAAAGATCAGCTCGACGCGGCGGTCGCCGTTGACGAGGGTGTTCAGCTCGGCTTTGTGGTCCCCGCGCAGGGTGGTCACGGACTTCTGCCACGTGGTGAACCGGGGGAGGCCCAGGAGGACGGCGTACGCCTGACGCAGTCCCTGATGGCGGGCGGAGGAGTACGCCGTCCGGTCGGCGGGCTGCGGACCCGCGCCGGGTATCCGGTTCACGCCGTTGGCCTCACCGGCGGTGACGTACACGCAGACCAGCGGGACGCCGGAGTCCAGCGTCTGCCGGGTGTCCGGGTTCATGAAGTACAGGTCGTCGTCCGGGTGGGCGAGTATCTGCATCAGCAGTGCGTGCCGGGGGCTGGATATCTGCTTGCCGGGGACCGGGTCGGCGGCGGGGCCCTTGCGGCGCGGGGCGGGGACGGAGCACGAGGTGAGGGCGAGGCCGGCGGTGAGGGCGGCGGCGGACGCGACCAGAGCGCGCCTGGTGGGGCCCGGTGTGGTGGCGTCCTGGGGGCAGGCAGCAGCAGGCCCCCGTCCGGTCGTGCTGGTCACGCGCCGCGCTCCGTCCGCTTCCCCCGCAGCGGGCGTTGCTCGCGCCGCGCTTACATCCGTCGATCGCTTAAGGCGCCGATCCCACCCCCCGGGGGACCGGCCGCGCTGGACTAGACGGCTGTTCGGGCATCGGGGTTGCCTCGGCCGGGCAACCCGGTTCGTCGGCGCGTCAGCCGGTGACGCTGTCTGCCACAGTCGAGTGGCAGGGAAAGATCACCTTGCTTACGTTCGAGAAATGAATCTTCGTACTGCCGCAGCAGCCGTGGTACTGGTTGCCGCCGCCTCCGTACCGCTGTCCGGCGTTTCCTACGCGCAGCCCGACCTCGACTGCAGCGACTTCGCCTTCCAGGAGGAGGCGCAGGCGGAGTTCAACCGGGACCCCAGTGACCCGCACGGGCTGGACGAGGACCAGGGGGAGGACGACGGCGTGGCGTGCGAGGCGCTGCCCAGCAGGGGCGAAGTCGGTACAGCCACAGCCACGCCACCGGCGCCGGCCACAGCCACCGTCACAGCCACAATCCCGGCCCCCGTGCCGACCACGGCCACCGCCACAGCCCCAGCGACGGCTACAGCCACGCCCACTCCCTCACCCGTTCAGCCCACTGCGTCCCCCACTCTCGGGGTCAGGGGCGGCACGGGCAGTACGGCCGCAGGCGGCAGCAGTACCGCCGAGACCTTGTACGGCCTCGGGCTGGCGGCCGGTGCCGCCGCTCTGGCCGTTGGCTTCGTGGTCGCCAAGCGACGTCGCCGCGCCAGGCGGCTGTGAGCGGTGCGGCTACGGGTAGCGCGGCAGCTGCTCCGTCGAGATCGTCCACTCGCCGATCGTGACGTCCTCGCCGTAGACGAAGTCCTTCCGGGTCGCGTACCGGGGACCGTCCGGTGTCGGGTGGATGTCGGACAGCACAGCTCCGGCACCCGTACGAGGATCAAAGATCGCGTACACCGGGATTCCGAGCAGCGGATAGTCGCGCATCTTGCCGACCCAGTCGTTGTCCGGGTTGGACCCGGACACGACCTCGATCGCGGCGATGAGCGTGCGGGGGTCGAAGGACCCCTCGCCCTCCATGTCCGCCTCGGCGATCACCATCACGTCGGGATGACGCATGATGCCCTCTGCCGCCTCTTCCACATCCGGCGTCCCCGTGTGGGCTACGAGCTCTTCCGGCAGGACCTTCTCAAGACGCCTCCGCACGCGCAGCGTGGTGAGCTCATGCGGCTTTGCGGGCGACATCATGTCGTGGACGATCCCTTCCTTGGTGATCTCGAATTTGCCGGGAAGGGTGTCGTCCATGGCCTGAACGAACTCCCGCATCACCTGGTACTGGCGGGAGTCTCGCCGTGCGTCGTCCGGGGCGATGGTCATGGCGCTCGCTCCTCGTGGTCGGTGTCCCCGGGCAAGAAGGGTCGTCACCTTCATGCTAGGCGGCCCCCGGAACGACCGGGCGGCAGTCGCGGCAGCGGCCGGGTTCCGGGGCGCGGAAGGGGCGGTCGCAGCCCTCGCAGTCCTGGAACGGATCCGGTCGTACGACGACGGGCTCGGCCGGGAGCGGCCCCGGCATCAGGGCGCTCAGCCGGTGCGCGACCAGGCCCGCCGGGCTGGTGAGCGGCTCCGGGAGGTTGCCGCGCAGCGCCTGCCGCACCGCCTCGGGCGCGGTGCTGCGCTCCAGCCAGGCGGCGACGCCGGGAGCCAGCCGGTGCACGTCCCGCTCGGCGAGCGTCAGGCGCGGGTCGTCCCGGCGCAGCCCGGCGAGGAGGTCACGGGCGGCCTGGTCGCGGACGGGGTCCTGGGCAAGCGGCTGGGGCAGGGGCGGCGGTACCCGTCGCGGCACGGGCGCGGGGGCGGGGGCCGGGTCGGCGTCGGGTTCCGGAGCCGGTTCCTGCTCCGGTGGTGGTACGTCGGCGAGCTCCGGCCAGTGGTACGCCGTGACCTCCTGCTCCGCCGGTACGCCGACGGGGGCGGGCCGGGGCGCCTTCGGGCGCCGGGGCCGGGGCGGAGCAGCGGCGGCGGGCCGCGCCCCCGGCTGGTTGCAGGACACCGTACGGGTGACGATGCGGCCATTGGCCAACCGCTCCCGCGAGCGCTTCAGGTAGCCGCAGACCTCCAGCTCCCGCAGGGCGGAGGCGATACGGGCCTCGCTCTCCGGGAACCGGGCCGCGAGGAACTTGATGCCGATACGGGCCCCGGCGGGCAGCGACTGGATGTGTACGGCGAGCCCGATCGCGACCAGGGTCAGTTCGCGGTGCTGGCTGAGGTGGTTGCCGACGACGGTGTAGCGGCTGGTGTGCCGTGAGTTGGCGTGAACGACGCCGGAACGGGCGGCAGCCCGACGATCGCCGGACGAGGCGCGCGAGCGCGCGCTAAGGTGCTGGGGAGCCATCGGGAAGGTTCCGTCTTCCTCGGTGGTCAGGCCCTCGTTCGGGATGCCAGTCCCGGCCGGGGGCCGTCGCATGTGTGCGGTTGTCGGGGCGAGCATATGCCCGGCAACCGCCCGCAAATCCACTCCAGTTGGCGAATGCCACCCGTGTGGGTGACGGGGAGGCTGGAGGGGTTGGGAGGGGTATTTGCTCTCCCAGGGATTGAAAGTTTTAGGCATCGCGCCACACCGCGACGCGGCCCACCGGGGCGCGGTACACCGCGACCCGGTTCAGAGGGTGATCTCGGCCCACACCGTCTTGCACGGCACCGGCCCGGGCGTGACGCCCCAGCGGTCCGCAAGCGTGTCGACGAGCAGCAGCCCGCGCCCCGACTCTCCGTCGCCGGGGGCCTGAGCTGTTGGCAGCCGATCACCGCGTGCGTCGGTCACCTCGATACGGAGCGTGTCCGTGTCTGTGACGACGAGCATGAGTCGGAAGTCCCGCCCCGGTACGCGGCCGTGCGTCGTGGCGTTCGAGGCCAACTCGGCGATGACATGTGCGGCGTCCTCCAAGGGAAGCCCCCAGGAGCGCAGTTGTTCGGTTGCGAGCAGCCGGGCCAGCCGGGCGCCACGGCGGGTGGCGGAGAGCTGGACGGCGAACTGGCGGACGCTGGTGCGGGGCTGGGTGATTTCTGGATTCACATCACTCAGCGTGGCGGGACGCGTCTACGCTGAACAGCGACGGCGCCTGTACGGACAGTGACTGTCCGGCCGGTACGGCGTCCGGTACGGGTGGTACGTCGGAGGTGGGTGTCGTATGAGCGGCGGCGGTGGCACGGACTACACGACGGACGGGGCGGACGGCCCCGGCTGGGACCTCGGCCTGGAGGACGACTCCGGCGCGGTGCTCAAGGCGGTGAGCCGCCAGCTCAAGCTGTGGCGCGAGGCGGCGGGCCTGAAGCAGGCCGAGTTCGGCGCGGCGATCGGGTACGGCGAGGAAATGGTCTCGGCGGTGGAACGCGGCCGGCGCATCCCCAAGCCGGAGTATCTGGACCGCGCGGACGAGACCCTGGGCGCGGGCGGAAAGATCTCCGCGATGAAGAAGGACGTGGAGGAGGCGCGATACCCGAAGAAGGTCCGGGACTTGGCCAAGCTGGAGGCGGACGCGGTCGAGCTGGGCGCGTACGGCAATCACAACATGCACGGGCTGTTGCAGACGGAGGAGTACGCGAGGGCGCTGTTCGACATGCGACGGCCCGCGTACTCGCGGGACGAGGCCGACCGGCAGGTCTCGGCGCGTATGTCCCGCCAGGAGATCTTTGGGTGGCAGCCTGCCCCCACGCTGACGTTTGTCCAAGAAGAGGTGACGCTACGCCGTCCCATCGGGGGCAGAATGGTGCTGCGCCGGCAACTTGAACGCCTGCTGGAGGTCGGACAGTTGAGGCACGTAGAGGTTCAGGTCATGCCGACGGACCGTGATGACCATGCAGGCATGGCCGGCGAATTGCGTGTGCTGAAACTGAACGACGGCACCTCCGTCGGATACTCGGAGGCGCAGCTCACCAGCCGGCTGATCTCCAATCCCAAGGAGGTCCAGATCCTTGAGATGCGGTATGGGATCATCCGGGCGCAGGCTCTCACGCCACGGGAGTCACTGGCCTTCATCGAAAAAGTGCTGGGAGAGACATGACCCGCAAGCCCTCTGCTGGAGACGGTCTCGTGCTGGAGTGGTTCAAGAGCAGCTACAGCAGCAACGATGGTCCGGATTGCGTCGAGGTCGCGTGGACCAAGAGCAGCTACAGCGCCAGCGATAGCAACGACTGCGTCGAGATCGCGGCAGGCTGCGGCACCGTCCACGTCCGCGACTCCAAGAACGTGCCCGGCCCCCAGCTTGGGTTCGCGCCCGGCGCATGGGCCGAGTTTGTCACGTACGCGTCCACCAGCTGACCCTCACAACCGAGCCCCTGCCCCGTTCGATACGGGACAGGGGCTCGCGCGTGCTTGGAGGTGGTCAGGCTGCCGTGAAAAGCTCCCCGGCCGTAGTGGCGGTGATTGCACGGGTCAGCCAGGTGCTGAGCGTGTCGAGGTCAGTGCAGGTGGTGATGCGTTCACGGGCATCGCTGGGGATCTCGATGCCGCGCTGCGTGAGCAGCAGCAGGATGCTCTCCGAGCGGGCCTCCGCGCGGCCCTCGGCCCGTAGGCGCTGGGCGGTTTCCGAGCGGAAGAACCAGAGCGGCACAGCCATCAGGTCGCCTCGGGTTCGGTGAAGAGCTCCTCGGCCGAAGTGGCGGTGATGGCGCGGTCGAACCAGGCGCTGAGCGTGTCCGGATCGGTGCAGGCGGTGATGCGGTCGCGGGCGTCGTCGGGCACTGCGATGCCACGCTTGCTGAGCAGCCTCAGAATGTCCTCGGCTCGGCCCTCAGCCAGGCCCTCGACCCGCCCCTCAGCCAGGCCTTCGACGCGGCCTTCGCCGCGTAGGCGCTCGGCGGTCTGCGAGCGGAAGAAGGAGAGGTCGACGGCCATTAGGTCCCTCCAGATGTCAGCTGCCGGGGCAGTGCCCAGGCCTTGTTCGGTGAGTTCGATGAAGATGCTCGCGGTGTCTTCGTCCACGGTCTTCAAGGCGGCGGCCAGCGCTTTCAGTATGGCATCGGCGTCCGGGTCTTTCCCGTGTGTAATCGCGGAGAACGCCGCCAGAGGGATGTCCTGGGCGGCCGTGGCGGGGTCGGTGATCGCGGGCACGTTGTGGGGCCCAGTACCAGGGGGCGCATTGTCAGGGCCGGCCACTGCGGTGGGCCGATGTCCACCGGTTCCGCCGCCCAGGTGGCGGTGTTCTTGTCCTGGCACACGACGAGCAGGAGCGGTGGGATGCCGTACTTCGCGTAGAGGTGCGCCAGGTAGTACGTCCAGCTCGCGAGCTTGCCCGGGTCCTTCTTGCCCTGGGCCTCGACGGCCAGCAGGAAGCCGGTGGCCGGGTCGGCCGTGTCGAAGTGCAGCAGGGTGTCCACGCGGCGTTCCAGCGGTCTGGTCTCGGTGAGGTCCGTGGGGAGCAGGGTGACCGCTACTGGGTCGTCGAAGGGGAGCCCGAGCGCCCGGAAGGTGCGGGAGAAGACTCCCGGATCCTCCTGGAAGATGCGGTGCATCGCCTCGTGTGAAGAACTGACCATGACATATGACGCTAGGGGGGAGTGGGTCCCCGCTGGGCCGTATGGGGGGTCTTCACCCGGACGGGTGGTTGGGCGGGTCGGCGCGCCCGGGCGTAGCCCTGGGTTTGACGTTGCTCACGCACGGGGTAATCTCTTGCGCCCGATTGGCGCGGGCTGGGCCCCGTATGGCAGACTGTCGGGGTTGCTCGGTTGAGTGCCGATGCTGCGCGCCTCCCGTCGGGAGGACCGGAAGCGAGTCCCACAGTACTCGTCGCCTTAACTGCCCCTCAGGGCAGCGCTGGGGCGGACGTACGGGAATCTTTCGGGAAGCGTCAGCGGGGCTGATACCAGGCGCCCGGTGGGTGTTCTGCCCCCGATATGCGGTCGCGGACCGCATCCCCTAGCAGGGAAAACCTTCGGGATTTCTATGTGGCGAGGATGCGACACACCCGACCGCGTGGGTCGGAGCAGAGCGGTGCTTATCCAGACAATCCACGGGTCCCAGAGCGTTTCGAGAGAACAGGACTACTAGGTAGCCATGGCGGGACAGAAGATCCGCATCCGGCTCAAGGCCTACGACCACGAGGTCATCGACTCTTCGGCGAAGAAGATCGTCGAGACGGTGACTCGCACTGGTGCGTCGGTCGCAGGCCCGGTGCCGCTGCCCACAGAGAAGAACGTGTACTGCGTCATCAAGTCGCCGCACAAGTACAAGGATTCTCGCGAGCACTTCGAGATGCGCACGCACAAGCGCCTCATCGACATCCTCGACCCCACCCCCAAGACCGTTGACTCGCTGATGCGCCTGGACCTTCCGGCCGGCGTTGACATCGAGATCAAGCTCTGAGGGGCGCGGAGATGGCTAAGCAGATTAAGGGAATCCTGGGCGAGAAGCTCGGCATGACCCAGGTCTGGGACGAGAACAACCGGGTTGTCCCGGTGACCGTCGTCAAGGCCGGGCCGAATGTCGTGACCCAGGTCCGCACGAATGACCGCGACGGCTACGAGTCGGTCCAGATCGCCTTCGGCGAGATCGACCCTCGCAAGGTGAACAAGCCCCTCAAGGGTCACTTCGCCAAGGCCGACGTGACCCCGCGCCGCCACCTGGTGGAGCTCCGTACCTCCGACGCCAGCGAGTACGCGCTCGGCCAGGAGATCACTGCCGAGGTGTTCGAGTCCGGCGTCAAGGTTGACGTCACGGGCAAGAGCAAGGGCAAGGGCTTCGCCGGTGTCATGAAGCGTCACAACTTCGCCGGTGGCAAGGCTTCCCACGGTGCCCACCGCGTGCACCGTAAGCCTGGTTCCATCGGTGGCTGTGCCACCCCCGGCCGTGTCTTCAAGGGCATGCGCATGGCGGGTCGTATGGGCAACGAGCGGGTCACCACCCAGAACCTGACCGTCCACGCCGTTGACGCCGAGAAGGGTCTGCTGCTCATCAAGGGCGCCGTCCCCGGCCCCAACGGTGGCCTCGTCCTGGTCCGCACCGCGGCGAAGGGGGTTTGAGGAACCGATGAGCACCATTGACATCCTTACGCCGGCAGGCGACAAGGCCGGTACCGTCGAGCTCCCCGCGGAGATCTTCGACGCCAAGGTCAGCATTCCGCTGATCCACCAGGTCGTTGTCGCACAGCTGGCCGCTGCCCGTCAGGGCACGCACAAGACCAAGCGTCGCGGCGAAGTCCGTGGTGGCGGCAGGAAGCCCTACCGCCAGAAGGGCACCGGCCGCGCCCGTCAGGGCTCGACCCGCGCCCCGCAGTTCGCAGGCGGTGGCGTCGTACACGGCCCGCAGCCGCGTGACTACTCGCAGCGCACGCCCAAGAAGATGAAGGCCGCCGCTCTGCGTGGCGCCCTCACCGACCGGGCCCGCAACGCTCGTATCCACGTCGTCTCCGACGTGGTCGAGGGTGCGGTTGTGTCCACGAAGGCCGCGAAGTCCCTGCTGGGCAAGGTCAGCGAGCGCAAGCACGTGCTCCTGGTCGCCGAGCGTTCGGACGAGGCCGCGTGGCTCTCCGCCCGCAACCTGCCCCAGGTGCACCTCCTGGAGCCGGGCCAGCTCAACACGTACGACGTGCTCGTCTCCGACGACGTGGTCTTCACCAAGGCCGCTTTCGAGTCTTTCGTGTCTGGCCCCACCACGGCCGATGAGACCGAAGGGAGCGACGTCTGATGGCTGAGGCGACCGTTACCAGCAAGACCTTCACGGACCCGCGCGACGTCCTCGTCAAGCCGGTTGTATCCGAGAAGAGCTACGCGCTGCTCGACGAGAACAAGTACACGTTCATCGTCGCGCCCGGCTCCAACAAGACCCAGATCAAGCAGGCCGTTCAGGCGGTCTTCGGGGTCAAGGTCACCGGGGTCAACACGATCAACCGGCAGGGTAAGCGCAAGCGCACCAAGACCGGCTTCGGCAAGCGCTCCGACACGAAGCGCGCCATCGTGACCCTCGCCGAGGGCGACCGTATCGACATCTTCGGCGGTCCGACCGCCTAACGGCGGTCTGGATCGTCCGGAATCGGACGAGGACTGAGAAATGGGAATCCGCAAGTACAAGCCGACTACGCCGGGCCGCCGTGGCTCCTCCGTAGCCGACTTTGTCGAGATCACGCGGTCCACGCCGGAGAAGTCGCTGGTCCGCCCCCTGCACAGCAAGGGCGGCCGTAACAACGCCGGTCGGATCACCGTTCGCCACCAGGGTGGCGGACACAAGCGCGCCTACCGCGTGATCGACTTCCGTCGTCACGACAAGGACGGCGTGCCGGCGAAGGTCGCTCACATCGAGTACGACCCGAACCGCACCGCGCGCATCGCGCTGCTGCACTACGCAGACGGCGAGAAGCGCTACATCATCGCACCGCGTGGCCTCACGCAGGGTGACCGGATTGAGAACGGCCCTGGCGCCGACATCAAGCCCGGCAACAACCTGGCGCTGCGCAACATCCCGGTCGGTACGACCATCCACGCCATCGAGCTTCGGCCCGGCGGCGGCGCGAAGTTCGCCCGTTCCGCGGGTGCCTCCGTGCAGCTGCTGGCGAAGGAGGGCACGATGGCCCACCTTCGTATGCCTTCCGGTGAAATCCGCCTGGTCGACGCCCGCTGCCGCGCCACGATTGGCGAGGTCGGCAACGCCGAGCAGTCGAACATCAACTGGGGCAAGGCCGGCCGCATGCGCTGGAAGGGCGTCCGCCCGACCGTTCGTGGTGTCGCGATGAACCCCGTTGACCACCCGCACGGTGGTGGTGAGGGCAAGACTTCCGGTGGTCGTCACCCGGTCAGCCCGTGGGGTCAGAAGGAAGGTCGTACTCGCTCGCCGAAGAAGGCATCGAGCAAGTACATCGTCCGCCGCCGCAAGTCGAACAAGAAGCGCTAGGAGCGGGTTTAGATGCCGCGCAGTCTCAAGAAGGGGCCCTTCGTCGACGGACACCTCGTAAAGAAGGTGGACGTCCAGAACGAAGCTGGCACCAAGAACGTCATCAAGACCTGGTCCCGGCGCTCGATGATCATTCCCAGCATGCTGGGTCACACCATCGCGGTGCACAACGGCAAGATTCACGTCCCGGTGTTCGTCACCGAGTCGATGGTCGGCCACAAGCTCGGCGAGTTTGCGCCGACCCGCACCTTCCGCGGCCACGTCAAGGACGACCGCAAGTCGAAGCGCCGCTAAGGCGGGGTGCGATGACTATGAACGACACCGAAGGGACAACCATGGAAGCCAGGGCCCAGGCGCGGTACATCCGCGTCACGCCCATGAAGGCCCGCCGCGTGGTGGACCTTATCCGTGGCATGGATGCCACGGAGGCTCAGGCGGTCCTGCGTTTCGCCGCGCAGGCCGCGAGCGTGCCGGTAGGCAAGGTGCTTGACAGCGCCATTGCCAACGCTGCGCACAACTACGACCACACGGACGCCTCCTCGCTGGTCATCAGCGAGGCGTACGTCGACGAGGGCCCGACCCTGAAGCGGTTCCGTCCGCGTGCTCAGGGCCGTGCCTACCGGATCCGCAAGCGGACCAGCCACATCACCGTGGTCGTCAGCAGCAAGGAAGGTTCCCGGTAATGGGCCAGAAGGTAAACCCGCACGGGTTCCGGCTCGGCATCACCACGGACTTCAAGTCCCGTTGGTACGCCGACAAGCTGTACAAGGACTACGTCAAGGAAGACGTCGCCATCCGCAGGATGATGACGTCCGGCATGGAGCGCGCCGGCATCTCGAAGGTTGAGATCGAGCGCACCCGTGACCGCGTGCGTGTGGACATCCACACCGCACGTCCGGGCATCGTCATCGGCCGCCGTGGCGCCGAGGCCGACCGCATCCGCGGCGACCTCGAGAAGCTCACGGGCAAGCAGGTCCAGCTGAACATCCTCGAGGTCAAGAACCCCGAGATGGACGCTCAGCTGGTTGCTCAGGCCGTTGCCGAGCAGCTCTCGTCCCGCGTCTCCTTCCGTCGCGCCATGCGTAAGAGCATGCAGGGCACGATGAAGGCCGGCGCCAAGGGCATCAAGATCCAGTGTGGTGGCCGTCTCGGCGGCGCCGAGATGTCCCGGTCCGAGTTCTACCGCGAGGGTCGTGTGCCGCTGCACACGCTGCGCGCGAACGTGGACTACGGCTTCTTCGAGGCCAAGACGACCTTCGGCCGTATCGGCGTGAAGGTCTGGATCTACAAGGGCGACGTCAAGAACATCGCCGAGGTCCGTGCCGAGAACGCCGCGGCCCGTGCGGGTAACCGCCCGGCCCGTGGTGGCGGCCCGGCCGACCGTCCGGCCGGTGGCCGTGGTGGTCGTGGTGGCGAGCGTGGCGGCCGCGGCCGCAAGCCGCAGCAGGGTGCACCGGCAGCAGAGGCCCCCAAGGCCGACGCTCCCGCCACCTCTGCTCCGGCTGAGAGCACCGGAACGGAGGCCTGACCGAAATGCTGATCCCTCGTAGGGTCAAGCACCGCAAGCAGCACCACCCCAAGCGCCGCGGTATGGCGAAGGGTGGCACTGAGGTCGCATTCGGCGAGTACGGCATCCAGGCGCTGACCCCGGCGTACGTGACGAACCGCCAGATCGAGGCTGCTCGTATCGCGATGACCCGCCACATCAAGCGTGGCGGCAAGGTCTGGATCAACATCTACCCGGACCGTCCGCTCACGAAGAAGCCTGCCGAGACCCGCATGGGTTCCGGTAAGGGTTCTCCGGAGTGGTGGATCGCGAACGTGCACCCGGGTCGGGTCATGTTCGAGCTGTCCTACCCGAACGAGAAGATTGCTCGTGAGGCGCTCACCCGCGCTGCTCACAAGCTTCCGATGAAGTGCCGGATTGTTCGGCGCGAGGCAGGTGAGTCGTGATGGCGGCCGGTATCAAGGCGACCGAGCTGCGCGAGCTCAACGACGAGGACCTCGTCGCGAAGCTCCGTGAGGCCAAGGAAGAACTGTTCAACCTCCGCTTCCAGGCGGCGACCGGACAGCTCGAGAATCACGGCCGGCTCAAGTCCGTCCGTAAGGACATCGCCCGGATCTACACCCTGATGCGCGAGCGCGAGCTGGGCATCGAGACGGTGGAGAGCGCCTGATGAGCGAGAAGAATGTGACTGAGACGACTGAGCAGCGCGGATTCCGCAAGACCCGTGAGGGTCTCGTCGTCAGCGACAAGATGGACAAGACTGTCGTCGTCGCTGTCGAGGATCGCGTCAAGCACGCCCTGTACGGCAAGGTCATCCGCCGTACGAACAAGCTCAAGGCTCACGACGAGTCCAACGCCGCAGGCGTCGGCGACCGCGTCCTCATCATGGAGACGCGTCCGCTGTCGGCGAGCAAGCGCTGGCGCATCGTCGAGATCCTCGAGAAGGCCAAGTAATAACCCCTGAGGGGTATCCCTCAGGGCAGTTCCGCCAGGCTCGGTGAGGGGTCTCCGTAAGGAGCCCCTCGCCGGGAACCGGCAGACGATCAGGAGATAGACGTGATCCAGCAGGAGTCGCGACTGCGTGTCGCCGACAACACGGGTGCGAAGGAAATTCTCACCATCCGTGTTCTCGGTGGCTCGGGTCGCCGCTACGCGGGCATCGGCGACGTCATCGTCGCCACCGTCAAGGACGCGATCCCCGGCGGCAACGTGAAGAAGGGTGACGTCGTCAAGGCTGTCATCGTTCGCACCGTCAAGGAGCGCCGCCGTCCGGACGGCTCGTACATCCGCTTCGACGAGAACGCCGCTGTCATTCTCAAGAACGACGGCGACCCTCGTGGCACCCGTATCTTCGGCCCGGTGGGCCGTGAGCTGCGCGAGAAGAAGTTCATGAAGATCATCTCGCTCGCGCCGGAGGTGCTGTAAGCATGAAGATCAAGAAGGGCGACCTGGTTCAGGTCATCACCGGTAAGGACAAGGGCAAGCAGGGCAAGGTCATTCTGGCCGTGCCCCGCGAGAACCGTGTCCTGGTCGAGGGTGTCAACCGGGTCAAGAAGCACACCAAGGCCGGTCAGACCGCTCGCGGTTCGCAGACCGGTGGCATTGTGACGACTGAGGCCCTGATCCACGTCAGCAACGTTCAGCTGGTTGTGGAGAAGGACGGCAAGAAGGTCGTTACCCGCGTCGGCTACCGCTTTGACGACGAGGGCAACAAGATCCGCGTTGCCAAGCGGACCGGTGAGGACATCTGATGACTACCACCACCGCACCGCGCCTCAAGCTGCGCTACCGCGAGGAGATCGCGGGCAAGCTGCGTGAAGAGTTCTCGTACGAGAACGTCATGCAGATCCCCGGTCTCGTCAAGATCGTGGTCAACATGGGTGTGGGCGACGCCGCCCGCGACTCCAAGCTGATCGATGGCGCCATTCGCGACCTCACCACGATCACGGGCCAGAAGCCGGCCGTCACCAAGGCCCGGAAGTCCATCGCGCAGTTCAAGCTGCGCGAGGGTCAGCCGATCGGCTGCCACGTCACCCTCCGCGGTGACCGCATGTGGGAGTTCCTGGACCGTACGCTGTCGCTCGCGCTGCCGCGTATCCGTGACTTCCGTGGTCTGTCGCCGAAGCAGTTCGACGGCCGTGGCAACTACACCTTCGGTCTCACGGAGCAGGTCATGTTCCACGAGATCGACCAGGACAAGATCGACCGGGTCCGGGGCATGGACATCACCGTGGTCACCACGGCGACCAACGACGACGAGGGTCGTGCCCTCCTTCGTCACCTCGGCTTCCCGTTCAAGGAGAACTGACCGTGGCGAAGAAGGCCCTGATCGCTAAGGCGGCCCGCAAGCCGAAGTTCGCTGTGCGCGCGTACACGCGTTGCCAGCGCTGCGGCCGGCCGCACTCCGTCTACCGCAAGTTCGGCCTGTGCCGCGTGTGCCTTCGTGAGATGGCTCACCGTGGCGAGCTGCCGGGCGTAACCAAGAGCTCCTGGTAGTACGGGACTTCCCGTACTCCGGATGCTCTCGGTAAGTATCTGGTCGGCAGGAGCCCGACACCGCATGCCGTAGGCTTGCGGGGTTGGGCGCCTGCCGCCCTGACCGACTTACTACGCCGTAGGTCCCCGCACCGCACCCGTCCCGCCACTGAGTGGGGAGAGGGATGGCGCATACAGGAAACCCCGGCGAGAGAGGCCGAAGGCCAATTCATGACCATGACTGATCCGATCGCGGACATGCTGACTCGTCTGCGTAACGCGAACTCGGCGTACCACGACACCGTGGCTATGCCGCACAGCAAGATCAAGTCGCACATCGCGGAGATCCTCCAGCAGGAGGGCTTCATCACTGGCTGGAAGGTCGAGGACGCCGAAGTTGGCAAGTCCCTCGTCCTCGAGCTGAAGTTCGGCCCGAACCGTGAGCGCTCCATTGCGGGCATCAAGCGGATCTCGAAGCCGGGTCTGCGCGTTTACGCGAAGTCCACCAACCTGCCGAAGGTCCTCGGCGGCCTGGGCGTGGCAATCATCTCCACGTCCCACGGTCTCCTGACCGGCCAGCAGGCAGGCAAGAAGGGCGTAGGTGGGGAAGTCCTCGCCTACGTCTGGTAGTCGGGAACGGAGGAAAAGCTAATGTCGCGAATCGGCAAGCTCCCCATCCAGGTTCCCGCCGGTGTGGACGTCACCATCGATGGCCGCACGGTCGCGGTGAAGGGCCCCAAGGGTTCCCTCTCGCACACCGTCGCCGCGCCGATCGAGGTCACCAAGGGCGAGGACGGCACCCTCTCGGTGCTGCGCCCCAACGACGAGCGTCAGAACAAGGCCCTCCACGGCCTGTCCCGCACGCTGGTGGCGAACATGATCACCGGCGTGACCACGGGTTACACGAAGGCGCTCGAGATCAGCGGTGTCGGTTACCGCGTCCAGGCGAAGGGCTCCAACCTGGAGTTCGCCCTGGGCTACAGCCACCCGATCGTCGTTGAGGCCCCCGAGGGCATCACCTTCAAGGTCGAGTCGCCCACGAAGCTCAGCGTCGAGGGCATCGACAAGCAGAAGGTCGGCGAGGTCGCCGCTAACATCCGCAAGCTGCGGAAGCCCGACCCGTACAAGGCCAAGGGCGTCAAGTACGCCGGCGAGGTTATCCGCCGCAAGGTTGGAAAGGCGGGCAAGTAAGCCATGGCATACGGTGTAAAGATCGCCAAGGGTGACGCGTACAAGCGCGCTGCCATCAAGCGCCGCCACATCCGCGTCCGCAAGCACGTCTCCGGTACGCCGGAGCGTCCTCGCCTGGTCGTGACGCGCTCCAACCGCAACATCGTGGCTCAGGTCATCGACGACATCGCGGGCCACACGCTCGCGTCGGCGTCGACCCTGGACGCCTCGATCCGCGGCGGAGAGGCCGACAAGAGCGCCCAGGCCCAGCAGGTCGGCGCGCTTGTCGCCGAGCGTGCCAAGGCTGCCGGCGTCGAGGCCGTCGTGTTCGACCGTGGTGGCAACAGGTACGCCGGGCGCATTGCCGCTCTGGCTGACGCCGCCCGCGAAGCCGGGCTGAAGTTCTAAGCCCCGGTTCCGGGACTAACGGACGTAACAGAGAGAGGTAAATCCAATGGCTGGACCCCAGCGCCGCGGAAGCGGTGCCGGTGGCGGCGAGCGGCGGGACCGGAAGGGTCGCGACGGTGGCGCTGCCGCCGAGAAGACCGCTTACGTTGAGCGCGTTGTCGCGATCAACCGCGTTGCCAAGGTTGTCAAGGGTGGTCGCCGCTTCAGCTTCACCGCGCTGGTCGTGGTGGGCGACGGTGACGGCACTGTAGGCGTCGGATACGGCAAGGCCAAGGAAGTTCCCGCGGCCATTGCCAAGGGCGTTGAAGAGGCCAAGAAGAGCTTCTTCAAGGTTCCGCGCATCCAGGGCACCATCCCTCACCCGATTCAGGGCGAGAAGGCCGCGGGCGTCGTTCTGCTCAAGCCGGCTTCCCCCGGTACCGGCGTTATCGCCGGTGGCCCGGTGCGTGCTGTGCTCGAGTGCGCCGGCGTTCACGACATCCTGTCGAAGTCGCTCGGCTCGTCGAACCCGATCAACATCGTGCACGCGACTGTGACGGCCCTCAAGGGTCTGCAGCGTCCCGAGGAGATCGCGGCTCGCCGTGGTCTGCCCCTCGAGGACGTGGCCCCCGCGGCCCTGCTCCGTGCTCGTGCTGCGGGAGCGGGTGCGTAATGGCCCGTCTCCAGATCACGCAGACGAAGTCGTACATCGGCAGCAAGCAGAACCACCGCGACACCCTGCGTTCGCTCGGGCTCAAGCGCCTGAACGACGTGGTTGTCAAGGAGGACCGCCCCGAGTTCCGCGGAATGGTTCACACCGTCCGCCACCTCGTGACGGTTGAGGAGGTCGACTGACATGGCGGAAAACAACCCGCTGAAGGTCCACAACCTCCGGCCCGCCCCGGGTGCCAAGACCGCCAAGACCCGTGTGGGTCGTGGCGAGGCGTCCAAGGGTAAGACCGCAGGTCGTGGCACCAAGGGCACCAAGGCCCGTTACCAGGTTCCGCAGCGCTTCGAGGGCGGGCAGATGCCCCTCCACATGCGTCTGCCGAAGCTCAAGGGCTTCCGGAACCCGTTCCGCACCGAGTACCAGGTCGTGAACCTGGACAAGCTCGCCGACCTCTACCCGCAGGGTGGAGAGGTCACGGTGGCCGATCTGGTCGCCAAGGGTGCGGTTCGTAAGAACGAACTCGTCAAGGTGCTCGGCGCCGGCGAGATCTCCGTGGCGCTGACGGTGACGGTTGACGCCGTTTCCGCCTCCGCCAAGGAGAAGATCGCTGCCGCTGGCGGCACCGTCACCGAGCTCGTCTGAGAGACGAGCCCGATGGCTTGAACATCGACCGGGGATGCCTCACATATGGGGCATCCCCGGTTGGTCGTTCCAAGGGGGGCATCGTCGCCGGTATGGTGGCGTGCACCGTTAACTTCCGTGCGGTGCGTCCGCACGGCTTTTGACTGCTATTTGTTGCATTCGTTGTTCCGTCGGATTCGTCGATCCTCAATACCGTCACCTCTGACGCAGTAGCGCGGGGGTCGCAGGAGGCACCGTGCTCACCGCGTTCGCCCGGGCGTTCAAGACGCCCGACCTGCGCAAGAAGCTGCTCTTCACACTGGGCATCATCGTGCTGTACAGGCTCGGGGCCCATGTTCCGGTTCCCGGCGTCAACTACAAGAACGTGCAGATCTGTGTCGACTCGGCAGAGACGGGCGGGCTCTTCGGGCTCGTCAACCTCTTCAGCGGTGGCGCCCTGCTGCAGATCACGATCTTCGCGCTCGGCATCATGCCGTACATCACGGCGAGCATCATCCTCCAACTTCTGACCGTGGTGATCCCGCGACTGGAGGCCCTCAAGAAGGAGGGACAGTCCGGTACCGCCAAGATCACGCAGTACACGCGTTATCTGACGGTCGCCCTGGCCGTGCTGCAGGGCACCGGCCTGGTGGCCACCGCCCGTAACGGCGCCATCTTCCAGGGCTGTCAGGTCGCTGATCAGATCGTCCCGGACAAGTCCATCTTCATCACCCTGGTGATGGTCATCACGATGACCGCCGGCACCGCGGCCGTCATGTGGCTCGGTGAGCTCGTCACCGACCGCGGCATCGGCAACGGCATGTCGATCCTGATGTTCATCTCGATCGCCGCCGGCTTCCCGGGCGCCCTGTGGGCCATCAAGAAGCAGGGAGATCTCGCGAACGGCTGGATCGAGTTCGGTGTGGTGATCCTGGTCGGCTTCGCCATGGTCGGCCTCGTGGTCTTCGTCGAGCAGGCGCAGCGCAGGATCCCCGTGCAGTACGCGAAGCGCATGATCGGGCGGAAGTCCTACGGCGGTACGTCCACTTATATTCCGCTGAAGGTCAACCAGGCCGGTGTGATCCCGGTCATCTTCGCCTCGTCGCTGCTCTACATCCCGATGCTCATCGTTCAGTTCAGCGGTGGTGGCGCAAGCTCCAGCTGGGGCACGTGGATTCAGGCGAACTTCGTCGATGGCAAGCCCATCTACATCGCCACCTACTTCCTGTTGATCGTGTTCTTCGCCTTCTTCTATGTGGCGATTTCGTTCAACCCCGAGGAAGTCGCCGACAACATGAAGAAGTATGGTGGCTTCATCCCGGGTATCCGGGCAGGTCGGCCTACCGCCGAGTACCTGAGCTACGTGCTCAACCGGATCACTTGGCCGGGCTCGCTGTATCTGGGTCTGATCGCTCTTGTGCCGACGATGGCGTTGGCGGGCTTCGGCGCGAACCAGGACTTCCCCTTTGGTGGAACAAGCATCCTCATCATCGTGGGTGTGGGTCTCGAGACCGTGAAGCAGATCGAGAGTCAGCTCCAGCAGCGCAATTACGAAGGGTTCCTCCGCTGATGCGAATCGTCCTCGTCGGGCCGCCCGGTGCCGGCAAGGGAACGCAGGCTGCTTTCCTTGCCAAAAACCTGTCGATCCCGCACATCTCAACGGGCGACCTCTTCCGCGCCAACATCAGCCAGGGCACTGCCCTTGGCAAGCAGGCGAAGGCGTTCATGGACGCCGGCAACCTGGTGCCGGACGAGGTCACCATCGGGATGGCCAAGGACCGCATGGCCCAGGAAGACGCCAAGGGCGGCTTCCTGCTGGATGGCTTCCCGCGGAACGTCTCGCAGGCCGTGGCGCTCGACGAGTCGCTGAAGGCCGAGGGGCAGCAGCTGGACGGCGTGCTGGACCTGGAAGTCCCCGAGGACGAGGTCGTGAAGCGGATCGCGGGTCGCCGTACCTGCCGCAACGACTCGAGCCACGTCTTCCACGTGACCTACAGCCCGCCCAAGCAGGACGGCGTCTGCGATGTCTGCGGCGGCGAGCTCTACCAGCGCGGCGACGACACCGAGGAAACGGTGCGGCGCCGGCTGGAGGTCTACCACAGTGAGACCGAGCCGATCATCGACCACTACAAGGCTCAGGGCCTGGTGGTCACCATCTCCGCGCTGGGCAAGGTCGACGAAGTGACCAAGCGCGCGATGGAAGCCCTGAAGAAGTCCTCCGCCGAGGGCTGATCGAGCAAGCAGTGCAACGGTTGCGGCCGCGGTGTCCGAGAGGCGCCGCGGCCGTACTGTTGGGCGGGTACCAGTAGTTACAGCGAATGTGGAAGGCACACGCATGGTGGAGATCAAGACCCCCGAGCAGATCGCGAAGATGCGCGAGGCGGGGCTGGTCGTCGCCGCCGTCCACGCGGCCACGCGTGAGGCGGCCGTGCCGGGCGCCACCACCAGGGACCTGGACGAGGTGTCCCGCAAGGTGCTCGCCGAGCACGGTGCGAAGTCGAACTTCCTCGGGTACGGCGGTTTCCCCGCCACCATCTGTACGTCGGTCAACGAGGTCGTCGTCCACGGCATCCCGGACGAGAAGACGGTCCTCAAGGACGGCGACATCATCTCGATCGACGCCGGCGCGATCATCGACGGCTGGCACGGCGACGCGGCGTACACCGCCTTCGTGGGTACGGGGCACGCGCCCGAGCTGATCGAGCTGTCGCGGGTGACCGAGGAGTCGATGTGGGCGGGCCTCGCCGCGATGAAGCTGGGCAACCGGCTCGTCGACATCTCCAAGGCGATCGAGTCGTACATCCGCCGCCAGCCGCGTCCGGCGACGGGTAAGTACGGGATCATCGAGGACTACGGCGGGCACGGCATCGGCTCCGAGATGCACATGGACCCGCACCTGCTGAACTACGTCACGCGCAAGCGTGGCAAGGGCCCGAAGCTGGTCCCCGGCTTCTGCCTGGCGATCGAGCCGATGGTGAGCCTCGGTACGGCGCAGACGGATGTCCTGGAGGACAACTGGACCGTCGTCACCACCGACGGGTCCTGGTCCTCGCACTGGGAGCACTCGGTGGCGCTGACCGAGGAGGGACCGCTGGTCCTGACCGCGGTGGACGGCGGGAAGGCGAAGCTGGCGGAGTACGGGGTCACGGCCGCGCCCGATCCGCTGGGCTGACCCGGTTCGGCGGACGGAGTCCGGCGCAGCCGCTCGAAGCTTCTGAGGCGCCCCCGGGCGCCGAGCCCGCGAGGGCGGCGTTGAGAAGCGGCTCCGCTGGGCTGAACGGCGTAACGATCTTGACTGTTGGGCACACTTGCCGGATTCGTCTTTTCCGGGTGCCTGACGTAGACTGACTCGTCGGCTCGCGTGTACCCGTATGCCTGCATACGGATGCGTGAGTCGATCAAGGTAGCCGATTCGAAGGGCGAAGCGTGGCCAAGAAGCAAGGTGCCATCGAAATCGAGGGCACCGTGATCGAGTCCCTCCCGAACGCAATGTTCAAGGTGGAACTTCAGAACGGTCACAAAGTCCTAGCGCACATCAGCGGCAAGATGCGTATGCACTACATCCGCATCCTCCCGGATGACCGGGTCGTTGTGGAGCTGTCTCCGTACGACCTGACGCGTGGCCGGATCGTCTACCGCTACAAGTAGATCTTGCCCGCGCCCCGTGTTCCACGGGGTGATGGCACCGACCCGGAGAACCTCACCCCATGAAGGTCAAGCCGAGCGTCAAGAAGATCTGCGACAAGTGCAAGGTGATCCGCCGTCACGGCCGGGTCATGGTCATCTGCGAAAACCTGCGCCACAAGCAGCGCCAGGGCTGACGTACGACCCCCTGCATCTCGCAGAACTTCGCGCGACGCACGTAAAAACGTAATTACGCAGAACCCAGTGCCCACGGGTGCTGACACCTCCGGCGGAGGCCGGGGACCTGGTCCGTACGCTCCCTGACGGGAGTGGTCGGTGGCCACGGAGCGGTTCTGCGGAAGACCTCCGAGCAAACAGGAGCCATGAATGGCACGCCTTGAAGGCGTTGACCTCCCGCGCGAAAAGCGTATCGAGGTCGCCCTTACCTACGTCTTCGGCATCGGTCGTACCCGTGCCCAGGAGACTCTCGCCGCTACCGGCGTGAACCCGGACACGCGCGTTCGTGACCTGGCCGAAGAGGACCTGGTCAAGATCCGCGAGTACGTCGACGTCAACTTCAAGACCGAGGGTGACCTCCGTCGCGAGGTGCAGGCCGACATCCGCCGCAAGGTTGAGATCGGCTGCTACCAGGGTCTGCGTCACCGCCGCGGCCTGCCGGTTCACGGCCAGCGCACCAGCACGAACGCTCGTACCCGCAAGGGCCCGCGTCGCGCGATCGCCGGCAAGAAGAAGCCGGGCAAGAAGTAGTCCTCAGCCGGACGCTTATCAGCGGTCTTCGCTGTAGGACCGACCACCTCCCGTAGGAGATATAGATGCCCCCCAAGGGTCGTCAGGGCGCCGCCAAGAAGGTGCGCCGCAAGGAAAAGAAGAACGTCGCTCATGGGCACGCCCACATCAAGAGCACGTTCAACAACACGATCGTTTCGATCACCGACCCCTCGGGCAACGTGATCTCCTGGGCCTCCGCCGGCCACGTCGGCTTCAAGGGCTCGCGCAAGTCCACTCCTTTTGCCGCGCAGATGGCCGCCGAGTCGGCTGCCCGTCGCGCGCAGGAGCACGGCATGCGCAAGGTCGACGTCTTCGTCAAGGGTCCCGGCTCCGGCCGTGAGACCGCGATCCGCTCCCTCCAGGCCACTGGCCTCGAGGTCGGCTCGATCCAGGACGTCACCCCCACCCCGCACAACGGCTGCCGCCCTCCCAAGCGCCGCCGCGTCTGACGCTTCGCGTCCGACTCTGGTTGTTGCAGTGCGTTCGGAGTGAAGACCGACCTTCACTTCCGAACGCGTTGTACTCGGGCGGTACGGTCCTTCGGGCCGTGCCGCCCGTACCCTTGTAACAGTTGGCATCAAATAGTGGGTGCCAAGACTGGAGGCATTTCTCATGCTTATCGCTCAGCGTCCGTCGCTGACTGAAGAGGTCGTCGACGAGTACCGCTCGCGGTTCGTGATCGAGCCCCTCGAGCCGGGCTTCGGTTACACCCTCGGCAACTCCCTGCGTCGTACGCTCCTCTCCTCGATCCCCGGTGCCGCTGTCACCAGCATCCGGATCGACGGCGTCCTGCACGAGTTCACCACCGTGCCGGGTGTCAAGGAGGACGTGACCGACCTCATCCTCAACATCAAGCAGCTGGTGGTTTCCAGCGAGCACGACGAGCCGGTTGTTATGTACCTGCGCAAGCAGGGTCCCGGCCTGGTCACCGCTGCTGACATCGCCCCGCCGGCCGGTGTCGAGGTCCACAACCCGGACCTCGTCCTCGCGACGCTGAACGGCAAGGGCAAGCTGGAGATGGAGCTGACCGTCGAGCGCGGTCGCGGCTACGTCTCCGCCGTCCAGAACAAGCAGGTGGGCCAGGAGATCGGCCGTATTCCGGTCGACTCCATCTACTCGCCGGTGCTCAAGGTCACGTACAAGGTCGAGGCGACCCGTGTCGAGCAGCGCACCGACTTCGACAAGCTGATCGTCGACGTCGAGACCAAGCAGGCCATGCGCCCGCGTGACGCCATGGCGTCCGCCGGTAAGACCCTGGTCGAGCTGTTCGGTCTGGCGCGCGAGCTCAACATCGACGCCGAGGGCATCGACATGGGCCCGTCGCCGACGGACGCCGCGCTCGCTGCCGATCTCGCGCTGCCGATCGAGGAGCTTGAGCTCACCGTTCGTTCGTACAACTGCCTCAAGCGTGAGGGCATCCACTCCGTGGGTGAGCTCGTGGCGCGCTCCGAGGCCGACCTGCTCGACATCCGCAACTTCGGTGCGAAGTCGATCGACGAGGTCAAGGCGAAGCTGGCCGGCATGGGCCTGGCCCTCAAGGACAGCCCGCCCGGATTCGACCCGACCGCCGCCGCCGACGCCTTTGGCGCCGACGACGACGCGGACGCCGGTTTCGTCGAGACCGAGCAGTACTGATCATGCCCGGCGCCGGCGACTGAGGCTTTGTCCTCAATCGCCGGACGGGCTTGATGTGAAGACTTCCGCGCGGCGGCCGCCTCGCGGGAACTGACACCGGTACCTGATACGGCCGGTGCAGACATGAGGAGAATCACCATGCCGCGTCCCGCAAAGGGTGCCCGTCTGGGCGGCAGCGCCGCGCACGAGCGTCTGCTTCTCGCCAACCTGGCGAAGTCGCTGTTCGAGCACGGCCGCATCACGACGACCGAGGCCAAGGCCCGCCGCCTGCGCCCCGTCGCCGAGCGTCTGGTCACCAAGGCGAAGAAGGGCGACATCCACAACCGTCGCCTGGTGCTGCAGACGATCACGGACAAGAGCGTCGTTCACACGCTCTTCACCGAGATCGCTCCGCGGTACGAGAACCGCCCCGGTGGTTACACCCGCATCACGAAGATCGGCAACCGTCGTGGCGACAACGCCCCGATGGCGGTCATCGAGCTCGTCGAGGCCCTGACCGTGGCGCAGGCCGCCACCGGTGAGGCCGAGGCCGCGACGAAGCGTGCGGTCAAGGAAGACGCCCTCAAGAAGGACGAGGCTGTCGAGGACGCCGCTCCGGCCGCCGAGGCTGCCGAGGGTGAGTCCAAGGACGCCTGAGCGTTCTGCCACCACTGGGCGGGCCCGCATCACCCTTCGGGGCGGTGCGGGCCCGTTCTGTTTTTGTTGCTTTGAGAGGATTTGCGGGTGAGCGAGGGCATTGAGGGAGCGGCTCCCGGGTTCGTGCGGGTGCGGCTGGACCTTTCGTACGACGGGAAGGACTTTTCCGGGTGGGCGAAGCAGACCGAGCGGCGCACGGTCTGCGGTGAGATCGAGGACGCGCTGCGGACCGTGACGCGGTCCTCGGTGACGTACGAGCTGACGGTCGCCGGGCGTACGGACTCGGGCGTGCACGCGCGCGGCCAGGTCGCGCACGTCGACCTGCCCGAGGACGTGTGGGCCGAGCACCACGACAAGCTGCTGCGGCGGCTCGCGGGGCGGCTGCCGCACGATGTGCGGGTCTGGAAGGTCACGGAGGCACCCCCGGGGTTCAACGCCCGGTTCGCGGCCGTCTGGCGGCGCTACGCGTACCGCGTGACCGACAATCCGGGGGGCGTCGACCCGCTGCTGCGCGGACATGTGCTCTGGCACGACTGGCCGCTGGACGTCGACGCCATGAACCGGGCGGCCGAGAAGCTGGTCGGCGAGCACGATTTCGCGGCGTACTGCAGGCGGCGGGAGGGCGCCACCACCATTCGCACCTTGCAGGAGCTCAGCTGGGAGCGGGGCGCGGACGGTGTCATCACCGCTACCGTGCGCGCCGATGCCTTCTGCCACAACATGGTGCGGTCGCTGGTGGGCGCGATGCTGTTCGTGGGCGACGGGCACCGGGACGCGGACTGGCCGGGGAAGGTGCTGGCGGCGGGCGTACGGGACTCGGCCGTCCATGTCGTACGCCCGCACGGCCTCACGCTGGAAGAGGTGGGCTATCCGGCTGACGAGCTGCTGGCGGCGCGTGCCCGGCAGGCCCGCAACATGCGGACGCTGCCCGGGTCACCCGGCGGCGGTGGCTGCTGCTGACGCCTGGGTCTTTCCGCGCTGGTGGATCTGGCGGAAGGTGAACTCCGCGAGGTCGTCGCCGGTCGTGAAGACGTCCTGGTCGGACTCTGTGACGTTCTTGCCGCTGGTGAAGCCGGCGACGGTGAAGTAGGCGTAGCGGCCGTAGGCGTTGGTCGTCTTGCGGCAGATCGAGCCGCCCCGGCAGAAGGTCGGGACGCCGGCGCCGGGGAGGGAGGCCAGGCCGCCGCTCGCCTGCTCCTTGGCCTGCTGGGCCTGGGCGGCGGTGTCGAAGACCGCGACGCCGATGGTGACGGCCACGCCGTCCTTCGCGTACGTCGCGCGGATGACCTGGTCGCAGCCGTTGCTGGCGAGTACGGAGCCCAGCGCTCCCTGGGTCGCGGCGGAGCAGCTGGTGGTGCGGTTCGTCGCGCCCTTGGCGTACGCGCGGTCGCCCATCTTCAGCTTCTTGCCGGGGAAGAGGGTGTCGGCGCTCAGCGGCAGCTTGTCCTTCTGCGCGCTGGAGATGAAGTCCCTGGGGTTCGGTGGGGGCGGGGGCGCCTGGGAGGAGAAGGACGGGCCCGGCTGGGCGGACTCGGTGGGGAGGGTTTCGGGGGTCGGCAGCTCGGTCGCCGTGGTGTTGTTGGGGTCTGTGTTGTTGTTTGTGGTGACTACCGCTGTGGCGACGATCGCGCCGACTATCGCGGTCGCCAGGACGCCGCCGCCGATGTACATCCACCGCTTGCGGCGGGCGCGGGCGGCGGAGGCGTCGGCGAGTGCCGCCCAGTCCGGCGTGTCGGGTGCGGTGTGTGTTCCGTACGGATCCTGAGGGCTCTGCTGTCCCTCGGGGCCACCCCAGGAGGGCCCCCCTTGCCCAAAGCTCATGCCGCGCATCCTAATCCGGTTGGGTGATGCGGCGGACGGCGGCGACAATGCGGAGCATGGGACATCTTGAGGCCGCACACGTCGAGTACTACCTGCCGGACGGGCGGCCGTTGCTCGGCGACGTCTCCTTCCGGGTCGGGGAGGGCGCTGTCGTGGCCCTGGTGGGGCCCAACGGAGCGGGCAAGACGACCCTGCTCAAGCTGATCTCGCGGGAGCTGCAGCCGCATGGCGGCTCGGTGACGGTGAGCGGCGGGCTCGGGGTGATGGGGCAGTTCGTGGGGTCCGTACAGGACGAGCGGACGGTGCGGGACCTGCTGGTCTCGGTGTCCCAGGAGCGCATTCGGGAGGCCGCCGCGGCCGTCGACCGGGCCGAGCACGGGATCCTGACCGTGGACGACGAGAAGGCGCAGATGGCTTATGCGCAGGCGTTGTCCGACTGGGCGGAGGTCGGCGGGTACGACGCCGAGACCGTCTGGGACATGTGCTCCATGGCGGCGCTGGGGATTGAGTACGACAAGGCGCAGTTCCGCGAGGTGCGGACGCTCAGTGGGGGTGAGCAGAAGCGGCTTGTGCTGGAGGCGCTGCTGCGGGGGCCCGATGAGGTGCTGCTGCTGGACGAGCCGGACAACTATCTGGACGTGCCCGGCAAGCGGTGGCTGGAGGAGCGGCTGAAGGAGACCCGCAAGACGGTCTTCTTCGTGTCGCACGACCGTGAGCTGCTTTCGCGGGCCGCCGAGAAGATCGTGAGCATGGAGCCCGGCGCGACGGGGGCCGACGCGTGGGTGCACGGCGCCGGGTTCGACACCTTCCACGAGGCGCGGGCCGAGCGGTTCGCCCGGTTCGAGGAACTGCTGCGCCGGTGGGAGGAGGAGCGGGCGCGGCTCAAGGCGCTGGTGCTGAGGCTGCGGGGGCAGGCGGCGAGCAGCCCCGACATGGCCTCGCGGTACCGGGCCATGCGGACGCGGTTCGAGAAGTTCGAGGAGGCGGGGCCGCCGCCGGAGCCGCCGCGGAAGCAGGACATCCGGATGCGGCTGCGGGGCGGGCGCACGGGGGTGCGGGCCGTGGTGTGCAAGGGGCTTGAGCTGAGCGGGCTGATGAAGCCGTTCGACCTTGAGGTCTATTACGGGGAGCGGGTCGCCGTGCTCGGGTCGAACGGGTCCGGCAAGTCGCACTTCCTGCGGCTGCTCGCCGGCGAGGACGTCAAGCACACGGGGGAGTGGAAGCTGGGCGCGCGGGTGGTGGCCGGGCACTTCGCGCAGACGCACGCGCATCCCGAGCTGGTCGGGCGGACGCTCGTCGACATTCTGTGGTCCGAGCACTCCAAGGACCGGGGCGGGGCGATGGGCATGCTGCGGCGGTACGAGCTGGAGCGCCAGGGGGACCAGGCGTTCGACCGGCTGTCGGGTGGGCAGCAGGCGCGGTTCCAGATCCTGCTGATGGAGCTGGAGGGGACGACAGCGCTGCTGCTGGACGAGCCGACGGACAACCTTGACCTGGAGTCCGCCGAGGCGCTCCAGGAGGGGCTGGAGGCGTACGACGGGACGGTGCTGGCCGTTACGCACGACCGGTGGTTCGCGAAGGCCTTCGACCGGTATCTGGTGTTCGGGTCGGACGGTGTGGTGCGGGAGACGGCGGAGCCGGTGTGGGACGAGCGGCGGGTGGATCGGGTCCGGTAGGCGCCTGCGCCGGGCCGTTTTGACCCGTACGGGGCAGGCGGGTAAGCTTCCAGTTCGTTATGCGTATTGGCTTGGTCGTTCTCACGCGAGGGGCCCTTACGCCGGTCCACCGGGCCGATGACCAGCGGCAGGCAGACGGGTTGCGTCCCCGAATGCCGCCACGGCTGTCGTGATCGTCCGGGTGGCCTTGTCAGGACCCACTCACTGAAGAAGCGAAGGCTACGACCGTGCGTACGTACAGCCCCAAGCCCGGCGATGTCACGCGCCAGTGGCACATCATCGACGCGCAGGACATCGTCCTGGGCCGTCTGGCGACGACTGCCGCCACCCTCCTGCGGGGCAAGCACAAGGCGATCTACGCCCCGCACATGGACATGGGCGACTTCGTCATCATTGTCAACGCCGAGAAGGTTCACCTCTCCGGCAACAAGAAGACCCAGAAGATGGCGTACCGCCACTCCGGTTTCCCGGGCGGTCTCCGTTCGGTGCGCTACGACGAGCTGCTGGCGAAGAGCCCCGAGAAGGCCGTAGAGAAGGCCATCAAGGGCATGATCCCCAAGAACACCCTGGGTCGCCAGATGCTCTCGAAGCTGAAGATCTACGCAGGTCCCGAGCACCCGCACGCTGCCCAGCAGCCGGTGCCGTTCGAGATCACCCAGGTCGCGCAGTAGTTCCGGCCACACCCCCCTAAGAACGAAAGAAATCTGAGGAGAATCGTGGCCGAGACCACTGCAGAGACCCCCGTCGAGGGCACCGAGGCTGAAGAGACCTTCGCCGAGGTGACGACGTTCGAGTCCGAGGTGCCCGTCGAGGGTGAGTACACCTCCGAGTCGCTCGCAGGCCGCTTCGGCGACCCGCAGCCCGCCGCCGGCCTGGGCCGTCGCAAGAACGCCATCGCCCGCGTCCGGATCGTTCCGGGCACCGGCAAGTGGAAGATCAACGGGCGTACGCTCGAGGACTACTTCCCGAACAAGGTTCACCAGCAGGAAGTCAACGAGCCCTTCAAGGTGCTCGAGCTCGACGGCCGCTACGACGTCATCGCCCGCATCGCGGGTGGCGGTGTCTCCGGTCAGGCCGGTGCGCTCCGTCTCGGTGTCGCCCGTGCGCTGAACGAGGCGGACGTGGACAACAACCGCGCCACGCTGAAGAAGGCCGGCTTCCTCTCCCGCGACGACCGTGCGGTCGAGCGCAAGAAGGCCGGTCTCAAGAAGGCCCGTAAGGCGCCGCAGTACAGCAAGCGCTAATCCGCCTGCTCGCCTGTATCAGACGTTCGCCCCGGCGGCACCTCGTGTGCTGCCGGGGCGTTCGTTTATCGCTTTCTGGCTTTTCTCGCTTTGTAGCTGCATTTTCGGAGCATTTCGGAGGACACCAGTGGGACGACTCTTCGGCACTGACGGTGTGCGCGGTGTCGCCAACGCGGACCTGACGGCTGAGCTCGCGCTCGGTCTGTCGGTCGCGGCGGCGCACGTGCTCGCCGAGGCGGGCACCTTTGAGGGGCATCGGCCGACCGCCGTGGTCGGACGTGATCCGCGTGCGTCTGGGGAGTTTCTGGAGGCCGCCGTCGTGGCGGGCCTCGCGAGCGCGGGCGTGGACGTGCTGCGGGTCGGTGTCCTGCCGACCCCCGCGGTGGCGTACCTCACCGGGGCGCTCGGTGCCGATCTCGGCGTCATGCTCTCCGCGAGCCACAACGCCATGCCGGACAACGGTGTCAAGTTCTTCGCGCGCGGTGGGCACAAGCTCCCCGACGAGCTGGAGCACCGCATCGAGGCCGTGTACGAGCAGCACAGGGCCGGCGAGCCGTGGGCCCGGCCGACCGGGTCGGGCGTCGGCCGCGTTTCCGACTACGACGAGGGCTCCGACCAGTACATCGCCCATCTCATCGGTGTACTGCCGAACCGGCTCGACGGCGTCAAGGTCGTGCTGGACGAGGCCCATGGGGCTGCCTCGCGCGTCTCGCCGGAGGCCTTCGCCCGGGCGGGCGCCGAGATCATCACCATTGGCGCCGACCCCGACGGGCTGAACATCAACGACGGGTGCGGGTCCACGCACCTGGAGATGCTCCAGGCCGCCGTCGTCGAGCACGGTGCCGATCTTGGTGTCGCGCACGACGGGGATGCCGACCGGTGTCTGGCCGTGGACGCCGAAGGGCGTGAGGTCGACGGGGACCAGATCCTCGCCGTGCTCGCGCTCGCCATGCGGGAAGCCGGTCAGCTCCGTAAGAACACCGTGGTCGGCACCGTCATGTCGAACCTCGGCTTCAAGCTGGCCATGGAGCGCGAGGGCATCCAGCTCGTACAGACCGCCGTCGGCGACCGGTATGTGCTGGAGTCGATGAAGGCCGAGGGGTACGCCCTCGGTGGCGAGCAGTCCGGGCATGTGATCGTGCTCGACCACGCGACCACCGGCGACGGCACCCTCACCGGCCTGATGCTGGCCGCGCGGGTGGCCGCCACCGGGCGTACGCTCGCGGACCTCGCCGGGGTCATGAGCCGGCTGCCGCAGATCCTCATCAACGTGCCCGACGTCGACAAGTCGCGCGTCACCACCTCAGCCGAGCTGGCGGCCGCCGTCGCCGACGCCGAGCGTGAGCTGGGCGCCACCGGACGGGTACTGCTGCGGTCCTCGGGCACCGAGCCGCTGGTGCGGGTCATGGTCGAGGCGGCCGACATCGAGCAGGCGAAGGCGGTCGCGGGGCGGCTCGCCGATGTGGTGAAGTCCGCGCTCGGTTAGGCGGTCTTGTTCGCTGTACGCTCGCGCTGCCTTGCCCAGAGGTACTTCTGGACGAGCAGCGTGAGCGTACCGGCGACGACGATGCCGAGCAGGTTGAGCAGGAGCTGCTCGGAGGAGCCCCACGTCTGCTTCACCTGGCCGTAGCTCAGCGCCACGGCCGCGTTGGCCGCCGCCGGGACCGTCGTCACCGAGATGGCGACGCCGACCAGGGCGCCGGACTTGGCCGACGTGAGGGACAGCATGCCGGCCGCGCCCGCCAGTACGGCCACTACGAACGACAGCCGGTCCGGGGCGTAGATGAAGCCCGTGTTGGGGCGCTTCGCGGCCAGCATGGACTCGGTGAACAGGTTCGTCGCGTCCATGAAGAGGCTGAACAGGACCGTCACCGCCATCGCCGCCGCGAAGCCCACGATCAGTGCGGCGAACGAGCGCCAGGCCAGCTTCGGGGTGCGCTGCACCAGCGCCGTGCAGAAGCCGGCCAGCGGGCCGAACTCCGGGCCCACCGCCATCGCGCCCACGATCAGGATCGCGTTGTCGAGCACCACACCGCAGGCCGCGATCATCGTCGCCAGCGACAGGAACGCGATGTAGGTGACGGAGAGAGTCGACTCCTCGTGCGTCGCCTCTGACAGCTGCTCCCACAGCACCGCGTCCGCGCCCTCGCCCGGTGCGTCCTTCTCCGCCTTCGCGGCGCGGGTGGAGAGGGAGAGGTCGATGCTCTCCACGGCGATCGAGCCGCATTCGTCGATGCCCATCGCGCGGAGCGTGTTGATGAGGTCGTCGCCCGCCTCGCGCGCCACGTCGCACATGATCAGGTCGCCTGCCGGGTCGCGGGCGGCCCCGGGGAGAACGGCGACGTGTGCGGTGCCCACCGTCTTCTCCACCGTGCTTATGACCTCGTCGGTGCGGTCGGCAGGGACGATCAGGCGGAGGTGAAGCACGGTGTCGGTCCCTCAGAGTTTGCGGAGTGAGAGGCGTTTGACCTTGTGGTCGGGGCCCTTGCGCACAACCAGCGTGGCACGGCCGCGTGTTGGCGCCACGTTCTCCAGCAGGTTGGGCTTGTTGATGGTCCGCCACATCGTACGGGCGTAGTCCAGGGCCTCTTCCTCGGAGACCTGGGTGTACTTCCTGAAGTAGGAGGAGGGGTCCTGGAATGCCGTATCGCGCAGTTTGCGGAAGCGGTTGAGGTACCAGGTCTCGATGTCCTCGGCGCGCGCGTCGACGTACACGCTGAAGTCGAAGTAGTCGGCGAGACCGACCCGGGTGCGGCCGTCCTTGCCGGGGAGGGCGGGCTGCAGGACGTTCAGGCCCTCGACGATCAGGATGTCGGGGCGGCGGACCGTGAGGCGCTCGCCGGGCACGATGTCGTAGATCAGGTGGGAGTAGACGGGGGCGGTCACCTCGTCCTTGCCCGCCTTGATGTCGGCGACGAAGCGGGTGAGGGCTCGTCGGTCGTACGACTCCGGGAAGCCCTTGCGCGAGAGGAGGCCGCGCTTCTTGAGCTCCTCCATGGGGTGGAGGAAGCCGTCGGTGGTGAGCAGCTCGACGTGGGGGTGCTCGGGCCAGCGGGCCAGCAGGGCCTGGAGGAGGCGGGCGACGGTTGATTTGCCCACGGCTACGCTGCCGGCCACTCCTATGACGAATGGGGTGCCGCGCTGGGAGCCGTGGCCGTTGGCGGCGTCGCCGAGGAAGGTGTTCAGGGCGCCGCGCAGCCCCGAGGTCGCCTGTACGTAGAGATTGAGCAGGCGGGAGAGGGGGAGGTAGACGTCCCGTACCTCGTCGAGGTCGATGACGTCGCCCAGGCCGCGGAGCTTTTCGAGCTCCTCCGCGGTGAGGGGGAGGGGGGTCTTCTCGCGCAGCGCGCTCCACTCCGCCCGGGTGAGGTCCAGGTACGGCGAAGCGTCTGCCCGGCGCTGGGTGCCTCGCTGGGTGCCTTGTGGCGGCGAAGTGATCACATGGACATTGTCGGGTGCGCGGGGCTGTCGTGGGTGGTGTGCTCGGTCACGTGGGGGCGTCGGCCGTAGGGTGCGGACATGTGCGGAATCGTGGGGTACGTCGGCGGGCAGTCGGCGCTTGATGTTGTCGTCGCGGGACTGAAGCGGCTCGAATACCGGGGTTACGACTCGGCGGGTGTGGCCGTTCTCGCCGACGGGGGCCTGGCCGCGGGGAAGAAGGCGGGCAAGCTCGTCAACCTGGAGAAGGAACTGGTGGGTCGGCCGCTGCCGGCCGGGACCACGGGCATCGGGCACACCCGGTGGGCCACGCACGGCGGGCCGACGGATGCCAACGCGCATCCGCATCTGGACAACGCGGGGCGCGTCGCCGTCGTACACAACGGGATCATTGAGAACTTCGCGTCGCTGCGGGCCGAGCTCGCCGAGCGCGGGCACGAGCTGGGCTCGGAGACCGATACCGAGGTCGTGGCGCATCTGCTGGCCGAGTCCTTCTCCTCGTGCGGGGACCTGGCGGAGTCGATGCGGCTGGTGTGCCGGCGGCTCGACGGGGCGTTCACGCTGGTCGCCGTGCACGCGGACGAGCCGGATGTGGTGGTGGGGGCGCGGCGGAACTCGCCGCTGGTGGTGGGTTTGGGGGAGGGCGAGGCCTTTCTCGCGTCCGACGTGGCGGCGTTTATCGCGCATACGCGGTCGGCGGTCGAGCTGGGTCAGGACCAGGTGGTCGAGCTGCGGCGGGACGAAAGCGGTGGGGGCGGAGCAGCGGGGGTGTCGGTCGCGGTGACTGATTTCGACGGTGCGCCGGCACAAGTGCGGTCGTACCACATCGACTGGGACTCCTCCGCGGCCGAGAAGGGCGGCTACGACTACTTCATGCTCAAGGAGATCGCCGAGCAGCCGAAGGCTGTCGCCGACACCTTGTTGGGGCGGATCGATGCTTCCGGCTCGCTGCGGCTCGATGAGGTGCGGATCCCAGATGCCGTGCTGCGGGAAGTCGACAAGGTTGTGGTGGTCGCCTGCGGGACCGCCTTTCATGCGGGGATGATCGCGAAACTGGCCATTGAGCACTGGACGCGGATTCCCTGCGAGACCGAGCTGGCGAGCGAATTCCGGTATCGCGATCCCATTCTCGACTCGCGGACGCTGGTGATCGCGATCTCGCAGTCCGGCGAGACCATGGACACGCTGATGGCGCTGCGGCACGCGCGGGAACAGGGCGCGAAGGTACTGGCCGTATGCAATACGAATGGGTCGACCATTCCGCGGGAATCGGATGCGGCGCTCTACACGCATGCCGGGCCTGAGGTCGCCGTCGCTTCCACCAAGGCCTTTTTGACGCAGCTGGTGGCCTGTTATCTGGTCGCGCTTTATCTGGCGCAGGTGCGCGGGGCGAAGTGGGGGGACGAGGTCCGGGGCGTGGTGCGCGAGCTGTCAGAGATCGCGGGGGAGGTGGAGCGGGTCCTGGAGACCATGGAGCCGGTGCGGGAGCTGGCCCGGTCGCTGGCGGGGAAGGACACGGTGCTGTTCCTGGGGCGGCATGTGGGGTATCCGGTGGCCCTGGAGGGAGCACTCAAGCTGAAGGAGCTCGCCTATATGCATGCGGAGGGATTCGCCGCCGGTGAGCTGAAGCACGGGCCCATCGCTCTTATCGAGGACGATCTGCCGGTTGTCGTTGTTGTTCCTTCGCCTCGGGGGCGGTCTGTTCTGCACGACAAGATCGTGTCGAATATTCAGGAAATCAGGGCGCGGGGGGCCCGGACGATCGTGATCGCGGAGGAGGGGGACGAGGCGGTTGTTCCGTACGCCGATCATTTGATTTGGATTCCGGCCACACCGGTCCTTTTGCAGCCGTTGGTTTCCACTGTGCCGCTACAGGTTTTCGCGTGCGAGTTGGCTACCGCTCGGGGCAATGAGGTTGATCAGCCGCGGAATCTGGCCAAGTCCGTGACGGTGGAGTGAGCGCGTGATCATTGGGGTTGGGATTGACGTTGCCGAGATCGAGCGCTTCCGGTTGTCGATGGAACGTACGCCGCATCTGGCCGACCGGCTGTTCCTGAAGAGCGAGTTGAACCTGCCGAGCGGTGAGCGGCGCGGCATCGCCTCGCTCGCCGCCCGGTTCGCGGCGAAGGAGGCCCTGGCGAAGGCGCTGGGCGCGCCGGCCGGGCTGCACTGGACGGACGCGGAGGTGTACGTCGAGGACAGCGGGCAGCCGCGGCTGCGGGTGAGCGGGACGGTGCTGGCGCGGGCGGAGACGCTGGGAGTGCGGTCCTGGCATGTCTCGCTCAGTCACGACGCGGGGATCGCTTCCGCGGTTGTCATTGCCGAAGGGTGAGGTGTTTTTGCAGATGCGTGCTGCTTATGGCGTGGAGACCGTGCGGACCGCCGAGCGGGAGCTGATGGCCCGCCTCCCTGAGGGTGCGCTCATGCAGCGGGCCGCGGCCGGGATCGCGGCGGTGTGCGCGGGGCTGCTGGGGCGTGTTTACGGGTCGCGGGTGGTTCTGCTCGTCGGGAGTGGGGACAACGGGGGCGACGCGCTGTACGCGGGCGCGCGGCTGGCCCGGCGGGGGGCGGGGGTTTCCGCTGTGCTGCTCAACGCGGAACGGGTGCATGGGGGTGGACTTGCGGCGTTGCGGCGGGCTGGGGGGTCTGTGGCCGGTGAGGCATTTGGGGCCCTTGCACGGGCGGATCTTGTGATCGACGGGATCACCGGGATCGGGGGGAAGGGCGGGTTGCGGGACGCCGCTGTGCCGTTGGTGCGGGCCGCGCGGGACTCGGGGGCGGTTGTCGTCGCCGTGGACCTGCCCAGCGGGGTCGAGGCGGACAGTGGGGAGGTGCGGGGGGAGTGCGTGCGCGCCGATGTGACGGTCACCTTCGGTGCGTACAAGCCCGGGCTGCTGATCGACCCCGCGCGGGAGTACGCCGGAGTCGTGCGGCTGGTCGAGCTCGGGCTCGATCTCGAAGCGGCGGAGGCGGACGTCGAGGCGCTGCAGCACGACGATGTGGCCGCGCTGCTGCCGGTTCCGGGGGCGGAGAGCGACAAGTACCGGCGCGGAGTGGTGGGCGTCGTGGCCGGGTCGGAACGGTATCCGGGGGCGGCGGTGCTCGCGGTGGCGGGGGCGCTGCGGGGTGGCGCCGGGGCTGTGCGGTACGTGGGGCACGGGGCGGACGCGGTCATCGCGCGCTTCCCGGAGGCGCTGGTGCACGCGGGGCCGGCGTCGAAGGCGGGGCGGGTTCAGGCCTGGGTCGTCGGGCCGGGGCTGGGGGAGGACGCGGGCGGGGCGCTGGGGGATGTGCTGGCGTCCGATGTGCCGGTGCTGGTCGATGCGGACGGGTTGCGGCCGCTGGAGCCGGCGATGGTACGGGGGCGGGACGCGCCGACGCTGCTCACGCCGCATGCGGGGGAGGCGGCGGCGCTGCTCGGGGTTTCGCGGGAGGAAGTGGAGTCGGGGCGGCTGGTCGCGGTGCGGGAGCTGGCGGCGCTGTACGGGGCGACTGTGCTGCTGAAGGGGTCTACGACGCTGGTGGCGTCGGCTCCGGGGGCGGGGGCGGGTCCCGGGTTTGTGGGGGCGCGGCCGGTGCGGGTGAATCCGACGGGGACGCCCTGGCTGGCCACGGCGGGGAGTGGCGACGTGCTGTCGGGGCTTGCGGGGGCGCTGCTGGCGGCGGGGCTGGGGGCGGTGGACGCGGGGTCGGTTGCGGCGTACGTGCACGGGCTGGCGGGGCGGCTGGCGGCGGGTGGTGCGCCGGTGGGGGCGCTTGACGTGGCGGATGCGGTGCCGGGGGCTTGGCGGGGGGTTGTGGGGCGGGGGCGGGCCGCTCCGGGGGCACCGTTCGGGACTGCATGATTTAGGCGCGAAGCGGTGCCTTCCGCGAAGCCCGCGTCCTGCCCACAAATCACGCTCTACGTCCCGAACTACACCCCCTGCGCGTCCCGCCCCCTCGCGTTGTGGCTCTCCTGGCGGGCCCGTCTCGTCTCCTCCAGGGTGGCTGGTGTTGGGCTGGGGGTGTGAGGTGCGGCGGGGGTGGCGTGGGGCTCTGAGACACTTGGCGCGATGACCGCGATGACTCATACCCCCATGCGCGCCCGCGCCGAGATCGACCTGGCGGCCCTTCGGGCCAACGTGCGGGCTTTGCGTGCTCGCGCGGCGGGTGCCGAGTTGATGGCCGTGGTGAAGTCGGACGCGTACGGCCACGGCGCCGTGCGCTGTGCCCGCGCGGCTCTCGACGCGGGGGCGACCTGGCTGGGCACCGCGACGCCCGAAGAGGCGCTGGCGCTGCGCGCCGCCGGGTTCGACGGGCCGCTGCTGTGCTGGCTGTGGACCCCCGGCGGGCCCTGGCGCGAGGCGGTCGAGGCGGGCATCGACGTATCCGTGAGCGGGATGTGGGCGCTGGAGGAAGTGGTTGCGGCGGCGCGTGCGGCGGGGCGAGTGGCGCGCGTACAGCTGAAGGCCGACACCGGGCTGGGGCGCAATGGGTGCCAGCCTGCCGACTGGCCCGAGCTGGTGCGGCGCGCCCTGGAGGTCCGGGACGCTGTCAGGGTTACCGGGCTCTGGTCGCATTTCGCCTGTGCGGACGAGCCGGGGCATCCGTCGATCGACGTTCAGCTGGCTGTCTTCCGGGATCTGGTGGACTACGCCGAGAAGGCCGGTGTCGAGCCGGAGGTTCGGCACATCGCCAACTCGCCTGCCACGCTGACCCTGCCCGCGACCCATTTCGATCTCGTACGGACCGGCATCGCCATGTACGGCGTTTCCCCGAGCCCCGAGCTCGGCACGCCCGCGGACTTCGGGCTGCGGCCCGTGATGACGCTCGCTGCCTCTGTGGCGCTGGTCAAGCGGGTTCCGCAGGGGCACGGAGTCAGTTACGGGCATCACTATGTGACGGGCGAGGAGACCAGGCTTGCGCTGATTCCCGTCGGGTACGCCGACGGCATTCCGCGCCACGCGTCCGGCAGCGGGCCCGTGCTCGTCGGAGGCAAGTGGCGCCGGGTCGCCGGGCGGGTCGCCATGGACCAGTTCGTGGTCGACCTCGGGGCCGATGTGGTGGAGCCGGGGGACGAGGCTCTGCTGTTCGGTCCCGGCGACCGGGGGGAACCGACCGCCGAGGACTGGGCGCAGGCCGCCGGGACCATCGCGTACGAAATTGTCACCCGCATCGGATCGCGGGTACCGCGCGTCTATGTGAATGAGGACCCCGAAAGCTAGGAGAGCGGCACCGTGAGCGAGAGCAGCGCGCCCGGCGTGGTGGAGGTGGCGGCGGAGGCCGCGACCGCCGCCGCCAACGGCAACTGGCGGCGGGCGGGTGTGGCCGGCGCCGCGATAGGTGTGGTCGCGGCGGGCGCCGCCGCCGGTGTTGCCCTTGAGCGGCTGACGGTCGGCCGCGGCATGCGGAAGAAGGCACGGCTCGCGCTGGATGCCTCGGGTCCGTACGGCGCTCTGCGCGGGATGCCGGGGCAGGCCCCGGCGGACGACGGGACCGAGATCTACTACGAAGTGGACGAGGTGGAGGCGGACGGCGCCTCGTCGGGACCGCGACGGCGCCGGCTCTTCGGGCGTAAGACTCCGGCTCCTGTGACGGTCGTGTTCAGCCACGGCTTCTGCCTGAGTCAGGACTCCTGGCATTTTCAGCGGGCCGCCCTGCGGGGTGTGGTGCGGACCGTCCACTGGGACCAGCGCAGCCACGGGCGTTCGGAGCGCGGTGCGGCACAGGGGCGTGGTGTCGCGGTTGATATCGAGCAGCTGGGACGCGATCTGAAGGCCGTCATCGACGCCGCCGCGCCCGAGGGGCCGCTGGTGCTGGTGGGGCACTCCATGGGCGGCATGACGATGATGGCGCTGGCGGATCAGTTTCCTGAGATCGTCCGCGAGCGTGTGGTCGGTGCTGTTTTCGTCGGTACGTCGTCGGGGAAGCTCGGCGAGGTCAATTTCGGGCTGCCGGTCGCCGGTGTGAACGCCGTACGCCGCGTCCTGCCGCGCGTGCTGCGCGCCCTCGGTACGCAGGCGGAGATCGTCGAGCGTGGGCGGCGGGCGACGGCGGATCTGTTCGCCGGGCTCATCAAGCGTTATTCGTTCGGCTCGAAGGAGGTCGATCCGGCCGTGGCGCGGTTCGCGGAGCGGCTGATCGAGGGGACGCCGATCGACGTGGTCGCCGAGTTCTATCCGGCGTTCACCAATCACGACAAGGCGGACGCGCTGGAGATCTTCGCCGAGGTGCCGGTGCTGGTGCTCGCGGGCGACAAGGACCTGGTGACGCCCAGCGAGCACAGCGAGGGCATCGCGGATCTGCTGCCGGACGCCGAGCTGGTGATAGTCCCCGACGCCGGGCACCTGGTCATGCTGGAGCACCCCGAGGTGGTCACCGACCGGCTCGCGGATCTGCTGGCGCGGGTGGGCGCCGTACCGGCAGCCGCTAACGTTGGGACGTATGGAAGCACCGCACAGCCCGGCGGCTGATGTCACCGCCGTTCTTACTGTTCACTCGCCCGAATTGATGCAGGAGTTCGGGCGCCGGCTCGCCAAAGTGCTGCGGCCCGGCGATCTCGTGATGCTCACCGGCGAGCTCGGCGCGGGCAAGACGACGCTGACGCGCGGGCTCGGTGAAGGGCTCGGGGTGCGCGGCGCCGTGACGTCGCCCACGTTCGTCATCGCGCGCGTCCACCCTTCGCTGACCGGCGGTCCGGCGCTGGTGCATGTGGACGCGTACCGGCTGGGCGGCGGGCTCGACGAGATGGAAGACCTCGACCTCGATGTCTCGCTGCCCGACTCCGTGGTGGTGGTGGAGTGGGGCGAGGGGAAGGTCGAGGAGCTGTCGGACGACCGGCTGCACGTGGTCATCCACCGGGCGGTGGGGGACTCCGACGACGACGTGCGTGAGGTGACCGTGCGCGGTATCGGTGCACGGTGGGCCGGGGAGGACCTGGCCGCGCTGGGTGCCTGACGGAGTCTGGCGTCCGTACGTTCCGACAAGACGTCGGCAAGATGTTGCGCCGGTGCCGCCGCGCGTGGTCACATGGATACCGAGACCTGGTTAGGCCTACCTAACCACGCCTGCTCAACCGGAGCCCAGGAGGCATCCATGCCGGCTTCAGAACGCGACGCGCAAGAGCCTGTCTCCATGCGCGACCTACTGGCCTCGTGTGCGGCGGCCACGGCGGTCTCCACACCGCCGCGGGAGCCTGATGTGGCAGATGTGGCAGATGTGGCAGATGCTGCTGAGGTGCCCGTCGAGGAGCGCTCGGAACAGCGCGACGCCGCGTAGGTCTGTAATCCTTACGAGCGTATTTACGGGACGACGACGACCTTCACGCCGACCGTCGCGAAGCTCCACATCGCGTCGCCGTCGGCGCGCAGCATGCGCACGCCGCCGGTCCTGCTCTTCGGGTCCGGGCTCGGCATCGAGCCGTCGACCGCGGCGCTGAAACCGATCGGGACGCCTTCGAAGGTCAGGAACCGTACGACGTGTTCGACCTGGACTCCGTCGGAGCCGGTGATGATTCCCGAGCGTGAGCCCACCGCGTACGTACCGGGCGGCGGGCTGACCGTGCTCGGCACGACCTTGAACGTCCTGGTCGCCTTGCCCTTGCCGTTCACCAGCCACACCCGCCGCTCGGCCAGCGAGTAGACGACGCGGGTGCCCGTGCCCGACTGGGCCGGCACCGCCAGTACGTCCTTCACCACGGCCGGTCCCTTGGGCGGCTGCGAGGCGTGCGCCGCGGGGGTCTTGCCGACGGCGGGTTCGGCGAGCTGGGCGGGGGAGGGGGCGCTCGCCGACGCCTGGTAGGCGAGGAAAGCGACCGCCGCCACGGCTGCCGCGGTGAGCCCGGCCACGATTCCCGAGCTGCTCCTTGCCACCTTGCTCCACCTCATGTTCGTACTGCGCGCGTATTTGTGGTGACGGTAGCAGCCGGGGCCGGGAAGGACGGGGGACGCCGTGCGACCCGTGCGCGGGCCGTAGGCTGTTTGTGTGCTCCTGCTCGCCGTTGATACCGCCACTCCAGCCGTCACCGTCGCCCTCCACGACGGTGATTCCGTCGTCGCCGAGGCCGGCCAGGTCGACGCACGCCGTCACGGGGAGCTGCTGCTGCCCACCGTCGACCGGGTCCTCGCCGAAGCCGGTCTGAAACTCGACGCCGTGACGGGGGTCGTCGTGGGCGTCGGCCCCGGTCCGTACACCGGGCTGAGGGTCGGGCTGGCGACGGCCGAGACCTTCGGCCTCGTCCTCGGGGTGCCGGTCCACGGGCTGTGCACCCTGGACGGGCTGGCGTACGCCGCCGGGCTGGCCGGGATCACCGGGCCCTTCGCCGTGGCCACCGACGCGCGGCGCAAGGAGGTCTACTGGGCGCGGTACGCCGATGCCCGCACGCGCGTCTCCGAGCCCGCCGTCGACCGGCCCGCCGACATCGCCGAGCAGCTCGCGGACCTGCCGGTCGTCGGCTCCGGGGCTCTCCTTTACCCCGGGGAGTTCCCCGACGCGCGCGGACCCGAGCACCAGTCGGCGGGCGCGCTGGCGTCGCTGGCGGCGGAGAAGCTCGCGGCGGGGGAGGCCGGGGCGTTCCTGCCGCCGCTGCCGCTGTATCTGCGCCGGCCCGACGCGCAGGTCCCCAAGAACTACAAGGTGGTCACCCCGAAGTGACCGCGAGCTTGAGAGAAATGCGCTGGTGGGACATCGACCCGGTGCTCGAACTGGAGCGGGAGCTGTTCCCCGAGGACGCCTGGTCGCCCGGCATGTTCTGGTCCGAGCTCGCCCACGCGCGCGGGCCGCGGGCCAGCCGCCGCTATGTGGTGGCCGAGGAGGAGGACGGCGCGCTCGTCGGGTACGCCGGGCTTGCCGCCGCCGGGGGCCTCGGCGACGTACAGACCATCGCTGCCGCCCGTGATCAGTGGGGGACCGGGCTCGGGTCCCGGCTGCTCACCGAACTGCTGGGGCACGCGAGCGCCTTCGAATGCGCCGAGGTGCTCCTCGAAGTGCGCGTCGACAACACGCGGGCGCAGAAGCTGTACGAGAGGTTCGGCTTCGAGCCGATCGGCTTCCGGCGCGGCTACTACCAGCCCGGCAACATCGACGCGCTCGTGATGCGGCTGACGACGACGACCGACCCGGCGGAACCCGTGACCTCCGTACAAGAACAAGAACAAGAAACCGGGATTCACCATGGCTGACGAACCGCTCGTCCTCGGCATCGAAACCTCCTGCGACGAGACCGGCGTCGGCATCGTCCGCGGTACGACCCTCCTCGCCGACGCGATCGCGTCGAGCGTCGACGAACACGCCCGCTTCGGCGGTGTGGTGCCGGAGGTCGCCTCGCGCGCGCACCTGGAGGCGATGGTTCCGACGATCGAGCGCGCGCTGAAGGAGGCCGGGGTCGCCGCTTCGGATCTGGACGGCATCGCGGTTACGGCGGGTCCGGGGCTGGCGGGTGCGCTGCTGGTGGGGGTGTCCGCGGCGAAGGCTTACGCGTACGCGCTCGGGAAGCCGCTGTACGGCGTGAACCACCTGGCCTCGCACATCTGCGTCGACCAGCTGGAGCACGGTCCGCTGCCCGAGCCGACGATGGCGCTGCTGGTGAGCGGCGGGCACTCGTCGCTGCTGCTCGCCCCTGACATCACGAGCGACGTACGACCGATGGGCGCGACGATCGACGACGCGGCGGGCGAGGCGTTCGACAAGATCGCGCGGGTGCTGGATCTGGGCTTCCCCGGTGGCCCTGTCATCGACCGGCTGGCGAGGGAGGGCGATCCGAAGGCGATCGCGTTCCCGCGCGGTCTGACCGGGCCGCGCGACGCGGCGTACGACTTCTCCTTCTCCGGCCTGAAGACGTCGGTGGCGCGGTGGATCGAGGCCAAGCGCAGGGCGGGCGAGGAGGTGCCGGTGCGGGATGTGGCGGCGTCGTTCCAGGAGGCGGTCGTCGACGTACTGACGCGGAAGGCGGTGCGGGCCTGCAAGGACGAGGGCGTCGACCACCTGATGATCGGCGGCGGCGTGGCGGCCAACTCGCGGCTGCGGGCGCTGGCGGCGGAGCGGTGCGAGCGGGCCGGCATTCAGCTGCGGGTGCCGCGGCCGGGTCTGTGCACGGACAACGGGGCGATGGTGGCGGCGCTCGGTGCGGAGATGGTGGCGCGGGGGCGGGCGGCGTCGGACTGGGATCTGTCGGCGGATTCTTCGCTGCCGGTGACTGAGCCGCATGTGCCGGGTGCCTCGGCTCATGCGCATGACCACGTGCATGAGGTCAGCAAGGACAACCTCTACTCATGAGCGTCGTGCTGATGTGGGAGGCCCGCGCCGTCGAGGGGCGGGGCGCGGAGCTGTTGGAGTGGGCGCGGGCGCAGGCCCGGGTCCTGGCGGGTGAGCCGGTGCGCAGGGAGATCTTGCGGGCGCCGCAGGACCGGGTGCTCGTGATGACGTGGTGGGACGCGGAGTACGACGCCGGCCTGCCGGAACTGCCGGAGCCTGAGCGGGGGTTGGTTACGCGGGCGGTTCATCGCTGGCGTTTCGAGTCGGTCGACGCGGCCTGACGTAGTGTCGGGCGCATGTCTCGCCGTACGCCCCTGCCTCCGCCTCCGCCGCCCGAGCACATACGGGCCTGGCCCGGTCCGGAGGCGATGCTCGCCGACCGGGCGCGGGCCATGGACGAACTGATCGCGCGCGACCTCGGAGCCGGGCGGCTGGTGCGGTTCTGGCTGCTGGTGGGGGGTGCGGCGCTCGGGTGGGGGATCGTCGGGGCGGCCCTTCAGGCGTTCGATGGGCCGGGCGACCCGCTCACCGCGATCTTGGGCGCGGGGTTCGGTGCGGTTGGTCTGGCGTGCGTTGTGGTGTGTTGGATCTTCATCGGGATGGGTGTGTGGCGCGACCGTACGGTCCGTCAGCTGGTGGTGGACTGGGCTGAGGTGGGGCGCGGCCACGGTTTTTCCGCCGCGCAATGGCGACTTCCCGGGCTCAGCCTGGCGTGGCTGCTGTCGTCGGTCGTGGTGTGCGGGCTCGGGTTGTGGTCGTCGCTGGGGTTCGCGGTGCGGGCGCGGCCGGGTTCTGAGACTTACGCGGATGCGGTGTTCTTCATCGGGCTCGGGGTCATTTTGTGGGTGGCCGGGCTGTTCGGGGCGGTGAAGGCGGTGAAGCACTACCGGTGGGCGGTGCGGGCGCTTCGGTAAGGGGCGGGTTGGGGAAGCCCCCGGCAGGACACCGGCCAGCGCAGCGCTACGGGGCCGGGTGGCCGATCAGGACCGTCGGGGCGCCCGCGACTCGGGTGAGGAAGACCGTCGCCGAACGCGGGCCGGACAGTTTCATCTTGCGGCGGAGTTCCTCCGGCTCGATCGCCGAGCCGCGCTTCTTCACCGTCAGTACGCCGACCCCCCGCTCCCGCAGCAGCGCCTTCAGCTTCTTCAGGCTGAACGGGAGCTGGTCGGTGATCTCGTAGGCGGTGGCGTACGGAGTGGGGTGGAGTTCGTCCGCCGTCACGTACGCGATCGTCTCGTCGATCAGGCGGCCGCCCACCTGCCGCGCCACCTCCGCCACCAGATGCGAGCGGATCACCGCGCCGTCCGGCTCGTACAGGTAGCGGCCGACCTTGCCCGGCTCCGGATCCGGCAGGCCGGTGCCGAGGAGGCTGTGCGGGCCGGGGAGCAGGGTGGCCCGGATCGCCTTCGGGGCCGTGCCGAACCAGAACACCGCCTCCTTCACGTCGCCGCCGTCCGAGATCCACTCCGCTTCGGCGTCGTCCGGCACCGCCTCGTGCGGAACGCCCGGTGCGATCTTGAGTGCCGCGTGTGCGGACGTAAGGGCGGCTTCGATCGCCCAGGAGAGCGGCGGGGAGTACGCCTCCGGGTCGAAGATCCGGCCACGGCCGCCGCGTCGCGCCGGGTCTGCGAAGACCGCGTCGTACGGGGATGTGTCGATGGTCGTTACGTCGGCGCAGCGGACCTCGATGAGCGAGGCGAGGCCCAGCTCCTCCGCGTTGGCGCGCGCCACCTCCACCGTCAGCGGGTCGCGGTCGACCGCCAGGACCGAGATCCCGGCGCGGGCCAGCGCGATCGCGTCGCCGCCGATGCCGCAGCACAGGTCCGCCACGCTCCGTACGCCGAGCGCGGCGAAGCGCCCGGCGCGGTACGTCGCCACGGTCGTGCGGGTGGCCTGCTCGACGCCGTTCGGGGTGAAGAACATCCGGTACGCGTCCTCGGCGCCGAACTTCGCCACCGCCCGCTGCCGCAGCCGGGCCTGCCCGAGCGCCGCCGAGACCAGCGGGGCGGGGTGATCGCGGCGCAGCCGCGTCGCGGTCGCCAGCTCGTCCGCGGGGTTGTGGTCGCGGAGCGCGGCGAGGAGGGCGCGGCCCTCTTCGGTGCGCAGGGCGGCGAAGGATTCCACGGCGTCAGGGGTGTCGTTCACGCGGTCAATTGTGGGCCAGCCGGGGGACGGGGCGCGCCCGGTCGCGGTGTCGCCCCGACGACGGTGTCGTGGGCTGACAAGATCCATCGCCATGCAACTAGTACGACAAAAGGAAGAAATGATCGGGAAAGGTGGCCGGCAGGCCCGTATGGTCCTGGCCGTCCTCCTCGTCGCCGCCATCGTCTCCGCATGCGCCACCGAGCCCGCCGGCACGCCGGAGCCGGGCGGACAGCGCGCCGCCGCACCCCCCGCCGGCCAGGAGCAGGCGTACCGGCAGGGGCCCGCCCGGGATCTGGCCGGGTACGCCGAGCAGCTGCGGCGCGCCCAGACCGTGCGCGTCGCCGCCGCCAAGAAGTGGGGGCTCGCACAGCCGCCGCTCGCCGCACCCCCGCCGCCCGCCGTGAAGCCGAAGATCACCACGCGCAAGGGCTTCGGGGCGGGGCGCGGGCTGCCGCCCGTCTTCACCACCGTCCCGGTCGAGGAGAAAGTCGTCTTCCTGACGATGGACGACGGCGCGGAGAAGGATCCGAGGCTGCTGCGGATGATGACCGAGCTGGGCATCCCCTACAGCGCGTTCCTCAGCAACTACCTGGTGCGTGAGAACTACGGCTACTTCGAGCGGATGCAGGCGCGCGGCGTGTCCCTGCACAACCACACCCTCAATCACCGCTACATGCCCGGCCTTTCCTATGCCCAGCAGAAGCACGAGATCTGCGGAATGCAGACCGTCCTCCAGAAGCGGTACGGCAAGCGGCCCCGGCTCTTCAGGCCGCCGTACGGCAACTACAACGCCGACACCCTGCGCGCCGCCCGCTCCTGCGGCATCAAGGCCGTGCCGCTGTGGGCCGCCGAGGCGTTCCCGGACCGGATGGAGTGGCGCGAGTGGGACCGCGACCTGCATCCCGGCGACATCATCCTCACGCACTTCCGCGGCAAGAAGCAGTGGAAGGGCACCATGCCGGACATGATCCGGCGGGTCATGAAGACGGTCACCGCCAAGGGGTACGCCGTCGCCAGGCTGGAGGACTACCTGTGAGGCGCGGGCACCGGCCGCTGGCCGGACTGCTGGCGGCCGGTGCGCTCGCGCTCACCGGATGCGCGCAGTCGGTGGACCCGATCGAGCGGCTGGGGAGGAAGGCGGTGCGCAGCGTGGCGCCGAAGGTCGAGGGGGCGGGGGCGGCGGGGGCGGTGGGAGCCGGCGGGGCCGCGGCCGCCGGGGTGCACGGCGCACCGGCCCCGCGCGCCGGGGCGTACGCGCGGTGGGGACTGCGGGAGCCGCTCCGTCCGGCGCCGGCGCCTCCGGTCCGTAAGCCGGCCCGGCCTTTCGTGGTGGACCGCGTACCGACCCGCGACAAGGTCGTTTTTCTTACCTTTGATGACGGTGCTGAGCGCGATCCGGAGTTCGTGCGGATGGTGGACGAGCTCAATCTGCCGATCAGCATGTTTCTGACGGACAGCGTGGCCTCGCCCGGGTACGACCACTTCGACCGGCTGAGGCGGGCGGGCGGCGGCCTCAGTACGGTGCAGAACCACGCGGTCGGCCACGTCTACCTGCCCGGCCTCCCGTACGCCGGACAGCGCGCCCAGATCTGCGGCCAGCAGGACCGCCTGGAGGCCCGCTTCGGCGCGCGGCCTCGGCTCTTCCGGCCGCCGTACGGGGCGTACAACAACCAGACGCTGCGGGCGGCGGGCGACTGCGGGGTGGACGCGGTGGTGCTGTGGGGTGCGTCGATGCAGATCAACGACCTGCGGTACGCGCACGGCGACCGGCTGCGGCCCGGCGACATCGTGCTCGCGCACTTCCGGGGGCCGGATGAGCTCAAGGGCTCGACGATCAGTGAGATGACGTCGCGGATGTTGCGCCGGATCCAGGAGCAGGGCTTCGCTGTGGCACGGCTGGAGGACTACCTCTGACGGCGGGCGCGGCGGCCCGTGCGGCGCCCGGGCACAGGCGCGTCCGTCAACACGTACGGCGGCGTCGGATTGGCACTCCGCTTGACCGAGTGCTAACCGCGTCATAGTCTCGGCGTTGGCACTCTCCAGTGGGGAGTGCCAGCAGTAGCGACGGGCAGGTCCGGCACCCGCGACGACGGAACCACCTGGTCGCCACCCAAAATCAGTTAACCCCGTGAGATCTCCGAAGGGGGAGACCGGACCGTGACGACCACCAGCTCCAAGGTTGCCATCAAGCCGCTTGAGGACCGCATTGTGGTCCAGCCGCTCGACGCCGAGCAGACCACGGCCTCTGGCCTGGTCATCCCGGACACCGCCAAGGAGAAGCCCCAGGAGGGCGTCGTCCTGGCCGTGGGCCCGGGCCGCTTTGAGGACGGCAAGCGCCTTCCGCTCGACGTGGCCGTCGGCGACGTCGTGCTGTACAGCAAGTACGGCGGCACCGAGGTGAAGTACAGCGGCGAGGAGTATCTCGTCCTCTCGGCTCGCGACGTGCTCGCGATCATCGAGAAGTAGTTCGCCCGAAGATTGCTTTTGAACTGCGCCCCTGGCCCCCAGCGACAGCCGGGTGGCCCGGGGCGCATTTCGTTTGAGAGGACAGAGAAGCTCCATGGCGAAGATTCTGAAGTTCGACGAGGACGCCCGTCGCGCCCTCGAGCGCGGCGTCAACAAGCTTGCCGACACGGTGAAGGTGACGATCGGCCCCAAGGGCCGCAACGTCGTCATCGACAAGAAGTTCGGCGCCCCCACCATCACCAACGACGGTGTCACGATCGCGCGCGAGGTCGAGCTCGACGACCCGTACGAGAACCTTGGCGCCCAGCTCGTGAAGGAGGTGGCGACCAAGACCAACGACATCGCGGGTGACGGCACCACCACCGCCACCGTGCTGGCCCAGGCGCTGGTCCGCGAGGGCCTGCGCAACGTCGCCGCCGGCGCTTCCCCGGCCGCCCTGAAGAAGGGCATCGACGCCGCGGTCAAGGCGATCTCCGAGGACCTCCTCGCGAACGCCCGCCCGATCGAGGACAAGTCCGACATCGCCGCCGTGGCCGGGCTCTCCGCCCAGGACTCGCAGGTCGGCGAGCTCATCGCCGAGGCGATGGACAAGGTCGGCAAGGACGGTGTCATCACTGTCGAGGAGTCCAACACCTTCGGCCTGGAGCTCGACTTCACCGAGGGCATGGCCTTCGACAAGGGCTACCTGTCGCCGTACATGGTGACCGACCAGGAGCGTATGGAGGCCGTCCTCGACGACCCGTACATCCTGATCCACCAGGGCAAGATCGGCTCGATCCAGGACCTGCTCCCGCTGCTGGAGAAGGTCATCCAGGCCGGCGCGTCCAAGCCGCTGCTGATCATCGCCGAGGACGTCGAGGGCGAGGCCCTGTCGACCCTGGTCGTCAACAAGATCCGTGGCACCTTCAACGCCGTCGCGGTGAAGGCTCCCGGCTTCGGTGACCGCCGCAAGGCCATGCTCGGCGACATCGCCACCCTCACCGGTGCGACCGTCATCGCCGAAGAGGTCGGTCTCAAGCTCGACCAGGCCGGTCTCGACGTGCTGGGCTCCGCCCGCCGTGTGACCGTCACCAAGGACGACACGACGATCGTCGACGGCGGCGGCGACTCCGCCGAGGTGACCGGCCGCGTCAACCAGATCAAGGCCGAGATCGAGTCCACGGACTCCGACTGGGACCGCGAGAAGCTCCAGGAGCGCCTCGCGAAGCTGGCCGGCGGCGTGTGCGTGATCAAGGTCGGCGCCGCCACCGAGGTGGAGCTCAAGGAGAAGAAGCACCGTCTGGAGGACGCCATCTCCGCGACCCGCGCCGCGGTCGAGGAGGGCATCGTCTCCGGTGGTGGCTCCGCTCTGGTCCACGCCGCCAAGGTGCTCGAGGGCGGCCTCGGCATGACCGGCGACGAGGCGACGGGTGTCGCGGTCGTCCGCCGCGCCGTCGTCGAGCCGCTGCGCTGGATCGCCGAGAACGCCGGCCTCGAGGGCTATGTCATCACCGCCAAGGTGAGCGAGCTCGACAAGGGCCACGGCTTCAACGCCGCGACCGGCGAGTACGGCGACCTGGTCAAGGCCGGCGTCATCGACCCGGTCAAGGTCACCCGCTCCGCGCTGGAGAACGCCGCGTCCATCGCGTCGCTGCTGCTCACGACCGAGACCCTGGTCGTCGAGAAGCCGGCCGAGGACGAGGCGGACGCCGGTCACGGCCACAGCCACTGACGTCGTACGTCGCACAAGGCCCTCGTTCCCACCGCTGAGCAGCGGTGGGAACGAGGGCCTTTCGCGTACGTGTCAGCGCATGGCGCCGATCTGCCGCATCAGGCCCATGGCGTCCATGTGCCACCAGCCTTCCTGGATCTTGCCCTCGTGGCAGCTGAAGACCGTGGTGCCCGTCATGGTGCACTTCTTGCCCGTGGGAGCGACACCCATGAACTCACCCTTGTGAGTGCCGGTCCAGGTCCACAGCGTCACCACGTCGTCGCCCTCGGCCACCTGCTTGGTGATCTCGAAGCTGAAGTCGAAGCCGTTGCGCCAGGTGGTCACGTCGCTCCTGATGACGTCGGCGCCGGCCGTGGTGTCCTCCTCCTTCATGATGTCGTGGTCCCGGTAGTCGGCCGCGAACACCTCTTCGACGGCGTCGAGGTTGCCGCCGACGGCGATCTCGTCGAAGAACCGGTTGCACAGGTCCTTGTTCAACTGTTCGTCGCGGACCACATCGAGGTCGGTGAACGACGGCATCCCGTCACAGAGCGCCACCATCTCCTGGAAGGTGCGGTCGGTCTCCGGCAACTGGGAGTTCTTCATCGCCTCTTCGTACGATGGGAATTCGACGATCTCGACGTAGTGGTTCTTCTCGGACCGGTCATTGCCGATGATGTTGTGGGTGGCAGTCCGCTTGCCCTTGGTCTGCTCGGTCCACCTGTCCATGAGGCGGTTCATGTCTTCCAACCGCTCGGTCTTGTAGTCGATCAGCTGTACGAATTTCACGACGTCTCCCGAGCCTGCGAGTGGGGTATCGGATACGTCCATTTTAGTGAAATATGGCGTTTGTGCCGTCTCGGCCGAGTCGTAAGGGTCGTACCCGCACCCCAGGAGGCGCCGAGGTGGCTTCAGCAGAGTTTGATCATTCAACCGCGATCCATTGACCTTCGATCGGTCCAGCTTCTAGATTCCGGCACGGACTCCGGCAAGCAGGGGAGCATCATGCCGTTCGGGAACCGCGACGACTGGGAATCGACGGCGGACCAGCTCCTGCTGGCCGTACGCCCCCACGCCACCCCGCGCCGCGCCCTGATCAACCTCCCCGGCTCCCGCCCCAGTTGCTCCGGGCCGCGCTCCGACGGTCTCGAAGGCTATGCGCGTACGTTCCTGCTCGCCGCTTTCCGGGTCGCCGGCGCGCAAGGCCACGACCCGCACGGCCACCTCGCCCGCTACGCCGAAGGCCTCACCGCGGGCACCGAAAACCCGGTGAGCGACAGTGAGTTGACGCCCGCAGCCCCCGAGTCCTGGCCGCTCATGGCGGACGTACGCCAAGCCGTCGTCGAATCCGCCTCCATCGCCCTCGCCCTGCGCCTCACCCGCCCCTGGCTCTGGGACACCCTCGACGAGCGCACCCGCGCCCGCACCGTCGACTGGCTGCTGCCCGCCCTCGCCCCGTCCCCCGTCGACAACAACTGGTGGCTCTTCGGCCTCACCGTCGCCGGATTCCTCCAGGACCTCGGCATCGAGACCGACCGCGCGCGGGGCACCATCGACCGCTCCCTCGCCCGCATCGAGGAATGGCACCTCGGCGACGGCTGGTACAGCGACGGCCCCAACCGCGCCTTCGACCACTACAACGCCTGGGCCCTGCACTTCTACCCCGTCCTGCACGCCCACCTCGCGGGCGACGAAGCACTCCTCGCCCGCTACGGCCCGCGCCTGCACGCCCAACTCGAAGCCGGGACCAGGATGTTCGACGCCAACGGTGCCCCCATGCCGTACGGCCGCTCCCTCACCTACCGCTTCGCCGCCGCGGCCGCCCCCTGGCTCGGCGCACTCACCGGCCACACACCCCTCACGCCGGGCGCCACCCGCCGCCTGGCCTCCGGCACCCTGCGCTACTTCCTCGACCGGGGCGCGGTCGGCGCCGACGGGCTGCTGACGCTGGGCTGGCACGGCCCGTACGCCCCGGTCATCCAGGGCTACTCAGGCCCGGCCTCCCCCTATTGGGCCGCCAAGGGCTTCCTCGGCCTCCTCCTCCCCGCCCACCACCCGGCCTGGACCGACCCCGAAGAGCCGCTGCCCGCCGAGACCCGGGACGCCGTCACCACCCTCGGCCCGCCGAACATGCTGATCCAGTCCACGGCGGCCGACGGTCTCGTACCAAGCTTCGGCCGGGTCACTGAGGTCCGTACTTCCGGCCCGTCTTCGAACTGATCCCTCCCAGCAGCCCACGAGGCGCCAGCTTCACCGCGCCCATCAGCGCCTTGTACCGCGGGTCAGGCACCGACACCGTCTTCCCGCGCGCCAGATCACCCATCGCCGCCGCCACCAGCTTGTCCGCGTCGAGCCACATCCACCCCGGGATGTTGTCCGTCCCCATCCCGGCCCGCTCATGGAATTCCGTACGTACGAAACCGGGGCACAGCGCCATCAGCCGCACCCCGCTCCCCGCCAGGTCCCGGGCCGCGCCCTGCGTGAACTGCACGACCCACGCCTTCGAGGCGCCGTACGTCCCGCGCGGTACGAAGGCGGCGACGGACGCGACGTTGACGACGCCGCCGCGCCCCCGCTCCTTCATGCCGGCCGTGGCAGCCGCCGTCAGCCGCAGAACCGCCTCGCAGTGCACCTTCAGCATCGTCAGCTCGTCGGCCATGGACACTTCGAGGAAGCGCCCCTTGTTGCCGAAGCCCGCGTTGTTGACCAGCAGATCCACCGGATGCCTGCGGTCCGACAGCCGCGCCTCGACGGACGCGATCCCGGCGTCCGTCGACAGGTCCGCGGTCAGCACCTCCGCCTCGATGCCGTGCAGATCGTGCAGTTCTGTCGCCTGTTCCTGGAGCCGCTCGGTGTCGCGGGCCACCAGCACCAGGTTGTGCCCGTCCGTGGCGAGGCGCCGCGCGAAGGCGGCGCCGATGCCTGCTGTCGCTCCGGTAATCAGTGCAGTCGTCATGCGGGGCACGTTAGTGCCCCGCCTGTCCCTGCCGCCCGCCCCGCCCGCCAGGCTTTGCGGCCCAGGACTGTCAGGAGACGTACTTGCGCGCCGCCAGTGCCTCCAGGTGCAGCGCCTCACCGGCCGCGAGCGTGCGCGGCAGCAGCTCGCGCTCCGTCGTCGCGGCCCTGAACTGCAGGCTGACCGTGACGTCGTGGTCCGGCCGGTGCAGGATCTCGATGGCGTCGCCCGCCCGTATCCCGCCGGGCTCGATCACGCGCAGGTACGCCCCGGGAGCGGCCTGCCGCGTGAAGCGCTTGACCCAGCCCTTCTCGCCGAGGGCCTGCGCGAACGTACGGCACGGAATGCGGCTGGAGGTCACCTCCAGGACCAAGGCGGCGCCGACGCGCCAGCGTTCGCCGATGAGCGCGCCGTTCACGTCGAGCCCGAGGGTGGTGAGGTTCTCGCCGAACGAGCCGTTGGCCAGCGTGCGCCCCAGCTCGCGCTCCCAGCCGTCGAGGTCCTCGCGCGCGAAGGCGTACACCGCCTGGTCGTCACCACCGTGGTGGCGCTTGTTGCACACGGCGTCCCCGACCAGGCCTCCCGCCCCGACGCCCTTGGGCCCGGGCGCCACCACCCGAACGGGCCCGTCGACGGGCTGCTTGTTGATGCCGGTGGTGCCACCCGGAGCGTCGGCGTAGTCCATGGCCTCGGCGCGGCCCATGTTCACGGTCAGAAGCTTCATGGCCGAACGTTAACCGGCCATGACTCAAAGTCGCTCGCCAGTAATCTGCGGCAAACCCAAGAGGCGCTTATGCTTGAAGGGTGATCGAAGCCCGTCATCTCCGTATCCTGCGCGCCGTGGCCGCCACCGGCTCCTTCTCCGCCGCCGCGCGCGAACTCGGCTGCACGCAGCCCGCCGTGAGCCAGCAGATGAAGGCCCTCGAACTGTCCGCCGGCACCACGCTGCTCATCCGTACGGGCCGCGAGATGCGCCTCACCCAGGCGGGCGAGGTCCTGGTCCGGCACGCGGTCGGCATCCTCGCCGGGCTGACCGCCGCCGAGGAGGAGGTCGCCGCCATCGCGGGCCTGCGCGCCGGACGCGTACGCCTGGTGTCGTTCCCCAGCGGCAGCTCCACCCTCGTCCCCACCGCGCTGGCCGCCCTGCGCGCCGCCCACCCCGGCACCCGCGTGTCGCTGGTCGACGCGGAGCCCCCGCGCTCGGTCGAGATGCTGCGCGAGGGCGACTGCGACGTGGCGCTGGCGTTCCGTTACGGGCCCGGCGGCGCCGCCGAGGACTGGAACGACCTGGTCGTACGCCCGCTGCTCACCGACCGTCTCGTCGGCCTGGTCCCCGAGGGGCACCGGCTCGCGGACGCGGGTCAGGTCGGCATCGGGGAACTGGCCGACGAGCCGTGGATCGCGGGCTGCCCGCGTTGCCGCAGTCAGCTGGTCGAGGCGTGCGAGAGCGCGGGCTTCACGCCCCGGATCGATTTCGCGACCGACGACTACCCGGCCGTGATCGGCCTGGTCGGCGCCGGCCTGGGGGTCGCGGTCCTGCCCGAGCTGGCGATGGAGTCCGTACGTCCGAAGGGTGCGCGCACCGTGGCGGTGGAACCGGCCGTGCGGCGCGAGATCGTGGCGCTCACACTCCCGGACCTGGCTCAGGTGCCGGCGGTGGCGGCCACACTCGACCAGCTGGCGCTGGCCGCGGCTCGCTGAGCGGCGTCAATGCAGGGGGCTGATGCGGTCCTCGGCGCTGGCTGCGGTCCTTGGTGCGGCCATGGCGCAGAAACGTTCCTTCAGAGGGTTGGCTTCATGTGGTCGGCGTGGGTGGCGGGCCCGGTCGAAGCCGTGATGAGGCGGTTGCGCGCGCGGCCCATCAGCTCTTCTCGCTCGTCCTCGGTCAGTCCGCCCCATACGCCGTAGGGCTCACGCACCGCAAGGGCGTGCGCCGCACATTCCGCGCGTACCGGGCACCTCATGCAAACCTCCTTAGCCGAGTTCTCACGCGCACTCCGCGCCGCGCCCCGCTCTCCCTCCGGATGAAAGAAGAGCGAGCTGTCCACCCCGCGGCACGCTGCGAGCAGCTGCCAGTCCCACAGGTCGGCGTTGGGTCCGGGAAGGCGGGAGAAATCTGCCATTGCTTGTCCCCTTGCATCGATGCATCGAGAGTGCGTCTGGACCGTGAGGTGGCATCTACTTGTGCAAGTAGATGTAAATATGACTCATTGCGAATCTAGCCACAGACACCAGCAAAACGGAAGAAAAGCCGCTAAATGGGGCATAGCTTTACTTTCGGGGTGTGGCAACCTCTGATGCGCTTCTCTGCGACCGAGCCCTCACGTAGAGTGCCGATGGCGGCCGTCCGACCCGTAACTCTTTCGAGTGACCGTCGTTGAGAGTGCGAGGCGGTTGAAAGAACAAGCGATCGGGCAAGTGTCCGAGAGCGTCAACCGCACAGGTGACGAAATATGTACCAGCCTGGAGGCTCAAGGTGACGCGCAGCAGCTGTGAGAGCCGCGGAGGACAGCTATGACATCCGTCCTCGTCTGCGACGACTCCCCGCTTGCCCGAGAGGCGCTCCGCCGGGCGGTCGCGACCGTGCCCGGTGTGGAGCGCGTGACGACAGCGGCGAACGGCGAGGAAGTGCTCCGCCGCTGGGGCGCCGACCGCTCGGACCTGATTCTGATGGACGTACGCATGCCCGGTCTGGGCGGCGTCGAGACCGTGCGCCGGCTGCTCTCCGCGGACCCGGGCGCCCGGATCATCATGCTCACGGTCGCCGAAGACCTCGACGGGGTCGCGCTCGCGGTCGCCGCGGGTGCCCGCGGCTACCTGCACAAGGACGCCTCGCGCGCCGAACTGCGTGCGACCGTCACCCAGGCGCTCGCCGACCCGACCTGGCGGCTCGCCCCGCGCCGGCTCAGGTCGGCGGAGATGGGTGCGGCGCCGACGCTCACCGCGCGTGAGATCCAGGTGCTCGAAGGCATGAGCCACGGACGCTCCAACGCCGAGATCGGCCGTGAGCTCTTCCTTTCGGAGGACACGGTCAAGACCCACGCCCGGCGGCTCTTCAAGAAACTCGGCGCCTCGGACCGGGCGCACGCGGTCGCGCTCGGATTCCGCTGGGGCCTGGTCCGTTAGGACCGGGACCGGTGCGCTCCCGCGCGGGTGCTGTTACGACGTGCCCCGTCCGCCGTCCGGCGGGCGGGGTCACGGACGCCCGTGCCCCTTTCCGTCGCCGATGCCGCATCCTTGAGGGGTGGAGTTCCTCGGGGACGATTCGGTCGAGCGGGAGGGGAGGGCTCAGGAGATGAGTTCCGGCGTACCTGCTCATAACGCTTCGGTGCACAACTACGGACGTGGTGCCGCGGATGGCTCGGGGTCAAGGCACCATGGACCGATGCGCGACGACGAGACGACGGTGATCGGTGCACTCGTCCGACGTGCCGTCGAGGGCGACGAGCAGGCGACGCACGATCTGCTGGCCCGCGTCCATCCGCTGGCTCTGCGCTACTGCCGCACCCGGCTGAGCCGACTGCCCGGTGACGCCCGCCACTTCGTGGAGGACCTGGCGCAGGAAGTCTGCGTCGCGGTCCTCATGGCGCTGCCGCGCTACAAGGACACCGGAAGGCCCTTCGAGGCCTTCGTCTTCGCCATCGCCGCGCACAAGGTCGCCGACCTCCAGCGCGCCGCGATGCGTCACCCCGGTTCGACCGCCGTGCCGTCCGACGAGATGCCGGAGCGGCCCGACGACTCCCTCGGCCCCGAGGAGCGCGCGCTGCTCAGCAGCGACGCCGAGTGGGCGAAGAAACTTCTGGCAAATCTTCCCCAGGCGCAGCGCGAGCTGCTGGTGCTGCGGGTCGCGGTCGGGCTCACCGCCGAGGAGACCGGGCAGATGCTGGGCATGTCCCCGGGTGCCGTGCGGGTCGCGCAGCATCGCGCGCTCAGCCGGCTGCGGGCGCTCGCCGGGCAGTAACGGCCGATGCGCCCGGTCCTCCCGCGTGCCGTGCCTGCCGTACGAACGTACAGACTCTGTGGGTGATCTTGCTCGTGGAATGAGACACGTTGCGATCCCGTTAGCATGGACATCCGCGCCGAGCAAGACCATTTGGGAAGGTGTCAGGCATGACTGCCAACGTCGATGGAGTGCCCGAGAAGTTCGCGATGCTCGGGCTTACCTACGACGACGTGCTGCTGCTGCCTGGCGCGTCGGACATGGCCCCCGACCAGATCGACACTTCCTCGTACATCTCGAAGAACGTACGGGTGAACGTCCCGCTGCTGTCCGCCGCGATGGACAAGGTCACCGAGGCACGCATGGCCATCGCCATGGCCCGCCAGGGCGGCGTCGGTGTCCTGCACCGCAACCTGTCGATCGCCGACCAGGCCAACCAGGTCGACCTCGTCAAGCGCTCCGAGTCCGGCATGGTGACCGACCCGATCACCGTGCGCCCGGACACCACGCTCGGTGAGGCCGACGAGCTGTGCGCCAAGTTCCGCATCAGCGGCGTGCCGGTGACGGACGCGGCGGGCAAGCTGCTCGGCATCGTCACCAACCGCGACATGGCCTTCGAGACCGACCGCGCCCGCCAGGTCCGCGAGATCATGACGCCGATGCCGCTCGTCACGGGCAAGGTCGGCATCTCCCGCGTCGACGCGGTCCAGCTGCTGCGCCGCCACAAGATCGAGAAGCTTCCGCTGGTCGACGACTCGGGCATCCTCAAGGGCCTCATCACGGTCAAGGACTTCGTCAAGGCCGAGAAGTACCCGAACGCCGCCAAGGACGCCGAGGGCCGGCTGCTCGTCGGCGCGGCCGTGGGTGTCGCCGGTGACGCGTACGAGCGCGCCCAGGCACTCATCGAGGCGGGCGTCGACTTCGTCGTCGTCGACACCGCGCACGGTCACTCCCGGCTCGTCGGCGACATGGTCGCCAAGATCAAGTCGAACTCGACGGTCGACGTCATCGGCGGCAACGTCGCCACCCGCGACGGCGCCCAGGCGCTCATCGACGCCGGCTGCGACGGCATCAAGGTGGGCGTCGGACCCGGCTCCATCTGTACGACCCGCGTCGTCGCCGGCATCGGCGTCCCGCAGGTCACCGCGATCTACGAGGCCTCGCTCGCCGCGAAGGCGGCCGGTGTGCCGGTCATCGGCGACGGCGGCCTCCAGTACTCCGGCGACATCGCGAAGGCGATCGTCGCGGGCGCCGACACGGTGATGCTCGGCTCGCTGCTCGCGGGCTGCGAGGAGTCGCCGGGCGAGCTGCTCTTCATCAACGGCAAGCAGTTCAAGTCGTACCGCGGCATGGGCTCGCTCGGCGCGATGCAGTCCCGCGGCCAGGCCAAGTCGTACTCCAAGGACCGGTACTTCCAGGAGGGCGTCGGCACCGACGACAAGCTCGTCCCCGAGGGCATCGAGGGCCAGGTGCCCTACCGGGGTCCGCTCTCCGCCGTCGTGCACCAGCTCGCGGGCGGCCTGCGTCAGTCGATGTTCTATGTCGGCGGCCGGACGATTCCGGAGCTTCAGCAGAACGGCCGGTTCGTACGGATCACCTCGGCGGGCCTCAAGGAGAGCCACCCGCACGACATCCAGATGACGGTCGAAGCGCCGAACTACAGCAGGAAGTAACCTCGCACGTACACGCTGAGGGGCGGCCCCGGAGATTCCCGGGGCCGCCCCTCGCATGTGTGTCGGGGATACTGGAACGGCATACCAAGAGGGAAAGGCCACACACGTGACTGAGATCGAGATCGGGCGCGGCAAGCGCGGCCGCAGGGCGTACGCGTTCGACGACATCGCCATCGTGCCGAGCCGGCGCACCCGGGACCCGAAGGAGGTCTCGATCGCCTGGCAGATCGACGCCTATCGTTTCGAGCTGCCGTTCCTGGCCGCTCCGATGGACTCTGTCGTCTCGCCGCAGACCGCCATTCGCATCGGTGAGCTGGGCGGTCTGGGCGTACTGAACCTCGAAGGTCTGTGGACGCGGTACGAGGACCCGGAGCCGCTGCTCCAGGAGATCTCGGAACTCGACGACGAGACCGCGACCCGCCGCCTCCAGGAGATCTACGCCGCCCCCATCAAGGCGGACCTGATCGGGCAGCGCATCAAGGAGGTGCGCGACTCGGGTGTCGTCACCGCCGCCGCGCTGTCTCCGCAGCGTACGGCCGAGTTCTCCAAGGCCGTCGTCGACGCCGGTGTCGACATCTTCGTGATCCGCGGGACCACGGTCTCCGCCGAGCACGTGTCGGGCGCCGCCGAGCCGCTGAACCTCAAGCAGTTCATCTACGAGCTCGACGTCCCGGTCATCGTGGGCGGCTGCGCGACGTACACCGCCGCGCTCCACCTGATGCGTACGGGCGCGGCCGGTGTCCTCGTCGGCTTCGGCGGCGGCGCCGCGCACACCACGCGCAACGTGCTGGGCATCCAGGTGCCGATGGCGACCGCGGTCGCCGATGTGGCCGCGGCGCGCCGCGACTACATGGACGAGTCCGGCGGCCGGTACGTGCACGTCATCGCCGACGGCGGCGTGGGCTGGTCCGGCGACCTGCCGAAGGCCATCGCCTGCGGCGCGGACGCCGTGATGATGGGCTCCCCGCTGGCCCGCGCGACGGACGCGCCGGGCCGCGGCCACCACTGGGGCATGGAGGCCGTCCACGAGGACGTGCCGCGCGGTAAGCGCATGGACCTGGGCGCGGTCGGCACGACCGAGGAGATCCTCCTCGGCCCGTCGCACACCCCGGACGGTTCGATGAACCTGTTCGGTGCGCTGCGCCGCTCGATGGCGACGACGGGCTACAGCGAGCTCAAGGAGTTCCAGCGCGTCGAGGTGACGGTCTCCCCGGCCGAGCACAAGCGCTGAGACACCCGGCCGAACCTTGGGGCCTGAAACGCCGACCGAGCGTTTCAGGCCCCGTGCTGTGTCCGGCTTCCACACCGGCCCTGTGGGCTGACGGCTCGTCGGATCGCTTGGAGGGAGGCTCGGGATACTGGATGCTCAGATCTTGATCAAATTGAATCGAAGTGCCATCCAGCCTCTCCTGGAGGGCGGTAGGTTTGTTCTGTACAGGACGGTCGGCGCCCGGGGGAACACGGCTGTCGGCCGTGGACGGCTATCGCTCCGTTGGTGGGGCGGTGGAAAAGAGGGGGATCCTTTGCGGAAGAGTACGTTTGCATTCGGCCGTGCCGGCCGGAGCTCTGTCGTGGTCCTGGCCCTGGTGGCCGGAATTCTTGGTGTGGCGGCAGGACCCAGTGCCGCAGCCCAGAAGAGCTGCGTGACGCGTATGAAGGACGATTTCGGCAAGGTCAAGACTTACAACTGGTGCAACATCAAGAAGGTCAAGTATGTCGGTCTGCAGACGGGCAAGAACTACATCTCGATAGTGCAGGGGCGAGGCCCCATGACTCTCACGCTCACGGCCACGGAAACTGTGAGCAACACCAAGAGCTCCTCGATCGATGTAAGTGCTGGAGCGGTTTCCGCGGCGGTTGGCTTTGATGTGACCAGGTCGCGGACGAAGAGTATGGCCGGCAGCTGGGTCGTTCCCAAGGGCAAGTTCGGGACGCTGAAGGCCTATCCGGTGTACAAGGCCTATTCTTTCAAGGCTTACAGCAAGGTGGATGGCAAGTACGTCGGCAAGGGAGTGGCCCGCAAGGCCATTGGGTATCGCTACGCGCATTCGGCGAGGTAGCTGGTCCTGCGCCTGGAAGTGGCCAGTCAGCCCGGTCGCATCACGCCCAATGCAGCGAGAGGGCCCGGTACCTGACGGGACGCTGTTGGTCAATTCGGGCCCTGGCGTGACATCGGCTCCCAAGACCTGGTGTGGTCTTGGGAGCCGACGTGTCGCAGCCGAAGGAGCCAGGTGGGATTCCGGTGGAGACGGTGCGGGTGGCTCGGGCGGCTTTCCCGAAGGGGAGCCTGGATATCCGGGTCCGGGATGAGCTGGGTTCGCGGAGACGATGCGGTCGGCGCTGAACGCGCTCTACCCAGGCCGCCCCCGACTGGCTGATTAAGGTCGCCGAGCCGAACTGGTTCAAGCACCGGGTCGGGAGCCGTCTCCGACCACAGCTGATGATCAGCGCGAAGCCGAAGAGCTGGCCGAGGAAGACGCCGGCCAGGGCGAGCGGAACACCGATGCCTGGCAGGACCGGGTGGCGGCCGCCGACCTTGTCGAGGGCCAGGCCGACCAGGGCGCCGACACCGTGAGCGACATAGCCGATCTGGGTGTAGTTGCCATCCTCGTTCGCCAGGGCGCGCGTCAGGCCGCCGTAGACAAGGACACCGACAATTACGGCGACGACGCCTGTGCCGAAGCGCCGAGGCCGACATTGCTGAGCGCGGGTACCGGGGCGGGTGCCGCCGGGTAGGCATCTCCCGCGAAGGGGTTGCCGACAGGCGGTGGAACGGGCTTGCTCACGGTGGATCCCCTGGGAACGAGACGCGTCGCACTAACGTGCGAGCGTAGATCCCGGAGGCTAGCAGCCCGGTCCGACGGTTCGGCATTGCGTTATCGAGCTGTTGGCCTGCGGCTGTTGGGGACTCAGAGGCGGTGGCTCGCACCCGTCGGGGACGCGCCGCGGGTGTCGAGGAGGAGCTGGGCCTTCACCGCGAGGGCCTGGAGGTCGTACGTGCGGTGGTTCTGCAGGAGCACCGTCAGGTCGGCGTTGGCGGCCGCCTCGTACAGGGAGTCGGCGCGGGGGACGGGGACGTCGCGTACGCGCCAGTCGGGGACGTGCGGGTCGTGGTAGCCGACCTGGGCGCCCAGGTCCATCAGGCGGGTGGCGATCTCCTGGGCGGGGGAGCCCTGCTGGTCGGCGAGGTCCGGTTTGTACGTGATGCCGAGCAGCAGAACGCGGGCGCCGCGGGCGGATTTGCCGTGCTCGTTGAGGAGCGTGGCGCAGCGCTGGATGACGTACTGCGGCATGCGCCCGTTGATCTCCTGCGCGAGGCCGACCATGCGGAGCGGGTGGCCGGGGGTGCGGCTGCCGTGCGGGATGTAGTTGGGGTCGACGGGGACGCCGTGGCCGCCGACGCCGGGGCCCGGGCGGAATGCCTGGAAGCCGAAGGGCTTGGTCTCGGCGCAGCGGATGACGTCCCACAGGTCGACCCCGAGGTCGTGGCAGAGCACGGCCATTTCATTGACCAGGGCGATGTTGACGTGCCGGTAGTTCGTTTCCAGTACGCCGACGGTCTCGGCCTCGCGCGGGCCGCGCGCGCGGACGACCTTGTCGGTGAGGCGCCCGTAGAAGGCGGCGGCCGATTCGGTGCAGGCGGGGGTGAGGCCGCCGATGACCTGCGGGGTGCCGGCGTAACTGCGCAGCCGGTTGCCGGGATCCACCCGGCTGGGGGAGTAGGCCAGGTGGAAATCGCGGCCGGCCCGCAGCCCGGAGCCCTCTTCGAGGATGGGGCGCAGGAATTCTTCTGTGGTGCCGGGGTATGCGGCGGATTCGAGCAGCACGGTGGTGTGGGGGCGCAGTTGCGCCGCCAGGGCCCTGGCGGCGTCGCCGACGGCGCTCAGGTCGAGCGTACGGTCGGCGCCGAGCGGGGTGGGGGCGCAGATGACGGCGGTACGGACCCGGCCGAGCTCGGCCGGGGCGGTGACGGTACGGAAGCCTCCGGCGAGCATGCGGCGCAGGTCGGCGGCGGTGAGGGAGCCGTCGGCCGGGGCGCGCCCCGCCGCGAGGTCCGCGAGGAGGCGTGGGTCGGTGTCGTAGCCGATGGTGTCGATGCCGGAGGCGACCGCGGCCTGGGCGAGAGGCAGGCCGAGGTGGCCGAGTCCGATGACGGCGAGATCTGCGGGCATGGCGGTGGGCCGTCCTTCCCAATAGCCGGAGGGGAGGCAACAGGCAAGCCCTGTGGACAGTTCGGGCGAGCGCAATTTCAGACTAAGCGTAAATATGACCGTTATGCGGCATTGTGCGGGGCCGGGGTGCGGGAGTGTTGTCCACCGCTGTCCACAGGCGGTGGCTGAAGTCGGGCAGCGCAGACAGAATCGAGGGGGCAGGGATGTGATCCCGGCCACCCCGACCACTACGGGAGGCAGCAGTGAGGACAGCGACACTGGGACCCGCCGAGCGCGCCGAGGCGCTCGCGGCGATGGCCGATGGTGAACTGGACGTGCTTGTCGTGGGCGCGGGAGTGGTCGGTGCGGGGACGGCTCTGGACGCCGTCACGCGCGGGCTTTCGACCGGACTGGTCGAGGCGCGGGACTGGGCGTCGGGCACGTCGAGCCGGTCGAGCAAGCTGATCCACGGCGGGCTGCGCTATCTGGAGATGCTCGACTTCGCGCTCGTACGGGAGGCCCTGAAGGAACGCGGACTGCTGCTGGAGCGCCTCGCGCCACATCTGGTGAAACCCGTGCCGTTCCTCTACCCGCTCCAGCACAAGGGCTGGGAGCGGTGGTACGCCGGATCGGGCGTGGCGCTGTACGACGCGATGTCGGTGTCGTCCGGGCACGGGCGCGGACTGCCGATGCACCGTCACCTCTCGCGCAAGCGCGCCCTGCGGGTCGCGCCCGCGCTGAAGAAGGACGCCCTGGTCGGCGCGTTGCAGTACTACGACGCCCAGATGGACGACGCCCGCTATGTGACGACACTGGTGCGCACGGCCTCGCAGTACGGCGCACACGTCGCCAACCGGGCCAGGGTGGTCGGCTTTCTGCGCGAGGGCGAGCGGGTCGTCGGGGCGCGGGTGCAGGATGTGGAGGGCGGCGGGGAGTACGAGGTGCGGGCCCGGCAGGTCGTCAACGCGACCGGCGTGTGGACGGACGACACGCAGGCGCTGATCGGGGAGCGCGGGCAGTTCCACGTGCGGGCGTCCAAGGGCATTCACCTGGTGGTGCCGAAGGACCGGATCCACTCGTCGACCGGGCTGATCCTGCGGACCGAGAAGTCGGTGCTGTTCGTCATCCCGTGGGGACGGCACTGGATCGTCGGTACGACCGACACCGACTGGGACCTCGACAAGGCCCATCCGGCGGCGTCCAGCGCGGACATCGACTACCTGCTGGAGCACGTGAACTCGGTGCTGGCGGTGCCGCTGACACGCGACGACGTGCAGGGCGTGTACGCGGGCCTCCGGCCGCTGCTGGCCGGGGAGTCGGACGCCACCAGCAAGCTCTCGCGCGAGCACACGGTCGCTCATCCGGTGCCGGGGCTCGTGGTGGTCGCGGGCGGCAAGTACACGACGTACCGCGTGATGGCGAAGGACGCCGTGGACGAGGCGGTCCACGGCCTCGACCAGCGGGTCGCCGAGTGCGTCACGGAGGACGTGCCGCTCGCCGGGGCCGAGGGGTACCGGGCGCTGTGGAACGCGCGGGCGCGGATCGCGGGGCGGACGGGGCTTCATGTGGTGCGGGTGGAGCACCTGTTGAACCGGTACGGCTCGCTGGCCGAGGAACTGCTCGACCTGATCGCCCGCGACCCGTCGCTGGGCGATCCGCTGAGCGCTGCGGACGACTACCTGCGGGCGGAGGTGGTGTACGCCGCCTCGCACGAAGGGGCGCGGCACCTGGACGACGTACTGACACGGCGTACGCGCATCTCCATCGAGACCTTCGACCGGGGGACGCGCAGTGCGCGCGAGTGCGCGGAGCTGATGGCGCCGGTGCTGGGGTGGGACAAGGAGCACATCGCGAAGGAGGTCGAGCACTACGAGAAGCGGGTCGAGGCGGAACGGGAGTCGCAGCGGCAGCCGGACGACCTGACGGCCGACGCGGCGAGGCTGGGGGCGCCGGACATCGTGCCGATCAAATGAGCCGATCCGGGAGCCGATCCGGCCGCCGATTTGGTGACTGGCCGTAATGCGGCGAACTCGGCCGGGTGGCGGGGAGGTTCGGTGGAGCTGCCCTGAAACTGCTGTGACCTGCGCGTGGTCCCTTTTGTTCGCGCTGTGAAGAGGGCCCGGTGACCCGGGACCACGATCGGTCGCGCGGTGAGGGACAATGAAGGCTCTGCCAGGGCGTGTTACTGCATCACCCTGGAACGCAGCCATCGCGGGCGAAAATCAGGGATCGCAGAGGGGACGCATGTCGGAGGCGGAGCAGTCCAAGGACACCCAGGGGCGTCTTCTCGCTGGGCGGTACCGGCTCGGTGAGGTGCTCGGCCGGGGCGGCATGGGCACGGTATGGCGCGCCGTCGACGAGACGCTGAGCCGCACTGTCGCAGTGAAGGAACTGCGCTTCCCCACGAGCATCGACGAAGAGGAGAAGCGCCGGCTCATCACGCGCACGCTGCGTGAGGCGAAGGCGATCGCCCGGATCCGCAACAACGGCGCCGTGACCGTCTACGACGTCGTCGACGAGGACGACCGGCCGTGGATCGTCATGGAGCTGATCGAGGGCAAGTCGCTCGCCGACGTCGTGCGCCAGGACGGCCTGCTGACGCCGCGCCGCGCCGCCGAAGTGGGCCTCGCCATCCTCGACGTACTGCGCGCCGCGCACCGCCAGGGCATCCTGCACCGCGACGTGAAGCCGTCCAACGTCCTGATCTCCGAGGACGGCCGCGTCGTCCTGACCGACTTCGGCATCGCACAGGTCGAGGGTGACCCGTCGATCACCTCGACCGGCATGCTGGTGGGCGCTCCGTCGTACATCTCGCCGGAGCGGGCCCGTGGTCACAAGCCGGGTCCGGCCGCCGACCTGTGGTCGCTGGGCGGGCTGCTGTACGCGTCGGTGGAGGGCACGCCGCCGTACGACAAGGGGTCCGCCATCGCGACCCTCACGGCCGTCATGACCGAGCCGCTCGACCCGCCCAAGAACGCGGGCCCGCTGGAAGAGGTCATCTACGGCCTGCTGGCCAAGGACCCCGCCCAGCGGCTCGACGAGGCGGGTGCGCGCGCGCTCCTCAACGACGTGATCCACCTGCCCGAAAAGCCGGACGAGACCGAGCCGCCGCTGGACGTAACGCGGGTGGCGGCGCTGCCGCCCGTTCCCGAGGACGTGCTCAGTGCGGTGCGGCCGGCCAGGAGCGACGCCGGGGCGGACGCGGGTCCGGCCGCGAGCGAGCGGCTGCGGGGCGCGCTGAAGTCCGTACGCAACGCGGCGGCGGCCCAGGCCGCCAAGCAGAAGCAGGCTGCGCAGGCGCGGTCCCGGGCGGAGCCCGGACCGGGCGCGGGCGCGAGGCCGCCGGCGCGGGCCTCGCTGACCGACGTCGTACCGCGGCGCACGCTGGTGATCGTGGCCGTGGTCGCGGCGCTCGCGGTGCTCGGCACGGTGCTCGCTGTCGCGCTGAACGGGCCGGACGACTCCGACCAGGGCAAGTCCAAGAAGCCGGTGCCCGCTTCGAGCGGCCCCACCACGGGCGACTCGGACAAGGGCAAGGAAACGGACGGCGGAAAGGCCGACAAGTCTCCCGTGCCTTCTACGGGTGACGGCTCCGGCAAGGACTCCGGCAACGACAGTGGCAAGGACAGCGGCAACGACGACGACGGCCAGGGCGATTCGGACGACTCCAAGACGGACGACCCGCCGAAGGACGGCGGGCTGCCCGAGGGCTACGTCAAGGTCACCGACGACCGGTTCCACTTCACGATGGCGATGCCCAAGGGCTTTGCGCGGAACGGCATAGCGGGCTCCAACTCCGGCGGCAAATACAACAAGTCCGGCGGATATCCGCGCGTGCAGGTCGACTTCACCGGCAGCCCCGGTGACGACGCGCGGGCGGCCTGGGCCGCGGCCGTGGCGGGCGCGAGGGCGGCCAGCGACAACTACAAGCACCTGGGGATACGGCCCGTCGACTACAACGGCTACCCCACCACCGCCGACTGGGAGTTCGAGCGCGACGAAGCCGGAATGCGGGTTCACGTGCTCAACAGGGGCTTCAAGGTCGACGCGAAGCACGGCTACGCCATCATGGTCACCTGCAAGGCGGACGAGTGGGACGGCAAGGAGTGCCGGACGCTGCGCGAGACCGCGTTCGACACGTTCAAGCCGAAGGACTGATGTACGGAACCGCCGGGTTGCCGAGACCCGGCGGCGCGGCGGGGTTCCGCCACGTATCGTGAGAGCTCGTGGACTGACCGTACGCGACCGGAATTGACGACTTGGTGCGGTCGGGGCCGAGTCGGGGAACAGTGCGCTCTGGGGAGGCGTCGTGGACGACTACGCGGGACGGGTACTTGCCGACCGCTACCGCCTTCCGCTGCCGCCTTCCGACGCGTACGAGCTGGTCGAGACCAGGGCATTCGACACGTACAGCGGGCAGGAAGTCCTCGTCCGCCAGGTGCCGTTACCCGAGGTCGTGGACGCGGAGTTCCTGGACGGCGAGGGCGGCGCCGGTGCGGCGGCGCAGCGGCGCGCGGCCGGGCGTACGACGCGGCGGCCGACCGATCCCGCCGTGCGACGGGCCATCGAGGCGGCGCAGGCCGCCGCGCAGATTCCCGACCACCCGAGGCTCGACCAGGTCTTCGACGTCTTCGCCGAGGGCGGCTCGCTGTGGATAGTGAGTGAACTGGTCGCGGCGCGGCCACTGGCGGCGCTGCTCGCCGAGAAGCCGCTGAATCCCTACCGGGCCGCGGAAATCGCCGCCGACGTGCTGACTGCCCTGCGGGTGCTGCACGCGCATGGCTGGACCCACCGGAACATCACCGTCCGCACGGTGCTCGTCTGCGACGACGGCCGCATCGTCCTGACCGGGCTCGCGGCCGGCGCGGCGGAGGAGGCGCTCTGCGGATACGCGCCGGTGCCGGTGCCGGCGGAGCCGGCGGTGGACGCGGATGAGGGCGGCGGCAGTTGGGGAGCCCCCGGTTCGCCTCCGGGGCACGAGGCGGCCGCGCCGTACGGCGGCGCTCCCGCTGCCGATCCCGGCTCCGGCGTGCGTGCCTCCTTGCCGGCGGGCGGCGGGAGCCCCGCCGCCGAGGTCCGCGCCGCGCGCGCCGGGGCCATCGCGGCGTACCGCGCGGGAGCCCGTGCGGCGGCCCGGGTCAACGAGGAGCAGGGCCAGGGCGGCACAGGCTCGCTCCCGGTCCAGCGCCCGGCGCCGCGTCCGGCCGGGGGCCCGCGCGCGATCAGCCCGTACGTCGACCTCGACCCCACCCCCGCGCCCGCGGAACTCGCCGGCACCACCGCGAGCGGCTGGCACTCCGGGCCCGGCGCGGCGCCGAGCGACACCCCGGAAGGCCGCCCACCGGGCGCCTCCGGCGACTTCGACGACTCGTGGCACGGGGCGGTCCCCCGCTCCGCCGCAGGCGACGGAATGCGGGCCGACGGCCTACGACGCGGCCAGGACCAAACCCAGCAGCGAAGCCACGCCCCCGCCGGAGCCGACGCGCACGCTTCCACCGCACAGGCCCAGGCCCGGAGCTGGGACGAGTTCGTGGCGGGCGGGCACGTTCCCGCCTACCAGGGGCCCGCCACTCCGCTCGCCGCCGAGCGGGCCCGCCAGGCGCGGATCGCCGTCGTCGGCGCGGTCACCGAGCGCTGGGCGCCCGAGCAGGCCGGCTCCCTCCACGAGAACTGGCAGCTGGCCCCGCCCATCGGCCCCTCCACCGACCTCTGGGCCCTGGGCGCCCTCCTCTTCCGTACCGTGCAGGGCCACGCCCCGTACCCGGAGGAGAGCGCCATAGAGCTGGTGCAGCTCGTCTGCGCCGAGCCGCCCGCCTTCGCCGAGGAGTGCGGCCCGCTGCGGCCCGTCGTCGAGTCGCTGCTGCGTCAGGACCCCACCGAGCGGCCCGACTTCGAGGAGCTGCGCGGCTGGCTCCGCTCGCTCGTACGGTCCGCGCCCGAGCCGGAGGCCGGTGTGGACATCGTGCCGCTGCCGTCCGTCGACGCCGCGCGCCTTCCGATCGTGCGCCGCCGCGGCGAGCTCGTACGCAAGCGCCGCGCCGGATCCTCGTCGGACGTGCACGGCCGCCACCGGCACAAGAAGACCAAGGCCGGGCGCAAGGGAGAGCAACGCGAGCCGCAGCTTCACCATGAGCCACGGCAGCCAGGCCCGCCCCGGCCGCCACGGGAGCCGCGTCAGCCTCGTGAGCCGCGGATCAAAGAGCCGCGGATTCAGAAGAGGCAACGCGGCGGCCCGCGTTCACTCGGGCGTACGCTCCTCGTCCTGATCCTCCTCGGTCTGGTCGCCGCGCTCACCTACGCGCTGGTCTTCATGCCGAAGGCCGGTGAGCAGGAGCAGGACGGCAGCCAGGGCGCCCCCAAGAACGCGGGCGACGCCCGGAGCACCGGCGCGCCCACCACCCCCGGCCCCTCCGCCGGGACCGAGTCCACGCCGCCGCCCGCGCGCAAGACGCCCGGGTCCCAGGAGGCGCAGACGTCCGTCCCGGCCACCGAAGTCGCCGAGGGGTACAAGCTGGTCAAGGACCCCGAGGGATTCCAGACGGCCGTCGACAAGGACTGGGAGCGGCGCCCGCTCAACGACGCCGGCCAGGTCCGGTACCGGGGCGGCGACTTCGAGCTGCTGATCGTCCCCGGCCGCGACTCCGTCAAGGACAACGGCAGCGACCCGATGGACTACCAGCTCAAGAAGGAGCGCGAGCTCCAGCCCGTCAGGGACTCCTCCTGGTCGACCCAGAATGGTCTGCGCCGCATCGACGTGGGCCGTCAGGCCATGGCGGAGGGTCAGTTCACGTGGCAGGACAGCAGCGGGCGGGATGTGTACGTCCGTAACCTGGCGATGATCGTCGGCGACCGCTACCACGTCGTCCAGGTGATCGGGCCGGAAACCCAGCGCGACGAGATCACCGAGATCTACGAACAGGCCACGGCGGCCTACCGGCCCGCCGTGTGACGGGCGGCTGACCGACCGCCTCTTGGGGCTCATGGACGCCGGGCAGGGACTGGAGACGTGGACCACTCACACGGGATGACCGGGGGAACCGAGGACGGGGCGGACGGGGGCGGCAGCCGCCTGATCGCCGGGCGGTACCGGCTCGGCGACCGGCTGGGACGCGGCGGCATGGGCACCGTCTGGCAGGCGACCGACGAGCTGCTCGGCCGGCCGGTCGCCGTCAAGGAACTCCACTTCGGCGGCGACGAACCCGGCCTGCCCGACGCCGACGCGCAGCTGCGGCGCGAGCGGGCGCTGCGCGAGGCCAGGACCCTGGCCCAGCTGGTCCACCCGCATGTGATCGTCGTGCACGACATCGTCGAGGACCCCGGCACCGAACTCCCGTACATCATCATGGAGCTGATCGACGGCGATACGCTCGCGGAGAGGATCGCGGCCGACGGCCCGGTCGACACCCGCGAGGCCGCGCGGATCGGTCTCGCCCTGGTCGGCGCACTCCGCGTCGCCCACGAGCGCGGCGTGCTGCACCGGGATCTCAAGCCCGAGAACGTCCTGCTGGAAGCGGGCAGCGGCCGCGTCGTCCTCACCGACTTCGGGATCGCCCGGCTCGACGGCGGTACGACGATCACCGACGCCGGGTCCTTCGTCGGGTCCCCCGAATACACCGCCCCCGAGCGGATGGAGGGCGTCGCCGCGGGCCCGGCCTCCGACATGTGGTCGCTCGGCGTGCTGCTGTGCACGGCGGTGAGCGGCGAGTCCCCTTTCCACCGCGACTCCCTGAGCGGCGTCCTGTGCGCCGTCATGCACGACCCCATCCGGCCGCCCGCCGCCGTCGGCCCGCTGCTTCCCGTCGTACGCCGCCTGCTGGAACGCGATCCGCAGCGCAGACTCGGCGCGGCCGAGGCGGAGCGGCTGCTGCTCGCGTACCTCGTGACCGGCACCACCCCCAAGGCCGCGACACCGTACGGGACCACCCAGCCGTACGGGACCACGCGGCAGTACGTTCCGCTCGCCCACAAGGTGGCGCGCCTCAGAGGCGCCGGTGTGCGGGGCGGCGGCGTCCGGGGCGCGATTGTCGCGGGCGTTCTCGTCGCCGTGATGGCGGCGGCGGGCGCGGCGACGGCGACGCTGTTCCTGCGTGACGGCGACGGCGACGGCGACAGCCAGGGCGGCGGCGGCCGTGCGGACAGCGCGCACACCCGTACGGTCACCTCGACCGTCTCGACGGGCACCGGCGACGGGGGACCCACCCGGACCGGCACGGCCGACCCCGGCCGCACGCCCCCACCCGGCTACCGCAGGGTGACCGACCCGGCGGGCTTCACGCTCGCCCTCCCGGAGGGGTACCGGCGCTCGGCCGACGACAACCAGGTCTCCTACCTGTCGCCCGACAGGAGCATCAGGATCGGCGTACGCCAGCAGAGTCCCGTAGCGGGCGGCCCGCTCGGCGCCATGCGGCTGGCGCACGCGAAGGGGCCGGACACCCACCCCGGCTACCGCGCCGGCAAGGTCACGCGGACCACGCACAACGGGCTGGCGGCGGCGCTCTGGGAGTTTGTACGGGACGGCTTCGAGCCGGGCGACGAGGACCGGCACACATACAACCTGTGCTGGGAGGAGGGCGGTCTGATGTACGAGGTGGGGGTCTCGGCACCGGTCCGCAGGCAGGACGACGGCAAGCGGCACTTCGACACCGCCCTCGACTCGTTCGCCCGCGGCTAGACTGGCAGCCGGGCCCAGGGGCCGGCACAAGCCCCCTGATCAGGGGTTATTTGCCAGTGAACACTGGCACGGTGGTGAGGGGCTGGTGAAAAGGTGTTACCGGCGGGTACCAAAAGGCGAGCGGGAGGCTTACTCTCCCCCTCATGACGGACACGCAGGCCCCCGCCGCCGCCCTCGGTACGAACCCACTCGCCGCAGCCCCCGCAGGTGCGCGCACCGCGGCCGATGTGGTCACCCCCGAGGTGGTCGCACAGCTCACGCGTGACGTGGTCGGCTCCGGCCGCACCGCGAACCACACGCCCTTCACCGGCGAGAAGCTGGCGGACCTGCCGGAGTCCACCCCCGAGGACGTCGCCACCGCCTTCGAGCGGGCGCGCGCCGCCCAGCCCGTCTGGGCGGCCATACCCGTGCGCCGGCGCGCCGCGATCCTGCTCCGCTTCCACGACCTGGTGCTGGAGCGCCAGGCCGAGGTCCTCGACCTCATACAGCTGGAGACGGGCAAGGCCCGCCTGCACGCGCACGAGGAGGTCCAGGCCGTCGCGATAGCCGCCCGCCACTACGGGCGCAAGGCCGCGTCGTACCTCAAGCCCAAGCGGCGCACCGGCGCGATCCCGACCCTGACGAAGGTCACCGAGCTGCGCCAGCCGCGCGGCGTCGTCGGCCAGATCGCACCCTGGAACTACCCCTTCGAGCTGTCGATCGGCGACGCCCTGCCCGCCTTCGTCTCCGGCAACGCCGTCGTGATGAAGCCCGACACCGAGACCGCGCTGACCGCCCTGTGGGCCCGCGACCTGCTCGTCGAGGCCGGCCTGCCCGCCGAGGTCTTCCAGGTTGTCCTCGGCGACGGCCCGGTCGTCGGCCCCGAGATCGTCAAGCACGCCGACTACGTCTCCTTCACCGGCTCCACCCGTACGGGCCGCGAGGTCGCCCAGGGCGCCGCCGCCCGCCTCATCGGCGTATCCCTCGAACTCGGCGGCAAGAACGCCATGCTGGTCCTGGAAGACGCAGACGTCGAGAAGGCCGCGGCGGGCGCCGTCCGCGCCTGCTTCTCCTCCGCCGGGCAGCTGTGCGTCTCCATCGAGCGGCTGTACGTCCACGAGTCGATCGCCGACGACTTCGTGGCCCGGTTCGCCGCCCGTACGAAGGCGATGCGCCTGGGCACGTCCCTCGCGTACGGCGCCGACATGGGCTCGCTCGCCGGGGAGCGCCAGCTGGAGAACGTCAAGCGGCACGTCGAAGAGGCCGTCGCCAAGGGCGCCACGCTCGTCGCGGGCGGCGTCGCCCGCCCCGACATCGGCCCGCTCTTCTTCGAACCGACCATCCTGGACGGCGTCGAGGCGCCGATGGCGGTGTGCACCGAGGAGACCTTCGGCCCGGTCGTCTCCATCTACCGCTTCACCGACGAGGACGAGGTCGTGGCGCAGGCCAATGCCACCCCGTACGGCCTCAATTCGAGCGTCTGGACCAAGAACGGCAAGCGCGGCCACGCGATCGCCGCCCGGCTGCGCACCGGCACGGTCAACATCAACGAGGGCTACGCCCCGGCGTACGGCAGCGTCCAGGCGCCGATGGGCGGCATGAAGGAATCCGGGCTCGGCCGCCGGCACGGCTCCGAGGGCATCCTCAAGTACACCGAGGCCCAGACCGTCGCTCACCAGCGGCTGATCCCGATGGCCCCGTCCTTCGGCATGGACGACGAGCAGTACGCGGCGTTCATGAGCACCAGCCTGAAGGCGCTGAAGGTCCTGCGTTTCCGCTGACCCAGATTTCTTGACGAGGAGCGCCAATGCCACAGGAGAGCTCTGTGTACGACTACGACGTCATCGTCGTCGGATCCGGCTTCGGCGGTTCCGTATCGGCCCTGCGCCTGACGGAGAAGGGCTACCGGGTCGGCGTCCTCGAAGCGGGCCGCCGCTTCACCCGCGAGACCCTGCCCAAGACCTCCTGGGACATCAAGAACTACCTGTGGGCACCCGCGCTCGGCCTCTTCGGCATCCAGCGCGTACACCTGCTCGGGAACGTCATGGTGCTGGCGGGCGCGGGTGTGGGAGGCGGCTCCCTCAACTACGCCAACACGCTGTACGTACCCCCCGCTCCCTTCTTCCAGGACCAGCAGTGGGCGGACATCACCGACTGGCAGGACGAACTGGCGCCGTACTACGACCAGGCCAAGCGCATGCTCGGGGTGCGGCTGAACCCGACCATGACGCCGTCCGACGTACACCTGAAGGCGACCGCCGAGGCCATGGGAGTGGGCGACACATTCCACATGGCACCGGTAGGCGTCTTCTTCGGCGACGGGCAGGACGCCGACGGTGATTCAACGGCCGGGCCCGGCGCGGAGGTTCCCGACCCCTACTTCGGTGGCGCGGGCCCGGCCCGCAAGGCCTGCACCGAATGCGGCGAGTGCATGACCGGCTGCCGGCACGGCGCGAAGAACACCCTCAACGAGAACTACCTCTACCTGGCCGAGAAGGCCGGCGCGGTCGTCCACCCCATGACCTCCGTCGTCGGCCTCACCGAGCACCCGGACGGCGGCTACCGCGTCGCCACCGTCCCCACCGACGCCCGCCGCAAGGCCGAGCCCCGCACCCTGCGTGCCCGCCAGGTCGTCGTCGCCGCCGGTACGTACGGCACGCAGACCCTCCTGCACACCATGAAGGACCGCGGCGACCTCCCGCGCATCTCCGCGAAACTGGGCGAGCTGACCCGCACCAACTCAGAGGCCCTCGTCGGCTCCCAGACCACCGACCGCCGCTACCGCAAGAAGCACGGCGCGAAGACCGGCGCCAAGAAGGCGGACTTCACGCGGGGCGTCGCCATCACGTCCTCGATCCACCCCGACGCCAACACCCACATCGAGCCGGTCCGTTACGGCAAGGGCTCCAACGCGATGGGCGCGATGTCCATCATCCAGGTGCCGTACGCCGACAAGTTCCCCCGCGCCCTGGGCTGGCTCGGCAACGCCGCCAGACACCCGCTGCTGACCTTGCGGTCGCTCTCCAACCACCGCTGGTCGGAGAAGACCATCATCGGCCTGGTCATGCAGTCGCTGGACAATTCCCTGACGACGTACCGCAAACCGGGCGGCATCGGAAAGGGCCTGCTGACCGCACGCCAGGGCCACGGCGCGCCCAACCCGAAGCAGATCCCCGAGGCGGCGCGCGCCGCGAGCATCCTCGCCGACGAGATCAACGGCTTCGCGGGCAGCAACATCGGCGAGCTCATGGGTACGCCGCTGACCGCGCACTTCCTGGGCGGCTGCCCGATCGGCGCCTCGCCGGAGCAGGGCGTCATCGACCCGTACCACCGGCTGTACGGGTACCCGGGCATCTCGGTGGTGGACGGCTCGGCCGTCTCCGCCAACCTGGGCGTCAACCCGTCGCTGACGATCACCGCACAGGCGGAGCGCGCCATGTCGTACTGGCCCAACAAGGGTGAGCCGGACGTGCGCCCGGCGCAGGACGCGGCGTACGAGCGCCTCACGGCGATCGAACCGAAGGCACCGGCGGTGCCGAAGGATGCCTTCGGCGCGCTGAAGCTGCCGTTCCTCGGCATGCCGGCGGTCCCGCCCAAGAGCTGAGCGGCAGGCAAGCAGGCAAGCAGGCAAGCGGGCAGGCAAAAGGCGCTGCACCCCCCTCCGAGTGCAGCGCCTCTTGCCGGCTCTACCGGCTCTGCCGGTGTGTCACCGGGTCATACGGGCCGTGTCAGGCCTCGGAACCGGCCTGGCGGCGGCGTACGACGAACATCGCGCCGACGCCGACCGCGACGGCCGCGCCACCCGCGAGGGCGAACATCGGCACCGCGGACGAGGAACCGGTCTCCGCGAGGCTGCCGGTCACCGCGATCTCCTTGACGCCGCCCTGCGGCTCCTTGGGGCTGACGGGCTGCGCGGGCTGCTTCGGCGGATCCATCGGCTTGGGCTCGCCCGGGGTCGGGTTGCCGGCGCCCGGCGCCAGGACGCTGAACTCCCAGAAGCCGACCGACTCGCGGTAGCACTCCTCGTCGGCGTCGAGGTACGCGCCGAATCCGATGGCGAAGCTGTCGCCGGCCGGGGCGTCCGCGTCGATGTTCAGGCGCAGCTGGATGTCGACGACGTCCTTCGCACCGAGCTCGGTCTTGCCCATGAACTCGAAGTCCGCGATGGACTTCCAGGTCTTGGTGTTCGGGTCGAGGTACTGGAGCTGCGAGTGCTCGCTCAGCCAGTCGTCCTCGTTCTCGCTCTCCGAGTAGTTGTCCACGAAGGCGACCCAGCGGACCTCGCCGAGCGCCTTGTCCGTGGTGTTGGAGGCGGTCATGTTGAAGGTGTGCCAGCCGCTGCCCGCGACGATCTTGCCGGGCAGGCCGTTGATGTCCAGCTGGAGGGCCGACTCGGCGTCGACCATGTCGCCGTCCTCGTCGTAGACCGGCTCGCAGGGCTCGTAGTCGCCCATGTCCGCCGGGTCCTCGTCCTCCTCCTTGCCCTCGTCGTCGCCGGGCTTGGTGTCGGGCTCCTCGTCGCCGGGCTCGGTGCCCGGGTCGGTGTCGTCCGCCGGGTCCTCGTCGCCCTCGGTGTCGTCCGCGGGGTCGTCGCCGTCCGCCGGGTCCGTCTCGTCGCCGGTGCCGTCCGCAGGGTCGTTCTCGCCGTCGGTGTCGCCCGCCGTGCCGGTGTCCGGCTCGTCGTCGGACGGGTCCGTGCCGGCCGAGTCGCCGCCTGCGGTGTCGCTGCCCGCGGTGTCGGTGTCGCCGGTGGTGGCGTCGTCGCTCGGGTCGGTGTCCGTAGTGGTGTCAGTGCCGGAGTCCGTGCCGTCAGTGGTGCCCGTGGAACCCGAGGTGGACTGGGTGGTGGGGGCATCCTCGGCGTACGCGGTCGGCGCGGCCAGCAGAGCGGCAGGAGCTATGACGGCCGTCGCGGCCGCAAGGGCCATGGCGCGGCGAAGCTTCATGTAGACCTCAGAAAGTCTGGCGTGCCGAGCAAGCAGCGGCACGAGATGTGAGGGCCGCCGTGGCGTGGGGGTGCACAGGTGGCCGTTGGTTCGCATGGATGACCTGTGACGGGCGTAAAGGGTTGCCCGGAACCTCATGGGTTTCTCATGTGGCGTGCGTCACGTGCTTGCCGCGCCGCCCGACAAGGCACACCGCCCGCGCAACGCGAAGGGCCCCGCGGACGGGGGAGTTCCGCGGGGCCCCAGGCCGTCAGCACCGGCGTCAGGGCAGCGCCGGTGCCGCGGGGGCGGCGCCGGGGGGTGCGCCGCTGGCTCTTGAGGTGAAGCTGGGTGGAGCTGGGTGGTGCCGGCCCGGCGCACGAGGGGCGCACGGGTGGTGTCGCGTGCGCGGGCTGCCTTTGCATCGTGCGGGATCTGCCGCGGCGGGCGCAACAGTTTCGACGACATCCCGCGACCCGGCCCGGTGACACGGCCGGTCGGTTCCGGGCGTCCCCGGAACCGACCGCCTCGGGTGACCGGGCTGCTGTCCCCTGCCGACCGGTCACGCGCGCCGGGACGAGGTCCCACGACGCACTCGCAGTACGCCGCACGCCCCGGCGGAGCCACGCGTGGTTCTTTCCTGCGCGCCCGCCCCTGGCTGGCGCGGACACCGGGACCAACGAAGCCCCGCGGGGCCCGGTCACGCGCCGTACGGGTGAGGATGCGCCCGAACTCAGATACGGCCTCAGATACGGCCCCGGCACAGCTCCAGCATCGTCATCGCGAGCGCCGTGCCGGGCTTCCCGAGAGCGTCCCTGTAGTGGCCGAGGACCTCCATCTCGCGCGACAGGTTCACGCGGCGGCCGCCCGAGGTGATGCGGGCCTCCTGGATGACGGCCGAAACGGCCATCCGTTCCTGGATGAGACCGATGATCCTGTCGTCGAGCGAGTTGATGCGCTCCCGGGCGTTGCCGATCAGGTCCGCGGCCTCGTCGGTGCGGGCGCCGGTCTTGTCGGCGGCGGTGGCGGGGGTGGCGGTCGGGGTGCTGGTGCTCATATCCGTATCTCCACTGTATGAAGGGGTACGGCCCACCGGGGCGGCCAGGCCCGGGAATGACAGAGCGCCCCGGGCCTTGTCGGCCCGGGGCGCCTGTGAAGTCGCTTGTCAGTAGCTCAAGCAGCTCGACCATGGCACCGGTCGGACCGGGTGCCATAGGTAAAGAGGAAGCTCAGCTGCTTGTGCATGGGTCCAGTATGTCCTGGCGCCGACGGGCGGCCAAAGCCCGGTTCGTATGGTGAGACAAAGGGAATGTCGCGTCCCCGTTAGAATTGACAGTCCCGACACCCTTCACCGCCGGAAGGCCGCCCCGTGCCAGCAGTGCCCCCCGCCGCCCCCGACGCCGTCCTCGTTGTCGACTTCGGCGCGCAGTACGCCCAGCTCATCGCCCGCCGTGTCCGTGAGGCCCGCGTCTACAGCGAGATCGTCCCCAGCACCATGCCGGTGGCGGAGATGCTGGCCAAGAACCCCAAGGCGATCATCCTCTCCGGCGGTCCGTCCTCCGTGTACGCCGAGGGCGCCCCGACCCTCGACCGCGAGATCTTCGAGGCCGGTGTCCCGGTCTTCGGCATGTGCTACGGCTTCCAGCTGATGGCCACGACGCTCGGCGGCGCGGTCGACGACAACGGTGCGCGCGAGTACGGGCGTACCCCTCTCTCCGTTTCCAAGGCCGGCTCCACCCTCTTCGAGGGCACCCCGGTCGAGCAGTCGGTGTGGATGTCGCACGGCGACGCCTGCTCGGCCGCCCCCGAGGGCTTCACCGTCACCGCGTCCACGGACGTCGTGCCGGTCGCCGCCTTCGAGAACGACGAGAAGAAGCTGTACGGCGTGCAGTACCACCCCGAGGTGATGCACTCCACGCACGGCCAGCAGGTCCTGGAGCACTTCCTCTACCGGGGCGCGGGTATCGAGCCCGACTGGACCACGCACAACGTCGTCGAGGAGCAGATCGCCGCCATCCAGGCGCAGGTCGGCACCAAGCGCGCCATCTGCGGCCTGTCCGGCGGCGTGGACTCCGCGGTCGCGGCAGCGCTCGTACAGAAGGCCATCGGCGACCAGCTGACCTGCGTGTACGTCGACCACGGTCTGATGCGCAAGGGCGAGACCGAGCAGGTCGAGAAGGACTTCGTCGCGGCCACCGGCGTACAGCTGAAGGTCGTCGACGCGCAGGAGCGCTTCCTGAACGCGCTCGCCGGGGTGTCCGACCCCGAGGAGAAGCGGAAGATCATCGGCCGCGAGTTCATCCGCGTCTTCGAGCAGGCCCAGGTGGAGATCGTCGCCGAGGCCGGCGCGGAGGGCGAGGACGTCGCGTTCCTCGTGCAGGGCACGCTCTACCCGGACGTCGTCGAGTCGGGCGGCGGCACCGGCACCGCGAACATCAAGTCGCACCACAACGTGGGCGGACTCCCCGACGACATCGAGTTCGAGCTCGTCGAGCCGCTGCGCCAGCTCTTCAAGGACGAGGTCCGGATGGTCGGCCAGGAGCTCGGCCTGCCGGAGGAGATCGTCCAGCGCCAGCCGTTCCCCGGCCCCGGCCTCGGCATCCGTATCGTCGGCGAGGTCACCAAGGAGCGCCTCGACTTGCTGCGCGACGCCGACGCGATCGCCCGCGAGGAGCTGACGGCGGCCGGTCTCGACCGCGACATCTGGCAGTGCCCGGTGGTGCTGCTCGCGGACGTACGATCCGTGGGCGTCCAGGGTGACGGCCGGACGTACGGCCACCCGATCGTGCTGCGCCCGGTCTCGTCCGAGGACGCGATGACGGCGGACTGGACGCGGATGCCGTACGACGTACTGGCGAAGATCTCGACCCGGATCACGAACGAGGTCGCGGACGTGAACCGCGTGGTGCTCGACGTGACGAGCAAGCCGCCGGGGACGATCGAGTGGGAGTAATCCCCGCTTAGCAGGGTCAACGCCGACGCCGTCGCTCGTTCGTTTGAGTGGCGGCGTTGTCGTTCCCGGTGGGTACGCTGACTTTGCACGCGAGACTCCGTCACATGGGAGCAATCATGAGCGCCGCACCCGAGTACGAACTGGACGAGAACTACAACTATCCAGTCCCCCCGGCAGGCGGCTGGACCGCGGACGATCTCGACCGGCTTCCGAACTTGCCCAGGCGCACTGAGCTGATCGACGGGAGCCTCGTCTTCTTGAGCCCGCAAACTACTTTCCACATGCGCACCATGCGTCTGCTTGAGAACACCCTCCTGGACCAGGTTTCGGACGAGCTCGACGTTTTCCGTGAGTTCAGCATCAAGCTGAACAAGCGAAACAGGCCTGAACCGGACGTCCTCGTGGTTCCGGTCGGAGCGGATACCGGGCCAAAGCGCACCTACCTCAAGCCCGAGGACGTCATCTTGGCTGTTGAAGTCGTCTCCGAGGACTCCGAAGAGCGCGACCGTGAGGTCAAGCCCCGAAAATATGCCGGGGCAGGCGTGCCGCACTACTGGCGCGTGGAAGAGAACGATGGCCTTCCTGTCGTGTACGTCTATGAGCTCGATCCAGCGCTCAAGGCGTACGTTCCCATGGGCATCTACCACAACAGGCTCAAGCTGACGGTCCCGTTCGAGATCGACATTGACCTCACCGCGATCAACCGCCGCCGTCCCACCAGAGACTGATCGCGAGCGGCTCTGTTCACCTGCCGTACCGCGCGGTACCTTCCGCCCCATGGCCGAAATACCCGCGCCCGCGCCCGTACCGGTGCCCGTCGAGCAACTGCACTTCGCGATGCCGCCCGCCCACGCGACCGCCGCCGAGGAACGCCAGTACCGGAAGGAACGGCTGGCCGCCGCGCTCAGGCTGTTCGGGCAGTACGGGTACGAGGACGGCGTCTCGGGGCACATCACCGCGCGCGACCCGCAGCACGCCGACTGCTACTGGGTGAATCCCTTCGGCCTCGCCTTCGCCGACATGACCGTGAACGACCTGATCCTCGTCAACGGAGACGGGCAGGTCGTCGAGGGCGCCCGCCACGTCAACCAGGCGGCCTTCATGGTCCACGCACGGGTCCACCGGGCCAGGCCGGACGTCGTGGCCGTCGCCCACACCCACTCGGTCCACGGCCGCGCGCTGTCCGCGCTGGGCGAGCTGCTCGAACCGATCACGCAGGAGGCGTGCGCGTTCTACGAGGACCACGCGCTGTACGACGCGTACACGGGCGTTTCCGTGGACGAGGCGGAGGGGCGGTGGATCGCGGGGGCGCTCGGGCCCCACAAGGCCGTCATCCTGCGCAATCACGGTCTGCTGACCGTCGGGGACTCGGTGGACGCGGCGGCCTGGTGGTTCATCGCGATGGAGCGCTGCTGCCAGGTGCAGCTCGCCGCGCGGGCGGCGGGACGGCCCGTACTGATCGACCACAAGGACGCGGTCGCCACGCGCGACCAGCTGGGCAGCGACCTCGTCGCGTGGATCAACCACCAGCCGCTCTGGCACCGGATCAGCCGCACCGAGCCGGAGCTGTTCGGGTAGCACTCGGGTAGCACTCTTTCGGGTGGAGCGGCGGTCTCCCTCCGTACGGCAGAATTCCCTTACACCGGAGGGAACTTCCCTTCAGTGAGTGCGAGAGGGCGGCAACTTCCGTGGCTGTGCAAGAGGCACGACAGAGCACGCACAGTGGCGGTTGTACGTGCGGCGACTGCCCGCACGGCGCCCGCGAGGGCCACCGACGCGCCGTCGCCGCCTTCCTGGCCAAGCGCGACGGCCTCGCCGCAGGTCAGGGGCTGCCCGCCGCCGTCGCGCACTCCGCGGGCGCCTCGCGCCAGTGGGTGTCGGACGAGCTGACCCAGTCGGCCCGCGCGGTCGCCGAGCGCAGCCGCGAGGCGGGCGAGGCGTGGCTGGCCATGGTGTGGCGCAGCACGCTGTTCGTGGTGTGGGGCGGTGTGATTGTGCTGCTGCTCGCGGAGGCGTTCACCGCCATCGGCGCCGGCTGGACCCCGGCCCGCACGGCGGGGCTGATCGCCGCGCTCGTCACCGCCGCCCTGCTAACCGGCGCGGCGCGCACGCACCGGGCGCGCGGCGGCCTCCTCGCGCCCCTCATCGGCGAGGACAACCGGCTGTCGACCTCGCGCGCCGTCGCCGCGAGTTGGGTCCTGCTCATCGTCTTCGCGGTGCTGGTGATCGCGATCCAGCTGGCCGGCGCCTCCGACCACGCCGACCGCGACGCGCTGATCGCCGGCCTCGAACTGGCCCGTGGGCTCGGCATGCTGACCGTCCTCGCGCTGACCTGTGCGATCGCGGTTGTCGTACGTCACGTGGTGAGCGTCCGGGTGCTCTCCCAGCGCCTGCAGAAGGTACGGGCCGACCGGCCCCGCGCCGCCGACCTGCTCACCGACGACGCGGGCCGCGGCAACTTCGCCGACGTGCAGTACGTCCTGGTGAGCGCGGTCGCGGTGGTCTTCGCCGCCGTACGTCTGGCCCGGCGGCCCGAGCAACTGCCCGACCTGCCGTGGGGCCTGGCCGTGCTGGTGGCGGTCTCGGCGGCGACGTACTTCGCGGGGAAGTACGCGGAGGGCGGGCGCCCGGTGGTCCTGTCGGTCGTACGGGCCAGGGAGGCGGGCGATCTGGACGCGCCGATCCGTACCGGCGACGACATCGAGATCCGCGGCGCGGGGTTCGTACCGCCGGGCGCGGGGACCCCTGACCGGCTGGCCCGGATGGTCGTACGCATCGGGACGGTGCACGTCCATGTGCCGCTGATCCCGGTGCCGGGCGGCTTCGCCAACCCGACGGACACGGTGCTGACCGTGCCCGTGCCGGTGGAGGTCGAGCCGGGGCGGGTGGATGTGCAGGTGGTGACGGCGGCGGGCGCGGAGACCGACCGGGTGACGATCGACGTCACCGACTGAGAGGCTGAGCGGCTGAACAGCACCGTTTGCGACCTGCCGTTTGAGCCGGATCACCGTTGCGTACGTATCCCCCTTCGAGGGGCGCGGGGAGAATCGTGCCCGCGCCGTACGGGCGGCGCTGACTCTTCGGAGAGGCGGGACCAGACCATGAGCCACGGGTATCGAACCGGCGGCAACGGCAGCATGGCGGGCACGGGCGCGGGCACGGGCACGGGCACGGGCATGGGCACGGGCATGGGCGACGGGCCGTACGGGCGCGGCGGCCTGCGGGCCACGGCGTCGCGCCGCTACTCGCTCCTGCCTCTGCGCATCTTCCTCGGCGTCACCTTCATCTACGCCGGCCTGGACAAGCTGACGGATAGTCAGTTCATGTCCGCGAGCGGCACCGGTTCGGTCGGCGAGATGATGCGCGGCGTGCGCGACACCTCGGCCATCCCCGCCCTCGTGGACCTCGCCCTCAAGAACCCCGAGGGTTTCGGCTACGCCATCGGCTTCGGTGAAGTCGCCGTCGGCATCGGCACGCTGATCGGACTGCTCGCCCGCCTCGCCGCGCTGGGTGGGGCACTGATCTCGCTGAGCCTGTGGCTGACGGTGAGCTGGTCGTCCGACCCGTACTACTACGGGAACGACCTGATCTACCTCATGGCCTGGCTCCCGCTCGTGCTCGCGGGCGCCCCGTTCCTCTCCGTCGACGCGGCCCTGGCGGCGCGCCGCCGGCGCACGCTGTAGGTCACCCAGCTCGCCGCGCCCGCGAGCAGCAGCCCGAGGCAGATGACGGGGAGCGCGAGGTAGGCCGGGACCTGCCATGCGCCTGCGGCGTCTGCCGTGTACGCCGCTGCCGTGCCCAGCACGACGAGGCCGCTGATCAGCTTGCCGGGCCTGAATTGGTGCGCGTCACTTCGCGGCACGGGTCACCTCCACCTGTCCGACGCCGACTTCCAGATCCAGCTGGAGTGTCCCGGCGGGCTTACCGCCCTGCGGCCGCCCGTTGGCCGGCTGCAGTGTCCGGCGCAGGTCCTGGTCGGTCCGTACGTCGAAGTCCTGTCGCTTCTCTCCCGGCAGCTGGATGTCGCCGACACCCACCTTCATGCGCAGTTCCACCCTCACGTCCTTCGGTACGACGACCCTGAGCTGCCCGGCACCGATCTCGGCCCGGGTGGCCACCGACGAATCCGCCGGTACGCGTACGCCGCTGAGGTCGAGCGTGCCCACGCCCGAGCCGAGCTCGTACCCCGGCCGCACGTCCGAGGCCGAGGCGGGCGTCCAGTCCGTACGCATCCAGTCCGTGGAGATCTCCTTCGGCAGCGCGGCGGCGCCCGTCAGCATCAGCGCCGTGATCAGGGTGAGCAGAATCGTGCCGACGCTCGTACGGCCGCGGAACGCGCTCACCGTGATGCCGAGCCCGAAGACGGCGAGCGCGCAGGACAGGCCGATCTGGAGGCTTGTGCCGAGCGGCTGCGTGTCCCACGACAGGCCGGTGCCGAGGCCGGCCGCCAGTACCGCCAGCAGGAACACCCGCCCGCCGATGCCGCGCGGCCCGCGCGTCGCGGGGTCGCGCCGCTGCTGCGAGGAAAGGGCCGGGGCCGCACCCAGGTCCCGGCCCGGCGCCTCGTCGACGACCGCGCCCTCGGGCCCCCACAGATAGCCGGTGCCGACCGGGCCCGTCGTGCCGTCCTTGACGATGGGGTCCCGCCACCAGGAGGGCGCACCGGCTACGGGCGGCGCCTGCGTCTCGGGCGGCGCGACGGCGGCCGCCTGCGCGGTCACCGGGTCGGCCGGGCCGGTTTCGGGGGCGGCGAGGCGGCGGCGCTTGGACCAGTACGCGGCGCCGGCGAGGGCGATGGAGAGCAGCACGGCGAAGCCGAGGACGCTGCCGTTGTTCAGCATCGAGAGGAAGAGGCCGCAGCCGACGAGGGCGAAGAGCACGGCGATGAGCGTGGCGCCGTCCACCCGGCCGGTCAGCAGGCGGCGTGCCTCGTTCTCGTCCTCGCCGTCGAGGGGGATGAAGAGCCAGGCGAAGCCGTACAAGATCAGGCCGAGACCGCCGGTGGCGGCCAGGACGCCGAGACCGATCCGGAAGATCACCGGGTCGAGGTCGAAGTGCCGGCCGAGCCCGCCACACACGCCGCCGACCACCTTCTGCCGCTTGCTGCGGCGCAGCGGCAGCGGTGGCGGCGGTGGCGGCGGTGGTTCTCCGGCGGAGGCCGGGGAAGCGGCGGCGTCGTACGGCTGTGTCATACGTCCATGGTGAGGGGCGGTACGGCGCCGCGGCACCCGCCCCGACCCTGGACGATCCCTGATTTCCACCCCGAGTCGGCTCGCAGCGCACCCCGGTAGTCAGGGGAATGTGGGGGGCCGACCCTGATGCCCGGACCCGCCCGTACATGTGACCATCGGGGCATGCCAGTCGCCACGCCCCGCCGAGCCGCGAGCTCCCACGGCCCCGAACCGGAGGAGTCGCAGCCGCGCAAGCTCTACCGCAGCGCCGAAGGGCGGATGCTCGGAGGTGTCGCGCGCGGGCTCGCCGGGCATCTCGGACTGCCGGTGGTCTGGGTGCGGATCGTTTTTCTCGCGCTCTTCCTCTCGGACGGCCTTGGCGCGGTGCTGTACGCCGTCTTCTGGTTCGTGGTGCCGCTCGGCGTCGGCGGCGTGGACGCGCCGCGCTCGGCCTTCGAGACCGCCCCTGACGGGCGCCGCAAGCTCCGCAAGCCCGACAAGGGCCAGGTCTTCGCACTCTTCGCGCTGCTCGTCGGCGCCGTCACCTTCGTCACCAGCGTCGACGTGGGCGGCCAGGCAGGGCGGTACGTGTGGCCGGCGCTGCTGATCGGCCTCGGCGTCGTACTCGTCTGGCGCCAGGCCGACAACGCGCGCCGCGCCCACTGGATGGAGATCGGCCGCCGCCGCCGCATGCTGCAGCTGGCGCGCGGACTGGCGGGTGTGGCGCTGGTCGGTACGGGCCTGACCGCGTTCCTGGTCGTACGGGGATCCGCGGCGCAGCTCGGCAACGTACTGACGGCGGCGCTGGCGGTCGTCGCCGGCATAGCGCTCCTGGCCGGGCCCTGGCTGGTCCGTATGACCCAGGACCTGTCCGAGGAGCGCCTGATGCGCATCCGCGCCCAGGAACGCGCCGAGGTCGCCGCTCATGTGCACGACTCGGTGCTGCACACCCTGACGCTGATCCAGCGCAACGCGGAGGACCCCGGAGAGGTACGGCGCCTGGCGCGGGCGCAGGAGCGGGAACTGCGTAACTGGCTCTACAAGCCGGAGGGCAACGGCAAGGAGGAGTCCGAGGAGCCCACCACCCTCGCCGAGGCGGTCAAGCGGTCGGCGGCGGAGGTCGAGGACAAGCACGGCGTACCGCTGGAGGTCGTGGTCGTCGGCGACTGCCCGCTCGACGACAAGCTGGTCGCGCAGATGCAGGCCGCGCGCGAGGCAATGGTGAACGCCGCCAAGTACGGTGGCGAGGGCGGAGCGGTGCAGGTCTACGCGGAGGTCGAGGGCCGGACGGTTTTCGTTTCCGTACGGGACCGGGGGCCGGGGTTCGATCTGGATTCGGTGCCGGACGACCGTATGGGCGTACGAGAATCGATCATCGGCCGTATGCAGCGCAACGGCGGCACGGCGAGGCTGCGTTCCGCGCCCGACGGGGGCACGGTGGTCGAGCTTGAGATGGAGAGGGCGGCGGACGCATGACCGAGACCACGACTGAGAGCGGCGGCGAGGCACGCAGGGTACGGGTGGTGCTGGTGGACGACCACCGGATGTTCCGTACGGGAGTGCAGGCGGAGATCGGGCAGACCGAGACGACCGGCGTCGAGGTGGTCGGCGAAGCCGCCGACGTCGACCAGGCGGTCACGGTCATCACGGCGACCCGCCCCGAGGTGGTCCTGCTCGACGTCCACCTGCCGGGTGGCGGCGGCGTCGAGGTCCTGCGCCGGTGCGCGCCGATGATGGGCGCGGTGGAGAACCCGGTGCGGTTCCTGGCGCTGTCGGTGTCGGACGCGGCGGAGGACGTGATCGGGGTGATCCGGGGCGGGGCGCGGGGCTACGTGACGAAGACGATCACGGGCGCGGACCTCGTCGACTCCATCTTCCGCGTGCAGGACGGCGACGCGGTGTTCTCGCCCCGGCTGGCGGGCTTCGTGCTGGACGCCTTCGCGTCGACGGACGCCCCGCCGGTGGACGAGGACCTGGACCGGCTGACGCAGCGGGAGCGGGAGGTGCTGCGGCTGATCGCGCGGGGGTACGCGTACAAGGAGATCGCGAAGCAGCTCTTCATCTCGGTGAAGACGGTCGAGTCGCACGTGTCGGCGGTGCTGCGCAAGCTTCAGCTCTCGAACCGGCATGAGCTGACGCGGTGGGCTACGGCGCGCCGGCTGGTGTGACGGTCTGGAGGTACTCGTCCATGGCGTCCCTGTTGCGGATGAGGCACTCGATGCGCTCGGTCATCCGGTCGCGTTCGCGTTGCAGCGTGGCGAGCATCTCCGGTGTCGCGTCGGGGAAGTGGATGACGCGGGGCTTGTCGAGGCAGGGGAGGATCTGCCGCGCGGATCAACCGCCGGTTGCGGGCGCTGACCGTTGCCAGCACCGTCCTGGTGGCCGTGGCGGCCGCGATCCTGGCGGTGCTGGCCGACAGTCCCGCCATGCTGTACGTCGCGGTGACGCTGTGGGGGCTCGGATGGGGAGGCGCGCCCACCCTCCTGCAAACCGCCGTGGCTGACGCGGCGGGTGACGTGGCTGACGCCGCGCAGGCCATGCTCGTCACCTTGTGGAACGCGGCCATGGCGGGCGGTGGACTGGCAGGCGGGATCCTGCTCGACCGCCTCGGCCCGACGTCCTTCCCGTGGAGCGTCCTTGTGCTGCTGGTGCCGGTGCTGCTGGTGGTGATGGCGGCCCGGACGCATGGTTTCCCGGCGCGGCGGCGACGTACGAGCGCGACCTCATGAGGCTTTACGCCGCCTCCTCGGCAAGCAGCACCTCGCGGGCGTCCATCAGGGCGAAGCCGAGGAGGTTGAGGCCGCGCCAGGTGGTGGGGGAGGCGGCGCGTACGTCGTCGGCTGCGAGGCCGATGCCCCACACGGGATCGAGTGGGCTGGCTTCGACGAGGACGCGGTTGCGGGTGGCGAGGAGGTAGTGGAGGAGGGCGCTGTGCTGGCCGAACTTGGCGATGCTGCCGCGTACGACGATTCCGTAGCGGTGCTCGCGCCAGGTCGCTTCGTCGAAGTCGGCGACTTGGCGGCCGAGGGCCTTCGCTTCGCCGGGGGTCCTGGCCTGGAGGATCTTGGCGGCGGTTTCGTCATCCCCGAACAGCCAGCCCTTGTGCGACATCATGTAGTGCTCGGCGGAGCGGTAGGTGTGACCGTCCTCGGTGAACTCGACGGGCCACCACTGGCTGAGGCATCCGGGCCCGGCGGCGGAGCCGGGGGTTGGCCGGTGGCCCCAGAAATAGAGGTAGCGCAGGCGCGCTTTTGTCTGCTGTTCTGCGGCGACAGCCTCCGCGACGGATCTGGGGAGAGGGCTACTGCGAGGGTCGTTGGGCATGGGCGCACCGTTACACACCGCTGCCGGCCGCCTCAAGGCAATTGACCTCGAACCACACCGTCTTGCCGACCCCGCACTCACGCGGCGCGGCCCCCCACCGCGCGGCGAGCGCGTCGACCAGCGCGAGCCCGCGCCCGGTCTCGTCGTCCGGCGAGGCGTCGCGCGGATGCGGGAGTACGACGCAGGCGTCGGACACCTCGACGCGGAGGACGGCGACTGCCTGCTGCCGCGAGGCGAACCGCACCCAGATCTCCCGGCCGGGCGCGCAGCCCGCGTGACGCAGGGCGTTGGTCATGAGCTCGCTGAGGAGGAGGGTTGCGGTCTCAGCGGCGTCATCGGGCACCTTCCACTCCCGGGCTTGGTCGGCGAGGAGGTTACGGGCGCGGCCGACGCTGCGGGGGTGGCGGGGGAAGTGCCACTCGGTGTGGTCGTTCATGGCTCATACCGTGAGGGAAGGGGCATAGCTTGGTGGAGTAACGGCCCCGGTACAGAGGGTGGTTGTAACCATGGCAAACCCCGAACCGCCGATGGCCTGGCGGTACTGCGGCAATCAGATCAAGCGCTGGCGTGAGCGGGCGGGTGTGACGCGGGAGGCGCTGGCCAAGGAGGCCAGTTGCAGCTACGAGTACGTAAAGGCGATGGAGGCTGGGCGGCGAAAGCCGACGCTGCATCTGCTTCAGGTGGCGGACGGGTATTGCGGGGCGGGTGGGTTGCTTATTGCGGCGCGGGAGTTCCTGGTGCCGGAAAAGTTCCCTGCGCGGTCGCAGGAGTACTTCCAGTACGAATCCGAGGCCGTGAGTCTCTGGTGGTACGACCCCCTGCTTATCCCCGGACTACTCCAGACCGAGGCCACCGCGCGAGCTCTGCTCATGGCGCACCGTCCGCCGCTGGACGACGAAACGGTGGAGGCTCGGGTCGAGGCGCGACTGGGCCGACAGTCCCTGCTCAACAGGAGGCCACCGGTCGAGTGCAGCTTTGTTCTGTACGAAGCTGTCTTGCGGTGCCCAGTGGGCGGGCCAGCGGCGCACAAGGAGCAGCTGTTGCACCTGCTGGAGGTCGGCTCGCTCCGTCATGTCTCAATCCAGGTGCTGCCGTTTAGTGCGGGCGCAAACCCGGGGCTCAATGGACCAATTGTTTTGCTGGAGACCAAGGAGCAGTGACTGTTTTGGATGGTCGG